>NZ_LNIZ01000003.1 GCF_001469025.1 Trueperella bernardiae | reverse complement strand
AAGCCTGACAAACAGACTCAAACAACCAGAAAAACTGGCAAAAAACACAACCAACCAAAAAGGCCAGCTGCAAAAAACACAACATAAAAAGCTGACACACTATTGAGATATCAAACAACACACCCACTCGCGAGACCAGCGAGTGTTCTTCGCTGCGCCCCTCGGGAGCAACCTCTCCAACTTACTTCATCTTTCGACCGGAGTCAAATACCGGTGTCTAGATCACATAATCGGAAAGATGTTTGCCGCTCGTCCCGCGAGTCTCACGCTCCGGCGGCAAGAAAAGAATTTACACACCTTGCGCCCACAACGTCAAACTTCAGCGCCGTGCCCCTCCTCACACCGCTCTGAACTGCGAAAACAGGCGGAAAGGCCGACCATGACGCATGACATAGGGCTGGGGGCGCGTCGGAATCGGCGCGCCCCCAGCGATCTGTGCTATATGCGGGCTCCCTTTCGCGCTCCAAGTGCCCGGCGTGCCCGCCGCTTGCGCGCATTCACGCCCTTTTCTTTACTACTGCCCGTTGGCGAACTCCTCGCGAATCGCGCCCGCCACCTTCTCAGCCAGGTCGGGCGTGAAGACACCCGGAATGATGAACGCCGAATTCAGCTCCGCCGGCTCCACCGCCGCCGCAATCGCGTTCGCGGCAACCACCAGCATCTGGTCGGTCACCTCGCCCGCCCGCACGTCCAGCATTCCGCGGAACAAACCCGGGAAGGCCAGCACGTTGTTTATCTGGTTCGGATAGTCCGACCGGCCCGTGGCCACCACCGCCGCATGATCCCCCGCAACGCCCGGATCCACCTCCGGCGTGGGGTTAGCGAGGGCGAACACCACGGCGTCGTCGGCCATGGTCGCGATGTCGTCCCCGTCAAGGATGTTTCCCGCCGAGACGCCGATGAACACGTCCGCGCCCGCCAGTACCTCTTTGAGGCTACCCTGCACCTGGCGCGGGTTGGTGTTTAGCGCCAGCCAGTTGCGGTCCGGGTCGGCCTCCTCGCGGAACGCTCCCAGCGCGCCGTTGCGCCCGCAGCCGATGATATCGTGGGCGCCCTGGCTCGTGAGCAGGCGGATGATGGCGTTGCCGGCCGCACCTACGCCCGACACCACAATCCGCACGTCCTCGATCTTCTTGTGAACCACCTTCAGCGCGTTAATCAGCGCCGCCAGCACCACAACCGCGGTGCCGTGCTGATCGTCATGGAAGACCGGAATGTCGAGCTCCTCGCGCAGCCTGCGCTCGATCTCGAAACACCGCGGCGCCGAGATGTCCTCCAAGTTGATCCCCGCAAACCCGGGCGCGATCGCCTTTACGATCGCAATCATCTCCTCGGTGTCCTTCGTGTCCAGGCATACCGGCCACGCATCCACGCCTGCGAAATTCTTGAACAGCGCCGCCTTGCCCTCCATGACGGGCATCGCGGCCAGCGGCCCGATATCCCCCAGGCCCAGCACGGCCGTCCCATCGGTTACGACGGCGACCGTGTTGCGCTTAATCGTGAGCCTGCGCGCCTCACTCGGATCCTCCACGATCCTCTCGCAGATCGCCGCCACACCCGGCGTGTAAATCTTCGACAGGTCCTGGCGCGTCTTCAGCGGGCGCTTGAGCGTCACCTCGATCTTACCGCCCAGGTGGGCCTGCACGGTCGCGTCGTGAATCCCATGCACGATCACGCCCTCGGTGCGTTGCAGCTTCTTGCGGATCTTCTTCGCGTGATCCAGGTCGTGCGTCATGCACGTGACGTCGAACAGCAGGTGCTCGTCGTCGGAACGCACCATGTCAATTCCCGTGATCAGCGCGTCTTCGTAGCTGATTTCGTTGGTGATACGCGGCACTGCGTGATCGTCGTAGGGAATCTCGATGCGCAACGTCACCGCATAACTCGGTCTCGGCTTTGCCATATTCTGCCTTGTCTCTCGTACTTGCGGGATTATTCTGTCAGGTCACCGGGCCCAAGGCCCCAAAGTTTCATCCACCGGGAAACCCCGTATCACCACGCGCCTCCGCCCACCGACCAGTGCCCTCGCAAGGGAAAACCCCGGCGACCATCCGCCGGGGTTCCCGCACACGCTACCGCGCCCTGAGCACTTAGGCCTGGCCCGAGCGCTCCATGATGAGCTCGCGCACGCGCGCCGCATCCGCCTTGCCGCGGGTGGCCTTCATGACCGCGCCCACGATCGCTCCGGCTGCCTGCACCTTGCCCGCCCGGATCTTCTCCAGCACGTCCGGGTTCGCGGCCAGCGCCTCGTCTACGGCGGCACCGAGCGCCCCATCGTCGGACACAACCTCCAGCCCGCGCGACGCCGCCACCTCAGCCGGGCTGCCCTCCCCGGCCAACACCCCATCCAGGGCTTGGCGGGCGAGCTTATCGGTCAGCTTGCCGCTTTGTACCAGCCCATCCAGTTCGGCGACATCGGCCGCACTCACCGGCACGTCAGCCAGCGCCAGCTCGTTGTCCTTCGCGTAGCGGGCCAGCTCACCCATCCACCACTTGCGAGCACCCGCCGGGCTCGCCCCGGCGTCCACCGAATCGCTGATGAAGTCCAGCGCGTCGGCGTTGACGATGTCACGCATCTCCATCTCCGACACGCCCCACTCGGCCGTCAGCCGCTTACGACGCGCGGCCGGCATCTCCGGCAACGACGCGCGGATCTCCTCCACCCACTCCGCCGGAGGCGCGATCGGCACCAGGTCCGGCTCGGGGAAGTAACGGTAGTCGTCAGCATCCGACTTGGGCCGGCCGGGCGACGTCGTCGAATTGGCCTCCTGCCAATGCCGCGTCTCCTGCAACACGGCCTGGCCCGAGGACAGCACCGCGGCCTGGCGGCACATCTCGAACTCGACCGCACGGGCGATCGCGCGGAAGGAGTTGACGTTCTTCGTCTCCGTGCGCGTGCCCAGCGGCGCGTCCGGGCTGGGGCGCAGCGACACGTTCACATCGGCGCGGACGTTGCCACGCTCCATGCGCGCCTCCGACACCCCGATCGCGCGCGCAATATCGCGGATGGTCTGCACGTACTTCGCAGCTACCTCCGGCGCCCGCGCCCCCGCGCCCTCAATCGGGCGGGTCACGATCTCCACCAGCGGCACGCCCGCACGGTTGTAATCCACCAGCGAATGCGTGGCGCCCTGCAGGCGGCCCTCGCCACCCACGTGCGTGTTCTTGCCCGCGTCCTCCTCCACGTGCGCGCGCTCGATGAGCACGCGGAAGACTTCGCCGTCGTCGAGCTCCACATCAAGGTGGCCGTCGTAGGCGATCGGCTCGTCCGACTGGGAGGTCTGGAAGTTCTTCGACAGGTCCGGGTAGAAGTAGTTCTTCCGCGCAAACCGGCACGATTCAGCGATCTTGCAGTTGAGCGCCAGGCCGAGCCGGATCGCATACTCGATTGCCTTCTTGTTCACCACCGGCAACGCGCCCGGCAGGCCAAGCGAGACCGGGGTGGTGTTAACGTTGGGCTCCCCGCCAAACTCGTTGGGGGCGGCGTCGAACATCTTCGTCGTCGTGGCGAGCTCCACGTGCACCTCAAGCCCGAGCACCGGGTCGAAGTTCGCGGCGACCTCGTCAAAATCCATCAATTCTTCCATCTCTACTTCTCCCCCACTTCGATCGGGCACTCGCGGGCGGAGGGGTCCGTGACCGCCTCCACCATCGCCGCCACCTTGTACATGCGCGCGTCCTCATGCGCCGGCGCGATCACCTGGAAGCCCACAGGCAACCCGTCCGCCAGCCCCGCCGGCACCGACACCGCCGGTACGCCCGCCAGGTTCGCCGGCGTGGTGGTCATATCATTCATGTACATCGCCATCAGGTCATCCTTCTTCGAGCCAAACTCGAAGGCGACCGTGGGGGCCGTGGGCGTGACCAGAACATCCACCTGCTCAAACGCCGCGTCCAGGTCCCGATGCACGAGCGTGCGCACCTTCAGCGCCGAGCCGTAGAACTGGTCATAGTGGCCCGAGCTCAGCGCGTACGTGCCCAGGATGATGCGGCGCTTCACCTCCGCACCAAACATCGCCCCGCGCGTGGCCGACATCATCGTCTCAGCCGTGACCGGCCCAGACTCCGGCTCCACACGGTTGCCATACCGCACCCCATCAAAGCGCGCCAGATTCGAGGAGACCTCCGCCGGCATGATGAGGTAGTACGCCGCAATCGCCGAATCAAACGCCGGGCAGGACACCTCCGTGACCTCCGCCCCGCGCGCCCTCAGCTTCTCCACGGTCTCCTCAAAGACGGCGAGCACGCCCGGCTCGAAGCCATCCCCCGACATCTCCTTCACCACGCCGATCCGCAGGCCCGCCAGATCCTGCGCGGCCATGCCCTCGGCCGCCGCGTCGTGCAGGCCGGTCGCAACCTGGGGCAGCGACGTCGAATCGTGCGGATCGTGGCTGGAAAGGATCTCCTGCAGGGCCGCCGCGTCGACAACCGTGCGAGCACACGGGCCCACCTGGTCCAATGACGACGCCATCGCCACCACGCCATAACGCGACACGTTGCCGTACGTGGGCTTGGCGCCCACCGTGCCCGTCACCGCGCCCGGCTGACGGATCGAACCGCCCGTATCCGAGCCCAGCGCCCACGGCACCATGTACGCCGCCACCGCCGCGGCCGAGCCGCCACCCGAACCACCCGGAATCAGGTTTTCGCCCCACGGATTCGTGGTGGGGCCAAACGCCGAATTCTCCGTGGACGAACCCATCGCGAACTCGTCCATGTTCGTGTGCCCCACGATCGGCAGCCGGGCCTCCTTGAGGTTCTTCACCACCGTGGCGTCATAGGGTGAAATCCAGCCCTCCAGCATCTTCGAACCACACGTCACCGGGGTACCCAGCTGGCAGATATTGTCCTTGATCGCAACCGGAACACCGGCGAAAGGCGGCAACTCCTTGCCAGCCACGCGATCGGCGTCGACAGCCCGCGCAATCTCGAGCGCGCCATCGGCGTCAACGAAAAGAAACGCATTCAGGTGCCCGTTCTCCGCCTCAATCCGGTCAAGGCACGCCTGCGTCAACTCAACCGAGGTGACCTCGCCGGCGCGCAACATCGCCGCCAGCTCGACTGCAGACTTCTTCAGCAACTCCATTATTCCTCCCCCAAGATCTGCGGCACCGCGAACTTGCCGTCCTCATTGGCTGGCGCCGAAGCAAATACCAGGTCAAGATCCAGCTTTTCAGTGCCCACCACATCCTCACGCCACACGTTCGTGAGCGGAATCGGATGGGAGGTAGCCGGAACATCGGAGGAAGCGACCGCGGAGACCTTCTCCATCGCGTTCGAGACCGTGGACAGCTCGCCAGCGAACTGCTCGATCTCCGCGTCCGTCAGGGAAATGCGTGCGAGGTCGGCCAGGCGGGCCACCTCGTCTTTTGAAAACTTTGACATGAGGAAAGTCTAACCCGTTCGATACTATTAGCACATGTCACGCTTCCTGCGACCAAATCGCGAAACCCCCAAGCGTCTCCTCAAGTACGGGGTGCTCGCCGGCGTCGGTGCCCAGCTCGCCACCGTCGCCGCCGTCCTCGCCGTGGACGAACACCGCAAACGTCGCAACCCGCCCACCGGCAAATTCCCCACCCTGCCCCCACGCACCACCACCGTCTCCGGCTCCGACCTCACCGTCTACACCTTCGGCGAAGACCTCTATGCCGACATGCTCGAAGCTATCGACGGCGCGCGCGAGCAAGTCTTCTTCGAGACCTACATCATCAAGGCCGACGAGGTCGGCTACCAGTTCCGCAATGCCCTCATCGCCGCCGCCCGGCGCGGCGTGCAGGTGTACATCATCATCGACACCTTCGGCAACCTCAACCAAGACCCACGCTTTCGGGACTTCCCCGAACAAGAGAACCTGCACGTCATCCTCTTCCCCCTCCTACGCACCGGCATCTTCACCGGCAACGGACGCGACCGCGGCTTCGATCACCGCAAGCTGCTGGTGGTCGACCAGGAGATCGGATTCGTTGGCGGCTACAACATCGGCTCCCTCTACGCCGACACCTGGCGCGACACCCACCTACGCATCAAAGGCCCGTCCGTGTGGGAGCTTGAGAACGCGTTCGTCGACATGTGGAACGTCTACCGGCCCAACTCCCAACCCGAGCTGCCCGACCGCGGGCTGTCGCACTGGTCGTCGAAAGTGATCGCCACGCAAAACGTGCCCGCCTTCAAGTCCTACCCCGTGCGCGCCTCCTACCTCGGCGCCATCGACCGGGCCTACCACCACGTCTACATCACCATGGGCTACTTCATTCCCGACGCCGGGATCCTCCACTCCCTCACCTCCGCCGCGAGGCGCGGGGTGGATGTGCGAGTGCTCATCCCCGAGTATTCGAACCACATCGTGGCCGACTGGGTGGGTCGGCCCTACTACAAGGACCTGCTGGCCTCCGGGGTGCGGATCTTCCTCTACCGGGAAGCCATGATCCACGCCAAAACCATGACCGTGGACGGCATCTGGTCCACCGTCGGCACCACCAACATTGACCGGATCTCCATGGACGGCAACTTCGAAATCAACGTCGAAGTGTTCAACAACCCGTTCGCCAAGATCATGGAGGAGATCTTCGAGCTGGACATGTCCAACTCCCGCGAGCTCACTGCCGCCCAATGGTCTCAGCGCAGCACCCTGGCCCGGGTCACAGAGCGGATCCTGCGCCCGCTGGCCCCGCTACTCTAAGGTCAGCGCGCGGGGCAGTTTTCCCTGGCCGGATTTGAACTTGTTGGACGGTATCGAGTCCACCGCCACGTGGACTCACGCCCTCATCGAGCAAACGGCGAAGCTCCAGGAGCGTTTAACGACGACACTCCGGCGCGACTACCCGCGCTGGCCGATCGGCGACCTCACCCGCCTAACGCTACGCCCACGCACGCCGCACCGCCGCCCCCTAGCCGTCCGCCCGGCCGAGCCTGCGCAGGAACTCCTCCGCGCTCCAGGTCTCAATGCCGAGCGCCTCCGCCTTCGTAGTCTTCGACGCGCCCGGGTTTTCCCCGATCACCACCACGGTGGTCTTCTTCGACACCGAGCCGGTGGCCTTACCACCCGCCTTCATGATCGCCTCGGCCACCCCGTCACGCGTGAAGCCTTCCACCGCGCCGGTCACCACGATCGTCATGCCCTCGAACGGCCGCACGACGCCGTCCGCGCCCTCCGCACCATCCGTGCCGGTCCCACCGGCCGGGCGCTCGTCCTCAAAAGTGACCCCGGCCGCCCGCCAGGCGTCCACGATCTCGCAATGCCAGGGTTCCTCGAACCAGTCGAGCAGCGAGCGGCCGATGATCTCGCCCACCCCGTCGATCTCGGAGAAGGGCGCCTCCCCCGCCTCCACCTGGGCGCGCCCTGAGGCCAGCATCGCCTCCAGCGAGCCGAAGTGGGCCGCGAGCGCCCGTGAGGCCACCGGCCCCACGTGGCGGATGTTGAGCGCCACGAGCTTGCGCCACAGCTCCTTCGTCTTTGCCTTCTCGATTTCGGCGAGCACCTTCTCCAACGTCTTCGACGGTGCCGAGATCGTCTTCACCTCGAAGCCCGCCCGCGCGGCCCCCTCCGCGGCTCTGCCCGCACCCGCCTCGCCCGCGCGCCCGGTCCGCGACCACGCCGGCTTGGTCCAGCCGGCCCTCACGTAGCGCCAGTCACCCGTGTGCTCGCCGGCAAGCCGAATCGGTAGCCATGTTCGCACACCCTCCAGGCCCGCGGCCGTGAGGGCGAACAGCTGCGCCTCGGTGTCAAGGAAGGGCTTCTGTGCTGTGGGGATCCCGAGCTCGCGCTGGAGCTCCTCCCCAATCACGCCCTCCGGGTCGAGCAGCGCCCCGTCCTCATTCGTGATTCCCAGCTCCACCCGCTGCTCAAGCGTAAGCACGATCCGCACGCGCGGGTCGGCCGCGTCCTCCAGCGGCCAGCCGGCCTCATGCGCGGCGAGCGCCTCCTCATCCGTGAGCTCAATCGCGTGCCCGGTGGCGAGCGCGATCAGCACGTCGGCCCGGTAACGGTCCGGATCGGCCAGCCACTGCGCGGACTCCTCCCCCAGCGATTCGATGTCGAGCGCACCGCGCGAGCCGATGTGGATCACCCGCTGGTGCAACTGCGCGGGGCACGAGCGCGTGTTCGTACACCGCAGGTCCTTATCCCCCTCTTTCGCCGGCGCGATCTTGCCCCCGCACGCGGGGCAGTGCGTGGGCATGACGAAGGCACGCTCCGAGCCGTCCCGTTCCGCCAGCACCGGGCCCACCACCTCGGGGATGATGTCGCCCGCCTTGCGTAAGATCACCACGTCGCCGATCATCACGCCCTTACGCTCCACCTCGAATGGGTTGTGCAAGGTGGCTTGGGCCACCGTGGAGCCGTCCACCCACACCGGCTCCATCACCGCGAACGGCGTGACGCGCCCCGTGCGGCCCACCTGCACCTGGATATCGAGCAGCCGGGTCTGGACCTCGGTGGGCGGGAACTTGTAGGCCACCGCCCAGCGCGGCACGCGCGCCGTGTAGCCAAGCTGTGCCTGCACGCGCCGGTCCTCCAGCTTGATGACCACGCCGTCAAACTCGTGATCGAGCGACGCCCGCGCCCCCTGAAACTCATCGAGGTAATCCTCAATCTCCGCCAGAGTGGACACCATCCGCGTCTGCCCCGACACGGGCAGCCCCCACGCCCGGAACACCTCATAGACGCCCTCCTGGGTGGCCATCTTTTCCTGCAGTGCCTCCGAGGCGCCCTCGAGAGCCCCGATCCCGTGGGCGATGAAACTCAGCGATTTGATCGCGAAGCCCGTGTTGTCTTCCTGGCGCATCGTTCCAGCCGCCGCGTTGCGCGGGTTGACGAACGTCTTGAGTAGCCCCTCGCGCTGCAGGCGCGGTAGCGGCGCCAGCCCCTCCTTCGCCCGGCCGGCGTTCTTGGCACGCAGCGCCTTGTTATAGGCATCGATCTCCTGGTTGCGCCGCGCCACCTCCTCGTTGCGCGCCTCCACCAGATCGTTGAATTCGGTGAACTTCGCGATCGGGAAGTAGACCTCCCCGCGCACCTCCACCAGTTCCGGCCACTCCTCCCCCGAAAGCCGCGCGGGGATCGCCTGGATCGCGAGCGCGTTGCGCGTCACGTCCTCGCCCGTCACCCCGTCCCCGCGCGTGGCCGCGGTCTCCAGCACGCCGCCGCGGTACGTCAGGTTGAGCGCCAGCCCGTCGATCTTCACCTCGGCCGTAAACCGACTCCCTTCCGGCAGTTCGCCCGTGATCCCGGCAAACCACGTGGCCAGCTCCTCGCGGCTGAACACGTCCTGTAGCGAGTACATGCGCTCGGCATGGCGCAGCTCGGCCACCGCCCCGCGCGCCACCTTCGCCCCCACCTTCATCGTGGGCGACTGCGGGCTCCACAGCTGTGGGAAGCGATCCTCGAGCGCGCGCATCTGCGCAATCAGCGAGTCATACGTGGCGTCCACCATGATCGGCTCGCCCGTCGAATGGTAGGCCTCCTGCGCGCGGCGCAGCTTGGGCGCCAGCTCATTCCAGCGTGTTGTTGCTTCTTCGATATTCACCCCCTCATTGTCTCCCATCCCTCCGACATTTTTCTTCCAGTAGGCTGGGGGCATGTGTGGACGATACGCAACCACGATGTCTCGGACCGACATCCAGCTCGAGTTCCGCCTCGACGTCGCCGCCGACTCCTACTCCCCCACCCCCAACTGGAACGTCGCGCCCACCCAGGACATCCCCATCGTCCTCGAGCGCCCGCCCCAGCCCGGGGATGAGCCGCTTCGCGACGCCGTCACCCCACCCGCGTCCACACCTCCTGAAGCGCCCGACTCCCCTGGCGAGGAGGGCGCGCCCGGCGTCGTTCGCGCCCTCACCCCGGCGTTTTGGGGGCTCATCGCGCCGTGGGCGAAGGACACCACCCGGCCGATGATCAACGCGCGCATGGAGACGCTGGCCGAGAAGCGTATGTTCGCGCCAGCCCTGAAGAAGCGGCGGTGCATTATCCCGGCGTCGGGGTACTTTGAGTGGCGCAAGCCGGACAAGACCCCGCTCTACCTCTACCGCGAATCCGGCCCGCTCGCGTTCGCAGGCTTGTACGGCTGGTGGAAGGACGGGCAGGAGTGGCTGCTGACGGCCGCGATCGTCACGCGCGCGGCCGAGGTCGAACTGGCGCAGATCCACGATCGGGTGCCACTCATCCTTGAGCCCTCCGAGTACGACATGTGGCTCGACCCCGCCAACGACGACCCCGCGCTGCTCACCGCTCTCGAACGCCCCGGACCCCAGCTGTCCTTCCACGAGGTGGGCCGGGCGGTGGGTAACGTGCGCAACAACTCACCGCAGAACATCGCCCGCACCTGAGGCACACCCCCGGTATGAAAGGCGTCCGATTTTTACCCCGTACCCTAATGCCATGAACGAATTTGCCACCGTCCGCGGATCCTTCCCCGGCGACTTGCTGTTGGCACTCCTGGTCGCCTTCCTCACGTTGCTGATCCCCGCTGACGTGCTCGGCATCGACCTCCTCCACGACGCGCTACTGTATACTTCCGGCGTCGCCACCGTGCTCGGCACCTTCTTCCGCCGCACGCACCCCGTCCCCGCCGGCATCACGGTCTACCTGGCGGCGCTCGTGCGCTACGTGGCCTTCCCCACCGAGTTCTTCCCGCAGGACGTGGCCGTCCTCCTCGCGCTCTACGCTGTGCTCGCCTTCGGCTCGGCCACAATGAAGATCCCCGCGATCCTGGGCGCCTGCTTCGGCGCGTTCCTCCTCGTGCTGCCGTACGCGGGTAGCGAGTCCCCCCACCTGCTCGTCATCTTCCTCGTCTTCGCCGGCCAGGCCATCGTCATCGCCACGGCGGCGGTGGCCCTGTTGCGCCGCGCCCAGTACGACCAACTCGACCACATCTTCGTCGACGCCCAGATCGCCCAGGTCAACGCCGAGCGCGACGCCGAGCTCGCCGTCGTCTCCGAACGCACCCGCATCGCCCGCGAAATGCACGACATCGTGGCCCACACCCTCTCCGTCGTCATCGCCCAGGCCGACGGGGGGCGCTACGCCGCCAAAAACAACCCCGAAGCGGCGGTGCGCGCGCTCGACGTCATCGCCGACATGTCCCGCGCGGCCCTCGGCGACATCCGCTCCATCATCGGCGTGCTCCGCGACCCGGAGGAAATCGACGCCCCGCTCGCGCCTGAGCCCGTCGACGCCGACCTGCTCCAGCTGGTCGAGCAGGTGCGCTCCGCCGGCCACGAGGTCGCCCTGGTGACCACCGGCTCCCAGCGCCCACTGCCAGTTGGCGTGGGCAAGGCCCTCTACCGTATCTGCCAAGAGGCCCTCACCAACTCCCTCAAG
The DNA here is from genome assembly GCF_001469025.1 of Trueperella bernardiae. Taxonomy (GTDB): domain Bacteria; phylum Actinomycetota; class Actinomycetes; order Actinomycetales; family Actinomycetaceae; genus Trueperella; species Trueperella bernardiae. The sequence goes on along the minus strand of NZ_LNIZ01000003.1, from coordinate 299,054 downwards.
CACGCCGGCCCCGACGCCGCCATCACGGTCTCCCTCCACTGGCGCCCGACCGAAGTGGTGCTCGACATCAGCGACAACGGCCGCGGGGCCGCCACCTTCAACGACGGCAAGGGCCACGGAATCATCGGCATGACCGAGCGGGCCGCCGTCTTCGGCGGTACTGTGGTCAGCGGACCGCGCTCGAGCGGCGGATTTAGAGTGACAGCAACAATTCCAACCCCCGGCGAAAGGAACAGTCATGTGTGACAAGATTCGGGTGGGCCTCATCGACGATCAGGACCTCGTGCGCAGCGGGTTTTCCATGGTCATCGACTCCCAAGACGACATGTGTACCGTGCTCGAGGCCTCGCACGGCAAGCAGGCCCTGGATCGGCTGGCACTCGTGCCGGTCGACGTCGTACTCATGGACATCCGCATGCCCGGCATGGACGGGCTGGAGACCACCGAGCGGATCAACCAGATGGAATTCCCGCACGGGGTGCGCCCGAAGGTCATCATTCTCACCACCTTCGACCTGGACGAGTACGTCATGCGCGCCATCCGCGGCGGCGCCTCCGGCTTCCTCCTCAAGGACGCCCCGCCGGACCAGATGCTCTCCTCCATCCGCACCGTCCACCGTGGCGACGCCGTCATCGCGCCGTCGTCCACCAAGCGCCTCGTGTCGTACATCGCCCAGAAAGCGGTGGAGGATCGCGCGTTGCGCCCGCAGATTGTCGACGTGCTCACCGAACGTGAGCGCGAAGTGCTCTACCACATGGCCAAGGGGCTATCGAACACGGAGATCGGCGAGGAGCTCGACGTCGCCCAGGCCACGATCAAGACCCACGTGGGGCGCATCTTCGCCAAGCTCGGCGCCCGTGACAGGGTGCAGGCCGTGGTGCTCGCCTACGAAGCCGGGCTCGTGCGCCCGGGTGATCTCGGGTGATTGAGGCCGAGTACGTCCGCCTCGACAGCGGCGTGGGCCGCCAGCGTCGCACCGTCCTCGACGACGTCTCCCTCACCATCCCCGACTCCTCCATTACCACCGTGCTTGGTGGGCTCGACTCCGACATGTCGGCCCTCATGAACGTGCTGGGCGGGATGGAGCGCGTCACCTCGGGTAGCGTGGTGGTTGACGGCGTCGACCTCGCCAGCACCTCCGACGCTGAGCGCGAGCGCATGCGCGCCACCACGTTCGCCCTGCTGTTCAAGCAGGACAACCTCCTGCCCGCGCTCACCCTTGGGGAGAACCTGGACCTGCCCGCCAAGCTCAACGGCACGCGCGTGAGCACGCAGGAGCGCACGGAGATCATCGACCTGTTCGGCCTGTCCCAGGTGCTCGGCCACTACCCTGACGCGGTTCCGCTCATCGAGCAGAACAAGTGCGCGCTCGCCGCCCTCGTCATGGCCGGGCGCCGCGTGGTCCTGTGCGACGAGCCCACCGACGGCTTCACCCGCGCCGACCGGAAGACCCTGTACGCGCTGCTGCGGGTGTGTGCCCGCGAGCGCGGCATGACCGTGGTGACCTTCACCTCCAACCCGATGTCCGCCGTGTCTGCCGACAGGGTGTACCTCATGACCGACTCGCGCATCACCGCCGAGCTCAACGCCCCCACCCTCGATTCGATCCTCGATACCCTGCGTGTCATCTTCAGCGAGGAACCCTGATGCTGCGCCAGCAACTCGAGCATCACTGGCCCTCCCACGTGCTTGCCGGCGTGGCACTGACCTACGCCGCCGCCATGGTATTCTTCGTCACCACCATGCTGGGGTTCGCCGACCACACGCTGGCCCTGTCGGTGAAGAAGTCGATCCCGCACTCGGACCTGGTGGTGTATTCGGAGGCCGACACGGCCCTGGCCGTTGCCGAGCAGATCGGCGAGCTGGACCAGGTGGAGACCGTCTTCGTCGATTCTTCGCTTCTGGCCGAGGTACTGACCGAGACCGAGCACCTGCCCGTCTCCATCCGCTCCCTCGCCCCGCCCGTGCTACGTACCCAGGAGATCATCTTCGGTGAATTCCCCGCATCCCCGCGCGAGATCGCGGTGACCCACCAGCTGGCCAGCGCCCTCCACGTCCAGGCCGGCGACGAGCTGACCGTGGCGGGAGGGGACGTGGCCAAGCGATATAGCGTCTCCGGGATCTATACCCGCTCCCGGCTCCTTGACCCGGTGGGCTTCGAGGCGATCACCACCGAACCCAACCCCAACTTCGTGGCCGCCCAAGGCAACGAGCAGGGCGGGATCGAGGTGCGCGTCCTTCCCACCGCCGACCCCGATACCCTCCAGGCGGAAATCCTCGAGATCCCTGGCACCGTGGTGGTCAACGCCCAGGACCGCTACGACGTCGAATATGCCCGCCAGCGCGACGCCCTGGATACCCTGACCGAGGCCACTCCCTGGCTGCTCACCACCGCCTTCATCACCGCCACCACGGTGGTCTACATGACCGTGGTCGGCGTGGCCCGCCGGCGCACCACCGAGAGCCAGGCCCTGCGCTCCCTCGGCCTGTCGGCCCTGCGCCGCCACCGGATGCTCGGCCGAGAGGTCGGCGTCGTCGCCGGTCTCACCTATCTGCTCGGCATCGGGGTGGGCTACGCGGGGGCGATGGGTGCCTCCTCCATCGCGCGCGCCGAAAGCGGGGCCCCCTTCCTGCCCGCGAGCATCGGCTTCCCCGCCGCGGCAACGTTCTGGGCGTTCGTGGCTGTGGCTCTCGCCACGGTGATCGGCACCGCCACCGGCATCCTGTCCACCTACCTGCGCACCACCAACGCCTGGAAACCCGCCATCCGCACGGCCAGCCCCGCCATCGTGCTTTTCGCTGCCGCCTTCCTGTACGCCACGGTCGCAATGCCCGGCGCGCTGAGCGCGAACGTGAGCGCGGGCGGCGTCGTCGTCTCACTGCTGGCCCTCGCAGCTGCCACGCTGGTCGCGTACGGGGTGATCGTCGTCGTGACGAGGCGCCTGGCCAAGTCCTTCCACGTCGGCTCAGCCTTCTCACCCTTGCCGCGATCGCTCACCGCTACGATAACCACCGTGTCGCTGTTCGTCATCCTCATGTCCTCCGCCGCGCTCGGTGCCCTCCACACCACCTACTCCACGCTCACCGCCAACGACGACCGCCTCGCCAACCTCTACGACCTGTCCATCACCGCCGGGGTCACCTCCGCTTCCATTTCCGACGCCGACATCCAGGCCGTGCACGACTGGGGCGGAGCCTCTGCCACCCTCACCTACCACCTGCTCAACACCTCCGGATGGGAGCCCGAAGACTTCCAGCCCGGGGCACTGTATGCCGTGGATCCCGGGGAGGCCGAGGACTACCTCGGGCGGCGGATCGAGCCGGGCACGCTGCTCGTTCCGCGCGGGACCAACAACGTGCCGAGCTCCATGAACCTCACCTACATCGACGCCAAAGGATTCACCCGCTCGACGAACGTGAACGTGACCGTTGCCGACGTGCCCTTCGCGCTCATCTCCTCGGCCGGGCTGGGCGACCTCGAGCCCACCGCCATGTGGATCCGGCTCGCCGACCACCACCACATCTCCGAGGACTTCAGCCGCCTCGAAGCCTCCCTCACCCCCGGTGAGGACCGGCCCTTCCTCACCCTCGCCATCACACCCCCGCAAGAGGCGCCCGCGAACGTGTCACAAATCGCGGCCATCATCCAAACGAGCGTCATCGCCGTGCTTGGCTTCGCCGCCTACCTGCACGTGCCCCGGTACCTCGCCGACCAGTCCCTCGAGACCCGCTACCTGCGCTCCAAGGGTATGACCGGGCTGCGCATCCGCCAGCGGCGACTGAGCCAGGGAATGGCAAGCGCCTTCGTGACCTCAGTGACCGGGGTGGGGCTTGGGGTGGGAAGCACCCTCCTGCTCATGACCCTCCACGGGTGGGCCACCCCGCACGAGCCGAGTATCCCGATCGTCACGCTCGCCCTCAACATCGGGTCGATCCTGCTCGGGTGCCTCGCCCTTGGCATACTCGGATACCATGTCGACGTGTCAAAGCGCACAAAAGCCCGAGATTACGCGGAAATTGGGCGTTAATCACACTTTTTTTCCTTTACCGGGCACACAAAACCTGAAAAGGTTAAGGGCGTATAAGCCAGTGTTAAACAATGCGTTAGGAGACTAGGTCATGGATTGGCGCCACCGCGCAGAATGCCTCAACGAGGATCCAGAGCTTTTCTTCCCGATCGGCTCCTCGGGTCCCGCCATGGCACAGGTCGAGCGCGCCAAGGCCGTGTGCCAGCGTTGCGACGTCCAGGAGGTGTGCCTTAAATGGGCCCTGGACAACAACCAGGACGCCGGCGTGTGGGGCGGCATGTCGGAAGACGAGCGCCGCACGCTCAAGCGCCGCACGGCGCGCGTGCGCCGCTAATCGCTGGGAGCTTTCGCGGGCCGCGTCAGCGCGGCCCGCTTTTCTTATGCCCGGCCGACCCGGCCCTAGGCCTGGGAACGGATGTTGAGGTCGAGCACCACCACGGTGCCCCCGCCCTCACGAGGGAGCCACTCGATATTGCCCCTGAGCTCGGAGAGCACCATTGTCCTCACGATCTGGGTGCCGAGGCCGGAGGGGCGGTGGTCGCCCACGCCGACGCCATCGTCGGCCACCTCGATGTGGAGCCGGGTGCCGTCGCGTTGGGCGCGGATGTCGAGCCGTCCGCCCCCCGGCAGTCCGTGTTCTATGGCGTTGGAGATGATCTCGTTCATCACCACGCCGAGCGCCGTAGCCTCCTCGGCTCGCACGCGCCCGAAGGTGCCCTCGAACGTGGTGATCACCGGCTCCCCAGTAACGCCAACGTCTCGTACCATGCGCATGACCGGCACGAACACCTGATCGAAGTCCACAACCTCGTCGATGGTTTGTGACAGCTTCTCGTGCACCACGGCGATTGTGGCCACGCGGCGCTGCGCCGTCTCCAGCGCGGCCCGGGTCATGCCCTCCCCTGCACGGCGCGCCTGCATCCGCAGCAGCGCCGACACCGTCTGCAGGTTGTTCTTCACGCGGTGGTTGATCTCGCGGATTGTGGAGTCCTTGCTCATGAGCACGCGCTCTTGGCGGCGCAGCTCGGTGATGTCGCGGCAGAGCACGAGCGCCCCGTGGCGCACGCCCTTGACCAGCAGGGGCACGGCACGGAAGGAGATGACCACGTCGTTGCGCTCGATCTCGGTCATCCACGCGGCCCGGCCCATGAGCACGAGCGGCAGGGCCTCGTCCACGCGGGACACCCCGTCTAGTTCGATCACTTCGGTGGCAAGCATCGCGCCCTGGAGCGGCTTTTCCACGCCGAGCCGGCGCAGGTTAGAGATCGCGTTCGGCGAGGCGTAGATGGTCTCGCCCTCGGTGTCCACGTGAATGAGCCCGTCCGTGACGCGCGGGGTACCGTGCCGGTAGCCCGAAGGCGAGCCGTCGATGGGGAACTCCCCGGTGGTTACCATGGCGATGAGCGCGTCCGCGATCGACTCATAATTGGCGAGCAGCACCATCGGCACGCGGTCCACGAACTTGGCGGTGATCACCCCGAGCACCGCGATGACCTCCCCTTCGAATCGCACGGGCACAAGCCGCACGTCGACGTCGTCGTCGTGCCCAAAAACCTGCTCGCCGGTGGTGGCGGCCTTCTCGATGACGGCCGCCTCGTCGTCGGGGACGATCTCGCCCACGAAGTCGGTTTGGTGGACGGTGGTGGCGGTGGCGGGGCGGGCCTGCGCGGCCGTCATTACGCCCGATTCGACGCGGATGTAGAGGGCAAGGTCGGAGAAGGTGATGTCAGCGATGATCTGCCACTCGCCGGTGAGGTGGTGGAGCCATTCGCGCTGACGCTCGTTCAGGTGCGAGTCACGGCTGAGAATGCGGGAGAGTGTAGACACAGTTCCCACTGTAATGATTAATCGTGTTGAATAGTAGCTATGAAGTTTGTTTCTGAAACCAGCTACGTCGGCCCGCTTGAGCTCGTGCTGGATGTGCTGACGTCGCCCGAGTTGTTCCGCGCACGCACGCGTGCGGCGGGCGTCGCGGAGTTGGCCGATTTTGCCGACGACGGCGCCACGCATTCCTTCCGCCTCCAGGTTCCGACCGAGCAGATCCCGGCGGCGGCGCGCTCCTTCTTCCCACACGGCGCGAAGGTTTTTGCAACGGCCACCCCCGTGGTCCACAACGAGGCCGGGCGCGTGGACGGGGCGAAGATCCCGTACACGATCGATGTGTCGGGCGCGCCCGTGGCCGGCTCGCTCACCTTCCTGCTCGCTGACACCGGCGCGACCACCGCGGCGAAGATCAGCGGCGAGATCAAGGTGTCGGTGCCTTTTATTGGTGGCCGAATCGAGAAGATGGTGGTAGACCAGCTGAGTAAGGTCATTGCCAAGGATACTGATCTGGTCAACGCCGAGGTCCTGCGGCGGCGCACGGAGGAAGAATGATCAACCGTCAATACGAGGATCTGCTGGCCGACGTCCTAGAAAACGGAGAGCGCAAGGGCGACCGCACCGGCACTGGCACGCTGTCCGTGTTTGGCCGCCAGCTGCGCTACAACCTGGCCGAGGGCTTTCCGCGCATCACCACGAAGTTTGTAGCGATGAAGGCGGTCAAAGGCGAACTGCTGTGGTTTTTGCGCGGGGATACGAATGTGCGCTGGCTTCAGGAGCGCGGGATTTCCATTTGGGATGAGTGGGCTGACGACGACGGCGAACTCGGGCCCGTCTATGGCTACCAGTGGCGTTCGTGGCCGGCCCCGTCCGGAGAGCACATTGACCAGATCGCGAACGTGGTAGAGAAGTTGAAGAAGAACCCGGATTCGCGGCGGATGATTGTGTCGGCGTGGAATGTGGCCGACCTCGACGACATGGCCCTGCAGCCCTGCCACGCCCTGTTCCAGTTCTATGTGGCCGGCGGCAAGCTGTCCTGCCAACTGTACCAACGGTCGGCGGACCTGTTCTTGGGCGTGCCGTTCAACATCGCCTCCTACTCCTTGCTCACGCACATGGTGGCCCAGCAGGCGGGGTTGGACGTGGGCGATTTCGTGTGGACGGGCGGGGACTGCCACATTTATTTGAACCATGTGGACCAGGTGCGTGAGCAGATCTCGCGCGAACCCTACCCCTTCCCTACGCTCGAGCTGAAGAAGGCCGACTCCATTTTCGACTACGACATGGACGACATCCTCGCCTCCCAGGGATACCAGCATCACCCCGCGATTCACGCCCCGGTGGCCGTGTAATGCTGGGGATGATCTGGGCCCAGGGGCATGAGCGGGCGATCGGCCGCGGCGGCGCGATGGCCTGGCACCTGCCCGAAGACATGCGGTTTTTCCGGCGCATGACCACCGGCCACCCCGTCATCATGGGCCGCCGGACGTGGGAGTCACTCGACGAGCGCTACCGCCCGCTGCCCGGGCGCACGAACATCGTGCTCACCCGGGACGAGAGCTTTTCCTCCGACGACGCCCTGGTGGCCCGCTCGCTGGATAAGGCGATCGCCCTGGGCGAGGAGGCCGCTGGCGAGGGGCTCGTGTGGATCGTGGGCGGGGCGCAACTGTATGAGGCGGCGATGAAGAAGGCGGACGGCGTCGTGGTCACGGACATCGACATCGACGTTCCCGACGCCGACGCGTTCGCCCCCGCCATCCCGTTCAACTGGGAACCCGTGGGCACCGAGCCCTTCCGCGGGTGGCACGTGGCCGAGAACGGCATGCGCTTCCGGGTAAGCGCCTACAGGCGCCGCCGCTCCGGCTTTGTCCCCGGGGATTTGGCCGCCGCGCTCAGCGAGCTGCCGCTCTAGTCTCCCAGCAGGTCCGACATCGGCGTGAAGTCCGCGAACAGGGCCTTCGCTTCGGCGACGTCATCCGACTGACTGTCGACCGGCTGGCTGTCGGCCGCATTCACGACGCCGGCGCCCGCCCCCGCGCCTGAACCCGCCTGCCCCGCGCCCACAACACCGTCGCCCGCGCCTGCCTGGCCGGCAACCAAGCTGCCCGCGGGCCGCCCGGCCTGGGCGATGACCGCCAGCTCGTCCATCGCGCGCCGGATTCGGCGGCGCAGGCTCGCCCCGCCCTCGGCGTCGGAATCGGCGGCGTGCGCGCCGAAGTCCTCGGTGGCAGCGTAGACCGCAGTCGTCACAACGTTCGCGTGAAGGTAGGTCATCATCGGCCGGATCGCGTGCTCGGTGACGAGCGAGTGCCGGGGCGTGCCGCCCGTCGCACCGATCGCCACGGGCTTGCCGGCCAGGTACCCCTCGGGCAGCACGTCAAAGAAGGACTTGAACAGGCCCGAGTAGGAGGCGTTGTAGGCCGGCGTCACCGCGATGAGCGCCTCCGCGCCCCTCACCTGCTCGAAGGCCTTAGCGAGCGCGGGCAAGGGGAAGCCGGTGAGCATCGCGTCGGTGACGTCGTGGGCCAGCTCGCGCAGCGAGATCATCTGCACCTGCCCGCCGTGCGCGCTCACGTACGCCTCCGCCATCGCCCGGCCCAGCTGCTGCGTGGTCGAGGACTCCGACAGCGACGCCGACACCACCGCGATCATCGCTCGCCCTCCGCGTCTCGCAGGAGCTGGTCGGCGAGGTTGACGGAGGCCGCCTGGGTGTCCTGCTGGGCGTAGAAGGAGGCGCCGGTGACGTCGTCGACGTACGTCTTGCCCTCCTCGTACGCGATTCCCGCCTCACGACGCGCGGCCACCCGAGCGGCGTGCGTGGGGGCGTCCGGCACACCGGGCTTCCGCATCGCCTCGAACTCCTTGCGCATGACAGGCACGATCTCGCCCAGGTAGTCGAGCTGTTCAAGCACGGTCCTGAGCGGCAGGCCGGCGTGGTCGATGAGGAAGAGCTGGCGCTGGTAGTCCCCCACATGCTCGCGGAAGCCGAGCGTGCGGTCGATGACCTCCTGCGGGGAGCCGACCGTCAACGGGGTCTGCTCCGAGAAGTCCTCGAGCGAGGGTCCGTGCCCGTACACGGGCGCGTTGTCGAAGTAGGGGCGGAACTCGCGCTTGGCGGTCTGCGAATCCTTCGCGATGTAGAACTGCCCGCCCAGGCCCACAATCGCCTGCTCGGGCGTGCCGTGCCCGTAGTGGGCGAAGCGCTGGCGGTAGAGCGCGATCATCTGCCGGGTGTGGCTCATCGGCCAGAAGATGTTGTTGTGGAAGAAGCCGTCCCCGTAGTAAGCGGCCTGCTCGGCAATCTCCGGCGAGCGGATCGAGCCATGCCAGACGAAGGGCGCCACCCCATCCAGCGGGCGCGGGGTGGACGTGAAGCCACGCAGAGGCGTGCGGAACTTGCCCTGCCAGTCCACCTCCTCTTCCTCCCACAGCCGGCGCAGCAGCGCGTAATTCTCAATCGCGAGCGGGATACCCTGGCGGATATCCTGGCCAAACCACGGGTAAACCGGGCCCGTGTTGCCGCGGCCCATCATGAGGTCCATCCGCCCGTCCACCAGGTGCTGGAGCATCGCGTAGTCCTCGGCGATCTTCACCGGATCGTTGGTGGTAATGAGCGTGGTCGACGTCGACAGGATAATCTTCTTCGTCTGCGCGCCAATGTAGCCCAGCAAGGTGGTGGGCGAGGAGGAGAAGAAGGGCGGGTTGTGGTGCTCGCCGATCGCGTAGATGTCCATACCCACGTCCTCGGCGTGCTTGGCGATCGTCACCGCGGCCTTGATGCGCTCGGCCTCGCTCGGCGTGCGGCCGGTGGTGGGGTCGGTGGTGATGTCAGAGACGGAAAAGACTCCGAATTGCATGGTGTCTCCTTGGGGCATAATCAGCTTCGGAGACATCCTAGCACATTTAATTGAAACCTCAACTATCCGGGTTCTGCTTCACCTCCCCAGTCTCGGCCATCGGGTTTCGGACGCGACGCAACAGGCCTGCGTCGAGCATCAGGACTTAGAGGCTTTTCGTCGCCACAACCGGCGCTTTTGGCCTCAAAGTCCTGATGTTTGACAACCGAGCTACTTATCCAGCCGGCGCATGAAGGACGCCCGCAACCTCTCCTTGTTGACGGCGGCCACCGCCGCGAGCGGCACGTTCGCCGGACACACCGCCGCGCACTCCCCATAGTTCGAGCACGGCCCGAAGTTCCGATCCGCCACCGCGATCATCGCTTTCGCCCGGAGCGCCCGCTCCTTCGACGGCAGCGGCAGCATCGCCAGGTGAGTGAGCTTCGCACCCACGAACAGGTGGGCTGCGCCGTTGGGGCAGGCCGCCACGCACGCCCCGCACCCGATGCACGCGGCGAAATCGAGGGCGTCCTCCACGGTGGTGTGGTCCACCGGCACGGAGTCGGCGTCGGGGGCCGTGCCCGCGTTGATCGCCACGTGGGCGCCGGCCTCGAGCACCTCGTCGAGCTTGTGGCGGTTGACCATGAGGTCGCGCAGCACGGGGTAGCTGGCCGAGCGCAGCGGCTCGATCCGCACCATCTGCCCGTCCGTGAAGGAGCGCAGGCGCTGGTGGCAGGCCGGCGTGTTGCGCTCCGGACCGTGCGGGGTGCCGCTCACCTGAATGCCGCATGCCCCGCAGATGCCTTCACGGCAGTCGGACTCGAACGTGAAGGGCTCCTTGCCGGAGTTGACCAGCTGCTCGTTAAGGCGGTCCAGGAGCTCGAGGATACTCATCGAGTCGTCCAGACCCTCCATCGTGTGGTATTCGAAGCGGCCCGGGGCGTCCTGCCCGGGCTGACGCCAGATTTCCAATGTCAGTTTCATGAGTAGCTCCTCGTTGCCAACGGCACGGCCGTGAAGGTCAGCGGCTCCATGTGCCGCACGAAACCGTCCGGCGCGCTCTCCCACGCCGAGGCGAAGGCCCAGTGGGCGTCGTCGCGCTTGGCTTCGCCGTCGTCTTGGTATTCGAAGCGGAAGTGGGCCCCGGCCGATTCTTCGCGGTCGAGCGCGTCCACGCACATGAGCTCGGCGAGCTCCAGGAAGTCGGCCACGCGGCCGGCCTTCTCCAGGGTTTGGTTGACCTGCGCATCCCCGCCGGGCACCGACAGGTCCTCCCAGAATTCCCCGCGCAGGCGCCGGACCTCGCCGATCGCCTTCTCCAGGGACTTCTTCGTGCGGCCCACGCCGCAGCCCTCGTACAAGATGGCCCCGAGCTCACGGTGGAACTGGACCGGACCGCGGCTTCCCCCGATCGCGAGGAAGGCGTCCGTGCGGGCCTGTACCCGCTCCAGCGCCTCCCTCACCGGCGCCGAGTCCGGGCCGGGTAGCTCCTCGCCCAGATGCTTGGACAGGTAGTTCGGTACCGAGAACGGCAGGGTGAACCACCCGTCCACGCACGCCGACAGCAGCGAGTTCGCGCCCAGCCGGTTCGCGCCGTGGTACGACCAGCCGGCCTCCCCGCCCACGAACAGCCCGGGGATCGAGCTCATCTGGTCAAAATCGGTCCACAGCCCACCCATCGTGAAGTGAGCTCCCGGCGCGATCCGCATCGGGGTCTCGTACGGGTTCTCACCCGTGGCGTGCTCGTACATATGGAACAGGTTGCCGTAGCGTTCGGCGATCACGTCCTTGCCCACGGCTCTCATCGCGTCCGAGAAGTCGAGGTAGACCGAGTTCTTTAGCGGCCCCACCCCGTGGCCCGAGTTGATCTGCTCGGTGGCCGCGCGCGAGGCGATGTCGCGCGGGGTGAGGTTGCCGAACGCGGGGTATTTGCGCTCGAGGTAGTAGTCACGCTCGGCGTCGGGAATCTGCTCAGGCGGACGGTCATCCCCGGCGCGCTTGGGCACCCAGATTCGCCCGTCATTGCGTAGCGACTCCGACATGAGGATCGTCTTCGACTGGAACGGCGAGCTGACCGGCAAGGCGGTGGGGTGGAACTGGACGAAGGAGGCGTGGGCGAGGTAGGCGCCGTGTTTGTGGGCACGCCACGCCGCCGACGCGTTCGAGTTCAACGCCAGCGTGGACTGGAAGTACACCGAGCCATACCCGCCGGTCGCAAGCACAACGGCATGTGCCGGGATCGCCTTCACCTCACCCGTCACGAGGTCGCGGATGACGACGCCGCGGGCCACGCCGTCGTCGATAATGAGGTCCAGCATCTCCGAACGAATGTGCATCGTGACCTTGCCGCGGCGGATCTGGCGCTGGAGCGCCTGCGAGGAGGCGAGCTGGAGTTGCTGGCCGGTCTGGCCGCGCGTGTAGTACGTGCGCGAGACCTGCACGCCGCCAAACGAGCGCGTGGCGAGCGTGCCGCCGTACTCGCGGGCGAAGGGGGCGCCCACCGCGTTCATGTGGTCGATCACGCGGATCGACTCCTCGCCGAGCCGGAAGGCCTCCGCCTCGCGCGAGCGGAAGTCGCCGCCCTTGACCGTGTCGGTGACGAAGCGCTTGAGCGAATCGCCATCCACCTTGCGCACCCGGGCCGCGTTGATGCCGCCCTGGGCCGCCACCGAGTGGGCGCGGCGCGGGGCGTCGTGGTAGGTGACCGAGTGGACGTTGTAGCCCAGCTCCCCCAGCGCCGCGGCACACCCGGCGCCCGCCAGTCCCGTTCCCACGACGACGACCGTGAACTTCTTCGTGTTTAGCGGGCTGACCAACTTGTACGAGTCGCGGCGGCGCTGCCACGCGGTGGCCGGATCGCCATCTGGGATGTTGCCGTCCAAGATCGAGCCAAGGCGTGTGCCGCGCACCTTCGCCGGGGGCGGCGTGAAGTCCGCGGCGAACGCGGGCCGGGCGGCGGCGTCGTCGGAAGAACCGCGCAAGAAATTGAAGAAACTCATGATAGCCACCCCATCTGTACGGCGAGCGGAATTGAGGCGTTGCCCAAGAGGATCGCGATCGCGGCCAGGGCGCCGACCCAGATGAAGACCGAGCGAAGGCGCGCGCCCATCGAACCGAAGTCGACCGCCATGTTGAAGGCGCCATGTGCCACGTGAATCGCAAGCAACACCATGATGAGCACGTAGAAGATCGCCATCGCCGGGCGCTCAAAGGAGCCAACCAGGTTGCCGTAGGCGGCGGACGAGGCGGCCGTGGGCCCGCGGAAGGAATCGGAGGCCACCGGCTGCAGACCAACCGTCAGGTCAAGAATGTGAACAATGAGGAAGCCCAGGATCGCCACGCCCGTCACCGGCATGAGCCGGGCCGAAACCGCCTGGATGCCGTGAAGCTTGCGTGCCCGGTGCTTGCCGCGGAACTTCCGGCCCCGGATGTAGACGATCGACGCCGCCCACACATGCAAGACCAGGCAAGCGCCCAGCACCACGCGCATGATCCAGAGCACGGCCAGCTTCGGGAACAGCGGGTAGAACGCCTCGCGCAGCCAGTGGGCGTAACCGTCGAAGCTGGTAGCACCCATGTAGACCTTGAGATTTCCATACAGGTGGATGAGAACGAAGATCGCCCAAATGGCGCCCGTGACCGCCATGACGACCTTCAACGCCCACGAGGGCGGAGCCTTCAGTTGCATCGTTGCCTCCTTCCTGCCATTGTCCCAGGCCGCAGATGTGATTCTTCACACCTTTGTCCCGAATCGGGTATGCTCGAGGGGTTGCCGGGACGGCCCGGCGCCGCGCTGGTGTTGCCGATCGCTACGCGGCACAGGCGAGGGACGGCCCTCAAGAAAGGGCACATGCCTGCTGTGATTGCATGGTTGGCCATGGGGTTGACCTTGGTGGTTGACCTGTCGGGGCCGGTGACCGTGGCGGGAATCCTCGCCGTCATCATCTATGCCTCCTTCGAGGTGAAGCGGCGGGCGGACGCGCTCTCACGGCGGCTCGGCGAGCCCGTCGGCACGATCATCCTCACCCTGTCGATCATGCTGATCGAGGTGGGAATGGTGGCGAGCGTGCTGCTCGGCCCGGGCACACATGCCTCCATCGCGCGCGACGCCGCCTTCTCCGCCGCGATGCTCATCCTCAACGGGATCCTGGCCGGCGCCATCCTCGCCCACGTGGCCCGGCGCGGGCCGATGCCGATTCGGGCACGGGCGCTGGCTTGGTACCTGGGAACGCTCGGGGTACTCGGCACGGGCGCATTCGTGCTGCCGAGGGCGGTGGGCGAATACCGGGGCGGCTGGGCGGTCATGGCCGGGGTCGGGCTGGTCGCAGCATACGGGGTTTTCATGTGGCGCCAGCTCGGCCCGGGGGCGGGCGACTTCTCCGAAGCCGACTCGCCCCCGCGCTCCTCCGAGCCCGTCGCTCGCAACCTGGTGTCGCTCGTGGTCACCTTGGTGGCGATCGTGGCGCTCTCCCACGCGCTTGGCCCACTGCTCGATGCGACCGTGGGCAACACCGCGATTGTTGGCCTCATCGTGGCGGGCGTGGTCCTCCTGCCCGAGACCGTCACCACGCTCCTTGCCGGCTGGGAAGGGCAGAGCCAGCGCGTGTCAAACCTGACCCACGGCGCGCTCGTATCGGTACTCGGCGGCTCGGTCCCCGCCGTGGTGCTCATCGGGGTCGCCACCGGGCAAGACATCGTGCTTGGCGTGGGAGGCACGGAGCTGGCCCTCCTCGCGGCGACGCTCGGCCTGCAAGCCACGGCGCTGGCAGGCCGGCGATTCAACGCGGCCCACGGGCTGGGGCACCTGACGTTGCTTGCCGCCTACGTGGCGGGACTGCTCGCCTGACGACCGGGGTTCCCGCCCGGCTTCACTCCCCTTCCCCGCGTGTGCAACGGTAATTCCCCATGTGCAACGTTAATAAACTGCTTTTCGCCGTTGCATATTGCGGATTAGCGTTGCATATGGCCAGGCCCTGACGAGCGAGGTGGCTGAGCGTGGCGGGGTCGGGCAATGCAAAGCCCGGGATCTCGGCTGAGATCCCGGGCTTGTTCTCGTGGCGGGGGCAGGATTTGAACCTACGACCTCCGGGTTATGAGCCCGGCGAGCTACCGAACTGCTCCACCCCGCGTCGGCATCCCCTACTCTATTCAGCCAGCGTCCCGGATTCAAGGTTGGCCGTGGTGCCCTTCCTCACCATCCGCCAAGCTCGCCCAGGCGGGTGGATGCAGACACCGGGGCGGGGGCCCGCGCATGCGAGCCCCCGCCCCTCGATCCGATCAGCGGCAGGCAGACACCGTGTCAGCCAACCCGCCGGCCGTGTGGCCGTTAACCGATCAGATCAATGTTGTCCCAACCGTGGCCGCCCTGGATGGGCTTCGCCCAGCCGCTCTTGCCCGTGTTGTAGTAGGTGAACAGGCGGCCGTCGTTGCGAACGCCGACCAGGTCGAAGCGGCCGTCACCGTTCACGTCGCCCGGGATGGTCGCCTGGACGAAGCTCGACCAGCCGTGGCCGATCTGAGCCGTGTAGGCGATCAAGCCATCGCGGCCGCCCTTGTACAGGAACATCTTGCCATCGTCGCGGATCGCCACGATGTCAGCGTTGCGGTCGCCGCTGAGGTCGCCGGGGCCAAGGATGGTGGCCATCGACGACCAGCCGTGGCCGATCTTCGTGCCAGAGTGCATCCCATTGGCCGTGACGACGTAGCGGTAGAGATCGCCCGTGGCAACGTGGCGTGCCACCACGTACTCGGAGCCCGAGCCTCCCAGCTTGCCGGCGTAGACAATGTTGTCCATGCCGTTCCAGCCATGACCCACCTGCGGGCCCTGGGTCAGGAAACCATCACCCTGAGAGTAGTAGAAGTGCACCGTGCCGTCTGTGTGGCGAACCAGCACGTCCGCACGCCCATCGCCGTTCATGTCCGGGATGGGGGCGAGAGCGGTGAACTCATCCGCGTTGCAGTCGACGATAGCGCCGCCCGCGAAGGTGCCGTTGCCCACAGAGGCGTAGCGGCGCAGACTGTTGTCCTTGTCAACCGCCCACAGGTCAGCAAAACGATCACCCGTGAACTCACCCAACAGGCCCGTGCCACGAGCCGGAATCGACGGACGATCCACGGCCTGGCACGTCCCAGGCTCCGGCTGCGGCTCCGGCTCGGGCTCCGGCTGCGGCTCCGGCTCGGGCTGCGGCTCCGGCGTAGCACAGGTGCCGCCGAGGCGGATCTCGCCAGCGCCACCGAAGACAGCGCCGTTGATGGCATCGAGGCCAACCAGCTTGACGAACTTGCCCTCAACGGCCGGGAACTCCACAACCTGAGGCGCGAGGTCGGCAGTGAAGTTGCCCGTAGCGACCGGATCGCCCCAGTCCTCGCCATCCATCGAGACGTAGATCTCGTAGCCCTTGATGCGACCGTTCGCCGCACCCTGGCGGGTGGTGTACTCGAAACCGGTGAACGTACAGGTCAGGTCGTTATCCGTGACCGCCGCCGGCTCGAGCGTGATGTGGTGCGGGTAGCCCCGCACACTCGGGCTCCACTGGGTGTGCCAGTAGGTGCTGGGATCGCCGTCGATCGCCGCCGCAGCGAAGCCGCTCGGCGCCGGCTCATCGGACGTCTGCTGGGAGCTGAAGTCCGTGACCGTCAGGTCTGACCCACCGATCGGGTTGAGGAGCTCGGCCTTGCTCGGGTCGATGGTCGCGGTCTGCGCGCCCTCGCCCGCCTTGTCGCCGATCATCCAGGTGCCGGTGAAGACCAGATCGCCGGGCTCGGAAGTGCGCGGAGCATCGACCTTCCAGGTCGCCACAGACGCGGCGTCCTTCGTGGCCTCGGTGGCGCCGGCCGTCACCTCCGTGACGGTCCAGCCCTCGGGCGCCTGAAGCTTGTGCGCCACGTCGGTTAGGTCGTCAGCGTAGGAATCCACCGTTGTGGTTACCTCGTAGGTGCGCACGTCGTCGCTCGAGGGCTCAACCTGCTGGACATCCATACTGGTGCCCGGGATCAGCCCGAGGTCCTCCACGCGGAAGTTGTCGATCGTCAGATCGCCCTGGTAGTGGTTGCCCGCCTTGACAATACCGATGAAGGTCGGCTGGGAGCTCGCGCGGAACTGCATCTCGAAGGTCGACGTGCCCTTGCCGGCGTTACCGTCGGCGTCTTGCCAGCCTGTACCGCGGCTCTGCGCGATCGGGTTGCGGGTGTCGATGACTTCCTTCCAGCTATCCCCGGTCGACTCGTCGTGGCCGATGACCAGCTGGTAGTCGCCGTCGTAGCCGGCCTGGTAGTCGAAGCTCACCTTGTAGGTGCGGTTCGCTTCGAGCGGCACCGACGCGGTGGTGGTGCGCAGGATGAGCCCGCCGTTCTCCTGGTGGGCGAGGAGCGACCAGTCGCCGTCGAGCACGTTGTCGATGAGCTTCTGGCCCGCCTCGGTGTTCTGGCCGTTGCGGGTGCCCCACCAGCCGGACTGCGAGTAGGGCTCGTTGCGCAGGGCGAGCTGCGTGCGGGCGTCACCGGTCTGGGTGGAGCCGGTGACGAACGGCCAGTAGCCGGTGTCGGTGTCCTCGAAGTTCGTGAACGCGATGGTCGCGTCTGTCGGGGCCTTGTCGGTCTCCTTGAAGGCCACCATGCGTAGGTCGTCGACCGCCACGGTCGCGTCGCCCTCGCCCACGGTGATGGCGAACGTCATCGCCTTGCCGTCGGTGTGGAAGCGGACGGGCACGCGCTGGAAGCGCGTTTTGAACTTCTCGTCCGACGCCGTGGCATTGATCGCGCCCGACGTGGTGATGGTGGTGGTGGCCACCCCGTCCACGTCCTTCTGGTAGTCGCCCGGTGTCACGACGCCGTCCTTGCCGGTCACGGACACGCTCACCTCGCGCGTCTTACCCGGCTGGATCTCGATCCACGCCCAGGCGGAGTAGTCGCCTTCGGGCAGGGTGATCTCCTGGGAGATCGAGCCCGCGCCCTCGCCGAACTGGGCCTGGTAGTTGCCGCGCTCGGAGGTGGCGACGGTGGCGTCGCCAGTCACGTCGTAACTATCGAGGGTGCCGGAGAAGAAGCCCGGGTCCGCAATTCCGGTGCCCTCGCCCCAGTTCGGGGTGGCGGGTGCGGGAACAGCGCTGCTCGGGTAGAGCACGTAGGCCGTAGTGGCACCGCCGTCGGTAGCCGGGATGGTCACTGAGCCGTCCGAAACCGGCAGGTCGGTGACCTCGGCGCGGCCGGTGGCCGTGAGCTTGAACAGCTTCAGGCTCGACTGCGAGGCCCATGCATTCGTGAGCTTCCAGGTGGTGGCCTCCCCGCTCGGGTTGTAGTAGTACAGGCGATCCTCGCCGCCGTCCTTCCACGGCAGCAAGTAGGTTGCACCGTTCAGCACGGTGGCGCCGTCATAGGTGACCACACGGTCGGTTGCGGAGTCGTACCCGCCAACCGCGGTCTGCGCCGAGGTGACCTCCGTGCCGTTGGCAAAGACCACGCGGCCGGCCTGGCCGTTCGCGGGCTTGGTCCAGGACATGATGTCGGACTGCTGGAGGAACTTCGCCGGGAGGTTCTTCTGCCAGATGCCCTGGATGAAGGTGTTGTAGTTGACGTTGCCCGCCCAGCCCTCGAACTCGCGGACGTTGGTGTTGCCCAGCATCGGATCGGGGTTGAACGTGTCACGGTAAGAGTTTTCCACGAAGCGGATGAGCGTGGAGCTCAGGCCCTTGTTCGTGGTTCCGCCGTAGGGTTCGTCATTGGCCCAGTGGGACCACGTGGACAGGGTGGGAAGCGAATAGGCCCACTCGGAGGCCAGGCGGAAGCCCAGCTCCTGCTGCTGCCTCCACGCGAACGCCTCGGCCTGCCAGCCGCTCTCGTAGTAGACGTCCCAGTAGAGCCAGTTGAGGTTCGAATCGGCCGGGAAGTCCTTGCGCAGCTGCGCCAGGCGCTTGAGCACGTTGCCGGTGGCCAGGTCCTTCTTGTCGTTCATCTTGTAGGACTGGTTCATCCAGCCCCACGCGAGCCGCGGCGGCATGCGCAGCTCACACGGAGCGGCCACGCCGTTCGCGGCATCGTCCACGTAGCCGTTCACCCCGTCAGAGAAGCACTTGGCCTCGGAGTAGGACTCGGTGGCGTTGACATGGATACCGAAGGTGGCATTCCAGGCCTTGCCGGCATCCACGAGCTTCTTGAGGTCGGCAAGGCCGCCGGCGCGCTCGTTGTAGTTGTTGCCGTAGTCGCCCTGGGCCGAGTCGTGGCCCTCGGACTGGTAGCCCTTGAGCAGGACCTGCTGGCCGAGGTTATCCGTGGCGAGCGCGATCCGCTTCGTGTCGTCGAGCGTGCGCAGGAAGGGGTGGGTGGCCTGGGAGACGATGTTGAACGGGATGCGGGTGATGACGGTGTTCTTCGTGTCATTCATGCCGACGAACGGGCGCAGCACGTCGCGCGTGGCGATCGCTGCGTCCTGCCAGTCGACAGCCCCGTCCGCGTTCGCGTCAGCCGTGATCTTGACCTGGATGAAGGGATCAGGCTCTTCCCCGATGCCGCTGCCGTCGTCGTACTGCACGACGGCGCCGCCGCGGTGCACCCATTCGTACGGGGAGATGGTGCCGATGCGGTTGCCATTCTGCTCGCGGACCTGGACCGTGTAGCGGTCATTACCCGAGGTGCCGGACACGGCGGTCTGGTCGTCAATCGCATTGGTCTCGAAACCGGCGGCCAGGCCGTTGCCGGCTGCCACCGCCATCCACACCCGTGCAGTCGTGTCGGCGGTGGACGCGACCGTGAGGAAGCTGTCCGGGTTCGCGGCGCGGTTGGTGTTGATCCGCGCGCCGCCCACCATCGCCGTGGCGTCGGCAACCGAGTCCAGCGACACGAGGTCAAGCCCCGGGATCTGGATGCGGTTGATATTCTTCTCCGGGTCAGTGATGTTCGTGATGCGGTAGTCGAGCACCTGGTCCTTGACCGAGATAACCACATCGAAGGATCCAGACACCGACGGCAGGCTGACCGGGTACGTCACCGCGGTCTTGTCCGCGCTGACGGACGGATCGCCGACGACGACGGGCGTCGCCTTCCCATCAATGTTGACCGAGGTCAGCGCATCGCCGAACTTGCCGGGCATCTGCTTCTCACCCAGCTGGTAGTCCACCACCTGCGGGAAGGCGGGGTGGGTGTGAACGGTGAGCTGGCCGTCCGTGATTTCGGGCGCACCCTCGGGGATAACGACCTCGAGAGGAGCGGCCGGCTCCGGCTCGGTGCCTGGCTCGTTTTCAGCGGCGGTGAAGGCCGCGAACTCGGACAGCGCGGCCACCTGCTCCGCGCTGTCGTTGCCGCCCCATGTGCTGTTAATAGTCACCGCCACGCAACGTGCGGCGGTCGGCTCGAAATCGACGTTGACCGGCGCAAGCTTGCCGGCATCCGGGGCCGCGGGGATCGACTCGTCCGCCACGGACTCAAAATCGGGGACCGAGTCTTTACTGGCGTAGGCCTCCGGGTTCGCGCACTCCGCGTCAGTAGAAACGGAGACGTTGAAATTGCCGAACCGGCCCGAACCGTTAGAGGACTGGCGCGGGGTCAGCACGATACGGCCGAGCCCCTCCACGCTCTCGCCAAGGTCCACGACGAGCTTGTGAGGTAGCGGATCCTTCGCAGGGTTCCACTTCGTGTGCCAATAAGTGTCAGTGTTGCCGTCGAGAACGAGCTTCGCCGGGCCGTTGGCACCTTCGCCCGTGGTCTCGACCGAGTCCGCGTAGGCCACAGACATCCCCGTCTGCGGTATCGGTGAGTATGTATAAGTTACGCCAAAGGCGGGGGCTGTGATCCCGCCTATCGCCAGCGCTGCACCCGCGATGAGCGCCGCACTTCGTTGTGGAGATGATCGCATGTTTTATTCCTGTCGCTGGATTTGTGATCTGTAAAGCCAGCTTGAACGTCAATGTTCACGGCTTCACGCTTCCAGCCTAGACCATGGGAGAACTCATTTCAGCAAAACTGGCAAAATTCGACCACGTCAAAACCGTTCTTTTGCCATATTGGCCAAACCTGCGCGACCACGGGGACCAGGAAACGGGGAGGGAGCCCGCCCGGACTCCCTCCCCTGCCTGCGACCCAGCGCCAGCTACTGGCCGTCGATCTCCTGCTGAGCCTTGACCGCGTCGTCGATCGCCTTCTCCAGCGCCTCCTGAGCCTTGCCGTAGTCCGCCCAGTTGCCCGCGTCCAGCGCGGCCTTCGAATCCTCGATGGCCTTCTTCGCCGAATTCAGCGCGCTATCGAGCCGCTCCTGCACGCTACCCGGCACTGGCGCGATCGGCGCCTGGCTCGGCTCGCTGCGGGGATCCTCAGTCGGCTCCGTGCTCGGCTCCTCCGGCGGCGTCGCACCCTCGAGCGGGGCCTCCTTTTCGCCCACGACGCCGGCATCGCCCGCGTTCACACCCGAATCACCGCCGAAGACCTGGTCGAGGGACTCATCCAGCGTGGGCGCGAAGCCCACGTTGTCACCAAACAGGGTGAGCACGTACTGCAGGGTCGGGTACTGAGTACCCGAGGACGCCTGGACGTAAACCGGCTGGACGTAGAGCAGGCCGTCACCCACGGGCAGCGACAGGAGGTTGCCGCGCATGATCTCCGTGCCGCCCTGCTGGAGCAGGTTGAGATCCGTAGACACCTTCGGGTTGGCCAGCATCGTGTTCTGCGCCTGGCCGGGGCCGGGCACCGTCAGGTCTCGCGGCAGCTCGAGCAGGCTGAGCTTGCCGTAACCTTCGCCCTTGACGCCCCTCTCGTTGCCGGCGTCGCCGGATGCGGCAAGGAAGCCGGTCATGACGTTACGGTTCGTCTGGCCGCCCGGAATGTAGGACGTGGTGAGCGAGAACGCCGTCTGGTCCTCCCCCGGCATCTTGAGGGTGAGGTAGTACGGGGGCTGCTTCGGGGTGGTGGGGCTGGCGGCCTTGGTCGGCTCCAGCGGCACGTTCCAGAAGTCGCCGCCCGAGTAGAACGACTTCGCGTCCGTCACGTGGTAGCGCGCCAGCAGGGTGCGCTGGATCTTGAACAGGTCCTCCGGGTAGCGCACGTGGGCGATCAGATCGCCCGGCATCTCGGACAGCTCGGTGATCTGGCCGGGGAAGATGGACTTCCAGGCGTTGATGATCGGATCGTCGTTGTCCCACTGGTAGAGGGTGACCGAGCCGTCGTAGGCGTTGACCACGGCCTTGACCGAATTGCGAATGTAGTTGATTTCCTCCGGGCGCGGCTGACCCAGGCCGGTCGTCGTCGCATCCGCGGTGGCCTCGGTCAGGGTCTCGCGCGCCGAGTAGGGGTAGTTGTTCGACGTCGTGTAGCCGTCGATGATCCACACCAGGTCCTTGCGGGTGGACGGATCGTTGTCCATGTCCACCACCGCGGGCACGGCCTTCGTATCCAGGGTCAGGTACGGAGCTACCTTGCGCACGCGCTCGTGCGGGTCGCGGTTGAACAGGATCTGGGAATCGGAGGTGACGCGGTCAGAGAAGAACAGTTCGGTCGACCTCATCCGGATGGCGTACATGAGCCGCTCGAAGGCGTTGCCCACGCTCGGCCCGCCGTTACCGGTGTAGGTGTTCATCACCTGACCGTTCGGGGCCGTGTCGTCCGGGTAGTCGAGCTCCCACGGGTCCGAGCCCTCCGGTGCGCCCACGATCGAGTACGACGGCGACTGCTGACCGAAGTACACGCGTGGCTCGTAGTCGCCGAGCTGGCCCGTGGACGGGATGCCGGCCTCCCAGAACGCCGGGTCGCCACGCGAAGTAATCGTGTTGCCGTAGGCGGCCGCCACGCCGAAGCCGTGGGTGTAGACCGTGTGGTCGTTGACCCAGGAACGACGCTCGGCGTCCAGACCCCCGAGGTTGAGCTCGCGCACCGCGATCACCGTGTCGCGCGTCTGCCCGTCGATCTCGTAGCGGTCAACCGTGAGCGGGTCCTTGAACTGGTAATACTGCCGGTTCTGCTGGAGCTGGTTGAACGAGGGATCCACGATGTTCGGATCGAGCAGGCGGATCTGCGCCGCCGTCTCCGAGTCCTTGCGCAGCTGGCCCGGCTCGACGTCGGTACGCGCGTCATACTGCTGGGTCTCAACGTGGGCCATGTCGTAGGCCTTGAGCGTGGCGTCAATGTTGCGCTGAATGTAGGTCGATTCGAGCTCGGCCGCGTTCGGGCGCACCTTGAAGTTCTCCACGAGCGCCGGGTAAAGCATCGTCACCACGAGGGCCGTGGCCACCGTGGAGGCGATGCCGATGACGGCTGGCTTCCAGCGGCGCTGCACCGCGGCGACCACGAACAGTCCCGCCACGAGCACCACCACAATCGCCAGGATCGTCAGGCCCGGCTTGGAGGCGTTGATGTCGGTGTAGGTGGCGCCGGAGAAGCGCTGGTTATTGCCCAGCAGCAGGTCATACCGGGCGAGCCAGTAGTTGACGGCAATCATGAGCGTGCCGATCGCGAGCAACACGCCGGCGTGTGCCTGGGCCTTTTTCGACACGGTAAATCCGCGCTGACCCGCCCCGATATCGCCCGTCATCCAGTAGACCACGGCCCCCACCATGAACGATAGGATCACCAAGGTCACCATGAAGCTCATGATCGTGTGGATCGCGGGCAGGGAGAAGACATAGAAGGACACGTCCAGGCCGTATTCGGGGTCCGCCTCCCCGAACGAGGAGCGGTTGATCCACAGAAGGAAGGTCTGCCAGTTGCCGGCCAGGCCCGCGCCGAACAGCAGGGAGACCACCGCGGGCACCACGCCGAAGGTCAGCCACTTGCGCCCCAGCAGCGTGTCGCGGAAGTTGTTCCCGTCGAGGTTAATGACGTTCTCCGGCGTCTTGCGCTCGCGCACCGCGATCCACAGGTTGAGCACGACGACCCCGAACACCAGCACGAATCCGATCGCGCCGAGGGCGATCGACGCGCCGTACTGGGTCCAAAACACGCGCGCGGCCTCAATCTGTTCGTACCACTTGAGCTCGGTCCAAAAACCGGCAAAGCCGATGAGCGCAAACACCAGCAAGCCGAGCACGATCAGCGTGGGGATGAACGCTCCTGGCCGGGCCCGATGCTCCTTTTCGGTGGATGTAGTCAAGATAAACCTCGTTTCATGGCCGCGTTTTGCGGGCATTTCGGCACGTTAGAACTGACAAAACCGTATAACATCTGCCGCGCGGGGCGCCATGCGGTTCACCTAAGAGCTTGCCGGTGGCGTGTGGTAAGAATAGGCCGTGACTGAAAATACGAAGACCCCCATGACTCGTTCGTTGGAGAAGTCCACCTTGGAGATCGAGCGGCACGTGGCCACCGGCGGCTGGGATGCCCCGATCCGGCTCTTCGCCCTCGCACTCGCCAAGAATGCGCTCGCCCAGCATCCCGAGCTCGCCGGCGAGCTCCCATCGGACGTCCAGGCCGACGCGATCAACGACGAGACCACCCTGTTCTCCATCGAGCAGGAGGGCCTGCCCCCGGTGGATACGCTCGAGGAGCTCCTGGGCCGCATCGTCTGGCCCGCCGACGTCGATGGCGCGGCCCTCGCCGTGGAGCGCATCATTCTTCCGCCCAGCGCCGAGGTGACCCTGCCCGAAGACCCGGTCGAAGCCGAGAAGATGCTGGCCGAACACCCGGATCGGCAGGACGTGCGCATCGTCGCCTCCGTCCTTCGCACGGGCGAGAGCTGGTGCGCGATCCGCATGCGCAAGTTTGACGACGACGCCAAGGTCCTCTCCGGCGCCAACCTCATCCCCGGCATCGTCGAGGGGCTGAAGATGGGCTTCGCCGAGCAGCCCTAAGCGCTGGCTCAGCCTCCGCCGCCGGGCGGCGGGCCGCAGGCGCTTAGCCCTCCGGGTTCACTTCGGGCAGCGCCGAGCAGGGCGTGAGCGAGCTCGTGTCACCCGCGCCGATCGCCTCGACGGCGGCGATGGCCTGGTCGATCGTGCGCACGGCCCAGATATTCAGACCGTCGAGCTCGTACCCGATCGTCTCGGGGCAGTTGTAGGCGGGGGCAATGAAGTCCGTGGCGCCGGCCGCGCTTGCCCCCGCGAGTTTGTGGCGGATCCCCCCGATCGGCTCGATGTCGCCATCCCAGGCGATGGCACCCGTGCCGGCGATCACCGCATCCCCGCCCAGCGAGCCGGGCGTGACGGCGTCGTAAATGGCGAGGGTGAACATCGTGCCGGCCGAGGGCCCGCCGATCCCCTCCACCTCGTAGGTGGCCTGCGCGGGCAGCTGAACATCAGCGACCGAGACGTAGATTCCGAGCACCGAGCCGGGGTGGACCCAGCCGGTGACGTCGGGCTCGAAGCCGCGGGTCGTCGTCGTGACCTCTTGCTCCGAACCGTCGCGCTCGATCGTCAGCGTCACCTGCGTACCGGGCGCCGTATCGTCGAGCACGTTGGTCATCTGGCGGAAGGTTCCGATCGTGGCCGTGCGCTCCGGCGTCGTGATCGCGCGCAACACGTCGCCCTCCTGCAGGATCGCTTCTGCCGGGGAGCCCTCGGGCACGCCCGCCACGCTCAGCGTCATCGACACGTCCATCCCCGCCTCCTCGAAGGCGACCGCGGCGGCCGTGTCCTGCGAACTCGTCATGAGCTGAACGTTTTGCTCGTTGACCTCGCTCGAGGACACCTCCTTGGGATAGTACGCGCGCACCGGCACCACCTCGTCTGAGGTCAGGAGCGCCGAGGCCACCACGGCACCCGAGATGCCGGCGTCGGCGTTGCCCAAGGCGTTGACGGTGGTCATGAGGAAATGCGTGCCCGAATCGAAGGTCTGCGTGCCCCCGACCGTCACCAGGTTCTCCCCGTGCTCGGTCACGTCCAGGACCGGGCCGGGGCGCTGCACCATATACGACGACGGCAGCGCGGCACCCGCCGCGAGCAGAACGGCGAAGATGCCACCCGAGATGACGGTCTTGGAGGGGCGAGAAGTGAACATGTGATCCTCTTTCCGGAACTTCGCGCTCGGCGCACCGCCCCGCGTTGTCCGGTGCGGCGGACTGCTACTACCCTATAGTGAATCCAAGGAGGAAAAATGAGCAATAGCGACATGGGCCCGGGCAACGACGGTTGGCAGGACCGCCTACGCGCCATCCTCGGCCCGGAGGCCGCCGACCGGCTCATTGAGCAAATCAGGAATCAGGGCCAGGATCCGGATCAGTTCATGTCCCAGATGCTCAACCCAGCAAACCTCGCACTTGTGACGAATCAAATTCAGCAGATGCTCGGCTCCTCGGGCGAGGGGCCGGTGAACTGGAAGCTGGCCGAGCGCGTGGCGCGCGAAACGATCACCAATCAGCACCTTGATCGGCTCACCGCCGACACCGCCGATAGGACCCGCGCCTCCCTGCGCACGGCCTCCCTGTGGCTGGACGCCGCCACCGCCCTCGACCCGACGACGGGCCCTAACATGGCCCTGTCCCGCCTCGACATGCTGGCCCATTCCCTGTCCACTTTCCGCAGGCTGCTCGAGCCGGTGGGCTCCAACGTCTCGCGCGCCTTTTCTGAGATCTTCCGCGAGCAGGCCGAGCACATACCCCCACAGATGGCCGGCTTGTTCGGCGACCCGGGCGGCTTCGTGAACAAGATGATCGCCTCCGTGCTCGGCGTACAATACGGCGGGGCGCTGGCGGAGCTCGCGGCCGAGAGCTTCGGCTCCACCGACACGGGCGTTCCGCTCATGGAGGGGTCCTCGGCCGTGCTCGTGCCCACGAACGTGGCGGGCTTCGCCAAGGACCTCGAGATCCCGGACGAGGAAGTGCTGTTATTTGCCGCCGTTCGCGAGGCCGCCGCCGCGCGCCTCTACACGCGCGTGCCCTGGCTGCGCCCGCGAGTCATCGACACGATCGCCCAGATCGCCTCCGGCTTCGAGATCGACATGGAAACGATCGAGGAACAGGCCCGCGGCCTGACCGAAGGCATGTCCTTCGACCCGTCCTCCATGCCCGAACTCGACATGTCGAAGGTATTCGTGCTCGACCTGTCCGAAGAGCAGGAGGATTCCGTGGCGCGCCTTCAGCTCCTCCTGTCACTGGTGGAGGGCTGGGTCAGCGAGGTCACCGCCCGCGCCGTGGCACCGCACCTGCCCAACGCCGTGGCCCTGCGCGAACTGTTCACCCGCCGCTACGCCACCGACAACCCTGCCAAGCACGTGTGGCAGGCCCAGCTCGGCATCGAACTCACCCCGCGCCTGCAGCGCGAGGCCGCCGCGTTCTGGCAGCAGGCCGAGTTCCGCGTGGGGATCGACGAGCGCGACGCCCTGTGGGCTCACCCCGACCTCCTGCCCACCTCCGCCGCGCTCGACAACCCGGCCGCCTTCTTCGGCCCGGACGTGGCAAGCGTGGAGGCCGAGCTCGATTCCTTCCTCGAGGACCTCTTCAACGACGAGAACCAGGGCCAGGCCCCGCACGAGCCCGGCTTCGGCGACGTGGAGTAGCCCGGCTGGCAGAGGGCGGCGCGAGCTGAGAGAGCTCCGCGCAGGGCGAGGGCCGAGGGAGGCGAGTGCCACGAACGAGGCGAGTCCCGCGAGCGCGCGGCAGTTTTCCACAGCGGTGCATTGCCGGGGCGCGCGCCCGGCGTTTTGACTAGCGTGTGCCTCATGCAGCTGACCACTGGAGTGTTTTGGACGGGACCGTGGCGTGCCCAGATCGGGATCGACCCGCGCATCGGCCTCAGCCTTGACGGGCTGAGCAAGGCCGAGCTGTCGTTCGTCGACACCCTCACCCTCCCTCAGGAACGGCCCGAGGTGGAGGTGCGGGCCAAGGCCGCCGGCATCTCCCGAAAGCGGCTGGCCGCGCTGCTTGGGATGCTCACCGACGCCGGCGTGCTTGACCAGCGCCCCTCCTCCGGGATGGACCACGCGCCGTGGCGGCGCATCCGGCAGGATTCGCCGCGCCGCCAGAACTGCCACGTCCACATCCACCGCGCCGACTACCTGGGCGCCGGCATCGCGATCGCGCTCGCCCGTTGCGGGGTGGGCAAGATTACTACAGATGACGCCGGCGCGGTCGGCTACAGCGATCATCCCACGATGACCTCGCTCGGCTTGGGCAGGGGGCGGGCCGCCGCGCTCAAGACCCTGCTGCGCCGGGAGGCGCCCACCATCCAGACCGCGGGGGTGGACATGGGGGTACGCCCGCCAGACGTGGTGGTGGTCAGCGGCACGTATGCCACCGACCCGGTGAGCGTGGGCATGTACCTGGGCCAGTCCGCGCCCGTCTACCAGACCTGGATCGAGGAGGTGGACGTTTTCGCCGGTCCGCTCTCAATCCCTCACGAGTCGGCGTGCGGCACTTGCCTCATGCTGCACCGCGCGGATGCGGACCCGAATTGGACCGACCTCATCCAGCAGGCCTGCTCGGCCACGCCCCTCATGCCCGAGTCTTCCTCGGCGATGATGGTGATCTCGCTGGCCGTGCGCGACATCGTGGCCTACCTGGACGGCGGGCCCGTACCCCACATGTGGAAGGTGGGGCCGGCACCGCATCCGCCCGAGCCGATGGTGCTCCAGCCCCACCCCAAGTGCGGGTGCACGCTCAGCACCGCGTGAACCGGCTTCGGCTAGCGCCCGAAGCCGATGGGCTTGTCCCCCACGATGGCGAGCAGGTCGAAGCCGTAGTCGGTGAGCTTGCGGGTACCGATCCCGCGCACACGGCCGAGCTCGGCCAGGTCGCGCGGCTTCTTCACGGCGATCTCGCGCAACGTCACGTCGTGCAAGATGAGGTGGGCGGGTTTGCCCGTCTCCTGCGCCTTGGCCAGCCGCCACATGCGCAGCTCCTCAAACAGCGCCACGTCGTCAGGATTCTCCGCCGCCCACTGCTCCTTGGCCGCCTTCGAGCTGGCCCGCCGCGAGCGCGTGGAGCGCGATTCGGGCTGGGGCCAGTGCTCGTCGAGAAAGCGGGTGAGTTTGCGCTTGGACCGGCCCCGGTTGCCTTCCGCATAGGAGATGAAGAGCTCTTCGCGTGCGCGGGTGATGCCCACGTAGAGCAGGCGGCGCTCCTCGGCCACCGCTTCGGGGCTGGAGGCGTGGGAGATCGGCATGAGCCCCTCGCTCATGCCGGCGAGGAACACGGCTCCCCACTCCAGACCCTTGGCGGCGTGGAGGGAGGAGAGGGTGACAGCGTTGGTGGTGGGTTCGTTGCCCAGCTCCGCGCGCTCCTCGAGCTCGGCCACGAACTCGGCCACGCTCGCGTGGCGCCTGTCCCACATGGCCTGGGCCAGCTTGAGCAGAGCGTTCTGGGACTCCCAGCGCTCCTTGGCCGCCCCCGCCTCGGGCGCCTCGGGCCGCCAGCCCATCCCAAAAAGCGTGTCCTCCACAATCTGCGGCAACTCCCCTGCCACCGCCCCACGCGCGGCGGCGCGCAGGGCCACCATCGCGTCCTTGACCTCGCGGCGCATGAAGAAGCGCTCCGACCCCTTCATCTCGTACGGGATGCCCGCATGGGCGAGCGCGGTCTCAAACTCCTGGGATTGGGCGTTCGTGCGGTAGAGGATCGCCATGTCGGAAAAGTCCATGCCCAACTCGCGCAGGGTAAGGATCTTGCCGGCGATGCCGACCGCCTCGTCGGCGTCGTCGGCATACATGGAGTACGTGACGGGCCGGCCGGACTTTAGCGCCGAGACGAGCTGGACGGCGGCGGCGTTGTGGTCGGATTCGATGACGGCGTTGGCGAGCTCCACGATCTGCGGGGTGGAGCGGTAGTCGCGGTTGAGCTTGACCGTGCGCGCCCCGCGGAACTCCTGCGTGAAGCCCTCCAGATACCGGGCGGAGGCCCCGGTGAAGCTGTAGATGGTCTGCGACACGTCACCCACCACGCACAGGTCCCGCCGATCGCCCAGCCACAGCTGGAGCAGGCGGTGCTGCATGGGCGACACGTCCTGGTATTCGTCCACCACGAAGTGCTGGTACTGTTTGCGGATCGTGGCCGCGATGTCGGGCCGATCACGCATGATGCCAATAAGGATGACGATGACGTCCTCGAAATCAATGACGGCGCGCTCGGACTTGACCTCCTCATAGGCCCTGATGAGCGCGGCGATCTCCGCGTGCGAATAGCCGGCCACCTCCGGGCGAAGCTGGGAGGCGGCCTCGCGTTCGTAGTCCCCCGGCGCGATGAGCGAGACCTTCGACCACTCGATCTCGGC
This sequence comes from Trueperella bernardiae, assembly GCF_001469025.1. Lineage (GTDB taxonomy): Bacteria > Actinomycetota > Actinomycetes > Actinomycetales > Actinomycetaceae > Trueperella > Trueperella bernardiae. The sequence goes on along the minus strand of NZ_LNIZ01000003.1, from coordinate 269,255 downwards.
CGCCATGTCGCGCACCGAGACCTTGTCCACGCTCATTCCCAGCCGAGCGGCGGCGCTCGCCACCAGGTTGACCTTCGACTCCTTGATCTCCGGCACCCGCCCGCCGATCGCGTTCGGCCAGAAATAACGCAGCTGGCTCAGCGCCGCCGAGTGGAAGGTGCGGGCCTGGACGGTGGGCACCCCCAGGTCGCGTAATCGCGAGCGCATCTCACTGGCCGCCCGGTGGGTGAAGGTGACGGCCAGGATGTTCGTGGGCCGCTGCTGGCCCGAGTGCACGGCATAAGCGATGCGGTAGGTGATCGCGCGGGTCTTGCCTGTGCCGGCGCCGGCCAGCACCGCCATCGGCCCGCTCACGTTTTCGGCCACCTCGCGCTGGCGCGGGTCCAGGTGGCTCAGTAGCTCCTCGGCATCAAACACGTGCCCCTCCTCTTTCTAGCGGTCCGCCCAGCCAGTCCTCGATGAGGGCGCGAGCCACGGACGTGGGCCCGGGCATCGAGGCGGGGTTGTCCGCGTACATCTGGCGTAGCTCGGCGCGCGTGACGAACATGGCCGCCACCACCTCCACGCCGTCGGGCCTCAGCTCCGGCGCCTCCTGCGCCGTCCAACCGCGGAAGCCCACCATGAGCGAGCGCGGGTAGGGCCAGGGCTGGGAGGCGAAGTATTCCAGGCGCCCCACCTCGATCCCTGCCTCCTCCAGGACTTCGCGGCGCACCGCGTCCTCCAAGGTCTCCCCGGCCTCCACGAAGCCGGCCAGGGTGGAAAAGCGCCCGGCGGGCCAACTGCGGTTACGCCCGAGTAGCAGGCGGTCCGCCCCGTCCCGGATCGCCATGATGACCGCCGGGTCCATGCGCGGGAAGATCACGTGTCCGCCCGGGCAGCGCATCTGCCAACCCGATTCGACCAGCTCTGCGCGCTGCCCGCACATGGGGCAGTACGGCGTGCCATGCCAGTTGAGGAGCGCCATCGCTTCCATCGCCAGCGCCGCCTCGGCCTCGTTCAGCAGGTGGCCAACCTCCCGCAACGGCGCGAAGCGCAAGCCGGCCAGCTCGCCCTGCCACGCGCGATCAACGCTGAGCGCCCCAGCATCGACGCCGAAGTACGGCCGCCCCTCGAACACGCCGAGGTAGGACGGTTCAGGCGCGCCCAGCTGCTGGAACTGGCCGCGCGTCAAAAACACGAGCGCACCGTCGAACGGCACGTCCCCCTCCTGAATTAAGAGGTATCGTCCGCGCGGATCGGCCAGCCCCGCCCGCGGATCAGACCTGCTCTCCGCGTCCCGCTGGCCGATCGCCCGCCGCTCGCTCAATTTTCCGTACATCGTGCCTCCTTCCCCCTCCACTCTACTGCGCCCCTCCGACACTGCCGGAGGCCAGCCCGCTACCGATTCACACCATAAACTGCCACAATAGGGTTCGTGACTTCCCAGCAATCCACAAAGCCCGTGTCGCGCTATACCGCGCGCGAGCCCGAGCCGTCGTTGCCCGTCACGGGCCCGGTTCGCCTCGGCGCGCACCTTACCGGCCATGGGGTCGACGTCGCCGTCATGGCCTCGCACGCTACGGCAGTGGACGTCTGCTTCGTGGACGCAAGCGTCTACCACACCTCCGAGCGCCGCTTCCGCCTGCGCCGCGGTGACCACGGCGTGTGGTCGGGGCACGTGCCCGGCATCCGCGCCGGCCAGGCCTACGGTTTTCGCGTGCACGGGCGCTGGGACCCGGCCCAGGGCCTCCTGCACAACCCCGCCAAGATCCTCCTCGATCCCTACGCGCGCGCCATCACCCGCACCCCCGAACTCCACCCGGCGCTCTACTCGCACGTCGTCGACGCCGACCTCAAGCCGGACCCGTCACACCAGGCCGACCAGCGCGATTCGGCGGAGGTAACGGCGCTCGGCGTCGTGGTCGAAGATCAGCCCCTGGAGATCCATCGGCCGAACGTGCCGTGGGACCAGACGGTCATCTACGAGGCGCACGTGGTCGGGCTGACGAAGGCCCTGCCCGGCATCCCCGAGGAGCTGCGCGGCACGTACGCCGGCGCCGCCCACCCTGTCACGATCAACCATCTCAAGAGCCTGGGCGTCACCGCGATCGAGTTCCTGCCGATCCACGCGAAGATGAGCGAACCCTTCCTGTCCGTCCAGGGAAAGGAAAACTACTGGGGGTACAACACCCTAAGCTTCTTCACCCCCGAGCCCTCCTACGCGATGGAATCCTCCCGGGCCGCCGGGCCGCAAGCGGTGATCGACGAGGTCAAGGGCATGGTCAAGCTCCTGCACGACGCGGGGATTGAGGTGCTGCTCGACGTCGTGTACAACCACACGTGCGAGGCAGGCTCCGATGGGCCCACCGTGTCCTGGCGCGGGCTGGACAACTCGATGTACTACCGCCACGATTCCCAGCGGCCGGGCCAGCTCATCGACACCACCGGTTGCGGCAACTCCCTTGATTTCCGCCGCATGCCGGTCATCCGGCTGACCCTGGATTCGCTGCGCTACTGGGTGGAGCACATCGGGGTGGACGGTTTCCGCTTCGACCTTGCGGTCACGCTCGGGCGCGAGGGCGATTCGTTTAACCACATGCACCCGCTCTACGTGGCGATGGCCACCGACCCGATCCTGTCCCAGGTCAAGCTCATCAACGAGCCGTGGGACCTGGGGCACGGCGGCTGGCGCACCGGCCAGTTCCCGCCGCCGACCGCGGACTGGAATGACCGCTTCCGCGACACACTGCGCTCGTTTTGGGTCACGGAGCCGGCCGCGATCGTCCACGGTGGCCAGGGCGGGGACCAGCGCGACCTCGCCACCCGCATCGCCGGCTCGGCGGACCTGTTCGGGCACGGGCGCATGCCCGGCGGGCGCGGGGTGTATTCCTCGGTCAACTTCATCACCGCCCACGACGGCTTTTCCATGTATGACCTGGTGAGCTACAACCACAAACACAACGAGGGTAACGGCGAGGACAACCGAGACGGCACGGACAACAACCGCTCGTGGAACCATGGGGTGGAGGGCGAGAGCGCCGACCCGAAGATCCTGGCCGCGCGTCGTCAAACCATGCGCAACCTTTTCGCTTCCCTCTTCTTCTCCGTGGGCACGCCGATGATCGCCGCCGGCGACGAGCTGATGAAGACCCAGGGCGGCAATAACAACGCCTACAGCCAAAACGGCGCGGTTTCGTGGATCGACTGGGACCTCGACCAGGACCAGCGCAACATGTTCGACACGGTGGCCTACCTGCTGCGCCTGCGCCGCGACCACCGCACCTTCCGCCCCACGACCTTCTACACGGGCAACACCGCCGACGGCGACGTGATCCCCGACATCACCTGGCTCGACTACACCGGCCAGATGATGCCCGACTACAAGTGGTTTGACCCGAACGTGCGCCTGTTGCAGGCCCTGCGCTCGGGCTTCGGGCAGGACGCGGACGCGCTGATCGTGGCGAACGGCAACGTCACCTGGCGCGTGGTGCAGCTCCCGCAGGGGCGGGGCAACCCGTTCCGTCTCGAGTGGCGTTCCACCTGGGAGACTCCGCGCCGATCGACGCCGACGTACGCGCCCGGCGCCCTCACGCGCGTGCCCCCGCTCTCACTGACACTGTTCTTCGCCAACCCGGCCTAGAAGTTTCGAAACGTCGAGGCGGCCACCTATCATGGGGGCATGACTGATCGCGCTAGCTTTGACATGTCCGATGCCTCCCTCGATCACGCTCGCTCGGTGAGCGCGAAGATCGATCGGGCCATTGCCGAGGACCCTTCCCAGTTCCGTGTGCTCACGGGCGCCCGCCCCACGGGCAACCTGCACATCGGTCACTACTTTGGAGCGCTTCGCAATTGGGTGGACATCCAACGCCGCGGGGTCGATACCTGGCTGCTGATCGCGGACTACCAGGTGATCACCGACCGCGATGAGACGGGCTCGATCCGCGATTCGGTCTACTCCCTTCTCACCGACTACCTGGCGATCGGCATGGATCCGGAGGCGACCACGATCTTCGCCCACTCCCAGGTGCCCGAGCTCAACGAGCTCCTCCTGCCCTTCCTTTCCCTCGTGACCGACGCCGAACTGCGCCGCAACCCCACCGTCAAGGCCGAGCTTGAGGCGACGGGCGGGCGACCCATGTCCGGCCTGCTGCTGACCTACCCGGTCCACCAGGCGGCCGACATCCTGTTCTGCAAGGCCAACCTGGTGCCGGTTGGCAAGGACCAGCTCCCCCACCTGGAGCAGGCGCGCGTGATCGCGGACCGATTCGAGGCCCGTTACGGCCACAAGGGCGAGTCCCGTGTGTTCCCGCGCCCGCAGGGCCTGCTGTCCGAGGCCGAGTCGGTGCTCGGGCTGGACGGGGCGAAGATGAGCAAGTCGCGCCACAACACGATCGAGCTGGGGATGAGCGCGGATGAGACGGCCAAGCTCATTAAGAAGGCCGTGACCGATTCGGAGCGCTTCATCACGTTTGATCCGGAGGGCCGCCCCGAAGTGTCCAACCTCCTGCTGTTGGCGGGCCTGGCCACCGGCCGCGACCCGCGCGAGATCGCTGAGGAGATCGGCAACGGCGGCGGCGGGACCCTGAAGAACGTCGTCACCGAGGCCCTCAACGAGCACTTGGCACCCCTGCGCGAACGCCGCGCCGAGCTTGCAAACGACCCGGCCTACCTCACCTCCGTGCTCGAGCGCGGAGTGGCCCGGGCCCGCGAGCAGGCGGCGCAGACACTCGCGGAAGTTCACGACGCGCTTGGCATGCGTTACTGACGTTTTCTTGCAACAATCCTGGACCAATTTGGAGACGCTTTTTTCGCGGGTATCCTTGGAGCGTTAGGTCTCGTGGACGTCCACGCTTCACTGAAGGGGTTTCATGACTCACGATAATTTGACCGCGACAATTGCGGGCCAGGTCCGTTCCGTCTCTGGCAAGAACGTCCTTTCCGCCACACTGCAGGAATACTGGCAGGGCACCGCGGCCGCCGTCGTCGACCACCTTGCCGACAACTGGCAAAAGACCGAGGAGCGCTACAACGCCTCGCGCATGCAGCACTACTTCTCGGCCGAGTTCCTCATGGGCCGGGCGCTGCTCAACAACCTCAACAACCTGGGGCTGGTCGAGGAAGCCGAACAGGCCCTGGGCGCGTTCGGCCAGAACCTGAGCGACGTCCTGGAGGAGGAGCACGACGCCGCGCTTGGTAACGGTGGCCTGGGCCGCCTAGCCGCGTGCTTCCTCGACTCGTCGGCCACCCAGAACCTGCCCGTGCGCGGGTATGGCATCCTGTACCGCTACGGCCTGTTTAAGCAATTCTTCGAGGACGGCAACCAGGGCGAAGAGCCCGATCCGTGGATGGAGGAGGGCTACCCCTTCGTCATCCGCCGTGAGGAGAACGTCAAGTTCATCAACTACGCCGACCTCAAGGTCCGCGCGATCCCCTACGACATGCCGATCACCGGATATGGCACCGACAACGTGGGCACGCTGCGCCTGTGGAAGGCCGAGCCGATGGCCGACTTCGACTACAACGCGTTTAACTCGCAGGATTTCACGGGCGCGATCGTGGAGCGCGAGCGGGTCAACGACATCTCGCGCGTGCTCTACCCCAACGATTCCTCCTTCGAGGGCAAGGTGCTGCGCGTGCGCCAGCAGTACTTCTTCTGCTCGGCCTCCCTCCAGCAGATCGTGGACAACGAGCTGGCCCAGCGTGGAACGCTGAAGGATTTCGCGACGTTCAACTCGATCCAGCTCAATGACACCCACCCGGTTCTCGCCATCCCCGAGCTCATGCGTATCCTCATGGATGACCACGATTTCGGGTGGGACGAGGCGTGGGAGATCGTGCGCGGCACGTTCGCCTACACGAACCACACGGTGCTGGCCGAGGCGCTGGAGACCTGGGAGGTGTCGATCTTCGACCGGCTCTTCCCGCGCATCCGCGAGATCATCTTCGAGATTGACCGCCGCTTCCGCGAGGAGATCGCAAAGGCCGGCTTCGACCAGGGCAAGATCGACTACATGGCACCCGTGTCCGGCAACCGCATCCGTATGGCGTGGATCGCCTGCTACGCGGCCTTCTCGATCAACGGCGTAGCCGCCCTCCACACGGAGATCATCAAGGCCGACACGCTCAAGGACTGGTACGACGTGTGGCCGGAGAAGTTCAACAACAAGACCAACGGCGTGACTCCGCGCCGCTGGCTTGACCAGTGCAACCCGCGCCTGTCCGCCCTGCTCACCGAGCTGCTGGGCAACGACGAGTGGGTACGCGACCTGGACCTGCTGAAGAACCTCGAGGGCTACCTCAACGACGCCGACGTGCTCGACCGCCTAAATGCGATCAAGCACGCCAACAAGGTGGACTTCGCCGCGTGGATCAAGCACCGCCAGGGCATCGAAGTGGACCCGGACGCTATCTTCGACACGCAGATCAAGCGCCTGCACGAGTACAAGCGCCAGCTACTCAACGCCTTCTACATCCTTGACCTGTACTTCCAGATCAAGGACGACCCGTCGATGGAGGTGCCCCCGCGCGTGTTCATCTTCGGCGCGAAGGCCGCCCCCGGTTACGTACGTGCGAAGGCGATCATTAAGCTGATCAACACGATCGGCGAACTGGTCAATAACGACGACGACGTGGCCGGCCGCCTCAAGGTGGTCTTCGTGGAGAACTACAACGTTTCCCCCGCCGAGCACATCATCCCGGCCACCGACATCTCCGAGCAGATCTCCACCGCCGGCAAGGAGGCCTCGGGCACGGGCAACATGAAGTTCATGATGAACGGCGCGCTCACGCTGGGCACCATGGACGGTGCGAACGTGGAGATCGTGGACGCGGTGGGCAACGACAACGCCTACATCTTCGGCGCCACGGAGGACGAGCTGCCCGAGCTGCGCAAGACGTACGACCCGCGGCGCACGGCCGCCGAGGTCCCCGGCCTACAGCGTGTCATGGATGCGCTGGTGGACGGCACGCTCGACGACGGCGGCACGGGGCTGTTCCACGACCTGCACAATTCGCTGTTCGACGGCTGGGGCGGCGCGGACGAATACTACGTGCTGGGCGACTTCGCCTCCTACCGCGAGACCCGCGATAGGGTGGCGGCTGACTACTTCTCCGACCGTCGCCACTGGGCGGCGATGTGCCTGAAGAACATCATCGAGTCGGGCCGCTTCTCCTCTGATCGCACGATTCGGGATTACGCCCGCGAGGTGTGGAAGATCGAGCCACAGAAGATCTGACGTGTAAAAGCGATCTGATCCCACGGGGTGCCCGCGCGATTGCGCGGGCACCACTGCGTTTCTAGGCGCTACTTGAGGGCAACCCCGTAGAGCATGTCGCTCGGGGGAAGCGCCGGGCAGGCCTCGAGGACGTCGTCGTGGCCGCCCTCGGCTTCGAGAGCAGGCTGGAGGTCGGTGGGGAACCACTCCCGCCCCGAGCCGTCCTCGGCGAAGAAGTTCTGCACGTAGGATTCACGCGAGGGGCGCTTGGAGACGTCCGTCGCATAGCCGTACCCCTCCAGGCACGGAATCATGTACTCGTTCCAGTAGTCGTAGACGAGCCCGACCTGCTCGGCTGACCAGTCGCGGGCGAGGGCCGGGTCGAAGGGAAACTGCATTTGGCACGTGTATCCCGCCAGCTGGAATGCCCGCTCTTGCAACTCGGGATACTTACCATAGGACAGGCCGCCCGTTTGAAGTGCTTTGGCGCTAAAGCCGGCGTCGGTCATACACTCGGCCATCTTCTTTTCTTGTTCTCGGAACGAATCGTAATAGGCGACGACGGGCACATCAGGCAGGCTCTCAAGCAGCTCGGGATCCGTGACGAATTGCCGTGCAACCTCTTTGCGGGTCTGATCCTTCTCGTCCTCGGTCAGCGAGGGGCGCGTAATGGTGACGGTTGGCTCCCACGCCTTGGGATCCCAGTCCCGCGACGGCCCCTCCGAGGTCCCCGTGCCCTCGGACGTCGGGGCGTCGGGCTGTTGTGCCTGGGGAACAGAACAACCCGCGAGCAAAACAGTCACAAGTACGGCACAGAAAGGCTTACGCATGAAAACCATCCTTCAAAGCAATCCGTTATCAACTATGGCAAATCAGACTAAATCTTGCCATCCTACCAAGGCAGTAGTAGGTATCCTTGATGGAAGAATGCCCGACATTTAACCTGAAAGTACCTATTTCAGTGATGATAGAAGGAATAATCTCATGAAGAGATTTGGTAGAGTCGTTGCTGCGACCATGATGTCGGTAGCGCTCGTATTTGGCGCTACAATACCTGCTTCGGCTGGTACAAAATCGGGGACTCATTCTTGCGCAACAATCGCAAGGAATGCTGTCAGAGGTGAGCAACAGCGTTTCGCTACTATGACTCTTAAACTCGGCGGTTCGACCGTTTACTCGAAGTACGGCGAGTATGTGGGATGGGGATACACCACATCTGGAGGGACCAAGACGTGGTCTGCAAGTTCGCCATGGCTACTCTGGAAAGGCACCTACGCTACGTGCGCGCCTAAGATCATCAACTAGTTGATTCTGAGTAGCGAACCAACACCGCAAGTTCAGGCCTCCCGCTTGATCCAGAACGCTGCGCATGTAAGGGAACCCGTATGAAAGGTTTTCGTGCTCTCGCGACACTCCTCGGCGCCGTCGTCGTGCTCGCCGGCGTCTTCTGGGCGGGGTACACCGTCGCGTCCCCGAGCTCCGCACCTACCAAGGACGCCGCGCCCACCACGGTCGAGGCCACGTCGGGAACGATCGAGCACAAGATCGTCCTCACGGCGAGCGTGAGCAGGCAGGCGCTCCCCCTGACGGTCAACGCGCTGGAGGGCTACGTCCTCAAGGTCACGGACGCCTCCACTGCCTCACAGGGCGACATTCTCTACCAGGTCGACGCCCGGCCCGTCTTCGCCGTCGTCGGCTCTACCCCATTCTGGCGCGACCTCGCGCCCGGCGACTCGGGCGACGACGTCGCCCAGCTCAACCAGATGCTGGTCGACACCGGTTTCCTCGCCGAACCTGGGCAGAAGTTCACCGCGGCCACGCGGGCGGCGATGAAGGCCCTGCTCGCCGAGCATGGCGCCGGCTTCGACGACGTGGTGCCGATCGGCCAGCTCATCGCCATCCCCTCCGAGGCGACCCCGGTCATGATCGATAGGTCGATCCTCTATCCGGGCGCCCGGTTATCCGGCGGGGAGCGGGCGATCTCTATCCTGGACCGCGATCCGATCTTCGCTATGATCGTCACCCCCACCCAGGCGGGAATGATCCCACCCGGAACGACGGTGCGCGTCCACCACGGTGAGCTGACGTGGGACGGGGTGGTCGGCCAGTCCAGCACCACCGACGAGGGCATCTCGCTCGAGTTGCTCGGCGCCGACGGCGGGCTCGTCTGCGGCGAGGAATGCGACGCCCTCCCGCCCACCGCCACGGCCTCGCTGCTGACCGACGTCGTCCTCGTCCCTCCTGCCACGGGCGTGACCGTCCCGGTGGCCGCGATCAGCACCCACGCCGACGGCACCACCAGCGTGACCCGCGTGGCGGGAGATGCGCAGGAGAGCGTGAACGTCACGGTCGTGGGCGTCTCGGGCGGCCTCGCGGTTGTCGAGGGAGTGGAGGAAGGCGACACGCTCCTGTTGTCGGGGCCGCAGGAGGAGGAGTCGTGACCGGAATCCTCACCGTCACGGACCTCACCTTTCGCTACAAGGCCTCCCTGCCCGAGCTCTTCGACGGCCTGACCCACGACTTCGAGGCCGGCGTGACGGCGGTGACCGGCCCGTCCGGCCGCGGGAAGTCCACGCTCCTCTACATCCTGGGCATGTTGTTGCGCCCGACGTCGGGCACGATCCGGCTACGCGGGAGGAACCTCACCACGCTCAAGGACCACGAGATCTCCTCCGTGCGGGCACGCGAGTTCGGCTTCGTCTTTCAAGATTCCGAGCTCGACCCGGCACGCCCGATGATCGACTCGGTGATCGAGCCCGGGCTGTATGCGGGCGCGCGCCGGGCCGACCTCCTCGAGCGCGCCCGCCGCCTCCTAGCGGAGGTCGGCCTGGAGGAACGGGCCACCCACCGCCCGGCCCAGATCTCGGGCGGCCAGGCGCAACGAGTGGCGCTGTGCCGGGCGCTGGTCAACGACCCGGCCGTCGTGCTCGCCGACGAGCCGACAGGCAATCTCGACCCCGCAAATTCCGCGATCGTCCTCGACGCGCTCGGCGACATGGCGGCGTCCGGGCGCGCCGTCGTCATCGCCACGCATGACCCGGTGGTGCTGGAACGCGCGGACAGGGTGCTCGCCCTATGAACATCGCCGAACTCCTCGCCGAATCCTGGCGCGCCTTCCGCTCCTCTCCCGTGGCGGCCCTCCTCATCGCCTTCCTGACCGCCGGCATGGGCGCCATTACGATGGCGAGCGCGGGCTCGAACGCCGCCACCTACGATTCCATCAGCGAGTCGCTCAACGCCCCCGAGGCGCGCACGTTCAAGCTCACCGACGGCGAGCAGCAGGTGATCGGGATGCCGATCGTGGACTCGGTGCGCTCGCTGTCCTCGGTCGAACGCGCGCTGGCCATGACCACCCCGCAGGACATCGTAGCCGGCAACCTCGGCCAGGACTCGACGCCCGTGCCACTGTCCCACATCGCCGGCGACGTCGACGGCGCGCTCACACTCACCTCGGGCCGGATGCCCGACCCCCACGAGGTCGTCATCGGCCCCGGGGCGCTCGACGCGCTCCGGCTTGTCGACGGGGTGGGCTACGTGGAGTCCCCCGCCGGGGAGCAGTGGGCGGTGGTCGGCACTTTCGCGGCGCGACCCCCGTTCACCGACCTCAACTCCTACGCCATCTCTACCGAGGAGGCCGGCGCCTACGCACGCCTGCACGTGGTGGCACGCAGCCTCGAGGTGCTCTCGGGCATGGAGCGGGACGTCTCCGACGTCGTCGGCGAATTCCCAGGGATCGAGATCGCCAAGCAGTCGGCGGCGGCGTCGGCAGCCGAATCGCTCAAGGTTATGGGGATCCTGCGTAGCTCGGGCACTGCAAACGTGGCGCAGACGATGGGAGCCGGGCTGCTTATCGTGTTTGGCGTCGTGTTCGCCGACGTCCTCCTCCACGCCCGCGATCTTGGACGACGCCGCACGCTCGGCATCACCCGCTCTCAGCTCGTAGCCTTCGTCCAGTTGCGCGTGGCCTACTCCGCGTTACTGGGCGCCGCGGCCGGCGTGCTGGGCGCGCACATCGTGCTCGCAACCCGCGGCGTGGCCGTGCCCTGGACGTTTGCGCTGGCAACCTTCATCCTGACGGTCACTGCGGCGGTGTTCGCGGCGTTCACGCCCGGCGTTGTTGCCGCCTACCGCGATCCCGTCACCGTGATGCGCACGCACATGTAGCATTTCGATACCGGCTGATTGCGGCAGTAAAGTTGCGGCCTTTGGCATAGGATGAAAAACGTGACTAGCAACGATTTCACCCAGCCCGCTGTTCCTGCTTCTGCCGCTGAAGCCGCCACGAAGGCGCCTGCTGGCAAGGCTCCTGCCGTTGCAAAGGCGCCGGCGAAGAAGCCCGCAGCGCGCAAGCCGCGCGCCACCACGCGCCGCACCACCAAGGCCACAAAGGCCGCCGAGGCGCCCACGCTGGGCCGCATCCCGATCGTCGACGTCCAGCCGAGCCTGCAGAACGGCGCGTGGCCGGCGAAGGGCACGCAGGGCGAGGCATTCCCCGTCACCGCCACGGTGTTCCGCGAGGGCCACGACCAGTTTGGCGCTGCCGCCGTGCTCGTGGATCCGGAGGGGCGCGAGGTGCAGGAGTCGATCATGTACGACTCCCACCCGGGGCTCAACATTTACAAGGGCTGGCTCACCCCCACCCACCCGGGCACGTGGGAGTTTTTCGTGCGCGCGTGGTCTGACCCGGTTGCCACGTGGTACCACGACGCCGACATCAAGCTCAACGCCGGTCAGGACACGGAGCTGGTATTCCTCGAGGGCGCGCGTGTGCTCACCCGCGCGATGGAGAAGATGCCGGCGCGTAGCGAGGAGCGCAAGATCCTGCGCGATGCAATCTCGGTGATGAAGCGTGACCGGGTGGCGATCAACCTGCGCTTCGCCGCGGCCACCTCGGAGGACGTGCGCCGGGCGCTCGCCACCTACCCGTTGCGTGACCTGGTCACGGAATCGGCGCGGCTGAAGGTGAACGTGGACCGCGAGCGCGCGCTCGTGGGCTCGTGGTACGAGTTCTTCCCGCGCTCGGCGGGCTGCTACTACGACGCGGCGGCTGAGAAGTGGGTGTCGGGCACGCTGAAGACCGCCGCTGAGGCGCTGGATCGTATCGCGGCGATGGGCTTCGACGTCGTCTACCTCACCCCGATCCACCCGATCGGTGAAACGAACAAGAAGGGGCGCAACAACTCCCTCGATTCCATCCCGGAGGATCCGGGATCGCCGTACGCGATCGGTTCTGCCGACGGCGGCCATGACGCGATCCACCCGGACCTGGGCACGTTCGAGGACTTCGACGCGTTTGTGGCACGCGCCCGGGAGCTGGGCATGGAGGTGGCGCTCGACATCGCGCTCCAGTGCTCCCCCGATCACCCGTGGTTGAAGGAACACCCGGAGTGGTTCACCACGCGCGTGGATGGCACGATCGCCTACGCGGAGAACCCTCCGAAGAAGTACCAGGATATCTACCCGCTGAACTTCGATAACGACCCGGAGGGGATCTACCAGGAGATCAAGCGGATCCTGAAGCTGTGGGTCTCCCACGGGGTGACGCTCTTCCGCGTAGATAATCCGCACACGAAGCCGGTCATGTTCTGGAAGCGCCTGCTGGAGGAGTTCCGGGCGGAGCATCCGGAGGTCATCTTCCTGGCCGAGGCGTTCACGAAGCCGCCGATGCTGCAGACCCTGGGCGCGGTGGGCTTCCACCAGTCCTACAACTACTTCGCGTGGCGGAATGAGAAGAAGGAGATCGAGGACTACCTGTGGGAGCTCTCGGCGGAGTCGGATTCGCGGGTGCGTCCGGCGTTTTGGCCGACGACGCACGACATCCTCACCCCGTACATGCAGCGCGGCGGCGTGCCGGCTTTCAAGATCCGGGCCATCCTCGCCGCTACCGGCTCGCCAACCTGGGGCATCTACTCGGGATACGAGCTGGCGGAGAACGTGGCGCGCCCGGGTGCGGAGGAGCAGATCGATAATGAGAAGTACGAATACAAAAGCCGGGACTGGTCCTCGGCTGAGGCGTTTGGTATCTCGGACCTGCTGACCAAGTTGAACGACGTGCGTAGCCGCCACCTGGCGCTGCGCCGCCTGCGCAACGTGCGGATCAACCCCACGAATAATGACAACATTTTGTGCTTCAGCAAGGTCTCCCACCCGGAGGAGTCGGCGGATGGCTCGGTGGACATGGTGATCGTAGTGCTCAATCTCAACCCATTCGAGACCCACTCGGCCACTATTGACCTCGACCTGTCAGTCTTTGGCACGTCGGCCCGCTGGGACGGCTCACCGGCGATCGAGGTCTATGACGAGCTGACGGGCGCCTCCTTCCGCTGGAACGACCGCCCGTACGTGAACCTCGACCCGAACGGGACGGTCGCACATATCCTCTCTGTCAAGGTTCTCTAACCGAAAGGTGGCTTAGTGGCCAACGCGCACTTCGACTCTGGTCATTTCCCCGGGCTGTCCGACGATCCGGACTGGTTCAAGACGGCGGTCTTCTACGAGGTCCTGCTTCGTGCGTTCGGGGATTCGACGGGGAAGGGGTCCGGTGACCTCCGCGGCCTCATCGAGCACCTGGACTACCTGCAGTGGCTGGGCGTGGATTGCCTGTGGATCCCTCCCTTCTACCCCTCACCCATGCGCGACGGCGGGTACGACGTCTCGAACTTCACGGCGATTGCGCCCGAGTACGGCACGATCGAGGAGTTTGGCGAGCTGATCGAGGAGGCCCACCGGCGCGGGATCCGCATCATCATTGACCTGGTGGTCAACCACACCTCGGATCAGCACCCGTGGTTCCAGTCCTCGCGCTCGAATCCGGATGGCCCGTTCGGCGACTTCTACGTGTGGAGCGACGACGACACGGCCTATTCGGACGCCCGCATCATTTTCATTGACACGGAGGCGAGCAACTGGACGTTCGATCCGGTACGCCGCCAGTATTTCTGGCATCGCTTCTTCTCCCACCAGCCGGACCTCAACTACGAAAACCCGCAGGTGCGTGAGGCGATTAAGGACGTGGTGCGCTTCTGGGCCCGGCTTGGGATTGACGGTTTCCGGCTCGACGCCGTGCCCTACCTGTTTGAGGAGGAGGGCACGAACGGGGAGAACCTGCCGCGCACGCACGCCTACCTGGCGGAGTTACGCGCCATGCTGGATGAGGAGTTCCCAGGCAAGATCATGTTGGCTGAGGCCAACCAGTGGCCGGAGGACGTGGTGGAGTACTTCGGGGATGAAGAGACTCCGGAGTGCCACATGTGTTTCCACTTCCCCGTCATGCCGCGCATCTACTACGCGTTACGCGACCAGCGGGCCACCGCGATTCGTGACATCTTGAATGCCAGCCCCGCGATCCCGGCGAGCTCCCAGTGGGGTACGTTCTTGCGCAACCATGACGAGCTGACGCTCGAGATGGTCTCCACCGAGGAGCGGGCCAAGATGTATGGCTGGTATGCGGAGGACCCGCGGATGCGGGCGAACGTGGGCATCCGGCGTCGTCTGGCGCCTCTGCTCGGCAACTCGCGCGCGGAGATCGAGCTGGCCAACGCACTCTTGCTCTCGCTGCCCGGTTCGCCGTGCTTGTACTACGGGGATGAGATCGGGATGGGCGACAACATTTGGTTGCCGGACCGTGATTCGGTGCGCACGCCCATGCAGTGGACCCCGGACCGCAACGCGGGCTTCTCCACCGCCGACCCGGGCAAGCTCTACCTGCCCACAATCCAGTCGCTCGTCTACCACTATCAGGCGATCAACGTGGAAGCGCAGCTGGCCCAGCCGGCGTCGTTGTTGCACTGGATGCGAGGGGCGTTGCAGGTGCGCCGCCGCTACCCGGTGCTCGGCAACGGCGACTTCGAGCTGCGCGAGTCGGGCAACGAGGCGGTGCTATCCTTCACCCGCGCGAACTCCGAGCAGGCGATGCTGTGCGTAATGAACATGGCCAACACGGCGCGCGCCGCGGTGGTCGAGGTGCCGCAGTACGCGGGGTGGAACGTGCGCGACGTGTTTGGCGGCGCCGGCTTCCCCGCGATCGGTGAGGACGGCCGCTACCCGATGACCCTCGGCTCGCGCGACTTCTTCTGGTTCGAGCTGACCCCGCCCGGGGAGGGCGAGTCGGCGCCCGTGGAGGGTGATAGCGCGTGATCGGCACGATCGAAGCCACGCTCGGCGCCGTGACGCCCGAGGCGCTCGCCGGCGTGACGCGGGAGTGGATGACGAGCGCTCGGTGGTTCACCGGCAACCCGGGAGATGAGCTCGAGTTCGGCCCGAGCGCCCTGCTCGCCGACGGCGCGGCCCGCACGGAGATCTTCCTGGTCCGCTCCGGAGAGCTGATGTTCTCGGTGCCGCTGACGTTCCGGGAGCGCACCGGGGCGGTCGACGTCTTTGATGCCACCGACGACGCCGATGGCCAGGCCGCCCTGCTCGGCGCGGTTTACACCGGAGCACTGTCCGGGGATGGCCTGACCCTCGAGGCCCACCCGATCCGGCCCGCCGCGCCCGTGGCGAGCGCGGCCAAGCTGACCTCGGAGCAGTCGAACACGTCGATCATCTACCGCTTCGCCGAGCTGGATGAGACGGGCTCGGCCGGGATTATCCTCAAGGTCTTCCGCGTGCTGTCGGACGGGGCGAACCCCGACGTCGAGCTGCAAACCGCGCTGGACGCCGCCGGCTCGCGCGCGGTGCCCCGCCAGTACGGATCGGTGACCGGGGCGTGGGGCGCGGCGAGCACCGACATGCTCGTGGCCCAAGAGTTCCTCGCGGGGGCAACCGACGCGTGGCAGGTGCTGCGGGGACAACTGGAGACGACGGCGTCGTTCGCGCAATGCGGCGAAATCGTGGCGCTGGGCAAGCTCACGCGCGACATTCACCGCCAGCTCGCCGAGGCCTTCCCCACGGTGGAAGCGACGCCGGCGATGCGGGCCGAGATCGTGGACCAGTGGCGCAAGCGCGCCCGGACGGCCCTTGCCCAGGTGCCCGCGCTTGCCGACTACCGCGACCGGATCGAGGCCGTGTTCGCCGGGGCGCTCGAGGAGCACTGGCCCCCGTTGCAGCGCATCCACGGCGACTACCACCTGGGCCAGGTGTTGAACGCCCCGGGGCGGGGCTGGGTGGCGCTGGACTTCGAGGGCGAGCCGCTGCGCCCGCTTGCCGAACGCGTGCACCCGGACCTGGCCCTGCGCGATGTGGCCGGCATCCTGCGCTCGTTCGACTACGCCGGGGGCTCGGCCGAACTCGCCGGCGGGAACCGGGCCGAACTGGAGGCGTGGACGCGGAGCGCGCGGGAGGCGTTCATGGCCGGATACGGGCAGATCGAGACCTCCGAACAACGCCTGCTCGACGCCCTAACCTTGGACAAAGCCCTGTATGAGGTGAGCTATGAGGTGGCGAGCCGACCCACCTGGTTGGAGATTCCCGTGCGCGGAGTACTTCGCCTGATCGGCGCCCAGGACAACTAATCCGACGTAGAATATTGCCATTAGCCAGCACGATGAAGGAAGCCTGACATGACTGAACCCGTACCGATGTCTGTCTCCCATGACGTTCTTGACGCCGTCTCAAATGGAATTCACCATTCGCCGCATGACGTCCTTGGGCCGCACACCAACGGTGAAACCGTCACGATCCGCGTGAGTCGCCAGCTGGCAGACTCGGTGACGATCGTGACCCCCGACGCCGAATACCCCGCCGCCCACGAATGGAACGGCGTATGGGTGGTGGCGATCCCGGGCGGGGAGGTTCCCACCTACCAGGTGCGCGCCACCTACGGCGACTTTGAGGCCACCACCGATGACGGCTACCGTTTCCTTCCCACCATCGGTGAGGTGGACCGCTACCTGTTCTCCGAGGGCCGCCACGAGCAGCTGTGGAAGGTGCTCGGCGCTCACGTGCAGACCTATGACACGCCGATGGGCCCGGTGCACGGCACCAGCTTCTCGGTGTGGGCACCCAACGCGCGCGTCGTGCGCGTGATTGGCGACTTCAACTCGTGGAGCGGCGTGTCTGCCGCGATGCGCACCATGGGCACCTCCGGCATCTGGGAGCTCTTCATCCCCGGTGCCGAGGACGGCCAGCGCTATAAGTTCGAGATCCAGTACGCCGACGGCAGCTGGCACCAGAAGGCTGACCCGATGGCTCGGCGTACGGAAATCCCGCCGTCGACGGCCTCGATTATCACCGAGTCCCACTTCGAGTGGGATGACGAGGAGTGGATGGAAGGGCGCGCGAAGACGGATCCGCACGCCGGCCCGGTGTCGGTCTACGAACTGCACCTGGGCTCCTGGCGCCACGGCCTGTCCTACCGCGACGCCGCCGAACAGCTCATCGGCCACCTGAAGTACACGGGATTCACCCACGTGGAGTTCATGCCACTGGCCGAGCACCCGTTCGGGCCGTCGTGGGGATACCAGGTCACCTCCTACTACGCCCCCACCGCGCGCTACGGCCATCCGGACGAGCTGCGCTACCTCATCTCCGAGCTACACAAGGCCGGCATCGGCGTCATCATGGACTGGGTGCCCGCCCACTTCCCCAAGGACGAGTGGGCGCTCGCCCGCTTCGACGGCACGCCGCTGTACGAGGACCCGAACCCGCTGCGCGGCGAGCAGCCGGACTGGGGCACCTACGTGTTCAACTTCGGCCGGCGCGAGGTGCGCAACTTCCTCGTGGCCAACGCGCTGTTCTGGCTGGAGGAGTTCCACGTGGACGGGCTGCGCGTGGACGCCGTCGCCTCCATGCTCTACCTCGACTACTCGCGCCAGGATGGCCAGTGGCAGCCCAACGTGTACGGCGGGCGGGAAAACCTCGAGGCGATCTCCTTCATCCAGGAAGCCAACGCCACCGCCTACCGTACGCACCCGGGCATCATGATGATCGCCGAGGAATCGACGTCGTGGGGCGGAGTCACCGGCATGACAGATCAGGGCGGCCTCGGGTACGGCCTGAAGTGGAACATGGGGTGGATGAACGACACCCTGCACTACATGGAAGAAAAGCCGATCAACCGCAAGTGGCACCACGGGGAGCTCACGTTCTCGCTGGTCTACGCATTCTCCGAGCAGTTCCTGTTGCCGCTCTCGCATGACGAGGTGGTCCACGGCAAGGGTTCCCTGTACGGCAAGATGCCCGGCGACCACTGGCAGAAGCTGGCCGGCGTGCGCCTGTTGCTCGGCTACCAGTGGTCCCACCCGGGCAAGAAGTTGCTGTTCATGGGCCAGGAGTTCGCCCAGATCGATGAGTGGAACTCGGGCAAGAGCCTCGACTGGTGGCTCACCGACAACCCGGGCCATGACGGGGTGATGGCCTGCGTCAAGCGCCTCAACGAAATCTACCGCGAGCACCCCGCCCTGTGGAGCGACGACTTCACCAACCACGGATTTGAGTGGATCGAAGTCAACGACTCGGACCACAACGTGCTGGCCTACCTGCGCAAGTCCAAGGACGAGGACGACTTCGTGGTGGCGGTGTGCAACTTCTCCGGAGTCCCGCACAACGACTACCGCATCGGGCTGCCGTTCGAAGGCGTGTGGGAGGAGATTCTCAACACCGACGCGGTCGAGTACGGCGGCTCGGGCGTGGGCAACCTCGGCCAGGTAGAGACCGAGCCGGTGGAGCACGCGGGCCGCGCCCACTCGGCGATCGTGCAGCTGCCGCCCTACGGCGTGGTGTACCTGACGCCGAAGCGGGCGTAGCGGCTGGCCGGAAGCCGGCGATTTCACAACACTGGACGGTTTCGGGGCTATCTTCGTATGCGAGGAGATAGCCCCGAAACCGTCCAAACTTTTTGATCGGTCCCTTGGCGGTGTGATGGTCGAGCGACAACGGTGTGGATCTGCTGGGCCGACAGTTTCACATGTACTGTCATGTGAACCGATTTGGCACCGCTGGTTCGCTAAGTGAAATAATCGTATATATGTGGACAAAGACTGATGTTTCCCGACGTAATTATAAGGTTGCCGCGCTCGTTGGCCTGATCGGCGGAATCGTCTCCGCGATTGTGAAGTTCGGCTGGGAGGTCCCCCTCCCGCCGCGCACCCCCGAGCGCAACGCGACCAACCCGCCGCAGGCATTCCTGGAGCTGCTCGGCTTCTCCGACCAGACCACGCACGCCTCCTACACCTTCAATGGCAACGAAGGCCTGCCGTGGGTGTCCTTCCTCATCCACTTCGGCTTCGCCATCTTCTTCGCGGTGCTCTACTGCCTGATCGCCGAGGTCTACCCGGGCATCAAGCTGTGGCAGGGCGTCGCCTTCGGCGTGTTCCTGTGGTTCGTTTTCCACGCGGTGCTCATGCCGGCCATGGGTGTGGTCCCGGCACCGTGGAACCAGCCGTGGGAGGAGCACCTGTCAGAGATCCCCGGGCACGCGATCTGGATGTGGGTGATTGAGATCATCCGGCGCGACCTGCGCAACCGCATCACCGGTCAGCCTGACCCGGAGGTCGCGCTCGCCACGCGCTAATCATCACCGGGCTGGGTCAGCCCAAACTTCAACGGGCTTCAGCCCAAGCAACGACCAGTGGGCCGCTCAGCCGAGCGGCCCACTGTATTTACCATTTGCTTCCCAGTCGCCCACTGGCAAAGGTTAAACGGGTTGTTGATCGATCGAAAGGTAGCCGAACACAGTGCGACAACAGGCCGCCGCCAATTAAGCTTCGCCCAAGCCCGAGTCCAGATACACCACTCTTAAGGACGCAACCGGGGCGCAACCCGATTACATCCATACTCTGTTGGAGAGGGTCAGATCAATCCGTTCCGCGAATGGGTAGCGTTCACTCATTATCAGATGCAATCTTTATCACACCTACAGGAAGGAGGTGAAGACGATGCTACTCGCGCTCTTACGAAAGCTGGGATTCGGCACATTTACTCCGATGGACGATAAGTGCCCGTAGCGTAGTCGAATGGTACCCGGCCTGCTCTAGGTCGACTGTCTGTTAGCCAGCAAAGCTGACTAACAGACACAATAGTGTTTTGGAGGATGCATAGTACGGTTTCAGAGGGAGAAAACACTCGTACGTCTCGTGCAGTTCGGGCGTTTTCTTCCTGCCAAGATCATTGGTGACTCCTAACGGGACCGTAACTAGATTCGGTGCAGTTGCCCTGAGGCTACTTGTGACTATGGGAAAGTCTAAGAAGCCCAGAGTTTTAACTGTGGCCTATATGCCTGGGTTTGCTTGCAACTTATCCTGCGATTATTGCTATCAAAGGACTGACATATCTCATTCTCGACGTAAACCAATCCTTGGGAAACGGTCCGTATCGAACGAACAGATTTCGAGGTTCATTCACCAATTTGCTACGACAAAGAAAAAGCAAAGCATCCACCTTTCCTTGCTTGGAGGGGAGCCACTCCTTTATCTCGATCACTTTGACCGTTGTTGATTCAACCCCGTTTTACACCCCGCACACCTATGACCAAAGATTCATCAGCGAGTATGTGAGGCTTGCACGAAGCGTAGTTGCCGCTGGCTTTAGCTTGACTCTCCCTGGGCACTCTGGATTGTGCAGAACCTGTGGCACCCCGTTTGACCCAGAGGGTATTGTCGTTACCTCTCATGGGCAGCTCTACAGTTGCTGGGACAGTGCTGGTCAGGCAGGTATGTCCATAGGTGATGTGATTTCCGGATTCGATACATCAAAGGAACAAAGCTGGGTTCAATGTGGGTACTCCGGCAAAGAGTCCGACCTCCACCAGAGATTAGCATTGGAAATTGTCAAGATTCTCGCTGAGGGGTGAATCCGTGGAGACGTACAAGAACACCCCGCACTGGCTTTGGGCCTTCCGATTCGGATTGCGCTCTACTCCACTTAGCGCTGTCGCATCGATCTTGTTTCTCATTGTTGCTGCTTTAATCCCCGCCGCCACCGTTGTGCTGATCAAGTTGCTATCCAGCGCGATGGGTTCGGAGCAGAGAGCCGTCAGGCTCATCATCCTAGTTGCCGTCGTTTTCGGCGCAGGGAACGCCTGGCAACAAGTCTCCAACGCAATCTCGCGCGTGAATGCGATGAGGATCAACCTTTCTTCTGCCTCCTTATTCCAGGATCGGCTATCTCAGGCTTCGGCTCGGGAGTTTAACGACGAAGGGTTCATGAAGGAGTTGAGAGCGGCGCGGCAGTGTGTTGCCGAGGGACATGTCTCTTCGCAGTTCCAGGCAACGGTCAATATCGCGTGCGCGACGCTGACCGCGTTCACATTGTCGCTCTCTTTGTGGGAAATCAGCACGGCAGCCGCACTGATCAGCCTCCTTGCACCCATTCCCACCACGCTTGCATATGCCTGGTACGGGAAACAGGAATCCCACCTCTGGCCACAGGCAACAGAAGAGATTCGCCGATCCACGTATCTTCAGGACCAGATCTCATACCAGCGTACGGCGGTCGAAATATCGACCCTACGGGCGACGAATGTTTTCGCCGAGCTAGCTGCGCATCACCGATGCGCGCATATGGCGATCAGACAACGACTAGAGTGGCTGTCAATCGCGAGTGATTCGCTGGCCGGGCTCGTGACAACTGGCTTGTTTGCAATCGCGCTTCTCACGCTCTACAGGGACTCCGGTAACAACATCGGCGCATTGTTCGCCGGAACCGCCGGCGTGATGGCAGGGATCAGCGCAATGATGGGCATCGGGTACCAGATCGGGGAGCTTGTCACATCGCTGCCGGCGAACAAGCATCTCCGTTCGTTTGCTGACAGACCTACCGAGCAATCAAGTCCTTTGGACGTTCGAAACGCCGAGGCTCTCATCGCCTCCGATGTGACGGTCAACTACGGCACGCTACGCGCCGTTGATCATGTGTCCCTCGAAGCTCCTTCCGGCAAGCTCACCGCAATAGTGGGCGAGAACGGGAGCGGGAAGACATCGCTTCTCAAGGCCTTGATGAACACACAGCGTGACGCATCAGGGGGCGTATTGATCGGCGACCGCACCATCAACGTGGGAGAAGACGAACATATTTCCTTTTATGTGTCCGCTGTTCTGCAGGATTATGGGCGTTACGAAATCTCGGTGCGTCGGTTTCTGATGTTGGGAAGCAGGCAGCGCGCGGCCGATTCCCAGCTGTGGGACGCCTTAGAGTTTGCAAGCATCGCACCTATTTTCCTGGGACTCCCCGAACGGACTTGACACCCCCCTGGGAAGCCAGTGGGGCGGAATCGAGCTGTCGGGGGGTCAATGGCAGCGGCTTGCCATCGCCCGCGCGATGGTCATGGACGAATACGTGTGGATCCTAGACGAACCGACGAGCACCATCGATGCCGCCGGCGAAGAAGAACTGTTCTCGAAGTTCGCAGCTCTCGCCAAGGACAGGATCTTTATCCTCAGTTCCCATCGGCTCTCAACCTTGAAATGGGCGGACACCATCTACCTCCTCGACGCTGGCAGGATCCTCGAATCTGGAAGTTTTGATGAACTGATGTCTCCGGGAACTGCCTTCCGGAAAATGTTTGAGGCACAGATCATGGAGGCTGAGGATCGTGGGCGGTATTCTCCCAACGATTCCTCGACTCTCTAGGGCCGATCGAAATGTGAGACATTTCAGGGTCCCCTTTGGACAGCGGGAACGATTCGGGTTAAGTTATTGCCATGAAGATTTACGCGCATGCTCACGCCCAGTCGGTCATGACTGCTGGTGTCGTTGCGCGAATGTACGTGTGCTAGGTTCCTGCGCAC
Organism: Trueperella bernardiae; assembly: GCF_001469025.1. Classification (GTDB taxonomy): domain Bacteria; phylum Actinomycetota; class Actinomycetes; order Actinomycetales; family Actinomycetaceae; genus Trueperella; species Trueperella bernardiae. The sequence goes on along the minus strand of NZ_LNIZ01000003.1, from coordinate 246,397 downwards.
GTTGGGCGCGCAGGCGCTCGTAGCACTTTTCTAAAACAAGCCGCCTCGCCGATCGAGGCCGTTTGAGCCCACATCCTACGTTTTTCCAGGATGATCATGGCTACCTGTACCTCTGCTACCCCTGTACTCTCTGCTGTTCCGACGCCGGCCGCGCGGGCCACCGACCCAACGGTGACAAGCCCGGCCGCGAACCCGCCAGAACCCACCGCCAATCCGGCGTCCTTCGGCTGGCTCCCCGCCCGCGGCAGCGACCAGCTCCCCTCCCACATCACCACGTCGTTCGAGGTGATGCCGCCGCGCAACCCGCAGACCGCCCCGAAGTTCTGGACCACGGTCAAGCAGCTGGTGGACGCCCGGCCAAACTTCATCTCGGTCACCTACGGCGCGGCGGGCCAGGATCGGCGCGGGGCCCGGGCGGTCACGGAGATCCTCGCCCGGCACGTGCCCACTCCCCCGATCGCGCACCTGACCTGCGTGGGCACGTCGATCGAGGAGATCACGCAGATCGTCACGGACTACCTAGATTCTGGCGTGCGCACGTTCCTCGCCCTGCGCGGCGACCCGCCTCTTGGCAAGCCGGGTTGGACTCCGGCCGATGACGCCTTGGTCCGGGCCACCGACCTCATCCGTCTCATCCGCGAGGTCGACTAAAAGCGCAACGCCCGCTCCGCCCCGCTCGCCCTGCAAAGCGCGCTCCAGCCAATCCGCATCGCGGTGGCCACCTTCCCCGCCGGCAACCCGGCGGCGGGCACGAGCCCGGAGACCGAGGTCGAGCGCCTGGTCCATAAGCAGGTAGCCGGCGCCGACTTCGCCATCTCCCAGTTCTCCTGGCACGCCGCCGAGTTCACCCGCTTCGTGGAGCTGGCCCGCGCGGCTGGCGTCACCATCCCGATCGTGCCGGGGATCCTCCCGCCGGTCGAGACCCGGCGCGTGCTTCGCACCCAGGAGCTCACTGGCGTGGTGGCCTCCCCCGAGATCCTCGAGGCCCTCGCCACCGCCGCCACACCCGAGGAGGAAGAGCGGATCGGCGTCCGGATCGCGGCCGACCTCGCCCTCGAGCTGCTCGACGGTGGCGCCCCCGGCGTCCACCTCTACACCTTCAACAAGGCCGTCCCCGCGCTCGCGGTCATGGACCTGGTCGCCAAGGAGCATCATGCCTAGACGAATGCCCTGCTGGGATCCGCTTGCGGGCCGGCTCCCAGGTTTTCATTCCGCACCCGACCACACTGACCATTAAGACACGAAGGACTTTTCATGACTCTGCCCTCGACCATCCTCGGCTATCCCCGCATCGGCGCCAACCGCGAGCTCAAGCGGGCCCTCGAATCCTTTTGGGCCGCGAAGACCACCCGCGAGGAGTTCCTCGATGCGACCCGCAGCCTGCGCCTGGCCAACTATGCCCGCCTCACCGAGCTAGGCCTGACCGAGCCGGCCGCGATCCCAGACACCCACACCTACTACGATCAGGTGCTCGACGCCGCCTTCCTCGCCGGCATTATTCCCGCTCGCTTCGCAGACCTCGACGGCCTGGACGCCTACTTCGCCGCAGCCCGCGGCGACGCCTCCCACCCGGCAAACGAGATGACGAAGTGGTTCGACACGAACTACCACTACATCGTCCCCGAAATCGACTCGACCACCGCTGTGGCATACACCGACCGCCAGGTCGTGGCCCGCTACACCGAGGCCGCGGAGGCGGGGTACACGGTGCGGCCGGTCGTCGTCGGACCGGTCACGCTCCTGGCGCTGGCGAAGGGCACTGAGCGCGAGCCGGACTTTGACCCGCTTACGCGTATCGACGACGTCGCCGTCGCTTACGCCGCCCTCCTCGCCGAGCTTCAGGGCGCCGGAGCGCCGTGGGTGCAGTTCGACGAGCCGACGTTGGCCACCGATAATCTGCCCGCCAGCAGGGCCCGCCTCACCGAGATCGCCGCCCGCGTTTACTCACAGCTCGCATCTCTCGAGTCCCGCCCGCAGATCTTCCTCGCGGTCCCCTACGGCGACTCCTCGGCCTCCTTCGAGGCCCTGGCCGCGACGGGCGTGGAGGCGATAGGCGTCGATCTTGACCGCGGCTCCCTGCCCGAGGGCGCGCGGGCGGAGGGCGTGACGCTCGCGGCCGGCGTCGTGGACGGGCGCAACATTTGGCGCACGGACCTGCGCGAGGCAGCCGACAAACTCGAGCGGGCGCGAGCCACGGGCGCGAGGGTTGTGGCGTCCACGACGACGTCGTTGCAGCACGTCCCCCATACGCTCGAGGGCGAGGTGTGGGACGAGCCGCTGAATGCCAACCTGCACGCCTGGCTGGCGTTCGCGGATGAGAAGGTAGCGGAGATCGTCACGCTCGACCGGGGCCTGCGCGAGGGCTGGGACGCGATCGACGCCGACATCGCCGCTTCGACCGCCGCGTTCGAGCAGCGCGCGAGTGCCGACGGCGTCACGGTGGCTAGCGTCCGCGAGCGCACCGCCGCCCTGCGCCCCGAGGACCGCCGCCGCGGGGACGCCGTCCTGCGCCGTTCCCTCCAGCGCGCCCGCCTCGATCTGCCACTCCTGCCGACCACGACGATCGGTTCGTTCCCCCAGCGCAGCGAGCTGCGGGTGGCGCGGGCGAAGCGGCGCTCGGGCGAGCTGGACGAGGCCGGCTACCGCGAGGTGCTGAAGAACGAGATCCGGCACGTCATTGAATTGCAGGAGGAGATCGGGCTGGACGTCCTGGTGCACGGCGAGGCCGAACGCAACGACATGGTCCAGTACTTCGCCGAGCTACTCGAGGGCTTCGCGGTGACCCACAACGGTTGGGTGCAGTCCTACGGTTCACGGTGCACGCGCCCGTCGATCCTGTGGGGCGACGTCTACCGCACGCGCTCGCTCGGTGGGGAGTGGATCGAGTACGCCCAGTCGCTCACGAGTAAGCCGGTCAAGGGCATGCTCACGGGGCCGGTCACGATCATCGCGTGGTCTTTCCCGCGCCGTGACATCCCACTCGGCGAGGTGGCCGACCAGCTCGCGCTCGCCCTGCGTGACGAGGTAGCGGACCTGGAGGCCAAGGGCATTACGGTGATCCAGGTGGACGAGCCGGCGCTGCGCGAACTCCTGCCGCTGGACGAGGCCCGACACGAGGACTACCTCGGCTGGTCGGTGGGCGCATTCCGGCTCGCCACCTCGGGCGTGCGGGAGGACACCCAGATTCACACCCACCTGTGCTATTCGGAGTTCAACCAGATCATCGGCGCGATCGCCGCCCTCGACGCCGACGTCACCTCCGTGGAGGCGGCGCGCTCGCGCATGGAGTTGCTCGAGTCGGTGGAGGGCACCTTCACTAACGACATCGGCCCCGGCGTGTGGGACATCCACTCCCCGCGCGTGCCTGACACCGCCGAGCTCACCGACCTCATCTCGGCCGCACTGAGGAACGTTGCCGCAGACCACCTGTGGGTCAACCCCGACTGCGGCCTTAAGACTCGCGCCTACGCCGAGACCGAGCAGTCCCTGCGCAACCTCGTGGATGCCGCACAGTCGGTGCGCGAGCGCCTGTAACGACGGCGGCTGGCGTCGCTGACCGACGGCGGCCCGACGACGGCGGTGCTAGCCGCAAACCGACACCGAAGACAACTGAGCTGAAGACTCAACGACATCGAAAGTACCTCCCATGTCCCTGTGGAACCTCAAGCTGACCCGCGTGGACCTCACGCACGAACTCGACGAAAACTCCCCCTACTGGGGTGGCATGCCCGAAGGCGCGATCGAGCTCAACACCCCGATCCTCGACTTCGATTCACCCTACAACCTGCGCATTCAGCGCCAGACCTTCCCCGGCCAGTTCGGCACGCACATCGACTTCCCCGGCCACTTCCACCAAGATGGCGCACTCGCCCGTGACTTCGGGGTGGATCAGGCGGTATTGCCGCTTGTCGTCATCGATAGGCATGAGGAAGTGGAGGCGAACCCGGACTTTGCGCTGACGGTGGCGGACATCGAAGCGCACGAGGCGGAGCACGGCCCCATCCCGGCGGGCAGCTTCGTGACCTTCCGGTCGGACTGGCACAAGCGCTGGCCCGACGGCGCGGCGCTGGCCAACGCCGACGACGACGGGGCGCTGCACTCGCCTGGCTGGTCGAAGGAGGCGGTGAGCGCGCTCGCCGATCGCGGCGTGATCGGGATCGGGCACGAGACGCTCGACACGGACCCGGCCGTCGACTGCGCGGCGGCTGGCGACCTGGCCGTGGAGCGCCACGTGCTGGGACTGGGGCTGTTCCAGCTCGAGCTGCTGGCCAACCTTGACCAGGTGCCGGTGCGCGGGGCGCTCATTTCCATCGGTTGGCCGAAGATCGCGAGCGCGAACGGTCTGCCGGTGCGGGCCTGGGCTACGTTTGAGGCCGAGTAGAGACAAGCCGATTTATATACACTGGACGGTTTTGGGGCGATCTTCTTATATGAGGAGATCGCCCCAAAACCGTCCAAGAGTTTTTAAGCGAACGCGGTCTGCCGGCCCACACGTGGCCCAGACGAGTTCGGCCCCGCGCGAGAGCGCGGGGCCGAACCGGGTAAGGCGAGGAAAGGAGCCTTAGCCCTTGACAGCGCCTCCGGTCAGGCCGGAAACGATGTACTTTTGCAGGAAGAGGAACAGCAGCAAGATCGGCAGTGCCGAGATGATCGAGCCGGCAGTGAACCACTCCCAGTGTTTTTCATTACCGCCCACCCACAGGTTCATTCCCACGGCCAGCGTCCAGTTCTCCTGGCTGGTGAGGATAGTCCTCGACAGGATGAAGTCGTTGAACGCGGAGATGAAGGACAGCAGGCCGACCACCGCGAGGATCGGGATGACCAGCGGCATGATGATCGTCCAGTAAACCTGGGCGTGCGAGGCGCCGTCGATCTTCGCCGCCTCGTCCAGTTCCATCGGGATGGAGTTGAAGAAGCCGTACATGAGGAAGGTGTTCGCACCGAGCGCGCCACCCCAGTACACGGCGATGAGGGCGATCTTCGAGTCGATGCCCAGCCACGGGATGATGTCACCCAGGGTTGTCAGCAGCAGGAAGATAGCTACGAAGGTCAGTAGCTGCGGGAACATCTGGATGATCATGAGCGACATGAGCGTGACTTTGCGGCCCTGGAAGCGGTAACGCGAGAACGCGTAGGCCGCCGCCGCGCCCATGAGCACCGTGCCCACCGAGGTGGCCACGCCGATGATGAGCGTGTTCTTCAGCCAGGTCCAGAACATGGTGTCGGACAGCTCGGTGAAGTTTTCAACGGAGACGTCCGAGAAGAGCGCGTTTGCGCCCGTGAGCGTGGTGGAGATGTTCGGGTTGAGTGCCGCAGAGACGATGTAGACGATCGGGAACGCCGCGTAAATCACCGCGAGCATGCCCACCACGTGCCTAAATCCGAGCTCGCGGAACCAGCGCCCGAAACTCATCTTGTTTTGTGCCACCTCAAGCTGACCCGCCTGAGGCTGTGCCAGATCAGTCATCTACTTCAGTCCTTCCAGCGAGTTCGACTTCTTAAACGAGTACAGCGACACGCTTCCCACGATCAGGAAAATCACCAGCGACATGGCGGCGGCCAGGCCGTAGTTCGGCAGCGCCTCGCCTGTTAGGCCCGCGATCTTGTAGACCATGGAGATGAGGATGTCGGTGTGTCCCACCGGCACCGAGGCGTCCGCCATCGACGGGCCGCCCCCGTTCAACATGTAGATCAGGTTGAAGTTGTTGAAGTTGAAGGCGAAGGACGAGATGAGCAGCGGGGTCAGCGCGATCATGAGCTGGGGGAAGGTGACGTTGCGCCACACCTGGTAGGTGTTCGCCCCGTCGATCTTCGCCGCCTCCACCAGGTCGCCCGGGATGGACTGGAGTGCGCCCGTGACGATGAGGAACATGTAGGGGAAGCCCATCCACAGGTTCACGAGGATCACGGAGACCTTCGCCATGGTCGGGTCGGTCAGCCACGGGATCGCCGTGCCGAGCATCTCGTTGAAGAAGCCGTACTTGGCGTTCATGAGGCCCGCGAACAGGAACGCGGTCATGAAGGACGGGAAGGCGTAGGGCAACAGCATGATCGTGCGGTAAATCTTGCGGCCCTTCATCCGCTCGTCGTTCATCACGATCGCCAGGATCATGCCCAGCACAAAGGTGGTGAGCACGGAGAAGAAGGCGAACAGGACGTTCCAGATGAGGACCTTGACGAACGGCTGGGCGTAGCGGCCATCGGAGAAGCCCTTGACGAAGTTGTCGAACCCAACCCCGACTCGCCAGCCCACGGACAGCGTGGAGCCGTCGTCGGCCTGGAAGAAGCCCGTCTCCCCGTTGGCCTTGTAGGTCAGGCCCGTCTCGGTGTTCGTCATCGTGTCGCTTGCCTCGTCGTAGTGCAAGGTCGAGGTGAACTGGAAGGCGGTGGAGCCAGTCTGGGTGCCGAGTGTGCCGTCCTCCGGGTTGTCGGTCAGCGGCACGCGCAGGTTGATGACCTCCTGCTGGCGCTCGGCCAGGCCGGAGACCGGGATGATGTCCCAGCCGTCGACGGCGGTGATCTTCGTCCCGTCCGTCTCGCCCTTGACCTTTTCAAGCGGCATCTCGGCGGTGCCAACTTTGAGATCGCCGTCGTCGATGACGGCAAAGCCAAGATCGCCGTCCTTCTCCACGATCGCGAGCGGGTACTGAGGCGAACCTTCCACGCGCTTAAACGCGTTTTGCAGGACCAGAGCGTCGATGGCCTGGGACTTGGACAGGGTGTGCTGGTGGCCGTAGTTGGTGAACGCGATGTAGCCGGTGTAGACGATCGTGAACGCCTGGAAGATCAGCAGGAACACGAGGCCGGGCGCGAGGTACTTCAGGGCAAGTGTGCGCTTGGAGAAGTAGACCCAGTCGACGCCGAGCAGCAGGAGGAGCATGAGGGTGCCGACCACCCACGAGCCCATCGTGTATGCGGTGAAGATAATGTAGATGCCGAGGGCGTTGACCAAAGCCATGAGGATGAGCTTGGTGATGAAACCAACGGACCAGTTGGTGGCGTGCGAGTCCTTCTTGCGGAGCTCTTCGCGGCGCTGCTTCCTGCCCTTGGTCGCCTCGGACTGAACTGTCATCGAAGACAACGTTTCCCCTTCGGTTCTTAGGACAAGTGCCGGCCTGTCAGCGAGACCGGCCGGCACTTTCCATGGATCACTACTTGTTCATCTCTGTTTCGATGTCAGTAATCATCTTGTCCCACACGCCTGCGGGATCGGCGTCGCCGGCGATGATCTGCGACTCAGTCTTGCCCCAGAAGCCCCACACGGCACCCATCTCGGGCAGCGACGGCATCGGGAGGGCCTCCTTGCCCGCGGCGGCGAAGCCGGCCATGAGCGGATCGGAGGTCGCGTCATTAGCGGAGGCGGTCAGAGCGGGCAGGCGCTGGCCGATCTCGAAGAGCTTGTCCTGGACTTCCTTGGAGCCGACGTAGTTGACGAGGAAGTCGGTGGCGAGCAGCTGGTTAGCCGAGCCGGCGTTGATGAAGCCGCCCTGGACGCCCAGGAACGGGGAGGCCGGCATGTCGCCAGCGGCCGGGATCGGGTCAACCGCGATGTTCATGCCGGCAAAGTCCGCGATCATCCACGGGCCACCGAGGATGTAGGGGGACTTGCCGGACTTGAAGGCATCAACAGCGATGTCGTAGCTGATGTTGGTGTCGAGCACGCCGGTGCCCTTCTCGCCGTTGTCGGAGAGCCACTTGGCGAAGGCCTTGCCCTTGTCGCCACCGAGGTTGAGATCGGCGGTGTAGTTCTTGTCGCCATCAAGGGTGAAGACCGGGCCGGAGAAGGAGGCCTCGAAGGGGTACATGGTGTACGGGTCGCCGTCGGCGCCCACCTGCATGATGAACGGGTACTCGACGCCGGCTTCCTTGCCCTTGGCGATCATCTCGTCGAAGGTGGCCGGGGTGGAGTCCACCAGGTCGGCGTTACGGAAGATGGCAAGGTTCTCCACGGCGTAGGGCACGCCGTAGGTGGTGCCCTCGTAGGTGAAGGCGTTGACGGCGAGCTCGTTGAAGTCGCCAGCCTTGTCGCCGAGCTCGACCGGGGCCACCAGGCCGTTGGTGACGAACTCACCGAGCCAGTCGTGGGCACCGAAGACGACGTCCGGGCCCTCGCCAGCAGCGGCCTGCGAGGAGAACTCCGAGCGCATTTGGTCATTTTCCTTGACGACGAGCTCGACCTCGTTGCCGGTGTCTGCCTTGTAGTTGTCAGCCGCGATCTTGAAGGCCGGCTCGCGGTTCGCGTCGGTCCAGATAACGAGCTTGCCGCCGCCAGCGGGGGCCTCGGTGGAGGTTTCGGTTGCCGGGGCAGAGGTCGTCTCCTTGCCGGACGAGTTGTTGTCTGAACAGGCCGCCAGCGTCAGTGCCAGGCCGGTGCTCGCAATAAGCGCAATGCTCCTTCGCATTTTCTCTCCTCTTTATGTGGTGTGATGCGGTGGAGCGAACGAGGTTACGGAGCCTCATTGCTCGCTTCCTTCCGCGTGTCTTTGATCATACGTTCCCGAAAGCGCTTTGCAAGGCTTTACAAGGATTGTGCAAGATTCACGCAAGCGACAACGCCCGAAAACCGCGCGTTTCCGCGCTTTACCCACCTCAACGGAGAGTGTGTTATGCAAATATCACGCAAGATCTCTGCAAATAAGCTAAGGTGTCGGTGAGTTCAACGACGACTTGGAGAAACCGTGGCCCGAAAGATCCGCCTATCTGATATTGCTGCACAGGCAGGGGTATCAACCGCCACCGTCTCACGGGTCCTCAACGGCAAGGATTCCGTAGCCCCTGAAACGCGCCAGGCAGTGATCGCCGCACTTGACCTGCTCGGCTACGAGCGCCCCGAGGTGCTGCGCGAACGTAGCGGCGGCCAGATCGGCATCATCGTTCCCGAGCTCACCAACCCCGTCTTCCCGCTGTTCACCCAGCAGATCGCCAACGCTATGACAGTGCAGGGTTTCACTCCCCTGCTTGGCACGCAGATGGCCGGCGGCGCCACTGAGGACGCGTACGTGGAGGCTATGATCAGCCAGCGGGTGGCGGGCTTCGCCTTCATCTCGGGCCTGCACGCGGACTCTACCGCGAACACAGCCCGCTACGAGCGCATCTCGGAGCTGGGAATCCCGTTCATCACGATCAACGGCGCCAACCCGGCCCTCGCCAACCCGGATTTTTCTGCCGACGACGCCTCGGCCGTCCGCCAGTCGATCCGCCACCTTGTCACGCTCGGGCACACGAAGATCGGCCTGGCCTCCGGTCCGATCCGCTTCTTTCCCTCCCGGGACAAGACCGAGGCCTACCTTGATACGATGCGCGAGCTGCTGCCGTACGAAAAGCCGCGCGTCATCCACACTCTCTACACCGTGTCGGGCGGCCAGTTCGCGGCCTCCCAGCTGATCGGCGCGGGGTGCACCGCGATCATCTGCGGCTCGGACCTCATGGCGCTCGGCGTCGTGCGGCGCTGCCGCTCGATGGGCCTGCAGGTCCCGCAGGACGTGTCGGTGATCGGCTATGACGACACGCCGTTCACCAGTTTCACCGACCCGCCGCTGACCACCCTGCGCCAGCCGGTCAAGACCATGACCGAGGCCGCGGTGTCCACGCTGCTCGCGATGATCGGGGGCGCGCCGGCCGACGTCGGGAAGATGAAGTTCGAAGCGGAGCTCATCGTGCGCGAATCGACCAGCCGCCACCACGATTCCGCCCGCCACTAAGTTCACCTACCCAATTCAAAGGATACCCATGCTGCTTCATGCCCAAAGCGCCCCCGGCCAGTGGTGGCGCGAGGCCGTTATCTACCAGATCTACCCCCGCTCCTTCGCCTCCTCCGCCGGCCCGATCGGCGACCTGCGCGGCATCATTGGCAAGCTCGACTACCTGAAAGACCTCGGGGTCGACGCGGTGTGGATCAGCCCCTTCTACGTCTCCCCCCAAAAGGACGCGGGCTACGACGTGGCGGACTACCGGCGCGTGGACCCGATGTTCGGCACAAATGACGACGCCGTGGCGCTGGTCCGCGCCGCCCACGAGCGCGGGTTGAAGGTGATCGTGGACATGGTACCCAATCACACCTCGGACCAGCACGCCTGGTTCCAGGCGGCCCTGCGCAACCCAGGCGGGCCAGAGCGGGAGCTGTACTGGTTCCGCGAAGGGGAGGAGATCCCCAACGACTGGGGCTCGATCTTCGGCAAGGCCGCCTGGACGCGCGTGTGCGACCGGTCCGACGCGCCCGGCTCGCCCTGGGAGCACGACAAGCAGTGGTATCTGCACCTGTTCGATTCCAGCCAGCCGGACCTCAACTGGGACAACCCCGCAGTGCGGGCCGAGTTCCGCGACATCCTGCGCTTCTGGCTGGATCGGGGCGTGGACGGCTTCCGCATCGACGTGGCCCACGGGCTGGTCAAAGACAAAGCGCTACCCAACTGGAACTACGAGGTGGCGATGGTTTCCGGCATCGGGGACGCCCCGCGCCCGCCGCACTGGAACCAGCCCGGCGTGCACGAGATCTACCGCGAGTGGCGCGCCGTGCTCGACGAGTACGGGCCGGACCGGGCGCTCGTCGCCGAGGCCTGGGTGGACGAGCTGACGGACCTGGCCAACTACGTGCGCCCGGACGAGATGAGCCAGGCCTTCAACTTCGACTTCCTGTGCACGCCGTTCGACGTCGACTCCTACCGGGCCGTCATCGCCGATTCGCTTGCCGCCATGGACTCCGTGGGCGCGCCCACCACCTGGGTGCTGTCCAATCACGACGTCGTCCGCGCGGCTTCCCGCATGGGCCTGCCGGTCACGGGCAAGGGCCCGAACGGGATTCGCTCCACCGACACGCAGCCGGACGTGGAGCTCGGCTTTGACCGGGCGCTCGCGGCGCACGTGCTCCAGGCCGCGCTTCCCGGCTCGTGCTACATCTACCAAGGCGAGGAGCTAGGGCTTCCTGAGCACATGGCGCTCGACGACTCGGTGCGTGAGGACCCCGCCTTCTTCCGCACCGAAGGCGCCGAGGCCGGCCGCGATGGCTGCCGCATCCCCATGCCGTGGCAGGCGGACGCGCCCGGCTACGGCTTCTCCCCCAGCGGGGCGACCTGGCTGCCCCAGCCCAAGGAGTATGGCAAGCTGGCCGCCGACGCGCAGGCCGCCGACCCGGCATCGCCCCTCACGCTCTTCCGCACGCTGCTGGCCGAGCGTAAGCGACTGGGGATGGCCCGTGCTGAGCTGAACGAGCCCGAGGAGGGCCACCACCTGCACTACATCTCCCGGCTGGCAGGCCGCGATGACGTCCACGTCATCTGCACCTTCGACGAGCCCGCCGAGCTCCCTGCCGGCGCGAAGATCCTCGTCCAGTCCCGGCCCTTCGCCGGGGTCATACCGCCGAACGCCGCGGTGTGGTACACCTTGTAGAACGCCACGGACACGGTTGGGCCCGGGAGGAAACTCCCGGGCCCAACGTCCTATTCCGGGCCGAGTCTCCGTAAAGAACTGACCGTGCGGGCGCGAAAACAATCAATTCACACCACTATTTTGATGAAAACCTCTTTTCGTAGACGTACTCTGAATATTAGTTTTCAACCAACGAAGACATGAAAGCTAATTCTCAGCCGTTGGCGATGGCGCCAACACTAAGAAGGGGTGGGCGATGTTTCTCATCATTCTCGCTATCCTGGTCACCATTGGCGCAGGATACATGCTCGTCAAGGGGAAGCAGCCGATCATGGTGCTCCTCCTCGCAGGTCTGTTACTGATTGGGGCCGCAGTCATTCTGGATTCCAGCGCGATGCCGCTGTCAGAGGACGCGACCTCGGGTTCGCGATGGGTTGACATCTTCGGAGTCATCGAGTCCGTTGCCAAGAGCCAGCTCGCAGGGGTTGGGCTAATCATCATGGCCGCTGGTGGTTTCTCAGCCTACATGAAGAAGATCGGCGCGACCCGAGCACTCGTCGAGGTAGCCGCCAGCCCGATGGAGAGGTTCCACCGGCCCTACGTCCTCCTGGTCATTGCCTATTTCCTGGGTCAATCGCTCTTCATGGTGATCCCAAGCGCCGCGGGTCTCGCCCTCCTTTTGCTGGTCACCCTCTTGCCGATCCTCAAATCGGCGGGGGTTCGCCCGGCCGCGGCGGGTGCCGTCATCGCGTCGGTCTCGGCACTGCCCATGGGCCCTGGTACAGGAACGGCCATCCTCGCCGCTGAGACTGTGGGGGTCTCCCCCGCCGTCTACTTCGTCAAGAATCAGCTACCCGTGGCGATCCCCACGATGATCGCCATCGCCGTCACCATTTACTTCACCCAGAAGTACGTCGATCGACGCGAGGCCGCCTCGGCAATCCAGGTCGAGCAGGAACAGGCCGCGGGAGCGTCAGCACCCAAGTGGTACGCCCTTTTGGTGATTTGCCCCATCATCCTCCTCATTGTCTTCAGCCCGCTCACGAACGACGCCATTGAGTTGTCGACCGTTTCTGCTTTCTTCGTCGTCTGGCTCGCCGCCATGGTGATCGAGCTGATCCGCAGGCGGGAGATCAACGGCGTCTTCCTTGACGCACGTCAGTTCTTTGCAGGCATGGGTAACATCTTTACTTCCGTGGTCGCGCTCATTATTGCTGCACAGGTCTTCGCCGAAGGCCTCAAAATCACGGGCCTCATCGACGGTCTCATCGGTCTCGCCCAGCGCGGCGAAATCGGGATCGGTGTGATGGCCATCATCCTCACCCTTATCGTCGGCCTCGTCACCTTCCTCACCGGCTCCGGTGTCGGCGCCTTCTCTGCCTTCGCCTCGCTCGCTCCTAAGGTTGCGAGCGACATGGGCGGCTCGGTTGCCACCCTCGTCACCCCAATGCAGTTCGCGGGTGGCCTGTTCCGCTCAATGTCTCCTATCTCCGGCGTCGTTATCTCTGTCGCTGGAACAGTCGGCGTCAGCCCCGCCGCGATCGTCAAGCGCACGGCGCTCCCGATGGCTGTCGGCATCGTCGTCATGACTACCCTCAGCCTGATCGTTGGCTAATAGAAAGGAAATCACCGTGTCTTTTGGTTTGCTTGATAGCACACTGACCCGCAGGGGGTACGTCTACACCGACTTCGATGAGATCTGGGGCGAGCGGCGCACCCTCGAGGCGTGGTTCGAGGTCGAGGCCACGCTCGCCGAAGTCCAGGCGACGCTTGGCATCATTCCGAAGGAGGCCGCCCGGGCCATTCGCGCCAATGCCCGCGTCTCCGACCAATTCGTCGACGCCGTCAGCCAGGGTGGCGTCGGCAACCCCCTGATCGTCGGGCTCGACAACATCCGCAAGACGATTCCCCCGGAGCATCGCGGCTGGGTCCACTATGGCGCAACCAGCCAGGACATCCTTGACACCGCGCGCGCCCTGCAAATCCGCGAATCACTCGATCTAATGGAAAGTCACCTCATCGCCTTGCGCGACACGTGCGAGCGTCTGGCTCACGAGCACGCAGAGACTGTCATGGTGGCGCGCACCAACGGCCAGCAGGCCCTGCCCACCACGCTCGGTCTACGGATCAGCCGCTGGAAGGCCAGCCTCGACCGTGATCTGCGCCGACTTCAGCTGTGCAGAGACGAGGCGCTCAGCGTCCAGTTCTCCGGGGCGGCCGGCACCTACGCCTCCAATGGCGAGGATGGGCCGAGAATCGCCGAGGGCCTAGCTGATCAGCTTGACCTGACCTTCCGTCTGCTGCCCTGGCACGCTGACCGCGATTCGATCACGATGCTGTGCTGCGTGGTGACCATCCTCGGCCAGAACCTCGCCAAGATCGCCGAAGACCTCTTCGACATGCAGCGCAACGAGATCGGCGAGGCATTCGAAGCCATGGATGCCCACCTCTCCGGCTCATCCGCCATGCCGCAGAAGCGCAACCCCTTCGCCATGATGAAGACATCCGTGGCCGCGCGGCTTGCCGCCGGAGCTACAGCCACCCTGCTCACCCAACCGCCAGGCGCCCACGAACGCGACCACCGCCAGCTCGAGGTTGAGCGCGACGTCCTGCCCCGTACGCTCGTGCTGGTCGGGGGCGCGCTGGAGAAGCTCAACGGCCTCTTCACCCGACTCACGTTCAACGCCGCCCACCTGCGCCGCAATGCTGAGCTGGACGGTCCACTCATCCTCACGGAGAACATCCTTATGCAAATGGCTCCCCATATCGGGCACGACCGCGCCCATCACGTACTGCAGGATTTCGCGGCCGAGTACCGCGAAAAGGGCACCACCCTCGCCGCATTCGTGTCCCGGTCACCGGAGCTGTCTGATGCACTGGCCTCGGTGGACCTCGATCGACTCTCGCAGCCCGACAGCTACACGGGCCTGTCCGCCCACCTTGCCAGGCAGGGCGAACAGGACTAGGAGGATTGGCCGGGTTTGATGATCAGACCCTGGCTCGTAAACAGTTCCTCGATCTGCTCAATGCGCTCGTTGGAGCCCTCGTTCTCGAGGGCTCCAACGAGCGCCTCCAAGAAAACGAGCAGGGTGCTTCGGCTACGGAACCGGCCGACCGGCGGCGGGGCCTGCAACGTCATGATGATATCCGCGTGCTGGCGTAGCGGCGAGGCTGGCCGGTTCGTCACCAGGATGGTCGTAACCTTTTTCTGGTGTAGAAACTCGATCAGGCCTTTAATGGGTGCCGGGTGCCGGTCAAAGATCGAAATCAAGGCAATAGCATTCGGCTCGATTCCCGCAAGCTCATGGGGTAAGACGTCGATGTCTTCCGGCGACCTCATGTTGCCCCGATGGTAGCGCGCGAGCAGGTAAAAATAGCGCAACAGGTAGCGCCCCGAGGCGTGAGAGAAGAGATAGAGCGGCCGGGACTGATCCCGCACCAACTCAACGATCTCATCGAAGACCAGCGCGCTCTCCTCCGTGATAGAGGAGCCAATGCTCGCCTCTGCCGTCTGCACCTGTGCCGACCACATCGCCGCCGGCCGCGACGGTTCAATCTGCGCGACGTTGCGTTCGGCGGGGGAATCAAAGTTCTCCCGCACCTCCTCCCGCACCGCACCGCTGAAGTCTCGGAAACCCGCGTATCCGAGGCTCCTCACGAAGCGGGTGACGGACGCGGGGCTCACTCCTGCTCCCGCCGCGATGTCCTCAATGTTCTCAAACGCGATGTTGGGGAAATGATCCTGGAAGTATTCCTGGAGCAGAGATTCCGTGGCCGTCGGAGTTTCGACGTTAGCAAGTCGATTAAAGAGCGAGAGTTTCACGCCGAGTCCTTCCACGGTTCGAAACTATTGTCTATCTCCACATTGTCAGGCTGGCCGCCCGTTAGAACAGCGCGTTCGTCAACGCCTTACGCGCCTGCGTGACCACCTCGGAGGGCCCGAGGATGTCGAAGTAGGCAAGCAGGCGCTCGCGGGCGGAATCACGATCCTCCCCGCTGGTTGCCCGCACCACCTCGATGAGCCGGGCGAACGCGGCGTCGGGCCGGTTGAGGGAGAATTCGACGTCGGCGGCGGTCAGGTGCGGCTCGACGTCGCTCACCGGCGCCTCGGCCGCGGCGCGCAGCACGGACTCGACCCTCGACACGTCGCCGGCGATATCCAGCTTCTCGATGCGCTGCAGGAGCTCGACCTGGTGGAGGGCCGTCTGGGCCTCGTCGTCGCCGGGGTTCTCCGCGAGCGCCTTGGTGTAGGCGGCGTGGGCGGCAGCGAGGTCGCCCTTCTCGAGCGCCTCGCGCCCCTCGCGGTGCAGCGGCGGGACCTCCGGTTCGGGGGCGGCCGCCGAGTTGTCGAGCACGCCGTTAATGCCATATTGGGCGGCAGTCTCCACGAGCTTGTCGAGGGTCTCGGCCAGCTGGGCCTCCTCGGGCATGCCCTGGAAGAGCGGGACCGGCTGGCCCTGCAAGAGCGCGGCCGCGGCGGGCACCGCGCTCACCCCGAAGGACTGGGCCACCTCCGCGTACTCATCCACGCTGAGCTTGGCCAGCTGGATGCGCCCGGCCTTGGCGGTGATGAGCCGCTCGAAGATCGCAACAAGGGTTTGGGAGTTCTCGGAATGGGACGAGTGGAAGACCACCACCACCGGCACCTTCGCCGACGTCGTCACCGCACCCTGCAAGCCCTGATCCGTGAGGTCGTAAATCCACGGGCCCTGGACGGCCCCGCCCGCAGCCTGCGGCTCCGGCGTGTTAAACATCGACAGGTCGACAGCGCCACCCATAGACATCGACATATGCTCTCCTCTTTACTGCTGGTCCTGTGCCACGTTCTCCACGGAAATCAGCGTGGGCTCCGCCGAGCCGATCACGCGCACCGTGGCATCCGCGCCTGCCGGCGGCACGTAGAACGCCACTGTTGTCGAATAGTTCGCCACGCCCTGGTGATCGATCTCCAGCGTGGCGTTCTCCCCCGAGCCGTTGTACAGCGCGCCGATCTGCCCGCCGATGCGCAGCTTGGCCCCGTCCACGGTCTTCGTGATCCGGATCGCGTAGCGCATCTCGCCCACGATCACCAGGCCGCCGTTGTCGGTGGCCACGCCGCGCAGGCCCGCGTCGCCTACGTAAAAGTCCGTGGCGGCCGTACCCAGGTCCCCCAACGACTGCACGAAGGCATCCTGCTGGTTGGCGATCTGCCGGTAGAGCGGGTCCTCCGCCTCGAAAGCGATCGCTTGCTGGGTGCGGGTGCCGTTGTAGGCCACGTACGCGGCGAGCACCTCATTCGGGTCCACCGCGTAGTCCGCGGGCTCGACGTTCGGGAAGCCCTCGGCGTTGTTCAGCTGCGAGACGATGGTGGGCGCGTCCACGCCCGGGAACAACGCCACGTCCGCCCACAGGTGGTAGTTGCCGCGCGCCGAGTCCTGGCTCCACACCGCCAGCGAGGTCAGGTTCTGCCCGTCGCGCGGCGGCACCACGGCCATCATCGAACGCGGGAAAGCCGTGCCCGACGACACCGGGGTTGCATCCGTATCCACCAGCAGCGGGTCGAGGTCATAGGAGTCGCCCAGCAGGGATTCAAGCTTGAGCTGGGCCGCGCGGTAAGTCTTGGCCGGCCCGCCCACGCGCACGCCGAGGTCATCCGCGTTCAGGCTCGTGTCCGCCGCGGCAATCCCATCTGCCGCCGCCTGGGCGATCTCGGCGAACTTCGCGTCCGCCACCACCACCTGCGGGTTCGACCCGCTTACCGGGCTCGGGACCGCCTGCTCGCTCGCGCAGCCGCCCATCAGCGTCACTACGGCAATCGCCGCCACCGCCTTACGCATCCTCGTCTCCCTTCTGGAACGGAGTACCCCACTTGAAATTCCACAGCGCCCGCCAGTCCTTTTCCTCTTCGGCCGCTTCGCCGACGACGTCGTCCGCGCCGAGCTCGCCACTCTCCACTTCCGTCGGCTCGCCTTCCGCTGGCTCATCCTGCTCGGCCTCCGCGGGGGCGTCAGCCTCAGATCCTTCGGGCTCTACGGCCGGCTCCACGGCCTCATCGACAGCCGCGGGATCGACGTCGGGATCCTCGTCCGCTACGGGAAGCACCACCCGGTCGGCGTCGCTCAGCTCGCGCTCGCGCAGCTCCTGGTTGACGGCGGGAAGGATGCCCGCGCCGAAGGCGCCTCCGGTCTGCTCAGCCGCCGACTGACGCACGCCCAACTCCTCCGGCGACTCATCGCCCCGGATCTTCGGCATGATACTGGTCTCGGCCTCGGAGCGCTCCTTGCGCTCGCGGTAGCTCTTCGCCACGCTCGCTTGGTCCTGCTGCGCCTGGCGCGCGCTCAGCAGAAGGAGAGCTCCGATCAGCAGGAGGAGCACGCCGATCGCGATCACCGGCATCGGGTTCGACAGCGCCAGCTGCCTGTTCCACGTGAGCGTGAGGTCGGGCGCCTGCCCGGTGGACGTCGTCGCGATGAGGGACTGCTCGAAGCTGGTGTCGGGCGTGAGCTCGAGCTCCACGGACCCCTCCCCCGAGCCCGAATCGAGCCACAGGTCAGAGCCCGTGATGACGAAGCCGGCCTCGCTGGCCGCTGCCTCGTCAATTGCGGCACGCGCCTCATCCGTGCCCGGGACCGTGTCCGACGACGCGGCCTCCCAGCTCTCCAGGCCCGTCACCTCGGTAGCCGGGGCGTCGCCCACGTAGGCCCGGACGTCGCCCGTCGTGGCCAACGCCCACTGGACCGTGCCCTCGCCCTCGAGCGTCACCGCCACCGTGTCATTCACCATCTCCAGGACGCCGGGTGCGGTGAAAATGAATTGCGACTCGCCGCCTGGCACCGTCACCTCAACGACGGTCGATTCCTCAGCCGTGGCAGCCCGGACAATCCCGAAAACCGCCACGATCAGGCCCAGGATAACCAAAAGCAGGCCGCCGATCCGTTTCATACCAGTTCCTCAGCATCCAGTAGTCTTTGATAACAATTGTGTAACACTATCCTGACACAGGTAATAAAATCATCGTAGTGTGAGTGACTCGACGGCGCGGTGACACTACGCTGTAGGGAGAGAAAACCGATCAAGGAGCCAATGTGACCGACCAATTCCCCGTCGTCATGCGCGGATACGACCGCGCTCAGGTAGACGAGCGCATCTCCCAGCTGGAGGCCAGCCTCGAGCAGACGCGGGATCACGTCTCCCGCCTGGACGCGCAGATCCTCCAGCTCTCCGCCGAGCTGACCGAGGCCCAGGACGCGCTGCGGGAAAATGAGCGGCCCTCCTACTCCGGGCTCGGCTCGCGCGTGGAACGCCTCCTGCGCTCCACCGAGGAACAGGCGCTCGACCTCATGATGCGCGCCCGCCAGGACGCTGCCGCGCTGGTTGCCGACGCGAAGTCCCGCGCCGCCCAGCTGCGCGCCAGCGCCGAATCCGAAAGCCAAAAGACCCTCGAGCACGCCCAGACGGAGGCCACCACTATGCGCACCAAGGCCGAAGCCGAAGCGGCCACCCTGTCCGAAACCACGCGTCGAACCGCCAACGAAATGGTCTCCTCCGCCGAACGCGAGGCCGCCCGCCTGCGCACGCTCGCCGACAAGGACACCACCGCCCTGCGCTCCGAGGCCGAACACGAGGCCGCGGCCCTTCGGGCCCAGACGGAAGAGGAGATGACCAATCTGCGCTCCACGGTGGCCCAGGAGGTGGCCAAGATGCGCGCCGAGGCGGAGGACGAGATCGCCGCGAAGGCCGCCGAATCCGCCCGCGCCCTCACCGAGCAGGCCGCCGAACTGCGCGCCCGCGCCGAGGAGATGGTGAGCGCGGCCGAAAACGAGGCACAGGACGCCGAAGCCCGGGTGGTCGAAGCCACCAAGCGGGCCGACGAGCTCACCGCCACCTCGAACACCGAGGCCGCCGCCATCCTCACCCAGGCCCGCGAAGAGGCCGCCGCCATCCTCGAGGCCGCACGCGAGGAGGCCGACCGCATCCGCTCCGCCGCGCAAAGCGCCGCCGACGGCGAGCGCAAATCCGCCGAAGAGCACGTGGCCTCCCTGCGCGAACAGCGCAACTCCCTCCAGTCCTACCTGGAGGACATCCGGGCGATCCTCACCTCCTCCTCACACTCCATCGCACTCGAGGAGATCGTCGATTCGGCCGAAGACAAAGCCGGGAAAGGCGGTGCCGGCGAGGGAGCCGAGTAGATAAGCTCTGCCAAGTGGACGCTGGCACGTCGAGGGCCCCGGGCATGCGCCCGGGGCCCTCTTCGCTCTCGCGGCGTTGCTAACTCGTGAATCTGAGAGGTTTCATGGCCGTATCGGCCCCGATCGGCTCCAGATTTACCAGTTAGCCACCACTTAGCGGGCTACGTGCGCGTAAAAATCGCGCAAAATGGCCGCCAGCTCCACCGGGCTCTCATCAGCCGCGAAGTGGCCCACGCCCGGGATCTCCTTGATCCGTGGCTGGTCGGTACGCAAGGCGAGCTTCATGTAGCTCTCCATCGACGCCGTGGGATCCTCCGTACCACGAATGAAATACACCGGGCCCTTCACCCGCGCCACCGCGTCCGTGCGATCCTCACGGTTCGCCATCGCCCGCTGGATCCACGCCAGGCCCTCATTCGGCAGGGCACGGAAGCGGGCGTCCAACGACGCCCGGACCTCGTCCGATGCATCCGGGCCCACCATCGTGGTCGTCCAGTCCTTTACCGTCTCATAGCCCTGGCCCGCGTCAGCCTTGGCGGCGGCGTCGCGGCGGAAAGCCTTGCGGTCGGCATCATCGGAATTGATGTTCGTGTCCATGAGGGCAAGGCCGGCCACGAGCTCGGGGTACGTGACCGTGAACTCCGCGGCCACCGAGCCGCCCATCGACAACCCGCCGAGCGCGATGCGCTTGATGCCCAGCTCGTCCAGGCGCGCCTTCATCGCGGCCACGAACGTGGCGATGCTCGGCTCGCCCGCCATGAACTCCGCGGTCAGTTCGGATTCCCCGAAGCCCGGGGCATCGAAGGTAAGGATGTCGACGTCGGAAAGCTCGCTGCGCACGGCATTCCACATCGCCGAATCCAACGGCAGTGCATGAAGAAGCACAAGCGGAAGGTCAGACGCTGGCCCAGTTCTACGATATGCAATCATAAAACCACGCTACCACTAGAAGCCCGTGGAGCGGCGCCCTTTCGCCCGCCAGCACGACGTGTGCCAGTGCCGGCGCGCCTCCTGGCCCGCCTGCGGGCCAAACCAGCTGTCCTCCGTCCAGGCCACCACGTGCGATTCCCCCACCATGATGATCCCGTTACACCCCGGGCACACGTACTCCTTGGTGCCCGCGCGGATGGTGTGAACCTTGAACTCCATGCCGTTATCGGCGGTCTCGTAGTGGGTGTAGTTCATCAACCGCTCCGGATCGAGCGGGCGAACCTCACGCTGATACTTGTTCCGCCGCCGGGCCATCAGAACAGCCGATCCTCAGGCCGGTCCACTCCGCGCATCGCGTCATAGTCGAGCACCACGCACTCAATCCCCCGGTCCTCCGCCAGCACCCGCGCCTGTGGACGGATCTCCTGGGCCGCGAAGATGCCGCGGATCGGACGGAGCGTGGAATCGCGCTCGAGCAGCGAAAGGTAGCGGGTCAGTTGCTCCACGCCGTCCACCCCGCCCCGGCGCTTGACTTCCACCGCGATGTGGCGCCCCTGCGCGTCCGTCACCAGCAGGTCCACCGGCCCGATCGCCGTCGGATACTCGCGCCGCACCAGCTGCGTGCCCGCGCCTAGGATCTCGGTCTGCTCGGCGAGCAGGCGCTGCAGGTGTTCCTCTACGCCGTCCTTGAGCAGGCCTGGCTCCACGCCCAAATCGTCCGTGATGTCCTCGTGGATCTCAAAAATGTGGATGACGAGCGCGTCATCCATCTTCGCGTGCTCCACCCGCCACTTTTCGGTAATCCCGCGCTCAGCCTCCGCTGCTTCCGGCTCCTCCACGCGCATCGTGCACGGCGCCGACATCCAATTCAGCGGCTTGTACGACCCGCCATCGGAATGGATAAGCACCGACCCGTCTGACTTGAGCATGACTACCCGCTTGGCGGGCTCAAGGTGGGCATCGAGGCGACCAGAATAATCCACAGAGCATGTCGCAATGACGATTCGCACGAGCTTCCTTTCCGCTAGAAGCTCCAGCCTAGCAGAGCGCCCGGCCCGCGCGTCTTGCGCCCGCTACCTCACGACGCTGCCCGGCAATGCAAGCCGCCGCACGACGCCGCCCGCCCGGCTCACCCCTACCCGAGCGTGGGCTCGGCCGAGGGGCGCGAGGAATCCATCCAGGACAGCAGCGCCGCCATCTCCTCCGGACTGGAGGCCACCCGCCGGCTCTCCCCCGCGCTACCTGGTTTGCCGGGCATGAGGACCGTGACCACGGAGATACCCCCGCGCGGGCGCTGCACCTCAAAACTCATCGTGTTGCGCACCCACCGCACCTTCGGCGCCAAGGACAGGGAGCGCGTGGAATACAGGTCAAGGGACTCAGGCCCAAGGATCGCGATCGCGTTGTGCCACGCCCCGTCCTCGCCCCGCACCGACACCTGGATCGAGGCCTCGTGATTGAGCAAGTAGCGAATGCGATACAGGTAGAGGGATGACAGGGCGAGGGCGAGCATCACAAGGATCGCGATGATCCACCAGATGCCGCCCTCGCCCATATCAGCCCGTTCCTATTCCGCGCCCAGTTCCTCGAACATCTTGGCGTTGGCCTCGGCGTCGTCGTAATCCTCCACGACCACCGTGATGTCGTCCTGGTCCACGGTCATGAAGCCGTTGCCAACCTTGAAGGACTTCGGCTCCCCATTCTCCACCAGGCGTACCGTGCCCTTGTAGATCACGGCCATGACGGGGGCGTGACCCGGCAGGATACCCATCTCGCCGTTGAATGCGGGCACCACGAGCTCAGAGACCTCACCTTTGTAGAGGCCCCCGGTTCGCGTAACGATCTCTAGCCTCATGACTCGGCCTGAATCTTCGCCCAGGCGCGCTCGATGTCCTCGATGCCGCCGATGTTGAAGAACGCCTGCTCCGGGATGTGATCGTATTCGCCCTCGGTGATGCGACGGAAGGCCTCAACCGTCTCGTCGATCGGCACCGTGGATCCCTCCACGCCCGTAAACTTCACGGCCGTGTAGGTGTTCTGCGAGAGGTACTGCTCGATGCGGCGTGCACGCGCAACGGTGATCTTGTCCTCTTCGGAGAGCTCGTCCACGCCCAGGATCGAAATGATGTCCTGAAGTTCCTTGTTCTTCTGGAGGATGGACTTCACGCGGGTCGCCACGTCGTAATGCGCCTGACCCACGTACTGCGGGTCGAGGATGCGCGACGTCGACGCCAGCGGGTCCACCGCCGGGTACAGGCCGCGCGAGGCGATCTCACGGGAGAGCTCGGTGGTCGCATCCAGGTGGGCGAACGTCGTGGCAGGCGCCGGATCGGTGTAGTCGTCAGCAGGCACGTAAATGGCCTGCAGCGACGTAATCGAGTGGCCGCGCGTGGACGTGATGCGCTCCTGGAGGGCGCCCATCTCATCGGCGAGCGTGGGCTGGTAGCCCACCGCGGACGGCATGCGGCCCAGCAGCGTGGAGACCTCGGAGCCAGCCTGCGTGAAGCGGAAGATGTTGTCGATGAACAGTAGCACGTCCTGGTTCTGCACGTCGCGGAAGTACTCCGCCATCGTCAGACCGGACAGGGCGATGCGCAGACGCACCCCCGGCGGCTCGTCCATCTGGCCGAAGACCAGGGCGGTCTTGTCCAGAACGCCGGCCTCCTCCATCTCCATGATGAGGTCATTGCCCTCGCGAGTGCGCTCGCCGACGCCGGCGAACACGGACACACCGCCGTGATCCTGGGCAACGCGTTGGATCATCTCCTGGATGAGCACGGTCTTGCCCACGCCCGCGCCGCCAAACAGGCCGATCTTGCCGCCCTGCACGTACGGGGTGAGGAGGTCGATCACCTTGATGCCCGTCTGGAACATCTTGGTCTGGCCCTCGAGCTGATCGAAGTTCGGGGCTGTGCGGTGGATCGGCCAGCGTTCGGTGACCTCGAGGGTCTCGCCCTCTTCAAGGTTCAAGCACTCGCCCACCACGTTGAACACGTGGCCCTTGGTCACGTCGCCCACGGGCACCGAGATCGGGGCGCCGGTGTTGCGCACCTTCGCGCCGCGCACCAGGCCGTCGGTGGGCTTCATCGCGATCGTACGCACGATGTTGTCGCCCAGGTGCTGGGCCACCTCGAGCACCATGGTCTTCGTGACCTCGGCGCCGTCCGCCTCGTCCTCGGGCAGGGCGACCTCGACTTCGAGGGCGTAGTTGATTTCAGGAAGGCCATCCGGCGGGAACTCGACGTCCACGACCGCTCCGACCACCTGGATGATGCGGCCATCAGCCAGCTTCTGAGACGTATCTGTCATAGTCATTTCCTTCTTGGCGCTACTTTCCGAGGCTGTCCGCGCCGGAGATAATTTCGGTGATTTCAGTGGTGATCTCTGCCTGGCGAGCATTGTTCGCAAGGCGCGTGTAGTCCTCGATGAGGTTCTGCGCGTTCTCGGTGGCCGCGTGCATCGCCTGTTGGCGCGAGGCCAGCTCCGATGCGGCCGCCATGAGCAGGACCGCGTAGATGCGCTGGTCGATGTACATAGGCAGCAGGGTGTCGAAGAGCTGGCGTGGCGAGGGCTCAAACTCGTACAGCGGCGCCTCTTCGTGAAGCCCGGCTTCGTCGTCGACGACGACGAGCGGCAGCATCCGCCGCACCTCCACGTTCTGCGTGATCATCGACTCGAACCGCGTGTAAACGGTGTGCAGCTCGGCAACTCCGCCCTCCTCCGGTGAGGCGAGGAAGCGGGCGAGGAACTCGCGCGCGATCTCGTGAGCGGTGTCCGCGCTCGGGTTGTC
Source organism: Trueperella bernardiae (assembly GCF_001469025.1). Classification (GTDB taxonomy): domain Bacteria; phylum Actinomycetota; class Actinomycetes; order Actinomycetales; family Actinomycetaceae; genus Trueperella; species Trueperella bernardiae. The sequence goes on along the minus strand of NZ_LNIZ01000003.1, from coordinate 222,145 downwards.
GGACTCCCCCGTCCACGAGCCGGCGAGCTCGACGCCGCGGAACTTGAAGTGCGACACCCCGCGCCGGCCGAAGACGTAGAGCACCGGCTCCTTGCCCTGGGCCTCGAGCTCCTCGCGTAGCCGGTCCGCCTCGCGCAGCACGGATGCCGAGTAGGCGCCGGCCATGCCGCGATCGGAGGTGACCACGAAGACGAGGACCCGGTTCGTGTCGGTACGCTCGTTGAGCATCGGGTGGCTCTCGTCAGCGTGTGCGGCAACCGCCGCGATCGACTTGGTCAGGGCCTGCGTATAGGGATCTTGGCCGAGCGCGCGCTTGCGCGCCCTGCCCACGCGAGAAGCCGCAATGAGCTCCATCGCGGAGAAGACCTTTTCGAGCGTCTCGGTCGCCCTGATCTTCTGCTTGTAGATACGCTGTTCGCCGGCCACTACTAACCCCTCTTGGACCGAACGATCTGCTCCTGCGACTTCTGGGCAGGATCGACCTGGTCGGTCGGCAGCTCGTGGGTCTCATAGGCGGAGGTGAAGGAGTCAAGGAACTTGGCGGTGGCCGCCTTCAGCTCCTCCTCCGTCTCGGGCTCCAGCTTGCCGGTCTCGAGGATGGTCTGCAGCACGTTCGTGTTGTGGCGCAGGTAGTCGAGGTAGCCCGATTCGAACTTGTGCACGTCCTTGAGCTCGATCGTGTCGAGGTAACCGTTGGTGCCGGCCCACACGGACGCCACCTGGTCCTCGACCGCGTACGGGGTGTACTGCGGCTGCTTGAGTAGCTCCATGAGGCGCTCGCCGCGGGTGAGCTGGCGTCGGGTGGTCGCGTCAAGATCGGAGGCAAACATCGCGAACGCCGCCTGGGCGCGGTACTGCGCCAGCGTGATCTTCAGCGTGCCGGCTACCTTCTTCATCGCCTTGATCTGCGCGTCACCGCCCACGCGGGACACGGAGATGCCGACGTCGACAGCGGGGCGCTGGTTGGCGTTGAACAGATCCGACTGGAGGAAGATCTGCCCGTCCGTGATCGAGATGACGTTGGTGGGGATGTAGGCCGAGACGTCGTTGGCCTTTGTCTCGATGATCGGCAGGCCCGTCATCGAGCCGGCACCGAGCTCGTCGGAGAGCTTCGCACAGCGCTCGAGGAGGCGGGAGTGCAGGTAGAACACGTCGCCCGGGTAGGCCTCACGCCCCGGCGGGCGGCGCAGCAGGAGGGACAGCGAGCGGTAGGCCTCTGCCTGCTTCGACAGGTCGTCAAAGATGATGAGCACGTGCTTGCCCTGGTACATCCAGTGCTGGCCGATGGCTGAGCCGGTGTAGGGGGCGAGGTACTTGAAGCCCGCCGAGTCGGAGGCGGGCGCGGCCACGATCGTGGTGTATTCGAGCGCGCCGTTGGCTTCGAGCGTGGCCCGCACAGAAGCGATGGTGGAGCCCTTCTGGCCCACCGCCACGTAGATGCAGCGCACCTGCTTGGTCGGATCGCCCGACTCCCAGTTCGCCTTCTGGTTGAGTACGGCGTCGATCGCCAGGGCGGTCTTGCCCGTCTTGCGGTCGCCAATGATGAGCTGGCGCTGGCCGCGCCCGATCGGGATCATTGCGTCAATCGCCTTGAGGCCGGTCTGCAGCGGCTCGTGGACCGACTTACGCATCATGACGCCCGGGGCCTGCAGCTCGAGCGCGCGGCGCCCGTCGAGGTCCGTGATCTCGCCCAGACCGTCGATCGGCTTACCAAGCGGATCGACAACGCGGCCGAGGTAGCCATCGCCCACGGGGACGGAAAGAACTTCCCCGGTGCGACGCACCTCCATGCCCTCGCGGATACCCTCGAATTCACCGAGGACGACGACGCCGATCTCTTCCTCTTCCAGGTTCATCGCCAAGCCGAGGGTGTCATCCTCGAACTGCAAAAGCTCATTCGCCATAGCGCCCGGCAGCCCGTCCACGCGGGCAATGCCGTCGGCCGTCAGGGTGACGTGGCCGACTTCCTCGCTGGCCGCTTTCGGAGGCTCATACGAACTCACAAAGCTGTCCAACGCAGCCCGGATTTCCTCCGGCTTGATCAGTTCAGCCATTTATCTTCCTTCGCTCGCTTGCGGCTAGGCCGCTTTTCAAAATCAGTTGGTAAATGCCCCTCGAACCGAGTCGAGTCGGCTGGCGATAGTGCCATCGATGATGTCATCCCCCACGTAGATCCGCAGGCCTCCGATGACTTCCGTGTCAATGGAAACGTGGATCTTGACCGGCGTGCCGTACTTGGCGCTGAGGATGCGTGCCAGGCGCTCCTCCTGCTCGCGCGTGAGCGGCAGGGCGCTGGTCACCGCGGCCACCATGTGCTCGTCCAGGCGCGCGGCTGCGAACGTGTAGCGGCGCAGCAGGCCCGGGATCGTGTGGTGTTCGCGCGCGATCGAGCGCCGGATGAGCGCCACGGTCCACGGCTGGAGGTTGTGGAACAGCTGCTCGGCGAACCGGTGGCGGGCCTCCGGGGACAGGTTCGGCGTGGTGAAGGCAAGGCGCAGATCGCGGTTGTCCGAGTAGAGGCGCATCGTCTGGTAGAGCTCCTCTTCCACGGTGGACAGCACGCCCTCGCGGCGGGCGCCCAGCAGGATCGTGTCAACCCCGAGCGCTTCGATGGCCCGCTGCAGGTCATCCCGCTGGGACCACTCCTCGCGCACGAGTCCCTCCACGAGCTCGGCCACTCCGTCGCTCACGCGCCCGCCGAACACGTCGCGTGCGAGCTTCGCACGCGCCTGCGCGTCCCGCGATCCGCCCTCGAGTGCGTTGGTGAGCGCCGTGGAGACCTTGATGACATCCACGATGGAGAACATCTGGAGGGCCAGTTCGATCTCCTTGCCCACCTGGGTGGCGACGAACGGCTCCCACCGCTCCCGCGCCCGGTCGAGCGCGCCTTGACTTGCTGCACGCATCCTAGGACTCCGCCTCCGTCAGCTCCGGGGTCATCGTCTCAAGATCATCCATGAAGCGATCGATGACACGGCGGGCGAGCACCTCATCAGCAATCGCTTCGCCCACAATGCGGCCGGCCAGCTCCGTGGCCAGCACGCCCACCTCTGCCTGGAGAGAGCGCTGGGCTGCCTCCGAGTCGGCGTCGATACGGCGCTGGGCGCTAGTGATCAGGCCGTCGGCCTCGCTGCGGGCCTTGGCCTGGGCCTCGGCGATGATCGCCTTCGCGTTGTCCTGGGCGTTCTCGCGGATGCCCGTGGCCTCACGCTGGGCCTCGCGGATCTCCTCCGCGAGCTTAGCCTGCTGGTCGGCAACCTCGGCGCGCGCGACCTCAGCGGCCTTCAGGCCCTCCTCGATCTTCTCCGCGCGCTCGTCAAGCATCGCGACGAACGACGGCCAGGCGAACTTGTAGACCGCCACAGCCACGAGGATGAACGCCAGCGTGCCCCAGAGGAGTTCCGACGGTGCAGGAAAGAGCAGGTTGTAGTCGCCGCCCTCTGCAAGAATCGTCTCACGCATTCTTATGCACCGAAGACGAGGCCAGCACCGAAGCCAATCAGGCCCAGGGCCTCCGCAAACGCGATCGAAAGGAACATGTTGACGCGGAGGATACCCGCGATCTCCGGCTGACGAGCCGTTGCTTCCTGGTTCTTGGCGCCGATCATGCCGATGCCGATAGACGGGCCGAGGGTAGCAAGACCGTAACCGATGGTGGCGATGTTTCCGATCATTGTTTTCTTTCCTTTTGTTGAGTGGGTATCAGTGTTCTGAAATGGACAGGGAAATGTAGGAGGCCGTCAGCATCGCGAAGATGTAGGCCTGCAGTGCCGCGACGAAAATCTCGAAGCACATGAACGCGAGTGCGCCGATGAAGGTCACCGTACCGGTGGCCACGCCGAGCGCGCCCGACAGCGTGAAGTAGAGGAAGTGCGTACCGGCAAAGCACAGGGCGAGGATGAGGTGGCCCGCCACGAGGTTCATGAGGAGTCGCAGGGTGAGCGTAGCCGGGCGTAGCACGAAGGTGGAGAGGAACTCGATCGGCGTCATGATGAAATAGATCGGCCACGGCACGCCCGGCGGGAAGAGCTGCTCCTTGAAGAAGCGCAGGCCCCCGCGGGCCTTGACGCCGGCCGCGATGAAGCCCACGTAGGAGAAGATCGCGAAGATGAGAGGCATGCCGATCAGCGACGTTCCGGCGATCTGCAGGCCGGGCACCACGCCGGTGATGTTCATGAAGAAGATGCCCAAGAAGATGGTCATGATCAGGGGCTGGTACTGGTGGGCGCGTTCCTTGCCGAGGATCTCCTCGCCAATTTGCACCTTGGAAAAGTCAAGGAGGGATTCGACGGCGGCCAGGCGGCGGTTGGGGACGAGCCTGCGGTTGCGCGCGTACCAGATGAGGATGAAGGCCAGCACCAGGGCGGCGATCATGCGCACCATGATGATGCGGTTCATCTCAAAGATCGTGCCTTCGAAGAAAAGCGCCGGCGGGTTGAATTCGTGCTCGAGCGTAGGCGGAACGAAGCTCTCACCCTCCCCCGTGAGGAAGATGGGTAGCGTTGCAAGCGCGTAAAGATTCACAGTGCGTTCAAACCCCAACTAGTGCGATGTCCTCATGTGCGTCGATGCTGACACGACCTCAAAACACTCTACCTGAGTATTTTCCTTGCTTCCAAGGTAACCCATGACCCCCTGGTCTCGCTCGGAGATTTTTGTGACTTATGCCCGTCTCGTGGCGCGTGCCTGACCGGTGGTTTTCCGCTACCCCTGCCCCACGTGTGGGCCGGCCCTGCGGAGGGCAAGGACGGAGTAAACGAGGAGGGAGGCAAGGAGGGCGAGGGCGAAGACGCCGACGACCACGCGCAGGTTCAGCCCCGAACCCCGCAACGCAAGCAAGGCCACCCCGAAGGCCGCCATCTTCACCACGTACGCCCCAACCATCGCCGCACCCTGCGCGTCGGCGAAATAGCGCGCGGCAAGCGCGCTCGCGCTGAGCGTCACGAGGTTGATGAGCACCGCGATCCCGCCGCCGGCCAAGATGGACAGGCGCTCGGCCGGGACGAGGAGCGCGGCGATCACGGTCACGACGCCGACCAGGGCGGCCGCGCCCAGCGTGGCCCGAGCGATCAGCCCGGCCGCCGTGTACGACTCGCCCGGCCTACGCCGCACGGCGCTTTCCGAACTTCTGCCAAGTCACCGCAGTGCCGGCGAAGATCGTGAGCGCCGCGCCCGCCAGCACGCGCGGGCCGGGATAGACCGTGTAGGCGACGGCGGAGAAGGAGGCGATCGCGGTCCACATGTACAAGATGAGCACGGCCACGGTGTGGGAGTGGCCCCGGCGCAGGAGGCGGTGGTGGAGGTGGCCGGCGTCGGCGGAGAAGGGCGAACGCCCCTGGCGCACGCGGCGGAACACGGCCCACGTGAGGTCAATGAGCGGAATGAGGAGCACGAGCAGGGGGATGACGAGCGGCATGAATGCGGGCAGGGCCTGGCGGGCGCCCACCGTGGCCGGGTCGATCTGACCCGTAACCAGGATCGTGGCGCCCGCGAGCACGGTACCGAGCATGAGTGCGCCCGAATCACCCATGAAGATCCTCGCCGGGTGGAAGTTGTGCGGCAGGAAGCCCACGCAACTGCCCACGAGAGCCGCGAGCACGGTCGTCGCCACGGAGGTGTAGTCACCGGGCGAGACCTCTCGGGTGAGGTAGTAGGCGTAGATGAAGAAGGCGAACGCCGCGATGCCGACCACCCCGGCCGCCAGCCCGTCCAGGCCGTCCACGAAGTTCACGGCATTGGCCACCACGACCACCGCGATGATTGTGGCAAACAGGGTCAGGCGCGTGGAGCCCACGGTCAGTCCCAAAAGTGGCACCGTCACCAGCTGCACGCCCTGCCACGCCATCACACCGGCCGCCAGGATCTCACCGGCGAACTTCGAATACCAGGTCAGCTCCCACACGTCGTCGATCGCGCCCAGGACGCACATGATTGCCCCGCCCCACAGGATCGCCCACACCCCCGTGCTCGGCGCGAACACCTCACGCAGGTAGGGGATCTGGCTGGCGAGCGCGAGCGCCCCCACGAGCCCGGCAAACATCGCCACACCGCCCAGACGGGCGATCGGGGTGGAGTGGACGTCACGCTCGCGGATCTGGGTTATCGCGCCTGTGGCGAGCGCGATGCGCAACACCAGCGGCACCAGCAGGTAGGTGAGGGCCGCGGCGAGGACGAGGATGAGGAGGTAGGTTCTCACGCCAGCGCCTGCCACACGGCGTCGGCGCTGATCGCGCCCTGACGCAAAATTGTCGGCTCGCCAACCACGCTGACGATCGTGGAGGCCACTCCCCCGGCCGACGGGCCGCCGTCGAGGTAAAGGGAGACCGCGCCGCCGAGCTGGTCCATCGCCGCCTCCACCGCAGTGGCGGGCGGCTGGCCGTGCTGGTTGGCGCTCGTCACCGCGAGCGGGCCCACCGCGCGAAGGAGCGCAAGCGTGGTATCCGAATCGGGCATGCGCAGCGCCACGGTCCCGTTCGTCTCGCCCAGGTCCCAGCCAATCGAGGCGCGCGCGGGCACCACGATTGTCATCGCTCCCGGCCAGAAGGCCTCCATGAGCGCCCGGGCCGCCGGCGAGATCTCCTCGCTCAGCTCCTCGGCCTGTCCCTCGGCCACGAGCACGGGCGGCGGGTTGGCGCGCGTGCGGGACTTGGCTGTCAGCAGCCGGGTGACGGCGTCGGTGTTAAAGGGATCGGCGCCGATGCCGTAAACCGTGTCGGTGGGCAGGCAGATAACTTCCCCGCGCGCAATCGCCGCGCTGGCCAGTGCAATGGCGCGCTGGTCGCTCGCCGGTACTTTCATTGGCGTTCCTTTCGTGCGCGCAGCCACCGGTCCCGGCCGGCCAGGTCACGCCCGGTGGTGACGTCCACGAAGCCGCACTCGGTGGCGGCCGCGCGGAGGGCCTCGCCCTGCTCGTCTCCATGTTCCATGATGAGGATACCCCCACCTCGCAGGAGGAGGTGGGCGCGCGCCACCAACTGCCGGGGCAGATCCAGCCCGTCCGTCCCGCCGCCAAACAGCGCGAGCTCCGGGTCCTGGCGCACCTCCGGCGACAGCTCGTGCCACGGCGCCACGTAGGGAGGGTTGCTCACGACGACGTCGATGCGGCCCGCGTACTCCTCCAGCTCCTCAAGCGCGTCGCCCTGGACGAGGCTGACAAGGCCGCCGTAGCGGGCGTTGTTGAGGGCGGCGGAGGCGAAGGTATCGGCAGAGCGCTCAACCGCGAGCACGCGGGCGTTCGATTCGGTGGCGATCGAGATCGCGATCGCGCCCGAGCCAGTGCACAGGTCCGCCACCAGCGGATCCGGCAACGCTCGGATGTCGGCCAGCGCGGCCTCGACCACCGACTCGGTCTCAGGCCGCACGATGAACACCCCCGGCCGCGCCTCGAGCTCAAGGTAGCGGAAATACATCGTACCCTCCAGGTGCTGGAGCGGCACGCGGCGGGCGCGGGCGGCCACGAGCTCCTCGTAGCGGGCCAGCTCCTGCGGGGATGGCGTCCCCTGCACTCGCTCCCCTGCAACGAGCTGGGCGAGTAGGCGGGCGTCGGCCTCCGGGGAGGGCACGCCCGCGGCGGTCAGCTCAGCGCACGCCCGGGCGATCGCCTGCGCCCACATTTACTGGGCCTCGGCTTCGTCGGCTGCCGCCTGGAGGCGCTCCTCCTCGTCCTTTTCGCGCAGGGAGGTGATGACGTCGTCGAGGTGGCCGGCGAGCACCTGATCGAGGTTGTGAGCCTTGAATCCCGTGCGGTGATCGGCGATCCGGTTCTCGGGGAAGTTGTACGTGCGCACACGCTCGGAGCGGTCCACGGTGCGCACCTGCGAGCGGCGCTGATCGGCCTCCTTGGCCGCCAGCTCCTCCATCTGGGCTTGGCGCAGCCGTGCCAGAAGCACGCGCATGGCCGCCTCACGGTTCTTGATCTGTGACTTCTCATCCTGCATCGACACGGTGATGCCCGTGGGCAGGTGGGTGATGCGCACGGCCGAATCCGTGGTGTTGACCGACTGGCCGCCCGGGCCCGAGGAGCGGTAGACATCGATGCGCAGATCGTTATCGTTGATCTGCACTTCCTCCGGCTCGTCCACCTCGGCAAACACGAGGACGCCGGCGGCGGAGGTGTGCACGCGGCCCTGCGACTCCGTGACCGGCACGCGCTGGACGCGGTGCACGCCCGCCTCATACTTCAGGTGCGCCCACACGCCGTCGGACGGATCCTCCGGCACATTCTTGGCCTTGATCGCCACCTGGACGTCCTTGTACCCGCCCATGTCCGTGTCGGTGTGCGACAGGATCTGGGTGGACCAGCCCTTCGACTCGGCATAGCGCTGGTACATGCGCAGCAGGTCGGAGGCGAACAGCGCGGACTCCTCGCCGCCCTCGCCCGCCTTGACCTCGAGGATGACGTCTCGGCCGTCGTCGGGATCGCGCGGCAACAGCGCGTCACGCAACGAATCGGCCGCGTCGTCCACCTCGGCCTGCAGACGCGGCAACTCCGCGGCGAACAGTTCCCCGTCCTCTCCGCCGAGCTCCACGATCTCCTTCGCCTCGCTCAGATCCGTGGAGGCGGCCAGCCAGTGCTCGTAGCGCGTCACCACACGCCGCAGCTCGGCGTAGCGCCGGCCCAGCTTACGTAGCTTCTCCGGCTTGGCCAGCACTTCGGGGGACGCCATCTGCTTTTCAATGTCCGCATACTCTTCGGCCGCGGCCTGCGCGGCAGGGAACTCACTCATGAACCTAATCTCTCAACATAAAAGCCAACGCCGGTACAGATAACACTGTACCGGCGTTGTAAAGCCCAGTTACTTGGTGCGCTTGCCGTAGCGAGCCTCGAAGCGGGCCACGCGGCCGCCGGTGTCGAGGATCTTCTGCTTGCCCGTGTAGAACGGGTGGCAGGCGCTGCACACCTCAACGCGCAACGAACCGCCCGGAAGCGTGGACCGAGTCTCGAATTCGTTGCCGCAGGTGCAGGTGACGTGAATGTCGTGGTAATCGGGGTGGATACCCTGCTTCATTTCTTTCTCCTTGGATCGTTTGATGCCCTGGGTCCGGCGAGCCGGTGAACCAGAAGCCGACGGTCAATTTAACCACAGCACGCAAGGGGTTGGGTAGCGACCGGCGGTGCCCCGTTGGTCACACCGCCGGCCCCACTCCTAGTCCGCGTTCTGCATACCTCGCACCACCGACATGAGGAACTCAGCGTTCGACTCGGTCTTGCGCATGCGGCCCAGCACGTAGTCCGAGGCCTCCTGCAGTTCGAGGGTGCCCAGCGCGCGGCGCAGGTGCCACACGATCTTGAGCTCCTCAGGGCTGAACAGCAGCTCCTCGCGGCGCGTACCGGAAGCGTTGAGGTCCACGGCCGGGAAGATACGGCGGTCGGCCAGCTGGCGCGAGAGGCGCAGCTCCATGTTGCCCGTGCCCTTGAACTCCTCGAAGATGACCTCGTCCATCTTCGAGCCCGTCTCCACCAGCGCCGAGGCGATGATGGTGAGCGAGCCGCCGTTTTCGATGTTGCGCGCCGCGCCGAAGAACTTCTTGGGCGGGTAGAGCGCGCCGGCGTCCACACCACCCGACAGGATACGGCCCGACGCCGGGGCGGCCAGGTTGTAGGCGCGCCCGAGGCGGGTGAGGGAATCGAGGAGGATGACAACGTCCTGGCCGAGCTCGACCAGGCGCTTGGCGCGCTCCACCGCCAGCTCGGCCACGATCGTGTGGTCGGAGGCCGGGCGGTCGAAGGTGGAAGCAATGACCTCGCCCTTGACCAGGCGCTGCATGTCCGTCACTTCCTCGGGGCGCTCGTCCACGAGCACCACCATGAGGTGAACGTCCGGGTTGTTGTTCGCGATCGCCATCGCGATCTGCTGCATGACCACGGTCTTACCCGCCTTCGGCGGGGAGACGATGAGGCCACGCTGGCCCTTACCGATCGGGGCCACGAGGTCGATGACGCGGGTGGTCAGCGCCTTCTGCGTGGTCTCCATCCGCAGCATTTCGTTCGGGTAGAGCGGGGTGAGCTTGTTGAACTCGGGCCGCTCGCGCGCCTCGTCCGGGGCCATGCCGTTGATGGCGGTGACCTCCACCAAGGGGTTGAACTTGTGCTGGCGGCCGCGGCGATTACCCGCCGCCGACGCGTCGCGCACTGCGCCCTGGATCGCGTCGCCTCGGCGCAGGCCGTAACGGCGGATCATCTGGGTGGAGACGTAGGCGTCATTCTTGCCGGGCAGGTAGCCGCCCGTGCGCAGGTAGTTGTTGTTGCCGTCGATGTCGAGGATGCCGGCCACCGGGATGAGCACGTCACCCGACTCGATGTCGTCCTCGCGCTCGGTGCGATCCTGGTCGCGGTCGCGGTTCCGATCGTTGCGATCATTGTGGTTATTACGGTCGCCCCGCTCAGAACGCTCGCCCCGGTCGTTTCGGTCATTGCGATCGCCGCGGTTGCGGTTGCGGCTGCGCTGACGGCGGCCGCGGCGACCACGCGAGTCGTCGTCCGCGTTTTCCTCGGCACGACGCTCGGCGGCATCGCCCAGCGCGTCGAGCGCCGCCTTCTTCTCGTCCTGGCTCAGCTCCTTCGCCGGCCGGCCCTTGACCGGCGGCAGGTCGAGCCGGGCACTCGGATCGCCGTGCTGGTTGACCGCCTGCGAATCAGCAGGCTGGGTCTTGTCACGACGCGCGGGCCGCTCGGCGCTCTTCTCCGCCGGCTTCTCGGCACCTGCCGGCTTCTCGGCCGCGTTCTTCTTCGCGGGCGCCTGGCCGGAGCGCGCCTCACGGATGGCAGAAATGTAGTCGTTGCGGCGGGACTTGGCCGGCAACGAAAGGCCCATGGAGGCCGCCAACTCTTGCAGGTCGGCAAGGCGCATCGTCGAAATGGGGCCTGTGGGTGGCGTTGGATTTTCGCTCACGAGGTTCCTTCCTCGGATCCGGGACAAAGCCGGAGATCACTTGGTTAATAATCCGCACGATGGCGCAGTGCGCTCGAAACATGTGCGTGGCGCGGGCCCAGCGGGCCTCGCTGACGCGGCAATCAGCCAATCACGTCAGGGGCTAGCCTACACGCGCACGGCCGTTTTGGGAAACCTAACGCCCCAAAATGTGAGCACCGGCAACCTGCTTCGAGTCCACCGTGCGGAAACCCTGCTTGGCCAAAATGTTCGCCATTTCGGGCGCCACCTGCGCAAACAGGAGGATCGTGGGCCCAGCCCCGCTCACCACGGCGGGCCAGCCCGCCTCGCGCAACGCCTTGAGCATCGCGGCCGTGTGCGGCATGGAATCGGCTCGGTAGCCCTGGTGGAGGCGGTCCTCCGTAGCGGCAAACAGCAGCGAGGGATCGCTCGCCAGCGCGTGGGTGAGCAGCGCGGCCCGCCCGGCGTTGAACGCGGCGTCCGCGTGCGGAATCGTGGGCGGCAGGACTGCGCGCGCCGTCGTCGTCGGTAACACCTCGTGCGGCACCAGCAGCGTGGTCCTCACCTGCGGGGAAACCGCGAGCTGGGCCGTGCGGTAGCCCTCGCCCTCGGTCCAAGACACGGTGACACCGCCGTAGATCGCGGGCGCGGCGTTATCCGGGTGGCCTTCGTATTCGGCGGCGATGTTGAGCACCTGCTCGAGCGTGAACTCGGCGGGGCTCCCCAGCATCTCGCGCACGAGCATCACGCCCGCCACGACCGCCGCCGCCGAAGACCCCATACCTTTGCCGTGCGGGATCGCGTTGCGGCACACCAGCTCGATGCCGGCGGCCGGCGCGCCCACACGCTCGAAGGTCTCGCGCATGACACGGATGATGAGATGCGTCTCGTCCTTCGGAAGCGTGTCATGCCCCTCGCCCACCACGATCGCCTTCGAGGCGCCCGTGGTGAGGGTAGCCGAGACCTCATCCCACACGTCGTGAGCCATGCCCATCGAGTCAAAGCCCGGGCCAAGATTTCCCGACGACGCCGGCACCCGTACCCGCGCCGTGTCGTTCACGATCCTCATGACAGCCCCAGGACCCGGGCGGCGGCCTGCGTGGTCGGCTCGATCGGATCGAAGTCCAGCTCCATGTCGCCCAGCGCGGTGGCCGTGTCTTTCAGGCCATTGCCGGTCACGGTACACACGATCTTCGCACCGCTCGGCACCTTGCCCTGCTCGCCGGCCTGGAGGAGCCCGGCCACCGACGCCGCCGACGCCGGCTCCACGAACACCCCCACCTCGGAGGCGAGGATCTTCTGGGCGGCGAGGATCTGCTCGTCGCGTACACGGTCAATCCAGCCGCGCGAATCATCCCGGGCGGCCTCGGCGTACTTCCAGGAGGCCGGGTTGCCGATCCGGATCGCGGTGGCGATCGTCTCGGGCTGGTCCACCACGTGGCCGAGCACCAGCGGTGCCGCGCCCCACGCCTGAATGCCCCACATCTGCGGCACCTTCGCGGCCACGGGATCCATGTGGAGGGCCGAGTCGTCGAAGGAGGCCAGGGTGGTCCGGCCGGCGTACTCGTTATAGCCCATCCAGTAGGCCGAAATGTTGCCGGCATTGCCCACGGGCAACACGTGGATGTCCGGGGCGTCACCCAGCTCGTCCACGATCTCGAACGCCGCGGTCTTCTGACCCTGCAGGCGGTAGGGGTTAACCGAGTTGACGAGCGCCACCGGGTGGGAGTCGGTCAGCTCGCGCACGATGTTGAGGCAGTCGTCGAAGTTGCCGTCCACCGCCACGAGGCGGGCGCCATGCACGATCGCCTGGGCGAGCTTGCCCGCCGCGATCTTGCCCGCGGGCAGGATAACAGCGCACTGCAGCCCCGCCGCCACGGCGTAGGCAGCCGCCGACGCCGACGTGTTACCAGTGGAGGCGCAAGCCACCACCTCCACGCCAGTCTGCAGCACCTGCGAGATCGCGGTGGTCATGCCGCGGTCCTTGAACGAGCCGGTGGGGTTCGCGCCCTCCACCTTGACGTACACCTCGGCGTCCAGCTTCTCCGACAGCGCCTTGGCATAAACGAGCGGCGTGCCACCTTCCTTGAGGGTGACCACCGGGTCCGAGTCCGCAAACGGCAGCCGCTCACGGTATTCGCTGATGAGTCCTTGCCACTGATGAGCCATTATTCGTCCTCTACCCGAAAAACGCGCACCACCTCATGCACGTCACTAATCTTTCCTACAGCCTCGATGGTAGCCGCCATGTCGGCGGCAGACGCGGCGTGCGTAGTAATCGCGAGCGCCGCCAGGCCAGGCTGGCCGTCAACTTCCTGGTTGACGGCCGAGATCGACACGCCCGCCTCCGCGAACGCGTCCGTGACCTCAGCGAGCACGCCCACCCTGTCGGCCACCTGCAGGCGCACGAAGTAGCGCGAGACCGATTCCCCGGCGTCCATGAACTCCGACTCGCCGAGCACGATCTCCTGCGGGGCACGCCCACCCAGCACCTTCTTCGCCGCCGCTGCAACGACGTCGGACAGCACCGCCGACGCCGTGGGGGCGCCTCCCGCTCCCCTGCCGTAGAACATGAGTCGGTCCGCGGACTCGGCCTCGATGACCACCGCGTTGAAGGAACCGCCGATGGAGGCCAGCGGGTGGGATACGGGCACGAGCGAGGGCGCCACGCGCGTCTCGATCTTGCCGCCGGCCTGGGTTGCGGTCGCCACCAGCTTGATGACGTAGCCGTTCTTCGTGGCCGCCTCGATGTCCGCGTCCGTGATCGAGCGGATGCCCTCCACGTCGACGTCGGCGAGCGAGACCCGCTTGTGGAAGGCGAGGGAGGCGAGGATCGCGATCTTCGCAGCGGCGTCGAAGCCGTCGACGTCGGCCGTGGGGTCCGCCTCCGCGTACCCGAGCTCCTGGGCGGTGGCGAGCACCTCGTCGAAGGTGAGGCCCTTGGTGGTCATCTCATCGAGGATGTAGTTCGTGGTTCCGTTGAGGATGCCCTTGATCGCCTTGACCGAGTCCCCCGCGAGCGACTCGCGCACCGCGTAGACCACCGGCACCGCGCCGGCCACGGCCGCCTCGTAATACAGGTCGACCTTCTTTTCCTTCGCCAGGTCATACAGCTCGGGGCCGTGCTCGGCTAGCAGCGCCTTGTTGCCCGTCACCACCGAGGCGCCCGATTCGAGGGCGTGGCGGATGAGCGTGCGCGGGGGTTCGATGCCGCCAATGAGCTCGATCACGACGTCGGCCTGCTCGATGAGCCCGGCCGCGTCAGTGGTGATCAGGGCCCGGTCGATCGCCGGGTCGCGTTCGGCGGCGAGGTTCGATACCGCGATCCCGATTAGTTCGAGGTCCGCCCCGGCGCGCGCCGAGAGCAGCGCGTTTTTTTCGGACAGCAGGCGGGCCACCTGAGTGCCCACGGTGCCGCAGCCGAGGAGCGCAATCTTGATACTCATGTCGTCCTTTCGCACTAGCCCACGTCAAGGGCGAGCTGATCCTCGATTGTCTCACGGCGGAGGATAACCCTGCAGTGTCCGTCTCTTACTGAGACAACGCCAGGGCGCGGCAACATGTTGTAGTTCGATCCCATCGAGCGCCCATAGGCCCCGGTGACGGGCACGGCCAGCAGGTCCCCGGCCGCGAGCGGCGGCAGAGCGACGTCGTGAACCACGATGTCCCCCGACTCGCAGTGCTTGCCCACCACGCGACAGCGCGCCTCCTCGCCCTCCACGAGCCGGTTCGCCACGAGCGCCGTGTACTGGGCGCCGTAGAGGGCGGGACGGAGGTTATCGGACATGCCGCCGTCCACGGAAACGTAGCGGCGCGGGCCGGAATCGGTGGCCACGTCCTTGATCGTGCCCACCGTGTAGAGGGTCATCATCGCCGGTGCCACGATCGAGCGGCCCGGCTCGATCGACACGCGCGGCGGGCGCAGGCCCGTTTGTGCCACGTGCTCGGAAACGGCGGCGGCGAGCACCCGGGCGAACTCCTCGGGGGCTGGCGGGACGGCGTCGGCGTCGGTGTAACGCACGCCGTATCCCCCGCCCAGGTCCACCTCCGTAATCTCAATGCCCTGGCCCGCTGCCCACGCCCGCACGTCCAGCACGGCGCGCGCTGCCTGTGCGAAGCCGTCAGCGGCGAGGATCTGGGAGCCGATGTGGGAGTGCAGGCCGATGAGCGAGAGCGCGGGATTCGCGGCGATGCGGGAGATGGCCTCCTGCGCCGCGCCCGTGGTCACCGACAGGCCGAACTTTTGGTCCTCGTGGGCCGTTTGGATGAAATCGTGCCCGCCGGCGTGAACGCCCGTGGTCAGGCGCACGTAGACGGGGGCGCGCGTGCCGGCCGCCCGCGCGATACGCGCCACCTGCTCGATCTCGGGCAGGGAGTCGACCACGATGTGGGCCGAGCCGCACTCGAGCGCGAGCGTGATCTCGGCATCCGACTTGTTGTTCCCGTGCAGGCCGATGCGGCTGCCCGGCACGCCGGCCGAGAGCGCCGTGCGCAACTCTCCCTCGGAGGCCGAGTCGATGTTCAGCCCCTCCTTAGCCATCCAGCGGGCCACGGCCTTGCTGAGGAAGGCCTTGCCGGCGTAGTAGACGTCAGCGCCCGCGAGCGGGGCGAAGGCCGCATCCATCGCGTTCTTCCAGGCCCGCGCCCGGGCACGCATGTCCGCCTCGTCCAAGATGTAGGTGGGCGTGCCAAACTCGCCGGCGATCTGCGTCACGGGCACGCCCGCCACCGCAAGCTCGCCCGACTCGGTGCGGGCGACGTTCGCCGACCACACCCCGTCCGGGCGGCCTGTCGGCTCGGGTGCGCGGGCCACCACGGTTACATCCTCTCCGGGGCGCTGACGCCGAGCAGCGCCAGACCGTTGCACAGCACCTGACCGGTGGCGTCGTTGAGCCACAGGCGGGTCTGGTGGACGGGGCTGACCGGGTCATCCCCGCGCGGGGTCACGCGCGAGATGCCGTACCACGAGTGGTACTTGCCCGCCAGCTCCTCGAGGTAGCGGGCCACACGATGCGGCTCGCGAAGCTCGGCCGCCTGCGCCACGATCACCGGGTATTGGGCGAGCGTTGCCAGCAGCTCCTCGTCCGCCTCCCCATCCAGGAGGGCCGGGTCGAAGGCATCGCGCCTCACGCCGTGCTCGGCCGCATTGCGGTCCACGGCGCAGGTGCGCGCGTGGGCGTACTGAACGTAGTAGACCGGGTTCTCGTTCGTGTTGGAGGTAATGAGGCCCAGGTCGATCTCCAGCGGGGAGTCCATCGCGGCGCGCACCAGCGAGTAGCGGGCGGCGTCCACCCCGGCCGCCTCCACCAGGTCGCTCAATACCACGATCGTGCCGGCGCGCTTGGACATCTTCACCGGCTCCCCGTCCCGCACCAGGCTCACCAGCTGGCCGATGAGGATCTCCAAGTTCTCCCCGAGGCCGGCCGTGTCACCGAAAGCGCGCGCCATCGCGTACATGCGCCCGATGTAGCCGTGGTGGTCGGCGCCCAGAATGATGACCACGCGGTCCGCGCCACGCTCGCGCTTGTTCAGGTAATAGGCGATGTCGCCCGCGAAGTAGGCCGCGTCCCCGTCGGACTTGATGATCACCCTGTCCTTGTCATCGCCGAAGTCCGTAGTGCGGATCCACGTGGCGCCGTCGGCCTTAAAGATCACGCCCTGCTCATCTAGGCGCGCGATCGCCGCATCCACCGCGCCCGACTCGTGCAGCGAATCCTCGTGGAAGTACACGTCGAACTCCACGCGGAAGTCACGCATCTCATCCTTGATCGCGGCAAACATGAGGTTGACGCCGCGCTCGCGGAAGACCTCGCGCGCCGCGTCGTCGTCAAGCCCCGCCGGGTCCGGGCGCCCGGCCGCGAGCTCGTCGGCGATCACCTGCTGGGCGATGTCGGCGATGTACTGGCCCCCGTACCCGTCCTCCGGCGCCTCCTCACCACGGGCGCGGGCGAGCAGGGACTTAGAGAAGCGGTCGATCTGGGCGCCGTGATCGTTGAAGTAGTACTCGCGTACCACGTCCGCACCGCTGGCCTTGAGGATGCGGGAAAGCGAATCGCCGACGGCGGCCCAGCGCGCGCCGCCCACGTGGATCGGGCCGGTGGGGTTGGCCGAGACGTATTCAAGGTTGATGGTGGAGCCCGCCAGCACATTCGCCGTGCCGTAGGCCTCCCCGGCCTCCACGATCGTGCGAGCAAGCTCACCCGCGGCGGCCGCGTTCAGCGTGATGTTCATGAATCCCGGGCCGGCGATATCCACGGCCGCAATCGCCTCCGAGCCTGCAATCCTGCCCTTGAGGAGTTCCGCGAGCGCGCGCGGGTTCGTGCCCGCCTTCTTTGCCAGCTGCAGGGCAACATTCGTGGCCCAATCGCCGTGTTCGCGACTGCGCGGGCGCTCGACCTTCACGTCCGGCAGGTCGGCCGGATCCAGGTTGACCTCACCGGCGGCGATCGCCTGCTCGAGCGAGGTGCGTATAAAGGCAGAAAGATCTTCAGGTGTCATGCACCAAGCATACCGGCGCCCGCCGACGCACCCAATTTGGTATCACCACACGATTCGATTCTGCGCGGCCTGCGGTGTTAGACTGACGAATCGCCGGGCCCCGATAGCTCAGGGGATAGAGCGTCTGCCTCCGGAGCAGAAGGTCGCAGGTTCGAATCCTGTTCGGGGTACTTTTCCCTCGCCCGCGCCGCGTCCTACGCCGTGCGCAAGATCGCCACCGGATCTCTGTTGACCGCCCACGCGATCGGGATGAGCGCCGTCAGCGACGAGGTCAGCACCATCACGAGCGCCACCGCCACCGTGAACTGCGGCGGAATCGGGCTCAGCCACACGCGCGCCACGACGTCGGCTGCCAGGCCCGCGAGCGCCGCTCCTAGCGCGATCGGTAGCGTCACCCTCACCAGCGTTAGTGCTGTGAGGTCTATTCGCGTGATCCCCAGCGCTCGCCGCCGCCCCAGCAGCCGGCGGTAGAGGAGCACGTAGGCAAGGGAGACCACCGTGGTGAGGACGCTACCGAGCCCGATGACGGTCAGCAGGACCGACTTCGTGTAGCTGGCAAAGTCCCCGGACGTCACGCGGTCAACAATGGCTAGCCCCGAGCTTTCGAAGGTCAGCTGGCCCGGAGACTCCTCGGCCGCGTACGTGCGGATCGCGGCCTGGATGGAGGGCACGGCGTCGATGGCATCGGCCATGACGACGATGCTACGCATGGTCTGTAGCTCGGAGTTCTGGACGACCATTGACTCGGCGAACACCTCGTATCCTGGGCGGACGGTCGCGCCCGCCACCACGGGAAACTCCCTCCCGGCGCTGGTGAGCACGACGCCGGAGGGCACCTCCCAGCCCAGCTTGCGGAGGACCTCCTCGTCGATCGCGGCCTCACCGTCGGCGGGCGGGCGCCCGTGGGAGAGGACGAACGGCACGCTCAGGTCGGTCACCTGCCACGCGGTGGTCTTGGCGCCCGGGACGGCCGCATCCACCTCCAGTACCTCCCCCACGCCGATCACCGACTCCACGCCACGGGTGGTTCGCAAGAGCTGGACCACCTGGGCATTGAGGAGCTTGCCCGTGGCCTCGCGAACCGTGAGCACGCGCGCCGAGGGATCGTTGAGCTCGCCTGCCAAGGCCTCGCGCTGAGCCACCTGCTGTCCGGCAGTGAGCAGCGCGCCGAGCGTCGCACCGAGCGAGACGATAAAGAGGAGGAGGGTGGGGACCACCTGCCGGCGCGCGTCCCGCCGCGCCTCGCGTAGCAACTGCACCAACCTCATACCTCCACCCCCGCGCTGACATCGAGCACGTAATCGCACGCCTCGATGACAAACGGGTCGTGCGTGGCGACGACGCCGGTGCGGCCGGCACGTGCCTCCTCCTGGAGGAGGGAGAGGATAGTCTGCGCGTTGCCGCGGTCAAGGTTTCCGGTCGGCTCGTCGGCGAGGATGATCGCCGGGCTATTAATGAGCGCGCGAGCCATCGCGGCGCGCTGGCCCTGGCCGCCCGAGATCTTGGTGGGGCGCTTGCCCTCGAAGCCGCTCAGCCCCACCTTGGCCAGTAGCTCCGTACCGCGCTCAACGAGCTGTCGGTACGTGTTGCCCACGTAGAGTCCCGGCTCCACCACGGAATCGAGGATCGGTGAGAAGTCGTCCAGCTCGGAGTCCTGAAAGACGAATCCAACGTTGCGGGCCCGAAAGGTGCTGCGCTGAAAGTCGCTTAGCCCGCTAACGTCCCGCTCCCCAACACAGACCGCCCCCGAGCGCGGCTGAAGCATGAGCCCGAGGATATAGAGGAAGGTCGACTTCCCGCAGCCGGACGGGCCGGTGAGGGCCGTGAGTGCCCCGGGGTGGAAGTCGTAGGAGAGCCCCTCGAGCACGCTTGGGCCCTTGCCATAGGCGAAGCTCACGTTGTTGGCGCGCAGCGTGTCCATCAGTCGCCCTCGCCGAAGACGCGGATCTCGCTTCCCACATCGATCCCGTCGACGACCGCGACGCCCTGGGAAGCGCCCAGCACCACGACGTCGTGCCGCTCGCCGGCGGCGTCGACGACATAGGTGGCGCCGAGTGCGTCGGTCATGATGGCCGAGCGCGGCACGAGCGGGCCGGAGACCTGCGGCACAATCTCGATGATCGCCTGAAGCTCGCTGCCGGGGGTGAGCCCCTCGCAGTCGTCGTCGCACACGGTGCCACCGCCGACGCCTTGGATCTCGACCTCGTAGGTGAAGGACTCCTCGTTCTTGCGGGTCTCGCCCACCACACCGCTCCACTCGTGCTCGCCGTTCGTGAGGCGCACCTGGGCCTCGGCGGGCAAGAGGGCCTGCTGTGATTCGTTGAGCACAAGGAAGACGCGCGCAGTGCCGGCCGGTGCGGACACCACCACTTCTCCCCCGGCAAGTAGCGCGCCCTTTTTGAGGACCTTCCGGTCGAATGTGAGCTCGGCGGGCAGGCTCGGGCTGGCCACCAGCTGCCCGAGCTGAACCGTTCCCGTAACAGGCTGGCCCGTGTCCTTTTGCCACTGGCGCACGTTCTTCTCAGCGATCGGCCCGAAGTCTGAATCCACGGCCCCCGGGTAGCCGAGCGCGTTGAGGTAAGCGTTGAGCTGCTTGACGTCCGCGCCCGTCATGCCACGGGAGAGGTCGCGATAAAACGGGACGTCGCCGTCGACGACGCCGACGGGCAGCCCGCCCACTTCATACAACGTCTGCCCGGCGGAGAACACCTGATCCTCGGCCACGAACGTCACGACTCCGGGGAGCACGTTCGTTGCTAGTGTCGTGCTATCCACGTCAACGCTCGCGCCAAAGCTCAGGCTACGGCCCACGCTTCCCGTCTCCACCGTGACGGTTGCGGGCGCGGCCTTGACCGGCACCGCCTCCTCACCGCGGAGAACGACGTAGCCCGCACCCAGCCCGAGGCCGGCAGCAACCAGCACCGTGAGGAAAAATGCGATGATCCGGCGCATCGTGCCACCCTTCTTTTTCGATCAGCAACGCCTTTTGGTCAAAAGCGCTCCTCCACATTGAAACGCTGTTACTTTAATCACATACATCCCAGTACACCTCAGATAGGAGATCGGATCATGTACATTAGAAAGACTCTCATTGCTCTTTCCACCTCGCTTGCACTCGCACTGAGCATCGCTGCTCCGGCAACAGCTGCCTCTCGAAGCGGAACAGCAACCTGCCCGGCGGGAGTTGCCGGGGGGCATCTCCGCCTATTCCGAGCAACGGTTTCCTAGTAACTACATGTATGTGAAGGTCGGCACCTCAGTTAAGGACGGAACAGGTCACGACCGTTTGCAGATCGACACCAACCTAAAGACTGCATTTTGGTACGCCCAGAGTCCGAGTCTTCGTAAAGCAGCCGGCTACTGCAACCCGCATTAGTTGTCTCTCATGTTCATATCTTCTCGCAGCTGCAAGAGTTTACGCGTCGTTGGTGTTGCCCTGTGTGCCGCTCTCATACTCGCCGGCTGCTCCTCACAAGAGGAAACCACGGCGCCCACTGGCACTCCCGACAACCCACGGGACGTCACCGCGTGGTCTCCCTCAGTGATCCCGACGAGCGCCCCCATCACCGAAGAACAGCAGGAAGTATCGCGGCTCGAGCAGGTAACGCAGATCCTCCAGGCTTACGACCTTCCCGCACCCACCTCCGAGGTCGAGCTCCCGCCGGTCGTGCGACGGGTGAGCTACGAGGATTCCGGCCCCCTCATCGCACAGTGCCTGACGGACAACGGCTTTTCCAGCACGTCTTCGGGTGGAATCATCACCACGCTCGACGTGGCCGATGAACAGGAGAAGTCCTTCGCCAAAGTTCGCGCCGACTGTGCCGCCCAGTACCCCATCGACGCGAAATACACGCAAGAGTGGACAGCCGACCAGTGGAGGGTCTACTACGAGTACATGGTCGGGTACTACATTCCGTGCGTCGAGTCCTTCGGCATCGCGATCGACAAGGACAATATCCCTGAAGAACGGACTTTTATCGAGAGCGCCCTGTCCGGCGCTGATAGGTGGAGCCCCGTGGCAGAATGGTTCGACAATCCCGATTATCACAAGCTGACGGACGAGACGACCCCCGAGGGCGCCGAGCTAGCTGAGGCGTGCCGGCAATCCCCGCCGAGCAACAAGCTCTTCGGCTAGTTCGCCCCGCCCCGCATCTGGTCGATCACCGACCGCGCCAACGTCGGCCGATCGGTGATGAGCCCGTCCACGCCGAGCTCGAGAGCCCTGCGCATGTCGTCGGCGTCGTTGACGGTCCACACATGCACGGCCAGGCCGCGTGCGTGGGCCAGCGCGATGAACTTCTCATCTACCACCTGGATGGTCTTGAACAGCTCGGGGACCTGCACGCATTCCACGCCGCGCTCCGGACCCGGCAGGCGGTAGGCCAGCGCGCGCGGGCCCTTGGCCGCCACCACTAGCCGCGCGATCGCGGACGTCCCCATCGAGGAGCGCACTCCCGGAAGGCGCCTGCGCATCCACGCCAGGCGGACCTCGGAGAAGGAGGCCAGGCTCACGCGGTGGGCGGCATTCTGGCGGCGAATCGCCGCCACCATCGCCGGGGCGGTCGCGTTGTTCTTCGCGTCCAGGTTAAAAATGAGGTCCGGGAACTCTTCGAGCAGGTCATCGAGGCGCACGAGCGGGTTACCCGAGTGGTCGCGCACGTGCCGCAAGTCCTTCCACGCCCAGGAGGAGACCGCGCCAGAGGCGTCCGTGAGACGGTCGAGGATCGGATCGTGAATGATGACCGCCGTGCCGTCGGCCGTCACATGACAGTCGGTTTCGACGTAGCGGAAGCCCTGATCGCGCATCGCCTCAAAAGCGACGATGGTGTTCTCCGGGTGCTCGTCCCCACCACCGCGGTGAGCGAGGATGACGGGCTCGCCGATCTCCCACATGCGCTGATGAACCATGAAGCCTGCGCTCGCTAGCACATATCGGACAGATCGACCGCGCCGAAGTCCTCCAGAGCCTTGATCGGGTCCAGCAGGTTATCCTGCCCCGTAGTCTCGATCTCGTGGCCCGTGTGGACCTCGAAGTGCAGGTGCGGGCCGGTGGACCAGCCCTTCGAGCCGACGTCGGCGATGTGCTGGCCGGCCCTGACCTTGTCACCCTTCTTCACGTGCACCCCGTCGTCGTACATGTGGACGTACCAGGTGGTGTATTCCTTTCCATCGATCACGTGGGCGATGACGATGAGGTTCGACGAGCGTCCTGCAATACCCTCTCCCGCGTAGACGACCTCGCCGTCGGCCATCGCGTAGATCGGTGTGCCGGCCGGGGCTGCCATATCCTGGCCCAGGTGGAAGGATGAGGTGTAGGAGATCGGGTCAATGCGCAACCCGAAGGGCGAGGTGAGGCGGTAGGTGCCCGCCGCCATCGGCATGACCACCAGGTCGGATTCGGACTTGAAGGCCGAGGCGAGCGAGTTCGCTCCCCCGCGCAACTCGCACTGGATGGCAGCCCCCGAATACGTGCGTTCGAAACCACGATAGCGGGCCGAGTCCGCCGCGCCGCTCGTCTTCTTCAGGGTGTCCGGGACCGTGGGCTGCGGGGTGGCCACCGTGGAGGTGGCCAGGTTCTGCGCGCCCTGGACGGCCGAGGCGGAATACAGGCTGCCGAATAGGATGCCGGTGACTGCGGAGCCGGCGACGACGGCGCTGAGCACGCCTGCCGTGGCGGGATTCTTCGCCTCTTTGAAGAGCCGGCGGAAGAATGAGAGCTCCTTGGTGGCCCGCGGAGCAACGGGCGGGAGCTCGATCACTTCAGTGACCTGGGCGTCGCGAAGTTGAGCTTCGCGGGCGAGCCGGAGATCACGGCGCGATGGTCGCACAGTTTCACGCTCAGCCAATCCGGCCCCTCCTCTTTCTTGTGCGCACAATATCGGGAAAACCCCGGACATCTCCCAATGATAACGGTTTGATAACGCTACCGCGAGCAGTATTCACAACCTCGGGACTGAACTCCCTATGATGTGAGCCACTGCCGGTGAAGTCTCACTTGTCATGGTCACGAAATGGTCGCGGCGGCGCTACTTCTGCATGGCGTCGCGAACCTCGCCGATCAGCTCCTCAATCACATCCTCGAGGAAGAGCACGCCCCGCACCTCGCCGTCCACCACCACGCCCGCCAGGTGAGTGCCGTCCTTCTGCATGGAGCGCAGAGCCGTCTCGATCTCGTCCTTCGAATCCACCTTCGACATGGTGCGGATCTTCCACGGCGCCAGCGGCGCGTTCCGCCGCCCGGGCGCCACGTCGATGATGTCCTTGAGGTGGACGTAACCGACAATCTCGCCGCCCTCCTCAACCGGGTAGCGCGAAAACCCGTGCTGGGCGATCTCTGCCTCCAGCTCGGCCGGGGTGGTCTGCGGCATGACCATGACTAGCTGCTCGGTTGCCACCATGAGGTCGCCAGCCGTGTACTCGGAGAACTCGAGGGCGGAGGAGATGAGGCCGACGTCCGCGTCGAGCACGCCTGCATTCTTCGAGGCCTGCACGATCGATGCCACCTCGTCCACCGTGAACGCTGCGCCCACCTCGTCCTTGGGCTCGAGCCCGAAGACGCGGATGATGTGGTTGGCGAACCAGTTGAGGGAGAAGACCACCGGGTGGAAGATCTTCGAGACGAACACAAGCGGGGGCACCAGGATATAAGCCGCCCGCTCGGGGGTGGTGACCGACAGGTTCTTCGGCACCATCTCCCCCAGCACCACGTGCAGATAGACCACCAGCGCGAGCGCCAGCACCAGCGCGATCGGGTGGAGGAACGACGCGGGCACGCCCGCCGCCTCGAGCGGGCCCTCGATCCAGTGCGCGATCGCCGGCTCCGAGATCGCGCCGAGCGCCACCGAGGCGAGCGTGATCCCGAGCTGGCAGGTGGCAAGCATAAGGGTGACGTTCTCCAGGGCGTAGATGACGGTCTTGGCCGACTTCTTCCCCGCGTCCGCCAGCGGTTCCACCCGCGAGCGCCGGGCGCCCATGACCGCGAACTCGCCGCCCACAAAGAACGCGTTGGTCAGCAGGAGCAGGCCCGTGACAAGGAGTGCCATTCCGATGCTCATTCGTCCACCCCGCAAATCCGCACCTGTTCGATGCGTCGGCCATCCATGGTGGCAACCACCGCGCGCACGCCGTCTTCCTCCACCTCGTCCCCTACCTCGGGCATCCGCCCGAGCCGGGCCATCATCCAGCCGCCCACGGTTTCCCACGGGCCCTCGTCCGGCACGTCGAGCCCGAGCTCGCGGGCCACCTCGTCCGGGCGCATGAGGCCGGGGATCATCCAGCTACCTCCAGAGACGATATGCGTGCGCACGCGGCGCCGGTCGTGTTCGTCGGCCACGTCGCCCACGATCTCCTCCACCGCGTCCTCGAGGGTGACGATGCCCGAGGTACCGCCGTATTCATCGACGACGACAGCCATCTGCAGCCCCTCGGCGCGCAGCTGCACGAGGAGCGGGGCGAGCGCGATGGTCTCGGGCACGCGCGTGGGTTCGACCAGCAACGACGACGACGTCACGCGCACCTGCCCGCGCGCCTCGTAGGGGATCGCCACCGCGCGGCGCAGGTGGACGAAGCCGCGAATGTCGTCGAGGTCCTCGCCGATGACGGGGAAGCGGGAGTGTCCGGTCTCGGCAGCGCGCGCGATGACGTCGGCCGCCGTGTCGTCCACGTGGAGGGCGGCGACCCGCCCGCGGTCGGTCATGACGTCCACGGCGGTCAGCGCGCCGATGTCGATCGAGCGGGTGAGCAGACGGGCGGTGGGCAGGTCGAGCGTGCCCTCCTCCGCCGAGTGCCGCACGAGCGCGGCGAGCTCGGAGGCCGAGCGCGCACCCGAGAGCTCCTCGGCCGGCTCGATGCCGAACTTGCGCAAGATCCAGTTCGCGGTCTCGTTCAGCAGCACGACCACCGGCTTGAACACCGCCGTGAAGATGCGCAACGGGAGGGAGACGAAGGCGGCGGTGGAGAGCGGCTCGGCGAGCGCCATGTTCTTGGGGATGAGCTCACCGAACAGCATGGAGGCGACGTTAATGATGATGAAGGCCAGCGTCGCGGCGGTGCCGACCGCCGCTGCGGGCGCCAGGCTGCCCAACAGGCCAGAGAAGAAGTGTTGCAGCGGGGCCGTGGCCACGTAGCCGAGCAGGATCGTCGTCATCGTAATGCCCACCTGGCACGAGGACAGCTGGAGGGAGAGGTGATGCAGGGCCTTTTGCACGCGCCCGGCCTTCGCGTCCCCCGACTGGGCGCGGTCATCGATCGTGGCTGGATCCAGGGCGACGAGCGAGAATTCGGCGGCAACGAACAGGGCGTTGCCCGCAATAAGTACAAGGGCAAGACAAAGCAATATGAGATCAGTGGCCACGGGCCACCTCTTGTCGTCCTTCCATACCCACCATCGTAACCCACCGCCTGGGCGCGCTGCGGCCCCGCCCTCGCCCACAGGGGAATTCTTGAATCATCACGGGAGTTTTCTTGACGCTAAGAGATTTTGACCGGCGAAAACACCCCGATTTGAGGCCAGTTTTGGGACTTTGCTCCCCCGTGCGAAAGAAAGATCACTAGGCTTGGATACATCGGTCATCCAACGAACAAGTGAGGCAGACAGTGTCGTCAACCAACTCCGATGATTTTGGCGCGAACCAGGGTTTTATCGAAGATCTTTACGCGGCATACCTTCAAAACAAGGACGGGGTCGGCCCCCAGTGGGCCGAGATGTTCCGTAGCTGGGAAGCACAGGGCCGCAAGCCTGCGGGCGCGGCGAGCGAGGCCGGCGTCGTGAACGCCCCGGAGCCGAAAAAGGAAGTGACGCCCGCCCAGCGCGCCGTCCACTCCCAAGCCGATCGCGCTTCCACCCCCACCACGAACGTCACCCGCTCCGACCTGCCCCCGCAACCGCGCGCTGCGGCCGCCCCCGCCATCACCCCCTACGCCACGTCCTACTCCCTCCGCCCGGCCAGCGCCGAAGCGGACATGGACCCCAAGGCCAAGGACGTCACGGCCCTCAAGGGCGGGGACCGCGGGCTGGCGAAGAACATGGACGCCTCACTGTCCATCCCCACCGCCACCTCGCTGCGCGCCATGCCCGCGCGCGTCATGTTCGACAACCGCGCCGTCATCAACCGTTACCTCGCGGCCACCCGCGGCGGCAAGATTTCCTTCACCCACCTCATCGCCTACGCCATGGTCGAATCGCTGGCCGAAATGCCAGAGATGAACGTGGCCTACTCGATCGAGGATGGCAAGCCGTCCCTGGTCGAACCCAAGCACGTCAACCTGGGCATCGCGATCGACGTCGCCAAGCCCGACGGCACACGCACGCTCGTCGTTCCCTCAATCAAGGCCGCCGAGACGAAGACGTTCTCCGAGTTCGTGGCCGCCTACGAGGAGCTGGTAGACCGCGGGCGCGCGGGCAAGCTCACGATCGAGGATTACCAAGGCACCACCGCCACACTCACCAACCCCGGCGGGCTCGGCACCACCGAATCCGTGCCGCGCCTCATGGTCGGCCAGGGGCTCATCGTGGGCGTCGGCTCCATGACCTACCCGCCCGAATTCCAGGGCACCGCCGATGAGACGATCGCCCGCCTGGGCGTGTCGAAGGTGGTCCACATCGGCTCCACCTACGACCACCGCGTCATCCAGGGCGCCACCTCCGGGCGCTTCCTGCGCCTCATGGAAAACAAGTTGCTCGGCGAGGATAGCTTCTACGAGCGCGTCTACCTCTCGTTGCGCGTGCCCTACACGCCCGTCGTGTGGGAAAAGGACATCGAGTACGACGCCGAACGCGAACTCGGCAAGCCCGCCCGCATCGCCGAACTGATCCACGCCTACCGCTCGCGCGGCCATCTCATCGCGGACACCGACCCGCTATCCTTCCACCTGCGCCGCCACCCGGACCTGGAGATCGGCTCCTACGGGCTCAGCCTGTGGGACCTCGACCGCTCCTTCCCCACCGGCGGCTTCGCCGGCACCAGCCACCTCACGCTACGCCAGATCCTCACCAACCTGCGCGAGGCCTACTGCCGCACCGTGGGCATCGAGTACATGCACATCCAGGACCCGGTCCAGCGCAAGTGGTTCCAGGAACGCCTCGAGCGCACGCCTGAGGCCACCACGCCCGAACAACGCGTGCGGATCCTCGAAAAGCTCAACCAGGCCGAGGCCTTCGAGGTCTTCCTCCAAACCAAGTACGTGGGACAGAAGCGCTTCTCGCTCGAAGGCGGCGAGTCCCTCATCCCGGCCCTCGATTCGATCCTGGACGGCGCCGCCGACGACGGGCTGCACGAGGTCGCCATCGGCATGGCCCACCGCGGCCGTCTCAACGTGCTGACCAACATCGCCGGCAAGTCCTTCGGCCAGGTCTTCTCCGAGTTCGACGGGGTGATGGACCCGCGCAAGCCGGGCTCGGGCGACGTCAAGTACCACCTCGGCACCGAGGGCACCTACACCTCCGCCCGCGGCGACCAGGTGGGCGTATACCTCGCCGCGAACCCGTCCCACCTCGAGGCAGCCGACGGCGTGCTCGAGGGCGTGGTGCGCGGCATGCAGGACCAGCTCGACGACGACGGCGGCGCCGTGGTCCCCCTCCTCATTCACGGCGATGCGGCCTTCTCCGGCCAGGGCGTGGTCACCGAGGTGCTCAACCTCTCCCAGCTGCCCGCCTACCGCACCGGCGGCACCATCCACATCATCGTCAACAACCAGATCGGCTTCACCACCGCCCCGTCGAACTCGCGCTCCTCGCGCTACACCACCGACATCACCAAGGGCCTGCAGCTGCCAATCTTCCACGTCAATGGAGACGACCCGGAGGCCGTGTGCCGGATGGCCCGCATGGCCTACGACTACCGCATGCAGTTCAAGAAGGACGTCATCCTCGACATCATCTGCTACCGCAAGCGCGGCCACAACGAAGGCGACGACCCGTCGATGACCCAGCCGATCATGTACTCCCTAGTGGACGAAAAGCGCACCACGCGCCAGCTATACCAGGAGGCCCTGCTCGGCCGCGGCGACATCTCTGACGAGCAGGCCGCCAAGGTGGAGGACGACTTCCACGCCCTACTCGAGAAGGCGTTCCAGGACGCGCGCGAGGCGGAGAAGAAGGCCGAAAACGACGAGGCCGACGCCGCCGACGCGCTCGGCATGCCCGCCTCCCAGCAGGAGGACGCCGGCACGATGGTCGGCTGGACCACCGCCGTCTCCCCCGAAATCCTCCAGCGCATCGGCCGGGCCCACACCACCCCGCCGGAGGGCTTCACCCTGCACAAGAAGATCATGGCGCTGTTCGACAAGCGCAACAAGATGGCCCACGAAGGCCACATCGACTGGGGCTTTGGCGAACTGCTCGCCTTCGGCTCCCTCCTCATCGAGGGCGTGCCCGTGCGCATGTCCGGCCAGGATTCGCGCCGCGGCACGTTCACCCAGCGCCACGCCGTGGCCCACGACCTGGTGACGGGCGAGGAGTGGACGCCGCTCATGGGCCTGACCGAAGACCAGGCGCGGTTCAAGATCTACGACTCGGCCCTCTCCGAGTACTCGATCATGGCCTTCGAGTACGGCTACTCGGTGCAACGCCCAGACGCGCTCGTGCTGTGGGAGGCCCAGTTCGGCGACTTCGCCAACGGCGCCCAGACCGTGGTGGACGAGTTCATCTCCTCCGCCGAACAAAAGTGGCACCAGACGGCGTCGATCGTGCTGCTGCTCCCCCACGGCTACGAGGGCCAGGGCCCGGACCACTCCTCGGCCCGCATCGAGCGCTACCTGCAGCTGTGCGCGGAGGACAACATGATCGTGGTTCAGCCCTCCACCCCGGCAAACTACTTCCACATGCTGCGCGAACAGGCCTACCGCCGCCCGCGCAAGCCCATGATCGTCTTCTCCCCCAAGCAGCTCCTGCGCCGCAAGGGCGCGGACTCGATGGTGGAGGAGTTCACCTCGGGCACGGTGCAAAAGGTGATCGGCGAGACCCAGGAGCTCGGCACCGTGGATCGGGTGCTGCTGTGCACCGGCAGGATCTACTACGACCTCATCGAGGAGCGTGCCAAGAAGGGCGATGACCGCACCGCGATCATCCGCGTCGAGCAGCTCTACCCCAACCCGGTGGAGGAGCTTCGCGCTGAGCTCGACAAGTACCCGAACGCCGAGGTGTTCTGGGTGCAGGACGAGCCCGCCAACCAGGGCGCCTGGGCGCACTTCGCCCTCGACATGTTCGTGGCGCTCGACCGCGGTATCACGCGCATCTCGCGCCCGGCCGCCGCCTCGACAGCCGCGGGCATGATCGGCCGCCATCGTATCGAGGCCGAGGAGCTCATGCGCCAGGCCTTCGCGCGGTAATGGCGCGATAACACCGAGATATTGCCGACCACGTGGCCCCTGCCTTCGGGTGGGGGCCACGTACTCTATAATGGGCGTGTGAGCATCCGAGTATTCTTCGTAGGCGACGAACTGGTGGCGGGCTACGGCGACGCCCGCGCCCTGGGCTGGGTGGGGCGCACCATCGCGCGCTCCCCAAGCGACCCACCCCTCATGCCGATCTCGCTCGCCTATCCCGGCGAAACCACCGACCGGCTGGTGTCACGCTGGGAGGCTGAGGTGCTCCCCCGCCTCGATCGCGACGCCGACAACCGCCTGGTGGTTGGCCTCGGTTCACACGACCTGTCGGTCACCTCAACTTCGCGCTCTCGCCTGTACCTGGCCAACATGCTCGACACGGCCGTGCGCCGGGGCATGAGCCCCTTCGTGGTGGGCCCGCCGCCGCGGCTCAACATCGCTGCCCGCGACCAGGCCGAGCTCACCCGGGCCTTTTCCGAGGTGTGCGAGAGGCGCCAGATCCCATTCGTCGACACCTACAATCCATTGCGCGATCACGAACAGTGGCTGACTGACATGGCCACCTCCGCCGACTCCTACTGCCCCCGCCAGGCCGGCTACGGCCTCATGACCTGGCTGGTGCTCCACAAGGGCTGGCACCGCTGGCTAGGCATCGAGCCGCCCACGGCCGACTAGCACGTTGAAAGGGGGAGCGCGGATCGCGCTCCCCCTCTTCAGTTCAGTGCGTCTTAGCCGACGCGGATGTAGATCGGGTTACCGTAGATCGGCCCCTCCATGACGCCCGTGGCAGGGTTGCGGGCCGCGATGTGCTGGCCATTGCCGGTGTAGATGCCCACATGGCCGGGCCACCACACGAGGTCACCAGGCTGGGCCTCCGCGGCGGAGACCTGCTGGCCGGCGTACAGCTGAGAGCCAGACGAGCGCGGCAAGGAGATGCCGGCTAGCGCGTACACGTAGGAGGTGAAGCCCGAACAGTCAAAGCCGGCGGGCGACGTGCCGCCGTAGACGTACGCGGAGCCGGCGTAGGAACGCGCGATTCCCACAATGCCGGAGGCTGCCGGGGCGGGGGCCGCGGCAGGCTCTGCGTAGGTGGCTTCGGTCGCCGCCTCGGAGGAGTCCGCGCGGGCGGTCTGCGCGGCCTGGGCGGTCTGCGCGGTCTCGACGGCCGGCGCGGCAACGGCCGGGCTCTCGGCCTCAACAGTCACGGCCTCGAACTGCCACTCACCCTCGGCGGTCGTGGCCAGCGACGCGGAGGCAGCTTCAGGGGCAACGACCGCAGGGGCAACGGTCTCAGGCCGGGCCGCCGGCTCGGCCTCGGTATCAGCGAAAGCGATAGGGGCAACCATACCCACCATGGTCGATGCCGCGAATGTGGACGCGGTGGTGATGCGAGTAGCGGAGTGGTTGCGCTGCTTGATCACGCGACGATCGGCACGAGACATGAGGCTCCTTGTCAGACAATCATTTGATAACGAAACCATAACAAAGGATCACAGCAGGATCACACCATCGTCCACACCTGTGGACGACTTCACAGGCCCGCCCGCGGGCGAATATATGCTGGCCGATTGAAGAGTTTTGGACGATTCCGGGCCGATCTGCTCATATACGAAGATCACCCTGGAATCGTCCAGTAAATTCAAACCGGCGGCAAGCCGGCAGGAAACCCAGCGGAGAAACCCGGGCAAAAAGAAATGGCCGGAGACAACTCCGACCATTTACCTAGGCGTTGGGGCGCTTGCCGTGGTTCGCACTCTTCTTCTTGCGATCCTTGCGCTTCCGTCCACGCTTCGACATGTTTACTCCTCCGGTAGATAGGGCTCAAGTGTATCTTTTCACCCGGTATCCTACCAACCTACTCGCCAACGATGTGTGTGATCTTCGTACGCAAAGACTCGGGCGCCTCCTGGGAGCAGCACCCGCGGCGGATCACCTTGCGCACCACGATCTCCTCCTCGATCCTCGCCGCGCACGCCCTACACGTGGCGCCGTGGCGGAGAAGGCGGCGGGCGTCATCGTCGGAAATCTCGTCATCCACCAGCTCGAAAAGGTGGTCGAGCACCTCCTCACAGCCGCACTGGGCGCACGTGCACTCCCCGTGGCAGGTGCAGGCCTCGAGTTTGGACATGAGCTCGTCAAACTCCTTCATCACACGTTCTCCTTGACATATCCCAGATCGCCCGCGTAGTCGCGCAGGGCCTCACGCAACTGGGTGCGGCCCCGGTACAGGCGTGACATGACGGTCCCGATCGGGGTGCCCATGATGTCCGCGATCTCCTGGTAGCTAAAACCCTCCACGTCGGCCAGGTAGACCGCCGTACGGCGCTCGTCCGAAAGCTGGTCGAGTGCCTGCCGGATATCCTCGTTCGGCAACAGTTCAAGCGCGAGCATCTCGGCGGACTCCAGCCCGCGCGAGTGGTGGAACGAGGCCTTGTATTCCTGCCAGTCCTCCACCTCAGCCGCGGCCTCCTGGGGCCGGCGTTGGCGCTTGCGATAGGAGGAGATGAAGGCGTTGTTGAGGATCCGGTACAGCCACGCCTTGAGGTTGGTGCCTGGCGTGAACTGGTGGAAGGAGGCGAAGGCCTTGGCGAAGGTCTCCTGGACGAGGTCCTCGGCGTCCTGCTGGTTGCGGGTGAGCCGCAGGGCTGCGCCGTAGAGCTGGTTGAGGTAGGGCATCGCGTCGCGCTCAAAGCGGGCGGTGCGCTCCTCGGGCGTCTCCTCGACCGTCACGGCATCTCCTCCATCCATCACCGGGGCAAACGCACAAGGCGCCGCGGTCTATTCCCGCGGCGCCCTGTGAGCTACCTTGCTACGCCCTCCCGGACGATCGTGGTGACCTCCAGGTCTTCGGTGAAGACGACGGCATTCGCCGGCTCCCCCACCTTCCACTCGAGGGTCACGCCCGGGTCGGCTTGGGTCAGCCCGACGGCGTGGGCCGGGGCTCCCACCCCGCACCGCACGGCGGCCTCCATGTCGAGGTACCCGCCGCGGACCATCCGCTGGACCTCCTCGGCCACGCGAGCAGTGCCGCCCGCAATGGCGCCGTTGCGCGAAAGCCGCGCGACGCCGTCGACAATATCCACATCCTGCCCGCCGAGCACGTACTTGCCGTCCGGCATGCCCGCACCTTCCATCGCGTCGGTCACGAAGACCACGCCGAGCGGGTTCTCTCGCTGGATGAAGGTAACGACGTCGGCGACCAGGTCGGGGTGGACGTGGACCGTGTCGGCCACGAGCTCGACCACCGCCTCTCCCCTGCGCGCCGCCGCCATGAGCTCGCGGACCGGGCCCGGGGCGCGGTGCCCGAGCGGGGGCATCGCGTTGAACAGGTGAGTGGCCATCTGCGGCGGCTTAGCAAAGCCGATCTTCGCGGCGTAGGCCGAGGTGGCCTCGATGACCGCGCGGGTCTGCTCTTCGTCGGCCGAGGTGTGACCCCACGAGGGCACGGCCCCGTAGTCGAGGAGCAGCTGGGCGGCCTCGATGGCGTTGTCCACCTCAGGCGCGATCGTCATCGTCTTAATCCAGCCCTTGCCGGCCTCGAGCCACCCACGCAGCTCATCCAGATCCGGCATACGGATCGCGGCCGGGTTCTGGGCGCCACACTTGGCGGGCGAAATGTAGGGGCCCTCCAGGTGGATGCCCACCAGCTTGCCCTCCTCGCACGCTTGCGCCAGCCCCTTGATCGGGGTCAGCGTGTCAATGAGCGAGACGGTGGAGGCGATGAGCGCCGTCGTGCCGAAGGAGCGGTGGGCCTCGACGGCCTTATCCACGCCCTCGGCGCTCGGGTCGTCGGGGAAGGAGGCCCCGCCGCCGCCGTGGCAGTGGACGTCGATAAAGCCCGGTGTCACCCAGCCCTCCACGCCTTCCTCCACGGGGAAGACCTCGGCCACGACGCCGTCCTCCAAGCGCACGCCCGAGCCGACGATCTTGCCGTAGCCGTTAAGGAGCTTGCCGCGAAGCTCGATCACTTGAGGACCTCCCAGCGCGTGCGGTACATGTCGGTGTTCGTCAGCTTCGAGGCGGCCGCCTCGTCACAGAAGACGACGACCGACGGGTGCATCTGCGTGATCGACGCCGGGCAGGAGGCCGAGATCGGGCCCTCCACCATGCCGGCGATCGCGTCGGCCTTGTTCTCGCCGAGAGCGATGAGGAGCAGGTGCTTGGCCTCCATGATGGTGCCCAGGCCTTGAGTAACGCACTTGTCCGGCACCAGGTCAAGGTTGCCCTCGAAGAAGCGGGCGTTGTCCTTGCGGGTCTGGTGGGTCAGCGCGTCCACGTGCGTGCGCGAGACGAGCGAGACGCCCGGCTCGTTGAAGCCGATGTGGCCGTTGGCGCCGATCCCCAGGATCTGCAGGTGTACCCCGCCGTTGTCGCGAATGTCGGCGTCGTAGGCCTCGGCCGCCGCGTACGGATCGTCGGCCTGACCGTTCGGCGTGTGGAGGTTGTCCTCCGTCAGGCCCGTTTTTTCATCCCCCACGAGCTCGGTACGCAGCACGTTGCGGTAGGCCTCCGGGTGGGCCGGGTCGATGCCGACATACTCATCGAGCGCGAAGGCCTTCGCGTCCGCGAGCGTGAAGTCGCCAGTGGCGTGGGCCTCGCGCAGCTGGGCGTACAGCCCGAGCGGGGTGGAGCCCGTAGCGACGCCGAGGTTCTTCGGCTCGGCGCCCTTCATCGTGTTCATCAGGTAAGCGGCGGCAGCCTTGGCAAGTTCCGTCTCGTCGCTGAAAATTCCGATCTGCATGTTTCTTCTCGCTTTCTTAACTGATGGCATCTGCAAACCACGACGTGATCGTGGTCGGGTGGGTAATGGCCGTGCCGACGACGACCGCGAAGGCGCCCGCGTCCATGACGGCCTTGGCGTGCTCGGGCGTGTGAACGCGGCCCTCGCAGAAGACCGGCAGGTCGGGGAAGGCGGTCACGATCTCGCGCAACAGCTCGAGGTCCGGGCCCACACTCTTCGGGCGCTCGCCCGTGTAGCCGGACAGGGTGGTCGACAGAATGTCGGAGCCAGCCTCGGCCGCCATCACCGCGTCGTCAAACGAGCCGCAGTCGGCCATGACGAGGGCGTCGTCCTTCTTCAGCTCGGCCACCGTCTCGGCGTAGGTGCGCCCGTCAGGGCGGGGGCGGCGGGTGGCGTCGATCGCCACGATGTCCGCACCGGCCATGATGCAGGCGCGCGCGTGGCGCAGGGTGGGGGTGATGTAGACGCCGTCGTGACCCTCTTTCCACAGGCCGATGACGGGCACGTCCACCTGCCCCTTGATAGCGGCGATGTCTGCCAGGCCCTGGCAGCGGATCGCGGCGGCGCCACCACGCTCGGCTGCGAGCGCGATCTGTGCCATGGTCTCAGGGTGGCGCATAGGCTCGCCCGGGTATGCCTGCGCGGAGACGATCAGGCGCCCGCGCAGCGATTCGATGAGCTGATGCATTTAGACTTCTTTCCTCATGAAGTTGATCGCCGCCCCGTACAGGGGCGCGGCGGAACCGAGTTCGCCGAGCTTGATCGGCACGGTGGCGACCGGGTCCATTGCGCGCGCAACAAATCCCGCGTAAACATTTTGCCACCATTCCTCCCCCGAGCGCGTCATCGAACCGGAAAGAACAATGACGGAGGGGTCGATACAGTTGGCAAGCGTGGCGAGCGATTCGCCCGTGGCGTAAGCCGACTCGTTGAAGACGGCCCGCGCCAGCTCGTTGCCGGATTCGGCGAGGTCCTGGAGCTCCTTGCCGTTGGCGACCTCCGGGTCGGCGGCGCCGCGGCGGGAGTTGTACCAGTTCGTGATCCCATGCCCGGAAGCGATGGCCTCAATGTGGCCGGTGCGCCCGCACGAGCAGGGCATGCCCTCGGCCAGGTGGTGGTGGATGTGCCCGTAGTGGCCGGACAGGAAGTGATCACCAAAATCGATCTGGCCATCGCGGATGAGCGCGCCCCCGATCCCGGTGCCGAGCGCCATCGACACCACCGACGTCGCCCCCTTGCCCGCACCCATGACGGCCTCGCCCAGCCCGTGGGCGTGGACGTCGTTGATGACGTGGACGGGCAGGCCCGTGGCCTGGGACAGCATCTCCCCCAGGCGCGTCCCGGCCCATCCGGGCATCGTGTTCGTAGCTGAGACGATCGCGCCCGTGGCCGGGTCGACCACACCCGCGCTGGCGATTCCGATGCCGAGGAGAGAGCGGTTAGCACACGCATCCACCACCATGTCGCGGATGCGCCGTGCCACATCGGCACCGCCAGCGCGAGCGAGAGTCTTCATGGATTGGCTTTCGCCGACGCACAGGTGCTCGGCGTCGGCGAAAGCCCAACCCACCTTGGTGCCACCAATATCGATCGTCAGGATCTCGGCACCAGCCATGGTCCCCTCCTAGTTGAGATGCCCGGTTTCCCGGAGCACGCGGGCCACGGCCTCCACGTTCTCACCCTCAAGAGCGAGGACGGGCTCGGGCATCGTGTTCGTCTCGAACACGCCGAGCAGCATGAGCGCCGTCTTGAAGGCGCCGACGCCGGCCGCGAAGCCCACCTCACCAGAGGCGACCTGGACGATCCGCATGAGGCGGGTCGCCTCATCCTGCAGCTCGCGCACCCGGCCCCAATCGCCGGCCTGGTAGGCGCGCCACTGCTCGACGAAGATGACCGGGTCAACGTTCGCCAGGCCCGGCACCGAACCGTCCGCGTGGGACATGTAGGCGCCGTCCACCACGACCTCGTGCCCGGTGAGCAGGGCCAGGTCAAGGCTTTCCTCGTCACGGGCCTGGGCCAGGAAACGGAAGGAGACGTCGTCGCCGGACGAATCCTTCACGCCCGCCAGCACGCCCTCTCGGGCGAGCTCGAGGATGAGCGCCGGGGCGAGCTTGACGTGCACGCACACCGGAATGTCGTAGGCGAACAGCGGCAGGTCCACCTCCTCGTGGACGAGGCGGAAGTGACGCTTGATCTCCTTCGGGCCCAGGATTGCGTAGAAGGGGGCGGTGGCGACGATGGCGTCGGCGCCGAGCTCCTTGGCCACGCGAGCGTGCTCAATCGTGCGCTTGGTGGTCATGTCGATGACACCGACCAGCACGGGCACGCGGCCCGCCACGATCCGCACGGCGTTCTCGATGACCTCGCGGCGGCGCTCATCGGTGGAGAACACGACCTCGCCGGAGGAGCCGAGGACGAACAGGCCATCGACTCCGGCGTCGATCATGCGGTTAATCGAACGCTCAAACGAGGCGACGTCGAGCGCGCCGTCCGCGGTGAGCGGGGTGACAACGGGAGGGACAACTCCACGGATTTTCATTGGTCTTCCTTACAGTTGAGGATGGAGAAGCGACGGTGCCGCTCCGAGCAGTTTCTTGGTGTAGGGGTCCTTCGGGTTGGCCAGGAGCTCCTTCGCCGGGCCCTCCTCCACGACCTTGCCCTTGTTCATCACCGCAATGCGGTCGGAGATGTAACGCACGGTCTGGATGTCGTGGGAGATAAAGACCATCGCGAGCCCCAGCTCGTTCTTCAGGTCCATGAGAAGGTTGAGGATCTGGGCGCGCACCGACACGTCGAGGGCCGACGTCGGCTCGTCGGCAATGATCGCGTCCGGGCGCAGGGCGAGCGCGCGGGCGATCGCCACGCGCTGGCGCTGGCCACCGGACAGCTGGCCGGGAAGCGCGTCGAGTGCCGACTGCGGCAAGCCCACCTGGGCGATCAGCTCCTCCACGCGGGCGTCACGCTCGGCTTCGGTGCCGATGTCGTGGACGCGCAGCGGGTCGAGTAGCTGGTCACGCACGTGCATGCGGGCATTCAGCGCGGTGGCCGGATCTTGGAAGACGACCGAGACGACGCGCCCGATCTTCCGGCGGTCGGCAGCCGAACGCTTCGTCACCTCCTCACCCTTGAAGAAGACCCGGCCCGTGGTGGCCTCCTGCAGGCCACACATGACGTTCGCGGTGGTGGATTTGCCACACCCGGACTCGCCCACGATGCCGAGCACCTGGCCGGGCATGACCTTCATCGACACCCCGTCCACCGCGTGGACCTTGGTGGGGTTGAAGATAGTGCCGGCGCGGGTCTTGAAGATGACGTGCAGGTCGCGCAGTTCGATGATCGGGGTCTCGCTCATCGTGCTTCTCCCTTCGCTTCAGTGTTCTGCCCCGCCGGGACACCGGGCTGGGCAGGGGCCGGGTAGCCGGCGTCGGTCCAGGCCGAATCCGGGATGGCGGCGTAGTAGTGGTCGCGTCCGGGGATCTCCATGCGCAGCGGCGGGGTGGTGAGCCCGACGTCGGGGTGCGAGGAGCGCGGCGCGAAACGGTCGCCCGCCGGGAAGTCCTTCGGCGACGGGACCGTGCCGGGGACCTGGTGGAGCCTGTCGGCGCCCGCCTCGATCGAGAGCACCGAGCCGAGCAGGCCACGGGTGTACTCGTGGACGGGGTGGGTGAGCAGCTCCGAGGCCGGCGCCTGCTCGACCACCTGGCCGGCGTACATGACCGTGATCTTGTGGGCGACCTCGGCCACGAGGGCCAGGTCGTGGGAGACGAAGACCATCGCAAATCCGAGCTTCTCGCGCAGGTTGTTGAGCAGCTCGATGACCTGCTTTTGCACCGTCACGTCGAGGGCGGTGGTCGGCTCGTCGGCAATGATGAGCTTCGGGTCGCGGGTGAGGGCCATGGCGATGAGCACGCGCTGGCGCTGGCCGCCGGAGAGCTCGTGCGGGTAGGACTCGAGCGTGCGCTTCGGGTCCAGGCCCACCAGCTCCAGCAGCTCCTCGGCGCTGCGGGTGCCGCCGCGCGAGGTCAGCTGCTTCATCTGGCTGCGGATGAGCATGGCCGGGTTGAGCGAGGACAGGGCGTCCTGGTAGATCATCGCCATCTCGTTGCCGAGCAGCGCCTGGCGCTCCTTGGCGCTCATCTTCAGAAGGTCCTTACCCTCGTAGAAGATCTCGCCGCTGATCTCGGCGCGCGGGTCGATGAGGCCCATGACCGTGAGCGCGGTGATCGACTTACCACAGCCGGACTCGCCCACCAGGCCCATCGTCTCGCCCTTGCGGACCGAGAAGTTGACGTGGTCGACCACGTTGATGTCGCCGTGGCGCGGGAACTTGATCGACAGGTTGCGCACCTCCAGCAGCGGCTGGCCGGTGGCGGTGGCGACGAAGCGGTCCGTGCGCTTGGACTCGACCACCTCGAGCTGATCGAGGCGAGCCTTGAGCGATTCGGCCTGGGCGGCGTAGGCGAGGCGTGGGTCGAGCAGCAGCTTGTCCTGCTCGCGGGCGCCCGTGACGGCCTCGACCTTCTGGGCCGACGACGGCGCCGCCACCATCGCGTCGGTAATACCTTCGGACAGGATATTGAGGCATAGCACCGTGAGCATGATGAACAGACCCGGGAAGAGCGCCGTCCACCACATGCCGAGCAACACCGACAGGTTCGACGACGCGTCCGACAGGACGTTACCCCAGGTGGGGACCATCGTGGACTGCAGGCCCGAGCCGATGAAGGTCAGCGAGGCCTCGAGGATGATCGCGTCAGCAACCAGCACGGTGGCGAACACGAGGACCGGGGCGGCCGTGTTGCGGGCCACGTGACGGATGAGGATCCAGGGTGCACGCGCACCGGAGACGATGACCGCGCGCACGTAGTCCTCGCCGTAGGCGCTCATGACGTTCGCACGAACGATGCGGGCCAGCTGCGGGATGTAGACGAAGGCGATCGAGCAGATGATGACGATTACCAGGCCCACCACGTTGTCCGGCTCGAGGCGGCGGGAGAAGACTAGCACCATGACCGCGGCCATTGCGATGCCGGGGACGGCCATGATGACGTCCATGATGCGCATGATCACTTCGCCGATCCACTTGCGCGACACGGCGGCGACCGCACCGATGAGGGCGCCGAAGACCAGTGCCACGAGGGTGGCGGCGATGCCGATGATGAGCGAGAAGCGGCCACCGTAGAGGATGCGGGACAGGATGTCACGGCCCACGTGGTCCGTGCCGAACGGGTGCTCGCCTCCGGGGGCGAGCCACTGGCCGCCCAGCTCGTTGGGGTTGTAGGGGGCGATCAGCGGGGAGAGGAAAGAAATGATGAAGATGAGGATGAGGAACACCATGGCCAGGCGCGCGCCGAGCGACATGTTCTTGATCCGCGAGAAACGGGCTCCGGGCGCCGTGACCTTCTCGAGCTTCTTTTTCTTGGAAGTCATCTGTTACACCGACCTAATACGCGGGTTGATGAGGAGGTAGAGCATGTCAACCACAATGTTGACGATGATGAAGGAGATCGCGACCACGAGCGCGCCGCCTTGCACGAGGTTGACCCAGTTGTTCTGGATGCCGAGGATGAGCACGCGGCCCATGCCCTGCAGGCCGAAGATGATCTCGATGACGACGGCGCCACCCATGAGGTAGCCAACGCGCAGGCCGAGCACGGTCACCGGGGTAATGAGGGCGTTGCGCAGAACATTGCGGCCGATGACGACCGAGCGCGGGATGCCGGCGCCGAGTGCGGTGCGCACGTAATCCCTATCGAGCTCTTCCACCATGGAGGTTCGCACCACGCGGGTCATCTGGCCGATCACGGGGACCGCCAGGGAGAAGGCGGGAAGCAGCATGCGCATGAACCATCCGCCAAAGTCTTCGCTCATCGCGGGCAGGCCACCGGAGACGGGGATCGAACCGCCCACGAAGGCCAGCACCAGGAGGGAGGCGAGCCAGAAGGACGGGGTGCCGATGCAGATCACCGAGAAAACGCGGATGACCTGATCTGGCCAGCGGTCGCGGTAGATGGCGGCGAGGATGCCGAGCGGGAAGGCAACGAGGATAGCGATGATGAGGCCGAAGAAGGTCAGAGACAGGGTGACCGGGAGTGCGCCCATCACCATGTCGGACACGCGGTTGGTTTCGCCGACGCCGTAGATGCCCAGGTCTCCCTGGAACATGTTGATGACATAGTTGCCGTACTGGATAAAGAAGGGATCGTTGAGGCCGTGTGCGACGCGGAACTCTTCCAGCGCCTGCGGCGTCGCGAACTCGCCGAGAGCCGTGTAGGCCGGGTCGATCGGCGAGAGAGACATGATGAAGAAGACGAGCAGGGTCACGCCGATCACCATGATGGGTAGCGCGATCAGGCGCCGCCCGAGAAGTCTGAGCAGATTGT
Source organism: Trueperella bernardiae (assembly GCF_001469025.1). Taxonomy (GTDB): domain Bacteria; phylum Actinomycetota; class Actinomycetes; order Actinomycetales; family Actinomycetaceae; genus Trueperella; species Trueperella bernardiae. Next base: position 181,307 of record NZ_LNIZ01000003.1, on the reverse strand, counting down.
TCATCTGTATTTCCTCTTCCGACGAGGGAGGGCTGAGGTCAGTGCGCACCTATGTGCGCTGCCCTAACTGGCTGAGGGTGCAAAAAGTGGAGGGTAGGCGGAAGGACCTACCCTCCACTCTTTGACTCGAATGGATGTTACTTGACCGAAGCGCCGACAAGGTTGAGGCCGGTGGTGCCAATACCGTGGGCACCCACAACCTTGTCCCCGTTGATGCCGGTGATCATCGTGCGGTGGAAGAGCGGGAAGAGCGGAGCCTCATCGGCGATAAGATCCTGCGCCTCGCCCCACAGCTTCTTCGCTTCGTCACCAGAGGCCTGCTCGGCACCGGTCACGATCTCGGAGAGCTTGGCGAACTGCTCGGGCGCGGAGTTGGCCCACTGCGTACGCTTCTGGGTCCACACGTTGTCGCCGTACCACCAGTTGATGATGATGCCCGGGTCGGAACCGAAGACCGACGGATCGCCCGGTGCGAGGGCGACGTCGAAGGTCGGGTTGTCGACGTCGGCGAAGTTCGCGTAGAGGTCACCCGAGGCCATCGACTGAACGTTGACGGTCAGGCCAGCGGCCTCGAGATCCTGGCGGATCTGCGGGGCGAGGTTGGCGATCCACGGGTGATCGGTGGTGATGAGGGTGATCTCCTTCAGGCCGGCGGCTTCGAAGGCAGCCTTAGCCTTGGCCGTGTCATAGGTGAACTGCTCGGCAGCCTCCTTGTGCATCGGGTTGGCAGCGGGCAGGAAGGAGGTGGCAACGGTCGCGTCGCCGCCCATCACGTCGTTGACCAGCTTCGCACGGTCGATCGCGTAGTGGAAGGCCTTGCGGACGTCCTTGTTGTCGAACGGAGCCTTGGAGGTGTTGAACATCAGGAACGGGTTGTTGTAGCCCGGAACCTCGTCCAGGGTCCAGCCGGCGGCTGCGAGCTGATCCTTGGTGGCCGACGGGACGGTCTCCATCACGTCGATGGTGCCACCGAGGGCGGCAGCCAGACGGGCCGCGTCGTCCTTGAGGACATCCCAGTGGATCTTCTCAACGGTGGCGGGCTTGGAGCCATTGTAGTGCTCGTTCGGGACGGCCTCGATCGCGGTGTTGGTGATCGACTCGTACTTGTACGGGCCGGTGCCGATCGGCTTGGCGGTCATCTCTTCCTGCGTGGAGGCCGCGGGGACGATCTTCACATCGACAAAGCGCTCAGCGACGGCGGCGAAGGGGTACTTCGTCTTGATCGTGATCGTCTTGTCATCCTTCGCCTCGACCGAATCGACGAAGCTGAAGAACTGCTTGTAGATCGAGGTGTCGGCCGTCGTGCGGGCATAGGACTCGAGCACGTCAGCCGTGGTGACGTCGGTGCCATCCGAGAACTTCGCGCCGTCGCGCAGGGTGACCTCGTACTCGGTGTCCGAAACCTTGACCGGATCGCCGGCAGCCAGGGCCGGGAAGAGCTCGTAGTTGGACATGTCGAACTCGTACAGACCCTCAACGACGTGCCAGTTCGCACCCATGGCCAGAGCCGAGGAGGTGGTGGACGGATCGTAGTTCGTGGTCTCGTAGGCGACACCCAGGTTCAGCTGACCGGACGGGGCCCCACCTGTGGAGGTGTTCGAATCGGTGGTCCCGGACGATGACGGCGTCTGCGAGCTTCCTCCGCCACAGGCGGCCAGGGCGAGCGTGGTGGCGGCAGCGACAGCCGTCAACTTCGCCCAGCGCTTTGTAGAACGCATGTTGTTTCCTCTCCATTGAGTTAAATGTGAAGCGCCAACGCTTCTCATCGGGTACACTCATCGTATGTTGTCTGACAAGTCCGCGCAAGTGCTTTTAAGTAAGTACTCCCCGACAACGATGCCGGGGAAGAGCGCCATTCCAACCACGAACCGCTCATCAGCCACGATCGATGCCGTCAAGTCCTATATCATCCAACACGACCTCAAGCCCGGAGATCCGCTTCCCACCGAAGCGGCCCTGTGCGAGGCGCTCGGCGTTTCGCGTTCCTCCGTGCGCGAGGCCCTGCGCAAGCTCGAGGCGCTCGACATCATCCGCGTCCACCAGGGCCGGGGCTCCTTCGTGGGCGACATGTCGCTCGAGCCGATGGTCGAAACCCTCGTGTTGCGCTTCGCCCTCGACCGGGCCTCGGGCACGGAGTCGCTGCGCCAGGTGGTCTCCACGCGGCGCTTCCTCGACCTGGGCGTCGCCGTTGCGGTAACCACCGCGATGAAAGGCACCGCCAACCCGGAGCTGCACCGGCTGGTTGAGCGCATGGTGGAGAAGGCCTCCCGCGGGGAGCGGTACATGGAAGAGGACAGCGCCTTCCACAACGGGATCATGGCCTACCTGGATAACGAGCTGATCTCCCAGCTCAACGCGGCGATGTGGCTCATCCACCAAACCTTCATCCCCGATCTGGACGTGGAACAGGACGACGGGCTGCTCCAGACCGCGCGCGCCCACGAGCGCATGCTCCTCACGGCCGAGGCCGGCGACGAGGCGGCCTACCGCCAGGCGGTCATCGACCACTACGCCCCGCTCGCCGACATCCTCGAGATGAGCTAACCGCCGCGCGGCACGAAGGCGGACCCGTGGCGAGCCGACAAAGGACGGCGTCGCGCAGGCCGGCAAGGGGCGACGCCGAGCGGGTCTGTTCGCGCGTGATGGCGCTGTGTCCGGACAGTGTCGGCGCGGTCGATTAGACTGGACACACAGACGAACGGAGGACCTCATGCTTTCCACTCTTGCCCGCCCGCTGCTCGCGGCGCCCTTCGTGGCCGCCGGTATCGACGCGATCCGTAAGCCCGCCGGCCACCGTGCCGCCGCCGAACGCATCCTCGGGGTGCTCGAGCGGGCGGGCGTGCCCACGAAGGACATCCCGGTTGACGTGCTGACCCGCGTCACGGGTGCGGTCTTCACTGTTGCCGGCGTTTCGCTCGCGCGCGGGCGCATGCCGCGCTCTACCGCCCTCATGCTGGGCGCGATGCAGATCCCGATGTCGCTGGGCCGCAACCCGTTCTGGGAGCAGTCTGGGCCCGCGCGTCGTGCCTCTCTTTCGGCGCTGGTTGCCGACGCCGGCCTCATCGGTGGCGCCCTCATCGCCTCGACCGACCGGGGCGGCAGGCCCTCGCTCGGCTGGCGCGCCTCCACGTGGGCGAAGGACGTCTCCGAGAACGCCCACATCGGTACCAGCCGGTGACGTGGCCGGCCCCCGCGTCGGGCCCTGCCCACGCCACGTTCTCCATCCCCGGCTCGAAGTCGCTGACGAACCGGTACCTCGTGCTTGCCGCCCTGGGCGATGAGCCGACCGTGATTCGCCACCCGCTGGTGGCGCGCGACACCGAGCTCATGGCCGGCGCCCTTGAGGCGCTGGGCGCGCGGGTGGTGCGCGGCGGCGATGCGTGGCGCGTGGAGCCGGGCCCGTTCCGGGGCGGGCGCATCGAGTGCGGGCTTGCCGGCACGGTTATGCGCTTCATTCCGCCGCTCGCCGCGCTGGCGGGTGATCCCGTGGTTCTCGACGGCGACCGGGCGGCCCGTGTGCGGCCGATGGGCGCGATCGTGGAAGCACTGGGCAGGCTCGGGGCGCGCGTGGAAGCCGGCGAGCACGAAGGCTCCCCCGTTTTGCCACTGACCGTGCACGGGACTGGCCGCGTGGCCGGCGGCCAGCTCGATATCGACGCCTCGGCCTCCTCCCAGTTTGTTTCCGCCCTGCTGCTCGCCGCGCCTCGGATGGAGCGCGGCCTCGACCTGCGCCACGTGGGCGCTAGCCTCCCGTCGGCACCGCACATCGCGATGACGGTGGAGGTCCTACGCGAGGCGGGGATCGAGGTCGTGGACGAGGGGCAGCGTTGGGTGGTCTCCCCCGGCGTACCCAGACTGGGCGAGGTGGCGATCGAGCCAGACCTTTCGAACGCGGGGGCATTCCTCGCCGCCGCGATGGTGACCGGCGGAACCGTGCGCGTGGAGCGCTGGCCGGGGGCGACCACGCAGCCGGGGGATGCCTACCGTCGGATCTTTACCCAGATGGGCGGGCGGGCGCGCCTGGAGGGCGGCACACTGGAGCTGACCGGGCCGGAGCGCATCGTGCCGTTTGATGCCGACATGAAGGACGTGGGCGAGCTCGTGCCAACCGTGGCCGCCGTCGCCGCGTTTGCCGGCGGCACGTCGCGCCTGCGCAACATCGGCCAGCTGCGCGGGCATGAGACGAACCGGCTCGCGGCGCTCGTGACCGAGCTTGGCCGCGCTGAGATTTCGGCCCGCGAGGAGGGCGATGACCTGGTGATCGAAGGCGGGGCCGGGCGCCCCGCCACGTTCGACACGTACGACGACCACCGGATGGCCACGTTCGCCGCGCTCCTCGGGCTACGCCTGGAGGGCTCGCGCGTCCAGAACGTGGAGACGACAGCGAAGACACTGCCGGGCTTCGTTGCGATGTGGGAAGGGGCGTTCGGGCATGTCGAGGCGTGACATCGGCACGGACGACCACCGGGTGCGGGTGCGCCCGGGCAAGGGCTCGCGCCCGCGCACGAAGATCCGGCCCGACTACAGCCAGGCCGCGCGCGCCCGAGTCTACCGGGTGGATCGCGGGCGCTATCACGTCACGCTCGAGGACGGAACAAAGGTGACGGCCGTCAAGGCCAAGGAGCTGGCACGCGGTGCGATCGTGGTGGGCGACATCGTGGCCCTCACGGGCGACCTGTCGGGTCGGAAGGACACGCTCGCCCGGATCGTCCAGGTGGACCCGCGCAAGACGGCCCTGCGGCGCACGGCCGAGGAGTCGGAGGCGGCAGGTACCGAGCGGGTCATCGTGGCGAACGCCGACCAGCTGGTCATCGTCACGGCGCTCGCCCAACCCGAGCCGCGCCCCGGCATGATCGACCGCTGCCTCGTAGCCGCCTACGACGCCGACATGCACCCGATCCTGCTGCTCACCAAGTCGGATCTGGCCAGCCCCCAGGCGCTGCTCGACCTGTATGCCGACCTCGACCTCGACATCTACACCTCCACGATCGACGAGAAGCGCGAGACGTCGGACGTGGGTGAGATTGCCGCTGCGCTAGAAGGCCACGTGTCGGTGCTGGTGGGGCACTCGGGGGTAGGGAAGTCGACGCTCATCAACGCACTCGTGCCGAGCGCCGAGCGCGAGACCGGGCACGTGAACGAGGTGACGGGACGCGGGCGGCACACGTCGACGTCGGCGATGGCCTTCGGCCTCGAGGGCGGCGGCGTGGTCATCGATACGCCAGGCGTGCGCACGTTCGGCCTCGCGCACGTCGAGGCCGAGGACCTGCTGCGCGGGTTCCCGGATCTGCGCGAGGCGGCCGAAGACTGTCCGCGCGGTTGCCCGCACGAGCCCGGCGCGCTCGAATGCGCGCTCGAAGAGGTGGAAGGCGAGCGGCTCATGGCCCGTGTTGAGTCCTTCCACCGCCTGCTCGATTCACGCCAGAAGATGGACCCCCACTGGGCCTAGCCACACCGGGCGGGCCTGGTGGCCGGGGCGTAACCGGCATGGCGGCGTCGTGCGCGGGGCTCGATGGGCGCGCGGGGCGTGCGAAAGCCAATCAGCGGCTATGCTTGGGGCATGCAACCACGTTACGCCGATGACCTGCAGGTGGCCCTCGGGATCGCCGACCGGGTCGATGTCCTTACCCTCGAGCGCTTTCGGGCCGCCGACCTGCGGGTCGAGACCAAGCCCGACATGACCCCCGTCTCTGACGCCGACCGCGCCGCCGAGCGCCTCATTCGCGACATGTTGCGCCAGTTCCGTTCGCGCGACGGCGTGACGGGCGAGGAGGAGGCCCCGGTGGAGGGCCTGTCGGGGCGGCGGTGGATCATCGACCCGATCGATGGCACGAAGAATTACGTGCGCGGCGTGCCGGTGTGGGCCACGCTCATCGCGCTGGAGGACAACGGGGCGATCGTGCTCGGCATCGTCTCAGCCCCAGCGCTCAAGCAACGCTGGTTTGCGGCGAAGGGCCTGGGAGCCTACGCGGGGCGGTCGGCGGCTGCGGCGCGGCGCATCCACGTGTCGCAGGTGGGGCGGGTCTCAGACGCGTCGCTGTCCTATTCGTCGCTGGATGGCTGGTCGGATCGCAACCAGCTGCGCGCCTTTTTGCGCCTGGCTCAGACCTGCTGGCGCACGCGCGCCTTCGGCGACTTTTGGTCGTACATGCTGGTGGCCGAGGGCGCGGTGGATATCGCGAGCGAGCCGGAGCTCAACCTGTATGACATGGCCGCGCTCGTGCCGATCGTGACCGAGGCCGGCGGGCGCTTCACTTCGCTCGAGGGCGAGGATGGGCCGTGGGGGCACAACGCGATCGCCACGAACGGCCACCTTCACAACCCCGCCCTCGAGATCCTCAATTCCGTGCGGGATTAAGCGGTTTCTGCCGCCGGCGGGGCGTGCGGAGAAAAAGTTGTCGGAGGGGACCGCTAGCCTGAAGACATGAGGTTTTTACATACGGCCGATTGGCACCTGGGCCGGGAAATGCACGGTGCCGATCTCACCCCTGCCTTTGAGCAGTGGGCCGATCACGTGGTCGATCTCGTGGCGGCGGAGAGTGTGGATGCGCTCTTCATTTCAGGTGACGTGTTTGACCGCAGCGTCCCGCCCGTCACCATGGTGGAGCTGCTGTCTGACACGCTTGGGCGCCTGCTCGAGCACACGCGGGTGATCATGACCAGCGGCAACCACGATTCGCCCCAGCGCCTCGGCTTCCTGTCAGGTTTGGTGCGGGATCGGCTGCATATCTGTACCGATTCGCGCCGCGCCCACGTCCCCGTGGTGATGGACGACGACACCGGGGGCGCCCTCATCTACCCCATCCCCTACTTAGATCCGCCCACGGAGCGGGAGAAGCTGGCCGGGGATGAGGTGCTCGAACGCAGCCACATGGCGGTTAACACCGAGATGCTGGCCCGCGTGGAGGCGGACATGAAGCGGCGCGGGGGCAACCCGTACCGGGTGGTGCTCTCCCATTCGTTCGTCATCGGCGCGCAACCCACGGAGTCGGAGCGGGATATCTCGGTGGGCGGGGCGGATTCGATCCCCTCGCACCTGTTCCGCCTGGGCGGGCTCACGGATTACGTGGCCCTCGGCCACATCCACGGCCCGCAACGGGTGGGCACGGAGGGCGATCCGCTCATGCGCTATTCGGGCTCGCCCATCGCCTTTTCCTTCTCCGAGGAAAAGCACGTCAAATCCTCCGTGCTGCTCGATACCCAAAGCGGGGGCGTGGAGCTCATCCCTGCGCCCGTATACCGGCCGCTTGCCACGTTGGAGGACACGCTGGAAAACCTGCTGTCGGTAAAGTACGCGGCGTTTGGCGATTACTTCGTGCGCATCCGAGTCACGGATCCGGACAGGCCGGCCGATCTGTACGCCAAGCTCAAGGCGCGCTTTGCGCACATGCTCGTGCTCGAACACGTGAGTGAGGCCACGGCCGTCACGCTGAGGGAGCTGGCCGAGATCCGTTCCAACCCGCTGGCCGTCATGCGCGAATTCTTTGCGCATGCGGGAGGGCGGGAACTGACCGAGATGGAGGACCAGCTCGTGGCCGATACGTGGGAGAAGGTGAGGGCCTGATGCAGTTCCGGCACCTGACTTTCAGTGCGATCGGCCCATTCCCGGGCACGCACACGATCAACTTTGATGACCTGACGGCCTCCGGCCTGTTCCTTTTTGACGGGCCCACGGGCGCCGGGAAGTCCTCAATTATCGACGCGATCGTCTTCGCCCTGTACGGGGACGTGGCGGGAAGCGACTCGGATCGGTCCCGCATGCGCTCCAGCTACGCGCCCGGCACCGTGGAGTCGGTGGTGGAGCTCGTGTTCACCATCGCCTCGGGCACGTACCGCGTGCGGCGCACGCCCGCCTACCTCAAGCAGAAGGTGCGCGGGGAGGGCACCACGCCCATAGGCGCCACCGCACACCTGTGGCGCATGTCCGAGGCGGCCGTGGAGGCGAAGAAGTGGGAGGCCGGGGAGATCCTCGGCTCGAAGATCTCACAGGTGGATGCCGAGCTGGAGGGGCTTTTGGGGCTCACGCGCGAACAGTTCGTGCAAACCGTGGTGCTCCCCCAGGGTCAGTTCGCTCAGTTCTTGAAGATGAAGTCCACCGAGCGGGCGGCTCTGCTCGAAACCCTGTTCAACACCAGCGATTACAAGCGTTTCGCCTACGCCCTGGAGGATGCGGCGAAGGAGGCACGCGGAAAGGTCAAGGCCGCCTCGGAGGAGGCCATCCGCGCCTTGCACTCCTGGCTTGATATCGACGGGGTGGCCGAACAGTTCCCCCACCTGGTCCAGCTCGTCCTCGAGCCGGACGATGAGGCGCCGCTCGAGGCGATCGCGGAAGCCGACCACGTGCTTGGCCAGGCGTGGGCGGCGGCCTCGGAGCTGACCGTCGAGGTCGGCGCCGCCGCCCGGCAGGCCGCTCAGGCCCTGCAGCAGGCGGAGATCCTCACCGCCGCCATCGCCGAACGGGGTCGGCTGGTGGCCGAGCGCGCAGTGCTGGCCGAGCGTGCGCCACGCATCGAGGAGGCGCGGGCGAAGATCGCCGCCCACGAATCGGTGGCACTCGCCATCGACCGCCTGAACCGGGAGGACTCGGCGCGGGAGGCGCTGTCTGCTATCGCGCTGCCCGCGGGCATGGCGTCCGCGGGGGCGTCCGGGCCGGATGCGGCTGCTACGGAGCCGTCGGCTACGGGTGCGGTGGGCACACCAGCCGCGGGGGCTGCGACCGTCACGGATATTGACTCGCTCGCCAGCGCTATCGCGGCACAGGAGGGCGTGCTGGAGGCCGCCGAATCTGTCATCGATTCCTGCGATGCGGAACTGGCCGGGATCAACACCCAGCTCGGCGCGCTCGCGGAGCTGGCCGCACTCGAGGCCGGCCTGTCGCAGCGCCGAGAGGAACTGGCCGGTCTTGAAAAGGAGGCAGAGGCACTGCAAGCGAGGGCTGCCGAGCTCGATGAACAGCTTGCCGCCTACCCTTCGCGCGCCGCCGAATTCGACTCCGCGCTCCAGGCCAAGCGCACACTTGCCGCCACCGCCCCGGTCATCACGGAAAAGCTTGCCTCCCAGCAAGCGGCCCAAGCCACGGCCACGAAGCTCACGGACGTTGAGGGCACGCTCGAGCGGGCGCGCGGGACCCTGGTGAAGGCCGCCGCCGCGCACTCGGCCCAACGCGAGAAATTAAATGCCACCACGGAGGCCTGGCGCAGATCGATGGCTTCCAACCTAGCCAGCACGCTGAGCGAATCTGAGCCGTGCCCCGTTTGCGGTTCCACCGAGCACCCCGCTCCGGCCGCCCCAGCGGCGGATTCGGCCACGCTCGAGCAGGTCCAGGCCGAGGAGGCGGCGCTCGCGCCGCTGGCCGCCGCACTTGACCAAGCGAACCAAAAGGTCACGGCCCTGTCCAGCTCTGCCGAAGCGTTGCGTTCCCAGCTGGGCGACGCCACGCCCGAGTCGATCGCGGCCACGATTGTTGCTCTCACGGCTGACCTGGCAAAGGCCAGCGCTGCCGAAAAGAACGCGGCGGCGATGGAGGCCGAGCGCGCGGCGCTGGAGGACGCCCAGGCCAAGCAACGTCTGGCACTGGGGCAGGTCCGGGAGGATCAGCGAGCGCTGACCGAACGTACCGCAAGCGCCAGCCAGATGCTCGGGGCCGATACCGCGCGCGTCTCCGACGCGCGCGGGGAATTCCCCAGCGTTCATGACCGCCAGGCCGCGCTTGGCCGGCAGCGCGAACAGCTCAGCAGCTTGCGCGCAGTGGCAACGACGGCGGCATCTGCGGCCCGCTCGCTCGAAGAGGCCCGCGCCGCGGCGTCCGAGGCGCTCGCTGCCGCGCACGTCACCGCCGCGCAGGCCCGCGCAAGCCACCTCCCCCGTCCCACGCTCACAGCGCTGAAGAAGGAGGTAGAGGACCACGCGGCCCAGTGCGCAAGCATCGAAGGCCAACTGGCCAGCGAACGGCTGCAGGTTGAGGGCCAGGAGGTGGACCTGGAGGCCGCCCGGCGAGCCGATGCCGCCGCGCGGGAGGCGGTCTCCCAGGCCAACCGTGCCGAGGCGATCGCCTCACAGCGGATGACCGCCTCGAATGGGCACCTCGCTCGGCTACACGCCGCCCATCGGGACTGGAAGAGGATCAGCGATGCGGCCGGGCCGGCCGTCCGGCTGGCGGATCTGGCGAACGCCGGGTCGATGTCGCTCAGCCGCGTCAAGCTCACGGTGTGGGTGCTTCTGCGCCGCTTCGAGCAGATCGTCGAGCGAGCCAACGAGCACCTCGCCCGCTTCTCCTTCGGCCGCTACGAGCTACGCCGGGCCGACGAGGGGCGCGGGGAGCTTAAGTCGGGCCTCGGGCTCGAGGTGGTCCATCACGACTCCGGCCCTGGCGGCGACCACGTCCGCTCCCCCGGCACCCTCTCGGGCGGCGAGACCTTCTACACCTCGCTCGCCCTCGCGCTCGCCCTGTCCGAAGTGGTGCAGGCGGAGAACGGCGGGATCCGCATTGACACGCTCTTGATCGACGAGGGCTTCGGCAGCCTGTCGAGCGACTACCTGCAAACGGTCATGGACACACTCGGGCAGCTGCGAGCGGACGGGCGCACGGTGGGCGTGGTCTCCCACGTGGAGGAACTCAAGGCCATGATCCCCGATCGGGTCACGGTCAAGCCGCTCGACCGCGGGGGCTCCACGATGAGCGTCTCCGCGTAGGCCGGTCGCGGAGCATGAACCCTTCCCGGTTCTGACTCGCGGTCCCACCCGGCAGGCGCAAAACCCGGGCCCTAGGCGCCCGGCTCGACCAGTGCGCCTGCCTCAAGTTCGGCGGCCAGGTCGGCGCGCTCGATGACGTCGTACCAGAGCAGGTCGATGTCACCGGTTGCCGCGAAGGCCGCCTCCTCACCGGCGATGGCACGGGAGACGAGCTCCTCGTATCCCGGTTCATCCACGAGGATGGTCTCCACGTCCCCCCACTCCACGGAAGCGGTGAGCCGGCGGGCAGTGGGGAGCTCGGCCGCGTGCTCTAGCGCACGGCCGGGCACCTCGGCCACGCACACCATCCGGCGGCGCGCCTGACGGCCGGCAAGCAGGCGGAGCGAGTCGTCAGCGGCGGCAAGGGTGGCGATCATTTCCCACCCCTCGTCGTCCTCCCGTGGCACGGTCCGCTTGAGTTCGGGTGTGACGGCGTGAACCAGCCGGGGCTCGATGGCCGCGGCGAGGTCCTCGGGCGTGAGCGGAATGTAGATGCGCATAGACACATCCTAAACCGCCGCGCCCGCTGACGCGCTCGCCTGATGCCCCCGCCGCTATGCGCCCGCGGCGCCGATGACCTCCCACAGGGCCCGCACGTCCTTGGCATAGCCAGAACGCGGGTAGGTACCCACCATGTCGCGGGCCTGGAGCTCGCAGCGTTCGAGGCGCCGCCGATCAGCGCGCAGGAAGTGAATCGGCACGGGTGCGTCGGCGAGGAGCGAGAGGACCTTCGCCTTACCGTCCACGCCCAGTCCGTGCTCGGAGAGGAGGACCACCCCGTGGTGCTCGCCAAGCCTGTCACTGCCCAGGGCGTCGAGGTGTTCGAGGAAGCGCCGCAACCCCACGGGCGTGCCGGCGCCCACGTGCACCACCACGTCCGCCGCCTCCACGGCCGAGCGGGTGGCGGCGTGGCGGTCCTCGCGGGAGGGCCGCGCCTCCATCCCACCGGAAAGGTCCACGATCACCGCGTCCGCGGATGCGGCGAGCGGCTCCCACATGCGCTCGACCACCACCCGGGGCAACTCCCTCCAGCGCTCGCCAGTATTAAGGCCGGCAAGTAGGCGGCCAGGCTTATCAGCCCCGCGCCCGGGCAGCTCCACCAGCACCGCGTCGATGAGCTCGGCCGGGTCCTTGCCCCGCTCGATGTGCCGGGCGAGGGCCACGATGGCAGACGTCTCCTCCAGCCCGTAGAGCTGGGACAGGCTGGGGCGGTGGGTGTCGGCGTCGACCACCACGACGTTCGGGGCAACCGCCGCGAGGTCTCGCACGAGCGCCGATCGCCCCACGCTCCCGCCCGGCCCCCACACGGCGATGATCCGGCCCCGCCGCATCGGTGCCGCCACGGGTTCAACGGGCGTGGACCCGCGCACGAAGTCCACCATCTCCGACTCGGCCACGGGCACCGCGCCGAGCGCGTTGATGGCCGTGACCGGCCGGAAGGACGGCACCACACCCACGCGCGCGCCGGCGGCGGCGAGCCGGGTGACGGCCGAGAGGTCGAGCGCGGGATCGTCGCCCAGCAACACGATCTTGCCCAGGTTGGCCTCAACCCCGGCGATGACCTCGGCCAGGTCGGCACACCGGCGGGCGATGCGGACCTCCTCGCCGAACGCCGCCAGGCCGCGCACCACCTGCTCCTCAAGCTGGGCGGGCAAACATAGGAGGATCATTGGCCGGCCTTCCCCACGAGCACCAGCCCGTCCTGGGTGCCGAGCACCTCGAGGATCCCGGGCACGTCGGCTGGCGCCACCCGGATCTGGGCGGCGGTCTGCGAGCCCACGCCCCCGACCTCCACGGAAACGATCACCGCGCCCTGCGCGATGAGCCTCGCCCCCGAGGCCGTGTTGATGGTCGCGTTCTGCACGCGCCACACATCCACCTGCGACCCCACCCCCACGCTCGAGGCGGGCGCCACGAGCAGCGGGATGGTCACGTCGGCAAGCGCGCCTGGCTGGCCGAGGGCGGAGGTCGGGAGAAGATCGCCGGGCTGAAGAGCGTGAGTTGCCACGGCGCCGTCGGGAATCTGCCCGCTCCTCACGTACTCGGCCCCCACGCGCTCGGGCAGCTCCACCACTGTGAACTGGCTCTCACTTAGCACACTACCCTCCGCGACCGGGGCGCTCGCGCGCAGTAACGGGACAGAGGATTCCCCACCCAGCACGACCGAGCCCGCGAGCCCGCCACCCGCAATGAGAAGCACTCCAATGGCCAGCCGCGGATCCTTCCACGGTAGATATTTCGATATCGTCATGGCTCAACCGTTGCATATTTCGCGAAAATCGTTCACAGTTTTCCACAGGACTTAACACCCGTGTACAGTTCAAGCGTCGGTCGCTAGTAGATGGGACACTCTAGCTATGTCTAGGTTTCTAACAATCGCTGATGTCGCCGAGTACCTGAATGTCTCGGCCGGACAGGTACGCACGCTCATCAAGAATGGCGAACTTCCTGCCATTCAGGTAGGCGGACGCGGCCAGTGGCGCATTGAGGACGCCGTGCTCACCGAGTACGTCGAGCGCGCCTACGCGGCCACCCGAGAAAAAATCGCGTCGGGAGAGGATTTCTAAACCCCGCGGTTCACCCTCGCCTGGCTCATCACGGCTATCGCATCGATCGGAATGACGATCTGCGATAGCCGTTCCCTTTGCCCGAAATCGTAGCGGGCCTCCCACGGCTGGGCGTACGAACCGTACCGATCCCCGCCCTCCTCTTCAATCAGCAGGTGGTCGCGCCCAACGCCGACCACCCGGCCCGCCACGTTGACGTCCGGCCCGCGCAGCGCCACGTAGGTGTCCTGGAGCTGGCGCACGAACGACCCCACGCTGACCGGCAGGCCACTTCCCGGCGTCTGCGCCCAGGACACGCGGCTGAGGCTCACCACCGCCTCCGTGAGCACGATGTGCTCGTGGGTGGCGTCCGTGAGCAAGAACCAGCTCTCGCCCACCGCCTCGACGACGCCGTCGAGCACCAAGCCCCGCACGGCCACCTCGATGCTCGCTCCCACGGCACCCCGCAGGCGGTCCCCCACCGTGAGCGTGGCCCGTTCGGCGTCGGCGAGGTCGGCCACCTCTGCGTCGAGTTCGTCGCGCTCGCCTTGTTCCACTTCGGAGGCGATGGCCTCAGCAAGAATCGTCCAATCCATAGGCACAGGCTACGGCCGGTCGCCCGCGAGCGCTCCACTTTCCACACCGTCGCGCATCTCACCCTTCGACTTACCGGGTATACCCACTCGCGCACGCCATCAAACAGCACCAAACTCGATCACACAGCATCAAACAACACCAAACAGCATCATTGGAGTCGACATGAACCCGTCCCACACCGGCGCACCCCAGCAGGACCTGGAGGCCGTGCTCGTCGCCGCGTCCGCCGTGGCAATCGCGCTCGTGGTCCTGTGGTATCTCATCGCCGCGCTCGCACTCCTTCGCGCCTCCCGCTCCGGAAGCCGCACCCTGCGCGCACGGGTCGCCCGTTGGGGTCCGCCGATCCTCAAGGGCATCGCCGCCGCCGGGCTTGCCGGCAGCTTCATCGCTCCCGCCTCCGCCGACGTCGATCTCAGCTGGGGCGCTCCCCTGCCCTCCGCGAGCACGCTCTACGAGCCGGCCGGACCCATTCACGACGCCGACCCCGCCGTCGCGTCCGAAACCGCGGTCGCGCCCCTACCGGAGGCCGGACCAGTCGCCGCCGCCGAAGCACCTCGCATCGGCAAGCCGCTCCACGACGCCGCCCTCGCAGCCACGCGCGAGTCGGCGCCGATCGCCAGGGTCGATCATACAGCGGGAGCCACGCTCATCTCGGAACGCACCCACATCGTGGAAGCCGGGGATTGCCTGTGGTCGATCGCCAGGGACTACTACTCCCCCTCGAACGACTCCGAGTTGGCCGACATCGTGCTCGACCTCTACCTCGCTAACAAGGGCGTCATCGGCGACGACCCGAACCTCATCCGTCCCGGCCAAATCATCACACTTCCCTAAGGACACCCCATGAGCCAAGCACTACTCGATCACAAGGTCCACGTCGCCACTCCCCCGCCGCCACCGCGCCAGCTCCCGAAGAGCTACCCAGGCCGGTCCTCGCAGTCCCTGCCTGCGCCCTCCAACGGCGAGGGCTTCGACCGCGCAGCCTTCACCTCGCCACGCATCGACAGGCTCATGTACAACGGCGAATCGGGCAAGACCACCGAGAAGCTCACCCCGCCGGACCGCTTCGCCGCCCGCGTGGTCGGCCAGTCCATCGAGGTCCTCATGGGCCACCGGCCCGCCCGCCAGCTCCAGACTTGGATGCACCCCGACGTCTACGAGGCCCTCACCCGCCGCGCCGGCCTCGCCCAGCGCGTGCTCGGCCGGGCCGAGAAGTGCATGCCGCCGCGCATCAAGCGTGTGCGGGTGTGCGAGCCGCGCGACGGGGTCGCCGAGGTCTCGCTCGTCGTTTTCGACGGCAAACGCACCCGCGCGGCGGCCGCCCGGCTCGAGGTGCGCCGCGGCCGGTGGCACGTGACCGCCCTCGAGATCATCTAAGTGGGGCCCGGCCACCCCCGCGGGCCCCTGCCAACGAACTCGCGAGCAACGATTGAAATAAACTGGACGATTTCGGGCCGATCTTCTTATATGAGGAGATCACCCGGAAATCGTCCAGTTTCTTTTAACGCACCTATCCAACGTGGCCCGGTAGCGTCCGCCACCGGGCCGCGCCACCCGCGGGCTTCTACTTGCGCCGCTTGGCCGCACGCCGCTGGGCGCGATTCATCCCCGCGTACGGGTCCGCCTCGCCACCTTGCTGGCCCTGGCCCTGCGTCACAGCGTTGCCGAACGTGCCCACCGGAGGCTTGTTGCCCGCCGCCGGTCCACGCTGGGCCGCGGGCCCGCTCTGACCGGCTGACGAGGAATAGGACAGCTTCTGCGACTCGGGCCGCTTGATGCCCAGGATCTTCTCGGTCGACTGCTGCGGCTGCACGGGAGCCTTCTGGCCGATGAAACCGCCCTCACCGGCAGCGAGCGCCGCCTTCGCGGACTCCAACGCCTCGCGGGCCATCCGCTCGGAGGGCAGTTCGAAGTTCAGCAGGTGACGCACCGTCTCCTCGCGGATCGAGTCATTCATCTGCTGGAACATGTGGTAGCCCTCCTGCTTGTATTCGACAAGCGGGTCGCGCTGGGCCATCGCGCGCAGGCCGATGCCTTCCTTAAGGTAGTCCATCTCGTACAGGTGCTCGCGCCACTTGCGATCCAGCACGGTCAGCAGCACCTCGCGCTCCACGTTGCGCATCTGCTCAGAGCCCAGCTCCTCCTCGCGCTCGTGGTAGATCGTCTCCACGTCCTCCAGGATCTCGTCACGCACCGTGCTCCGGCTCAGCTCGCGCTGGTCGCCGCCGTGAGCCTCGATGAGCTCCTCGTCTGTGAACGACGGGCGGTAGATGCCCTTCACGTCCATCCACAGCGCGTGCATGTCCCACTCGTCGGCCGAACCGACCGTGTGGCTGCCCACGACGTCGTCAACCACGAAGGTGATGAACGAGCTGATCTGGTCCTCCACGTCCTCACCCTCGAGAATGCGCCGGCGCTCGGCGTAGACGGTGGAGCGCTGCTCGTTCATCACGTCGTCATACTTCAGCACATTCTTGCGCATCTCGGCGTTGCGCGCCTCGATCTGGGTCTGGGCGCGCTCGATCGCGGTGCTCAGGATCTTGAAGTCGAGCACCTCGTCCTCCGGGCCGTTCTTGAAGCGGTCCGTGGCGCGCGTGTTGCCGAACAGGCGCATGAGGTCGTCGTCGAGTGAGAGGTAGAACCGCGACTCGCCCGGGTCGCCCTGACGCCCTGATCGTCCGCGCAGCTGGTTGTCAATGCGGCGCGATTCGTGGCGCTCCGAGCCGAGCACGTACAGGCCGCCCAGCTCCACCACCTCGTCGTGCTCCTTGGCCACGGCCGCCTTGGCCTCGGCCAGCACCTCGGGCCACACCTTCTCGTACTCCTCGGCGTCCTCCTCCGGGTCCAGCCCACGCTTGGCCATGAGGTCCACCGCGATGTGCTCGGCGTTTCCGCCGAGCATGATGTCGGTGCCTCGACCAGCCATGTTGGTCGCCACCGTGACGGCGCCCTTGCGGCCCGCCATCGCCACCACCGCTGCCTCGCGCTCGTGCTGCTTAGCATTGAGCACCTCGTGCGGCACGTGCGCCTTCTTCAGCAGGGCCGACAGCTTCTCCGAGTTCTCCACCGACGCCGTACCCACCAGCACCGGCTGGCCCGTGGCAAACCGCTCCTTGATGTCCTCCACGATCGCCGCGAACTTGCCGCGCTCCGTGGGGTAGACCAGGTCCGTGTGGTCAACGCGCCGCATCGGACGGTTGGTCGGAATCGGCACCACGCCAATGTCGTAGGTGGAGGCGAACTCCTCCGCCTCGGTCTCTGCCGTGCCCGTCATGCCCGACAGCTTGTCGTACAGGCGGAAATAGTTCTGCAGCGTGATCGTGGCCAGCGTCTGGTTCTCGGCCTTGATCGCCACGCCCTCCTTCGCCTCGATCGCCTGGTGCATGCCCTCGTTGTAGCGGCGCCCGGGCAGCACGCGGCCCGTGTGCTCGTCCACAATCAGCACCTCGCCGTCGGCCACGATGTAATCCTGGTCGCGTGCGAACAGCTCCTTGGCCTTGATCGCGTTGTTGAGGTAGCCAATCAGCGGGGTGTTGACCGACTCGTACAGGTTGTCGATCCCCAGTATGTCCTCAATCTTGTCAATGCCCGGTTCGAGCACGCCCACGGTGCGCTTCTTCTCATCGACCTCGTAGTCAATATCGCGCTTGAGCGAGCCCACCGCCTGGGAGAACATCGTGTACCACTTGTTCGCATCCCCCTCGGCCGGGCCCGAAATAATAAGCGGGGTACGCGCCTCGTCAATGAGGATCGAGTCCACCTCGTCCACGATCGCGAAGTTGTGCTCACGCTGGACCAGGTTGTCCAGGCTCATCGCCATGTTATCGCGCAGGTAGTCAAAGCCGAACTCGTTGTTCGTGCCGTACGTGATGTCGCACGCGTACTGCTCGCGCCGCTGGGCCGGGCTGAGCCCCGTGGTGATGCACCCGGTGGTCATCCCGAGGTAGCGGAACACCCGGCCCATGAGCTCCGACTGGTAGGAGGCCAGGTAGTCGTTGACCGTCACCACGTGCACGCCGCGCCCCGGGATCGCGTTGAGATAGGCGGCGAGCGTGGCCACCAGAGTCTTGCCCTCACCGGTCTTCATCTCCGCGATGTTGCCCAGGTGCAAGGCGGCACCCCCCATGATCTGCACGTCGTAGTGCCGCTGGCCGAGCGTACGCACCGACGCCTCGCGCACCACCGCGAATGCCTCCGGCAGCAGGTCATCCAGGGACTCGCCCTCCTGGTAGCGCTCGCGGAATTCCGCCGTCTGAGCCTTGAGCTCCTCGTCGCTCATCTCCTTGAAGGCGTCTTCCAGCTCGTTGACTTGCCGCGTGATCCCCTCGAGCTTCTTCAGGGTTCTCCCCTCGCCTGCCCGGAGAATCTTATCGATCAGTTTGCGCACGTTTGCTCCTTTTAAGACTGCCGCCATTCTAGCCGTTCCCCGGCCCCCAGCCGCAATTGTCCGCCTCACCGTTCGCCTACGAAGAAGCGCAGGGCACGTACACCCTGCGCTTCCGTTCGCGGCCTTGACGCTTTCGCGTGTGAGCCCCCGTTACGACAACGCCGTCACGCCATACGTTCGACCATCCCGTGGGCGAACATGACCAGATAACTGTAGACTTCCCGGTCCTTGATTCCCTCCAAGTATCCCAGCGCGTCGTCCACCCATTGCCGGGCGAGCTGCCGCGTCTGGTCGACCACGTCGTGCGCCTTGAGCATGCCCACCACCGTGGCCAGCCGGTCCCCCGCCTCCAGGTTGCCTTCGGCGAGGAAGTCGAGGATCACGCGCCCGTCGTCGTCGATCGTGCCCTCCTGAGCCGCGCGCTCAAGCAGAAGCGTGGGCATGGTCGGCACGCCCTCGAGCAGGTCAGTGCCCGGAGTCTTGCCGGTGAGCTCGGGGTCGGAGACCAGATCGATGACGTCGTCGGCGATCTGGAAGGCCACGCCGATCCGTTCGCCGAACGCGGCCAGCGCCTCACTCTCCTCGTCCGGGCCGCCCGCGGCCATGACGCCGTGGTGGGCGGATGCCGCGATGAGCGAGCCCGTTTTGCCGGACAGGACCTTGAGGTGATGCTCGATCGGGTCCTCCCCCGCCTGCGGGCCCACCGTCTCGTGCAGCTGGCCCATGCACAGGCGCTCGAAAGACTCGGCGTGCATGTAGATCGCCTTCTGCCCCAGCCCGGCCACAATCTTAGACGCGCGCGAGAACAGTACGTCGCCAGCCATGATCGCCGAGGAGTTACCGAAAATGTACTGTGCTGTCGGAACGCCGCGCCGCTTGGGTGCCTCGTCCATGACGTCGTCGTGGTAGAGCGAGGCCAGGTGCGTCAGCTCCATGACCACGGCCGCGTCAATGACGTCCGGCGAATCGGGGTTCGGGCCCACCTCCGCCGCGAGCAACGTCAGCAGCGGCCGCAACCGCTTGCCGCCGGCGTCGGCGAGGTAGGAGGTGGCCGAATCGACGACGACGTCGTCCACCCGGCACGCCGATCGCAGGCGGTCTTCGACCACCTCCATGCGCGCGGCGAGCCGGCGGGCGAGCGGGTCGTCGCTGGCTAGGACATCCGTGACGCTCACGCAAACGATCCCATGATGAAGTCGAGCGCGAAGTAGGGCACCACGCCGAGCGCGATCGTGGTGATCGCGGCGATGACGATCGCGACGATCGACATGCCCTCTGACTCGACCACGGCCACCGACTCGCCCTCTGGCTCACGGAAGAACATGAGCTGGACCAAGCGGAAGTAGAACACCGCGGTCGCAGCCGAGGCCAGCACCGCCAGCACCACGAGCACGGCCAGGCCGCCCTCGATACCGGCGCGGAAGACCTCGAACTTTCCGATGAAGCCACCGGTCAGCGGGATGCCCGCGAACGACAGGAGGAAGATCGTCATCGACACGGCCAGCACCGGGTTGCGCTTGCCCAGGCCCGCCCAGCTAGAGAGCTTCGTGGCCTCGCCCAGGATGTTGCCCTGCGCGTCACGCTCGCGCACGAGCGTCACCACGCCGAACGCACCCACGGTGGCCACCGCGTAAGCCAGCAGGTAGAACAGCACCGCGGGGACCGCGATGAGCGTGACCTCGGCGTTAGAAATGATGTTGATCGCCGTGACAGCAATGAGGATGAAGCCGGCGTGCGCGATCGAGGAGTAGGCCAGCAGGCGCTTGATGTCGGTCTGCACCAGACCCATGACCGTGCCGATCACGATCGTAGCGATGATAACGATCCACATGAAAATGTTGATCGAATCCCACACAGGGGCCACCAGCAGGATGAACACACGCATGAGGGCCACGAACGCGGCGGTCTTCGTGCCAGCGGCCATGAAACCGGTGATCGGCGTGGGGGCGCCCTGGTAGACATCCGGGGTCCACGCGTGGAACGGCGCGGCGCCCACCTTGAACAGCAGGCCGATGACCACCATCACGACGCCGACCGTCAGCAGCACCGGTGTCGCCAGACCCTGGCCGCGCGAGATGAGCAGCACCGGGGCCTCGATCGACAGGGAGCCGGTGGCGCCGTAGATGAGCGCCGAACCCATGAGGAAGATCGCCGAAGAGAAAGCGCCGAGGATGAAGTACTTCAGCGCGGCCTCCTGCGACAGCAGGCGCTTGCGGCGCGCGGTTGCCGACAGGACGTAGAGCGGAAGAGAGAGCACTTCGAGCGCGATGAAGAAGGTCAGCAGATCGTAGGCCGAGGTGAAGGCCATCATGCCGCCCGTGGCGAAGAGTGCCAGCGGGTAGACCTCGGTCTGCTGGCGGCCAAGCCGGCTAAACTCTCGCTCCTCCGACGAACCCGGGCGGGTGGCGGCGGCCGCCGCGAACGCGCCCTCGCGGGTCTGCGTGCGGTCGGCGATCACCAGGAAGGACAGGAGCGCGCCGACCACGATGACCACCTGCGCGATGAGCGACATCGCGTCCTCCACGAGGCTGACCGCCACCGTGCCGTCGGCGTGGATTGCTAGGGCCAGCGGCTGCACCGTGGAGCCATCGGCCTGGGTCTCCGTCCAGCGCCACACGAGCACCACCAGGGCGGCGGCGAGCGCGGCGAGCGACAGGGTCACCTGCACGGCGCGGCGAGCGCGGCGGGGCACGAACGCCTCAAAGAGGGTGCCCAGCACGGCCGATCCGAGGACGATCAACAGTGGCAGGACTGCCATCCATTGAATTTCGAGATTCACTTGGTGCTCCCTTCAGCGGTGACCATCAGCGTGGATGCGTACTGCTCGGCCACGGGGTTGACGGCGTCGAGTGCGATGGACGGGAAGAAGCCGAGGACGAGCATGGCCGCGATCAGCAGGCCCATGACCGTCTTCTCGCGCCCGCCCAGGTCCGCCACCTGCTCCTCCGGCTTCGGGCCGGTAAAGACCCGCTGGTACGGCAGAAGGATGTAGAGCGCGGCGAGCACGACGCCGACGACGCCGATGAGCGCCGCCCACGGTAGCACGCCGTACGTGCCCATGAGGACCATGAACTCGGGGATGAAGCCCGACAGGCCCGGCAGGGCGATCGTGGCAAGGCCCGAGATCATGAACGTGCCGGCCAGGATCGGGGTGACGCGCTGCCAGCCGCCGTAGCGAGAAATGAGGTGGGAGCCCCCGCGTTCGCCGAGGAAGCCCACAATGAGGAACAGGCCCGCGGTACCAATACCGTGCGCCACCATGTACAGGATCGCGCCGGCCATCGCGATCGATGAGCCGGAGAAGATACCCATGACCATGAAACCGAAGTGGGACACCGAGGTGAACGCCACGAGGCGCATGAGGTTGTCCGAGGCGATCGCCATGAGCGCACCCCAGATGATCGACACGAGCGCGAAGCCGATGATCACCGGCGCGGCCGCGGCGGCGGCGTCGGGGAACAGCGGCAGGCAGATCACGATCATGCCGAACGTACCCATCTTGTCCAGGATGCCCACCAGCAAGGTGGAGGTGCCTGCGGGGGCCTCCTCCGTGGCGTCGGGCAGCCAGGTGTGGACCGGCCACATCGGGGCCTTGATCGCGAACGCGATGAAGAAGGCGAGGAAGATCCATATCTGCGCCGCAGCCGACATCTGCGAGCCCGCAGCAAGGTTATCGATCATGAAGCCGCCCGAGCCGCCCGGCCCGTAGGCGTAGACCGCGATGACGCCCACCAGCATGATGAGGCCGCCGGCGAGCGAGTAGATGAGGAACTTCATCGCGGCCTTGCCGCGCCTCTCCCCCTTGCCGTAGCGGCCGATCATGAAGAAGATCGGCAGGATCATGAGCTCGAACAGCACGTAGAACAGGAACAGGTCACGCGCGGCGAACAGGCCGATGATGATCGCCTCAAGGGCGAGGATCCAGGCGAGGTAGCCACCCTGCCGGTCGTCGTCGACCTCGGTCCACGACGCGAGGATGACCACCGGCACGAGGAACACGGACAGCGCGAGCATGACCGCGCCCATCCCGTTGATGCCCCACGCGAGCGACACGCCAATCTGCGGAATCCACGAGTAGGTCTCGGCTAGCTGGACGCGCGCCGAGCTCGCCACCTCGAACTCCGAGATCATCGCGCCGACGAAAACGCCGGCCACGAGGAGGGACACGCCCAGCGCCACCGGGCGGGCCGCCGAACGCAGCGGCTTGACCAGCCGCAGCGCGAGCGCGCCCAGCAGGGCGAGCCCGATCATCACTGTGATCCAGGGGAAGCCAGCTTCGGAAACAGTTTGCAATTGCATACCTCTTGTCCTCCTAGAGCGCGGCCGCGACGACGACGATGAGCGCCAGGACCAGGCCGATGGTGATGTAGCTGGCGTAGTTACGGGCGTAACCGGTCTGGAACTTGCCCACGACCGATCCGACGGACGGCAGCTTGGCAACCCCGCGGACCAGGCCGTCCACCACGCCGCGGTCGAGCGCGTCGGTGCCTGCCACGAGCGCGAGGCCGGGGTTCATGAACAGGCCCTCGTTGATCTGATCCTGGTAGAGATCCACGCGCGCGGCGCGGGTCAGGCCGTTGCCCACCGGTGCTGCCTTGGGCATCGGGGTGGCCACGTACATCTTCCAGGCGAGCCCGACGCCGATCGCCACGATGGCGAGCGTGACGCCCGTGATGACCGGGACCGGCAAGACCGGCTCCTCGTGGGCGACGTGGCCGATCGCCGGCTCAAGCCAGGTGAGGAAGCCCGTATAGTTGAGGACCGCGCCGAGGCCGAGGGAGCCGAGGGCGAGCAGCGCCATCGGGATCCACATGAGCGGCGACGGATCGTGCGGGTGCTTGGCGTCCGGGCCTTCCTTCGCCCAGCGCTCCTCCCCCAGGAAGATCCCGAAGAACAGCCGCGACATGTAGAAGGCGGTAAGCCCCGCCACGAGCACGGTAATCGTGCCGAAGATCCACGGAAGCGTGCCCTCGCCCGTGAACGCGATCTCGATGATCTTGTCCTTCGAGTAGAAACCGGACAGCAGCGGGAAGCCGATGATCGCCAGGTAGCCGGCGAAGAACGTGTAGAACGTGATTTTCATGTGCTTAGCCAGGCCACCGAAGCCGCGGATGTTGACCTCGTCGTTCATGCCGTGCATGACAGCGCCGGCACCAAGGAACATGTTGGCCTTGAAAAAGCCGTGAGTGACGAGGTGGAAGATCGCGAAGCCAGCACCTACCGGGCCGAGGCCCGCCGCCAGCATCATGTAGCCGATCTGCGACATGGTGGAGGCCGCGA
Source organism: Trueperella bernardiae (assembly GCF_001469025.1). Classification (GTDB taxonomy): domain Bacteria; phylum Actinomycetota; class Actinomycetes; order Actinomycetales; family Actinomycetaceae; genus Trueperella; species Trueperella bernardiae. The sequence continues at coordinate 157,766 of NZ_LNIZ01000003.1, read as the reverse complement.
GGACCTTCTTCATGTCGTCCTTCGCCGCACCGACGATCGCGCCGAAGACGAGCGTGATGAGGCCGATGAGGGCCACGAGCAGAGCGGCAGTGGGCGCGGCCTGGTAGACGGCGCCGGAGCGAACCATGAGGTAGACACCGGCGGTCACCATCGTGGCGGCGTGGATGAGGGCCGAGACCGGGGTCGGGCCCGCCATCGCGTCCCCCAGCCATGCCTGCAGCGGGAACTGCGCCGACTTACCGCAGGCGGCCAACAGGAGGAATACCCCGATGAACGCGGCCGTGCCCTCGGAAACGCCAGCCACACCGGCTGACACGTCGGTGAACTTCACCGAACCGAAGCTCGCCACCATCGCCATCATCGCGATCAGCATGCCCAGGTCGCCCACACGGTTCATGACGAACGCCTTCTTACCGGCGGTGGCGTACTCGGGCACGTGGTTCCAGAACGAGATGAGAAGGTAGGACGCCAGGCCCACGCCTTCCCAACCGAAGAACAGCACCACGTAGGAGTTGCCCAGGACGAGCAGTAGCATCGCTGCCACGAACAGGTTGAGGTAGGCGAAGAAACGACGCCGGGCCGGATCGTGCTCCATGTAGGACACGGAGTAGATGTGGATGAGGGTGCCCACGAAGGTCACGAGCAGGACGAACGTGATCGACAGCGGGTCGACCCGCGTGCCGAAGTCCACCGCGAAGTTACCCACCGCGGGGATCCACTCATACAGCGTGGTCTCGACCACGCGCGCGCTCGCGTCCATCCCCAGCAGTTGCAGGGCGGCGGCGGCGCCGATGACGAACGACGCCGTGGAGGCGAGGATCGCCAGCCAGTGGCCCCACGCGTCAGCAGCCTTGCCTGCCAGGAGGAGGATCGCGAAGCTGACAAGCGGGATGGCCACGGCCAGCCAGATGAGGCTCGCCGCGCCCGTCGCGCTTGCGACAGCCACGGTGCTTTCCGCAAAAATGCTAGTCAATGCTCGCACCTGCCTAGTTCTTCATGAGGTTGGCGCCGTCCAACGACGCCGTCCTGCGAGTACGGAATATGGACACGATGATCGCTAGGCCCACCACGACCTCGGCGGCAGCCACCACCATGACGAAGAAGGCGAAGACCTGCCCCTCAAGGTTGCCCCACATGCGGGAGAAGGTGATGAGCACCAGGTTGCACGAGTTGAGCATGATCTCAACGCCGAGCAGGGCGATGACGCCGTTGCGGCGGGTGAGGACGGTCGCGCCGCCCACCACGAAGAGGATGATCGCGAGGACCACGTAGTACATCAGATCCATGGCTTACTCCTCCGTCTTATCCGTCAGCTCGGCAGTGGTCTCTGCCGCGTCAGCGACCTCCCTGGCGCTCGGCACATCCGCTCCGCTCTCAAGCTGCTCGAGGCGGGCCAGGGCGGCGTCGTGATCGGGGGCGAGCTCGCCGGGCATGCCCGCGAGGGTCGCGCGGCCGGTGACGCCGTACGTTGACGGGCCGGAGACGCCGGTCCCAGTGGCGATGCGTTCCACGGTGGCCGGCGAGATCTGGCCGACCGTGCGCATCTGGCCACGCACCTGCAGCACGCGGTTGACCGACAGATCGAGCGGCTGGCCGTAGGCGGTCAGGCCCGGGTTGGCCGACGAGTTCGACTCGGCGTAGACGCCCGGGTTCGGCTTGTTGCCGATGTGGCGCCCGTCCGTGACGAAGTCGCGTACGCCCTGGTGGGCGCGGTCTTCCTGCGTGATCGGATCGTGGATGCGATCACGGTGCGTCAGCGTCATCGCGCCAAGCGCGGCCACGATGAGGAGCGTGCCGGTGAGCTCAAGGGTGAGGATGTGGTTGGTGAAGATCGACTGCGCGACTCCGACGGGGTTGCCGTTCGCGTTCGCGGCTGCAAGGCCAACCGCGGCCGGGTTCGCCGCGCCGAGCACGACGCCAATGAGGATCCCGGCCACGCCAATCCCGCCCACGATCGCCACCGGGCGCTGGGCCTTCAGTGTCTCGTGCGTAGAATCGGAGGAATCCACGCCGATGAGCATGAGCACGAACAGGAACATCATGAGGATGGCGCCCGTGTAGACCACCACCTGGGCCACGCCCATGAAGGGCGCCTCCAGCGCGGTGTAGAGCACGGCCAGGCCGACCATGATGAAGATGACGGAAACGACCGAGTAGACGGCCTTGCGCGCAATGAGCAGTCCGTAGACGGCGAGCGCGACCATCGCCACCGCCATGAGGGCGAAGATGATCGTCTCACCGAGCGAAATCTCAAGAGGCTGGGTGGGCATTATTGTGCGACCTCAGCTTTCTGGGTGGCCCGCGCCGTGGAGAGGGAGGGATCGTCGGGTCGGTTGTCCTTAACCCAGTCGATCTGCTCCTGCGTGGGCCCGGTAATAGTTCCCTGGTAGTAGTCGGCGTCCGTCGTGCCCTCCACCATCGGGTGCGGCGGGTTGAGCATGCCCTCGGCGAGCGGAACGAGGAGCTGGTGCTTCTCGTAAATCATGTCCTCGCGGGTGGGGCCTGCAATCTCGTAGTCGTTCGACATCGTCAGCGCACGCGTGGGGCACGCCTGGATGCAGTACGCGCAGAAAATGCAACGCAGGTAGTTGACCTGGTAGACGCGGCCGTAGCGCTCGCCCGGCGAGTACTGCGCCCCCGGGGTGTTCGCCGCGGCCTCGACGTAGATAGCGTCCGCCGGACAGGCCCAGGCGCACAGCTCACAGCCGATGCACTTTTCCAGCCCGTCCGCGTAGCGGTTGAGCTTGTGCAGGCCGTGGTAGCGCGGGCGGGTGGGGACCTTCTTGAAGGGGTACTCCTCCGTGACCGTGGGGCGGAAGATGGTCGAGAACGTCACGCCAAATCCGGCCACCGGCGCGAAGAAGTTGCCGATCGGGCCCTTCTTCGTGGGGCTGTAGAGCGCCGGATCCGGCTGCTCGAAGCGCGGAGCGTTGGTGTCTTCAGACATTTAGGCCTCCTCAATGGTCTGCGTGTCGATCGTCGCACGGCCACGCGCACGCGGCGACGGCGGAAGGTGCTGGCCGGGAAGCGGCGGAACGGGGTAGCCGTTCTCGAAGCCGTCGAACTCCTCCGACTCGCGCTCCGCGATGATCTCCTGTTGGGTCTTCTTCACCGTGTCATCACCGAAAGCCCAGATCAGCAGGATGAGCGAGTAGCCGACGGCGAGGATCGTGAGCACGGGGACCATGTTGATCCGCACCACCATGTTGATGCCGACCACGATCATGACGATCGCCAGCCAGCCGAGGGCTGCGGGGATGAGGCCCTTCCAGCCCAGGTGCATGAACTGGTCGTAGCGGAAGCGCAGCAGCGTGCCGCGCACCCAGACGAACAGGGCCATGAAGGTCCACATCTTCGCCACGAAGATGAGCACCGGGAACCAGCCCACGTTCGGGTCCCCGCCCCACAAGCCGAACAGCGAGGTGAGGATCGGGCCCGAGCGGTAGCCGCCGAAGAACAGGGTGGTGACCAGCATCGACATGTTGAGCATGTTGACGTACTCGGCCAGGTAGAACCAGCCGAATTTCATGGAGGAATACTCCAGGTGCGCGCCAGCCACGATCTCGCCCTCGGCCTCGGTGAGGTCAAAGGGGAGGCGGTTGGTGCCGCCGAACATCGTCACCAGGAAGATGAGGAAGGCCGGCATGAGCAAGATGACGTTCCACAGACTGGTCTGGGCCTCGACGATGCCCGAGGTGGACATCGTGGCGGCCGTGATGAAGATCGTCACGAGCGACAGGCCCTCGGCCAGCTCGTAGGAAATCATCTGGGTAGCCGCGCGGACCGAGCCGTACAGCGGCAGGGTGGACTTCGCGGACCAGCCGCCAAGCACCAGGCCATATTCGCCGAGCGCCGCGGCGGCCAGCACGAAGAGCATCGCCACCGGGGAGTCGGCCAACTGTAGCGGGGTGTGGATGCCGAACATCGACACGCCCGGGCCCACCGGGAGCACGGCCATAACCACGAACGCACACGTTGCCGAGATGGCCGGCGCGATCGCGTAAATGACCTTATCGGCGCCCGCCAGCCAGAAGTCTTCCTTCAGGATCAGCTTGATGGCGTCCGGGAAGGACTGGCCAAGGCCGAGCGGACCAACCGTGTTCGGGCCGAGGCGGTTTTGCATCTTGGCGATCAGCCGGCGCTCAAACCACAGCGCGAAGATCACGGAGAAAATGAGGAAGACGACGATCGCGACCGCCTTGATCACCCAGATCCACCACGTGTCTTGCGAGAAGTCTGCGGCGACTCCGCCAACGGTATAGAGATTCACTTCGTTACCTCCGATTGAATCGTGACGAGGTCGCCTGGCCGGCTTCCGAGCGTCGCGATGGCGCAACCGACAGCGTTTTGCGGGACCCACACCACGGCGTCGGGCATGTCGACCACCGCGACGTCGAGGCTCAGCGAGCCCGCCGGGCCGGTGATCTTCACCGCGCCGGTGACGCCGGCCTTCTTCGCGGTGGCGGGGCTCATGACCGCCACGGGCTTGCGGGCCGTCTTGGCCAGGTGGGGCTCGCCGCTTAGCAGCGCGCCCGCGTCAATCATCTGCTTCCAGGAGGCGAGCACGGCCTGACCCGCGCCCACGGTGGGGGCGGGAGCCGGGGCCTCGTTCGGCAGCTCGGCGCGCGTGCCGTCCCAGCGGCGCAGCTCGGCCATTTCCTCGACGACGGCCTTGAGGGTCTCCAGCCCGAGGTCGACACCCATCTCGGTGGCGAGCTCGGTCAGGACCTTGCGGTCGGCGAGGGCCTTGGACACGATGGTCTGCCCGAAGGGGCGCAGGCGGCCTTCCCAGTTGACGAACGTGCCGCCCTTTTCGGCCGTGGGGGCCACGGGCAGGACGACGTCGGCAAGCGCGGTGGTCTCGGTGTCGCGCACCTCAAGCTGGACCACGAACACGTTGCGCAGGGCATCGGCGGCGCCGGCCGGCAGGTCGGCCAGCTCCACGCCCGCGAGCACGATCGCGCCGAGCTCGCCCGCCGCGGCCGCGGCCAGGATTTGCTCGGTGTGGCGGCCCGGGGTGGCGGGGAGCGAGTCCACGCCCCACACGGCCGCCGTGTCGATGCGGGCGCCGGCGTCGGACACGAGGCGACCGCCCGGTAGCAGGTTCGGCATGGCGCCGGCGTCCACGGCACCGCGGTCGCCCGCTCGGCGCGGGATCCACGCGAGGCGCGCGCCCGTGCGCTCGGCCAGGCGGACGGCTGCGGACAGCGCGCCCGGGGTGTCGGCCGCGCGCTCACCCACGAGGATGATGGAGCCGGCGGCGGAAAGATCAGCGAACGCCTCGCCGAAGCCCTCAGCGCCGCCCGCGGCGATCGCGTCGAGCACCTCGGCCTCCGTACCCGGCACCGCCGGCAGGAAGCGAGCGTTCATCTTCGACGTGCCCAGCGTCTTGTAGGCGGAGACCACCGTGACCGCCGTGGTCTTCGCCAGAACGCCCTTGCGAAGGCGCAAGAAGACCGAGCCGATCTCGTCCTCGGCCTCCAGGCCCACCGTGAGAACGTGCCCGGCATGCTCGATGTCGGCGTAGGTGACGCCGAGCTCGGTGCCGGCCACGTGCGCCGCGAGGAACTGGTCCTCCTCGGCGCTGCCGCGGCGGGTGCGGAAGTCGATATCGTTCGTGCCGAGCGCCACGCGGGCGAACTTGGAATACGCGTAGGCATCCTCGAGGGCCAGGCGGCCGCCGGTGATGACGCCGACGCCCTTGGCCTTCGCCGCATTCAGCCCATCGGCGGCGGCCTCAAGGGCCTCGAACCACGAGATCGGGCCCTCCTCCCCCGCGATGCGCGGGTAGGTGAGGCGATCCGGGCCGGTCTGCCAGCGGAAGGCGAAGCGGTCCTTGTCCGTGATCCACGATTCGTTGACGTCCATGTCCTCCTGGGCCATGCGCCGCACCACGGTACCGCGGCGGTAGTCGACGCGAATGGCGGAGCCGGAGGCGTCGTGCTCTGTAACCGAGGGCACGGAGACCAGGTCGAACGGGCGGGCGCGGAAGCGGTAGGCCGCCGACGTCAGCGCGCCCACCGGGCAGATCTGGATGACGTTGCCGGAGAAGTAGGAGGAGAACGGCTTGCCCGTCACGTCCATCTCACCCACGGCCACCGGGCCGGCCGAGAAGCCGACCTCGCGGCCCGAATCGCCGTCCGGGCCCGAGTAATCGTTGAGCACGTCCGGGGCGTGGCCGCCCTCGACCGCGAAGTCGAGGACCGAGGCGTCGAAGTTACCGATCTGCGAGCCGTGCAGGCCGTGGACCTCGCGCCCGGCCGAACCGCCGCCGCGGCCCTGAAGCTGGATGAAGGCGTCGCCCGCAATCTGCGTGGAGAAACGCGTGCAACGTTGGCACAGGATGCAACGGTCGCGATCAAGCAGGATCTGGGAGGACACCGAGATCGGCTTGGGATAGGTGCGCTTGATGTCAATGAAGCGCGACTCCCCGCGGCCGTCCGTCATCGCCTGGTTCTGCAGGGGGCACTCGCCGCCCTTGTCACACACCGGGCAGTCCATCGGGTGGTTGATGAGCAGGAACTCCATGACACCGTGCTGGGCCTTCTCCGCCACCTGCGAGGACGCGGCCGTGAAGACCTCCATGTTCGGCGACACCGTCACCGCGCACGCCGGCTGCGGCTTAGGCATCTTCGCCACCACGCCCTCACGGTTCGGGGTAGCCACCTCCACGAGGCACTGACGGCAGGCCGCCGCGGGCGCCAATAGCGGGTGGTCACAGAAACGCGGGATGTGCACGCCGATCTTCTCGGCGGCGCGAATGATCAGCGTCCCCTTCGGAACGGAGACCTCCTTGCCGTCAACCTTGATCGTGACAAGATCGACGGGTGCGTGATCAGTGGTTGTCATTGAACACCTACTTCGCGGAACAGGACGGACTTCTCAGGCGGGAAGAGCTCGGCGGCCGGCGTCGTGTAGCCAGCCTCAAACTCGGACCGGAACAGGTCAATGGCAGAACGGATCGGGGTGGCCGCCGCGTCGCCAAGCGCGCAGAAGGAACGTCCGAAAATGTTGTCGGCAATCTCGTACAGCAACTCGATCTCGCCCTCGCGGGCCTTTCCAGCCTCGAAGCGGTGCATGAGCTGGCGCATCCAGTACGTGCCCTCACGGCACGGGGTGCACTTGCCGCACGATTCGTGCTGGTAAAAGTCGGTCCACCGCGACACGACGCGGACCACCGACACGGTCTCATCGAATACCTGGATGGCGCGCGTGGCGAGCATGGAACCGGAGGCCGCCACCTCGTCGTACCCGAGCGGGACGTCCAGGTGATCGGGCGTGCACAGCGGCGCCGAGGAACCGCCCACCGCGTAGAACTTCAGCTCGTGGCCGTCGCGGATGCCGCCGGCCATCTCCAGCAGCTCGCGCATCGTGATGCCGAACGGGGCCTCGTACTGACCCGGGTTCTTCACGTGGCCGGACAGAGAAAAGATGCCGTGACCTCGGGAGTTCTTCGTATCGGCGCCCATCGCCTGGAACCAGTCAGCACCGTGGTTGATGATGCCGGGAACCGAGGCGATCGATTCGACATTGTTGACTACCGTGGGGCGGGCATACAGGCCCTCAACCGCTGGGAACGGGGGCTTCAGGCGCGGCTGGCCGCGGAAGCCCTCGAGCGAATCGAGCAACGCGGTCTCCTCACCACAGATGTAGGCGCCGGCGCCGGCGTGGACCGTGATGTCCAGGTCGTAATCGCCGTTCGGGCCCAGGCCCTTGCCCAGCAGCCCGGCCTCGCGGGCCTCGCGCACGGCAGCGAGCAGGCGGCGATAGACGTGAACGACCTCGCCGCGTAGGTAGATAAAGCCGTGGTGGCCGCCGATGGCGAGCATGCAAATCATCATGCCCTCCACCAGCAGGTGCGGGTTCGCCATGAGGAACGGGATGTCCTTACACGTGCCCGGCTCCGACTCGTCAGCGTTGACCACGAGGTAGCGCGGGCCGCCGTCGGGAGCGGGAAGGAAGGACCACTTGAGGCCCGTGGGGAAGCCTGCACCGCCACGGCCGCGCAGGCCGGAGTCCTTGATCACGTTCGTGATCGCGCCGTCTTCCTTCGTCATCTCCCAGGCCTTCTTGATCGCCTGGTAGCCGCCGTTCGCCCGGTACGTCTCGAGCGTCCAGGAGCGCTCCTTGTCCCAAGTGTCAGACAGCACCGGGGAGAGGGTTCCTGCGGGTGAAAACTCAGTCATTTCGTCTCCTCCACTGCCTTCGGCGCGGACCAGCCGTGCTCGCGGGCGATCTTCAGGCCGCGCAGCGAGGCCTCACCGGCCGCCGGGCCCTCGTCGACATGGCCGTCCTCGAAGCCGGCCAGCACGCGGGAAATCTCCTTAAAGGTGTGCACCTTCTCCGGGCCGCGCGTGGGGTGGATGTCCCTGCCCGCACGGATGTCGTCCACGATCTGCTTCGCCGACGCCGGGGTCTGGTTGTCGAAGAACTCCCAGTTGACCATGACGACGGGCGCGTAGTCGCAGCCCGCGTTGCACTCGAGCTGCTCGAGCGTGATCTTGCCGTCCTCCGTGGTCTGGTCGTGGCCCACGCCGACGTAGTCGGTGAGCTCCTCCCAGATCTGGTCGCCGCCCATGACGGCGCACAGCGCGTTGGTACAAACGCCCACGTTGTATTCGCCGTTGGGGTGGCGCCGGTACTGCGAGTAGAAGGTGGCAACCGCGGACACCTGCGCGCGGGTCAGGCCCAGGATGTCGGCGACCAGCGTGATGCCACGCGGCGAGCAGAAACCATCCTCGGACTGCACGAGGTGCAGCAGCGGCATGATCGCCGAACGCAACTGCGGGTAGCGCGAGACGACCTCGGCGGCGTCGGCGCGAAGACGCGCCTCGACTTCTGGCGTGTAATTCGTAGCCATTAGCGGTCCACTCCTCCCATCACGGGATCGACGGCGGCCAGCGCGATGATGAGGTCAGCCAGCAGGCCGCCCTCCGCCATGAGCGCCAGCGACTGCAGGTTGTTGTAGCCCGGATCGCGGAAGTGCGCGCGGTAGGGACGCGTGCCGCCATCGGAGACCAGGTGCACGCCCAGCACGCCCTTGGCGTGCTCAATGATCGAGTAGGCCTGGCCGGCCGGTACCCGGAAGCCCTCCGTGACCAGCTTGAAGTGGTGGATGAGGGATTCCATCGACTCGGTCATGATGTGACGCACGTGCTCGGGGCTGGTGCCCTGGCCGTCGGAAGCGATCGAGAGCTGCGCGGGCCAGGCGATCTTCTTGTCGTCAATCATCACCGGATCGCCGGCGGTCCTCTCCAGCTCGTCCAGCACCTGGTAGATGATGCGGATCGACTGGTAGCACTCCTCGAACTTGACCTTGATGCGGTTGTACGCATCACACTTGTCGGCCACCGGCACGTCAAACTCGTACTTCTCGTAGCCGCAGTAGGGCTGGGTCTTGCGCAGGTCCCACGGCACGCCAGCGGCGCGCACCGACGGGCCCGTCATCGACAGGGCCATGAGGGCCGACAGCGGAGAGACCGCGACGTCGACGTGGCGCTTCAAGAAGATCGGGTTCGCCATCGTCAGGTCCTGCATCTCCGAGATCGTGTTACGGATGCCGGGGAGCAGTTCACGGATGTAGTCGATGCCGCCTTCGGGCAGGTCCTCCATCACGCCGCCGGGGCGGATGAACTCGTTGTTCATGCGCAGGCCGGTGATGTCCTCCATGATGCGCAGGATGTCCTCGCGCAGGCGGAAGGTTAGCGTCAGCATCGTGGTGGCGCCGAGCTCGTTACCGCCCGAGCCGATGCCCACGATGTGGGAGCTGATGCGGGTGAGTTCCATGAGTAGCACGCGGATCGCCTGGGCGCGCTCGGGGATCTGATCCTCGATGCCGAGCAGCTTCTCCACCGCCATGCAATAGCCGACCTCCTGGAAGATCGGCGCCACGTAGTCCATGCGCGTGCAGAACGCCACGCCCTGGGTCCACGTGCGGTACTCCATGTTCTTCTCGATACCGGTGTGGAGGAAGCCGGTGGCGGCGCGAACTTCGTTCACGCGCTCCCCGTCAAGCTCAACCTGGACGCGCAAAACGCCGTGCGTGGAGGGGTGGACCGGGCCGAGATTGACGACGATGTGCTCTTCGCCCAGCTCCTCAGCGTCCTTGGCGATATCGCCCCAATCCCCGCCCACGGCCTCGTAAATCTTGGCGTTCTCCATCGACTCTTCGGTCGCTGCGCGGGTCGCGTATGTGGAATTCATTAGTTGTACTCCCTCCGTGTATCCGGCGGCGGAATAACTGCGCCCTTGTACTCAACCGGGATGCCGCCAAGCGGGTAGTCCTTGCGCTGCGGGTGGCCGACCCAGTCGTCGGGCATCGCCGAGCGTGTCAGACCCGGGTGCCCGTCAAAGATGATGCCCATGAGGTCGAACGCCTCGCGCTCGGACCAGTCATCGCCCGGGTAGACGGAGCAGATGGAGGGCATGTGCGGGTCGTCGTCGGGGCACGTGACCTCGAGGGCGATCATGCGATTGTGGGTGATGGAGAAGAAGGGGAAGTACGCGTGTAGCTCGCGGCCCTTGTCCATCGGGTAGTGCACGGCCGAGACACCGAGGCACATTTCGAAGCGCAGGTCCTGGTCGTCGCGCAAGTAGCGCGCCACGAGCGGCAGGCGCTCACGCTTGATGAAGATGACCAGCTGGCCGCGGTCCACCGAAATCTTCTCGATGACGTCACGCTCGGTCAGGCCGTCAGCCTGGGCGAGCTCGATGATGATGTCCACCACCTCGTCGAACCAGCCGCCGTACGGGCGCGACGACGGCGGGGCGATGACGGCGACCTCTTCGTTCCCGGTAAAGCCGGTGGTGTCGCCCGTATCCTTCACGCCCCACATACCCTTGCGGGTAGCGATGACCGAACCGGCCCCAGCGTTTGGCACCATAGCGCCTTCGTGTTCACTCACGCCAGCAGTCCCTTCTTCTCTTCGACGGGGATCGCAGCAAGTGCGGCCTGCTCGGCCTTGCGCGCGATCTCCTTACGGTGTTCGCCGATCGGGCGGCCCTCAACGTGGTGCTTGCGCAGCTCGAAGATGGCGTTGATCAGCATCTCCGGGCGCGGCGGGCAGCCTGGCAGGTACACGTCCACCGGCACGAGGTGGTCGATGCCCTGCAAGATGGCGTAGTTGTTGAACATGCCGCCCGAGGAGGCGCACACGCCCATCGAGATGACCCACTTGGGCTCGGCGAGCTCGTCATAAATGTTGCGCACAACCGGGGCCATCTTGTGACTCACACGGCCGGAGACCAGCATGAGGTCTGCGTGACGCGGCGAGGCGCGGAAGACCTCCATGCCGATTCGCGAGGCGTCGTAGCGCACGGCACCGAACGACATCATCTCAATAGCGCAGCAGGCAAGGCCCATGGTGACGGGCCAAAGCGAACGGGCCTGCGCCCAGCCGCCGACGGCCTCGATACCCGTGAGGAGCTTGCCGGATGCCTTTTCTTCAATTCCCATTTATTTCACTCCCACTCCAGGCCGCCACGACGCCATTCGTAAATGAACGGGACGGTGATGAGGAAAACAAAGACGCCAATCGAGATGACACCCGCCAGCCCGAGGTAGCCGGCCGAGACCGCCCACGGGTAGAGGAAGACCACCTCGATGTCGAAAATAATGAAGGTCATGGCCGTCAAGAAGTACTTGATCGGGAAGCGGCCCTCGTGCCCCGCGTTCGGGGTGGCTTCAAGGCCGCACTCGTAGTTCGCGACCTTGACGCGGTTGTAGCGCTTGGGGCCAATGATTGCCGACACCAAAAGGCCGGCAACCGCGACCACGCCACCGGCAATGATCATCACGAGAAGCGGAACATACGAATACATCAGTCCTCCACATGTTCTTTCATCTTCGAAAAGTGGGCGCTCATGTGTGCACCACTTCTCACTTTACAGTTTTGCCCACGAAAAAATGTGCTCATGCGCGCGGCACCGCCTTCGACAGCGCCGTGATGAGACGATCCATCCAATCCCCGTCGTGGCGATCATATGAATCGGACAGGAGCTTCATCACCAGGGTCATGAGCGTGGAGCGCGGCAGGCCGTACTTGACGCACAGGTGCATGATCTCAGGGCGCTCGATGAGCGCGGCGAAGACCCGTCCCAACGTGTAGTAGCCGCCGAGCTCGGCGCCCAGCTGGCGCGGGTATTCGGCCATCACCCGGTCTTGGGCACCGAGAGGGCCGTGGGTCAGGGCCTGGGCGATCGAGTCGGCGGCCAGGCGGCCCGCCAGTAGCGCGGGCCCGATGCCCTCTCCATTGAAGGGCGAGACCATGCCGCCCGCGTCGCCCACCAGCACCAGCCCGCTCGCGTAGTGCGGCTTGCGGTTGAACGCCATGGGCAGCGCGGCGCCGCGGATCGGGCCGCGCTGGGTGTCGGCGTTCATCTGCCACTCCTCGGGGGTGTTGGCCAGCCACTGCTGGAAGACCTTGCGGTGATCGACGCCAGTGGCCTTCGCGGTGGACGACAGGGAGCCGAGCCCCACGTTGATGAGCCCGTCCCCCACGGCGAACGCCCACGCGTAGCCGGGCAGTTGCTCGGATTCACCGGGCTTGCCCGCCCACAGCTCCAGCCAGGACTCCATCATGTCGGTGCTGGCCAGCGGGGATTCGAAGTAGGTGCGGTAGGCCACGCCCATCGGGCGCATCATGTCCTTCTCCCGCCCCACCGCGATTGACAGCCGCGCGGCCACTCCCCCGGCGTCGACCACGAAGCGGGCGGAGAAGGTCATCTCCTTCTTGCGGTCGGCACTCGAGCGGGCGGTGACGCCCACGACGCGGCCGGAGGGCTCGTGGATGAGCGGGCCGGTGACCGTGACGCCCTCGCGCAGGCGGGCCCCGGAGGCCACGGCGTGGCGGATGAGCATGTGGTCGAAGTCCACGCGCCGGTTGGCGCTCCCCCACGAAGGCATGGAGGCCAGCTCGGGCCAGGGTACCTCGATCATGTGGCCGGCGCCATACGCGCGCACGCCGTAGTTGCGCACCCAGCCCTCCTCCTCGGGCAGGGAGATGCCCATGCGGATGAGTTCTGACACCGCGCGCGGGGTCAGCCCGTCGCCACAGATCTTGTCACGCGGGAAGGTTGCCTTTTCCAGCACGAGCACGTCGATACCGTTTTGTGCGAGGTAGTGTGCGGTGGCTGCTCCGGCAGGACCACCGCCGACGACGATCACGTCAGCATGCTCCCTCATAGCCACCACCTTTCGCCGGCGAGCACGAAATCTCGCCATAACGGCCCAAGTCTACGCAACTGTTAGGGGCTTGAAAAATTATGGTGCGGGTATTAACAGCACAGTTGACTTGCGCAAATAGGTGGCCCATCAACGCTCGATCGGCTTGGTCGCACGATGCAAGGCCACGACCCCGTTCGACAGGTTGCGATACTCCACTTCGCTCCACCCGGCCTCTTGGATCCGCTTCGCAAAAACCTCCTGGCGCGGCCAGGACAGGATCGACTCCACGAGGTAGTCGTAGGCCTCGGCGTCGGACGAAACCGCGAAGGCGATGGTGGGCAGCACGTCGGCCAGGAAGAAGCGGTAGGCGCGGCGGAAGGGCGCGAAGGTGGGCCGTGAAAATTCGGTCACCACGAGCTTGCCGCCCGGCTTCGTCACGCGCAACATCTCGCGCAGAGCCTTATCCGGATCGTTGACGTTGCGAAGTCCGTAAGAAATGGTGGTGACGTCGAAGGAATCGTCCTCGAACGGCAGGTTCGTGGCGTCGGCCTGGACGAACTTCAGTTCGGGGTGACGCAGGCGCCCCTTCTCCATCATTCCCTCGGAGATGTCGGAGGCGACGACGTCGGCCCCCGCGGTTGCATACGTGACCGACGAGGAGCCCGTGCCTGCGGCGATGTCGAGGATAGACATGCCGGGGCCGGGCGCGATCGCCTCACGGGTGGCGACTCTCCACACGTCGATGAGGCCGAAGGTGAGGATGAAGTTGGTGCGGTCGTATTTGGAGGACACCTGGTCAAACATCGCTGCGACGTCCGCCGGGACCTTCTCCAGAGTGGCTCGTTTCATGAATGCATTTAACCATCTTGGCACGTAAGATCGTTATTCGTGTTTACCATTCCACACCTGCGAGCCCAGACAACCGCCCTGCCTACGCCCCCGGTTTTGACCGAGCTCATGCCCGCGTCGGCTGGCGCGCTCGCGTGGCTGAAGGACGGGCGCGGCTTCATTGCCGCAGGCGAGGCCGCCCGTTACGACCACGGGCGCGACGGGGCGGGCACCCGCTTCGCGCTCGCCTCGCAGTGGTGGATCGAGGTGGTGCAGGCCGCAGAGATTCGTGACACGCTTCTCCGCCCCGGCACCGGGCTTGTGAGCATGGGCTCGTTCGCCTTCGCCGCCGATTCGCCCGTCGGTTCTGCGCTCATCGTGCCCCAAGTGGTGGTGGGATTCGACGGAGAGGTCGGTTGGCTAACCTTCATCGGCCCCGCCGACCTTGACGTCTTCGACACCCTCACCCCGGATGCCCTGGCGCTGGTGGACGCCGCGCTTCGGCCGTCGTCGGGAAGCTACGCCAGCCACGGGAAGGTGCGCGCCGACGACGTCGATGTGGCGGTTTACCGCGACAAGGTGACGCGGATCCAGGAGCGGATCGCGGCGGGGAGCGTGCGCAAGGTGGTGCTGGCGCGCGAGCTGCAGGTGGAGGCCGAACGCGAGATCGACGAACGCTACGTGGTGGCACGGCTGGCGGCGGCCTACCCGCAGTGCTGGACGTTCGCGGTGGACGGACTGGTGGGGGCCACCCCGGAGCTGCTGGCCGCGGGCACGGGGCGCGAGGTGGAGGTCAAGGTGCTGGCCGGCACGCTCCCCCGCGGCGAGGCGGACGTGCAGGCGCTGCTGGATTCGGCGAAGGACGCCTGCGAGCACCGGCTGGCCGTGGAGTCCGTGGTGGAGAAGCTGGAAAAGCTCGGCCGGGTGGAGGTGGCGCCCACCGAGGTGCTCACCCTGCCCAACGTGTTGCACCTGGCCACACAGGTGCGGGCGGAGTTGGAGATTGAGGCGACGTCGTTGCAGGTGGCGGGCGCGCTTCACCCGACGGCGGCGCTCGGCGGCACGCCCACGTTGCGCGCGCTCGACACGATCGCAGAAATAGAAGGTATCGACCGCGACCGCTATGGCGCGCCCGTGGGGTGGATGGACACCCGCGGGGGCGAATGGTGCATCGCGCTGCGCTGCGCCCGGATCGAGGGGCGGCAGGCAATCGCGTGGGCCGGCGGCGGCATCATGGCCGACTCCGACCCGGACGCCGAATACGCCGAGACGGAAGCGAAGCTTGCTCCCGTGCTCGGCGCACTCGGAGGGTAAGGCCCTGTGGGCGGTAGCCGCGGCTGCCGCAGGGCGGGACGTTAGTTCTGGTCGGCGCGGGTGGCGAGCGTGACGTCCACGTTCACCAACTCCCCGTTGCGGGCCACGAGCAGGGTGACGACGTCGCCGGAACTGAACTGACGCACGTAACCCGTGAGCGCGAGCGCCGAGGCGACATCGCGGTCGCCGATCTTGAGGATCACGTCGCCCTCCTGCAGGTTCGCCTCCGCGGCCGGCGTGCCGGGCTCCACCCGGCCGATCTTTGCACCCTTCCAGTTCGTGCCGTCAGCCTGGCCGACGCCGTCGACAATGCTCACGCCCAGGAATGCGTGCTCGGCCACGCCGTTGTTGATCAGCTGATTGGCGATGGTCTTGGCGAGATTGATCGGGATCGCGAAGCCCAGGCCGATCGAGCCGGACTGGCTGGACTCGCTCCCGGACAGGGTGGCGATCGAGGAGGCGACGCCGATCACCGCGCCGCTCGAATCGAAGACCGGGCCGCCCGAGTTGCCGGGGTTGACCGCCGCGTCGATCTGGACAGCGTTCGTCACCACGCGCGTAGCCGACGCCGGGCTGGACTCGCTGACGGTCTGGACCGGGCGGTCGAGGGCGGAGATGATGCCGGTGGTCATGGTCGAAGACAGGCCGAGCGGGTTGCCGATCGCGGCCACGGGCTGGCCAACCTTGAGGGCCGAGGAGTCACCGAAGCGGGCCACGGTGAGGTCCTTCGGCGGGTTGACCAGTTTGATGACCGCGAGGTCGGTCGCCGCGTCAGTGCCGACGATCTCCGCCTGGTAGACCCGGGAATCGGAGAGCGTGACGTAGACCTGGTCCGCGCCCGAGACCACGTGGTCGTTCGTAATGATGTGGCCGTCTTCGTCAATAATGAAGCCCGATCCGGCAGTGTCACCCTTCGCGCCACTCACGTTAATCGAGACCACCGCGTTGCTAACCGCTGCAGCCACCGCCTGCCAGTCCGTGCCATCCACGTTCGAGACCGTCTCGGTTACTCCCGACGTTGTCGACGTCGGCATCGCCGCCGGGCGGGCCGTACCCCACCGTGCCGACACCACACCCACTCCGATTGATCCACCCAGCAGTGAGGCGATGAGGCCTACCGCGATGAGGGCCATCCAACCCGGGCCGCGGCGGCGCTTCTTCGCCGGCTGAGGTGTGGCCCACGCAGGGGCCTGGCCGGAGCCGGGTTGGCCGGGGTGGCCCGGCTGGTTCGGGTTGCCGGGCTGGCCTGGCTGCGGGCCGTAGCCCGACGGGCCGTTCGGGCTGGCGAAACCGCCGGCCACAGGCAACGGCTGGGTGGGCCGGGTCGGCTGCAACGGCTGCGTCGGATGGCTCGAGCCGGCGGGCTGGCTGAGCTGCGCCTGCGGAGCCGGTTGTCCCGACTGTGTAGGCCGCGCCGCCTGGCCGGCCTGCCCCTGAGAAACCGTCTGCGCCGGCTGTTCTGCCGGGCGGGGCACTCCTGCCTCCGAGCTGCGATACACCTTGGGGTGCTCGGGAGCTCCCGGGACGACGCCGGCACCGGCACCCGGCACGCGCTCCGGGTTATTCGGCACCTGGTCAGATACCGGAGCTGGCATGGGCGAGGGACGCTGGTCTGCCGCCGGCGTCGGGCGGAAAGTCGGGGCGGCGTCATGCGTCTGCTCGGCGGACGCCGGGCCCTCCTCTGCCCGTGCCGGGCGCTCCTCCTGCGCCGGCATCGTGGGCGCCGGGCCCTCCTCGTGCGACGATGCCGCGGGCGCCGACTCCGTGCGCGCTCCGCTCTCATCCTCGACCGGGGTCTCAGCCAGGGTCTGCGCCGGCGATATTTCAGGTTTACCTGCTACCGGGTTCGCGCCCTGGGGGGCCGATGTTTCGTCGGCGGGGCCGCGTTCCTCATGCTCGTTCATTCGTTCTCCTTTCCAACGCCGGGATGCCGGCTATAGGAACAGATTCCATCTTTAATCTTTTCAAAGAGTGAAGAATTCCTGAAACTTGGCTGGGAGTTCCGGCCCGGGCGCGCCTCCGCGCCGGCTCGTCCGTAGACAACAGGTAAACCTGAGAAGTCTCGTCAGTAAAACGCCCCTTCCGGCCCCAGACTCACCAGTTACCCACACCGGCCGCCGGCTGGACCCAGCCACTAAATCACAGAGCACCTTGCCACCAAAGCACATAGCATATTGCCACCAAACCACAGAGCACCTTGCCACCAATCAACAGAAATGCCTAGACGCCCAAGCGAATAGTACCTAGGATGACCTGCATGAGCGCTATTATCCCAAGGAATTCAGCACCCCTCCTCCGGCAGCTGACGGATCATTTCCCGGCTGTCGAGGTTCTGGGTGCACGGCAGGTGGGAAAGTCGACGCTCACCCAGCAGGTTTCCGAGGAGTTGGCGTCAGCCGGCACGTCAGTTGCGAGCTTCACGATGGACGACCCGGAAACTCGAAGCGTCGCTCTCGATGATCCCAGGGGTTTTCTTGCTCAGAACCCCGGCGGCATGCTGGTCATTGACGAGTTTCAACGGGTGCCCGAGCTCATTCTCTCGCTGAAGGCCGAGATCGATCGCTGCCGCAGACCCGGCCGCTTTCTGATTACTGGTAGCTCTCAGCTGACGACGGGTACTGCCGCCGCGGACAGCCTGGCCGGCCGAGTGGCCAGCTTGCAGATGCGCGGCTTTAGCCAGGGAGAGCTGAGCGGCATGCGGGATGACTTCGTTTCGCGCACGCTCGGCAGGCTCAACCCCGCAGGCGAGACCTCGCCGCTGACCCGTAGCGATTACGTCGACGCGATATCCCGCGGCTCCATGCCAGAAGCGCAACACCTTCCAGAGCGGATGAGACAAACGTGGATGAGGTCGTACACCACCCGCGTGACCTCACGGGATATCCAGGACCTATCGAAGATCCAGCGCCCAGAGCAGGTGATGGCGTTGCTTCGCACGCTTTCTGCTGTGCAAGGATCGGAGGTGGTTATCGGCCGTTTGGCCAATGAGCTCAGCATTCCGGCAAGCACTGCCGCGCAGTACCTGCGCCTGCTCGAAGGGCTGTTCCTCGTGGACCTCTTGCCGCCGTGGACACCCAATCTGCTCAAGCGTGAGGTGGGCCGCCACAAGGTCGTCATCAGCGACCCCGGCCTTGGCATGTGGCTCACCGGCGCAAAACCGGCCACGCTCAAGGACCTCGTTCGAGGCCAGGCGTTCGGCGGGATGCTGGAGGCATTCGTGGCAAGCGAGTTGCTTCGCCAGAAGACCTGGTCCTCGGAGGAATGGGAGCTCTTCCACTACCGCAGCCCGGACGGCCGCGAAATCGACCTGGTCATTGAACTCGACGACGGCCGCGTCATCGCCTTGGAAGTCAAGGCAGCGTCCTCTGTTGGGACTGTCGATTACAAGCACCTGACGTGGTTGCGTGATCAGCTGGGCGAGCGCTTCATCGCCGGATATGTCCTCACCACAGACAGCCGCGGGCGTCTCCTCGGCGATCGCCTCGCCGCACTCCCCGTCGCCTCCCTCTGGGGCTAGATTGCCCGGCGGATTACCGGCGCCCGGGCCGGCGCCGGGCACCCAGTTCCAGGGCCCCTCCGACAGAACTCGTGAAAATACCGGCTACCGATTCCCATAGGCACCAGGTCGATCTCAGATTCACGATTTACGCCGGGCACACCCGGAGCCAGGCGCGAACGAGACCCGCCGGGCCAGATTATCGGCGGCGTTTGCCGGCCAGACACCGCCTCCTCCTAGCCGGCCATCCGCCTAACTCCCCAGTGCGGCGAGCACTCGCTCGGCCAGGCCCTGGCGGGCGGCACGTTCGGCGGCCATGGGCACGCGCCCGGCGTCGATGTGCACGATCCGCACCCCGAACTGCCCTGCCAGCGCCTCCCGCAGCTCCGCCATCTCCCGCACGCGCACGTATTGCGCCCCCACGGCCCGCGCGAACGCCTCCACGTCCAGGCGCTTCTCGGTGCGGAACACTCGATCGTAGGCCTCTTCGGGCCCGGCCCCGTATTCGAGCGTGGAGAACAGCGAGCCGCCGTGATCGTCGATGACGACGACGTCGAGCCTCGGCCCGGCCTGCCTCGCGGTGGCCACGAGCGAGGTGGCGTCGTGGATGAAGGCGAGGTCGCCGACCACCACACGGGTGGGCTGACCCGTGGCGAGCGCGGTGCCGATGGCGGTGGACATCGTGCCGTCGATGCCGGCAAGCCCCCGGTTGGCGTACAGCGGCCCGGCCGGCGCACGCCCATAGAGGTTGACCTCGCGGATGATGGTGGACGCGGCCAGGTGGGTGGGCACCGGCGATTCGGTGAGGGACCGCGCGATCGCCGGCGTCGACATCCCGGCCTCCGCCAGCGCTTCCTCGATCGCCACCTCGGCGCAATGGGAGGCCTCCTGCCACTCGGCCAGCCACAAATCAGGCGAGCCCGCCACGAGCCCGGGCACGTCGGCAAGCTCCACGACCTCCGCGATCCCGGCCACGTCCGTGTAACCGACGGCCTCGTCCACAGCGTAGACCTCGCCGGCGGAAAGCAAGACTGACACGTCGCGCGTGAGGGTGGGATGCCCAAGCACCACCACTCGCTCGATCCGCTCCCCCAGCCCAGTGCGCAACAGGAGCGGGTGGGCGGCCACGGCGTTCGGGTGCCCACGCAGCTCGGAGGTCGGCTCGGCGAGGATCGGCACCCCGCCCAGGTCTGGCAGCTCCCGCGCGTACAGCGGGTTCGACCTACTCGACGGCCCGGCAACGACGACCGTCCGCCGACCAGCGCCCAGGCCCTCGCCCACACCGCCCTCGCCAAGGTCACCCGCGCCCGCGCGCCCGCAGTCCTCGGCAACGCTCTCCCACGGCCCGCCCGGCATGAGCGGTTCGCGGAAGGCCACGTTGATGAGCACAGGCCCGGCCTGGCGCGTCGCAGCCCGGGCTGCCCGCACCACCTGCCCGCGTAGGGCCGGCGCGTCGGCCGCGATCTCGGCCACGAAGCGCACGGAGCCCTCGAGCACGCCGCGGTGGTCGGCGGTCTGGGAGGCCCGCACGCCTCGCCGCTCGTGCGGCCGGTCCGCGGCGAGCACGATGAGCGGCACGCCCGCATACCGCGCCTCCTCCACCGCCGGGTGCAGGTTCGCAACGGCCGAGCCCGACGTCGTGACCACCGCCGCCACCTGCCCCGCGAGCCCCGAGCCCAGGGCCACGAAGCCTGCCACCCGCTCGTCGGTCTCCACGTGGAGCTCGACCACGCCGGCGGCCTCGGCGTCCGCGAGCGCGTACGCGAGCGGTGCCGACCGCGATCCGGGGCACAGCACGAAGCGCCGCACCCCCTGGCGTACCAGTTCGGCCACGATCTCGCGCGCCATCCGCGTTGACGCCTCTACCTGCTCGTTCACGCTAGCCCTCCCATGAATTCGTATTCGCCGCGCACATGCCCTGCCCCCTCGGCCACCTCCCACATCTGTGCTAGCCGCCGTTCCCAGGCGCAGGCCAACTCGGCCCCCACGGGTAGGCTGCGCGCCGGGTCGGGAACGACGTCGCGCACCGCGATCTGCCCGCCCTTGGGCGCGAGCGGCTCGGCCACGACGTCGTCCACGAAGAGCCGCGTGGTGGCAAGCCCGCAGGCGTGCGGCAGCTCGGGCAGGGCGGCGGCGAAGGCGAGTCCGGCGCGCAGGCCCACCGAGCTTTCGAGCGCAGAGGAGACAACCACCGGCATGGCGAGCGCCTCGGCGAGCGCAAGCGCGGCGCGCACGCCCCCAAGCGGCTGGTTCTTGAGGACGGCCACGTCGGCGGCCTCGCGGCGCACCACCTCGAGGGGGTCGGCGCCGCGGCGGATGGATTCGTCGGCGGCGATTGGCACGTCCACGCGCCGGCGCACCTTCGCCAAATCCTCCACGCCAGGGCAGGGCTGCTCGACGTATTCGAGTCTCCCGGCGGCACGGTCCATCTGCCGGATCTGGGCTACGGCCGTGTCAACGTCCCACGCAGCATTCGCGTCCACCCGGATCTTCGCCGCCGGTTGCGCGGCCCGCACGGCCTCCAACCGCGCCAGGTCCTCGGCAAGCGCGCCCGCGTGATCAGCGATCTTCACCTTGAACGTGGCGCAGCTCGACGCCGCGGCCAACGCGTAGGCTACCTCCGCATCCACTGCCGGGATGGTCTCGTTGACCGGCACGGCGCCGCGCAACGGGGCGGGCAGCCCGGCCGCGGCCTCGACACCGGCGGCCAGCCAGCGAGCCGACTCCACGGCGTCGTAATCCCAAAACGGGCTCACCTCGCCCCAGTGCTCGCCCTTGACGAGCAGCCCGTCGCGCTCAGTGAGGCGCCGGAAGCGGTTTTTGAGCGCAAGGCGGTAGACGTAGAACTTCACCGTTCCACCATAAGGCACAATGGTGGCATGACTATCACTGCCCTGCCCCACAAGGTTTCCGACATCTTCGACCCGCGTCGCTGGCGCGCCGTGCCCGGCTTCCCCGACGCCGACATCACCTACCACCGCGGCGTCGAGCGCGTGTACGACGACGACCGCCCCGTTGCCGAGCGCGACCTCCCGGTTGCCCGCATCGCTTTCAACCGGCCACAGGTGCGCAACGCGTTCCGGCCCGAGACGGTCGACCAGCTCTACCGCGCGATCGACCACGCGCGGCTGTCGGGAGAGGTGGGCACGGTGATCCTCACGGGCAACGGCCCGAGCCCGAAGGACGGCGGTTGGGCATTTTGCTCCGGTGGCGACCAGCGCATTCGCGGCCGGGACGGCTACAAGTATGGCGGGGAGGACGACGCCGCGGCCAACGCCGCCACCCGGGCCGAGACCTCACACGCCGGGCGCCTGCACATCCTCGAGGTCCAGCGCCTCATGCGCACTTCGGGCATGATCTTCATCGGCGCGATCAGCGGTTGGGCCACGGGCGGCGGGCACTCGCTCAACGTGCTGTGCGACCTCTCACTTGCCTCGATTGAGCACGCGCGTTTCATGCAGGTGGACGCCAACGTCGGCTCCTTCGACGGCGGTTACGGCGCCGCGCTCCTTGCCCGGCAGGTGGGTGACAAGCGCGCCCGCGAGATCTTCTTCCTCGCCCGCGAGTACTCGGCTCACGACGCCGAACGCTGGGGCGTGGTCAACGAGGCGGTCCCCCACGCCGAGCTGGAGGACAAGGCGCTCGAGTACGCCCGCATCATGTCCACGAAGTCCCCGCAGGCCCTGCGCATGCTGAAGTTCGCCTTCAACCTCGCCGACGACGGGCTGGCCGGCCAGCAGGTCTTCGCCGGGGAAGCCACCCGTCTGGCCTACATGACGGCAGAAGCGCAGGAGGGGCGTGATGCCTTCCTGGAGAAGCGGGCCCCGGACTGGTCGAGCTTCCCGTTTTATGCGTGAGCCGCTACGGTTCTCGCAGGCGCGACGTTTGCCAACCGCAGGAGCGTAGGATCGCCATCACGAGCAGGCCAACCGTTGCCAGCGGAAGCAGGTAGGTGACGAGGGGGTAAGAGATCTCTCTTGCGAGGGACTGGCCGATCGCCCCGTTCGCCTGCGCCACATAGTTCCACAGCATGTGCCCGACCACGAGAGGGCTCACCATCGCCGTCGTGCGGAAGAAGGCCACCGCGAAAACTGACAGTGGAAGGAAGCCGAGCAGGATGGCCAGCGACCCGTGGTGCAGGTGGATGACGCCGCGTACCAGTGCCGACACGGCAAGGATGAAACCCCAGCCGCGCCCGTAACGGCGCGAGAGCAGTGCAATGATGCCAACGTTCGCGAGCTCCTCCGCGCCGCCCACGATGATTGGGCTAAGGAAAGCGAGGGTGGGGCTAAAGCCTGCGTAGTTCCCTGCTCTCGAATCCCCAGCCCCCTCCCCGGCGCATCGCGAGGTAGACTGCCGCAGCACAGAGGAACCAGAGGACGTGAGCAACGATCGCGACCGGCGTGCCCGTCACCAGGGCGTTCGACACGAGCCACGGCGTCTCATCCCCGACCCGCGGCGAGACATAGTAGACGACGTTATCGACGACGAGCGCCGCCGTGGGCACGAGTGCGACCACCGCGGCAGCCAGTACGCTCCAAGATCGGTTCGTCATGTCGCACACACTACCGCCCGCGCCCGCGCGTCGCCCCTGCTCGTGGGGTTGCGTCCCGCATTGTGAGCGACGCGGCCAACCAACCACTTCTCAGACAACCTGTTGGAGGAGCACCCTGGAAGGGTGAACGCGAAACAGTCTTCCACGCACGCCCCCACGCACACCCCTGTGCCCGCGCCGTCTACGACGCCGGCCCCCAAGCTCCCTCCCATCGGCCCGGCCTGGTTCCCGGCCGCCATGGGCACGGGCATCCTAGCCAACCTGCTCCAGACCCACTCGGACCATTTGCCGGGTGCGGGCGCGGCCGCCGTCGTCGTTCTCGCGATCGCCTGGGCGGTGCTCGTCACGCTGATCGTGGGCTACATCGTGCGGATCTCGCTTTCGCGCGACGCGTTCTCGATCACGTTGCGCGACTCCACGCAGACCCCGATGTGGGGCACCGTGTCGATGGGCATCCTCTCGGTCGGCTCGGCCACCGCCACGATCGTGCCCGCGCACTGGCCGCACCTGACCGACGCCGCCTGGCACATCGACACCGTCACCTGGATCGTCGGCGCTACAATCGGCATCATCACGGCGCTCGGCTTCGCGACGCGACTGGTGGGCAAGGACCTTGGCGCGCCGACTACGGTGTGGGGCCTGGCCGTGGTCGGGCCGATGGTCGCCTCGACCACGGGCGCCGGACTCGTGCCGCACGTGTCAGAGACGTTCCAGTTCTGGCTGCTAACGACCTCCGCGGCCGCCTTCTTCCTCTCCCTCTTCCTGGGCGTGGCCGTGTTCGCCACCGCCTACCGCCACCATTGGCGGGTGGAGCCGTTGCCGTTGGCCGCGAGCGCGAGCGCCTGGATTCCGCTCGGCATGGTAGGGCAGTCGACGGCGGCCGCCCAGTCGGTGGCCCTGCAGTCCACCTACATGCTGCTCCCCGACTACGCGGGCAGCGCACAGGACGTGGCCAACGCCTATGGGTACTTCATGCTGGTGATCGGCGTACCGCTGGTGGCGTGGGCCACGGTGATGACCGTCCGCGGGTTTATCGGCCGCATGCCGTTCGCGCCGGGATGGTGGGCGCTGACCTTCCCCATCGGCACCCTCGCCCTCGGCGCCACCCTGCTCTCGCGTGGCACCGGGATCGGCGCGCTCATGTGGCTGGGCACGTTCGGCACGCTGGTGCTGGTCGGCACCGTGACGCTGTGCCTGTTCGCCTCCAGCTTCTCGATCGCCCGCCGCGGCATGGCCTGGTGAGCGCCGCGATTTGAAGTGCGCCGCCCGCGCGGCAACGATAGAGGGATGAAGATCATCGACGGCGGTCGCGGCGCCTCCGCCCTTGCCCGCGTTCACGACGCCGTCCTGCCCGCCTTGCGCACGTGGCTCGCCGGTGGCGTCCCCGAGCCGCTGTTCGTGGTCGCGCCCGGGACGGATCGGGACGCGGTGGTCGCCGAGGTGGGGGGCTTCGAGGCGGCGGGATTTCCTATCCCCGACGGCACGGGCCTGCTCATGCGCACGTCCGGCTCCACCACCGGGCAGGGCAAAATCGTGGCCATCTCCTGGGACTCCCTCACCGCGTCCGCGCGCGCCACGCACGCCGCTTTCGGCGGGCCCGGCCGCTGGGCCTGCCAGCTTCCCCTCGACCACATCGCCGGCTTCCAGACCGTGGCCCGCAGCGCGCTCGCCGAGCTCGAGGCGCTCGCCGCCGGGGCCACCCCGGAGCGCGCGGCAGCCTTCCGCCCGGCCTACGTGGGCCTCACCGACCCGGCCGCCACCCGCGCCGCCCTCCACCCCGACACCGCACCCGGCGTGCCCACCTACCTCTCCGTGGTCCCCACCCAGCTGCGCCGCATCCTCGCCAACCCCGAGCTGACGGGGGCCGTGCGCGGCGCGATCGTGCTGGTGGGAGGTGCGGCCACCGACACCGCCCTGCTCGGCGCCGCCCGCTCCACCGGCCTGGAAGTCCACACTTCTTATGGCATGACCGAGACCTGCGGCGGCTGCGTCTACGACGGGCGCCCCATCGGCGACACCGAAATCTTGATCACCGACGGTCGCATCTCCCTGCGCGGTAGCGCGGTCGCCACCTGTTATCTGGGCACCGACGCCGCGTTCGACCCGCCCGGCCGCCTCCGCGCGCCCGGCTCCCCCGCCACCCACCTCACCCGCGACGCCGGGAGGCTAGGCGCCGGCGTGCTCGAGGTCCTCGGCCGGATCGACGACGCCATCACCACCGGCGGGCTCACCGTCATGCCCCAGCTCATCGAGGAGTCCCTAGCGAAGACGGGCCGGCGGGCCGTCGTCGTCGGGGTGCCTCACCTGGAGTGGGGCGAAGCGGTAGTCGCCGTCGTCGACGACACGGACAACGCCGCGCAAAGCTGCGATATTACGGTGATGCGCAGCTGGGTCAAGCTCGAGCTTGGCGAGGGCTGGGCGCCCACGTACGTCGTGGGCGTTTCCGACATCGGGGGCCTGCCGATGACAGATTCGGGCAAGGTCAACCGGCGCAAGCTAGCCGATATCGTCGAGGACTACCTCGGGCTGTAGAATGACCAGATCTGAAAGGCAGGTACATGGCAACCCTCAATGATTGGCTCGAAGGTGCGCGCATCCGCACGCTCCCCGCGGCGGTGGCGCCCGTGCTGGCGGGCACCGGAGTCGCCATCCACGAGGGCGGCTTTTCCCTGCCCCGCGCGTTGCTCGCCGCCGGGATCGCACTTTTCTTCCAGATCGGGGTGAATTTCGCCAACGACTACTCGGACGGGGTGCGTGGCACCGACGACGTCCGCAGTGGCCCGCCCCGTCTCACCGGCGGCGGCAAGACCTCGCCCACGGTGGTCAAGGCCGCGGCGTTTACCTGCTTCGCGCTCGGCGCGGCCGCCGGACTCGCGCTCGTAGCACTGAGCGGCCAGTGGTGGCTCATTGGCGCCGGCGCCGCGGCGATCCTGGCCGCCTGGTACTACACCGGAGGCGAGCACCCGTATGGCTACATGGGCCTGGGCGAAGTGTTCGTCATGATCTTCTTCGGCTACATGGCCACGGTCGGCACCACCTACACCCAAACCGGCACGGCGCCCTGGATGGCGTGGGTGGCCGGCACCGGTGTGGGGCTCATCGCCTGCGCGCTACTCATGATCAACAACATCCGCGACATCCCCACCGACTCCGTAACCGGCAAGCGCACCCTCGCCGTCCGCCTCGGCGATAACCGGGCTCGCTGGGCCTACGTGGCCATGCTTGTGGGGGCGCTGGCCTGCGCCGTCATGATCGGGGTTGGAAGTTGGCCGGTGCTCATGGGCGCGATCGCCATCGCGCTCGGCCCGATCCTCCTCACCCCGCCAGTGTTGAAGGGCGCGGCCGGCCGCGATCTCATCCCTGTCCTTCGCGACACCGGCCTGTTCGAGCTGTGCTACGCCATCGTCCTCATCATCTCGCTCACGGCGTGAGCGCTACAGTTCCACATCAAAGTGAACTAGGGTGAAGGTGTGCTGAGAGTATTGCCTATTATCTTCGGGCTCGCGCTGATCATCTACACGTTCATCGACTGCGCGCGCACCGATTCTTCCTCCATGCCCGCCAAGATCTCCAAGCCGCTGTGGCTGGTTCTCATCGCGCTCGTGCCCGTGCTCGGTGCACTGATCTGGCTGTACTTCAAGTACCAGCACATCTTCACCTCCGGCTACTCCTCGCCGTCGTTCGGCGGGCAGAGCCCGTTCGCGCGCCCGCAAAAGCCGCGCGGCCCCGTCGCTCCCGACGACGACCCGGAGTTCCTCGCCCGCCTCGAAGCCCGCAACCGGCGCCGCGCCTACGAAGAGCGCATGCGCGAAGAGGGCCGCCTGCCCGAGGAGGACGACAAGCGCCCGGACGAGGACCACGAGGAGGGCGGCCTGTACGGCAACCGTTAGACGCGGGCCGCTCGGACGGCGTCGTGAGCCTAGGAAAGCTCGGCGGCCTCGGACGTGCCCGGCACCATGTCGGCGGCCCGGTGGAGCAGATGGCCCACCGGCTCCCAGTAATCGAGGGAGAGTAGCTGCTTGCCGGCGAACGTGAGCGACGTGACCGAGCACAGCGAACACTCGCGCTTGCGCGGGTCGGAGGCGATGGTCTTGCCCTCGATGAAGCGGCGCATCGTCCAAATCGGCAGCTGATGGGACACGAGCACGGCCTCACCACCGCGCGCTTGGTCAATCCCGCGGGCGATCGCCTGCGACATCCGCTCGATGACCTCAAGGTAGGGCTCGCCCCAGGAGGGTTCAAAAGGATTGATGTACCACGACCAGTAGCGTGGGTGGGCCAAAATCCACCTGTTCTTGTTCACCGGCACGCCCTCAAACATGTTGTCCGCCTCGATCAGGCGCGCGTCCGTGGCAATCTCAAGGCCGAATAGCTCCGCGGTAGGGGTGGCCGTCTCCACCGCACGCTCGAGCGGGGAGGCGATGACGCAACGGACGTCGTGGTCCTCGAAGGCGAGGGCGAGTTCGTCGGCCATCTCCCGGCCCAGATCGGACAGGTGGTAGCCAGGGCGGCGGCCGTACAGCACGGCCTCGGGGTTGTGAACTTCGCCGTGGCGAACCAGGTGAACGGTCGTAATATCCATGGGCACTATTGTGCCACGGGCTCCTCACAGGAGCCGATCTTGGCAAACAGCTCGCCGAGCTGGAGGAACTCTTCGGTGCTGAGGCAATCCACCAGGTTCTTGCGCACCGAATCCACATGCCTGGGGGCGGCCTGCTCCAGCTTGGCAAAGCCCGACTCCGTCAGATGACACACGATGCCGCGCCGGTCCTCCGGACATCGGGTGCGTTCAACGTAGCCCGCCCCCTCGAGGCGCTTGACCGTGTGTGTCAAGCGGGAGCGGGAGTGGACCAGGTGCTCGGCCAGATTCGACATGCGCAGCCTGCGCTCCGGGGACTCCGACAGGCGCACCAGCACCTCGTATTCGTTGAGGGTGAGGCCGGAATCGGTGACCATGTCCTGATTAATGGCCTCCAACACGCGGGCCTGCCCCGTGAGGAAGGACCTCCACGCTCTCTGCTCCGGCTCGGTCAACCAGTTCGCCATCACCCTCCACCTTTCGTTAAATCTTAAACGATTCTATCTAGGTGGGCGGTTCCCCACCACACATGGCCTACGACCGTGGTCGTAGAGACAAGAGAACCGGCCCTCAGGCCGGCTCGAATCGGGAAACCCGACTTACTTCTTGTTACGACGCTGGTGGCGCGTCTTACGAAGCAGCTTGCGGTGCTTCTTCTTCGACATACGCTTGCGACGCTTCTTAATAACGGAACCCATAGGTTACCTCCGATCGTTGGCCCGCCAGATAGAACTTAGAAAGTCTACAGCAGACAGCCAAAACACAAAAATGGCTTATGCGCCCAGGGTCTCAGCCTGGTCCATGCCACCGGACAGAAGCTGCTCAACCGCAGACACCGGAACCCGGTACGAGCCCCCAACCCGGACAGCCGGAAGCTCGCCAGAATGAACCATCCGGTATACCGTCATGCGCGAAACACGCGCCAGTTCGGCAACTTCTGCCACAGTCACAAACTGCGGCGCCGAGGCTGGAAACTGCGCCATCCTTGACCGTCCTTGTATCGCCCAAAGGCTCAAATAGTGCGTGTGGGCAAATGCCCGTGAGAACTTCGCTTCACACCATACCGGATTTTCTCCCGCCAAACACCTCAAATCCGCATCTTCACAGCTCTAACCCGATCTCCGGCCCTGCAACTTGATTACGGGCCGGCCTCGTGTGGCACGATTGACGCAGGGAGAAGAGGAGGTGACATGGCCGAAGTTCACACCGCGAAGCGGCGGCACCTTGCCTCACGCCTCCGCGAACACATCGATCACCTCGCCCGGCACTCGCCCGCGCGGTTGGTCATGCTCGTCTTCGCTTTCATCATCCTCATCATCACCTCCCTCCTCCTCATGCCGTTTGCCACGGTCGAACCCGGCACGGCCACGTTCATTGAGGCGCTTTTCACAGCGACGTCCGCGGTGTGCGTGACAGGCCTGACCGTGGTCGACACGGCCTCGCACTGGACGGGATTCGGGCAGGTCGTCGTCGTCATCGGAGTGCAGATCGGCGGGTGGGGCGTCATGACGCTCGCCTCCATCCTCGCCCGCGCCGTCTCCCGCCACATCGGCCTCACCCAACGCATCCTCGCGGCCTCCGAACGCAAGTCGCGCTTGGGCGACGTCGGCGCGCTCCTGCAGTCCGTGGTCATCACCTCCCTCACGGTCGAGGGCCTGCTCGTGGCCGTCATGTTCCCCTCGATCATGGAAGAGCGCGGCACATTCCTGGGTGCGCTCGGGCACTCGATCTTCATGGCGGTCTCCACGTTCAACAACGCCGGCTTCGTCATCATCGGCCCGGACCTGACACCGTTCGTGGGCAACTGGGCCATCAGCCTGCCCATTATCCTCGGCACGGTGGCCGGCGCGATCGGCTTCCCGGTCATCCACAACATCGCACACAACCTGCGCTCTCCCAAGCGCTGGTCGCTCCACACGAAGATCACCGTGGTCACCTACGTAGCGCTATGGGTGGCGGGCATCGTCATGGTGGCGGCCTTCGAGTGGAACGGTGCGTTTTCCGATTTGACGACGAACGAGAAGGTGCTTGCGTCCTTCTTCCAGGGCACGACGCCGCGCTCGTCGGGCATGTCCACCGTGGATATCGGCTCCCTGTCGGAGGCCACGTGGTTCGTCATGGACGCGCTCATGTTTATCGGCGCCGGCTCAGCCTCCACGGGCGGTGGCATCAAGGTCACCACGTTCGCCGTGCTGCTGCTTGCCATTGTTGCCGAGGCCCGCGGTGACCGCGACACGGAGGCCTTCGGCAAGCGCATCCCGCCGGACGTCATCCGCCTGTCCATTTCCGCAGCCTTCCTCGGCGCCTTCCTGGTTGGCACGTCCACGCTCATCATCTTGCAGCAGTCCGATTTCCCGCTCTCGCGCGTGCTGTTCGACGTCATCTCGGCGTTCGCCACCTGCGGCCTGTCCACCGGCATCACCGCCGACCTGCCCGATTCGGCCAAGCTCATCCTCGTCCTCCTCATGTACCTCGGCCGGCTCGGAACCATGACGTTCGCGGCGGCACTCGCCCTCCGCACGCGCCGCCGCGTCATCCGACTCCCCGAAGACCGCCCCATCATCGGCTAAGCGAAAGAGAACCCCATGCCCAACACGTACGCGGACAACGCCACCCTGGTCATCGGCCTGGGCCGCTTCGGCTCGGCCATCGCCGTCACGCTCGACAAGCTCGACAAGGAGATCCTCGCCGTCGAAACAAACTCCGACCTCGCCCAGCAGTGGAGCCATCGCTTCAACGTGGTGGAGGCCGACGCGCGCTCAGCCGAGGCGCTTCATCAGCTCGGGGCGGAGGACTTCGGCGTCGCCGTCGTGGGTGTTGGCGCGCTCGAGGCGTCGGTGCTCATCACCGCCAACCTGGTCGACATCGGCGTCCCCGACATCTGGGCCAAGGCCACCTCGCGCGAGCACGGCACGATCCTCAAGCGCATCGGTGCCCACCACGTGGTCTACCCCGAGTACGACGCCGGCCAGCGCGTTGCACACATGCTCTCGGGCCGCATGCTCGACTACATCGAGATGGAGGACCAGTTCACGATCGTGAAGATGGTCCCGCCGCGGGATCTGGTGGGTTTTTCGCTGGCAGAATCGAACGTGCGCGAGCGCTTCGGGGTGACCGTAATTGGCGTCAAATCCCCAGGTCAACCGTTCGAGTATGCCTCGCCGGAGACGACGATTGGCAACGGGGACGTCCTCATCGTCTCGGGCGAACCGTCCCTGCTCGAGGCATTCGCGAACAGATTTGTCGGACGCCCTCGATAGCCTTGGGGTATGGCAAAGAATCAGACGTTTAGATGCAGCGAGTGCGGTTGGACCACGGTCAAGTGGGTCGGCCGCTGCGGGCAGTGCCAAGCGTGGGGCACGATCGAAGAGGCCACCGAACAGGTGGGCACGAAGATCGCGGCGCTCACGCCGCGCTCACCCGCTCAGCCGATCACGGAGGTTTCCCAGCAGGCCTCGGTGAAGGAACCCACCGGCGTGCCGGAATTGGACCGGGTGCTCGGAGGCGGGATCGTGCCCGGCGTCGTTATCCTGCTGGCTGGCGAACCGGGGGTTGGCAAGTCCACACTGCTGTTAGACGTGGCGGCGAAGGCGGCCGAGCAGGCGGCGCAGGCCGGGCGCAACCCGGTGCTGTACGTAACGGGCGAGGAGTCGGCATCGCAGGTGCGCTCGCGCGCCGAACGTATCGGCGCCCTGCACCCGTACCTGTTGCTCACGGCGGAGGCGGACCTGGCGAAGGTCCTGGGGCACGTTGCCGATTCGCGCCCGTCGCTTCTGATTGTCGACTCGGTGCAGACGATCATGGACCCGCACGTGGAGGGATCGGCGGGCGGCGTGGCGCAGGTCCGCTCCGTGACGTCCACGCTGGTCAACACGGCCAAGTCCTCCGACCTGCCGGTGTTGCTGGTCGGGCACGTGACCAAGGACGGCTCGATCGCCGGCCCGCGCGTGCTGGAGCACCTGGTGGACGTGGTGTGCCAGTTCGAAGGCGATCGGCACTCGCGGCTGCGGCTCGTGCGGGCGGTGAAGAACCGCTACGGGGCCACCGACGAAGTGGGTTGCTTCGAACTTGTGGACTCGGGGATCGTGGGGCTTGCAGACCCGTCGGGCCTGTTCCTCTCCGCTCGCAACCTCACCGTGCCGGGCACGTGCGTGACGGTCACACTCGAGGGGCGGCGGCCCATGCCGGTGGAAGTGCAGGCGCTGTCGGTGCCGGCGGCCGGCCCGCCGCGGCGCACCACCTCGGGGGTGGACAGCTCGCGGGTGGCCATGATGCTGGCCGTGCTCCAGTCCCGGCTCGGCGTGCAGTTCGAGCGTAACGACGTGTTCGTGTCCACCGTGGGCGGGGCCAAGGCGCTCGAGCCGAGCGTGGACGTGGCGATCGCGCTGGCGCTGGCCTCGGCCGCCGCGGATCTACCGCTTGCGCCGGGCGTGATCGCGGTGGGCGAGGTGTCGCTGACCGGCGAGCTGCGCCCGGTGGTCGGGCTCCAGCGGCGGCTGAACGAGGCCGCCCGGCTCGGCTTCCACACGGCGATCCTGCCCCGGACCTCGGAAAAGCTCAGCCCACCCGCCGGCATGCGGCTGCGCCCAGTGGACGACGTGGCAGCGGCGGCGCGGGCGGTGCTGCCGCTGGACGCGTAGCGCAGGGCGGTGTAGGCGCGTGGCGCGGGCGGCCTACCCCTCGGAATTCTCGGCCGTAGCGCCCTCAGAATCGCTGGATTGGCCGGAATCACCTGTGCCGGCGTCGTCCGCACCGTCGGTGGCCGTCTCCCCGTCATCCGACCCTCCCGAGCCGCCCTCACCGGAGCCCGCGCCGTCCGCGCCGTCCGCGCCGTCCGCGCCGTCACCCCCTGCGACCGCGGAGCCATCATCCGTGACGCTATGCCCGCCAGAGGCGGCACCCGAGCCGGTCAGTTCGAAGATGTAGCCAGACTCGAGGAGCGGGTCGGTGCCCAGGAAGACCCTCGCCACGTAGGTGCCCGCACCCGCGAGCGATTGCCCCTGGCAGTTGGCGCCGGCGTTGATGCCGTTCCAGGTGAGGGTCTGGGTGGTGGTCAGACCGGTGTCGAGAAGCAAGATCTTGGCTGCAGGGCCGGATTCGCACACTTGGCTGTCGTAGGCGGTCTGGTCGCCTGAGGCGAGTTGGAGGCGAAGGTCGGCGGCGTCGAAGCTGCAGGGGGTGTCTCCCTTGTTGGTGATCGAGACACTGACCGCGACCTGCGATTTTCCCGTGCTGGCAACTTGGACGGTGGTGCTGAGCATCGACGAGCTGCACGCCACGGGATCGAACTGCTCCATCGGGTTGATCGGCACGGTGTGCTTTTCTATCTTCGACAGCGCGTACTTGACCGCCACGAACGTGGCGACGATCGCGAGCACCACGATGAGCAAAATGGTCAGCAACCGGCGCTGGAAGGACGAACGGGCCGGGTTTGTCCGCTTGCGAGGTGCGGGTCGCGCCGACACGGGCCTCTTCGTGGCCTGCCGCCCCTGATTTTGCCGCACCTGTGTTTGCCGGGCCTGAGATTGCCGGCCCTGGGTCCGGCGCTCCGAGGTGGGCCGCTGGCGTGCGGAGTTACCGGCGCGCTCGGCGCGGGAGGTACGCTCCCCGGCCGACCGTTGCGCTTTCCCGCGCATTTGACGCTTGCCGCCACTCCGAACCTGGCGGTCAGAGCCTCGCGAGGGGTGCTCCCCGGCGCGCGCCTGCCGCTCGGCAGCTCCCTGAGTCGGCCGCTTCCCTTCGCGCGCCGAACGCTCAGCGCTCCCGCGCCCCGCGCCTTCACCGCCACGGCCTGCGCGCTCGCCTCCGCGTCCCCGGCCAGGCTGGGCGCGCTCGCTCGTCGGGCGCGGCGCCCCGCGCCCCGCCTGCTTCCCGCGCTTCGGAGTTTCGTTCACGCCCCTACCGTAGCGGCAATCCCTTGCCGCGGGAGCGATGCGCGCCGGGCGGCGCTATAGTGAGGCGGGTGGCACCCGAACCCGAAACCGCTTACGCGGCCCTCACCCACTGGTACGCCCAGCATGCCCGGCCGTTGCCGTGGCGTGAGACCACGGACCCGTGGTCGATCCTCGTGTGTGAGGTGATGAGCCAACAGACCCCGGTTGCCCGCGTGGAACCGGTGTGGCGGACGTGGATGGAGCGCTGGCCCTCCCCCGCCCACCTTGCCTCGGCCTCTCCCGCCGAGGTCCTTATCGCCTGGGACCGCATGGGCTACCCGCGCCGCGCACTGCGTCTGCAGGAGGCAGCGATCGCGATCACTGAGCGCGGCTCCTTCCCCTCCACCTACACCGATCTGCTCACCCTGCCTGGCGTCGGCCCGTACACGGCGGCCGCCGTCGTTGCCTTTGCCTTCCGCGGCCGCAGCGTGGTGCTTGACACGAACATCCGCCGCGTGCTCGCCCGCTGGCACGGCGAGGCCCTGCCCGCGCCCACGCAGACCAAGGCCGAACTCGCTCGCGCCGAGGCTTTCGTTCCCGACGACGACCAGGCCTGGCTCTGGAACGCCGCCATCATGGAGTTTGGGGCGCTCGTCTGCACGGCCCGAACGCCCGCCTGCGATGCCTGCCCGCTCGCCACCCACTGCGAGTGGAATCTGGCCGGCAGCCCGGCCGACGCCCACGCCCACCGCCGCCGCCCGCAGGCCTGGGAGGGCACGAACCGGCAGGCGCGCGGGAAGATCATGGCAGCCCTGCGCCGCGGCCCCCACGACTACGACTCACTCCTCGCCGCCACCACCCTCCCCGCGGAGCGCTTCGGCCCGGCGCTCGACGGCGTTCTCACCGACGGCCTAGCCGAGCTAGTTTCGGGCCAATTCCGCCTTCCGCTAGCATCAAAG
Source organism: Trueperella bernardiae (assembly GCF_001469025.1). Lineage (GTDB taxonomy): Bacteria > Actinomycetota > Actinomycetes > Actinomycetales > Actinomycetaceae > Trueperella > Trueperella bernardiae. Next base: position 122,997 of record NZ_LNIZ01000003.1, on the reverse strand, counting down.
CCATGAACGAACTCAAGCTCGCCCGCGCCGGAGGCGTGCTCGGCGTCCTCGCGCTGACCATCCTCGCCCTCGGCCTGCTCATCCAGATCGCCGGCAAGCACGGCGCGCTCGTCGCGCTCATCCCGGGCGGGGCGGGCGCGGTGCTCGTGGCAGTGGGCGCCTACCTCATCGCTCTTTCACGACGCCCGAACCCCGACCTCGCGTCCGCCGCTCGCCTGACGCGCGGGGCGGCCCTCGTCGCGACAGCGGTGGTGGTCGTGGGCGTGGCGGCAACTGCGATCGCCGGGATCGGCGTCATGACCACGATCATCCTCGCCCTGGTCGGCCTCCAGGCCCCGATCGGGCTGCGGATGGCGGCGAACTTCCTGGCCGAGGGCGGCCGGGACCGCTAGAGCTGCTTGAACATGCGCGAATTGCCCAGGGTGTTGGGTTTGACCCGGGCGAGGGCTGCGGCGTCGTCATTGATGCGGACGTAGCCGAGCTCGGAGAAGAACTCGACTTCGAAGGTGAGGCAGAACAGGCGGCGGATGGCGAGACTGCGGGCGCGCGCCTCGAGCTCGTCTACGATCGTCTTGCCGATGCCGCGCCCACGGAACTCGTCGCGGACGGCGAGGGTGCGGATTTCGGCGATGGCCTCGCTAAAGACGTGCAGGGCGCCGCAGCCGACCACTTCGCCCTCCACCTCCGCCACCACGAATTCTTCGAGGCTTTCGAAGTATTCCACCAGGTCCTTGGCCACGAGCACGCGCTGGTGGGCGTAGGGGCGGACGACGTCGTAGATGGCGTGCACGTCCCGCGCACTCGCCGGGCGGATCATCGCAATGTCCCGGGCCCGGAGCGCATCGAGTACTCGTAGATGAGGTCGGCGGTGTCCTCGTCTACCACGAGGTCCGTGATGAGGCCGGCGCGCAGGGCCGCGACCGTGGCGACCACCTTGTCCGAGCCGGAGACGACGCCGATGCGCCGCGGGATCTTGCGCAGGTCGGTGGGCGTGGGGCCGGAGGCACGCGAGTTAATCTCCAGGTCCTTCCACGAGCCGTCGGCGCGAAGCAACACCGTGCAGATGTCACCCACCACGCCCTCGCGGCGCAGCGAGTCGAGCTCCTCGGCGCTGAGGTAGCCGCCCGAGTAGACCATGGAGGGGTTCTTCGCGGTGAGAGAGCCGATGCCGAACAGAGCGATGTCGGCCCGCTGTTGGATCTCGCGCACGGCCGCAATGGAGCGCTCCTGCCACAGGGCTTCGCGTGTGGCGGCGTAGTCGAAGAACGCGGGGACGGCGAAGTAGTGGACGGAGGCACCGAAGGCCCGGCCGAAGGCTTCCATGAGCGAGCCGGCATACGGCACGCCGCTGGTGGAGGCGTTGGCGGCGCCGTTGAGCTGGACCGCGATCGAGCCGCGTGCGGGCCGCGGGACGAGGTGGTCGACGACGGCGGCCACTGTGTTGCCCCAGGCCACGCCGATGACCGACTCGGGCTTCATGAGGTCGGAGACCATGATGCCCGCCACCTGGGTTACGGCGTTGAGCCGGCGCGTCTCATTGACCCCAAACGGGACGGGCACCACCTTCACATGCACATCGAACATCTGCGACAGGCGCACCTGCATCTCGCTGGCCGCCTCCTCGGGCGGGTGAATGGTGATCTGGATAAGACCTTCGTCCTTCGCCTCGGCGATGAGGCGGGAGACGGTGGAGCGCGAAACGGACAGTCGGCGCGCGATCGACTCCATCGTCTCCCCCTGGATGAAGTGCATGACGGCTGCTTCATAGGCCGCAAGGGAGCGGTCTTCTCGGTTCATCTCAGGCCTTTCCTCAACGTACGACAGACATATTCTACACGGCGGGTGCAAGTCATTTCAGTTCGTCTGCACGGCCGTGCACACTTGGCCAAAATACTTTAAACCCCCCGTTTTCACACCACGCCTCGTGGAAAACACCGTAAATTGGTGATTAAGTCTCCGCGTAGAAATCGGAAGAACCATGAAAACTATAAACACCGATGTTGTTGTTATAGGCGGTGGAGCAACCGGGGCTGGCGCATTACGCGATCTGGCCATGCGTGGCTTCTCTGCTGTCCTTGTCGAGCGTGCCGATCTGGCACAGGGAACCTCCGGGCGGTTCCACGGCCTGCTCCATTCGGGTGGCCGTTACGTCATTTCGGACCCCCACTCGGCCACTGAGTGCGCCGAGGAAAATGAGATCCTGCGCCGAATTCACCCCGAATCGGTGGAGGAGACCGGCGGCCTGTTCGTCGTCGGCCCGAATGACGATCCGGAATTCTCCACCCGCTTCCTGCCCGCGGCCCGCGAAACGCAGGTGCCGGCCGAGGAGCTCGACGTCGCTGAGGCGTTGCGCATCGAGCCGCGCCTCAACCCGGGCATCCAGCGCGCGTTCCGCGTGCGTGACGGCTCAATTGACGGCTGGGGCATGGTCTGGGGCGCGGTCGAGTCCGCCAAGGCCTACGGCGCCCAGTGCCTGACCTACCACCGGGTCACCAAGATTGAAAACCAGGACGGCCAGGTCTCCCAGGTGGTCTGCACGGATGAGAAGACGGGCGAAGAGGTCCGCATCAACTGCCGTGCGGCCATCAACTGCGGCGGCCCCTGGGCGGGCCAGATCGCGAAGATGGCGGGCTGCCACGGGGTCGACGTCGTGCCCGGGCGCGGCATCATGATCGCGATGAACCACCGCCTCGTCAACCACGTGGTCAACCGCTGTATCCACCCCGCCGACGGCGACATCATCGTCCCGGCCCACACCGTCTCAATCATTGGCACCACGGATCAGAAGGAAGACGATCCGGACTTCCTCGTCATCCGCAACTCCGAGGTCCAGCAGATGCTCGACTCGGGCGAAGACCTGGTGCCGGGCTTCCGCAAGGCGCGCGCGGTTCACGCGTGGGCCGGCGCCCGCCCGCTGGTCAAGGACTCGCGCGTGGATGCCTCTGATACGCGCCACATGTCGCGCGGCATGTCGATCATCGACCACTCCACGCGCGACGGTGTGAAGGGCTTCTTCACCATCGCCGGCGGCAAGCTCACCACCTACCGCCTCATGGCGAAGAACATCGTGGACGCGCTGCTTGAGCAGATGGACGAGTTCGTCGAGTGCACCACCGAAACCGAGGCCGTGCCCTCGAACGCCACCCGTACCCACCGGGTCACGGACAGGCTGGAGGAAGCCGAAGCCGACCGCTTCGAAGACCCGATCATCTGTGAGTGCGAGCTCCTGCCCCGCTCCACGATTGAGAAGGAACTGGCCAAGCAGCCGGAGGCCAACCTTGACGACATCCGCCGCCGCACCCGCCTCGGGATGGGCCCCTGCCAGGGCACGTTCTGTGGCATGCGCGCCGCGGGCATCATGCACGAGGCCCTGGCGGGTCGCCTGGAGCGCGAAGAGAACGCGGACCGGACGTCGTCGATGCTGCGCCTGTTCGTCAAGAACCGCTACTCGGGCCTCGAATCCCTCATGTACGGCGAGCAGCTGCGCGAGGCCACGCTGAACAAGTGGATCCTCGCCGGCAACCTCGACATCGACCATCTGCCGGCCCCGACCGAGAAGGCCGTGCGTGCCACGGGCGACCTCGAGCTCATCCACGGCCGCCCCTCGGTGGCATAAAGGAGAAGAATCATGCGCATCATTGTTATTGGTTCAGGCCTTGCGGGCCTCACGGCAGCGCTCAAGTTGCGCGAGGCCGGCCACCACGTCGACATCGTGACCAAGGGCTGGGGCGGCCTGCTCCTGTCCTCGGGCACGCTCGATGTTTACGGCTGGGACAAGGACGGCCACCCCATCTCCGACCCGTACGCCGAGATCGAAAAGCTCGTGGCCAAGGAGCCCGGCCACCCGTACGCCTCCATTGGGGCGGACGCGGTGCGTGAGGGCGTGGACTGGCTGTGTGCCACCACCGGCCTGTTCGCCAAGCCGGGCAAGAACGTCCTCATCCCCACCGCGATCGGCGCGGTTCGCCCCACGATCGCGGTGCAGAACACGATGGTCCCCTCCCTCATGGAGGACGGGAAGAAGTTCCTGGTGGTCGGCATCCGCCAGTTCCGCGACTTCCCCGCGGCCTTCATCGCCGACAACCTCGCCCGTTCCCCGCTGGCCAAGGTTGAGACACGGGCCGTGACCATCTCGCTCGCGCCACGCAAGCCGGAGGCCGACTCCACGGGCACCACCTTCGCCCGCGCCTTCGACGGCACCGCCGGGCTGGACGGCCCGGCCACTCGCGATTCGCTCATCAACGAGCTGCGCGGCCACGTCCGCGCGGGCGAAACGATCCTCCTGCCCGCGATCCTCGGCTTTTCGCCCGACGCTTACCAGGAGATCGCCGCCGAGCTCGGCGTGCCCGTGGGCGAGGTCCCGGTCCCGCCGCCGTCGATCCCCGGCCGCCGCATCAACGACGTGCTCATCCAGCTCTGCCACGACAAGCGGGTCGACATCTCCCTCAACGCCGAAGTCATCGGCTTCGAGGCAGACGGCGGCCACGTGACCGCGCTCAAGGTCCAGCGCGCCGGCCGCGTCACCACCAACAAGGTCGACGCCGTGGTCTACGCCGGCGGCGGTCTCGAGTCCGGCACCATCCAGCGCGACTCCTACGGAGACATCCGCGAGCGCGTCTTCGACCTGCCGCTGACGTTCCTCGACGCCGAGGACGCCGAAACGACGGGCGTGACCGGCTCGGTCATCGTCGACGGCAAGGACCTCTTCGGAACCGGGGTGAGCGTCAACGAAGACATGTTGCCGCTCGACGGCGACCGCCCGGTCTACGACAACCTCTACTTGGCAGGCTCCATCATCGGTGGCGCCCGCCCGTGGAGCGAGAAGTCCGGTGAAGGCATCGCGCTCGGCAGCGCTGTTGCCGCCACCCGTGCAATCCTCAGGAGGGATTAATCATGACCACCGTTGTTAACCCACTCGAGCACGCCAAGGCCTCCCTGGCCCGCGCGTCCCTCGACGCGTGCGTCAAGTGTACGATCTGCGAGTCGCAGTGCCCGGTTGTGCGCGCCACCCCGCTCTTCTCCGGCCCGAAGTTCGTGGGGCCGCAGGCTGAGCGCTTCCGCAACGGCGCCAGCGTGGACAAGTCCCTCGACTACTGCTCCGGGTGCTCGATCTGCACCACCACGTGCCCGCAGGGCGTGAAGATCGCCGAGATCAACGCCCAGGCGCGTGCCGTGATGAAGGCAGACCACATGCCGCTGCGCGACCGGATCATCCCCGAAACCGAACTTGAAGGCAAGCTCATGACCCCGTTCGCCCCGATCGCGAACGTGGCACTGGCCAACAAGCCGGTGCGCACGATCGTGGAGAAGGTCATCGGCATTCACCGTGACGCGCCCGTGCCCAAGGCCCAGACCTCCACGTTCATGAGCTGGTTCAAGAAGCACGAAAAGGAGCGCACCGGCCCCTTCTCCAAGGGACCGATCGTGTTCTTCCACGGCTGCGCGGGCGGCTACTTCGAGGTCGCCACGTCGAAGGCCGCGGTGGAAGTGCTGGAGAAGCTCGGGTATGAGGTGCTCGTGCCGAAGCAGGGCTGCTGCGGCCTGGCACACCAGTCCAACGGCCTGTTCGGGCGTGCGTCGAAGAAGGTTCGCCAACTGTGCGACCAGCTCAACGCCGCGGGCAAGGACCTGACCATCGTGTCGGCGTCGGGATCGTGCGCGGGCATGCTGCGCCACGAGGCCCACGAGATCATGGGCCTGGACGATCCCACGCTGCTCGACGTCGGATCGCGCACCGTGGAGATCTCCGAGTTCATTCTTGAGCTCATCGACGCCGGTGAGTTCCCGGTCGAGGAGCTCAAGCGCTGGGACATCACGATCCCCTACCACCAGCCGTGCCAGGTCAAGAGCCAGGGCATCGGCAAGCCCGCGATCCGGATGATGGAGACCGTCCCCGGCGTCACGGTGATCGAGTCCGGCGAGGCCTGCTGTGGCATCGCGGGCACGTACGGCCTGAAGAAGGAAAAGTACGAGATCGCGCAGGCCGTGGGCAAGCCGCTGTTCGACATGATCAAGCGCACCAACCCCAAGCTCGCCGCGTGCGAGACCGAGACCTGCCGCTGGCAGATCCGCAAAGGCTCCGGCGCCACGGTCATCCACCCGATCGAGGTGATCCACCGGGCGCTCGGGCTGGCGTAACTGGCTCGGTGGCGGCTACCGCCGGCGATTAAAATAACCTGGACGATTCTGGGGCTATCTTCGTATATGAGGAGAACGCCCGGAAATCGTCCAGGTTATTTTCATGCTCGCCTCCTGACCGGGTTGCAACTCGTTGCCGGCGGCAGTCGTGCCGGCGGGGAGGGATGAAGCCTCACCGCTCAAGGTGATGGGGCGACTGCCGAAGGCGCAGGTCCCCGCTGCTGACCCGACCTGAATGGTTGATGCGCAGGCAGCGACTGGTTGCTGCGCGGGCGGGATCTGCGATACTTGAGCCATGTTTGAACAGATCACCGATCCCGTCGCCTACCACGGCGAGGGGCCCTGCTGGTCCGAGGAGTGGGGCGGCCTGCGCTTCGTGGACATGCTCGCCGGAGACCTCCTGACCCTCCTGCCCGACGGATCCATTCACCGCCTCCACACCGGCTCGCCGGTGGCCGCCTTCGTACGGCCGCGGGCGAGTGGCGGATTCGTGGTAGGGCTCGAGCGCGGGCTCGGACTGGCCGATGAGCCCTTCGGCGACGTCCGCGCACTGTCAGAGCTCTGGTCCGATACCGACGTGCGCATGAACGAGGGCGGCACCGACCCGTGGGGCAACCTGTACGCCGGCTCGATGTCCTACACGCGGGTGCCGGGCGCCGGCAAGCTGTACAAGATCTCCCCCGACCTGACCTCGCGCGTGGTGCTGCCCAGCGTCACCACCTCCAACGGCATTGCCTTCTCCCCCGCCGGCGAGCGGGCCTACTACCATGACACGGCCACCCGGCGCACTGACGTGTTCAACGTGGTGGACCGAGAGCTGGTGGGCCGCCGCGAGTTCCACGAGGCCACGGGCACGAGCCCGGACGGGCTGGCAGTCGATAGAGCGGGGAACGTGTGGGTGGCACTCAACCGCGTGGGCAAGATCAGGCTCTACTCCCCCGACGCCGAGGTGTTGGGCGAATGGGACCTCCCGGTACGGCTGGTTACGGCTGTCACGCTCGGCGGGGAGGACGGCCGCGACGTCTTCGTCACCACATCGAGGGAGAATTTGGACGACCCGGAGCCGGGCGCGGGCGCGATTTTCCGCGCCCGCGCCGAGGTCCCCGGCGTGCCGGTCACTCCCTTCGCGGGCTGAGCCCGGCCTGAGCCCACGTCGAATATCAGGACCCTGGAAGTTTTCGTCGCCAAAACCGGGCTTTTCGCACTCAAAGTCCTGATCTTTGACGGGCAGCGCGACTTCCCACCCCCGCCTCACCCGCCCGGCCCGGCGGGTGAGGCGGGCAACGCCCCTCCCTGGCGGGGCGGCGGCGCCGAGCGCGTTAGACTGGGCCCATGTCCACTCCCCTGTCGAATGATGGCCTGTTTGACCTGCCCGAATCCGCGCGCCAGCCGAATGCGCGCGTCATCTTGGTGATGGGCGCATCGGGCAGCGGCAAGACGCGTTTCACCACACGCACGGGCCTGCCGGTGGTCTCACTCGACGACTTTTACTATGACGGGGACCGGCCGGGGATGCCTATGCGCCACGGGATGGTTGACTGGGATTCGCCGTCCACGTGGGACCGCCAGGGCGCGGTGGACGCGCTGGTGGACCTGTGCACCACCGGTTCGACCACGGTGCCGGTCTACGACATCCCCACCTCCACGCGCGTGGGCGAGCGCAACCTCGATATGGAGGGCCGCCGCTACGTGCTAGCAGAGGGGATCTTCGCCCCCGAAATCATTGACGATCTCAAGCGTGAGGGCATCCTCGCCGACGCCCTGTGCATCAAGCGCCCGCGCCTGCAAACCTTCTGGTTCCGCCTCATGCGCGACCTGGACGAGGCCCGCAAGCCGCTACCCAACCTGCTGCGCCGTGGCGTCGCCCACTTCCTGGCCGAGCCGGCGATGTACCGCGAGGTCGAGGCGAAGGGCGCACGGCCCGTGTCCTACACCGAGGCCCAGGAAACCCTCACGCAGATGCTCGCCGCCCTCCGCTGGACCGAGTAGCACAGGAACACGCCGCCCACTTAGGGCGTTTGGGCATTGCCCCATCTTTCGTCCGCCTTTTCCTGGCCCCACCACACAAAGCGCACATGTGCACATTTTCCCAAGGCCGTTCTGGATCCTGTGCAAATATTTTCAATTCAAACTGTCATGAACGCTTTGACGCACAAAAGAGCAAGAATAGGGACAGGCTTCCGAGTATTTTTTGGGCCGTCCGGCAAGGTCGCCGGAGATAGTCGCACAACTGAAAGAGGCAAATATGTCGCTTGGAGAAATCTTTGTATCCGAGTTCATCGGAACAACATTGCTCATTATCCTTGGTGTTGGTGTGGTCGCCAACAACCTCCTGACGAAGAATAAGGGCCGGGGCACCGGCTGGCTGATGATTAACTTCGGGTGGGGTCTTGCTGTGTTCATCGGTGTTTACGCCGCATACAAGACCGGCGGTCACCTGAACCCGGCCGTGACCCTGGGCGTCCTCGCCTCGGGCGCGGAGGAGTACGTTCCCGGAGTCGCCGTGAACTTCTCGAACACGATGATCTACATCGTCGCCCAATTCCTCGGTGCCTTCGTCGGTGCCGTGATCGCGTGGCTGGCATACAAGCAGCACTACGATGAGCACGACAACCAGGCCGAGGTGCTCGGCACCTTCGCCACCGGCCCGGAGATCCGCAACCCGCTGTGGAACACCATCACTGAGGCCATCGCTACCTTCGTGCTCGTCTCCTGGGTTCTCTTCAACGGTGGCAGCCCGACGGCGGTCGGCCCGCTCGCCGTGGCCCTCGTGATCGTCGCCATCGGCGCCTCCCTCGGTGGCCCCACCGGCTACGCCATCAACCCGGCCCGTGACCTCGGTCCGCGCGTCGCACACGCCGTGCTCCCGATCAAGGGCAAGGGTGGCAACGACTGGGGTTACTCCTGGGTGCCGATCGTCGGCCCGACCATCGGTGGCGTGCTCGCCGGCCTCACCTTCGGCGCGAACGCACTCAACGTCCTCGGTATGTAAGGTACGACGCCGCCCGGTTGGCGCGCCTTGTGGGCGCCGGTCGGGCGGCGCCGCCCATCCGGGCGAAGAAATATTTCTCAACCAGATTCTCGGCGTTGGCCATTTGTGAAAACTGTGATCAGCGCCCCATTCCATCGCTATTATTTCAAGTAACCGTTCAACGACGAAGGGAACTCAATGACTGAGAAGAAATACGTAATGGCAATCGACCAGGGCACCACCTCGTCCCGTGCGATTATCTTCGACCACTCCGGAACCATCGTTTCCGTGGGTCAGATGGAGCACGAGCAGATTCTGCCCAAGGCCGGTTGGGTTGAGCACAACCCGATTGAGATTCGTGACAACGTTCGCGAGGTCATTGGCCAGGCTCTGGCCAAGGCCAACATCAACCGCCATGAGATCGCGGCTGTTGGTGTGACCAACCAGCGCGAGACGGCCGTCGTGTGGGATAAGAACACGGGCGAGCCGGTGTACAACGCTATCGTGTGGCAGGACACCCGTACTGACAAGATTGTTCGCGAGCTTGCTGGTGACGAGGGCCCGGACAAGTACAAGGAAATCTGTGGCCTTGGCCTTGCCACCTACTTCTCTGGCCCGAAGGTCAAGTGGATCCTTGACAATGTTGAGGGGGCACGCGAGAAGGCCGAGGCGGGCGACCTCCTCTTCGGCAACACCGACACCTGGGTGATCTGGAACCTCACCGGTGGCCCCAACGGCGGTGTCCACGTCACCGACGTGACCAACGCGTCGCGCACCATGCTCATGGACGTGCGTGAGCTGCGTTGGCGCGAGGACATCTGCGCGGACATGGGCATCCCGATGTCGATGCTCCCGGAGATCAAGTCCTCCTCCGAGGTCTACGGCTACGGCTCGAAGAACTCCCTCATCATCGACACCCCGATCGCTGGCGACCTTGGCGACCAGCAGGCGGCCACCTTCGGCCAGGCCTGCTTCGAGAAGGGCATGGCGAAGAACACCTACGGCACCGGCTGCTTCATGCTCATCAACACGGGCAACGAGGCGATCACCTCGAAGAACGGCCTGCTGACCACGGTGTGCTACAAGATCGGCGATCAGGCTCCGGTCTACGCGCTCGAGGGTTCGATCGCTGTGACGGGCTCGCTCGTGCAGTGGCTGCGCGACCAGCTCGGCATCATCACCTCCGCCCCGGAGATCGAGACCCTTGCTGAAACGGTTGAGGACAACGGCGGCGTCTACATCGTCCCGGCGTTCTCCGGCCTGTTCGCCCCGTACTGGAAGGACGATGCCCGAGGCGCGATCGTCGGCCTGACCCGCTACAACAACAAGGGCCACCTGGCTCGCGCGGTCCTCGAGGCCACCGCGTTCCAGACGGCCGAAGTTCTCGAGGCCATGAACGCCGATTCGGGCGTTGAGCTCGGCGAGCTTCGTGTTGACGGCGGCATGACCGCGAACGATGCACTCATGCAGTTCCAGGCTGACATCCTCGGTGTGGAGGTCGTCAAGCCGGTCGTCGCTGAGACCACCGCCCTCGGTGCCGCCTACGCGGCCGGTATCGCGGTTGGCTTCTGGGCCGGCGAGCAGGACGTCATCGCCAACTGGCAGGAGGACAAGCGTTGGTCGCCCAAGATGGACGCCGACGAGCGTGCTCGCCAGATGCGCCTGTGGAAGAAGGCCGTCACCCGTACGTTTGACTGGGTCGACGACGACGTGCGTGCTGAGTAAGCACCAGGCCACAGCGTAGCAGGTGGGCGGATCCAATCGGATCCGCCCACCTTCACGTTTGCGGCAAGAACTATGCGCGCGCGGTCGGCTTGACGAACGGGAACAGGATCGTCTCGCGGATGCCCAGGCCGGTGAGCACCATGAGCATGCGGTCGATGCCCATGCCCATGCCGCCCGACGGCGGGAAGCCCTGCTCCATCGCCTCGATGAAGGACTCGTCCAGCTGCATGGCTTCCGGGTCACCCGCTGCGGCCTCGAGCGACTGCTGGGTGAGGCGCTCCCGCTGAATCACCGGGTCAGCCAGCTCAGTGTAGGCGGTGGCGATCTCCACGCCCCGCACGTACAGATCCCACTTCTCGGTCAGCCCCGGCTTGGAGCGGTGGTTGCGGGTGAGCGGCGAGGTGTCCTCCGGGAAGTCGAAGACGAAGGTGGGCTCCCACAGCTTAGAACCAACCAGCTCCTCCCAGATGTCCTCGGCGATCTTGCCGGCCACGGCGTATTCCTTGACCGCGATGTCGAACTTGTCCGCGATCTCCACCAGGTGTTCGCGTGGGGTCTCTACCGTCACTTCCTCCCCCACGGCCTCGGACAGCGAGGTGTAGAGGTCGAGGCGCGCCCACTCGCCACCCAGGTCGTACTCAGTGCCGTCGGCGAGGGTCACAGTGGTGGTGCCGAACAGGTCACGTGCCGCGTTCTGGATGAGATCGCGGGTGAGGACCGCCATCTCCTCATACGTGGCGAAGGACTGGTAGGCCTCCATCGCGGAGAACTCCGGCGAGTGCGTGGAATCCGCGCCCTCGTTACGGAAATTCTTCCCGATCTCAAACACGCGCTCGATGCCGCCCACCACGGCCTTCTTCAGGTACAGCTCGGTGGCGATGCGCAGGTAGAGGTCCTGATCGTAGGCGTTGATGTGGGTCTCGAACGGGCGGGCCGCGGCGCCGCCGTGGAGCGGCTGCAGGATCGGAGTTTCCACCTCGATGTAGCCGCGGTCGTCGAACGTCTTGCGGATGGACTTCATCATGCCCGCGCGCAGGCGCACGATCCTGCGCGCGGCGTCACGCGTGATGAGGTCGAGGTGGCGGTTACGCACGCGGGTCTCCTCGCCGAGCGCCATCTCGGTGCCGTCCTCCGCCGTGAACATCTTCGGCAGCGGGCGGATCGCCTTGGAGGCCAGCTGCCAGGACGTGGCGAAGATCGACAGCTCGCCGCGCTTGGAGGCGCCCACATAGCCGTCCACCCACACGAAGTCGCCCAGGTCCACGTCGGCCTTCAGCGCGTCCAGCGCCTCCTTGCCTACGTTCGCCAGCGAGAAGATCACCTGGATGCGCTCGCCGTCACCCGCCTGTAGCTGGCTGAAGGCGATCTTGCCTGACGGGCGGAACAGCATGACACGCCCGGCGAGCTCCACGCGCTCCTCGGTCAGCTCATCGCCGGGCTGGAGCACGACGTCAGCGCTCACCTTTTCCCCCTCGCGCTCCACCGCATACTTCGCGCGCACGTCCGCGATGGTGTGCGTGATCTCGAGGTGGGGCGGGTACGGGTCACGGCCGGCGGCGAGCAGGCGGGCCCGCTTTTCCTTGCGGACGGCGAGCTGGTCGGAGGTGTCGTCGTAGTTTTGCTGCATGGGTGTCCTTTTCTTCTCGCGAGGCCCCTGAGGCGGGGCCCTGTGGCTGGGCGCTCTTAGAGCTGGTCCTTGATATAGCGCGGGAGGATGTCCGCAATCGTGGTCAGCGCATAGTTCGGCTGGTCCTTGCGCTTGAGATCGCGCGCCTGGTCCGCCGTGGCGCTGCCGGTCAGCACGAGCGCGGTGGGCACGCCGTAGCGCTTGGCCATGCGGATGTCGGCGCCGAGGGAGTCGGTGACGAACAGCGAGTCCTCCGGGCGGACCTGAATGTCATCGAAGATCATCTCGAGCAGGTCGGTCTCGGGGCTACCGAGGTTCTTGGTCAGGCGTTTACGCGTGGCTGTCTCGAGTGCAGTGATGATCGGCAACGTGCCCGGCTCGCGCGAGCCGTCGGGCATGCGGCGCACCCGCCGCAGCGACGTACTGATGAGGTCCGCCCCGTTGTCCGCGATCGCGTGGTAGGCGGTGGAGAACATCTTCATGTCGAAATCGGAGGTGAAGCCCACGATCACCAAGTTGGTCTCCGCCGCCTTGTCCGTGACCTCGATCCCGTTCGCCGCAAGCTCGTCGCGGAAGCGTGTACCGCCTGCCACGAACACCTTCGCGCCCGGGTAGGAGTTCTTGAGGTAGCGCGAGGCGAGGGTGGCCGGGGTGATGACCTCATCGGCCGTGATCTCAATTCCCTCGTCGCTCATCATCTCCACGAGCTGGGCCGGCGTCACGTCCGACAGCCAAGACATGAAGCGGAACGGCCGGTTGAGGTGGTCGAGCGCGTCGATCACCATCTTCAGCTTCGGCATGAGGTTCGTGCCCGCATACAGGCCCGCGTCAATGTTGATGAGGTAGGCGTCGAACACGCGCCCAGGGGATTCCTCGACCATGACGTCAAGGTTGGTGATCCGCGAGGAGATCTCCTCATCGCTGGAGAATTCGGAGGCCGAGGTCACGGCTTCCGTGGATTCCGATTCGGACTTGGATACCATGCCACGCAGCCTGTCCACGTCAGGGACGAGCGCCTTGGGATGGATCTTGGGGATCTTCGGAAAACGCATGTTCTTCTCCTATCGTGCGTGGTCGAAGGGGATGCCCGACGCGGTGAGGCCGTGCCCATCGGGCACCTGGCCCGGGTCGCTGCCCGCACCGTGGATACGATTCTGGCGATCGACGTAGATGACCTTCGGTTCGTACGTGCGGGCCGAGTCATCGTCCATCTGGCTGTAGCACATGATGATGACCAGGTCCCCCACGTCGACCAGGTGGGCCGCCGCGCCGTTGAGCTTGACCTCGCCCGCGCCACGTTCACCTGGGATGACGTAAGTGGTGAGCCGGGCTCCGTTGGTCACGTCCACGACGTCGACCTGCTGGCCCGGCAGGATATCCGCGGCCTCGAGCAGATCGAGGTCCACAGTAATGGAGCCCACGTAGTGCAGATCCGCCCCGGTGACGGTAGCCCGGTGGATCTTGCCGGTGAGCATCGTTCGCAGCATCATCGAAGCTCCACCTCCATGTTGTCGATGAGGCGGGTGGGGCCCACGTAGGCGGCGGTGACGAGCAGGCCGGGGCCGTGCGCGTGATCGTCAAGGAAGGCGAAGGTGGCCGGGTCAACCAAGTGGAGGTAGTCGAGGCGCACGCCGTCGGCCGCGTGCAGTTGCGCGCGCACCGAGTCCCGCACCTCCCCCGCGCTCGCCCCCGACTCCGCGAGCTCCACCCCGCGGCGCAGGGCCGTGGACAGGGCGAGGGCCTGGGCGCGCTCGGCATCGGAAAGGTAAGAATTGCGCGAGGACAGCGCCAGGCCCGACTCATCGCGCTTGATCGGCACCGCCCGCACGTCAATGCTCATGTCCAGGTCATCCACCATCGTGCGTACGAGTGCAAGCTGCTGGGCGTCCTTCTGCCCGAAGAACGTCATGTCCGGGCGGACCAGGTTGAACACCTTGTGGACCACCTGGAGCACGCCAGCGAAGTGCCCGGGCCGGGTGGCGCCCTCGAGCACGCGGGCCATCGGCCCCGGGTCAATCCGCACGAGCGGTTCGCGCGGGTACATCTCATCATTCGTGGGCAGGAAGGCCACATCCACGCCCTCGCGCTCAAGCAACGCCAGATCCGCAGCCTCGGTGCGCGGATAGGCGGCGTAGTCCTCATTCGGGCCGAATTGGAGCGGGTTAACGTACACCGACGCCACCACGGTCTGCGCCGCGGCGCGCGCCGCCTTCAGCAGCTGGGCGTGCCCGTCGTGCAGGGCCCCCATGGTCATGACAAGCGCGCGGGTGCCATCGGCCTTCGCCAGGGCGCTCGCCAACTCGCTGCGTGTCCTACAGATTTCCATATCTGCCATTCTATCTTCCCCCATGCGAGCAGCGAGCGGCGCCGACGATGGTATGCAACTCATTTGCCTCTGTTTCGCCGATAACGCCCGCCATCAACGCCCGCTCCACGAGGCGCTCCAACAGGTCCAGGTCCGCCTTCGCGACGTCGGCCAACTCCGGCGACTCCACCGCCAACGTCCCCAACGCCTCCACGCGCTGCGCGGCTTCCTCCGCACTGGGTGGCGCCGGCGGACGAGGCACACCGGCCCCCGCTCTGTTCGCGCCCACGACGCCGTCCGGGCCCGCCCCGCCCACCGCTCCCGCTACGCCCGCGGCTGGGCCCATGCCCGCACTGGCACCGCCAGCAGAGCTCACATACGCACCCGCCGCGTTGCCCGCGAAGAGCCCGCGATCGAGGCCGGCCTGGGCCCACTCGCCGAGCAGATCACCCGGCTGCGCCACACCGATCTGCGCCAGCACTCGCCCCGCCTGGGACGCGGCCAACTCCACGCCCTGGCGCGCATGGGCGAGCGCGGCCGCATAGATCGCGCGGTCAGCAGAGTTCACCACCACGCCCTGCGCGCCCATCTCCGCCGCGAGCGCCAGCCCGATCGGCTGGATCGCGTTCGCCGCGGAGACCACGACGTGCGCGCCCTGGAGCCGGGCAACGTCCACCGACGTGCCCGAGAACTCCATGACCGGGTGCAGCGCCAGCGTGAGCGCGCCAGCCGCCTGCGCCGGCGCCAGCACCTCCACGCCCCGCCGCGCCGAGGTATGCACCACGATCTGGCCGGCCTGCCACGCGCCCAGCTTGGCCAGGCCGGCCACGAGGCCCTCGAGCTCCTCATCCGGCAGTGCCAGAATGACCAGCTCGGAGCGCTCCACGATCGCCGGCACGTCGAGTGCCGGCACTCCCGGCAACATGACCTCCAGCCGCTCCCGCGACTGCGGCGAGGGCGCGTGCGCGCCCACGATCCCGTGCCCGGCCGCGCGCAGCGCGCTGCCCAGCGCCGCGCCCACGCGCCCCGCGGAGATGATGCCAATCCCCATGCGTCCCGTCGAATTCTCCATGTCCACCATCCTAGCCACCGCCTCCGACAATTCTTTTCCGCCTCCGGACCGCCCGCATCGTCCCATCCGCACCCGCGCCCCCAGCGCAGGCCCCGCGCCCAACGCGAACCGCGCCACGGCGTCGTGAAAAAGACCCGCCAAGCGGCGAACGCAAACCGGCCCACGGCGTCGGCGTTCGGCTCTCAGCGTGAAACGCCAAAGCCCCGCAGAAAAGGCACAATCACCTGCGAAAATGACGCCCCAAAGAATTACCGTTCTATTGCATGGGCCAGGTAACGATGGGACAATTGCGGCATGAAGAAAATAATCAATAACCCCAATGACGTGGTCACTGATTCCCTCGTTGGAGTGGCCGCTGCCCATCCGGACCTTGAGGTCGATATTCCCCGTCACATCGTCTACCGAGCAACGAAGAAGGAGGGCAAGGTCGCCCTCGTCTCCGGTGGTGGATCCGGCCACGAGCCGCTCCACTCGGGCTTCGTGGGTGAAGGCATGCTGGACGCGGCATGCTGCGGCGAGGTCTTCACATCGCCGGTCCCCGATCAGATCATGGAGGCCACCGCCAAGGTTGATTCCGGCGCCGGCGTCCTCCACATCGTCAAGAACTACACGGGCGACGTGATGAACTTCGAGATGGCCGCCGAAATGGCTGCCGACATGGAGGGCACCCAGGTCAAGGCCGTCATCGTGGAGGACGACGTGGCGGTCCAAGACTCCCTCTACACCGCGGGCCGCCGCGGCGTGGGCGGCACCCTGTTCGTGGAGAAGATCGCCGGCGCGCTGGCAGAGGAGGGCGCGGATCTCGACGCCGTCACCGCCGTTGCGCAGAAGGTCGCCGATTCCACGCGCAGCTTCGGCATGGCCCTCACCTCTTGCACGGTCCCCGCGGCCGGCAAGCCCACCTTCGAGCTGGGCGAGGATGAGATCGAGCTCGGCATCGGCATCCACGGCGAGCCGGGCCGCGAGCGCCGCGCGCTCCAGCCGGCACACGAGCTGGCCAAGGAGCTGGTGGAGCCGATCCTGGCGGACATGGACTTCACTGGCGCGCCCGTGATCGCCATGCTCGGCGGCATGGGCGGCACCCCGCTGTCGGAGCTGTACCTCATGTACGGCGAGGTGGCGAAGCTGCTGGAAGACGCCGGCGTGACTGTAGCCCGCGTGCTCGTGGGCGACTACGTGACCTCGCTCGAGATGGCCGGCTGCGCCCTGTCGCTGCTCAAGGCTGACGACGAACTGTTGCGCCTGTGGGATGCCCCCGTCGTGACCACCGGACTGAGGTGGGGTAAGTAATGCCCGAACTGCAGCCTTTCGCGGCCTGGATGGCCGGATTCAAAACCAGGATTGATGAGCAGGCGGACTACCTGACCGATCTGGACCGCCAGATCGGCGACGCGGACCATGGCTCCAACATGGCCCGCGGCGTGCAGGCGATCTCGGAGATCGACCTGGATGCGGTCCCAGATGCCGGCGCCTACCTGAAGAAGGCGGGCATGGCTCTGGTGTCGAAGGTGGGCGGCGCGTCCGGCCCGCTGTACGGCACGCTACTCATGCGGATGGGCGGGGCTCTGCCCGAAGGCGAGTTCACTCGCGAGGACTTCCTCGCCGCCCTCCGCACCGGCGTCGAGGCCCTGCAGGCGCGGGGCAAGGCCGAGGTGGGAGACAAAACGATGCTTGACGTCTGGTTCCCCGCACTTGAGGCCGCCGACTCCGCGGAAGGCTCCCTTGCCGACGCCCTCGCTGCTGCCGCCGCCGCGGCGCGCACGGGTGCGGAGGCCACTATCCCGATGATCGCCCACAAGGGCCGCGCCTCCTACCTCGGAGAACGCTCGAAGGGCGTGAAGGATCCGGGTTCGGCCTCCTCCGTCCTGCTCATTGAGGCAGCGCTGGAGGCATTTGGTGACTAACGTCGGCCTCGTTGCCGTCTCGCACTCGGCGCCACTGGCGGCCGCAGCTCGCGACCTCGCGCTCGACATGGGCAGGGACGCGGTGATTGTGGCCGCCGGCGGCGCCGATGGCGGTTTCGGCACCTCTGCAGAACTCATCTCCGCCGCGATTGAGGAGGCGGACGGCGGCGCGGGCGTGGTCGTGCTCGTTGACCTCGGATCGGCGGTCATGTCCACGGAGATGGCGCTCGAATTCATTGACCCGGACATGGCCGAGCGCACCACCGTGGTGCCCGCTCCCCTGGTGGAGGGCCTGGTGGTGGCCGCCGTCGCGGCGGGCGCTGGTGCCAGCCGCGAGGACGTGGCACGCGAGGCCATGGGCGCGCTCGCCGCGAAGGAGGCCGACATTCCCTACGCGGACGCGGCCGGTGGCGCTATGGGCGCGGGCGGCGTCGACGACGACGGGCCCGACACGCGCGAGTGGATCTCGCGCACCTACGTGGTGGACGACCCGGCGGGCCTGCACGCTCGGCCGGCTGGCGCACTCGTGGCGGCGGTGGCACCGTTTGACGCGGAGGTGCGGGTCTCGCACGTCGGCAACGGGCGGGGGCCGGTGGTCGCACGCTCGATGACGTCCCTCATCTCGCTCGGCGTGCTCGAAGGCGACGAGGTCCTGGTGCAGGCCACCGGGCCTGAGGCGGAAGCCGCGCTCGACGCCGTCGGGGAACTCGCCCAGCGCGGGTGGCTCGCCAAGGGCGAAGCCAAGCCCGAATCCCCCATCCCCGCACACAAGCGGCAGACCGGCTCCGGCATGGAGATCGCGGTGGGGCCCGCGCTCGTGTGGAACGCCCAGCCGCGCCCGGAGCTCGGCACCGAGCCGAAGAACCAGGCCGACGCCTACGCCGAGGCGCGCGAGGCTGTGCGCACCTACCTCTCGTCCCTCGGAGACGACCCGATCCTCACCTTGCAGGTGGGGCTCCTCGACGACCCGGCCTACGCTGGGCGCATCACAACCGCGATCGACGCCGGCAAGCCCGCCCAAATCGCGGTTCACAACGCCACACAAGACACGGTGGCCGAGTACCTCGACCTGCCCACCGCCTACCTGCGCGAACGCTCAGAGGATGTCAAGGCCCTGGGCGACCTTCTCATCCAGGCGCTCCACGGCCTGCCGCTCGGCGGGCTGGCCGCCGCGATCGCCGACTTCGGGCGCGACCCCGTGGTGGTGCTCGACTCGCTCACCCCGGCCCTAGCCTCGGAGATCGACCCCGGCTCGGTGATCGGCATCCTCGCCGCCACCGGCTCGGCCACCGGGCACGGCGCCCTCATCGCCTCCGCGAAGGGCATCCCCGTCATCACGGGCAAAGAGATCGCGCGTGACATCACGGAGGGCCAGGAGGTAGCGCTCGAGCCGCGCTCGGGGATGGTCTACGTGGACCCGACGCGGGCCCAGCTCCACGAACTGCTGCGCGCCTCCAAGGAACAGGCCAAGCTGGCGAAGGCAGCCCGCGAGCACGCCCACGAACCGGCCATGTTCGATGGGCGGCAGATCTACGTGCGCGCGAACGTGGCCCTGGCCAGCGACGCGGAACTCGGTGCCAAGAACGGGGCCGACGGCTCGGGGCTGGTACGCACCGAGGTGCTGTTCGCCGACTGGGATCACCGGCCCACGGTGGACGAGCAGGCGGAAGTCTTTACTCAGATCGCCGAAGCGCTCGGCACCGAACAGCCGATCACGCTCCGCACGTGGGACGTGGGGGCCGACAAGCCCGTGTCCTTCTTCGACTCCGAACCGGAGGACAACCCGTTCCTGGGCGTACGCGGGATCAGGCTCATGCAGCGCATACCCGACGCGCTGGTCGACCAGTTCCGCGCCGCGATCCGCGTGGCCCAGCACGCCAACATCAAGGTGATGATCCCCATGGTCACCACCGTTGCCGAAGTGGTGTGGGCACGCGAGATGTTCAACGTGGCCGTGGAGGCCGAGGGTCGGCCCGACGAGCTACCCCAGTTCGGCATGATGCTCGAAACCCCGGCGGCGCTACTCAACGTTGCCGCATTCGATGAGAAGGTGGACTTCTTCTCGGTGGGCACGAACGACCTGATCCAGTACATGGCGGCCACCGACCGCGGCAACTCCGCCGTAGCGCCCGTGGCCGACCAGGTGATCCCGCTCGTGGTGGACCTCATCGCGGACACGGCCCGCAAGCTCGAGTCCCCCCTCGGCATCTGCGGCGACCTGGCCTCCTCCGAGGAGCACGTGCCCCAGCTGGTGCGCGCCGGGGTGGCCTCGCTCTCCGTGCGCCCGGGCCTGGTGCCCCAGATCAAGGCGGCAATCCGGGCGATCAAGTAGCCGGGCAGTCAGCCGGGAGACTGTGACGAGTCGGGCAGCCAGGGTGCCGGGCCGGGGCAAATTAAAACATTTTGGACGTATTTGGGGCGATCTCCTCATATACGGAGATCGCCCCAAATACGTCCAGTAAATTCAAATCACGGGCTGAGCTAGACTCCCACGCGCTCCCGCCAGGTGTCGATCGACTCGCTCACGCCCACGTGCCGCGCCTGCGCGCTGAGCTCGTTTTCCACCCACACCATGCGCTCCACATCGGACACCGCCATGTTCTTGTGCGTGGCCGACGCGAACGACACCAGGTCAAGCTCAATCTCACCCAGGCCCAGACGGCGTTGGATCGGACCTTGCTTCATCTTCACCGACTGCGTGTGGTCCTGCCACACGAACATGACCCACCGCCCGAAGCGCCCGCGCCGGAACACGGCTACCTTCGGGGTCAGGCACACGCCGCGCGACTTGTACGTAATCGGGTCGAACCACTTGGCCTGATCCGGTGAGGACAGGAAGTGGCGGCCCGTGCCCGACCCATCCAGGGCGTCGCGGATGAGGCCGGCGTCGTCGGCGGTGCCGGCGTCGGGAAGCATGGTCCACAGCACGCGCAGGGCTTCCTCGCGCGAGCCGGCAGGGATAATAATTTCGGAGCCGGGGGTGTCGCCGGAGGTGTCGAGCGTGGCGGCGCCGGCCAGGGTGGCCGTGACCTCCCACCAGTCCTTCCAACGCCACAGCATCGGGCGGTGTAGCTCGATGGCATGCAGGCGCGCCGGCGGAATGGAGCGGGTGGTGAGCGTGGTCAGTCCCCCACGCACGCGCAACCCGTTCGCCGATAGGTATACCTTCGTGCCGTACTGCCCCAGCGAGGATTTGACGAACGTGTAGGCCGAGCCGACCACCAGGAAGATCACCGCCATGAGGGTCTCCCCCAGCCAGATCGAGCCCACCAGCATCGCTAGCGTTACCGTCAACACCGACAGGAACGTGGGGCTCAGCAGTCGGGAGGCGATGAGGCGGGAGGTGGGCATCTCGAAGATGAGCTGGTCGAGCTCGGTGTCGTCAGGGTCAAAGATGGGGATCGCCGGAGCGGCCCCGGTGGCGGCGGGCTGGCCGGTCTCCCCGGGTTGGCCTGCGTCTGGCTGGCCCGGCAGGCCGGCGTGATCAGGTCCGACGACGCCGGTAGCGCCCGTCGCGCCCGCGGCGTGGTCGGTGGCGCCCGTTTGGTTCGCGGCGCCGGGTTGGCCTGCGTCAGGCTGGCCGCCGAGCACCGAGCCGGGGGTCGCCGCGGGGGCGGTGGAAGCTGGGGCGACGGCTTCGTTGGCAAGACCAATCGGGCGGCCGGCGCGGGCGTTGGCAAGGCCCTGCAAGACCTCCTTTCGCAGGGCAGCGCAGTCGGCCATGGTGAGCAGGCCGAGCGTGATGCCCTCGTCGGAGCCCGCGGACTCGACCTTGACCGAGCCGAAACCGAAGATGCGGCCGAAGATCTTCTGCTCCACCTCCACGCTCTGCACGCGATCCCAACGCATATGCTTGTGACGCTTGATGAGGACGCCGGAACGGTGGTGGATGCCGGAGTCGACCACGGCGAAGGATGCGAAGCGCCACACCACCCACGAGCACACGACCACCACGATCGTGAGCAGAACCAGGGCCCCAGCCGCGATCAAGATCCACATGAGGGTGATGTGGGAGGCGGCGTCACGAAGCTCGTCCACGCCATCTTCAAGCAACGACTGCAGGATGTTGTACAGGAAAATCGCGAGCGCCACCCACAGCACGCCGCCATTGGCCAGCGGGGTCACCTTGTGGAACTTGCGCCACGCGCCCTCGGGCACGGATTCGCCGAGCGTACGCTTGTCGCTCACAGGCCCTCCATCCTCGCCTCGCCCAGCGCGGTCAGCTTCTCGCGCAGGCGCTCGGCCTCCTCAATCGCCACCCCGGGGATGGAGGCATTCGAGCCCGCCGACGCCGTCACCAGCTCAATCGACCCCAGCCCAAAGCGCTTCAGCAGCGGACCCGTGCCCACCTCCACCTGCTGCATGCGGCCGTAAGGCACCACGGTCACGGAATGGAACATGATGCCGGAGCGGATGAGGAGCTCGTCCTCCAGCTCGGCGTAGCCGAACGCGCGGGCCCGGCGCAGCGCGAACGGGACCTGGATCAGCCACACCACCGCCCAGATCGCAAAGCCGACCCACCACAGCACGCCCGGGAAGCTCGCACTCCCGAGCAAAATCCCGGGGATCGCGCCGACCGCCACGATCACGATCACGGCGACCGACCAGCGGATGGCCTGCACCTTCGTGTATCCGGGGTCCAAGGGGATGAAAACGGTGTCCTGGGCAAGTGGATGTCTCATGTCTGACATTCTACCGCCCGCGCGGCCGGCCCCGTCCACCTAGCCTCTGAGGCTCAGCGGATTCGAGCTCGTGGCCGAGGTCGGGAGGATTGCTGTCGCTTGCCCGTGTGAGGCCTACCCGCAGAAGCTGTACTAAACCGCAAGATGCGACACTACTTTCCCGTTATGTAGTGCCGCATTTGTCAGTTTAGTGCCGCATTTGGACAGGGCGGGCCCTGCTCACGACGCCGTGGCGCGGCTCGCGGCCCCAGCACGGCGCGCGGCCCCAGCACGGCGAACGGCTAGGCGCTGGCAGCGGCGTCGGGGCTCGGGTCGTCGTAGGTGCACCAGCGCTCGCCAACGAGCGCCGCCACGGTCATGATGATCGACGCGATCCCGGCGAGGAGGGCGTTGTGCGCGTTGTCGGTGAGGAAGACCGCCGAACCGGCATAGTAGGCCACCGCGACGCCAAGCGCGCCGCCAGCCATCAGGGTGCCGCCACGCGACGTGGCCTGGGTCAGCACCCAGATCCGGGCGGCATACAGCTGATCGACCGGGCGCTTGCCCCGGCGGTACTGGCGCACCAGCCACGCCTGGCTGATCACCACCGCGCCGATCGCCAGCGGCGCGAGGAACAGCCAAAACGGCACTGGCACCGGGCTGGCGCCAGAGCGGATGAACACCGACGTCAGCGAAAAAACCGTGATCCCCGCGACTAACCCTGCCCCGACCAACATCGAGATCGACGTGGGGCGCAGCTTCGGGCTCTCGCTCATGCTGGCTCCCCCAGGGGCTGGACCCGCTGGTCGGCGACGCCGGCGAGCAGGCTCACGACGGGGTGGCCGGCGAGGCGCGCGCCCGGGTCGACGGCGGCCCAGGGCTCGAGCACGAAGCGCCGCTCGGCGGCGCGCGGGTGGGGCAGGGTTAGGCGCGGGGTGTCGAGTTCGAGGCCCGCATAGGTGACGATGTCGAGGTCGAGCGTGCGCGCACCCCAGCGCTCGGATCGGACCCGCCCGTGAGCCGCCTCGATCCCCTGCAGGGCGTCGAGCAGTTCGAGGGGCGATAGGTGCGTGTCTAGCAGCACCACGGCGTTAACGTAATCCGGCTGCCCGGCCTGGCCCTCCGCCAGTCGCGGCGCGGTGTCATACAGCCCCGAGGCCGCGACGACAACTCCCAGCTCGCCCAGCTCCTCGATCGCGGCGCGCACGTGCCCGGCCGCATCGAGGTTGGACCCGACGCCGATCACGGCCCGCTCCGCGCCCGCCGGCGCCGACAGCTGGCCGCCGGCTTGTGCCGCAGCCCCGGCACCCGGGGCCACAGCCAGCCCGGCCGCGAGCCCATCGCCCGCCGACCCGGCCTCCAGGGCCCAGCGCTCGAGCGTGACGGCCACGTCGGTGAACTCGTGCGGGATCGGTGCCTGCGGCTTATGTACAGTCACCTCCACGCCCGCGGCTCCAAAGCCCAGCGCCCGCTCGGCGATGCGGCCGGCCAAGGTCTCGATGAGGTCCGCGTGGTCACCCTCGATCACGCCTACCACCATGTCGGCCACCTCGGCGTAGTTGATGGTGTGGGCGACATCGTCGGTGGCAATCGCCCGCGAGATGTCGAGGTGTAGCGCCACGTCGACCACGAAGTCCTGCGCCTCGGCGTGCTCGAAGTCGAGCACGCCGTGCATGCCGCGGACTCGCAGGCCGGTGAGGCGGATCGTCGACAGGGCCATCACAGGCCCTTCATCATGCGGGCCACGCCGATCGCGGTAGCCGTGGCGGCCACGTTGTGCACGCGCACCGCCCACACCGACTCCGCGATGAAGGCCGCGATCGCGGCGGTTGCCACGTCCCGTTCGTCGTTGACGGCAAACGGCACGAGGAAGCGCTTGCGCGAGTGCCCCACGAGCACGCGGTGCCCCTCGCCTAGGAAGGCGCCGAGCCCGCGCAGGATCTCCCAGTCCTGATCGCCCACCTTCGCAAAGCCAAGGCCCGGGTCGAGGATGATTGACTCCGGCGCGATCCCTGCGGCCACCGCCCCATCGCGCGAAGCCAGCAGCTCGGAGCGCACCTCGCCCACCACGTCGCCGTAGGACGCCAGGTCGTTCATCGTGCGGGCGTTGCCCCGCCCGTGTTGGAGCACGTAGTCGCAGCCGAGCTCGGCCACGGTGGCGAACATGGCCGGATCGCCCTGCCCGCCGGTCACGTCGTTGACGATCGCCGCGCCCGCCTCCACGGCCCGGCGCGCGGTGCTGGCGTGGTAGGTGTCCACCGACACCGCCACCTCGCCCGACAACTCCGCCACCACGTCCGCAATCCGCGCCCACTCGTCCTCCGGGGCCACCGGTTCGGCTCCCGGGCGGGTGGACTCCCCGCCGATGTCGAGGATCGTGGCGCCGGCGGCCACGAGCTCGCGTCCGTGCTCGATCGCGGCGCCCGGGTCCAGGAACTGGCCCCCGTCCGAGAACGAGTTCGGCGTGACGTTCACAATTCCCATGATGTTCATGGCTACCTCACTAGGCTCATCGCTTCGGCGCGCGTGGCCGGATCGTGCATCGTGCCCCGCACCGCCGACGTCACCGTGCGCGACCCCGGTTTACGCACCCCGCGCATCGACATGCACAGGTGCTCCGCCTCCACGACGACGATCACGCCCGTCGCACCCAACCGCTCGTAGATCGCCTCCGCCACCTGGGTGGTGAGCCGCTCTTGGACCTGTGGCCGATGCGCATAGCCCTCGACCAGCCGGGCCAGCTTCGACAGGCCGGTCACCCGGCCGTCCGCTCCGGGGATGTAGCCCACGTGGGCCACGCCGTGGAACGGCAGCAGGTGGTGCTCGCACATCGAATACACCGGAATGTCCCGCACGAGCACCATCTCCTGATGCCCCACGTCGAACACTTTCTCCAGGTGCTCGCCCGGGTCCTCGTCCAGGCCGGAAAAGATCTCCGCATACGACCGGGCCACGCGGGCCGGGGTGTCAATCAGGCCGTCGCGGTCCGGGTCCTCCCCAATCGCGAGGAGAAGCTCACGGACGGCGGCCTGTACACGCTCAACGTCCACGCTCACTTGATTCCTCCTTCGGGCTCGCTTCCCGACGACGGCCGCCCGCCCTCGGCACTGTCCTCGGCGTTCTTGTCCTGGCCGGCGTCGGCACTGTCTCCAGCCCCTGCATGAGAACCCTCGCCAGCCTCGGCTTCGTCGTCGGCCTTCGGGGCCTCAGGCAGCGGCACGGGCGGCAGGTCGGACACGGGCCGCTCGGGCGAGGACAGCCACAGCTGGCGCGCCGGCGCCTTGACGATGTCCTTGAAGATTTCCTTGAGTTCGCCCTCGAGCACGGTCTCCTTTTCCAGGAGCACGGAGGTGAGGCGGTCGAGCACGTGGCGGTTGTCCATCATGATCTGCCATGCCTCTTGGGCGGCGCGGTCGAGCAAGGTGCGCACTTCCTCGTCCACGATCCGGGCCAGGTCATCGGAGTGCTCGCGGGCCTGCCCGCCGCCCATCCGAGTCATGGGATCGGAGTCGTCTGCCGTGAGGCGCACGGCCCCCACCCGCTGCGACATGCCGTATTCGGTGACCATCTTGCGCGCCACCGAGGTGGCCTTCTGGATGTCGTTCGAGGCGCCCGTGGTGGGATCGTGGAACACGACCTCCTCCGCCGCGCGCCCGCCCATCGCGTAGACCATTTCGTCCAGCAGCTCGTGGCGAGAGGTGGAGTACCGATCCTCGGTGGGCATGACCATCGTGTAGCCCAGGGCCCGCCCGCGCGGCAGGATCGTCACCTTCGTGACCGGGTCGGTGTAGTTGAGCGCCGCGGCGGCCACGGCGTGGCCGGCCTCATGGTAGGCGGTCATCCGCTTCTCCTTCGGGTTCATCACCCGGGTGCGGCGCTGCGGTCCAGCGATCACGCGGTCGATCGCCTCGTCGATGTCGTCCTCATCAATCTTCGTGTGCCCGCGGCGGGCCGCAAGGAGCGCCGCCTCGTTCAACAGGTTTGCCAGGTCCGCTCCGGAGAAACCGGGCGTGCGGCGGGCGATCGACTCGAGCGAGACCCCCTCTTCCAACGGCTTGCCGTCGGCATGGACCTTGAGGATCTCCTGGCGTCCGGGCAGGTCCGGCGCGTCCACGCCGATCTGCCGGTCGAAGCGGCCGGGGCGCAGCAACGCCGGGTCGAGAACGTCGGGCCGGTTGGTGGCCGCAATGACGATGACGTTCGTACGCTCGTCAAAGCCGTCCATCTCCACCAGCAGCTGGTTCAGAGTCTGCTCGCGCTCGTCATTGCCGCCGCCGATCCCGGCGCCGCGGTTGCGCCCGACCGCGTCGATCTCGTCCACAAAGATGATCGCCGGGGCCACCTTCTTGGCCTTCGTAAACAGGTCACGCACGCGGGAGGCACCCACGCCCACGAACATCTCCACGAACTCGGAGGCCGAGATGTGGAAGAAGGGCACGCCGGCCTCGCCTGCCACGGCCTTCGCCAGCAGCGTCTTGCCGGTTCCCGGCGGCCCGTAGAGCAGCACGCCGCGCGGGATCTTCGCCCCCATCTTGTAAAACTTCTCCGGAGTCTCGATGAACTCCTTGATCTCGCGTAGCTCTTCGACTGCCTCGTCGACGCCGGCGACGTCGGCAAACGTCACGTCCGGCAGGTCCGATTCGACCCCGTCGCGTTTGACCTTGCCAAATTCGTTCATCCGCCCCTGCATTTTGGGGATCATCCAGAAGAACAAACCCACGATCAGCAGCATCGGCAGCATAAAGGATAGCAGGGAGAACAGCAGCGACTGCTGCGGCACGATCGAGTTGTACCCGTTTTCAGACTTCGCCCTCTGCACAAGCCCGAGCACCGCGTCGCCCTCCGGGTCCGTGTACTGGAACTGGACCTTCTTCGTGGGCTTTTGCTTCTTGCCCTCCAGGTCGGTGGGCTTGTAGTCATCCTTGAGCCAGATCTGGACGATCTGGCTGCCGTCGGTAACCTGGATGCGCTCAATCGACTGCGACTGCAGGATCTGGCGGCCCTCGCTGGTCTTGACCTGCGTGAAGCCGGCGGGGTTGAAGAAGAAGAAAATAAGCATGGCACCCACGGTCAGGGCGCTCATGATCCCCCAGAAGATGCGCCGCTGCTTGCGCTCGCGCTCCTCCTGTTCCTTGCGCTCGCGCTTCGAGCGCGGGCCTTCATCCGCATCGCCTCCCTGCTTGGCCTTGCGGCCCCTCCGGTTGAAGTCCTCCAGGCTGCGTCGCTGTCGATTAGACATTTAACCTCCGTACACGTGGGGAGCGAGGACACCCACAAAGGGAAGGTGGCGGTAGTCCTCGGCGTAGTCGAGCCCGTAGCCGACCACGAATTCGTTGGGGATGTCGAAGCCGACGTATTCCACGTCCACCTTGACCTTCGCCGCGTCCGGCTTGCGCAGCAGGGTGGCGATCTTGACCGACTTCGCCCCGCGGGTGACGAGGTTTTGCTGCAGCCAGTCGAGGGTGAGGCCCGAGTCAATGATGTCTTCGACGATGAGGACGTTGAGGCCCTCCAGCTCCGTGTCCAGGTCCTTGAGGATGCGCACCACACCCGACGTCTTCGTGGAGGCGCCGTAGGAGGAGACCGCCATCCAGTCCATGTGCAGGGGCACGGAGATCTGCCGCGACAGGTCAGCCATCACCATGATGGCCCCGCGCAGCACGCCCACGAGCAGTAGTGAGTCCTCATCCTTGTAGTCCTCGCTGATCTGGGCTCCCATTTCGGCCAGGCGCTCCTTAATCTGCTCCTCTGTGACGACGATCTTCACCACGTCATCTTTGCAATCCTCAAGATTCATGACTTCTCCGCTCTTGTGATGGTTAAAAGGTTGGCTCGCCGGCAGGCATGGGCGCCGGGTAGATCGAGTTCACGATTATTGTCCGCCCCGCACACGAGCCTATCAAGCGCGTCAATGTGCCAGTAAACAATGTCACCAGGGCGCCCGACGCCGCCCGCCGCCTCGCGTAGGACCCGGGTTCGCACCGCCCGTGGGGCACGTGCCAGCGCTCGCACGTCGATCCCCTCCGGCCCAGTTACGTCCGCCCGCACCCGCTCCGCGATCTTCGACAGCGCCGCGTCGTCCTCCCGCGCCATGTGCGCCGTGCGGCACAGTGAGTCGACGACGCCGTGGCCCAGCACCTCCTCCAGGGCCGGCATGGCCTTGTGGCGGATCTGCGAGCGGCGAAGCGGGCCGCCATCGGCCGAACGCCACGGCCCATCCACATCGTTGGACGGGTCCTCCAGCCACGGCAGGTCGAGCACCCGGCAGACCGTGCGCAGCTCGCCGCGGCGCAGGTGGAGGTAGGGGCGGACCATCGGCACGTCGGGGTGGCCGGGCAGGTGGCCGCGGCGGGCCATGCCCGCAATCGAGCGGGTGCCGGAGCCGCGCCCGAGCCCCATGAGCACCGTCTCGGCCTGGTCGTCGGCCGTGTGGCCGAGGACCACGGTGAGCGGGCCACACCCCTTGAGCTCCCCGCCGGCCCGTGCGATCTCAGCCAGCCTGGCGTAGCGGGCCGCGCGGGCGTTGCCCTCCGGCCCGTCCCCGCCCGCTGCGGCTACCTCCACGCGCGTGGCAATCGGGGTGTCCACCACTCCCCTCAGGTACCGTTCCACCGCCAGTGCCTCACGCCCCGATTCGGGGCGTAGCCCGTGGTCCACCGTGGCCGCGAGAACCTCCACCCGGCCCGCGCTGGCCCACATTGCCACCTTCGTCAGCGCCATCGAGTCCGAGCCGCCGGACACGGCGAGCAGGACCGAGCCCCCATCGGGGATGGGGGCGAGCGCCTCGCTCATGGCGTGGCGGGCGGCGGTGAGGGCAGGGGCCGGGAAGGACATTACATGCGCTCGATCCAGGCCGCCGGGTCGGCCAGCTCCGCGGGCGTGGGCAGATGCTCGGGCGCCAGCCACACCTTGTTGAAAAACTCCATGCCGCGCTCGCGCACCACGTACTTCACGAACGTCTCCCCCGCCGCGTACTGCGCCGTCTTCTTATCCAGGCCCAGCTTGCGCACGAGGAACGCCACGATCGGGTTGCTGCCCGCGCGCTGGGCCGCCATGGCAGACACGATGCGCTGGCGGGAGGGGATGCGCGTGGTGGGCACGTTGTTCATCACGTATTCGGCGTGCCCCTCGAGCAGCGACATGACGGCCGTGACGTTCGCCAGCGCCTCCTCCACCCCCGCATTTGAGTTGAAGGCGTCCATCAGTTGCCCGGCCCGCTTCGCCAACTCAGGTTTGAGCCAGGGGGCCGCGGCGAACTGGGTGGCGTGCGTGAGTTCGTGGACGGCCACCCACAGACACAAATCCCGCCGGTCCAGATCGAAGTTCATGCGGAAGGCGGCCACGTTCGGCGCCACCAGGTACAGGCGCTCCGGTTCCGAGAACGGATCGAACTGGCCGAGCACCTTTGCGGCCACGGCCGAGAACACCACCGTACCCTCGAGCGTTCCCACCACGTCCCGACCCGGGATCATGTTCTCAATCGACACCGCGCCCGCACTCGCCCACGTGGCTCGGTCCACCACCTTGACCTCCACCGCCGCCGCGTGCTCGGCCGCCTCGGCCAGGCCCGTGACGGAGGCGACGATACCCGGGGCGCGCTTCGCCTGCGCGCGCAGGTCAGTGACGAGCGCGCGAGCCTTGGCTGGGCTGACCTCCGGACCGCCGCCCGACAGCACGCGCGCAGCCCGGTGAACCTTGCTGTGATCAATCATGTCTCAAGGGTAATGTGCCCCTCCGACACTCGCGAGAAAAGTCGCTCAAGGCGCAAACCCACGACGCCCGGGCACGGGCCGGCGACCAGCGCGGACGGCGTCGTGAAACACGGCCCGCCACGGGGCCCGCTACAACTTCGTGAGGTCCGCCACGAAAGAATCGATGAGCGCGCGCGAGCCGGGCGCGGTGCCTTCCTCGAGCTGGTCGAGCAGGATGGAGAAGATGAGCGGGTAGCCAGCCTCCGTGCGCAGGAAGCCGGACAGGGAGGTCGCCTGCACGAGCGTGCCCGTCTTGGCCCGGACCTGCCCTTCCGCGTCCGAGCCGGTGAAGCGGTCTTGAAGCGTGCCATCCAGGGCCGACACCGGCAGGCCCGCGGGCAGGGCGGCGAACGGGCACTCCTCGCAACGCCACACGTCAAGCAAAATCGAGGTCAGCAGCTCGGCGGTCACCCTGTTTGACGCCGACAGCCCCGAGGCATCCGCCAGCACGACGCCATCCATCGGGTAACCCGCCGCCCGCAGCACCTCCGCGATCGCCTGCGAGGATCCGGCGAACGTGGCCGGCTTGCCCTTCGCGATCGCCACCAGGTGCCCCATGACCTCCGAGACCGAGTTGTCCGACTCGGTGAGCAGGAGGTCCACCAGGTCACGTACCGGCGCGGACTCGACGCGGGCCAACAGGGCGGCGCTGTCGGGCGCCTTCCCGCGGCTCGCCTCCCCGACCTCGACGCCCGCCGCCCGCAACTGTTCGGCGAACGCCTCGCCGGCCAGCAGGTCCGGGTTCGGGCGGTAGCCCATCCCCTGCACGCGCCCGCGGTCGACGGCGATCGGGCGTAGCTCCATGACGTAGCCCCGGTCGGCGCCCTCGATGTCGTCGTAATGAAGCGGGCCCTCGAACAGGCTCGAATCGACGACGAGCTCGAGCGGCCCGGAGACGTCCGAACGGCTAGTGAGCGCCTCGGCCACCTTCGCGGCGAGGTCCGCCAGGCCCGCCCGGCCACGGGTCACAGTGGGATCGCCCGCGCCGTCGGTGAGGAGCACGTCGCCCCCGCCGATCAGGTAGAGCGTGTTGCCGGACAGCGCGGCGACCGTGGGCAGGGTGGTCTCGGGGCCGAGCACGTCGAGCGCCGCCCGGGCCGTCACCAGCTTCATGTTTGACGCCGGCGTGGCCGCACGCGACGCATTGTAGGAGGCTATCACCTCGCCCGTGCGTGGATCCGTGACAATCACCGAGGTCTGGCCCGTATTCGACTCGGCGTTTGCCAAAGCCGAGATGAGGGAGGCCACGGCGTCGCCCGATGGCGCGCTCGCATCCGACTCCTCAACCTCCGGGGCCTCCGCCACCACCGCATCCAACGTCGGATACGGCAACGGGTGGGCCGGCTCCGGCTTCGTGGTGAGCGGGCCCGGGGCAAGGTCCCAGGCATCAGCGAAAACGTAGGTACAGGCCAAGATCACCGCGAGCGCCGCAACAACTCTCTTCCACACCTTGCCATCTTCCCACACCCAGGCGCAGCGCGTGGACACATGTGCGCACGAAAGCCGCAATGACACGCAAAAATGTTCAAACCGCGGGCTAGAATGGTGGTCAGTTCAACAGCGAAGGAGAGAGTAATGGACTTCGACGTCACCATCGAAATCCCGAAGGGGAACCGCAACAAGTACGAGGTGGACCACAAGACCGGCCGCATTCGGCTCGACCGGATGCTCTTCACCTCCACCCGCTACCCTGACGATTACGGCTTTATCGACGGCACGCTCGGCGAAGACGGCGATCCGCTCGACGCGCTCGTGCTCCTCGACGAGCCCACCTTCCCCGGCTGCGTGATCCGTTGCCGCGCGCTCGGCATGTTCCGCATGAAGGACGAGGCGGGAGGCGACGACAAGGTGGTCTGCGTCCCCACGGGCGACCAGCGAGCATCCTGGCGCACCGAGCTCGAGGACATCTCCGAATTCCACCGCCTCGAGATCCAGCACTTCTTCGAGGTCTACAAGGACCTGGAGCCCGGCAAGTCGGTGGAGGGCGCCCACTGGGTGGGCCGCGAAGAAACCGAGGCGGAGATCCGCGCCTCCTTCCAGCGCGCGATCGACACCGGCTACTACGAGCACAACCCGAACATCCACCCCGACAACATGAAGTAGCAGGCGCCGGGGCTGAGCGAAGAAGCAAAGCCCGGAAAGCCGCAAAGCCTAGAAGAGGAGGCCGCCCCGGCTGGGGTGGCCTCCTCTTCTAGGCGTGTTCCTTGACGGGATGGTTCTTAGCGGACGCGCAGGTAAATCGGGTTACCCCACACCGCGCGCTCCTGGGTGCCCATCGACGGGTTCCAGGCGGCAATGTGCATGCCGTTGCCGGTGTAGATTCCCACGTGGCCGGGCCACCACATGACGTCACCGGGCTGGGCCTGGGAGGCCGGCACCTGGCGGTAGGCGCCCCAGAACTGGGTGACAGACTGGCCAGTGCGGCGCGGGGTGGTCACCCCGAAGCGCTGGTGGACATACCACACGAAGCCCACGCAGTCCCAACCCGAGGTGGGCGAGACGCCGCCCCACACATACGGGACACCGGCGAATTGGCGTGCGTAGTTGACCAGGGCCTGGCCCGAGCCCGACGTCGGCGCGTTCTGGGCGGCCTTGTTCGCGGCCTCCTTCTCGGCCTTGGCGGCGGCATCTCTAGCCGCCTTCTCAGCGGCAGCCTTGGCAGCCGCCTCCTTCTCCGCCTTCTCGCGTGCCGCCTTGTCAGCGGCCTCCTTCGCGGCCCTCTCCGCCGCGGCCTTTTCGGCAGCAGCCTTAGCGGCCGCCTCCTTCTCCGCGGCGATCCTCTGGGCCTGCTCGGCGGCGGCCTTCTGGGCGGCGATGCGATCAGCCTGCGCACGCTGGGCGGCAGCGAAGTCAGCGGCCTCCTTGGCAGCCTTCTCCGTGTTGGCCTTGCCCGCACCCGAGGAGTTCTTCGCTTCTTCGGCGAGGCGCTGGGCCTCCTTCTCGGCGGCGTTCGCGGCGGCGTCGGCAGCAGCAGCATTGGTGGCCAACTGGTCGACAGCGGCCTGAGCGTCCGACGTGGCACGCTCCTGGCGGACCTGCTCGGCCCGGGCGCGCACGAGGTTCGCGGCGGCTTCCGCCTTGCCCTGACGCTCCTGTTCGAGCTGGGCGAGGCGTGCGCGCTCCAGCTCCTCCGTGGTACCACGACGTGCGGCTAGCTCCGAGGCCAGGCCATCGCGCTGGGCCTGGGCCGAGGCGAGGATCTGCTTCTGGGATTCGGCGGCGGCCTTCGCGGCGTCGGCCTTGGCGGTCACTTCGTCCGCGGCCTTGGTCTGGGCCTCCGCGGCGGCGTCGGCCTCTTCCTGGAGCACACGCGCCACTTCCTCGAGCGCCTGGAAGCGCTGCACCCTGGAGTCAACCGAGTTCGCCACCGCGCCGAAGACCTGCGAGCGCTTATTCGCGTCCTCCATCGAGTCCGCACCGAAGAGGTAGTAGGACTGCGTGACCTCGCCCGCTTGATTCTTGTACATCGCCTGCGAGACAGAACCGAGTTCACGACGCGCGACCTGCAGGTCATCATTCGCAGCGTTTGCCTTCTCCTGAGCGGCGATCGCTTCGGAGATCGCGTCTGACAGATCCGACTGCGCGATGATCGAGGCAGCCTCCGCCTCGGCGGCAGCGGCCGTGGCGGCGTCCGACTCCTGTGCCAGGCGCGTCAACTCCAGTTCGAGATCGGCCAGCGAGCGAGCGGTCTGCTCTTGCGCAGCGTACGAATCCTCGATGTCGTTTCCCGAGATGGGAGTTGCCTGTGCGGGTAGCGCGAAGGACCATGCCAACCCGAAGGCTGAGAGCATTACCAGTGACTTACGTGCCACCAGCCACCTCCATATGTGTGATGCGTGCGGGCGTGTCGGCTTGACAACGCGTTTTCACCCACCACCGTATACCCATTCGTTACAAAATGAAACACGAGAATCACAATTCACTTTATTTACTTCATTCTCACCATTAACAACTGTCACACGCCCGCGATCTTGCCGCTGTCTCATGCCGCGTCATCCCGTTGCGCCCCTTTCGGGCGCGCCCTATGGTGGAGGCATGAAGCGAATGTAGAGCGGGCACCGGCCCCTTCCTGGCGGGTGCCCTTGACATGCCCGTGATCTACGATGAGGACCTCCATGACACCCGACGCTTCTTACCCGCCTTTCCTTGTGGGCTACCCGCCGCTCACGCCCGTCACCGACGCCGCCCCCGTGGCGGACTTCGACACCGGCTACCACCCGCCCCTCTCCCGTAAGCCCCTGCCGGCCACCGGCGCCTGGCGCGACAGCGACGAGCCCGGCGAGCGCCAGTTCGCAGACCTCGGCCCACTTCCCCTCGAGCTTGGCGGCACAATCCACGTCACGCTTGCCTTCGAGACCTGGGGCACGCTCAGCCCGGACGGCTCGAACGCGATCCTGCTGTGCCACGCCCTCACGGGCGACTCTCACGCCACCTCGAAGGACGGCACGGACGGCTGGTGGAACGAGATCGTCGGCCCGGGCAAAGCCATCGACACCGACCGCTGGTTCGTGGTCTGCCCCAACGTACTGGGTGGTTGCCAGGGCTCGACCGGCCCGGCCTCCATCGCCCCCGACGGCAAGCCGTGGGGCTCGCGCTTCCCCGAGATCACCATCAGGGATATGTGTGCGGCGGAAAAGCTCTTGGCCGACCGGCTCGGCGTGAGCCGCTGGGCGCTCGTCGCCGGCGCGTCCTTCGGCGGCAACCGGGTGATGGAGTGGGCGGCGTCGTACCCGCGCATGTGCGGGGCGATCGCCGTGCTAGTGGCGGGCCCGGCCACCACTGCCGAGCAGATCGCCTACCAAAAAACCCAAAATCAGGCCATCGCCCTCGACCCCGCCTTCAACGGCGGCGACTACTATCACCTTCCCGACGGCGCCGGCCCCCACCGCGGCCTGGGCCTCGCCCGCGAGCTCGCACATATTACCTACCGCAGCCCGCTCGAACTCCACCAGCGCTTCGGCCGCACGCCCCAAGAGGGCGAAGATCCACTCGCCGGCGGCCGCTACGCCGTCTCCTCGTATCTGGATCACCACGCCTACAAGCTCGCCGCCCGCTTTGACGCAAACTCCTATCTCACAATCTCCCAGTCGATGATCACCCACGACATCGGGCGAGGCCGCGGCGGCACCCCCGCCGTCGTCGCAAACCTGACCATGCCCGCACTCGTGGTGGCAGTCGACTCAGACCGGCTGTTCTACCCCGCTAACATGGCCGCGCTCGCCGCCGCCCTCCCCGGCGCGCGCCCGCTGCGAACCGTGCACTCCGCCTACGGCCACGACGGCTTCCTCATCGAAAACAACCAGGTCACGGCCATCCTGCGCGACTTCCTCGACGACCCCGCACTCTTCCCCGCCCGCGCGCGCCGGGTGCAATAATGGTGGCATGTCGTGGACACCTGATTTCCTCGGGGACGGCTTCTACCAGCGCGCCCTCCCCCTGCACGACGACGAGTTCGGGCCCAACCGCGCCACACTCGTGACCTACCGGCCTGGGGACAGCGCACCCACGTTCGCGGTGCTGGCAATCCACGGCTGGAACGACTACTTCTACCAGTACGAGTTCGCACTCGAAGTGGAGCGCATGGGCGGGCGCTTCTACGCCATTGACCTGCGCAAATACGGCCGCTCGCACCTCGACGACCAAATGTGGGGCTACATCGAGGACCTATCCACGTACGACGAGGAGATCCACGAAGCGCTCGACGTCATCTACTCCGAACTCGGCGACACCGTCCCGCTCTTCCTCTATGGCCACTCCACCGGCGGCCTCACCGCCACACTCTGGGCCGACCGCCACCCCGATGCCCTCGCCGGCGTCATCCTCAACTCCCCCTGGCTCGAATTCCAAGGCCAGACCGCGCTGCGCCTCGCCAGCCAGCCCATCCTCGACACAATCCATCGCCTCTCGCGCACCACCGTCATCCCCATGCCCGGCAACGACTTCTACCACCGGCTCTTGACCGGCTACATGACCGACGAGGAACGCGCCGCAGCCAGCGCCGATCCCTGCGATGACCCGTTCGTCACCGACGGCGGCTGGCACCCCGACCCGCGCTACCGGCAAGTGCCCTCCTTCCCCATCCGAGCCGGCTGGCTACGCGCGATCGCCAACGGGCACGAGCGCGTGGCCCAAGGGCTCGACATCCAGTGCCCGATCCTGGTGCTCACCAGCGCGCAGACCTTCTACTCCGACACGTGGAATGACCAGATGCGCCACGCCGACACCGTCCTCAACGTCGACCAAATCTGGAAGCGCGTGCCCTGGCTCGGGCGGGTAACCACCCTGGTCAAGGTGCCGGACGCCATCCACGACGTACTACTCTCCCGGCGCTCCGCCCGCCAGTACGCCTACGGCCACATCGAGCGCTTCGTCCGCGGCGCTGTTCGACCAGACCCGGGGCCTGGCCGACACAACTCGTGAAAATACCGGCTACCGATCGCTATAGAAGCCCGCTCGCCCTCAGATTCACGACTTGTGACGACGGGAGCCGGAGCCGAGCAGGAACCAAGCCAGTAACACGGATTATCGGCGCCCAAATCGGCGCGGGTACCGGAGCGGGGCGGGGGTGCTGCGCTAGGCGATCTCGCCGAAGGAGCGGCCGTCCGGGACGAGCCACATGCGCCAGCCGTCCGCGCCGATCATGCCCGAAGCCGCCACCGCAGCCTGCGACGGATCCGCAAACACGCCCTTGCCCTCCACCTCGAGCAGGCCGGTCTCTGTCAGCCGCGCGGAAAGGCTGCGCCGGCGGCGGCGCCGCGAGCGCCACGTCACGTCAACAGCGCCCACCTCGGCCACGACCTGCTGCATCCGCGGCAGGGGCTCGGGCAGGTCCGTGGAGTCAATGTTGGGCTCACGCGTGTTAGCCGCGAGCTGGGTAGCAGACTCAGGCGCGGCCGCGCGATCGGAGCTGTCGGCGCGCTGGGGCCCAGGCGCGGGCGAGCCGGCAGGTGCAGGCTTAGCAGGAGCCAGCGACTTCCACGGGCGCATTGCCGCGCGGGTCACCGCCTCCTGCGAGGCCACCGACGAAGCCTGCTCCGAGTAAATGGTGGCACCGTGATCCTTCGGCGCGCTCATATCCCACAGGCGCTGTTCGGGGCGCTTGGCCTCGCTCATGAGTTGGTCGTACATGGTGGGGCCCACGTCCTGGCGGTTCTTTTCCAAGAGATCCCGGGCCTCCTCGCTCAGCGCCCGGCGGCTCTCCCGCGAGGTTCGGCGGGACTCCACCGTGGACATGACCTCCGACGCCGACCTCTTCGCCGGCCTCTCCTTCTCAAAGCGCCAGCCGCTGATGTCCCAGGCGTCGTCGTAGCGCTGGGCGCGGTCGACGATCTCCTCCGCCTCCGGCGACGGCTCCGCCGTGACTTCAGGCTCCGCGACGTCGGCCACCTCGGCAACCTCAACAGCCTCAGCCACATCTTCGGCGGGTTCTGCAACGTCCGCCGCCGGCTCTTCGGCCGCCGGCTCAGCAGCATTAACCACTTCGGCCGGCACGTCCTCGGCCGGCGCCCCCTCAACGACCTCTTCGGTAGCCGACTCCTCCGCAACGAGCTC
Source organism: Trueperella bernardiae (assembly GCF_001469025.1). GTDB lineage: Bacteria > Actinomycetota > Actinomycetes > Actinomycetales > Actinomycetaceae > Trueperella > Trueperella bernardiae. Next base: position 85,292 of record NZ_LNIZ01000003.1, on the reverse strand, counting down.
CGGCTCAACCGCCTCTCCCGCCCACGGCAGCGCCGCGGTCAGCTCAGCCAGCTCGGCGATCTCTACCAGCAGTCCCTGCGCGCTCTGATAGGCCAGCACCCGATGGGCCTCCACCCCACCGCCGCGCAGGGCGAGGATAGGGCACAGGACATCGGTGTCGTAGGCCAGGGAGAAGATGTGCAGGCGCGGCCCGGGCGCCGTGCGCGGCGGAGCGGAGTCGACGAAGGCGCGGTAGTCGGCGTCGAAGGACTCGAGCCCGCCGGGGTACATCTGCCCGAGCGCGGCCCGGCTCATCTGGGCGTGCCGGCCGGCGCGCGTGAGCGCCGCGCTGAAGTCCTGGGCGGAGAGCGCCTCCACGACGTCAACGCTCACCACCTGCCCCGTCGTATCAAGCGCGAGGAAGGTCTGGTCCGCCCAGCCCACGCCGAACAGCGGTTGGCCGATAAAGTCAAAGATTTGGGAGCGTACGGCGTCAAGGATTTCGGGGCTCGCCTCACTGGGCACGGACTGCGCCGCCGCCACCAGGCGCCCCTGATGCAATGCGAAAACCACCACGCGTTCTCCTTCCCGCACCTCAGTTTATTCCAGCCTACCGGCCCCGGATGGGCGCCGCCTCATCCGTGAAGTGGACTTGCCGACAGCCACGCGGCCAACCACGCCTTCCGTGCCCGCCCGCGCGCCCGTAGCCAACCGCCCAACGACGGCGCGCCCCGGCTTCCTGCCCGGCTCGTTCACGACGCCGCCCGGCCACCACAGCCGCACCCTACCGGCGCCCGCCCTTGCGCCGCACGGCCACCCCGTCGCGCAGGAGTTCGGCGAGGTGCACGCCCTGGTCGCCCGCCAGCTGGGCGGCCTGGGTGCGGCAGGAGAAACCGTCGGCGAGGTAGACGGCATCGTCGGGGGCGGCGGCGAGTTTGGGCAACAGGTCGTTGGCGGCAACCTTGACCGATACCTCGTAGTGCCCCTTCTCCATGCCAAAGTTGCCGGCGAGCCCGCAGCATCCTGAGACCGTGGTGAGGTCGGCGCCGGCGCGGCGCAGCAGCTCCGCGTCGGCAAGCCAGCCCATGACCGAGTAGTGGTGGCAGTGCGGTTGGGCCACCACCGTGAGGCCGCTGAGGTCCGGCGGCGTCCACACCTCCGGCCCTATCGGTGCGGGCGCGGTCAGCAGCTCGGCGAGCGTGTAGGTCATGTGGGAGACGAGGCCGGCGCGGGCGTCATCGAGTAGGTCGGGCATGTCCTCGCGCAGCACCGCCGTACACGACGGCTCCACGCCCACAATTGGGATCCCCGACGCCGCGAACGGCGCCAGCACATCCAACAGGTGCGTGAGTTCCTTCTTCGCGTGCCCCAGCTGCCCGGTGGTGATCCACGTCAGCCCGCAACACGTGTCCGACGGCGGGATGAGCACCGTGTACCCCGCCCGCTGCAACACGGCCACCATGGCCTGCGCGCCCGTGGTATCGAGCGTCTCGGAGAACGAGTCGGCCCACAGCATCACGTACTTTTTCCCCAGCTCGTGCGCGCCGACGACGCCGTCCCCGGCCCCCGCCCGCACCCGCGACTCCTCGCCGGCGCCAGCCCCGGCCAGCTCGCCGCCGACCCGCCGCATCTCGGCCTGCTCGGCCCGCGCGAGCTTGGAAAATCGCGTCGTAGCGAACCCGGGCATCTGCCGGCGCGAGTCCAGCCCAGCCACGGCGAAGGCCAGCTTGCGCAGCGGCGTGACCTTGAGCGCCGCGTTCGCGATTGCCGCCACCCCGGGCACGGCCGTGGCCCACCGGGCCAACAGCGGCAGGTTGCCCAGCACGTAGTGCGTGCGCGGACGGAGCTTGCCCTTGTACCCTCGATAGAGCGCCTCGGACTTGAACTTGGCCAGGTTCACGCCCGTGGGGCAGTCGGAGGAGCAGGCTTTACACGCCAGGCACAGGTCGAGCGACTCGCGCAGCGCCGCATCGGCGAACCCCTTAATCAGCTTCCCGCTCGTCGCCTCTTGCAACACGCGCGCCCGCCCGCGCGTGGCGTCCTTCTCCTCGCGCGTGGCCAAGTACGACGGGCACATGAAAAACCCCGCGCCCGTGCGGTTCGCCCGGCAGTTGCCCACGCCGGTGCAGCGGTGGACGGCGCGGGTGAGGTCGGCGTCGTCCTCGCGGAAGTGGAAGCCGCCGGCGTACTCACTGGGCGAGGCGTGGGGGCGGCGCAGGTCAGAATCGAGGGGCCGCGGGCGCACGAGCACCCCCGGGTTGAGCACGTCTTCCGGGTCGAAGAGTGCCTTGACCGCGCCGAACAGCTCGATGACCTCCGGCGGGTACATGCGGGTCAGCAGCTCGGAGCGGGCGCGCCCGTCGCCGTGCTCACCTGACAGCGACCCGCCGTAGCGCACCGCCACGTCGGCGGCCTCCTCCATGAACGCGCGCATCACCGGCACCCCGCCCAGCTCCTCGATCGGGAAGTCAATGCGCACATGCACGCACCCATCCCCGAAGTGGCCGTACATGAGCCCGTCCAGGCCCTTGGCACCCATGAGGGCGCGCAGGTCGCGCAAGTAGGGGCCGAGCTTCTCCGGCGGCACCGCCGAGTCCTCCCAGCCCGGCCAGGCCGCGGCTCCCGACGGCGTCCGCCCGCCCAGCCCCGCACCGTCGGCGCGGATTCGCCACAGCTCGGTTGCCTCCGGCCCCGGCGGGCAGACGCGGGCGGCGTCGGTGCCGGCGTCGCGAAGGATGCCCGCCACGCGCTCCTCGACCACCGCGAGCTCCTCGCCCTCCTGCGCCCCGACCTCAATGAACAGCCAGCCGCCGCCCTCCGGCAGCTCGGGCACAGAGCCCTTCTTGCGCCGCACCACGTCCACCAGCTGCGCATCAATCCCCTCCACCGCGAGCGGCGAATGGGGAAGTAGCGCGGGCACGGCGTCGGCGGCCGCGGGCATGTCCGGGTAGCCGAGCACCACGAGCGTGGGCGTCTGCGCCAGCGGCACCAGGCGCACCACCGCCTCCGTCATCACGACGAGCGTGCCCTCCGAGCCGACCAGCATCTTCGCCAAGTCGCGCCCGGCTTCGGGCAGGAGGTGCTCGAGCGAATAGCCCGAGACCTGGCGGGAAAACCGGCCAAAGTTTTTGCGAATGTCGGCCAGGTGGGCATCCACGAGGGCCTCCAGCCCCGGCACGTTGAGCTCCCCCGCACCGGCCGTGAAGCGCCGGCCCATACCGTCCAGGCACTCGAGGGAGACCACGTTATCGGCCGTTCGCCCCCAGGCCACCGCGTGCGGGCCACAGGCGTTGTTGCCGATCATGCCACCCAGCGTGGCACGATTTTGCGTGGAAGGATCCGGGCCGAAGCGCAGGCCGTACGGGGCGGCCGCCGCCTGCAAATCGCTCATCACCACGCCCGGCTGGACGCGGGCCGTGCGCGCTACCGGGTCGACCTCAATGGCATTCATGTAACGCGAAAAATCAAGGACCACGCCCTCACCCACCGCGTTACCCGCCACCGACGTGCCACCCCCGCGCGACGTCAGTGGCACCGAACGCTCCCGGCAGATGCGCAGAACGGCCGCGACGTCGTCGTCGTTCTTGGGGCACACCACCACCTGCGGCGGGACCCGATAATTCGACGCGTCCGTCGCGTACTCGGCGCGAGCGCGGGGCGAGGAATGGACGTCCCCCTCGATGACGGCCTCAAGCGCGTGGGCAAGCGTAGGTTCCATGATGCCTCCTTCGAGGCCATTGTCCCCTTTTTAGCGCGCGAACGCGCACCCTGCACAACTAATGAGAGCCTCGTCAGTCTGCGCGCCGTTCGGCCCGCACGCCCCCTGTCCCGACGAGCACAACGACGACGCCGACCCGCCCAGCCCCGTCCGCTCCAGGTGGTCCACCAGCACCCGGACGAAGACCTCGCTGGTGCCGGTCTTCTTCGCAACGTTAGGGATCGTGCCGCCGGCCCGGATCTCGGCAAGGACCCGGTCGGCAACCGAGTAGGCGGGGCTGCCGGGACGCTGGCTGGCAGCGTTAGCCGGGCTAGCCGGGCGCAGGGACGCCGGACGCGCGGGTGCGCCCACGTTAGCCGCGGGCGCACTCAGGCGAGCGGGAGCGTTCACAGGAACAGCTTCCCGATCTGGAAGATACCCACCGCCAGCGCCCAGGCGATGACGAGCTGGGCGCCCACAGCGATCGTGGTGCGCTTGCCGCCGATCAGGCGGGCCTGCTCGGCCACCGTAGCCAGGCACGGGGTGTAGGCCAGGACGAAGACGAGGAACGCGATCGCGGCCAGGCCCTGGTAGCCCTCGCCGGCCGTCTGCGTGAACGTGGAGGCGAGGAGGTCGGGAAGTTCGCCGAGGTCGTCGCCGTTGTCTTCGGCGTCGCCGGCGGCCTCCGGGTCCATGTTGTAGGAGGCCACGATCGAGGACACCACGGTTTCCTTCGCCACGAAGCCAGTCATGAGCGCGCCAGCCATGTGCCAGTCGCCGAAGCCGGCCGGCTCGAAGACGGGTTCGAGCACCTTGGCCACCTGCCCGTAGGCCGAATCCTCCATCGGCAGCTCCGGGTCAGCGAAGGACTTGCCCGCGCCTCCCGCGCCCATCGGGATCGCGCCCAGCAGCCACACCACCATGGTCATGGCCACGATGATCTTGCCCGCGCCCTTGACGAAGATCCACGAGCGCTGCACCGCCTGACGCAGCAGCACAAGCGCGCGGCACCTGGTAGGCGGGCAGGATCAGCATGAGCGGGGACTGGGCGTCATTCTTGGTATAGAAGAACTTCAGCACCCACGCGCCCAGCACCACCAGCACGATCGAGGCAAGGTAGAGGGCGAAGACCACGGTTCCTGCGTTGTTGGGGAAGAAGATCTTGGTCATCATGAGGTAGATCGTCAGCCGCGCCGCGCAGGAAGTGTACGGCGTGATGAGTACCGTGACTAGGCGCTGCGCCGGGGAGGGCAGCGTACGGGCCGCGGCGAGGGAGGGCAGGTTGCAGCCGAAGCCCATGATGAGCGGGAGCACCACGCGCCCGTCCAGGCCGATGCGGCGCATGAGGCGGTCCGCCAGGAACGCGGCACGGGCCATGTAGCCCGAATCCTCCAAGATCGACAGCGCGGCGAAGATCGTGAACATGAGCGGCACGAACGACCCGACCACTCCCAGGCCCGTACACAGACCGCCCACCAGGAGCGAATCCACCCACGTTCCGCCCAGGCCGACGACGCCGAGCAGCCAGCTCACGCCGTTCGCCAGTGAGATCGCGCCCTCGTCCGTGCTGGAGAAGATCGCATCACACCAGTCCTGGATGGGACCCACCCACTCGCCGGCCAGCTTGAACAGCAGCCACATGACCGCGAAGAACACGATCGGGCCAGCCACCGGGTTGAGCAGCACCTTGTCCACGCGATCCGAGCGCGACGGCCCGTGGGTCTCAGGGCGCTCGGCGGACGTGTTGATCGCCGACTCCACACGGTCCACCCAGCCGAACAGGCGGGTGGCCCGCTCAAGCTCCGCATCCGTGGCGGAGGCAGGCTCAGTCGTGTGCGTGGGGCCAAGCTCAAGGCTGGTCGGGCGGTCGTGCCCGCAGCCGCAGGCGAGGCCCGTGGGGGCGACGTCGTCAAGCTCCAGGGACGAAGCCTTGTCGTGGCCGCAACCGCACGCAGCACCGCCGCCGCAGGAGGTCTGGGCGAGGAGGTCGCGCTCGTCGACGTCGGACAGCCGGCAGCTAGCCAGCGGGTTCGCGGCCGCGCGGGCGTTGTAGCCGGGGGCCGTGGGGTCGGCGTCGAGGCCGGACACGCGGCGCGGCTCGAGGATCGCCTGCTCGACGAAGCGGTCAAGCTGGGCGTACTGGCCGCGCTTGCGCGGGTCAAAGATCATGACCGGGATACCAAGCTCGCGCGAAACCACCGACGGGTCGATCTTGATGCCGTTATCGGCGGCGACGTCAGCCATGTGGATCACCGCCGCGACCGGGTAGCCCGTCTGCGCCAGCTGGGCCACGAGGTACAGGGAGCGGGTGAGCGCGCCGCCGTCGAGCACGGCGAGCACCAGGTTGACGTCCTGATCGAGCGGGCCGCGGTGGCCGTGATGGCCGTGGTCAGCCGGGGCGGCGGCGTCGCGACCGGGGCCCGCGAGCGTGTCGGCCACCACCTTCTCATCCGGGCTGTTGGGGATGAGCGAGTAGGCGCCGGGCAGGTCGAGCACGCGGGCGCCGAGGCTCCGCCACGTGCCGGCCTTGACCTCCACCGTGGTGCCGGGGGCGTTGATGACCGCCTGGCGGGCGCCCGTCACGCCGTTGAAGAGCGTGGACTTGCCGACATTCGGGTTGCCGACCAGTGCGATCGTCACGCCCGCGTAACGCTTGTTTTCCTTGACCTTTTCCTGGACCGTCATGCCACCAGCTCCGCTTCGATGTTCTTCGCGGACCTGTGGTCGATCGCCACGCGCGAGCCGGCAATATTAAGGACCAAGCCGCCAAAACCGGCATGCTGGATCACCGTGGCTTCGGCGCCAATCCGCACACCGATCTCCTGCATGCGCAGCAGGCTATGCTCGGGGAGCTTCAGGTTAGTGAGTCGAAGCGTAACGCGTGTGGGGCATTAGCTGAGCTTCATTCTTCCTCCAGGAAATATGGAATTGTCACGAGTAAGGCTATCCTTGCCTTGCTCATATAAGAAAGACCAAAGTCCCGTTATTTACACCTTGGAATGACTCCAGTTTGGGGTGCGGCGGTGGCGGCCGGTGGTCTGCCGCCGGCCCGCCGGTGGGCTGCCGCCGGCCCCTCTCAGCAGATGCGGCACTAAACTGACAAACGCGGTACTAAATAACGGGAAAGTAGTGCCGCATCTTGCCAGGTAGTGCAGCATCTGCAACGACCACCAGCCGGAGGGCAGCTGCCGGGCGGGAAGGCCGCGCGCGTGGTGGCGAGCTCGTGCCCGGGGGCTGTGGGCGCTGCGGGCTCTGCGGGCGCTGGTGACGCAGGTGACGCGAAACGCACGCACGGGCAGGCGCGGGTGCGGGCGCACGGGCAGGCGTGCGGTGACGCGGCAGGCAAGCGCGGGCATGAGTGTGGGCCCGGACGGATGTCCGGGCCCACACTGTTAGCTGGCGTCAGATCAACTCCAGCTCGCGTCAGATGCGGTGTCGTTGGCGTTAGGTGAGGTCGTACTCGCGGAACTCGCCCGAGGCGGAGCCACCCGGTGCCGGAGCACCCGGTGCCGGCACACCCGGCCCGGCCTGCGCGCCAGGACCTGCCGGAACTCCCGGCGCGATGCCCGGCTGAGCTCCCGCAAACGTGCTGGCCTCGGCCGAGTGGGCCGCGGAGAACTGAGGAGCCTCCGGCTGAACGCCGAGCTCGGCGCCCTGACCCGGCGCGCCCGGGCCCACCGGAGCCCCCGACTGCACGCTGTATGGCTGCGCGCCATACGCGCCCGCCGGCCCAGCCACACCGGCGGCACCGGCAGCTCCCGGGTACGGCGCCGGCTTCGGCCCCTTGGAGAACAGCTTGGCGATCTTCTTGCGGAAGATGATGGCCAGCGCGATGAGCGCGATCACCACCACGGCAGCGATGATCATGCCTATCAGCTTGCCCATCGTCGGACCCGACGCATACCCCTCGAACCAGAGCGAGCTGGCGTCGGAGACGGAGTAGGTGTACGTGTCACCATCGCGGGTCCACAGGTAGTCGCTAACATTCGCCCACTTCTGCATGGTGCCGAGTTCAACGCTGCCCGTCACCTGGGAGATCTGGGCGCCACCCACGAAGTCGTACGGGTCGAGCTCGAGCTGGACCTCGTAGTCGCCGTCGGTGACCTCCTTCTCGACGCCTTCGAGGGTGCGGACGCGGACGGACCAGGCGTACGCGGATTCGTCCTTTGGCGTGAAGGAGAAGGAGTAGGTGCGCTTGCCGTCGGTGTCGGAGGTCTTCATAGAACCGCCGTTCTCGGCGAGCGCGGCCTCCACCTGGTCGAGGAAGTCGGCGTATTCGGTGGAATCGAGCACGACGTCGACGTCGAGCGTCCATTCCCTCGACATCGACACGTTCACCGCGAAGTCGAGCGAGTCGAAGACGATGTCCTTGTCGAAGGCGAACTCGAAGCTGGTGCCGTACGCGTAGTCGGTGTTGTCGCCACCCCCGGAGGTGTAGCCCTCGGGTGCGATCATGTGTACTTCTAGCCCGCAGTAGCTGCTGCACAGCTCCACCGGGTCGGCGGTGCCGCGGTAGGTGCGCTGGAGCTTGGCTTCCCCGTTTTCGCTGCCAGTGCCGACTTCGAACGACGTCGCCCCCTCGCCGAACACGTCGTCGAGCTTCAACACGAGGTCCTCGGCGGAGATCGCGTCGAAGCTGAGCGAGCGCTGGTAGTTGTTGGTCGAGGTGTCGGTGTCGGAGTCGATCGTCATGCCGGAGAACTTGCCGAGGAACTCGTCGTCGATCTTCTTGATCGGCTCGGTCGGCTTCGAGTAGCGTTCGAGCACGACGACGGCCCCGAACGAGCCGTCGTCGTTGTCAGCGATCGTCAGGTAGACGTTGTCGAAGCCCTGGTCCTGGGTTTGATCGATGAAGATGGAGCCGCCGTAGTCCGACGTGTAGGTCTCCCCTCCGTAGGTGACGGTGCTGGGGTCTTCGCCGTCGATGACGTTGCTGCGGTCGTCTTCGGCGATGACACCTTCGACGACGAGCGCGTCCGGCACCCAGGCCAGCAGGTCGGAGGAGGAGAAGCTTTCTTCGAACTCGAAGCCCTTCTTGAACGAGCCGTCGGCGGAGAAGAACGTGATCTCGGGATCCCCGTCAAGGCCGCCGGCCTCGAGGATCGCGGTGACCTTCGACTTGTAGTCGTCCATGTCGGTGAAGGACAGGGTGAAGTTGCCCGTCACCTCCGCCTCGCCCATCGTCAGCCCGGAGAACTCGAGGCCTTCGGGCAGGTGCTTGACGATCGCGGCGTCGGCGGCTTCGAAGCCGCCGGTGATGCGGTCCCGGGTGTCGGCGTCGTTGGCCACGGTGAAGGAGATCGTGCGCGTGCCGGCGCCGCCCTCCTCCAGGGCCACGGTGGTGTTCAGGCGCGCGCCGCACGCCGTGAGCAACATGAGCAGGGCCACCGCGAGGGCGACCACGCTGAAACGTGACTTGGTCTTCATGGCTACGAGACCAGCTGACCGAGGATGAGGAAGATCAGCATGACGACCACGGCGGCAAGCCCGCAGAAGAGGACGTACGGGACTAGCATCGACTTCTCCGCCCGCGCGATCCGATTGAGCCCCACGTAGTTCGCGATAAACGCCATGTTGCCCGCCAGGCCCACGCCAATGGAGAGCACGAGGAAGCCCAGGAAGAACGTGACCGTGGTGGGGATGATGACCAGGAAAGCGCCGATCACCATCATGAAGATCGCCGGGGTGGCCGACACCGACCACAGGGTGGCCACCTGCCCAAACGGCACGGTGACGCCTCGCATCTTCAGTGTGAAGTACAGGGCGCACGTGAAGGCGAACACCAACGCCGCCAAGACGACCGCGCCGAACAGCCAGAGCTTCAACCCGGTGCCGAGCAGGTCGCCCACGCTGGGGCCGGAGTAGCCGAAGCCGTAGCGGCTGTAGGTGTTGACAAACTTGACGATCCCCTTCAACGCTGCCACGCCGACGCCCGCGGGGATGAGCGCGCCGACGAACACGAAGATGCCCATGGCCACGTGCCAGTAGTAGCGGTAGGACTCGCCCAGCTTAATCGCCTCGAGCAGGCGGCCGCCCAGGATCAGCTTGATCACGGACCACATGGCACCAAAAACCCCGCCGATGGAGTCCGCGGGGTTCGCGGGGGCCGACGACGCCGGGGCGCCGGCCGCGTAGACTGCGTTCGGGTCGTAGCCCTGGCCGGGCACGTAGGGCACGTAGGCAGGGGCCGCGTTCGGATCGTAGGCCTGTGGGGCGTTCTCGGCGGCCGACGACGCCGGGGCGCCGGGCGCCTGCCCATAGGTGTTGGCCGGGGCCGCGGCGTAGGAGTCGGTGGGCGTGTAGTCAGCCGGAGCGGCCTGCTCGAGCGGCTCCGTGGGGTTTTGGGGCAGCGGCTCCGTGGGGGCCGACTGCGCGGCGCCCGCCGCCTCGGGGCCGTCAGCCCTTTGAAGCGGCGCGGTCTCGGTACCATCTGCCGATTCAGGCGTGGGTGTGAGTTCGTTGTCCACGATTTCCCTTTCGTGTGTGCGTGTGAGGGGCACGTCTGTGCGACATGACCCTATCACTATAACTTACGTCACTTTGGGGGCATCGATTTCCCGACGACGCCGCCCGGCCCGCGCCCACCGACGCCGCCCGGCCCGCCAGCGGAAAGAAGGAGGGGCTCGGCCATCCCTGGCCGAGCCCCTCCCGATTCGCCCGCGTACTCGCAGGCCCTTCAGCGATTTACAGGTCGTTGAAGTGGCGCACGTACGTGGTCTCGTTCTCGATGGCCGCACGGCCCGATTCGAGGCGGGCTACCGGCACGCGGAACGGCGAGCAGGACACGTAGTTCAGTCCGACCTTCTCGAAGAAGTGGATCGAGCTCGGGTCACCGCCGTGCTCGCCACACACGCCCATCTTCATGTTGGGCTTGGAGTGGCGGCCGCGCTGCACGCCCATGTCCACGAGGGCGCCCACGCCACCGAGGTCCACGGACTCGAACGGGGACACGCCAAACACGCCGTAGTCGAAGTATTCGTTGAAGAACGTGCCTTCGACGTCGTCGCGCGAGAAGCCCCACGTGGTCTGGGTGAGGTCGTTCGTGCCGAAGGAGAAGAAGTCGGACTCGGTGGCGATCGTGTCAGCCGACACGGCCGCGCGCGGCAGCTCGATCATGTTGCCGATCGGCAGTTCGAGCTCCACGCCCGTCTCCTTCGAGACTTCGGCGATGACTTCGAGGGCCATGTCGCGCACGATCTGCAGTTCGCGCACGCCGCCGATGAGCGGGACCATGATCTCCGGCTTCGGGTCCTTGCCTTCCTTCATCAGGTGGGCGGCGGCTTCGGCGATCGCGCGCACCTGCAGGCGGATGAGGCCCGGGATCTTCAGCCCGAGGCGCACGCCGCGCAGGCCCAGCATGGGGTTCTGCTCGTGGTGCGACTTCACGGCCGCGAGCAACTCGCGCTCGTCGTCGGTGATCTCCTCGCCCTTGGCTTCCTTGACCGCGAGCTTAACCGACAGGTCGGTCAGGTCGGGCAGGAACTCGTGCAGCGGCGGGTCGATGAGGCGCACGGTGACCGGCAGGCCGTCCATCGCGTCGAAGATGCCGATGAAGTCCTCGCGCTGGTATGGCAGCAGCTCGGCCAGCGCTTCGGCCTGGGTCGCCTCGTCGTGGGCGAGGATCATCTTCTCGATGAGCTTGCGGCGGGACCCAAGGAACATGTGCTCGGTACGGCACAGGCCGATGCCCTGGGCGCCGAACGCGCGGGCACGGGCGGCATCCTCCGGCGAGTCGGCGTTGGCGCGCACGAGCATGCGGCGCTTCTCGTCCGCGTGGCTCATGATGCGGTCCACGGCGCCCACCAGGTCGCGGTCGTCATCGGTGTGTGCGGCGGCGAGGCCGGCCTCGAGCCCTTCGGCCAGGTAGGTGGTGACCGGGGAGTCGGTCACGGGCACGTCGCCTTCGAAGATTTCGCCGGTGGTGCCGTCGATCGCGATGATGTCGCCCACCTTGAATTCCTTGCCGGTGGACTTGACCTTCATGGTGCCGGCCACGTCGTCGACCACCAGGTCATCGGCGCCGACCACACAGCAGCGGCCCATGCCGCGCGCCACCACGGCCGCGTGCGAGGTCTTGCCGCCGCGGGCGGTGAGGATGCCCTCGGAGACCACCATGCCCTGGAGGTCTTCGGGGTTCGTCTCACGACGCACGAGCACCACCTTCGCGCCCGCCTGCGTGCGTGCCACCGCGGTGGCGTTGTCCATGACGATCTCGCCCACGGCCGCGCCCGGGGAGGCCGGCATGCCGCGGGTGATGGTGACCTTCTTCGCGTCCTTGTCGAACTGCGGGAAGAGCAGGGAGGTGAGCTGGTCGCCCGTCACGCGGGTGACCGCCTCGTCGCGAGTGATGAGACGCTCGTCGACCAGCTGGTCCGCCACGCGGAACGCCGCGGCCGGGGTGCGCTTACCCACGCGGGTCTGCAGCATCCACAGCTTGCCGCGCTCCACCGTGAACTCGATGTCGCACAGGTCGCGGTAGTGGATCTCGAGGCGGTCCATGATGGCCAGCAGCTCGTCGTACGACTTCTTGTCCAGCTCACCGAGCGCCGACAGCGGCAGCGTGTTGCGAATGCCCGCCACCACGTCCTCGCCCTGCGCGTTCTCGAGGTAGTCGCCGTACACGCCCGAGTGGCCCGTGGAAGGATCGCGCGTGAAGCACACGCCCGTGCCGGAGCCCGCGCCCATGTTGCCAAACACCATGGTCTGGACGTTGACGGCGGTTCCGATGTCGTTCGGGATGTGCTCGCGGCGGCGGTAGATGCGGGCGCGCTCCGTGTTCCACGAGTTGAACACGGCCTTGATCGCCAGGTCAAGCTGCTCGCGCGGGTTCTGCGGGAAGTCGTGACCCGTGGCCTCCTTGACGATCGCCTTGAACTCCACCACCAGGCGCTGCAGGTCCTCCGTGGTCATGTCCGGATCGCCGGCGTAGCCCTTCTCATCCTGGAGGGCGTGCAGGGCGTCCGCGAACGGCTCACCCTCAATGTGCAGCACGGTCTTGCCGAACATCTGCACCAGGCGGCGGTACGAATCCCACGCGAAACGCTCATCCCCGGACTGCTCCGCAAGGCCGAGCACCGACTCGTCGTTCAGACCAATGTTGAGCACGGTCTCCATCATGCCCGGCATGGAGAACTTCGCACCCGAGCGCACCGACATGAGCAGCGGATCAGCCGGATCACCCAGGTGCTTGCCCATCTTCGCCTCGACCTCACGGATCGCGCCCGTGACCTGCACGTCCAGCTCCTCCGGCGCCGCACCCTCGTTCAGGTACACGCGGCAGGCCTCCGTGGTAATCGTGAAGCCGGGAGGCACCGGGAGGCCAAGGTTGGTCATCTCAGCCAGGTTCGCGCCCTTACCGCCGAGGAGGTCCTTCTGGTCCTTATCACCCTCGGTGAAGTCGTATACGTACTTTGTCATCTGCCCTCCGTTGGGAATCATGGGTTGTCGTATGTTGTAGGGGCGCGCCACCCGTTTCGGGCGGTTCGGCCCGCCTGTTTCGAGCGGTGTGGCCCGCCTGTTTCGGGCGGTTCGGCCCGCCTAGTATGGGCGGCCTTAGCCTCCACGCACCGCCCTCAAATGTATCACCGGCCGGGCGCCATATGCGACTTTCGACCCGGTTCCCGCAACGGCAAGCCCCCGGGTGGCGGGCCCGCCTCACGCGCGCTTGGGCCCGGGTGCCTAGGCGGGCGTCACGACGCCATGGGGCGGCTTGCGTCCCGGCGCCGCGCTCGCGCTACCTCCCAATTGATGGTGAACAACTCCTGCCGAGTCTCGGTGGCTCGCAGAGCATCCTCTGCGCTACGGAGCAGCTCCTCAGACTCAGTGCGTAGACGATTTCGTTCGGCGCGATAGTCGTCCTCAGCATCGTCAGCCTTGCGCTGCCAGCGCCGTGCCTCTTGGCGGAGCTTCAACTCCTGCGCCGTGTTTGATGCCTTTCGAGCTTCCTTGTTTGCTGTGGCGGCCTTGGCTTGGTAATCGCGGATCTTGGCGTCAAATGTCGCTTTGAGGTCGAGGCGAGCAGCATCAACGAGGGCTTCTTGTTCAAGAAAGAAAGTGGCATTTCGCTCTTCGACATCCCGCTCGAGCCTCTTGATCTGTTGCGCGATGCCGCGCTCGAAGCCGTTGGTATCCACATCGCCCTCACTGACGTTGACGCAGTTCAGGTCGAGCAGATCTCGAATCTGCTCTGGATCCATGGGGGTACCGTTATCAAAGAACCCTGAGAATAGGAGATACGACTCTCGAAGGTCCTTGCTACCAGCGCGCATCGCGAAGGTGACTTCCTCAACTCGCAACCGCCCCTGCTTGTTGCGCATACGCTTGGCGATCGTGCTGGCCCGGTCTGATCCTTGAATCTGGAAAATCAGCCGGGCAGGTGGAGTGTTTCGTGTTTTCGCCGACTCGATGACCCACGAACAAAGATCACTGGAGTAGCGATACTGATGCGCGCCCTTCCGCGGCTCCGACTTGAAGTAGTAGTCACCGGCCGTAATTCCACTACGGGGCGAGGCGTGAAGCTTGAACTGCGTACCCGAATCGTTGAAGGTGGCTTTATCCCCCAGCTCGTGCCGAGTAACATCGATCAAGAGTCGTTCAAAGGCGTTGAGGACGATTCCGGTTTGGGCGTCGTAGGACTTGAGCTTGTCGCGCACCTTCGGGTCGAGGTTATCGAACACCTTGGCGCGGGTCTTCTTCATCTCCCGGTTGATCTGCTTCGCGTACTTCGCTTCGAGAGCGGTAAACGCGGCATCGATCTCGGCGGAGGTCTTGCAGTTGTCAAGGATGTGGGCGATGTTCTTCTCGAAATCCAGGCCGTCTTCGATCTGACCGAGAACCTCATCGGACGCGCCGAACACGGAGGTGAACAGCTCGAACTTCTCAGTGAGCAGCTCGAGGATGCGTTCTTCGGCAAGGTTTCCTTTGTTGGAGAAGTTGACGACCACGACGTTGTGTTTCTGCCCGAAGCGGTGCACGCGGCCGATGCGCTGCTCGATGCGTTGCGGGTTCCACGGCAGGTCATAGTTGACCAGCATCGAGCAGAACTGCAGGTTGATACCCTCCGCAGCGGCCTCGGTCGCGATCATGAGCCGACCGCGTTCACGGAATTCATCCACGAGGGCTTTACGCCGGTCTGCAGCAAGAATACCTGTGACAAGATCACCGCCCTGGTTCTCCTCGAGCCACCGCTTGTAGATCGTGTTGGCTTTCGGACTGGTATTGGTGCCGTTGAACAAGACGAGGCCTTCGCCCCATCCTGCCTCCGTGAGGGATCGGGCGAGGTAGTCCTGGGTGACGGTGGAGTCGGTGAAAATGATCGCCTTCTCCGGTGCACCAATCTCGCGCAGCTTCGCAAAGCCCTGCTCGAGCGCATCAACCAGCTTCACAGCCTTCTGGTTGACGGTAATGGAGCGGGCGAGCTTTGCGTACTCGCGCAGCTCTTCGACTTCGCTGAGCATCGCATGGCGCTGCTCCGGGTCAATCACCTCAGGGGTGACCGGGGTGTTTTCTGCTTCTTCCCGTAGCTCGCCGGTGAGGTCTGGGTCACCGACGAAGCCGCCGGCGTCGTTGCGTCGGCGTCCGGCGCGGACTTCCGCTTCGAGGCGGTCTGCAGTGCGCTCTAGAGTAGAGGCGACGGCGTAGGAGGAGGAGCCGAGGCGTTTGCGCATGATGAGAGCGGACAGGTGGCGTTGGGATTTCGCAAACGCCCACAGAAACGGCCGCTGCAGGTACTCGTTGATCTTGTCGTACAGCTCGATCTCAGCATCGCTCGGGGTAAACGCGACGGTCAGCGGCATACGTTCGGTGAAGCGAATGTACTTATCCGCATCCTTGCGAAGCGTCCGTTTCGCCACCATCGCGACCCGCTGGGCGAGGTCATCGTTGCCGACCCCGTCAGGGTTGTCCAGGTAGCGCTCCTTGAATGCCTCGAGAGAATGGAAGTAGTCCGGCGCGAACACCGAGACCAGCCCGTAGAGTTCCTCGAGCCGGTTCTGTAGCGGAGTCGCGGTGAGCATGACGGTCTTCGTGGCGGCGCGACAGATGCGGGCGACGTTTGCTGCGATCTTGGCTTGCCCGGTCCAGTGGGAGCGCAGGCGGTGGGCTTCATCGCAGACCACGAGATCCCAGGTCCGGAGCAATTTCGTGGTCTGCGAGTTCGCGAACTCATAGGAGCAGATGAGGATCTGATCCTTCGCGCCTGGCCCGGTCAACTCATCAATGTTGGTGCGATCGAGCAGTGAGGCGGGCAGAGCGAATTTCTCGTCCAGTTCCTGCTTCCACTGCTGGCGCAGCGACGATGGTGCGATGATGAGGACGCGCCGGTTGCGCTGTGCCCAGTATTGGGAGATGACGATTCCGGCCTCGATCGTTTTACCAAGCCCGACCTCGTCAGCAAGGATCACCCCATTCAGGAACGGGGTTTGCAGGGCGAACAGGGCGGCGTCGACTTGGTGGGGTTTGGGCTCCACCTGCGCATCGAATAGCAGCCCCGCGAGCTTGCCGACATGGTCGGAGGCATAGCAACGGTCGAGCTCGTGAGCGTAGAGCTTGGCCTGATAGTCACTCAAATACTGCACTCGTCGCCGCTCCCCTTAGACTTCCCACCGTTCAGGCGCGGACACCGCATAATCCACGCCGATCGCGGCGAAGTGCTTCATTGCGGCCTTGATCTTCGCATTCTCGCTCGGGCGGCGCTTCGCCGGGTCTTGACTCGACTTCGTTTCCCTCACCAGGTAGAGGTGCTCGGTGCCGTCCTCAACCTTGATAATCGCCCAGTCCGGGTTGTAATCACCCACCGGTGTAGGCACACGGAACTTGTCGGGCAGCTTCATGAACAACTTGATGTCCTCACGCCCATCCAAGTACTGAGCGAACTGCCGCTCCACTGCCGAGTCGAGCACGAGGTAGTCGAAGTCCGTCTTCTCCTTATTCGTCACCTTGTACAGCTGGTCGATGAACCGGTCCTTCTCCTCCAACCCATCGGCCTGAAGTTCGCGCAGCTCATAGATGGAGCCACCGATCGGCTCATACTGGATCCCGTCGATGAGGGTGTGAGCGAGCTCGGTCTCGATACGCTCGGTGACCATCTTGATGAAGTCATTCGGGTTCGCGAGGAAGTCCCCGATGCGGCCGGAGCCGAGCAGGATCTCGATGATCGTCTTCCGCGTCAGCGACGTTGATTCTTGAAGCTGGCTGATGATGTCCGGCAACAGATACGAGTCCGTGAGCACGGTGGACCGGGATCCCAGTTCCGTGCCTTTTGGGCCACCACGCGTGATCTCAAGCCCAGTTCGGGTGACTTGGATACGGATCGGATCGATCTGCGGCGCCTGCTGGATACTCGCCACGCTCCGTTTGATGAGGTCCTCTCGATCGAGGGTGACCCGGTAACTGGTGCGAGCAGTGATTGCCTCCCAGAACTCTTCGAACTCGGGGGTGGCGTAGACCTGCTTGTTGAGGGCGCGGGGCTGGCGCTTGCGCTTGTGCTTGACGATCGTTTCGATCTTGCAGCCATCGACAATCCGGATGACGTCTTCCTCGTAACCTGCGAACTCTTCGGGAAGGTTTACAGTGAAGCCCAGCTGGTCTGGCACCCACGTGCCCATCACCTCACCGGCAGCGTTGATGTAACCCTGGCTGAGGAGCGACTCCCAGATCTCACTGGAACGCTTCGTCCCCAGCCGCATCTCCTTACCCGTCACCTCATCAACCACCGGCAAGGCAGCGAACTCAGTCCGTCTCACGTATCCGATCGCCACACCAGCCTGCTTGTACTCATCCTGCAGTGCAGACGCGAACGCCTTATACGATTCGTTCGCCACGACAGTGAGTTGTGCGGTGCCCGCATCCTTGATCCGCTCACCGTCCTGGTTCACGGGCAGGCGCAGGCCACGGCCGATGGTCTGGCGGCGCTCCGTCTCGGTCGACATGTCACGCAGCGTGCAGATCTGGAACACGTTCGGGTTATCCCACCCCTCACGGAGCGCAGAGTGAGAGAAGATGAACCGGACCGGCTCGTCCATACTGAGCAAGCGAGCCTTGTCCTTCATGATCAGCTCATAGGCGTCATCATCGGCCTTTGTCTTGCCCGAGGAGTCCTTGAACGTGAGCTGGGCGTTCTTGCCCTTACCTGCCTTCATCTGCGCGAAGTATCCAGAGCGGGCCTCCACCGGATCCTCGGGCAGGAACCCGTGGGCGGCCGGGTTTTTCGCGCGCTCTTCAACGTAGATCGTGTCGAAGGCCTCGGCGAACGGGCCGCGCGCATCGAGGTTGTTGATGCCCTCACCGAGGTAGGAGGCGACCTTGTCGATGAAGAACAAGGAGAGCACTTTTATGCCGCGTTCGTGAACTTGGGTCTCTTTGCGGATGTGCTCCTTGATGGTCTCCTTGATCATTTCCCGGAACACGGCGTCCTGGTTGTCACCAATCGTCTCGCCAACCCGCAGGTAGCCGTAGTTAGTCAGCTCGATCTGCTCCGGTTGAATGCTGATCTCGTTGATCCGCCAATTACCCTCATATGCTGGGTTCCCACCGGAAAGGCGCTCTAAATCGGCGCCTTGGGTGGCGGAGACCTTCTTCTTCGCGAAGCCGCCGTCCTTCTTCTTTACCACCAACTCGAGGCTGGCTTTGAACGGATCGCGTTTGACCTCCAGTAACTTCACATACGGCTTCGCCGCGCCGCCCATCTCCAGGGCGTCGGAGACGACGATCTTCTTCACCAACTCCAGCCGGTGAGCATCGAGCGGATCGAGCCGGTACACCACGTTGCGGGTGGT
The DNA here is from genome assembly GCF_001469025.1 of Trueperella bernardiae. GTDB lineage: Bacteria > Actinomycetota > Actinomycetes > Actinomycetales > Actinomycetaceae > Trueperella > Trueperella bernardiae. The sequence continues at coordinate 66,842 of NZ_LNIZ01000003.1, read as the reverse complement.
CCGGTGGGTTGCCGAGTAGCGCAGCGTGCACAGCGGGTTCAGGTCGGTGACAGCGGACTGGGAGAGCTGGGACTCCATGTTTTGCGGCTCATCCATGATGACAATCGGCCGAGTTGCCTGCAAGAAGTCAAGTGGCCGCAGGCCAGAGAGCTTATCGCGCTGCTGATGAATGATACGGGTGTTCTTATCGCCCCTAATCGAGTCGATCGTCATCACCAAGAACTGCAACGATGTAGCCGTAGCAAAATCTCGCACGTCCTCGGCGCGGTCACCGGAGTAAACGTTGTAGTCCATGTTGATTTGCGGGTACAGGTGGCGGAAGTGCTCGCGCATCAACTGGATGCTGGTCTTCACACCCTCCCGTATCGCCACCGACGGCACCAAGATGATGTACTTGTTGAATCTGTACTTCGTTGCCAATTCGAACGCGGTACGCAGGTAGACGTAGGTCTTACCGGTGCCGGTTTCCATCTCGATATCGAACTGCAAACCATCAACCAAGCTCGCGTTGATCTCCAGGCCGTTGCGGTCCTGCACCCGTTGCAGATTCTCCAAGATCATGCTCTCGTCCAAGACGAGATTGTTGCCATATGCACCGATCTCTTCGAAGATGCCGAAAGCTTCCTGGCCACCAAAGTCCGGTATGTCCAGTGATTGCTGGGGCGGAAGATACTGCAAGCCGGTCAGGAGTTGGTCAGCATCGGCGGGCTGCCCATCGAATAGGTCAGTGACGGCCTCGATGGCGCTCGTCTGGTAGGGCTGGCGCGGGTCAAACTGGAATTTCATCGAACTCAAGTCCTTCTACGCCGTCCACAGCTCAACATTGCGGGTGCGGCACTCTTGCACCAGGTTCGTCTTCAACTCATCATTGCCCTGGAACGCATCCTCCAAGACAACCAGACGCTCAGGCTCCCGCGCTACCAGAGCGCGCAACTGATCCAACGTCGGCTGCGTGTGCTCATCTAAGTAGGCCATCACCAGACCGTCCGCGACGCTGAAGACGCTCAGGCCTGCGACCTCAACAGTCTCGATCTTCTCCGTCAGCGAGAAGCCCAGCTTCAGTAACACCTCAGTCAACAGTGCTTCGGGACGGGCATGATCATCAGCAGAGTCCGCAAGATCGGAGAACAAACCAACCAGCTCATCCTCAGACAGGCCCGAGTCGGCCTTCCACTTCGTGAAATTCGTATCTACAAGCTTGTAGGCGCGGAAACCCACATCCAGCGTGCCGGTGCGGCCGTCAAGCTTCGACGCTTCTTCCTCGAGAATCTTCTTACTCGCACGACGGATACGCTCACGAGTCACGTCAGCGATAGTGGTAGGGTTCCAATCAACGTTGCTTGCCTTCTCGGACAGTGGCTCGGGTAGCTGAACCTGAATGAACTTTCTCTGCCCCTGATCTTCACAGTTTTGCTGCATAACAGCGTCGGCTGTAGTGCCTGAGCCAGCGAAAAAATCAAGGACGATTTCACCATCAGCTCCTGTGGTCAGAACTTGCAGGAGACGTCTAATCAGTTTCGTTGGCTTCGGGGTATCGAAGACTGAAGTTGTCCCAAAGAGCGCCCTGATTTCCTTTCTCGACTCATCGTTATGCCCAGCAAAGTTGAAGTCCCACCACGTCGTGGGCACCGTTCCCTGTTGCACTTCACTCAAATAGCGCTTGAGCTGTGGAGCTCCTGCTCCATCCTTTCCCCAGTAGATACGATTCTCTGAGATATAAACATTGAGCTTTTCTTGGGAAAAGACCCAGCATCTTCCCGCTGGGGGATAGTATATTTCACCAGTATTCGGATTCTCGACCGGGTAGTCGTTAGCAGCACTGTATGTGCGTACCGAAAGATCGCCGGTACGGTAGCGACCTCGACCGTCATTGTCATCATGCTTGTAGGGCTTGTTGTTCTCTTCGGTGCGAGGAAACAGGCCTCGCGTGAACTTTTCAGATCGTGCAACAATCAAAATGAAGTCGTGCATATCTGAAAAACGCTTGGCATCGTTTGCCGGAGAGTATTTCTTCTGCCAGCAAATGTTCGCGTAGAAATTGTTCTCCCCGAAAATTTCATCCAGAAGAAGCCGTACCCGAGGCATCTCATCATCATCAATACTGAGAGCGAGAACACCATCCTCACGAAGGAGATTCCTTGCTAGTTTGAGGCGCGGGTACATCATGTTCAGCCAGTTGGAGTGGAAACGCCCAGCGGATTCGGAGTTGGTGGAGAGCTTGCCACCTTCGTCGGTCTGGCCGGTGAGTTCGAGGTAGTTGCCGATGGAGTCGGCGTAGTCGTCGGCGTAGACGAAGTCGTTGCCCGTGTTGTAGGGCGGGTCGATGTAGATCATCTTGATCTGCCCGTAATAGTGCTTTTGGAGGATCTTCAGCACTTCGAGGTTGTCGCCCTCGATGAACACGTTCTGAGTGGTATCCCAGTCAACGGAATTCTCTTTGTCGGGCATGAGGGTCGACGTCGTCGGCGTTTGCGCAGCACGAATTGCCCGAGTCTTACCTGGCCAGAAGAGCCCGAACCGCTCCCGTGCATCCTCAACATCGTCACCAAGCAAGACCTTGAGCTTCTCGACGTCAGCCTTCCCGTCCGCAATCACCTCAGGGAACAGCTCAGCCAGGCGTTCGGCCGCCTCGGTTGCAAAATCGGGAGTGATCCCGGGAACCTGCTTCGTGGTGTCATCCATGTCGTGCTCCGTCGCAGTCGTTTGTTCCTAGCCTTTTCAGCCGAGCATATCCTTGCCTCGGCGCTCAGCACATGACGATACTACTCAAGTGCTGATGCCACGGTCGCCTCGACGCGCTCCAAAGAACCAGGCAACAGCGCTGGTCAAGCCGCTCGCAGCGGATCGCGGATCATCAATAAGACAGTCATCGTCGCGCTTCTCGCAAATACCAAACCGCAGGCCGTGGGAGCGAAGGGCACCCGCCAGAAGACGCCGACTACCCAGGCGCTAAACAGCAAGGACATCGGCACCACAGTCGTGGTGACCACCCTCGTCCACGAGGTCGGCGAGATCATGGCCCGGGTCGCGCTCGACCGCAACCGTGAGGTGGTCGGGGTGTTGCTGCCATCAATGGACTCGACCGAGTACCCGTTCTAAGGGCGGTCCGGACCACTCGGGAGGCGGGCAGACCGGATCGTCCCGCAAATCCTAGAGCTCGGACAAGACCGAAGTGTTCGGTCCTGCCGGGGCCGGCCGGAACGGCGGGCCCCGGCCGGAGACCCAGGGATCCGCGCGCCGGGAGCTCGCTGGGCATTAAAATCTACTGGACGAATCCGGGGCGATCTTCGCATATAAAAAGATCGCCCCGGAATCATCCAAGTTTTTCAAATCGCACGGCCACACCCGCACCCCGCCACCCGGGGGCGGCAATCCTACCACTCGCCCGTGGCATCCACGAGTCACTGCACGATCGCCGCGGCGGTGGCCCCTTGGCCCAGCGGTCGAAGCTGGCGGAGCACTGGTGGCGGGATATCCGGCCGAGGACCTGTGCTCGCTCGAATGGGACCCCACCGACGGCAGCTCCTTCGAGAAGCTCCTCGCCCAGCTCACGGTGGGCGCGAACGGCGTGCAAGGCGACGAGGAGGGCTTCGACAAGAACCACGTCAAGGTCCACGGCATGGGCTACAACGAGGCCGGCTCCGGTTACGGCCAGGTGCAGTGGGCGCCGTTCGCCCTATCGAATGGGCACTGGGCGTGGACCGATGAGAACCCGTGGGGCCAGCATTTTAACTACGACGCACCCGAGCCTCACGAGAACATCCAATAGTGGCGCTCCCTGATCGACAAGGGATACATGCCGCCGCTGTCGATCGCCACCTCGGGGATTGGCACAATCGAGTCGCTGACCTCGAGCGTCTACGCCAACCTGATCGAAGGGTCGTGGAACATCGCGAGCATCACCACGACGTCGCAAATCCCCATCCAAGCGTTCCCCACGCCGATAGGTCGGGACGGGAACCGAGCATCAGTGATGAACGGAGTGGGGCTCGCGGGCGGGCAGTCTGCCCTCATGCGCATGGCGGGGCGAGCTGCACTGTACCTTCAGATCGTGAGGGCGGAATGCGGGCGGGCGTCCGGGGATCCAGGCGCCTGCCCGCGGCCGGCCAACGGACGCCGGACTCCGGCGTCCGTTGGGCATAGCCCCGCGCTAAGCCCAGTTACCATGCTCCGTGAACACAAAATCGTCGCCCGGGTAGTCGCCGATCTTGGTCAGCCCGATAATAAAATCGATCAACTGCCAAATACCGAGCATCATCCACGACACGAGCAGCATCAAAACACCAATCCCAACCTGACCGCGCAGAAAACGGTGAACGCCAAAGGTGCTGAAGAAGAACGACATCAGGATGTACAGAGTCTTATTCACCCTCTTCATTCCAGGCGCCTGAGGAGCAGCCATACCGTAATGCTGCTGGTACACATGCGGGGGCTGAGCCTGATACGTCGGCTGACCCTAGAACGCCGAGTTCTCCTGAAACCCCGGCTGAGGCTGGAATCCCGGCGTCGGCTGGGGCGGATTGTTCGGCGGAAAATCCTGATTAGACATGATATTGCGTGACCTTTCTGTGAAGGGTTGTGCTCACCCGTGGTGATTATTCTAGCCGCATCCCCCTTCACAACACCCACTCGCCCACCTGCCAAGCAGTGCATGCCGACTACGCAACCACCGGGTAACATTTATCGCCCAAACGCGATACTATCGAGTCATGACGATCAGTAGCCCTCCCCTCGACCACTCCGCCACCGCGGTCTACGCCAGCCTCTTCCACTCACTGTCCGACCCCACACGCCTCGCCGTTCTCCACCACCTCTCCTACGGCGAGCACCGCGTGCGCGACTTGGTCGATCACCTCGGGCTCGCCCAATCCACCGTCTCCAAACACCTCTCCTGCCTGCTCGAATGCGGCCTCATCGAATTCCGCGCGGAGGGCCGCGCCTCCTGGTACCGCCTCGCCGACGCCGAGGACCTCGCCTCCCTCCTCCAAGCCTCCGAGCACCTCCTCGCAGCCACCGGCTCCCAGGTCACTCTGTGTTCCCAACTCATGCACCCCAACGAGGCCTAAATGTCCCACCACATGCACTCACACTCTCACGCTGGCGCGGCCGGCTCCCCCGCGACGCCTGACCATCGGCGGAGGCTCACGATCGTCGTCGTGATCACGGGAATCATCGTGGCCGCGCAGCTCGTCGGCTCGATCGTCACGGGCAGCCTCGCACTGCTCACCGACACCGTGCACGCCCTCACCGACCTGTCCGGGCTGGTGGTCGCGCTCGTAGCCGCGACGCTCATGCTGCGCCCTGCCACAGCCCAGCGCACGTGGGGCTTCCGCCGCGTCGAGGTTATTGCCGCGCTCGGGCAGGCTGTGCTGCTGCTGGTCGTGGGCGGGTATGCCGTGATCGAAGGCGTGCAGCGACTGTTCGCCCCGCCGGTCGTGCCCGCCGGCGAGCTCCTCGTGTTCGGCGTGATCGGGTTGTGCGCGAACCTCGCGGGCCTGCTCGTGCTACACGGCAGCCGGGAGGCCAACCTCAACCTGCGGGCAGCCTTCCTCGAGGTGCTTAATGATGCGCTCGGCTCGCTCGGTGTGATCGTGGCAGCGATCGTCATCTGGGCCACCGGGTTCCAACGCGCCGACGCCCTGGCCGGCCTCTTCATCGCCGCGCTCATCCTGCCGCGCGCGTTTGTCATCCTTCGCGAGACGATTCGGGTGCTCATGGAGTTCGCACCCGAGGGGCTTGATTTGGAGGAGGTGCGGCGGCACCTGGTCGCGGTGGATCACGTGGTGGAGGTCCACGACCTGCACGCCTCCGCCGTTTCCACCGGGCTGCCCGTACTCACCGCGCACGTGGTCCTCGACGATGAATGCTTCACCGACGGGCACGCCCAGCAGGTGCTGCGCGCCATGCGCGAATGCGTCGACCAGCACTTCGACGTTGCCCACACCACCTTCCAGCTCGAGGCGCCCGGGTTCCACGCCGGCGGGCACGCATGCTCGGTGCCGCAGGAGGCCGGGAAGTAGGGCTGGGCCGGCGGCGCCGGGGCTAGGCGGCCGTCAAATCTCAGGACCCTGTAGCTTTTCATCGCCAAAATCGGGGGTTGGAGCCTCAGAGTCATGAGATTTGACGGGGCGGCGAGAGACCCGGCCCGGGCGGAAGATAAAACTCCAGGTCAGAACACTGCTCTCCCACCGATGAAGAAACTACTACCCTCAGGTGTCCAGTTCAGGCTCAACCTGCGCATCAACACCAACTTCGTGGATGGGCGGGCAACCCCGCACTACGATGGCCCTATGAGCCTGAGTAATCCTGATCTGTATACGCCCGGTGGGTATGTCGTCCTCGATTTTGAGACGACGGGTTTCTCATTCGACCACGGGGACCGGGTGCTTGAAGTCGGCGTCGTGAAGCTCGACCCCGACGGGCGCATCGTCGGCACCTTCGAGACGCTCATTAACCCCATGCGGCACGTGGGCGCCACGGAGATCCACGGGATCAGCGCGTCTGACGTGGTGGCTGCACCCGTATTTGGCGACATCGCCGAACACTTCGCTGCTATCTTGGACGGAAGCGTCTTCGTGGCGCACAACGCCAGCTTCGATGCGCGCTTTGCTCACGGCGAGCTCACGGCAAGCGGGAACTTCCGCGGTAAGTCCATCCCCTACCTGTGCACGATGACGCTGGCCAAGCAGTATAAGGTCGGCAGGACAGCCAAGCTAAGCGACGTCACCCTCGCCCTCGGGATCCACAACAGCCAGGCGCATAGCGCGCTCGCCGACGCGATCGCCACCGCGCAGGTACTCGAATACTTCCTTCGCGAGACGTCGGCCAGCAAGGATCCTTTGTGGCGCAAGGCGGTGGCGGCCGCGAGCGCCTGCGCGGATTATTGCCACAGCGAACTGACCGAGGATCCACTGCACGTCACGCGCGCCGACGCCGCCCGGGCGCGGGAAGCATTGCGTAGCGGGGCGTGGGTGAACAAGGCGGTGGGCGCGCGGGACATCCCGGCCGAGTCGTTGGCGGCGCAGTACTTCCGCTTGCTTGATGACGTGTTTCTCGATCGGGATCTGTCGGCTGCCGAGGAGCGGCAGCTCCTCGAGTTCGCGGCGCAATACCAGCTGTCGAGCGTGGCGTTGGCGGACTTCCACCAGCGTTACCTGCGGTCTCTTGTCACGGCGGCCTGGGCGGACGGCGTGGTCACGCGGGAGGAGCGGGAGACGATTGAGGTCGTGGGCAGGTACCTCGGCATCCCGCCCGAGGTTCGTGAGGTGGGCTTGCCGACGACGACGGCGCCCGGCTCGCCGACTGTTGTGACGGCACCCGCACCGGAGGGCGAGGTTCGCAGCGGCCTGCTTGATTCGTGCATCGTGCTTGCTCCGGGCGATCGCGTGACTGTGACGGGTCCGGTGCTGCGCACGCATTCCGAGTGGGAAGCACTCTTTGGGGCGCACAACATTGCGGTGGCGGGCCTGGCGAAGAAGACGAAAGTGCTGATCGCGGGAGATATCAACTCGATGAGTGGCAAAGCCAAGAAGGCCCGCGACTACGGGATCCCAGTAATTTCTGAGGCGGCCGCCGACGAGCTGATCCGGTTCACCGAGGGCGGGCTTTAGCGCACCGCCAGGCTGAGAGCCGGCCCAGCAAAAGGACCTACCGCGCCGCCTGCCGCCCCGTTAAGATAGTTCTGCACATCACACTAGCGAGTGCCGCGTAGCTCCCGGCGCTCCTTATCTTGAGGACGTTTCGCAGTGAAACTTCATTTCTCCCGCACACGAACCGGTTTACGTTCGCGCTTTTCAGCTCTCGCCTCCGCCGCGATCCTCACGCTCGCGCTCGCCGTGCCGGCCGCCCTCCCAGCCGCGGCCGCGCTCGATGGAGACACTAACCCTACCGCTCGGCCCGCTGCTTCGATCCTCTTCTTCCAAGACGGCCACGACATCGCGCCCGTCAAGCAGGGCACCAAGGATAGCCCCGAGTTCCATGGCGGCATCGCCCGCCTCTCCACGGTGTTGGCCGAGCAGAAGGTGCTAGGCATTCCGGTTGACGTGGCGTTCGGCGGCGACCTCGGCGGCGGCACCCTCTTCGGCGCGCTCTTCCGCGGGAGCGCAATGGTCGATGCGTTTAACCAGGTCGGGGTGGACGTCGCGGGCTTCGGCCAACACGACTTCGACTACGGCCTCGACACCCTCCGCGCAAACATCGCGAACTCGACCTTCCCGTGGGTCTCCTCGGACCTGTCGGTTGCAGGCGCACCAATCAACGGCGAATCAAACGTGGCCCTTATCCGCCAGGTCGGCGACATCAAGGTCGGCTACATTGGCCTCACCCTCGGCATGGAAACGACCTCGGCCGGCAAGGATGTGCAGCAGGCCGACTACGTTGCCGCCGCGAAGGCGGCTGTCGCCAAGCTCGAGGGCGCGGACGTCGTCGTCGCCCTCGCCCAGTTCCCCATAGCCGCGGACGCCACGCGCCTGCTGACCGAGGTGCCGCAGATCGACGTCGTGCTCCGCGAGGAGAACGCCTTCGCGCAAGAGGGCAACGACATCACCGCGCTCCCCGACGGCCGCTTCGCCGTGGCGCCGGAGGGCAACTACGGCTCGCTCGCGCGGATCGATTTCTTCAAGAACGACGACGGCACGTGGCGCGCCACGCACACCGAGGTGCAGGTCAACGGCACGGTGGCCGAGGATCCCGCGCTCCTGCCCCTCCAACAGAAGTACATGCAGGAGTTGGAGGAGCGGCTCGCAAAGGAAGTCGCCTGCTCCGACCAGGCCTACTCCCGCCCACAGCCGCTCGGCGCGCTCGCCGCGGAGGCCTTCCGCAACGCCGTGGGCGCCCAGATCGGCTGGCTCAACGCGGGAGGCATGCGCGCCGACCTCGCCGCCGGCCCGCTCGCCATGAAAGACATCCTCGCGGTCTTCCCTTACGACAACAAGATCATGAAGGTGCAGGTCACGGGCGCGCAGCTCCGCCAGGCTCTCGAGCAGGGCGCGGACTCCTCCCCCGCTGGCAACAGCGGCGGCTACCCCATCCTTTCCGGGGCCAGCTTCTCCTACGACGCCGATGCCGCTCCCGGCACCAAGATCGCCGATCTCAAGCTCGCCGACGGGACACCCATCGGTGACTCGGACGTATTCACCTTGGGCGTGACGAACTACGTGGTCAATGGTGGAAACAACGTCACCGCGTTCGGTTCGGCGAAGGTGCTGGTGGATTCGGGGTTCGCCGGGTCTGACTTCGATGCGCTCGTGGCGCACTTCGCCGCGACCAGCAACTGCGAGACGCCGGATCCGGGCGAGACCCCCGATCCCGCCCCGGACGAGGCACCGACCCCCGCCCCGGGCGACACGCCCGGCGAGAACGGCAGCCCCGGCAAGGAGCCGTCGACCGCGCCGAACTCCGGCACCACGACGCCCGGCGGAAAACCCGGCACCACGAACCGGCTCCAGAATACGGGCGCGAACGTGGTGGGGCTCGGTGTAGGCGCGGCGCTTGCCGTGGCGGCCGGCGCCTCGCTCGCCCTAACCGCGCGGCGGCGCCGGGGCTAGGCGGCCGTCAAATCTCAGGACCCTGTAGCTTTTCATCGCCAAAATCGGGGGTTGGAGCCTCAGAGTCATGAGATTTGACGGGGCGGCGAGAGACCCGGCCCGGGCGGAAGATAAAACTCCAGGTCAGAGCGTTGCTCTCCCGTCAATGGAGATTCAGCACCCGCCAGACCGCCGAGCCGGCGTAACCGGTGAGCCTGAACAATCTCATCGCAAAAACCGGCCTTTTCGACCTCAGATTCACCAGTTAGCAATGCTCTGACCGGTACGGCCCCTGTAAGAGCGGCCACCCAACGTCCGCTGAAGTGAAAGCAGAACATCCGCAAAAGCGACAGTGAAACATCCGCAAGAGTGACAGCGAGACGTCCGCAAAAGTGACAACGCCACCCTGCGACCTCGGTAAACGCTGATTCCGGGAACGCCCAAAAACAGCCAAAGAAACCGGCGGGCGCACGGGCTTCACCTTGCCCAGCGGTATCCACGTGGTACCGCTCAGCGCGCTGGGGCCCCAGCTCAGTTAACGACGTCGGCCGCCGTCCCGCCTGATTGGATCGTGCGCGCCATGCGCGTGAACGCGGCAAAGGTGTGGCGGTAGAACTCGGTGTAGCCAGCCCAGAGGTAGTTGCGGCCCGGCTCTCCGCTCGCCGCCAGGCACTCGGCCACAACGTCAACGCCCCTAGCCACGGATCACCCCCGGCAGCGCCTCGACGAGGGTTCCCAGCGCCACCCCCGCCAGGAGGATGCCGAAGGCCAACGTGAGCGTGGATTCCCGCACGCGCGTGGTTAACCTGGCGCCGACCAGCCCTCCGCACATGCTCGCCGCCGCAAACGCCAGCGCGATGTCCCAGTTCAGCTCCACACCCGTGCCGATTCGGCCCAACAGGCCCATGAGCGAGGCGATGATCATCACCAGCAGTGACGTGCCCGTGGCCTTCTTCGGCGAGAAATGCAGCACCAGCACGAGCGCCGGCACCACCACGAATCCCCCGCCCACGCCAAAGAACCCGGTGAGCACGCCCGTCAGCGTGGCCACCGCCAGCAACACCAGCGGGCTCGCGCCACGGGCCTCCCCGCCAGGCATGCCAGCCGCATCTCTACGCATCTTCCACGCCTTGCGTAGCATCACCACCGCCACAACGCTGAGCATCACCCCGAACGACACCATGAGCACCGTCGGTGCCACGAGCGCCGACGCCCGCGCCCCGGCGAACGAGCCCAGCGCGGACAGCGCGGCGAAGATCAGCCCGTCGCGCCACCGAACGCGGCCCGCCCGCGCATGGGGAATAATCGACACGCACGCCGTCAACGCCACAATCACCAGCGACGCCGCCGTAGCCTGATGCGGCTCCTGCCCCAGGATGTACACGAGGATCGGGACGGACAGGATCCCTCCCCCGGCGCCGAGCATGCCCACCACCACGCCGACCGCCAGGCCAATCACAGCTGCGAGGATCATGCGCGGCCTCCCAAGATCTGCTTCGCCCGGCGGAGCGCGAGCGCCCGCACGATGCGCTCCGCGAGCGACGTCGACTGCATTCCAAACACGGGCGTTCTCCTTCCTTCACGCGCGGCCGCGGCCAGGGCCGGCCTCTCACTCCACAGTCTAGAACCGGCCTCCGACAAGACTCCCCTCAGCCCGGCCGCCAGCTAGCCCGACAGAACTCGTAAGAATACCGGCTGCCAATTTCTATAGCCCCCAGGCCGGGCCCAGATTCACCAGTTAGCTACCGATCCCGATTTGCTGACCTCCCGGATCCGGGCCTCCACCTCGTTGGCGATCTCGGCGGGCGTGCCCGCCACGTCAATCACGGCCCCGAGCTCGCCGGGCTGGAGGGCTTCGAGGGTGGCGTACTGGGAGTCGAGGAGGGAGGCGGGCATGAAGTGGCCGGTGCGGGCGCCAAGGCGGCTGGCAAGAAGGGAGCGGTCGCCGTCAAGATGCATGAAGATGACACGGGCCGCGCCGTTGCGCAACACGTCGCGGTAGCTTTTCTTGAGGGCGGAGCAGGTGACGATCGTGGACCGGCCCTCGTTTTCCTTCTCGGTCATCCAGGCGCGGATGGTTTCGAGCCAGGGCCAGCGGTCGTCGTCGGTGAGGGGAACCCCGGAGTGCATCTTTTCGACGTTCGCCTGCGGGTGGAAGTCGTCGGCCTCGGCGGCGTCCCAGCCCCAGCGGTCTTGGAGGATGCCCGCCACGGTGGTCTTGCCGCAGCCGGCCACGCCCATGATGATCACGTGCAACGAGCCAGCGACGCCGCCGGCCGCTCCGAATGTAGCCGGCACTTTGGTACTCTCCATGTTCCTCACCTTCGACCGTTGGTAGCCGGACAGGCTTAGCGGCCGGCCCGGCCGAGCTCCCTCAGGAAGGTGTCGATTTCGGCGGACGTGGGCGCCGTGTTCGGCCCGCTCCGCCCGGCCTTGAGGGCCGCGGCCGCGTTGGCCCGCTCCACGGCGCTCATCATGTCAAGGCCCCGGTCCAGCGCAGAAAGCAGCACGCCCGCGTGGACGTCGCCGCACCCGTTGGTGTCCACCGGCTCGCAGGGGAAGGTCGGCACCGCGGTGACCTTGCCTCTCCCATCGTTGCGGCTCACCCGCGTGGCCTCGGCCCCGTTGCGTACCACTGCCCAGGCACCTTCCGGCAGGGCGGCGGCCAATTCGCGCGCGACGTCGTCGTGATCAAAGCCGGCACCGAGCACGCCGAAACGCTCGAGGATGACGGCGGCCTCGCGTTCGTTGGCGCTGAGGATGTCGCAGCGCGCGAGGACCGGGGCAAACAGGTCAAAGGGGAGGTCGGCGACGAGGGGCGAGGGGTCGACGAACACCGTGACCGACGGCGGCAGGCCGGGCAGCCAGCGGGCGAGGCCGTCGGCGTTTTTCGCGGTGGCGAGAGAGTAGCCGGAGACGTAGACGAAGTCGCCCGGGCGGACATCGATCGCATCGAGGTGCTCGATCCCGAAGTCTCCCTCCACCCCGATCGAGGTGATGAACGTGCGCTCGGCGGAGTCCTCGACGAGGGCAACGCAGAAGCCGTTGTCGGCGGGGAGGCGCTCGTAGTTGACGCGCACGCCCGCCTCCTCGAGCGCCCGGGCGATGACGGCCGCGTTCATGCCGGTGCCCACCAGCCCGCAGTAGAGCACGTCCATGCCGTCGCGCACGGCCGCAAGCAGGGAGTTCATCGCACCGCCGGCCACGGTGAAGGCCCCGGTGGCCACGATGTCGCCGCCCGGCTCGGGCATCTTCGCGATGCGTAGCACCTGGTCGACGATCACGGAACCCGTGTGAATCAGCGTCATGGCGCGTCCTTTCCGGCCGCCCGCGCGCGGCGCTCGAGGAGGGCGGGGGCAAGGGTGTCGAAGCTGAGCGAGTTGCGCTCGGCGATCTGATTCACGACGTCGGCCGGCCAGGTTTCCATGCCCGAGAGCGCGCCGCGCATGGCGCCGACCATCGCGCCGACCGTGTCCGTGTCGCCACCCGCCGAGGCCGCCAAGCACACGGCCTCCCAATCCGGGATGTCGAGCGCGGTGATCGCGAGCGCCGCGACCACCGACTCGTGCGACTGCATCGAGGTGCCGATCAAGTGGAAGAGGGCAGTGATCGGGTCGGGGGCTCGGCGGAGCTGGTCAATCGCCCAACGGGTGCGAAGGGCGATGTCGGGCGCCGTGAAGTGGGTGCCCTGGGCCGCGGCCTCAGCGGCCGCGGCCAGGCCAAACTCCAGGGCAGCGGCCAGGTCAGCACCGTCCAGCGCCGCCGACACCACCCCCGCCACCGCCGCCGCACCCGCCAGCGCCACCGACGTTCCGTGGGTGGGGCGAGAAGCCGCAACGACGGCGTCGACAAGCTCGCCCATCGGCTCAGACGGCACCACAATCCCCACCGGGGCCACCCGCATCGCCGCGCCGTTGGTGGTGCCAGTGCGGCCGGCGTCGGCGGGCGAAGCGCCCTCGCGGATCGCAAGAAGGGCGCGCTTGGTGGACGGGCCGAGGAGGTCAAGGGAGCCGCGCGCGATCATGTCGTTTTCCCAGGTGAGGAGGGCGTCGGTGAGGGCGCGGGGGTCAACCCGGCCGTCGGCGGCAAGGAGGCGGGCGAGGACGATGGCCTGCTCGGTGTCGTCGGTGATCATGCCCGCGGGCGCGCCCGCCGCGATGACTTGGCGAGGGCCGGCGGGGAGGAGGGAGTGGATGTGGCCGTAGTCGGCGCAGATGATGTCCGGGGGTAGGTCCTGCGTGGGCATACCAAGCGCGTCACCGATGGCCAAGCCCCACAGGCAGCCCTGCGCTCGCGAAAGAAGATTCATGTCCCGTCCTTACCTCGTGGCTACTTCCAGGGTAAGCCACGGGGCGGGGAAGGCGGGCCCGGTTTCGGCCCGTGGCGGGGCGCGCTAATCTACTGGAATAGCAGGGCCGCGGCGTTCTCGCGGTCGATCACCACGACGTTGAACAGGCCCGCACTGACCGCCGCAGCGAGCGGCTCGGCCCGGTCGGCTCCCTCTGTGGCCACAATCCTCTGCGGAATTTGGCGGATTTCCTCCAGGGTTAAGCCGATGATGCGCTGGTCGAAGGCTCCAGCGACCGCGCGCCCGTCGGTATCGAAGAACCGGCCGCTGATATCCGACATGGCCCCACGGCGCGCCAACTCGGCGAGCTCCGCGTCATTAATCTCCGGCGCGAGCGCGGCCCGGTCCCAGGCGGAGCCGCCGAATCGGGTCCCGATGCCCGAGATAAAGACGTGGGCCTCGCGCGCTCGCCTCAGCACCTCGTTCGTCGCGTCGTTGCCAGCCAGCACCGAGGCAACCTCCGCATCGACGCCAACGAGCGGAGCGGCAAGCGCAAAGCTCTGCCCGTTTGTCCGATCCGCGAAGGCCTGCGCCACGTGATCGGGGTTGAGCGACCGATCGGCCCCGGCATACCCTCCCGATCCGGGCACGAAGGACACGCCCCGTGGGAAACTCTCGGCAGCAAAAGCGGGAAGCATCGCCACCGTCTGGGACGCCCCGATCGCCACCGCGGCCCCCTCCGCCAGCGCGGTCGCCAGGAACGACGCCGTCTCCCGGGCCACGTTCTCACGCGCGGCTTGTCCCGGGCCCAGCGCAGGCACGACCCGCGCAGCCTTCAGCCCGAACTTCTGTACAAGGGCCGCCTCGAGGTCCTCGTACGGCCGCGCGTCGCCATGGATGGAAATGGTGACAATGCCCAGCTCGCGGGCGCGCTCGACGTCTTCCCGTTCGAGCCGCTCCCCGCCGATCATCGGATCCTCAACACGCCACGCCTCACTGTCACGCCCCACCTGGGCGGCGCGTCCAAGGAAGCGGCGCGGATCGCCGCGCGGATTGGAGCCGAGGATATCCAGCGTTGGCTGAACGGCCAGACACCGAAAAACGTGGTCAACCCAGACGTCTTAGAGGGCCGCTGAGGTTGAGCGCAACAGCGGCGCGTGCGAGTCACAAGACCCACACGCGCCGCTTTCTTTACGCATATGCAACGCTAATCCCCCAGATGCAACACCAATTTCGCACTTTTTACCGTTGCACATTCCGGATGAGCGTTGCAGATACGAAGCCGGCGGGCCCGGCGGCGGGTGGGGTATTCGCCGGGTGGAGCCCCGGCGCCGGGCGCGCGCCCAACAGGCCCGGCGCTAGGCGCGAATCCCGGCGCCGAGCCCGCCTTCCGGCTACGTCAACCAGCCCAGCGGCACAGTGATGAGTCCGGGGAAGGCCACGAACAGCAGCACCAGCACGCATTGGGAGATGAGGTAGGGCAGCACGGTCTTGGCCACCGCCTCGATGCGCACGTTGCCCACAGCGCTCGCCACGTTCAGCGACGGCCCGACCGGCGGCGTGATCAGCCCCAGCACGTTGGCGAGGGTGAAGATAATGCCGAAGTACACCAGGTCCACGCCGGCCGTCTGCAGGACGGGGATGACGAGCGGGGTGAGGATGAGGATCGTGGGGATCACGTCGAGGATGAACCCGAGCAGGAACACGAAGATCATGAGCACCAGCACGAGCAGCTTCGGCTTGTCGATGAAGGGCTCCATGATCGAAGTGACCACGCCCGGCAGGCCCGAGATCGTCATGAAGTAGCCGGCCACCTGCGCGGTCGCGGCGAGGAACATGACGACGGCGGACATCTTCGCCGAGGACACGAGGGCACGGATGATCACCTTCATGTCGAGTTCGCGGTAGATGACGCCGCCCACGAACAGTGCGTACACGGCGGCGATGACGCCGGCCTCGGTGGCGGTGAAGACGCCGGAGCGCAGGCCCACGAGGATGATGACCGGCAGCAAGATCGCCCAGAAGGCACCGCCGAGGAGCTTGAGGAAGCCGAGCATGCCCGGCCATGGAACGTCCGAACGCACGGCGTCCTTACGGGAGACGAACCACCAGGTGGCCCCCATGAGTAGCACGAGGTAGAACGCCGGGACGATGCCGCCCATGAAGAGCTGGGTGATCGACACGCCCGCCGTCGCACCGTACACGATGAGCGGCACCGAGGGCGGCATGATCGGGGTGATGATGTTGGTGCCAGCCACCAGGCCGGCGGCCTTCTCGCGGTTGTAGCCGGAGTTGACCATCATCGGGATGAGGATCGCACCCAGCGCGGCCGTCGAGGCCACCGCCGAACCGACCAGGGCGCCGAACAGCATGGTCACCAGGATGGTGACATAGCCCAGTCCGCCGCGGATGCGTCCAACCGAGACGTTGGCCAGCGCGATGAGGCGCTGCGTGATACCGCCGCGGTTCATGAGCTCGCCCGTGAGGATAAAGAACGGAAGGGCCATCATCGACAGCGAGTCCGTGCCGCGCAGCAACTGCGTGGCAATGATCTGGGGATCAGTGGCGCTCCCACCGATCATGAGCGCCGACGCCGCACCCGAGAACAGCAGCGCGAACGCGATCGGAACACCGATCATGATGGCGGCGACGAGGAAGCCCGTCATCCCGCCCAGGATCGACATCCCCGATCGTGCACTGAAAAGAATCTTGCTCATCGCCGCTCCTCCTTACCGTGGACGTGGCCCGTGTGCGAGCCGTGGTGCTCCGATCCGGTGCGCTCAAGCTCCTCGATCTCCGCGAGCGCCGCCTGCGCGCCGGCCTCGGCGTCGTCGTAGAGGGCCTCGGCCGAGTCGTCGTTCTGCGCCTGCAGCAGCTCCTCGATCGTGGTGCCGCGGATCATCCGCACGATGTTCGCCACCGCGAGAATGATGATCGCGACGCCGGTCACCGCACCCACGCCGCTGACAATCCAGCGCGGGAACTGGGTGGCCACCCAGCGATCGTTGAGCGACTGCTGAGCGAGCGAGATCGACCCCATCATGAGCAGATACATCACCCAAATGACGATGCCCTGCACAACCACGTACATCGCCTGCGCCGCACGCAACGGCAACCGCTCGAGTAGGAAGTTCACGCCCAGGTGGCGGTTGTCACGGAAGGCGCCGATCGTGCCCAGGTAGACGAGGAAGATGAAGGACAGGCGCGCCACCTCCTCGGACCACGCAAGGCCTGAGTTAAAGATGAAACGCATGATGACGTTCACGAGCATGAACCCCACCATGATGGCAAGGAAAATCGCCATGAGGTATTCGAGCGCCCGGAAGATTCTGTCTAGAGTTTTCGACATGTTAGTGCTCCAGAAAAGTGGTGGGGCGAGCCAGGCCCGCCCCACCGTGAGTCTTACTGAACGTCGCGGATACGCGCGGTCAGATCTTCAGCCCAGTCGTTCTCAGCAAGCAGCTTGTCCACGACCGGCTTTGTGGCCTCGATGAGGCGGGCGCGCTCGGCGTTGTCGACCTGCGTGACGGTCAGGCCCTTCTCCTCGAGGAACGAGCGCTCCTCGTCGACGGCGGAAATGTAGTTGGTCCACGCCTCCTCGGAGGCCTTGGCGGCGGCGTCGCGAACGACCCGCTGGAGCTCCTCGCTCAGACCGTCAAGGAAGTTGGCGGACGTGATCATCTCGAGGGTCGCCACGATGTGGTTCGACTCGTAGACGTACTTCTGCACCTCGTAGAAGCCCTCGGAGATGATGGTGACCATGCCGTTGTCCTGGCCGTCAACCACGCCTGTCTCGAGCGAGGTGAACAGGTCTCCCAGCGGGATGACCTGCGCCGACGCGCCCAGGTTCTCGGCCAGGCCGATGTGGATCTCATTGGAGGGCATGCGGAACTTCTGGCCGCGGAAGTCGTCGATCGAGGTCAGCGGCTTGGCAGAGGAGAAGGTGCGGGCCGAGTTCGGCCCCCATCCGAGGATGTAGGTGGTGGGGAACGCCTCGTGGAAGTCGTCGCTCATCTCCTGGGCGATGTCTCCCGTCCACACGGCCTTTGCGTGCTCGAGGTCACGGTAGAGGAACGGCCAGTCCGAGATGAGCATCTTCGAGTACTCCTGGTTCATCGGGGTGCCGACGAGGACCATCTCGATCGTGCCGTTGCGCACGCCGTCCCACAGGTCGCCCTCGTTGCCGAGCTGGCCGGAGTGGTAGACCTCCGCCTTGAGCTTGCCGTCGGACTCCTCCTCGATCATGGGCACGAAGACCTCGTCGATCGCCTTGGCCATCGGGTGGCTGGCGGCCCAGTTCGAACCGATGCGGAAGGTGACGGTGCCGTCGCTAGAGGTGTTACCGCCGTCGTCCCCGCCGCACGCGGACAGGCTCAGCGCGAGGGTAGCCGCGGCAATCACGGAAATAATCTTCTTCATGGGGTTCTCCTTTGAATATCCATGCGTGTGATGCTGGTTGTGTTTAGGAAATCTTGATCATGACCTTGCTGGAGCCGGTCGTGCGATCGGCTGCAACGTTGAAAGCCTCGACGGCTTCTTCGATGGGGAATTCGTGGCTCATGAGCGGATCGACGTACAGGCCGTCGGCGAGCAGGGCGAGCGCCTGGTCCATCTCATCAACGAAGCGGAAAGAGCCGGCCCACGTGATCTCGCGGGTGACGAGCTGGCCGAGCACCGCCTTGACCTCGTCAGCAGGCAGGTTGCCCACCTGAATGAGGAGGCCGCCGCGGGCAACCGCCTGGAGGACACCGCCGAGTGCACCCGGCGCGCCCGAGCTTTCGAAGACGACCTCGACGTCGCCCGGCAGCTTCTCCGTGCCGACCAGCACCGTGGCGTCCGCACCCAGCTCTCGAGCGCGCTTGAGGGCGGGCTCGGCCATATCGGCGGCGACGACGCGGGCCGCACCGAGCGCCTTCGCACCCGCGACGACGAGCAGCCCGATCGGGCCCGCGCCGTTGACGAGCACGGTCTTGCCCGCCACCCCGTCGGCCAGGTAGTCGCGGGTGCGGTTGATGGCGTGAAGCGCCACCGCGAGCGGTTCGGCCAACGCGGCACGCTTGAGGTCAAGCCCGGCGGGCAGGGGGCGTAGCTGATCAGCGCGCATCACCTTGAACTCGCACATGCCGCCGTCGGTGTGCGGGCGCATCGCGGCCGAGCCAAAGTAGCGCACGGACGGGTACAGGTTGTGGCGCTTCGCGATGTGCTCGGGGAGCACGTCGTCGCCCACCACGGTGGCCGGGTAGGCCGAGGCCTTCACGCCGACCAGCGCAGGGTCGACGTCGTCGCCAACCTCCACCACCGTGCCGGAGATTTCGTGCCCGAGCACGAGCGGATCGTGAAGGATGGCGGTTCCGGACGCACCCTTGAAGGCGTATCCGAGGTCGGAGCCGCAGATGCCGGCGTAGGCCACTTGCATAAGAACCTCGCCCGGGCCGGGCGTGGGGACAGGGACGGTGTCGACTCTCAAGTCGGCAGGGCCGTGCGCAACAACAGCTTTCATTTCGTTCATGTCTCGGCGCCTCCTTGCGCTTAAAATGACGTGCTCCAAGGCTAACATACCGCCTTGCATCCTGGCTAGTATGTAAGCTGATTTATAAGAAATCCAGTTTTGGACCATACTTGATATCAGAATCGACGAGGATTGAGGCGCCATGACATCTAACGCGGGAGCCGTCTCCGCACGCCGCATCACCTACAACACGCTGCGCAACAGGATCATTAGCCTGGAACTGCCCCCGGGCTCACTCCTGTCCGAAAACGAACTCGCGCAGGCACTCGGCTGCTCACGCACTCCCGTCCGCGAAGCGCTCATCCTCCTCGCCGACAACGGGCTGGTCCACGTCGTCCCCCGCAAGGGCACGTTCGTCTCCAGCCTCAGCCTCGACGACATCCGTGACGCCCAATTCCTCCGCGAATCCGTCGAACTTCACGCGCTCGACTCCATCTCCTTCCCTTTGAACGACGACGTCGTGGCGCGGATCCACACGAACCTCGACCACCAGCACGAGTCGATCGAACGCGGCCCGTCCGAGTTCTTCTCCCTCGACGAGGAGTTTCACCAGCTGCTCCTCGAGCTCAGCGGGCACCGACGCCTGTGGCAGCAGGTGGCCGACTACAAGACCCACCTCGACCGCGCCCGCTTCCTCGGGCTGACCACGCGCGACTCCCTCGCCCGCTTCCACCAGGAGCACGTGCAGATCACTGAGTCCCTGCTCGCCGAGGACCTCGCGGCGGCCCACGCCACCCTGTGCGCCCACCTGCGGATCGTGCTCGATGACCTCAAGAACGCCATGACCCGCTACCCCGCGATCTTCAAGCTGACGGAATTGGCGGAGACCGACCTGTAACCAACTGGTGAGAAAATGCAGTTTCATTGATAAAACCTGGCTTTTTGGCCCCAGACTCACGAGTTAGCCACGCCAGAGCCGCTGCCGGTAAGGGTCCGGCGCCGGGCGGCGAGCGGGGTGCAAAGCCCCGCCCTACCGTGCACTTATGGGCATGAACGCGCCAACCATTCCGCTAGTGAGCACAGCATCTTAGAATTGGATTATTGCTAGAACCCGTCAAAGGAGCAGGAATGAAACTGGCATTTGGTTGTGACCCCAACGCTTCGGAGCTGAAGGAAATCCTCATGGCGAAGGCCACTGAGCTTGGTCATGAAGTCGCTGATCTTGGATCCGACGATCCGATCTACGCCAACGTTGCTTTCGACGTCGCCACCGCGGTGGCCGGCGGCGAGTACGACCGCGGCATCCTCGTGTGTGGCACCGGCATTGGCGTGTCGATCGCAGCCAACAAGGTTGAGGGCGCGTACTGCGCCTGCATCCACGACGTCTACCAGGCCGAGCGCGCCGTCCTGTCGAACAACGCCAACCTCATCGCGATGGGTTCGCAGGTGATCGGCACCAAGCTGGCCGAGAAGCTTCTCGAGGAGTACCTCAAGTACACCTACGATCCCAACAGCCGCTCGAAGGACAAGGTCAATCGCATCTGCGAGTTCGAGCGCCAGTAACCACCGCGTCAAGCAAGCCGCCGGGCGGGGCATTGTCCCCCGCCCGGCGGCTTCGCGTTAGCCCACCGGTCCACCCACATCAATCCTCGCGCTGCCCGACCACCCGCGTTTATCGTCACCAAAAGTGTTTTGTGCACACCAAAATCGGCCATTTGAGTGACGAGAAAACACTTTGCGTGCCGTGAAAACGAAAGACGTGAAAGCTGAAAGGGAGGCAGGCACCCCCGCCGAAGGCCCAGCCCACGCGCGGCCCGGCCCCGGCTACTCGGGCACGACCGCGATCTTCACCCCTACCCGGTCGTGGAGCGCCTGGTAGGCGTCGGCCACACGGGAGAGGGGGAAGGTGTGGGTGACGATCTCGTCCACGTTGATCTTGCCCGCCTCGAGCAGTTTGATCGCGCGCTTGACGTCGCGCCGCCGGGCGTTGGACCCGCCGGTGACGGCCAGTTCCTTGTAGTGGATGAGGTTGGGCTCCAGCTCCGAGGTCGAGCCCTTCGGGAATCCGGCGAAGTAGCTGACACGCCCGCCGTCGGCGGCGAGTTCGAGCGCGTCCTGGGCAAGTGCTTCGGCGCCAATGCACACGATGACAACGTCGGCTCCGGCCCCGCCCGTCACCTCGGCCACGCGCGCGGGCAGCTCCTCCGGCCCCACGCCGATCGCGCCGAGCCGGTCCGCCACCTTCCGCCGCTCCTCGCCGCGGTTTGACACGAACACGTAACTTGCCCCAGAGGCGAGGGCGAGTTGGGCGTGGATGAGCCCGATGGGCCCGGCGCCTAGGATGGCCACGGTCTCCCCCGAGTTCACCTTGAATTGGTCGAGCCCGTTGAGGCAACACGAGATCGGTTCAGCGAGGCACAGGGCGCGCGGGTCGAGCTCGGCGTCGGTGAGGAACAGGTTCCCGCGGCGCAGTGCGCGTTCAGGCACGATCATGTATTCTTGCAGGCCGCCGTCGATCCCGTAGCCGAACAGTTCGAGGTTGAGGCAGAGGTGCTCGCGGTCAGCGAGGCAGTTGCGGCAGTACCCGCAGGAGACGACGATCGACACGGTGGCCTGCCGCCCCACTTCGAGGTCGGGCATGATGTCGATCGCGCCCTCCCCGATTGCGGCCACGCGGCCGGCGAGTTCGTGTCCGGGCACGACGCCGGGGCGCACGCCCGCCGTTTTCGCGCCGGTGTAGAGCCGGTAGTCGGTGCCGCACAGGGTGTTGGCTTCGATCTTGAGCAGGACCTCGCCGGGGCCGGGTTCGGGGCGGTCCTTGGTGACGAGTTCGAGGTCGTGGGGTGCGTTGAGGTGGGCGGCGAGCATGTGTCCTCCTTGTGCCGGGGCCGGGGTGTACCGGTGGGGGCGGCGCCCGGCCGCCCCCACCGAGGGTTACTTGATGACGTGCGGGACTACCTTCATCAGAATAGCGAAGGAGGTGGCGCCGGGGTCGGGCGTGCCCACCGACTTGTCTCCGTGCGTGCGAGCGCGGCCCTTCTTTGCGGCGAAGTTCGCGGTGCCGGCGGCGGCTTCTTCGGCGGCGTCGGCGGCGTCGGCCCACGCGTCCACGAGTTCGGCGTCGGTGCCGGCGAGCGCGTCGGCGAACGGTTCGGAGGCGTCCACGATGGTCTTGTCGCCCACCGCGGCCCCGCCCATGGTGACGAAGGATCGCACTCCGTCGACGACAGCGGCCTTGACTCCCGCGTCATCCGTCGCGGCGTCGTCGGACAGGCCCGCTCCGACCTTGGCGAGCGCCCCGCCCCATAGTGCACCGGCGGTTCCGCCCGCGCCCTCGGACCAGGCGGCTCCCGCCCGGGCGAGCAGGGTGCGAGCTCCAGCTCCGGCCTCGACGGCCTCGCGCGCGGCCTTGGCCGCCGCCGTAGCGCCGAGCACCATGCCCTGGCCGTGGTCGCCGTCGCCGGCGACGGAGTCCATGTGCCCCAGTTCATGCTCCACCTCGCGCGCCCGCTCCTCGAACGCGGCGAGCACGCGGGCGATCACCTTGGCCTGCTCGGCCGACTCCGGGGCGCCCGCCTCGATCTCGGCCTGCTCTTCGTCGGCAACGACCCGCCGCTCCGCCGAGCCCGCATCCACACTACCCACCCGGTAGGCGGGGGTGTCGGCGGGGGCAAGCCAGAGTCGCTCGAGTTCGTCGTCGAGGAACATGAGCGACAGGGAGATACCGGCCATGTCGAGCGAGGTGACCTGCTCATCTACCACCGGGCCCACGATGGTCAGCCCGCGATCTTCGAGCATGCGCTTAACAGCCCCGTAGAAGACGAACATTTCCTCGTACTTCGTGGCGCCCAGGCCGTTGACCAGCACGGCCACCCGGCCTTCGTAGCCGGCCTCGCCGCGGGCGGGCTCCTCCTCGAGGAGTTTGTCGATGATCATCGCGGCGATGTCGTCGCAGCTCATCATCTCGTGCTCGGAGATGCCGGGCTCGCCGTGGATGCCCAGGCCCAGGCCGAACGTGCCGGGTGCCACCTCGAACAGCGGCTCGGTGGCGCCGGGGAAGGTGCAGCCGGTGAAGGCCACGCCGAGCGTGCGCGTGCGGGCGTTGGCGCGGACGGCCACCGCTTCGACGTCGTCGATGCTCATCCCCTCGGCGGCCGCGGCGCCGGCGGCCTTGACCACCAGCAGGTCGCCAGCGATCCCGCGCCGATCCAGGTGGTTCTCAGGCGTGTTGGAGGCGATGTCATCAGAAATCGTAAAGATGCGCACATCCTGGCCCTCGGCGCGCAGCTGTTCGGCGGCGTTGCCGAAGTGGAGGACGTCGCCGGCGTAGTTGCCGAACATGATGATGGTGCCACCGCCGTTATCGGCGGCCCGGCACACGGACGTGGCCTGCGAGGCCGACGGCGAGGAGAAGATGTTGCCGCACACAGCACCGTGCGCCATGCCCTGGCCCACCCAGCCGGCGAACGCCGGGTAGTGGCCCGAACCGCCGCCGACGACGATCGACACCTCCCCCTTCGGCGAGGCTCCCGTCCGCACGACTCCGCCGTGAACGGGCTGGACGTAGGTTGAGTATGCTGCGGCGAAGCCTGCCACGGCCTCCGCCGGGAACTTTTCTGGATCGTTGACGAGGAACGTCATTGTTCTGTCCTTTCTAAGGGGTTGTCGGATGTGCTGGGTGCGGATACGGGGGTGGCGTGGGCCGGCCCGGCGCAACGCCCGAGGGCTGGTCCCCCTTGCGCGCCGCCAGTCTCACGCGGGGCAGAGCAACGGCGGGTGCGGCACCCTGCCGCACCCGCCGCCTCTACTCCTGCTCGAACAAGTCCGCGAGCGCGGGGTAGATCTTCTGCTGGAGCTGGGCGATCTTCCCGTAGCGTTCGTGGGCGTCGAGGTCGGGTTCGGTGCGGTCGATGAAGCTGGTCATGGCGTCGGCGGCACTTGCCACGTCGGGGAAGGCGCCGATACCCACCATGCCCATAATGGCCGCGCCCTGGGCGCTGACCTCGTCCACTCCGGAGACCACGATCGGTTTTCCGGTGGCATCAGCGAAGATCTGGCGCCAGAGCGGGTTGCGCGAGCCGCCGCCGGTGGCGCGCAGTTCGCGGATGGTGCGCCCGGTGGAGGCTTCCACCCGGCGGATGTTTTCGCGCAGTTCGAGGGCAATGCCCTCCATGAGGGAGCGGTAGAGGTGGGCGCGGGTGTGGGCCGAGCCGAAGCCGACCATGATCCCACGCGCGAAAGGCTCCCAGTACGGGGACTGCACGGCGTTCCAGTACGGCACGGTGAGCAGGCCCTCCGCGCCGAGCGGGACCTTGGCGGCCGCCGCGTCGAGCTCGGGGTCGATCTTGCCCTCGAGCGTCGGGTCGCCCAGCTCCTTGCGGAACCAGTTGAGCAGCACCGAGCCCGAATTCTGCACGATCTCCAGCACGTACTGGCCCGGGATCCCGGCCAGTAGCGTGCGGTAGGAGGGGTCGAAGGCGAAGTCGGGCGAGTGGATCCCGCACACCACGGACGTGCCGACGTTGACGTAGGCCGTGTCCTGGTCGATCGCGTTGGTGCCAAGCCCGGAGGCCTGCCCGTCGCCAACTCCGGCGATGAGCACCACCTCGCCCAGCCCCCACTCGTCGGCCAGCTCCGGCTTGAGAGCGCCGATGGTTTCGGTGGGCTTGGCGAGCTCGGCCATCTGGTCGCGGCGCACGCCCGCGATCTCGAGTAGCTTGTCTGAGTAGTCCTGTGCCTTGATGCCCATGAGGTTGAGCGTGTCCGCCGACCCCATCGCCGACACCCACCTGCCCACCAACTGCTTGGCGAGGTAGGCGTGCACGTCCACCACCTTCGCAGCCCGCGCGAGCACCTCCGGCTCGTTTTCCTTCAGCCACGCCATCTTGTAGATGGCCGGCGTCGTGTCGGCCGGCTTGCCGGACAGCTCGTGAATCTCGAGCGATCCGTACTTCTTGATCTGCGCGCCCGCGCGCGAATCCAGCCACAGTATCGCGGGCCGTAGCGCTTCGCCTGCCTCGTCCACCAGCGCAAAGGACTCGCGCTGGTGCGTGATGCAGATGCCGCGCACCCGCGCCCGATCCGCCTCCGACAGCGCGCCCAGCGCCTCGGTGATCGCCGCGTGGGTGGAGGTCCACCACTGGCGTGGGTCGTGCTCGTAGCGGTCCATCCCCGGGGTCAGTAGCTCGATCGGCGCGTGCCCGGTGGCAAGCACCGCCCCGCTCGCGTCCACCACCACGGCCTTCGACGCCGACGTCGACGAATCAATCGCAATAACCAGCTCACTCATCGGCCTCGTCCTTCACGACGCCGTCCGCGCCAGCCCCGTCCACAGCGCCAGCCGCGCCATCGGCGTCGTCGGCTTGCCCGTAGACGTTTTGGTAGCGGGCGTAGAGCGAGTCGATGTGCTCCTGGGCGATCGGGCGCGGGGTGCCGAGCCCCTCAGCGATGGCCACGGTCTTGGCCACCTCCTCCACCATGACCGCGGCCTTGACCGCCGCCGTGGCGTCCTTGCCCACCGTGAATGGGCCGTGGTTGCCCATGAGCACCGCCGGCGAGCGCGACTGCGCGAGGGTGGCAACAATGCCGCGGCCGATCGAGTCGTCTCCGATGATCGCGAACGGGCCCACGGGCACGTCCCCGCCGAACTCGTCGGCCATCATCGTGAGCACACACGGGATGGGCCGGTGCACGGCCGCAAACGCGCACGCGTACGGCGAATGCGTGTGGACCACGCCGCCCACCTCGGGCATGTGCCGGTAGACGTAGGCGTGAGCCGCTGTGTCTGACGACGGCGACAGGGCGTCCGCCGTCCCGTCCTCAATCTTGTTGCCGTCCAGCGTGCACACCACCATCTTTTCGGGGGTGAGCTCGTCGTAGCGCACGCCGGATGGTTTGATGACGAACAGGTCCGCCCCGGCCACGCGCTGCGAGACGTTGCCCGCCGTCCAGACCACCAGCCCGTTGGCGGGCAACTCGGCGTGAAGGTCGCACACCTCACGCCGAGCCGCCGCCACGGCCTCCTGCACCTTCGGTGAAAGCTCGGAAAGCTTCATCGTCACTCTCCGAACGCCCGGGCGCGGATGTCCTTCAGGCGGTGCATGATCTGGTTCTCGCCCCGGCCGAAGAAGTCATGCAGCTCGCGGTAGATGCCGTAGAGCTCCTCGTACTTATCGGAGGCGTCCTCGTTCGGCACGTACTTGTGTTCGGTCACGTGGGACATGGTCGTGGCTGCCGCGTAGACGTCGTCGTACACGCCGGCCGCGACCGCCGCGAAGATCGCCGAGCCGAGCGCGCCCGTCTGTTCCGCGTCGGAGACGGAGACGGGGCGGCGCGTGATGTCGGCGAGCATCTGCATGAAGTGGTGGTTCTTGAGCAGGCCGCCGGCGGCCACGATCTCCGTGACCGGTACGCCGTGCTCTTCGAAGTTGTCCACGATCACGCGGATGCCGAACACTGTGGCCTCCATGAGGGCGCGGTAGATGTCCTCCGGGCGGGTCTGCAGCGTGATGCCGATGATCGAGCCGGACAGGCGCGCGTCGGACAGGATCGAGCGGTTGCCGTTGAGCCAGTCGAGGGCGATGAGGCCGTGCTCGCCGATCTCCATCGCGAACGCGCGGTGCATCATGTATTCGAGCACCGAGATGCCCTCCTCGCGGGCGGCCTGCTCGTAGCGCTCGGGCACGGCGTTATCCTCGAACCAGGCGAAGACGTCGCCCACGGCGGTCTGCCCGCCCTCGATGCCCCACAGGCCCGGGACCGCGCCGCCCTCAACGTTGCCGAACACGCCGGGAACCGGCTTGTAGCCTTCGCTGTTGATGACGTAGCAGCCCGACGTGCCGATGATCGCCGTCATCTGCCCCGGCTTGACCGCGTTAGCGCCGGCCACGACGACGTGGGCGTCAATATTGCCCGAAGCCACCGCGATGCCTTCCGGCAGCCCGGTGAGCTTGGCAGCCTCAGCCGACAGGTCGCCCACCTTCTCGCCCAACTGCTTGATCGGCGCGTTCATCTTCTCCTCGAACACCGGGCCAAACCCCGGTGCGAGCGCCTCACAGAATTCTCGGCTCGGGTACTCCCCGTCCGTCAGCATCCGCTTGTAGCCCGAATCGGAAGCCGCGAACGTCAGCTCGCCCGTCAGCTTCCACGTGATCCAGTCCAGCAGGTTCACGACGACGTCCGCCGCCGCATACACCTCCGGCGCCTTCTCGTACGTCTCCAGGATCTTCGGGAAGAGCATTTCGGAAGACAGGATGCCGCCGTAGCGCTCCAGCCACTCCTCCCCGCGCTCCTCGGCGAGCGCAATGATGCGGTCGGCCTGGTCCTGCCCGCCGTGGTGCTTCCACAGCTTGACGTAGGCGTGCGGGTTGTTCTTGAACTCTTCCTTCTCGCACAGCGGGGTGCCCTCAGCGTCCGTGACAAACACCGTGGCCGAGGTGGCATCGATGCCCACACCGACGACGTCGGCCGGGTCAATCCCCGCGTCCTTGATCGCGCCCGGAATGGCATCCGTGAGCACGTCCACGTAGTCGCCCGGGTTTTGCAGAGCGAACTCCGGGGGCAGCTTCTGGCCGTCGCCCGCATCGAGGGTGCGGTCCATGACCGCGTGCTTGTAGTGGCTGACCGACGTGCCCACCTGGACGCCGTCGGAGGCGCGCACCACGATCGCGCGGCCCGACAGCGTACCGAAGTCAACGCCGACCAAATACTTTTCTGACATGTTGACGCTCCTTTGCGTTGTTCGTGTCTACTTCTTGCGTTGGCGCCGACTATTCGGCGTCCGGGTGCGGGTGACGGCCCCAGAAGCCCTCGGGTGAGAAGAGCCGGGCCACGACGTCGTCGTAGAGGCCGAGGTCCATGAGCACGTCGAGCACCGTGTAGCGTGGACGGATCATCTGGGCCTTGTAGTGGGTCTCGCGGAAGCGATCCCAATCGATCTTCAGCATCTCCGGGTGGTAGGGGGCGCCCGCGGTCTTCAGCATGTCCCACGCCTGCTGGGCCGGGATGATCTGAGCCTCGCAGCGCGCCTTGATCGTGGGCCACTTTTCCTTCAGCAGCGCGATGCGCTCACGCAGCTGATCCTCGGGCAAGAGCTTGCCCACCGAGTGCTTGACCGCCTCCTCGGCGATGGTAGGGATGAGCGTGGCGCGCACGTTCGCCTCCACCTCCTCGGGGGTCTTCATCGCGGCCACGGCGCGCTCGGCGTCGAAGTCAGCCTCCGTCAGCTTCAAGAACTCCTCCCAGATCGCGAGCGAGGCCACCGTGCCCACGCCCACCTTGTTGCCGTGGCTGAGCGGCGGCTCCCAATCCAGGCCGTGACCCTCCATTTCCCACACGTGGGAGAACTGGTGGCCCGCGCCCGACGCCGGGCGGGAAGACTGGTGTGCCTGCATGGCAAGCCCAGACATGACCTGGCCCTCGCCGAGCTTGGCGATCGCGTCGTGCTCACAGTTGCGCACGGCCTCCGGGTCGCCGAGCGAATCCATGAGCGGGCCCTGCACCAGGCTCCACACGTAGTCATCGATCGGCTCGATGCCCAGCTCGTCGGACAGGATCCAGTCCGCGCCCGCTGGAATCTTCTCAATGAGGTCGCCATAGCCGGTGGCGGTGAGGCGGTAGGGGGCCTCCATCATCGTCTGAATGTCCATCACCAGGCCCGCGGGGGCCGGGCAGTTACGCGTGATCTTGAAGCCGTCCTTCGAGATCGACGCGCCGAACGAGCAAAAACCATCCACCGACGCCGCGGTACACACGTTGATGTACTCGCGCCCGAGCTCGCCCGAGGCCAGCTTCGCGATGTCGTTGAGCGTGCCCGCACCGAGCGACATGACCACCGTGTTCTCGTACGGGCGGATTACCTCGCGCAGCTTGGAAACGTTGACGTAGTCGCCATACAGGGTGGGGGTGCCGGGGAAAATGTAGGGCTCGTCCGCGAACTCCACCCCGGCCTCACGCAGCGAGGCCACCACCGTGTCGCCGACTGCGCCGTAGGTGTTCTCGTCTGCCACCACCAGCACCTTCTGGTCCGGGTAGAGGCGCGCAAACAGGGCACCGGCCTCCTTGTTCACATCATCACCGAAGATGATGTCCTTCGTTTCGGTGGCAGTCTTCAGTGCCTTGTTAATGAGCTCAGACATTGTCCTTCCCTTCCTTGTTGGCAACAATGACATTGGTAAGCGTATGTAAGTAGTTCAGGTCCTGGTCCGTGACGGTGTCATCAATGATCAGGTACGAAAAATCTGACAGGTCAGCGAGCCGGTGGAGTGCCACGCGGCTCAGCTTGTCTGCGGTGATCGCGAGGATCGGCACCTCGGTGCGGGCGATGACCTCGCGCTTGAACAGGGCCGCCTCGCTGAAGGGGTGGTAGATCGAGCCATCCTTGACCGACGCCGCGCCGATCAGCGCCGTCTCGAAGGCGAGCTCGCCCACCTGCCGGTTCGTGGTCGGCCCGAAGTAGGCATCCAGGGCCCGGTCGAACAGGCCGCCCAGCATGGTCAGCGACTGGTGCTCGCCCGCCCCGATCTTGATCGCCGCGGGTGAGGCGTTCGTGATGAACGCCTTCGACTCGGGAACGCCGATGTGGTCAAGCGCCAGGTAAGCCGTGGACGAATCGTCCACGAAAATCGACGAGTACCGCGAGACCAGCCGCGCCGCCTCCCGCGCCACGGCCTCCTTCGCCTCCGTCTCCTGGTAGAGACGGAAGGCGAACGGCGCCTCCGAAATGGAGGACACCAGCAAGGAGACCGTGCCGCGGTGGCGCGCAATGACCTGGTGGGCCTCGAGGGCCGCAAGATCGCGGTAGAGGGTCATGACGGAGACGCCGAAGAGGTCGGCCAGGTCATCGACCCGCAGCGAGCCATGGTCGATGATCAACTCGACAATGCGAGCCTGCCGCTCCTCCTGGGTCGCCTTCGCCATGATCAGATCTCTCAGCGCTGTCCGGCCACGTAGTCAACCACCGTGTGGATGTGCTCCTGGTTGACCGCGTACTGCTCGATGTACTTGTCCGCGAAGAACTTGTACTCCTCGTGGCGGTTCATGTTCGGCTCGATGCGCTCACGCTCGTGAACCATGTGGTTCGCGGCGTCCTGCACCGAGTCGTACAGGCCCGCGCCGGAAGCGGCGAGGATGCACGAGCCGAGTGTGACGGCGTCGCCGACCTCCGTGAGCGTGATCGGCACGCCCGTGACGTCGGCGTGCATCTGAGTCCACTCACGCGACTTCGTAGCTCCACCGCAGGCCACGAACTCCTGGACCTCGAAGCCCGCCTCGCGCAGCTTACGCATCGACGCTTCGACGCCGTAGCACACCGCCTCCTGGATGGCTCGGTAGACGTGCTCGCGGGTGTGGGACAGCGACAGGCCGGTGAACACACCGCGCGCCTTCGCGTCCGACCACGGGGTGCGGTTTCCCTGGAAGTACTCGTTGATGATGAGGCCCTCGCAACCGATCGGGATATCCTTCGAACGGGTATTCATCACGTCGTAGGCGCCGATGCCGATCTCGTTGGCCGCCTTCTCGATGTCCTGGCAGAACTGGTCCTTAAACCACTTCAGCACCGATCCCGACGACGTCAGCGACGTCTCCACCGTGTACTGACCGGGCACGACACCGTCCGTGTATCCTCCGAAGAAGCCCGGGCCGGACACCGGCTCCACAGCCTGGCCGGACATGACGTGGGACGAGCCCGTCACCAGCGACATCTTGCCCGGGGAGAGCACGTTGAGGCCGATCTGGCCGTGCCAGGCGTCGCCGCCACCCTGGGCCACCGGGGTGCCCGGGATGAGGCCAAGGGCCTCCGCCGCGCGCTTGGTCAGGCCGCCCAGCGGCACGCCGAGGTCCACCACGCGCTCGGGCAGCTTGTCGAAGACGTCGCCTGCGCCGGCCTGCTCGTACAGGTCCACCGGCCAGCCACCATTGTCACGGTCGTAGTAGGCGCGGTGTGCTGCGGTGTTGATGTTCTGGGTCCACTGGCCGGTCAGCTGGTAGGTCAGCCAGTCCGGGGCATCCAGCAGCTTGTAGGCGCGCTTGTAAATGTCCGGCTCGTTCTCGCGCAGCCACGCCGCCTTGAACGGGTACCACTCGGCCGTGGGCGGCAGAGTGCCACCGCCCGTGTAGCGGGTGACCGGCGAATCCGATTCGGCCACGCGGGCCGCCTGCTCCGTGGCGCGCACGTCCATCCACATGATCGCGTTACGCAGCGCCTCGCCGTTTTGGTCCATCGGCACCACGGTCATCGTGGTCGCATCATACGAAATACCCGCGATCTCCGGCGGCTCAATGCCCGCGCGAGCCATCACGCGGTGCGTGGAGGCGATCAGCGCCTGCCACCAGTCATCCGGGCTCTGCTCCGCCCACCCCGGGTGCGGGTGGGTGGTGGTGTACGGGGTGGCCGCGAACGCCAC
The DNA here is from genome assembly GCF_001469025.1 of Trueperella bernardiae. Lineage (GTDB taxonomy): Bacteria > Actinomycetota > Actinomycetes > Actinomycetales > Actinomycetaceae > Trueperella > Trueperella bernardiae. The sequence continues at coordinate 35,177 of NZ_LNIZ01000003.1, read as the reverse complement.
CGGCGAACCGACCGTGTCAAAAATACCAACGCGACACGACTCCGTACCGAAATCAATACCCATGAGGTAGGGGCCCATGGTGTAGCGGTTGACTGCTGCTGTAGACATCTTCTCTTCCTTGAGTTAAATGATTGGTAACTGTTGGTGCGCCGTCTTGGGGCGGAGCAAGCTAGGTTGCGGGTTCGGCGGGCGAGCCGCTCACAGGCGGCGGGCCGGGGATGCGAGCGCGAGCCGGAACGACGTCGTCGTCGGGCACCCGTCAGGCGCAAGCGTTAATCTTCATCCGAATCGGACCACCCCCACTGGGCGCGGATATCGTCGGGGATGAGGTGATCAATGCGGTCCAGGACGTAGGTGGGCTGGTGGGCCGGGTCAAGCGCCTCGGCCTCCTCGGCCGTGCTATCACCCGTCAGCAGCAGGGCGGAGGCCATCCCGGTGTTGACCGCCATACCGATGTCGGTGTGAAGACGGTCGCCCACCATCATGCAGTTGGCGGGATCTACATCCAGATCCCCGAGAGCCGCCTCGAGCATCGCCGGCTCCGGCTTTCCCATATTGGCCTTGAGTTTCGTTCCCGTGCAGGCCTCAATGGCCGCCACGATGGAGGCCGCATCCGGCTCGCCACGCCCGCCGGGGAACGGGCAGTAACGATCCGGGTTCGTCGTAATAAGGAAAGCCCGCTTGTGGAACCAGATCGCGTCAAACGCGATCTGAAGCTTGCGGTAATCGAAGGTGCGATCGTAGGAGGCGATCACGATGTCGATCTCCTCCGGGTTCTCACTCATCTTGATGCCGGCCTCACGCAGCGCCTTCTTCAGCGGCTCCTCCGAAATCGGGAAGACCGTGGCGTCCGGATAGTGAGCCTTGAGCCAACGGGTGGTGGTCACCACCGTGTTCGCGATCTCGCTCAAGGGCGCGGGAATCCCCAGCCGCTCCAACTTCTCCACGTAATCCTGCGGATCCTTCGTGGGATTATTCGACAGGAAACGCACCGGCTTGCCCAGCTTGCGCAGGCCCTCGATCAGGCGCTTCGCGCCCGGTAGCAGGTGGTCGCCGAGGTAAATCGTGCCGTCCTGGTCAAAGACATAGGCGTCATAGAGCTTGGTCGGAGAAGAGTACTGCATGAAAATCCCTGTTCGAAAAGTGGCGGTGGGGGTTGGTGGCCAAGTGTCCAGGTGGCCGTTGGGGACGAGAGTTGCCGTGCTGGGCGGGTGCCGGGGCGACGGCGTCGTGGGGCAGTGCCCTCCCGCCCGGCCCGAAAGCCGGGCGGGAGCACACGCTACATGATGACAGCGGTGACGTGGATGAGGGTGGTACCGATCCAGATGGCGAAGGCCGGGGGATCGATGTGGGTGTCGCCGTTCGAGTTCGTCATACGAGCGAGGAGCTCACCCAGCAGACCACCGAGGATGCCGAAGATGCCACCGATGATGCAGGCCAGCGCGAGGTTACCCGCGGTCCACATCGCCGGATCCGACGTGCCAGCAATGATCGGCATGAAGCGCAGCGCCGCGATCGAGGCCAGGATCGTCATGTGGTGGGTCACCGGCGTGGGCAGACCACAGGTGAGGAAAATGAGCGTGACAGCCGAGATCGCCCAGCCGAGCAGCTGAGCGTGGTTCGCGATCGCGCCACCCGACACCTCGAAGAAGTGCTGGACAACCACGAGCGTGCCGAACGCCGACAGCAGACCGGAGGTCAGACCGTGAGTGGCCGTCACCGACCACTTCTCCTGGTGCTCCACCCAGTGCTTGCCCTCGCCAACCTCGAGCAGGCCAAGGCCGTTGACCTTGTTGAAAATGCCCGTCTTACCGAAGACGAAACGAGTAACAATCGCGATGATAATAATCGTCAGAGCCACCGTGTCAGTGGAGCCGAGCGCCTCATTGCCGTAGTGCAGCAGCGGGTCAGTCCGAAGGGTGGGCAGCACTTGAGCGATGGCGAGGTTCAGGATGTAACCGATCATGCCGGTCACACCACCGACAACGAGGATGTCCGAACGGCCCAGGCCCGCCAGCGGGGTCACGATATCTCTACCGTTCGTCCCCTTCGGCATCGCGCCCTTCCACGCGGCGTAGGCGGCCGCCGTGGCGCCACCAGCGAATGCGATGTGCGGGCCGAAGACCGGGCCGAACACCACAGAATCCATGTACGGGCTCGCATCCATACCAGCCATGTACACGCCGAGGCCGATCAGGTACATGAGACCGGTGAAGATAAAGGCCGTCTGACCTCCAATGGCTGCACCAAATGCGCCACCACCAAAGGCGGCGACCAGCCAGAAGATATCAATTTCCATGTGGACTCCTTTGTCAAGGTGATATACGAGTGTGTGAGCTGAACGCCAAGCCAACGTGGCCGGCGATCATCCGTAGCTAGATCCCTGACCCGCCCCCGCACCACATCCGTTGTGCTACGGCGACGTTTCGGCCAGGCTGTGCCGGGCCAGTTCACTATCTGAAGCCCAAAGTAGCATCGGATTTGTTTGTTTTCACATAGGTGACGTCAATTTGCTCATAGGTGCTGTGACGGGGCGCACTGCGCCCGAGATGCCGGGCCGGGCGGGCGCGGGACGAACGGGCGCGAGCCGGGCGACGGCGTCGTCGGCACGCCACTAGCGCCAACCAGGGCGCGCCCTATAATGAAGCATGCCTAACACACCCGAAGAGCTGACCGAACGCGACATCCTCGCGATCAACGCCGCCAAGCTCTACTACTCGGGGAAGACCCAGGCCGAGGTGGCCAGCGACCTGCACATTTCGCGGCCCACCGTATCAAAAATGCTCGCCTACGCACAGCGGCAGGGTTTCATCCGCATCAGCGTCATCGATCCGCGCGACCAAAGCAAGGACGTCATCACCAAGCTCAAGCAACGCTATGGGCTGATCGACGTCGTGCTCGTCTCACCCCCACTTCCCACCCAGGATTCGTTGCGCAACTCCCTTGCGGCAGCCGCCGCCCGCACCATCGGCGAGATGGTGCGCGACGGCGACATCATCGGCGTCGCCCCGTCCCGAACCATGCGTGCCGTGGCCGAGCACCTGGAGGTCTCGCGCCGCCAGAATCTGACGGTCGTCCAACTCGCCGGCGGTTTCTTGGGTGGGGATGAAAACCAGCGCGTCGTCGCCACGTTCGCCGGCTCGCTCGGCGCGCATTGCCACACGCTGCCCGTTCCCGCGTTCGTCCAGTCGGTGTCGATGAGGAACCGCCTCGCCCAAGAAGACCACGTCCGCCCGATTCTGGCGTTCGGCGCGCGGGCGAGGATCGCGATCTTCACGGTCGGGAGAGTCGGGGCCAGCCTCCCCACCCTGCCTAAGATGACACTCTCCGCGCACGACGTCGACGTGCTCGGCCGGCGCGCAGTGGGCGACATCTGCGGGCGTTTTGTCGACAAGCACGGGCGCATCTGCCTGCCCGACATCAACAACAAGACGATCGGGATCTCCCTACCCGACCTGCGCACCAAGGACCAGAAGCTCCTCATCGCTGGAGGAGGAGACAAGATGCACGCCATCCTCGCCTGCCTTGAGAACGGGTACGCGAACCGGGTCGTGCTCGATTACACGACTGCCACGGCAATTCTTCACATGCGACAAGGCTAAAAGCCCGTGCGGAACAAATGTTCCACTTCGCCTCATTTGATCCAAATCGCCGCTTTACACCCGCTCAAAACTGCCACTTTTCGGCTTTCTAGCAACGTTTTGCGGCGCGAACATTCGTTCCTCCGCCCCCTTCCCAGGTACCTTGCGCCGTCTTATTCTCAATGCACCGCAACGTGATAGCCGTCATGGCAAAGTCACACACTACTCGTCATCAAGGAAGAAGACATGAGTATCGACAACGACGTCATCGGGAAGAAGAACACCTCCTTCGGTGTCATCAAGGACACCTCACGACAAATGCCCGACGGGTACCTGTCCAAAACACCCATGTTCCAATACATCCTGGTTTCAATCTGCTTCCCCATGTGGGGCGCGGCCGCAAGCCTCAACGACATCCTCATCACCCAGTTCAAGACCATCTTCACCCTGTCGGACTTCGCCTCCGCCTTCGTCCAGTCCGCCTTCTACGGCGGCTACTTCCTCCTGGCGATTCCGGCGTCGCGCATCATCCGCAAGTGGAGCTACAAGAGCGGCATCCTCATCGGCCTGTGCTTCTACATCATCGGGTGCACGATGTTCTTCCCCGCCTCGCACATGGCCACGTATTCGGTATTCCTCGCGGCACTGTTTGCGATCGCGACCGGCCTGTCCTTCCTGGAGACGTCGTGCAACACGTACTCCTCCATGCTCGGGCCGCGCCGCCTGGCCACCCTCCGCCTCAATATCTCGCAGACCTTCTACCCGCTCGGCTCGATCTTCGGCATCCTGCTCGGCAAGTACCTGGTCTTCACCGAGGGCGAGGCCCTCCACAAGCAGTTCGGCAGCCTCGGCACCGATGCCCAGCGCGAGCTCGCTGAGCAGATGCTCCAGCGCACGCTCGGCCCCTACCGATTCATCATCATCGTTCTCGCAATCCTGCTGATCCTCGTGGCGCTGACCCAGATGCCACACGCTAAGCCGCTCGTGGCCGGCCATGAGGTGAAGGCATCGATCGGCGAGACCCTGCGCTACCTTGCCGGCAACACGATGTTCCGCCGTGGCATCTTCACCCAGTTCATGTACGTCGGCATGCAGACCGCGGTGTGGTCCTTCACGATTCGTCTCGCCCTCAACCTCGATCCGAACCTCAACGAGCGGTCCGCCTCCAACTACATGGTGGCAGCGTTCATCGCGTTCTTCTTGGGCAAGGTGATCGCCAACGTGCTCATGACGAAGTACGACGAGAACCTGGTGCTGATGGGTTACGCCGCCGCCGGCTGCGCCGCCCTGCTCGGCGTCATCCTCATCCCGTCGATCGTGGCGGTGTACTTCGCGATCCTCACCTCGGGGCTCTTCGGTCCGTGCTGGGCAACCATTTACGCCCGCAGCCTAGATTCGATCAAGGACAAGCGCCACACCGAGACCGGCGGTGCCGTGATCGTCATGTCGATCGTGGGCGGCGCTGTCATCCCCGTGATTCAGGGCTTCGTCTCCGATTCGACCGGCTCGATGCAGACCGCCTTCGTCGTCTCGCTCGTGTGCTTCGCCGTCGTCTTCCTGTACTTCGCGTGGCAGCGGCGCGTGTCGGCGTCGTCGGACGTCGCCTAACCATCTCCTACCACCACAGAATTCGAGGAAATATGTACACCCTTCCCCTTCGTGAGACTCTTTTCGAGCCCGCCCCACAAACCATCATCGACTCGGGCGACCTGCGCGCGACGACCAAGCGTTACCCCAGTGGCATCGCATCGTTGACGATCGCGAACGAGCGCGGCTATGTCGAGGTCCTGCCCTTCATGGGCCAGATCATCTGGGACGCCGCCTTCGACGGCCACAGCCTGCGCATGAAGAACATGTTCTCCGAGCCGCGGCCCGCCACCGAGATTTCGGACACCTACGGTTGTTTCGCCTTCCACTCCGGCCTCCTCGCGGCGGGTTGCCCCGCTCCCGACGACGACCACCCGCTCCACGGCGAGTTCCCCTGCGCCCCCATGCAGGAGGCCTGGTTGGAGATTGACGACGACGCGATCCGCGTGGTCTCGATGCGCGAGTATGTGCGCGGTTTCGGGCATCACTATCGCGCGACGCCGTCGGTGCGGCTCGAAGCCGGCGCATCCGACTTCGAGATCGCCCTGTCCGTGACGAACCTCAGCGAGTACCAGCCCATGCCGTTGCAGTACATGTGCCACATGAACTACGCCTTCGTCGAGGGCGGCATGATGAGTCAGTCTCTGCCCGAGGGCGCGTTCCAGCTACGCCGTTCCGTCCCCGCGCACGTCACCCCCACCCCGCGGTGGACCGAGATCAACGAGCAGATCCTCGAGGGCAAGATCGACGCCGACTCCCTGGATAGCGCCAAGGAGTTCGACCCGGAGATCGTCTACTTCGCCGACGACCTCCCCTCCTACGGCGACGACCTCGAATTCACGCTGAGGAGTCCGGAGGGGCACGCCTTCTTCGTCGAGTTCTCCTCGAAGGATTTCCCCGTGGCGACACGGTGGCTTCTCTATAATGCTGATCAACAGGTCGCAGCCTTCGTACTTCCCGGCACATCGCGGCCTGAGGGGTACAACGCGGCCGAGAAGTGCGGCATGCTCATCATGCTCAACGCAGGCGAAACAAAGAAGTTCACGGTGAAGACAGGAGTACGCAACTAATGGACATTGCAGTTATCGGATCCAACATGGTCGACCTCATCTCGTATATCGACCGCATGCCCGGCGAGGGCGAAACGGTGGAGGCGCCCAGTTTCGCCATCGGCTGTGGCGGCAAGGGCGCGAACCAGGCGGTGGCCGCGGCACGCCTCGGCTCGGAGGTGTTCATGCTGACGCGCGTGGGCAACGACGTCTTCGCCGACAACACGATCGACAACTTCCGCCGCAACGGTATCGACACCGAGTTCGTCCTCCGCACCGACACCACCTCGGGCGTGGCGCCGATCTTTGTGGACCCGCAGTCGCACAACTCGATCATCATCGTCAAGGGCGCCAACGGCCACCTCTCCCCAGCCGACATCGACGACGCCGCCCACAAGATTTCCGCTTGCCACCTCATCGTGTTGCAGCTGGAGATCCCGCTCGAGACGGTCTACGCCGCGATCCAGTTCGGCAAGGAGCACGGCATCCCGGTGCTGGTCAACCCGGCGCCCGCCCAGCCGGACCTCGAGCTGGAGAAGGTCAAGGACTGCACGTACTTTGTGCCGAACGAAAGCGAGCTGTCACTGCTGACGGGCATGCCGGTAGACACGCTCGCCGACATCGAAAACGCCGCCCACGCCCTCCTCGACGCGGGCATCCACGACGTCATCGTTACGCTCGGCTCCAAGGGCGCGCTGTGGGTCAACGACGCCGGGGCGCGGCTTTTCGAAGCGCCGAAGGTTGACGCCGTGGACACCACCGGGGCTGGAGATGCCTTCATCGGGTGCTTCTCCCACGAGCTGGTTGCCAATGGAGACGTGGAGTCCGCGATCCAGACCGCGATCCGCTACGCCTCCGACTCCGTGACCCGCAAGGGCACGCAGACCTCCTACGCCACCGCCGAGGAGTTCGCCGGCTAACCCGCCGCTTGGACGCCGCAGCCCCTGGGCGCATGTGCAACACCAATCCGCAATATGCAACGGCAATAAGCGTTTAATTGGTGTTGCACATCGGGAATTAGCGTTACAAATAGGAAGCTACACGTAGCCAAGCGCACGAGGGCGGCCCCGCGATCATCGCGGGGCCGCCCTCGTGCGCTTGGTCCGGGTAAGCCAACTACTCCTGTCCGACGCGCGGGGAAGCGTCCTCGCCGGCAGGCTGCTCGCTGCCCGAGGCACTCGCACCCGCGCCGGAGTCCTCACCCTCCGGCACCAGCGACGTGGCCTGCGCCAGCCCGTCGATCTGCTCGGACTCCGCGGCCGGCTTTACACCCTGCGGTAGCTGGTAGTCCGAGTCGTGCCCGGTGAACGTGAAGGTCTTCGGGACGGCGTCGTGATCCACATCCACCACGATGGTCTGGCCCTTGGTGAACTCGCCGAACAGCAACTTCTCCGAGAGCATGTCCTCGATCCCGCGCTGGATGGCGCGGCGTAGCGGGCGGGCGCCAAGCACCGGGTCGTAGCCCTGGTCGGCCAGCAGGTCCTTCGCCGCGTCCGTCAGGACGATCGACATACCCTGGTCCCACAGGCGGGCACCGAGCTTGGCGATCATGAGGTCCACGATCTGCAGGATCTCGTGCTTCTGCAGCTGCGGGAACACAATGATGTCGTCCACACGATTCAAGAACTCCGGCCGGAAGTGGTTCTTCAGCTCCTCCGACACGCGGCCTTTCATACGCTCGTACGAGGTCTGGGTGTCGGCGTCGAACTGGAAGCCGGTCTGCACTCCCTTGGCGATGTCCTTCGTGCCGAGGTTGGTGGTCATGATGATAACGGTGTTCTTGAAGTCCACCACCCGGCCCTGCGAGTCGGACAGGCGCCCCTCCTCCAGAATCTGGAGCAGGGAGTTGAAGAGGTCCTGGTGGGCCTTCTCCACCTCGTCGAACAGCACCACGGAGAACGGCTTGCGGCGCACCTTCTCCGTCAGCTGGCCGCCCTCCTCGTAGCCCACGTATCCCGGGGGCGCACCGAACAGGCGCGACACCGTGTGCTTCTCGGAGTACTCCGACATGTCGAGCGTGATGAGCGAATCCTCGTCCCCGAACAGGAACTCCGCGAGCGCCTTCGCCAGCTCCGTCTTACCCACGCCGGTGGGGCCAGCGAAGATGAACGAGCCGCCGGGACGGTTCGGGTCCTTGAGGCCGGCGCGCGTGCGGCGGATCGCCTGCGACAGCGCCGTGACCGCCTCATCCTGGCCGATGACACGCTTGTGTAGCTCGTCCTCCATGCGCAGCAGCTTGGCGGACTCGGCCTCGGTCAGCTTGAACACGGGGATGCCCGTGGCCATGGACAGCACCTCGGTGATGAGGTCCTCGTCCACCACCGACACGACGTCGAGGTCGCCCTCCTTCCACGCCTTCTCACGCTCGGCGCGCTTGGCAGAAAGCTGCTGCTCCTGGTCACGCAGGGCGGCGGCCTTCTCGAAGTCCTGGCCGTCGATCGCGGCCTCCTTCGCGCGCTTGACTTCGCCGATCTCCTCGTCCAGCTCGCGCAGCTCGGGCGGCGCGGTCATCTTGCGGATCGCTAGGCGCGCGCCCGCCTCGTCGATCAGGTCGATCGCCTTGTCCGGCAGGAAGCGGTCATTGATGTAACGGTCCGCGAGCGTGGCGGCCGCCTCGAGCGCCTCGTCCGTGATCGTGACGCGGTGGTAGGCCTCGTAACGGTCGCGCAGGCCCTCGAGGATCGCGATGGTCTCCTTCACCGACGGCTGCTCAACCTGGATCGGCTGGAAGCGCCGCTCGAGCGCCGCGTCCTTCTCAATGTACTTGCGGTACTCATCCAGAGTGGTGGCACCGATGACCTGAAGTTCGCCGCGCGCCATCATGGGCTTGAGCAACGATGCCGCGTCCAGCGCGCCCTCGGCTGCGCCCGCGCCCACGAGCGTGTGGATCTCGTCAATGAACAAGATGATGTCCCCGCGAGTGTTGATCTCCTTGAGGATCTTCTTCATCCGCTCCTCGAAGTCACCGCGGTAGCGCGAACCCGCCACCAGCGAGCCCATGTCCAGCGAGTAGAGCTGCTTGTCCTTCAAGGTCTCCGGCACGTCGCCCGCTGCAATCGCCTGCGACAGGCCCTCCACCACCGCGGTCTTACCCACGCCGGGTTCACCGATGAGCACGGGGTTGTTCTTCGTGCGCCGGGAGAGCACCTGCATCACGCGCTGGGTCTCATTGTGGCGCCCAATCACCGGGTCAAGCTTGTTCTCACGCGCCGCCTGGGTCAGGTTGCGCCCGTACTGGTCAAGGATCGTGGAGCCGGCCTTCTGGCCCTCGCGCGGCCCGCCGCCTCCCACGCCCACGGCTTCCTTCCCCTGGTAGCCAGACAGTAGCTGCGTGACCTGCTGGCGCACCCGCCCCAGGTCCGCACCCAGCTTCACCAGCACCTGGGCGGCCACGCCATCCTGCTCACGGCACAGGCCGAGCAGCAGGTGCTCGGTACCAATGTAGGAATGGCCGAGCTGGAGCCCCTCACGCATGGCGTACTCGAGCACCTTCTTGGCGCGCGGGGTGAACGGAATATGGCCCGACGGCTGCTCCTGCCCCTCGCCAATGATCTCGATGACCTGCTCCTGCACGGCGTCATACGTAATCCCCAGCGACTCGAGCGCCTTGGCCGCCACGCCCTCACCTTCCTTGATGAGGCCCAGCAGGATGTGCTCGGTGCCGAGGTAATTGTGCTTGAGGTTCCGCGCAGACTCCTGAGCGAGCACAATGACCCGCCGAGCGCGGTCCGTAAACCGTTCAAACAAGTTGGACTCCTTACAAATAATTCCGCGGGGGTCGTGCATCTCCCCGCGATTCCTCATTTACCTTAACGACGCCACCGCCCCGCCCGTTCGCCGTTTCGCCACAGGCGTGAGACAGCCCGTGACTTGTGCCCTGTGCGAAAAGCCGGAATCTGTATGGTTCCCCGGCGGGCGGCTCCCGCCGCCGGCCGGGCCTATGGGAACCTCGTCCCACGAACGGCCACCCCCGGCGGTGCCGGGCGCCTAAACCTTCACGAGGATGGTGAACGGGCCGTCGTTGACCAGCTCGACGTCCATCATCGCGCCGAACACTCCGGTCTCCACGTGTAACCCGTAGCCTCGGACAGCATCAACCACCGCGTCGAAGACCGGCTCGGCCACCTCGCCTCCGGCCGCGTGGGACCAGCTGGGTTTGCGGCCTTTGCGTACGTCCGCATAGAGCGTGAACTGTGAGACCAGTAGCACAGGGGCGCCGGATTCCTCGGCGCTGACGCGGGCGGCTGGGTCGTCACTGCCATCGGGGGCTCGCAAGAGCTTGAGCTGGGCGATCTTTCGGGCGGTCTTCTCGATCTGGGCCGGGCCGTCACCGTGAGTGACGCCCACGAGCACGCACAGGCCCGGGCCGATCTGGCCCACCACCTGGCCCTCGATCGTGACCGAAGCCCGCTTGACGCGCTGGATGACCGCGCGCATTACCAACTCCCCCTCTGGGGCCCGCGGCCGCGCCCGGCCCCCGGGCCCATCTTCGAGCGCTCCGGGCCGAGGTAGTAGACCACGGCGATGAACAGGGCCAGGCGGATGAAGCCGGCCAGCGGCAGATAGATATGGAGGAAGCTCATCGCCGCGTAGGCGAGCGTCCCACCGCCGAGCATGGCCAGCCAGAAGTTCTTCGACTGGGAGGCAAGCGCGAATTGGCGGGGCGGGCGGGCCACCGCGTCAATGAAGGCCCACACGAACACGCCCGTCACCGCCACCGGCAGGACCACGTTCAAAAGGATGTAGAAGGTGTAGTTGATCTGTCCCATGGGTCTACCTACCGCCGGGCGCGCATGCCGGCGCCCGGCCGCTCGTCCGGCGACGCCGACGACTTGCCCTCGCGCGCCACGATCGGTACCTGGGCGGCGACGAACGCGCCAACGGCCAGCTCGCCCTCCGGGGCGTTGCGCTTGAGCAGAGCCAGGGCCACGGGGCCCTCCTCCGAATCGCGGGCGACCGAGGTCAGCTGACCCACGACCTTCTCCCCCGCCTTCACCTCCGCTCCCGGCTCGGGCAGCTCTCCCTCCGGGCCCTCAAGGTAGAGGTAGGCCAGCCGCCGCGGCGGGCGGCCGAGGTTGACCAGCTTCGCCACGGTCTCTTGGCCGCGATAGCAGCCTTTCTCCAGGTGGACGGCGGTGCGCAGCCAGTCGAGCTCGTGTGGCAGGGCCCGCTGCGCCACCTCCGTGTTCTGGCGCGGGCGCCAATCCGAAATCCGCTTCGCTTCCCACGCCTGCAGGCCGGCCGGCACGAAGCCCGCCGCCCCAAACGTCTCGATGACCGCCTCCTCGGGCCGCGCCGCGATGAGCACGCGCGCCGAGTCGCAGGCCGGGTGGTCGGCGTCGGGAACGCCGTAATGCGCACCGCCGGGTAGGGTGCGCGGCCAGGGGTCGTACCAGACGACGGCCGACAGCGCGGCGATCGCCTCGGGCACGCCGGCGGGCGCGAAGAAGCCGAAGACCCGCACGTCCGGGCGGGCGACCTCCACGCGCATGCGGAAGACCATCGACTCGAGGAACGCGGCGAAGGGCTCAGCCTGGCCACGGTCAAGGAAGAACCAGGTGCGCTCGCCGTCGTCGATGACGCCGGCGGCGGTGCAGATGTGGCCGTTCGGGTCGAGCAGCAGCATCTCCGAGCTTTCGCCGGCGGGCAGGTTCAGGAAGTCACGGGTGGTGAGGTTGTGCAGCCACGTGGCGCGGTCCGGGCCGGAGACCGCGAGGACCTCGATGAAACCCAGGTCGGTGAAGGCCCGCCCGCGGGCCAGCAGGTTCTCCTCCGCAAACGGGTTGCCATAGTGGGCCGGCACGCCGTGCGTCTCATCCAGCACGGCGCCAGGAAGATCGACCGAGCGAGCCGGGCTCACTCCTCATCCGCCTTGCTTGCAAAATAGCTTACGCCCCAGTGGCCCTCGGGCTCGGCGCCCTTGACGGGCGATTCGGGAGCCGCGGGGGCGCAGACCGGGCGGGCGGCGTCGTCGGCCTTACCCGTCGCCTTGCCTCCCTTGTCCGCGAAGTAGCTCATGCCCCAGTGGCCGTCTTTCTTGTCGGTCATCACTCCTCCTCGGTGCTGGGGGCGTCCACGGAGCCGTCAAACTGGCGCGACAGCCGCCCCGCAAGGTAATTGCGCATCTCGAAGCCGAAGGCCTCCATGTCGTAGGCGTAGAAGAAATCCGAGGCGACGTTGCCGCCCAGGAACTTCGCCGCCGTGAAGTCGGCCGCGGCGCCGGAGCGGATCACCGTGTCGGTGACCATCTGCAGGCGCGGGCCGTTGATGAGGCCCACCCACAGCTGGGAAATTCCCATCGGTGTGGCGACCGTGGCTTCGAGCTCCACCGCGCCGTCCTCCCGCTTCGGGGCGTCCGGCGTGACGCGCAGGTAGCCGGTCTGGGCCGACCACAGCACGTCCTTCGTCAGGTGGTCGTACGTCCACTGGCCGGGGGCCTCCTTGTCGACCTCCGAGGCCGGCTCCTTCGCCAGCCAAATCCGCGAATTGAGGCGCACGTACGGGCCGCCATCCACGGCGTCAATGGTGAGCTCGTGGAGGTAAGCCGCGGCGTCCACGTTGTCATATTCGAGCACACCGCCGCCGTGCCAGGAGTCAATCAGCCAGCCCAGCGGGTAGTTCTCCGGGGCCAGGTTCTCAGGAAGTCGGAAAGTCATGCCCTCAGCTTAGAGCACAACAAGCGTGAAGATGTAGCCGATCATGCCCAGCGCGCAATGCGGGATCACGGCCTTCACATACCCCTGCACCCAGGTCAGCGGCCGCTCGAAGGTGCGCATGCACCGGCGGATGAAGGCGAACACCAGCCCCACGCACACGCCGATCGCGCCGCCCACCCACACCAGGCCCGACAGCAGGAAGGCCGCTACCAGCCCCACCACCGTGGTGTTGAGGAGGCCGAGGAGGTTGGCGTGGTCGAGGTCAAAGCCGTGGATGAGGGCCGCCACCGCGATGACGATAGCGGTCAGCAACCCGACGAACGTGCCCGCCGCCGGCAGCGCCCGGCTGGTGGCATGCCAGTCCCCCGCCGCGAACACCCACATCGACGCCGAGATCATCAGCATCGCCCCGCCCGCTGACGCCGAAATGTGCTCGATGAGGTGGAGTCGGCCGTCGTGGCGCATCATCTCCCCCACGAACGAAGCAAAGATGGCGAAGGTGGCGGCCAACATCATGCCGGGCATCGAGCCGAAGCTGGCCGCGACCAGGCCCGCGACCAGCGTCAACGTCATGACGACGCGCGAGACGGCCCGGTTGGTCAGGCCAAGGAGCACCGGCCAGCCCGAAATCAGGGGGGCTGCCGCGAGCGCCACCGCGATCACCGCCGCGAGCGGGCCGAGCGACGCCCCGAGCGCGATGAGGGCGGCATAGAACGCGCCGATGGATGCCCACACAAACGGCGGGCGCACATCGGTGGAAGGACGAGCCGGGGACTCCCGATCAAACAGCCGATCAAGGAGCGAAGGCGTGCGTCCGGGCTCTTGCGTAGAGGACGTCATAGCCAAAAGTGTATCTCCCCAAACTCCGGTAGTAGGACTTTACCACGGAAACCGGCGCCGTGGCGCGGTTTTGAGGCAAGAGCGGAGAACGTGCACGGGCCCGTGGCGGGCGCGGAAACCGTGCGTAACTTGGGGCGTGACAGGGCGGGGAACGTGAGTTAGGCTAGAGCCAGACACCGGATCGCGAAAGCCCCGGGCTCCAAATATTTGCCGCTACGAGCGGCCTTAGCGCCGACAGGCGCTCTCGGGTTCGGTGTCCTAAGCGTAGGGCCGCACCTTCTCGTGCGGCCCTTCCCTTTGCCCGCGGGGTGCCGGCTACTCGTAGGCCTTGGCCGAGTTCACCGCGCCGTCCCACACGTTGCCCTCGAGCACGCCAGGCAGGCCGGCCTGCGAGGGCACGAACACGGGCTCGGTCACGCGGCGCGCGCCAGCCGTCCCGGCTCCAGCAGCGCCCGCCCCAGCGCCCACCGGCACCTCGACGAACCCATCGCGGGCGATAGCCGCCTTTTGCCGCTCGTAGTCGCGTAGCGCGGCCATGACCCAGCCGGACAGGGACAGCACGCCGACGAGGTTGAGCACGGTCACCACGAACATGGCTAGGTCCATGAGCGCCCACACGAACGTCAGCGCCAGCACCGCGCCAACGAACGAGAAGACAACGATAGCCACCTTGCCCACGGTGATCGTCCACTGCGGGGCGCGCAGGAACACGAGGTTGGCCTCGCCGTATGCGTAGGCGCCGAGGATGGAGGAGAAGCCGAAGAAGAAGATCATGATCGCCACGGGCCACGCCATCCAGGACCCCATGGTGGAGGTGATAGCGGTGGTGGTGAGGTGGCCGGCGTCGTCGGGAATGGCGGTGGTGAGGTCGAGCACGCCGGCGGTCATGATGATGAAGCCGGTGGCGGTGCAGATCACGATGGTGTCTACGAACACGCCGAAGGACTGGATGAGCCCCTGCTGGACGGGGTGGGCCACGGTGGCAGTGGCGGCGGCGTTGGGGTTGGTGCCCATGCCGGCCTCGTTGGAGAACAGACCGCGGCGCATGCCGTTGACCAGCGCGGCGAGCACCCCGCCGGCCGTGCCCGCGAGCGCCTCATTCAGCCCGAAAGCCGAGGAGAAGACGTCCGTGAAAAATTCGGGGACGCGCCCGATATTCATGACGATCACGATGATCGCCACCAGCAAGTATGCCAGCGCCATCGCGGGCGAGATGATCTCGGTGGAGCGAGCCACCCCGCGCACGCCACCCAGCACCACCACGGCGGCGAGCACCGACACCACCGCGCCGGTCACCCAGGCGGGCACGCCCTGGGAGGCGTCGAGCACGCCGGCGATCGAGTTGGCCTGCACCATCGGCATGGCGATGAACATGGAAAACACCATGGCCACCGAGAACGCGACCGCCAGCCCGCGCGACTTCGCCCCGCGCAAGATGTAGTTGGAGGGCCCGCCGCGGAAGGTGCCATCATGGTGGGCGGACTTGAAGATCTGGGCGAGTGTGGCCTCGGCGAACGCGGTGGCCATGCCGATGAGCGCCACCAGCCACATCCAGAACAGGGCGCCCGGTCCGCCCAGGATGAGCGCGAGCGCCACGCCCGTGATGTTGCCGATCCCGATGCGGGTGGCCATGCCCATCGCGAACGCCTGGAAGGACGAGATCCCGCCCTGCGAGCCGGCGCGCGAGTGGCCCACGTACCGCAGCATGTCGCCAAAGCGGCGCACCTGCAGGGCGCGCCCGCGGAACGTCAGATACAGGCCCGCGCCCATGAGCACGGCGATCATGATCCAGGCATACAGCCAATCACTGACCGACCCCAGCGCGGCCGTGGCCGGCCCGGTCAGCTCGTCGATCCATTCCTGCCATTCCTGCATGATCTTCCTCTTCTCGTTCTTCGTTCACGACGCCGTGGTGCGGCTTTCGCCGTTCGGCCCAGCTTTCGTCCGCCTCTCGGCGATCGTCGGGCCCGGCGTCGTGGCCCCGGTCGACGTCGTGCAACAACTGCTGACGCCCCTCAAGTCTCACACATGGTACCTCCGCCAGCCGGGGCGGCTCACGGTGTGAAATAGCTGGTCGTTTGACCGAAATACCCGGGTACGCACGGTCCGTTTTCTCATTTCTTGGAAAAGTAATTCATCCTCGCGTAGCCTTGGCGTTGAGAGCTGTTAACCTATTCGGAGGCGTACGCCGCATGGCTGGATTCCTGTCACGCTTTGCCACTCAACACAAGGTCCAGGACCTTCTTAACGAGCAGGCATCTTTCCTTGTCCGGTCGGCCCGGACGCTGGCTGATATGGTCGCCGCGGGTACCACGGAGCGGGTGGAACTCAACCGTGCGTTGCACCAGATTGAAAACGACGCCGACGCGTGCAATCACCTCGTGTTGCAGGAGATCGGCTCCCGCTTCATTCTCCCCTACGATCGCGGCGACCTCATCGAGCTGACCGGCCAGATCGACACGTGCGTGGACCTGATTGACGAGGCCGGCAACAACCTGGTGCTGTACAAGATCGGCGAGGTCCACGAGCAGCTGTTCGAAATGGCCGACATCATTATTCAGTGCGCCGAGCACGCCATCACCGCGGTGGGCAAGCTGAAGAAGATCGAGCCGTCGATCCGCACGGAGTGGCTCGAGATCAACAATCTGGAGAACCGTGCGGACCAGATCTACCGCGAACTCATCATCGACCTGTTCGAATCAGACCGTTCGGGCAAGGAGATCCTGGCCCGCAAGATCACGCTGGATTCATACGAGGCCGCGGTCGATTCCTTCGAGACCCTCGCCAGCCGCATCGAGCTGCTCACGCTGAAGGAGTCCTGAGCCTTGGATCCGGTATTGGCGTTAGTGATCTTTGTTGTCGTTTTCGCTTTCGTCTTCGACTACACGAACGGTTTTCACGACGCCGCTAACGCCATCGCCACGTCGGTCGCCACGCGGGCGCTGACCCCGCGCGTGGCCCTGCTGATGGCCGCCGTCATGAACTTCATTGGAGCGCTGCTGGGCACGGGCGTGGCCGAAACGATCGGCTCGGGCATCGTGGAAGTAGCACCCTCAGATGGGATATCGGGCCTGCTCGTGGTGATCGCGGGCCTGGTGGGCGCCGTCGTGTGGAACCTCACCACCTGGTGGTTCGGGCTGCCGTCGTCGAGCTCGCACGCGCTTATCGGCGGCCTGGCCGGCGCAGGCTTGGCGGCCGCGTTTACAGTGCACTGGTCGGTGATCGGCATGAAGGTCATCGTGCCGATGTTCGTCTCACCGTTCGTCGGATTTGGGCTGGCCTACCTGCTGATGTCGCTCATCCGGCGTACCTTCCAGAATGCCACCTACAAGACCACGATGAAGCGCTTCCGCGTGGCCCAGACCGTGCCCGCGGCAGCCGTGGCGCTCGGTCATGGCCTACAGGATGCACAAAAGACCATGGGCGTCATCGTCATCGCGCTCGTGGCCGGCGGGTACCACGAGGGCAGCTCGGTGCCGCTGTGGGTCAAGCTCGGCGCGGCCACCGCGATCTCGCTCGGCACGTACTCGGGCGGGTGGCGCATCATGAAGACGCTCGGCACCAAGATCGCCGACCTCAACCCCGCCCAGGGCTTCGCCGCCGAGGCCGTGGCCGCCTCGGTTCTATACACCACCGCGTACTTCTGGCACGCGCCTATTTCCACCACGCACACGATCACGTCCTCAGTCATGGGCGTGGGGGCCACCACACGCCGGTCGGCCGTTCGCTGGTCCACTGCCGGCAACATCGTGGGGGCCTGGTTCATCACCTTCCCCGCGGCCGGCCTGGTGGCGGCGGCCGTCAGCTACGTGCTGCACCTCTTCGTTTAGGCCCGCGGCCTGGTGCCGCCAGGCGCGGCCAGGCCGCTGCCGATTTGAAAACACTGGACGAATCCGGGCCGATCTCCTCATATACGAAGACCGGCCCGAAAACGTCCAAAAAATTTCAATCCGCGGGGCCCGCCCGGCCCGCCTGGCCAGGTTGGCCCGCCTCCGGGGCCCATAAAAAGGCGGCGCCACCCGAAGGTAGCGCCGCCTTTCGCCGCCGGTCGTCACCCGAAACGACCGGACACATAGTCTTCCGTCTCCTTGTGAGTCGGATTGGAGAAGATCTTTTCCGTGTCATCAAACTCGACGAGGTGGCCGGGCTTGCCCGTCCCCTCAATGTTGAAGAAGCCCGTCTTTTGCGAGACGCGGGCCGCCTGCTGCATGTTGTGCGTGACGATCACGATCGTGTAATCGGAGCGCAGTTCCTGCATGAGGTCCTCGATCGCGAGCGTGGAGATCGGGTCGAGCGCGGAGCAGGGCTCGTCCATGAGGAGCACCTCGGGCTTGACGGCGATCGCGCGGGCGATGCACAGGCGCTGCTGCTGGCCGCCCGACAGCGAGGAGCCGGGCCGGTCGAGCCGGTCCTTGACTTCTTCCCACAGGTTCGCGCCGCGTAGGGACTCCTCCACGATGCGCTCGCCCTCGGCCTTCGGCAGCTTCTTGTTGTTGAGGTGCATGCCGGCCAGCACGTTGTCGGCAATCGACATCGTGGGGAACGGGTTGGGGCGCTGGAACACCATGCCCACATGCTGGCGCACCTGCACCGGGTCCACGCCCGGCCCGTAAATGTTCTGGTTGTCGATCTCCACCAGGCCCTTGACGTGGGCGCCCTGGATGACCTCATGCATGCGGTTGAGGGAGCGCAGGAAGGTGGACTTGCCACAGCCCGACGGGCCGATGAGGGCGGTGATGGAACGGGGCTCAATATCGACGTTGACGTTCTCCACGGCGAGGAAGTCGCCGTAGTAGATATTGAGGTCACGTACCTTGATGCCTTCAGACATAAGAATCCTTTCTTTCCCAGCGGCTACTTTTCGCCCTTGGGGGCGAACCGCTTTGCGATCCAGCGAGCCAACAGGTTGAGGATGAGAACCACCAGGATGAGCAGGAGGGCTCCGGCCCATGCTTCAGCCGAGTTACCAGAAACATACTGGTTATAGACGTAAACCGGCAGGGTGTACATCTGGTTCTGGAAGATATTGTAGTTGTAGAAGTCGGTGGTTCCGGCGGTGATCATGAGCGGTGCGGACTCGCCAATGATGCGGGCGATGGCGATGAAGATGCCGGAGATAATGCCCGACACGGCGGTGCGGAGCACCACGCGGATGATCGTGCCCGCCTTGGTGACGCCGAGCGCGTAGGAGGCCTCGCGTAGCTCGTTGGGCACCAGGCGGAGCATTTCTTCGGTGTTGCGCACGACGATCGGGGTCATGAGCACCACCAGGGCGATCGCGCCGGCGAAGCCGTTTTTGAACTGGGCCTGGCCGAAGAGTGCCTGGTTGATCATGGGGATCATGGCGGCGGCGAAGAGGCCGGCCACGATCGAGGGGATGCCGGTCATGATGTCCACCATGAAGGTGATGAAGCGCTTGAGCTTCCCCTTGCCGTATTCGACTAGGTAGACTGCGGTGAGCACGCCGAGAGGCACGGAGATGAGCGCGGCGAAGCCCGTGATCAGCAGGGTGCCGACCACGGCGTGGCCCGCACCCGTCACCGAGTCGGCCATCGACTGGCCGAAGGTGGTGGAGGTGAAGAAGCCGGCGGCTGACATGCGCGACCAGCCCTGTGCGAGCACGGTCCACAGCAGCGACAGGAGCGGGATGACGGCGGCGACGAACGCGCCGATGATCATCGACGTCATCACCCGGTCGGTGCCGTAGCGGCGGCCCTCGACACCGAATCCGGCGCCGGCCACGATGGCCAGGTAAAGGAAGAGGAAAACGATGACGCCCACCGCGCCAGAATCGAAGATCTGGGCGCCGACGACACCGATAACCACGGACGCGACCAGGGCCGCGACGGTGAACCATGCGGGCAGGCGCTTTTGAGTGGTGGCAACAGCGGTACTCATGCGTTCGCTCCTGAGAACTCGGCGTAGCGGGCAACGATCGCGCGGGCGATGAAGTTGACCACGAACGTGATGACGAACAGGATCAGGCCGAGCGCAATGAGGAAGTCAGACTCGATGCCGGAGGCTTCGGGGAAGCGCAGGGCGATCTGCGAGGCGATCGTGGAGTGCTGGCCGGGGCTCATGAGCTTGAAGTTGATCATCATGCCGGGCGAGAGCACCATGAGCAGGGCCATGGTTTCACCGAGTGCGCGGCCGAGGCCCAGCATGGAGGCCGACACGATGCCGGAGCGCCCGTGCGGGAGCACCACCATCTTGATCATTTCCCAGCGGGTGGCGCCAAGCGCCAGGGAGGCTTCCTCCTGCAGGCGCGGGGTCTGCACGAAGACCTCGCGGGCCAGGGAGGTGATGATCGGGAGGATCATGATGGCGAGGATGACCCCGCCCATGAGGATGTTCCGTGCCGGCGGGACGAAAGCCGCGGCGGTGCCGTCGGGAAACCACTCGTAGTGCTCGGCGAGCCAGGACAGGCCGGGAAGGCCGCCCTCCCAAGCGCCGTCGGCACCGGGCTTGCCGTTGAGGAAGGTGAAGATCGGGGTGAGCACGTCGGAGATCCAGCTGAAGACCGGGCGCATGAGCGGCTCCAGCGTCCACATACCCCACAGGCCGAACACCACGGAGGGGATGGCTGCAAGGAGATCGATGACGTAGCCGAAGGTGGCGGCGAGCTTGCGCGGGGCGTAGTGCGAGATGAAGAGTGCGATCCCCACGGCGAAAGGCACGGCGATCACCAGCGCGATAATGGCGGCGAGTAGCGTGCCAAAAACGGTCGTGCCGGCGAACTGCCAGAAGTTCTGGCCCCGGGCGAAGCCGACCTGCTCCACGATCTCATCGTTCGGCGTGATGAGCACGTTGCCGGACGACAGCAAGAGGAATATGAAGACGGCGGCCAGCAGGGCAAGGATGCTGATGCCGGAAAGGTTAGAGATTCCGCGGAAGACGCGGTCGCCGTACCGGGCACGGCCCGACGCCGGAGCCCAGGCTCCCGGCGCCGCGACTGCTTTCTCCGTCTGGTCAACCGGCTCGGCCGCCGGCTCAGAGGTTTGTAACACCACAGCTCCGATCCTGGCGTGGGCCAGCCCCCGAGGGGCTGGCCCACGCTGGTCAAACTCTTAGTTAGTCTTGATCTGGTCGACCGCGGCCATGACCTGCTCGCGCAGGGCGTCCGAGATCGGGGCGTTACCGCCGTTAGCCTTCGCCGCGACGTCCTGACCTTCCTTCGAGGCCATGTAGGTGAAGTACTCCTTGACGATGTTCGCGGTGTCCGCGTTGTCGTACTGGGTGCAGGCCACCAGGTAGGAGACCAGGACCACCGGGTAGGCGCCCGCGACCGTGCCGTCACGCTTGAGGTCAACCGTCAGGATGCGGTCGGTGGCGTTAGAAGCCGGGGCCGAATTGTCAACGATGGCGGCAGCGGCCTCGGGCGAGTAGGCGAGGAACTCACCAGCAACCTCGACGGCGACGGTCCCAAGATCACCGATCTGGGAGGCGTCGGCGTAGGTGATGGCGCCCGGGGTGGAGCTGACCAGGTTGACCACACCGGAGGTCTTCTCAGCGGACTGGGTGCCGGTGATCGGCCAGGTGTCCTCGGGCTTGAAGTCCCACTCACCGGAGGACTCCACGAGGTACTGCTGGAAGTTCTTCGACGTGCCGGAATCATCAGCGCGGTTGACCGGGATGATCGGCATGTCGGGCAGCTCGACGCCCTCGTTGAGGGAGGCGATCGCCGGGTCGTTCCACTTGGTGATCTCCTGCTTGAAGATCTTGGCGATCACGTCGGCCGACATGTTGACCGAGTCGATGCCATCAAGGTTGAAGGCGATGGCGATCGGGGAGATGTAGAGCGGCACCTCGATCGGGCTCTCGCCGCCGCAACGCTCGGTGGCAGCGGTGAGCTCTTCTTCCTTGAGGGCCGAGTCGGTGCCGGCGTAGTCAACCTTGCCAGCGATGAACTGCTCGCGGCCGGTGCCGGAACCGGTGGCGTCGTAGTTCACGATCGCGCCGGTGTTGGCGGTGAAGTTGTCGCGCCACGCCTGCTGGGCGTTTACCTGCGACGAGGCACCAGAACCGTTGATGGTGCCGGAAAGCGAGCCAGAGCCGGTCTTATCGGCGCTCGTGGAGTCGGAAGCGCTGGGGGAATCTGTCGCCCCGTTGGTCTCCGAATCGCTGCCGCCGTTCGAGCAGGCGGCGAGAACGAGCGAAAGCGAAAGGGCAAGGCCGGCGGCTGCGCGGTGACGTGCAATCTTCACAGTATTCCATCCTTTGATGTAGAACTTGAGGGAGAACTCCCTTAAGTTCAACGCTAAGAGGGACACCTTTCTGCACAGCACACGTCCGGTTAACGCGAGGTGAACTGGCTGTCAAGTATTTCACATCGCTGGGCGGATCTTTTCAAAGGCGATGACGACGGCCTTGTCCTTCTTCTTTGCAACGTGCACCACCATGATTTCCCCGGTCTTCAGCCACGGGTCCTTCCCCGGCAGCTGGCGGCGAAGGTGGTGCGGGGTCACGCCCTTGAGCACGTCCAGCACGGTGGGCAGCGTGGGCCGGTGCACGCACACCGCGGTAGCCCTTCCCTTGCCCAGCACCTGGCTCAGCACGGCGGCCATCTTCTTCGGCTTCTTCACGTGCGCGGCCTCGGTCAGCGCCTCGCGGGTCTCGAGCTCCAGACCGGTGGCCTTCGCGTACGGGGCCACGGTGTCCAGGCACCGCTTCCACGGCGACGTCACCACCCTGTCCACCCCGTACACCGACAGCAGGGGCACCAACCTCTTGGCTCTCACCACCCCGGTAGTCGTCAGCGGCCGGGTCTGCTCCGGACCGTTGTAAACCGAGCGCTTGGTCGCCCGCGCATGACGCGTGACGAGCACCGGCGTCGTGCAAAGCACGCCCGCCTCCTCCAGATCCATCAGGCGCTGAAGCATCTTGCGGTCGCCCTTGTGGGTGAGCATCTTGTGGGCGTCCTTGACGGTGACCCACCGCGCGTCGTCGATCTCCTTCTTCGACGCCGGCTGCACCTTCCCCCGCGCCGCGAGCGCCGGATGCCCCTTATCCGCCACGGTGGCCGCCCAGTAGCGCACCTCCTTGCTCTTCCCGCTACTGACCGTGTAGTGCTGCCAGCCGAGCGGGACGCCGAGCACGACGTCGTGGCCCGTCTCCTCCTTCATCTCACGGATGCAACACTCATGCAACGTCTCCTCGCCCTTGACCTTGCCCTTCGGCAACGACCAATCCTTCCACGTGGGACGGTGGACAATGAGCACTTCAAGCGTGCGGGAACGCCGGCGCCACACAACGGCGCCGGCGGCCCGAATATCAACCGACACGCGCGGACCCTAGCGACGATCCGCCACGGTGGCGCGGGCGCGCGCCATCAACTCCTCCTGGGTGTCGGCCAGCAGGTTGCCCTCGGCATCCCGGATAGTGTGCACCCAGCCGTCGGCCGTCATACGCCAGGAGCGCACGTCGTCCGACGTCGCCCGGCGCACCATCTCGATGAGGAACTCCTTCTGGTCCGGCTCCACGATCTTGATGAGCGCCTCGATGCGGCGGTCGAGGTTGCGGTGCATGAGGTCCGCCGAACCGATCCAAACCTCCGGGTCGTCGTCGTTGCAGAAAGCGTAGACGCGCGAGTGCTCCAGGTAGCGGCCCAAGATCGAACGGACGTTGATGTTCTCCGACATGCCCGGGATCCCCGCGCGAAGGCAACAAATCCCGCGCACCTGGATGTCGATCGGTACGCCGACCTGCGAGGCGCGGTAAAGGGCGTCGATCACGCGCTCGTCCACCAGCGAGTTCGCCTTGAAACGGATCCACGCGTTGCGGCCCGCCTGCTTGTTCGCGATCTCGCGCTCGATGCGCTCGATCAGGCCCGAGCGGATGCCCGTGGGCGCCACCAGCAAGCGGTGGAACTTCACCTTCGGCGCGTAACCCGAGAGCTGGTTGAACAGGCGGGTGGCGTCCTGGCCTACATCGCGGTCGCACGTAAACAGGCCCAGGTCCTCATACCCGCGGGCGGTCTTCGGGTTGTAGTTACCCGTGCCCACGTGCACATAGCGGCGCAGCCCGTCCGACTCCTGGCGCACGACGAGCGACAGCTTGCAGTGCGTCTTCAGGCCCACGATTCCGTAGACCACGTGCACGCCCGCCTGCTCCAGCTTGCGCGCCCACTCGATGTTGTTCTCCTCGTCGAAGCGGGCCTTGATCTCCACGACCGCCAGCACCTGCTTGCCCGAGTTCGCCGCCCGGATGAGGGCATCGACGATCGGGGAATCGCCCGACGTACGGTAGAGGGTCTGTTTGATCGCCAACACCTTCGGATCGTCCGCCGCCTGGCGGATGAAGTGCTGGACCGACGTCGAGAACGACTCGTACGGGTGATGGACCAAGATCTCGCGGCGGCGGATCGCGGCGAAGATGTCGGCGGCACGGGAGGATTCGACGTCGGAAATCCCACGGGCCGTGACGGGCACGAACTTCTTGAACTTCAGCTGCGGGCGGTCCAAGTCATGGATGACGTTGAGACCCGTGAGGTCCAGCGGGGCCGGCAAGTGCAGCACGTTCTCCTCGCGCACGCCCAGCTCGCGGGTGAGCATCTGGAGAACGCGCTTCGAGATGTCGTTTTCCACCTCCAGGCGCACGGCCGGGCCGAAGCGGCGGCGCAGGAGCTCCTTCTCCAGGGCCTTGAGGAGGTTCTCGGCGTCGTCCTCCTCCACCTCCAGGTCCTCGTTACGGGTGACGCGGAACGTGGAGTACTCCACGATCTCCATGCCCGGGAACAGCGCATCCAGGTGGACGCCGATCACTTCTTCCAGCGGGATGTAGGAGGTCTTGCCCTGCTCGTCCGCCGGAACGTCCTCCGGGCGGTACGGGCGGCCCTCCGAATCCACCGCGATGAAACGCGGCAGCAACTGCGGGACCTTGACGCGGGCGAAGAGCTCCTTGTCATTCTTCGGGTTGCGCACCAACACCGCGAGGTTCAGCGACAGGCCCGAAATGTACGGGAACGGGTGCGCCGGGTCCACCGCCAGCGGGGTGAGCACCGGGAAGATCTGCTTGCGGAAGAACTTCGACAGGCGATCCTTCTCCGTCTCACCCAGGTCCGACCAGTGCTGGATCACGATGCCGACCTCCGCCAGCTTCGGCTGGACGTCCTCCGCGAACACGCGGGCGTGGCGCTCCTGCAGCTCCTTCGTGCGGACCGTGATGCCTTCCAACACCTGGCGCGGGGTCAGGCCCGACGCCTTCGTGACCGCCATGCCCGTGGCAATACGGCGCATGAGGCCGGCCACGCGGACCATATAGAACTCATCCAGGTTCGAGGCGAAGATCGCCAGGAACCACGCACGCTCGAGCACCGGCAGTGTCTGATCCTCCGCCTGCTCCAGCACGCGCTCATTGAACGCGAGCCAGGACAGCTCGCGGTCAAGGAAGCGGCCCTCGGGGAGCATGCCCAGCGCCGAGTTGGAAGGATCGCCGGGCTCGCCGTCGGGCTGGTTGTGGCGCGCCTCCTCGGCAGCCTCGGTCTCGCGCACCAAGCGCTCGGCCTCCTCCACCAACGCGGCCGTGGACACCGACGCGCCCAGGCGCATCTCCTGAACGCGGGCGCGCAAGTTCGCCATTTCCTGGGAGGTCAGCTCGCTCACGTCCTCATCCTCGTCGAGGAATTCTTGGATGGCGGGCTCGGGAACGTCGTCAAAATCAAGGTGGTCACTCGGGGTGGATTCCACGAGAGCGGAATCGTCAGCAAGGTGTTCGTCGCTCATATCCGAATCGTCTCAGATCTCATGTGGGAGTATCAATACCCCCGCGCAGAGCAAGCCGCGCGAGGCAGGGTGGGCCCGCGAATGCAGGTTAGCTCCGCGGATGGGGTTGGCCCCGTGGGGGGCAGATTGAGCCGAGCGGGCGCCGGCCGGCCCGCTGGTGCGGGCGTCGTCGTGAAGTGGACGGACGGCGTCGTCGGACTGGCGGAGGCCGGCGGGCTAGTCGAGGCCGTCGCGGAGGAGGCGCTCGCCGGCAAGGCGGAAGTCGTCGGCGGTGCGAAGCATCGCGGTGTCGCGGCGGGTGACTTCGGTGGCCATCGGGTGGTCGTCCGAGGAGATCCACGTGGGCTGCACGCGGCCGAGGAAGTCCGTGAGGCGGGCGGATGCGCGCAGAACGCCGGCGAAGTCGCCGGTGAAGCTACCCTTGAACACCTCGTCCCACAGGGCGCGGACCTCACGTGGCGCCGCCACCTGTTCAGCCTTCTCGGGCTCATCATCCGCGAGCGCGAGACGAGCCGCGGCGAAGCGCTCCTCCGCCTCCTGCGGATACCGGCGAATCCACTCAGACAGCAAGAACCCACGCCAGAGCACACCCGGCAACGACTCCTCTGGCGAACTCACCCACGACTCCGCAATCGTATCCACCCCCTCGTCCGTAATGAGGGCAAGCACGCGTTCGCGCACCTCCGGATCCTCCTCATGGGTGCGCCCCAACGGCACAATCGCCTGCGCCGACGTATGGGCGAGCTCGGAGGTCGCGGCCGTGTCCGCGCCACCTTCAATCATTTCGACTTGCTCAGGCTTCAACTGGGCCGGCCTGCGTGGTGTTGACATGACTACCTCCTAGCGTTGTGCTCCCATTGTCTCGCAGATCAGGGGCGATGTGGGCAGATAGAGGAAAGTCGCCGCAGGGCGCGGCGGGAGTTTGTCGTCACCAAAAGGGATTTCTCGTCACTCAAATCGTTGATTCTGGTGACGAACAAATTCGTTTGGTGACGAGAAACCTGTAGGAGCTAGTGGTAGGCCCCGTGGGACTCGAACCCACAACCAACGGATTAAAAGTCCGCTGCTCTAACCAATTGAGCTAGAGGCCCGCGCGAGTGCGCGGTTGGTACGCCTGAGTCGGCGGCGTCCAACCCGGAAAGTCTACCCCGCTTGGCGCCCACGGAAAAATCGCAAGCAGTGGGAATTCGCGGTTCGGACCAAATCTCCGACCGCGCCACGCACCCCAGGTGAAGGGAGGCAACAAGCAACCACGAAGCGGTGACGGGCCGGAGGCAAGCATCACCGGCCGAGGCGACGCGGCACCCTATCGGTGCGGTTTGCGGCCCTGGCCGGGCTCGCCGTGCTGGCCGGGTTTGCGAGACTCGCCCAGCTTGCGCCCCTGCCCAGACCTGCCGGCCCGGCCGGGGACGGCGCGGCGAAGTCGCGGCGTCCAGGTCACCAGCATGACGGCCACGGTGATCAACACGAGTCCCCCGAGTTCGCCCAGGGTGGGGATCTGGCGCAGGATGATCATGCCGACCAGCAACGACGTGGCGGGGTACAGCGCCCCGAGGAGTGCGAACGTGCCGGCCGGGATCTTCGACAGCACGAAGACTTCCAACCCGTAGGGCACCACCGACGAGAACACGCCCACGGCAATCATCAGGGCGAGAAGCTTGGGGCTAGTCGCGATCACGGCGAAGCCTGGGATAGCCAGCCACACGAACGCGAGCGCTCCGATCGCCATGCCGAGGGCAAGGGAATCCGCACCTAGCCCGGCACGCGCCACCTTCGACCCGACCCACATATACACGGCCCACGCCCCGCCCGCCGCGATGGCGAGCACGACGCCGGCGAGCACTCCCGGCGCGGCCAAATCCACCCCGACCCACGAGATCGCAAACACCCCGCCGAACGCGAACACGATCCCGGTCCAGATCCGCCAGCCGCGCCCGGTCACGGCCGCGAGGAGCACGGGCCCCAGATATTCGAGCGCAACGGCCGTCCCCAGCGCGATCCTCGCGATGGACTGGTAGAACAGCAGGTTCATCGTCACGAGCGCCAGGCCGTAGATCGCGGTAAGTCCGAGCCGGCGCCGGCCGAGCTCGCTGCGGAAGTCGACCTTCGGCCGTCGCCAGATCATCATAAAAACCGCGGCTACGGCAACGCGCCCCCAGGCCACGGCGCCCACGGCCGCCACCGCGAACAGGGTGACCGCGATCGACGCGCCCAAGTACTGGATGAGTCCGGCCGCGATGAGGATTCCGGGCGCGGCGGAGCGCATGGAGGTCTCGGTGAAGTTGAGGCTCCCTGTGAGGTGTCTGCTGTCTCGGCCGCCCCACCGGCCGTCGGCCCTAGCCATAGAAAATCGCCGCCACGACAACAAGCATAGGCATGGATGCGAGCGCGCTGATAACGACGGCGTCACGGACCAGCCCCACGCCCACCTCGTAGCGGTGGGCGATGGCGAAGAGGTTGTTGGCGGTGGGGAACACGGCCACGACCATCGTTGCCAGCAGTTGTTTTCCTTCCAGGCCCAGGGCCATGGCCAGGGCAAATGTGACGATGGGCGAAAGCAACACGCGGAATCCGACCGACGCGGCTAGCGGCAGGGCGTCCCTCCCCCGCCGCAGCTGGGCCGACGCGAGAGAGACTCCCATCGCGATCATCATGACGGGCACGGTGGCGTCGGCGAGGGCATCGATCGGGACGGTGAGCGCGCGCGGCATGGTCACGAAGAAGACGATCCTGGATAGCCCCCGGTCCGCGCCCGGCCCGACCACGCGGAACTTTAGGAGCGCGAAGCCGATCGCCGTGTAGACCAGGAGCGTCCAAATGCTTAAGAGAACGTCACCCACGCGCCCAGCCTACTCGGTGGGCCGGCGGGTTTCGGGGCCGTCCACGTCGAGGACGCCCGCGGTTTCGGGGCAGGGCCTTGACGACGACGCCCGGGCTGTCACGTCCACGACGACGGCCACGTGGTCCGAGACCGGCAGGCACACCGTGCGGTCTTGATGGGCGTGGAGTCCGCGGCCGAGCACGTGGTCGATCTGGATGCGGGGCGCCCAGCTGGGCGTGCCGTTGCCGCGGTGGAGGATCTCGAAGACTGGCTGGCCGGGCGCGGTGGGCGTGGCTGCCGCGAAGCGGGCGAGCTCCTGCTCCACGTGGTTGATGCGCAGGTTGAGGTCGCCGATGAGGAGGGCCGGGATGCCGGGCGCGAAGTGGTCGAATCCACGCAGGGCTACCTGGAGTTGCTCGCGGGCGGTGGAGCGAACCGTTGACAAATGGGCTACGCCCACCACCACCCGACCCTCCGGGGTGTCGATGAGCGCATACAGGCAGGCCCGGCGGTCGGGCCATTTCACACGCCAGGAGGTTTGCCGCCCGCGCCGGGAGGCGCGGGCGGCCGATAGGCCACCGACCAGATCCACCATGCCGCGCCCGATATCCCGCCACCGGGCCGGATCCTCCCCGCGGACGAGAGGCGTGTGCCGCCCGGGCAGGCGGAGCACCCGCGCGCGAACCAATGGCCACCGCGTGAGTAGTCCCATGCCATACCGGCGGCGTGTTGGCGCGAACAGCGCCCGCAACCCGGCTGCCTCCGCCACCAAGGCCAGCTGGTCTACGCCACCCGAGCGCCACTTCCCGCGGTCGACCTCCTGCAGGCCCACCACGTCAGCGCCCATGCGCGCGACCTCATCGGCCAGCACTCGCGCCGATTCCCGTCCGGCGCGCTTCCCCACCTCCACCGACGCCGTGGGCTGGCCGGCCGGCACGGGCGTCGCATATTCGATGTTGAAGGTGAGGACTCGCACGTTAGGCGTCCGGTTCAAAGCGGAGCGCCACCGAGTTCATGCAGTAACGCTGGCCCGTGGGGGTGTGCGGCGCATCGGGGAACACGTGGCCGAGGTGCGATCCGCAGCTGGCGCACTGGACCTCTGTGCGGACCATCCCGTGCGAGCGGTCCTCCACGTAGATCACCGCGCCCTTCTCATTCGGGTCGTAGAACGATGGCCACCCACAGTGGGAGTCGAACTTCGTGGTGGAGCGGAACAGTTCGGCATCGCACGCGCGGCAGTGGTACATGCCAGGCCGGTCCTCGTTGAGGAGCTCGCCCGTGCCGGGGCGCTCGGTGCCCGCGAGACGGAGCACGTTGAATTCCATGGGAGTGAGGATGTCACGCCACTCGTCGTCGGTCTTGTTCACTCGGAAGGTCATATATTCTCCTTCGTTTCCGTATCCGTGACAGGGAGTTTTTGAGTTTCGGCGCTTAGCTTACGCTCTTCGTAGACCTTCTCGCCCGGACCCGCGAACTCCTTCGCCCGTTCCTCCGCCTCCGTCGACCCGGTAAAAATCGCCGACTTCGCGGCCGTGGTGGGCGTTTCGACCGTGGGCTCCCCGCCCTCCGCACCACCGTCTGCGCCGCCCCCAGCGCCCTTCCCCGCGGCCAGCTCAGCCTCCCGCTCCGCGAGCGGCACGCGCAAGAACTTCGCCACGTCCTTCGTCGAGATGACCTCGGTCTCCTGCGTGTCGTCCACGCTCCCGCCCTCCGGCTCGAACGCCGGCGGCTGCCCCTCGCCGCGTTCCTGCACCAGTGCGAGCGTCTCCTCATTCCGCGCAGCCATGTCGCCCATCTGACCCGAGTAGTAGCGTTCGTGCGGGATCGACTGCGGCGCCTCCTCCTGGATCCAGCGCACCATTTCCTCGCGCACGTGGTTGCGCAGGTCGGTGAGCGTGGGCGAGTTCTTCGCCGACACCAGGCAACGCAAGTTGATCCGATCCATCGACGCCGCATCAGCCACCAGCAGCACGCCCGTGCGCCCGTCCCACAGGTCGGTGTTACGCAAGATCTGCTCGAAACGCATGCGGGCGGCGTCGATCGGCACGGCCCAATCGACCGTGATGATCACATCCCCCATCATGTCCGGCGCCCGGCGCGTCCAGTTCTCGAACGACTTCGTGGTCATGATCGTGGACGGCACAATGATCCGCCGCCCGTCCCACACCGCCAGCACCACGTAGGTGACCGTGATCTCCTCCACCTTCGTATAGTTGCCCTCGTACAGCACCACGTCATCCACCCGGATCGAATCGGTAAACGCCAGCTGCAGCCCGGCGAACACATTCCCGAGCGTGGTCTGCGCCGCGAGGCCGGCTACCACGGAGATAATTCCCGCCGACGCGAAAATCGACGCCCCCGCCGCCCGCGCCCCCGGGAACGTCAGCAGCGCCACCGCCACGCCCAGGATCCACACTGGCCTTGATCACGCGTCGCAGAATCTGGGTCTGGGTTTTCACCCGCGCCGCGCGCCCCTCCGACGTCTCCGCCATCCGGTCATTAATCGCCCGCGTGACCCCATCCACCAGGCCCGACAACACCCATGTCACCGCGCCAATGATCGCCAACACGAAGCCGTGCCCCACCCAATTCAGCCAATCCGGCGGCGTTGCCGGCATGACCGTCAGCCGATAATGGAAGCCCAGCCACGCGCCCACCAGAGCGAGCAGCACCTCCAGCCGCCGACTGACCGCGTGGTACACCCTGTCCATATGCACGCTACGTCGCGTCAGGATCCGCAACCCCGCGATCAGCAGCAGCCCCGCGACGATTCCCACGAGCATGCCCGCACCGATCGTCAGGATCATCTTGACCACGTCAAAAGTCACCTCAACGGCGGCCTCCACGGTATCCTCACCGTTGGCCTCCACAAACACTGGCAGCGCACCAAACATATCCATGTCTCAAGGCTAAACCACCCCTCCGACAAACACTCACCGCGTTTCGCTGACAACTCACGGCGCCCCTCCCGCGCGCCCGGTCCCGGTACCCCCGCCCCTCCCCTCGCGTCCGCCTCACCTCCACGAGGGCCCGGCTGACAGCGCAAAAACCTCGCCGCGGCACACACCTGTGGTAGAGTGGTGTATAACACGTCCGACCAATTTGGCAAGATCGCGAAATCCGCATAAGCTTGTCGACGTTCCCCGGTAAGACGGAACGAGCCCCTATCGTCTAGTGGCCTAGGACGCTGGCCTTTCACGCCGGTAGCACGGGTTCGAATCCCGTTGGGGGTACGGCTTCACCAGAAGCAGGAAGAAATTCCACATCTGGCCCTGTAGCGCAGTTGGTTAGCGCGCCGCCCTGTCACGGCGGAGGTCGCGGGTTCAAGTCCCGTCAGGGTCGCAAGGAAACGCCCGGCAATCCGGGCTTTTTCTTAAGGCTCTGTAGCTCAGTTGGTAGAGCGTTCGACTGAAAATCGAAAGGTCACCGGATCGACGCCGGTCGGAGCCACCACCAAGACCCCCGCGGGGGTCTTTTTCTTTGCCTGGCCTGGCACAGGCCCAGTCCGCGCAGATCCGGCCCGGCATAGACCCAACCCGGCATAGACCCAACCCTGCACCACAAAACCGAACCCCGGAGGTCTGACCGGAGATCCGGCCGACACAACTCGTGAAAATACCGGCTACCGATTCGCATACCGTCCTGCCCCACCCCAGATTCACGACTTCCGCCGGCGCCCCCGGCAGCCCGGCCTTTTTGACCCACTCCATCGCGTCAAATCCATTGCGCCCGGCGCCGACCTCACCTAAGGTTGACGGTACGGTTGTCAGAAAACTGACCTCCGTCGTGCCCGCACCGATGCGGCCACACCATCGCAATGACGCGAAAGGACAATCGAATGAAGAAAGCCGGAGCCTGGCGGAGGAAATGGACACTCGCCGCCACAGCCATCGGGGCGCTCGCTCTGACGCCCCTCGCCCCACTAACACCGGTGGCGGTCGCCGACTCGGGCGCCCCCGCCGATACTCACATCTCCTATTATTCCTTCGATGAATCCGCCACGAAGGATCAGTGGGGTAGCCGCGATGGCACCCCCACGGGCGACCTGCCGCTCGTCGAGGGCAAGGTCGGCAAGGCGGTAGAAATCAAGGACGGCGCCAAGATCACCTACCCGGAGCTCAACCTCCCCCACGACTGGTCAATCGGCTTTTGGGTGAAGGCGCCCACGGCCACAGGTCGTGCGTCGATCATCCAGTCCGCTGACGGCGTCCGCGCGGTTTCCCAGCGCCTCGCCGAGAATCGGGAGGACAAGATCGGCTTCCACGTGCTGCCGGGGGCGGGCGGGGTGCTGACCTACAATTACACCCTCGCCAACAACACGTGGACGCACATCACCGCCACGAATTCCTCCACGAAGGGCATCGCCCTCTACGTCAACGGCAGCCTTCTTGAGCTGAAGTCCTGGGGAATCACCAACCCGGTGGCGGCCCCGCTCGATATCCTGGGCGGCGAGGGCTTCACCGGCGTCGTGGATGAGCTGAAGATTTATAACCGCGCACTCACGGCGGACGAGGTCCGCGCCGAGATCGACGGCCTCGAGCCCGAGCCCGAGCCGCAGGTCCCCACGCTGAAGGCCACGTTCGCGGTGACGAACCCGAACCCGGATGGCGCCCCGTTCCAGGTGGGCGACGTGATCCGCTACACCATCAACGTCACGAATGACACGGGCAAGACCCGCTCCTTCGAGGCCACCGACTCCAACCTTGATAACTGGTCGGGCTGTAAGTGGAACACCTTCGAGGCGGGCGCCACTAAGGCCTGTCCGTTCCCCACGTACACGGTGACGGCCGAGGACGTCGAGCGCGGCTCGTTTACCCCGTCGATCACGTTCCAGTACTACGAGAACACGGGCTACTCGGGTGCCACGACGCCGTTCGCCCCGTTTACGGGTGAGCCCACGGAGGTCGTGGCGAAGCTTGCGGAGGTGACCTCCTTCGAGTTCACGGCCGGCACGGGCAAGGGCAACTACCAGGTGGGCGACGAGCTGACCGCCACGCTGACCGTGGAAAATCCCACCGACGCCGACATCTCGATTTCGGCTGGCGACTGCCAGGCCACCATCGCCCCCGGCCAGAGCCACAGCTGCGAGTTGCCGTACGCCGTCACCGACGATGACCTGGAGCGTGGGGAGGCGCAGGCCGACGTCGTCGTGAACGCGACCCAAGGTGACCGGACGAGCGTCGAGACCGCGCGCGCGACGACGCCGACCCCCACCATCCGCCCGGCCGCGACGGCGTTCACCCCGCCAAACGCGGATCCGCGACTGGAGGCGAATCTGACCGACCTGCAGATCCTGGAGTCGAACACGTCGGCTTACAACATCCGCATCCCCGCGATCGCAGTGGCCTCCAACGGCGACATTCTCGCTTCCTACGATCTGCGCCCCACCAACGGCGCGTGGAACGGCGGCGATTCGCCGAATGAGAACTCGATCGTGCAGCGCCGCTCCACCGACGGCGGCAAGACCTGGGGCCCGATGACGGTCATCGCCGAGGGCAAGGTTGCGCCGGCGGGTGAGCGTTATGGCTGGTCGGACCCGTCGTACGTGGTTGACTACACGACGGGCGAGATCTTCAACTTCCACGTCGGCTCGCTGGACGCGGGTCTGCCGAACGGCCCGGGCTACCGCGTGGACGAGAACGGCAATGTGGATGAAACCTATCGCAAGACGATGAACTTCGCGCTCACGTCTTCCACCGATAACGGCTACACGTGGTCCTCGCGCATCATCACGAACGAGGTGCTCGGGGCGCGCGCGGCGCAGCTGGACGGCTGTTTCGCGACGTCGGGCGCGGGCATCCAGAAGATGCACGAACCGTACAAGGGCCGCCTGCTGCAGCAGGCCGCGTGCCGTGTCAAGGGATCAACGTTCCAGGCGATCACGATCTACTCGGACGACCACGGCAAGACCTGGCACGGTGGCGAGTTCGCCTCGGCCACGGAGGGCGCGCCGACGAACGGCCGCTGGCAGTACGACGAGAACAAGATTGTCGAGCTGTCCGACGGCCGGCTCATGCTGAACTCGCGCGTGTCGGGTGGGACAGCGTCGGGCTACCGTATCGTCGCAACCTCCGACGACGGCGGCGTGACCTGGCAGGACATCCACGTGGACAAGAACCTCGTGGACGCCACGAACAACGCCCAGATCATCCGCGCGTTCCCGACGGCCGAGAAGGGCACGCTGCGCTCGAAGGTGCTGTTGTTCTCGAACACGGAGTCTGGGCGCACGAACGGCACGGTCAAGATGAGCTATGACGACGGCACCACCTGGCCGATTTCCCGCCAGGTGCGCCAGGGCGGAACAGGCTACACCACGATGGCGGTGCAGCCCGACGGCTCGATCGGCCTGCTCATGGAGCCGGATGTGTTCAACAAGATCGGCTACGTGAACTTCACCCTGAAGTACCTGACGAAGAAGCTACCGTTCGAGCTGGAGCTGAACCAGGTGCGCAACGTGAAGGCGACAGATGGCACGCAGATCGCGCCGATCCAGCTGAAGACCACCGGTAATGACCCGGCGCTGGCCGACACGTTCACGGCCGAAGGTCTGCCCGCGGGCCTGGAGATCGATGCCGCGACCGGCGTCATTTCGGGCACGCCGGCGGTGGATAATGCCGCGCAAGAGGCCTTCGAGGTGACGGTGACTGTCACGGAGGCCGACGACGGCACGGGCATCCCGCGCACGTCCTCCAAGACCTTCACGATCACGGTGTCGCCGAAGGTTGTTGAGCCGGAGCCGGGGCCTGACCCCGAGCCGGAGCCTAACCCCGAGCCGGGCCCTGGGCCGGTTCAGTGCGATGTGATGGATCGTCCGGCCGCCCCGTCGCGTGCGACGGGCGTGTTGGGCGATGCGACTGGCGATAAGCTGGCTGACCTGTGGTCGGTTGACGAGTCCGGCGCGATTCACTTCTACGCCAACGATG
>NZ_LNIZ01000002.1 GCF_001469025.1 Trueperella bernardiae | reverse complement strand
CAACGCTCGCAATCGAGGTCTGTTGATCAATCACAATCGAGGCCGCATCCCGCCGAAACTCCGGCGTATACGACTTCCTCGTCTTCTTCTCACTCACGAGTCTTCCAACACCCTTCCCAGCCAGACAGGCCAGCCTCATCAAGTGTCAACAAACACAGGGTAACCCCAGTTGTGTACCGTTTCGGTATGTATATACAGCCATAGACCCGCCTACTTATCCAGTCGTTTTCCGCCTATTTTGCCTAATAAATAGTGGTTTACATCTCTTGGTTAGTGTTTATTAGTGGCGGGGTTTTCCACGCCGAATTACCCGAGAGCGGCTTAAGCAGGATTTTGCGAACCTCAGCATTCTTTTTACCGCTAAGTCCGATGCGGTAAAGCAGAGAGCGCAGTTCATACTTCTCATTACTTACCTGGCTCGCACTGCGAGCGACTGTGCGGCGGATCCGTTTAGCGTATGCGACCAGCTCCGTTAAGAACTCGGTGTAGGCTGTGATCTTCTCAAACTCTGGCAGCTTATCCCACCAAGGAAAACTCACGCCTTCCTCGGTGGATCTGATGCTCAACTGGCTGGTTCCCAGGCTTTTTGAGATAAGGTCTGACTTTGCATTGACAAGTTCAAGTAGCCTGTCTAGTTCACGTTCATCAAGAATGGTCGGCAAAGTGATCACCAGCCCGTAGCCAGGGTCTTGCTTGCTACTCATCGCTATTTATCCCCCTTGCCGAGGTTTTCGATTTCTTCTAGATCAACACATAGCTGTCCTATCATCACCAAACCCTCTCTTTCTTGTGTTTTGTCTGGTCATGTACATACAGCCATAGATTCGCGGGCTTATCCAGTCATTTTCGCCTTAAAATCAAGGAGTTTTAGTGGCCTCGGCCGCTATCTGGGAAAGCACGAATTCGGCGCACGGCAAAGCTATCCCGTTTCCCCACAGCTTGTATAACGCCCGATCTGTCACCGGATTAGCCAGCCATTTGCGTACTTGGTTGCGGGTTTTAGGTTTTTTCAATCCTTGTACCTTGCCCCAGCTGGCCCAGACCTGCCACCAATAATCCAGCACGTCTTCGCTCGGGTTCTCGATGGCGAGTCCGTCTGTCCAAGTATCCGGGAATCCTTGTAGGCGGGCACATTCAGTCGGGGTTAAGCGCCTCACGCGATAGTCAGGCACGCAAGGGTCGGTGACCAGGGGAGGCTCGGTCGAATCCGAAGCCAACAGGGCACCAGCAACATTCACGTTTCCTCGGCAGAAGAAGTCCGCCTTCGAGGCGCTCACAACGTCAGGTTCGACGATGGCGATGCCGCCTTGGTTACAGGTCGGAGCTATCCCTGACGTATCGAGCGTCTTGGATACCTCGGTTGAGTAACCGTACCTGCCCACTGCCGCGCCGCGTCCCTCATGTAACGCATTGAAACCGTAGGCGGTAGCGATGATGGGAGTATTACCTCCGCCAGTGCTGTAACGAGCGGTCACGGTTGGCGCTATCTGGCATGGTCCGCCCACTCTGGCATCATGAGGATGATGGTCAAACAATAGCGGCTCAATAATACTCTGGTCGTTACTGCATCCAAGCGTGCCCGACAGATTTGTTTGCACGAGCGGGCCTTTACCGCCTCCAGGTTTTCCTGCACGCATTCTCAGCGCGAATACATCTAAGGATTTGCTTGCGTCGTGAGTGCCTGCTCGAGGATTGGAGGTAGCATTTTGCCTCTGGTCGCAGCCCTGCGTAAGATTCCCGCGCAGGCTCGTGGGCTCAAAGAGTATGTGTCCGGCACGTTGGGTTGCAAAATCTGCGATAAGGTAGATTCTTTTGCGTCGTTGGGGTACTCCGAAAAATTGCGCGTCCAATACTCGCCACGCAATACTCCATTGGTCTGCCACGACCGCTCCAGCTTTTTGCCATTTGTCAGCTCGAGGTAGGTTAGCTGCTGCTTTTTCGTCCGTGATGGCGATAAGCTCGCGTAGCACTTGGTGGAAATCATTGCCTTTGTTGGAGGAGAAAGCTCCGGGCACGTTTTCCCAAACAGCGAATCTTGGATATAGACCATGACTTGCCTTTCTCATTTCTCTGATGACTCTGACGGCTTGGTGGAATAGGCCGGAGCGT
Organism: Trueperella bernardiae; assembly: GCF_001469025.1. Taxonomy (GTDB): domain Bacteria; phylum Actinomycetota; class Actinomycetes; order Actinomycetales; family Actinomycetaceae; genus Trueperella; species Trueperella bernardiae. The sequence continues at coordinate 321,272 of NZ_LNIZ01000002.1, read as the reverse complement.
TCGCCAGCTAAGCCTGCTCTTTTACCTGCCACCGACAGGTCTTGGCAAGGAGAACCAAACGTGACCACATCCACCGGCTCTAGCTGACTGCCGTCAATGTCGCAGATGTTGCCCAGGTGTTGCATTTGTGGCAAACGCGTTGTGGTGACCAGAATCGGGAAGGGCTCAATCTCGCTCGCCCACACTGGCACTATGCCAATCTTGGTTGCGGCGAGTGGGAATCCTCCCGAGCCATCAAAAAGCGAGCCAAGCCTTAAAGTTTGTGTCAAGGGTTAGCCTTTCTGCTTGGGGCGCTCGACTTCTTTCACCAGATCCAGGTAGGCGTATTGTTTGCCGTCTCGCTCACACGTGATACCGCCGCTATCTCCACTTGTTTGGGCATAGCGGCGCAGGATCACGGAAGCGTATTTCTCATCTAGCTCCATCGCGTAACAGGTACGGTCAATAGATTCTGCAGCCATTAGCGTGGAACCAGAGCCAGCAAACGTATCGAGTACTATCGCGTTGGTTTGGGTGGAGTTACGAATCGGGTAAGCCAACAGGTCTAGTGGCTTGCTTGTGGGGTGATCGGAATTCTTCCTCGGCTTGGCAAAATTCCATACCGTGGTCTGCTTGCGATCCGCATACCAAGCATGAGAGCCGTCTTTCTTCCACCCATACAGCACCGGTTCGTGCTGCCACTGATATGGGGAGCGACCCAGTACGAGGGAGTCTTTAACCCAGATGCAACATCCGGAGAGATAGAAGCCTGCGTCTTGGAAGGCGCGACGGAAGTTCAATCCTTCAGTGTCAGCATGGAAAACATAAGCTGACCCGCCCTTAGCTAGGGATGCCGCCATGTTGGTGAATGCAGCCAGTAGGAACTGGTAGAAGGTGTCGGCGTCTTGTTTGTCGCCTGCGATTTTCAGGCCGCTGTTCGATTTGAAGTCCACGTTGTAAGGCGGGTCTGTGACCACCAGATTAGCCTGTTTGCCATCCATCAAAGCCTCAACGTCGGTTTGTGAGGTGGCATCCCCGCACACCAGTCGGTGGCGGCCAAGCGTCCAGATATCCCCGCGCTCAACGAAAGCGGCCGCTTCGAGTGCGGCGGTGAGGTCGAAATCATCATCGGCCACCTCGTCCTCATCCAAGGAGCCGATTAACTGCTGGATTTCGGCGTCGTCGAAGCCAGTCAGCTCGGCGTTGAAATCACTCGCGTCGAGGTCTGCAATCAAGAGGGCGAGTTTGTCTTGGTCCCACTCGCCGCTAATCTTGTTCAACGCTACATTCAAGGCTTTCTCGCGGGTCTCGTCCAACTCCACCACAACACAGTCGACGCTAGTTTCCCCGAGGTCTTCGAGGATTTTGAGGCGCTGGTGACCGCCGACGACGTGGCCGGTGGTTTGGTTCCAGATGACCGGTTCGACGTAGCCGAACTCCGTCAGCGACCGCTTGAGCTTCTCGTATTCGGGGTCGCCGGGCTTAAGGTCTTTACGCGGGTTATATGCGGCGGGGTGAAGGTCAGCGATGGGCAGTTGTTCGATGCGCATGCGTTTCCACCGCCTTCCGCAGCGCGTCAACGTGAGCGAACGAGTTCTCCCAGTGCAAACCGGGATGGCCGAAGTGCCCATAAGTTGAGTAGCGCGCGAATCCTGGCTTACGAAGGTTCAAAGCATCGATGATTCCACCGGGGCGCAGCGGAAACACCTCGGCTACGGCCTTAGCGAGGATCTCGTCGGAGTATTCACCACTGCCGAGCGTGTCGATAGCGAAAGCGACCGGGTCAGCCTTCCCAATCGCATAAGAAATGCTCACTTGGCACTCAACGGCCAACCGTGCCTCGACGATAGTCTTGGCGATCAGCCGCGCCATATAAGCACCCGAACGATCAACCTTCGAGGCATCCTTACCAGAGAACGCACCACCACCATGTGGGGCAAGACCGCCGTAACTATCAACCATCAACTTACGACCCGTCAGACCCGTGTCGGCCTTCGGCCCACCAACCGTAAACAAGCCCGAGGGATTCACCAGAATCTCGGTGTCAGCGCTAATCGGCAGATACGGCTTACACGCGGGTGCGACGATGAGGGTTCTCACCTCCGACGCGAGCTCATCGAGATCCTTCGCCGCGTCGTGTTGGATCGATACCACCACGGTTTCAATCGCCACTGGCTTACCAGCAGCGTCGTAACGAACTGTTACCTGTGCCTTACCATCGGACTTGATCCCAGTGATGGTGCCGTCCTTGCGGGCATTGTCGAGGCGGGTGCAAATCTCGTGTGAGAGCACCAGCGGCAACGGCAAACGCTCCGGGGTTTCCGTCGTGGCGTATCCGTAAACGGTGCCTTGGTCGCCTGCTCCTTGGAGGGCGAATTCGGTGTCGTCACCAAATCGTGCTTCGAGCGATCGGGTGACTCCTGCGTTGATGTCTGGGGACTGGCGACGTACCCACACGAAGGTCACAAACCGCCACGGCACATACCCCGCCTTCACCAGCGCGTAACGCACCGACTCACGAATACGCGGACGAACCTTCGAAGTGATCTCGCCAGTCACAATGATCCTGTGGCCAGATGCCATCACTTCTACTGCAACGCGTGCGGCTGGGTCCTCGTAGAGAATGTCGTCAAGGATTGTGTCTGAGATCAGATCGCAGAGCTTATCGGGATGGCCGATACACACGGCCTCAGCAGTCTTCGTAGACATACATACTCACTTTCCGAAGAATCAAGGCATAGAAAAGTGCCCACCCATCCGGGGCGGGAGCACAAAAATCAGAGAGTTGTTAGGAGCGGGCTTTCAACAACTGCTCCATCACGTCATCACCCGGCGCCGAACCTGAGTAGTCGGTGGTGCAGGTGGCGCGCACGATCTCGTAAATCTCGTACCAGTACACGTTCGCTTGCTTCCCGAAAGACTGGGACATAGCAACGAACGGGGATGCGATCGCTGCCCCTGTGGTTGGGTGTTTGCCGAGCAGACCGAACTTGGAGATCGCCTGCTCGCACTGCACATAGCGGGCGAAAGACTGCGCATAGGATTCAATCAGCCTGGGTGCCACGAACTGAGAACAACCACGAGCATCAAGCCACTGCCACGTCTCCCGGTAGACCAAATCTGCGCCGAGTGGTTTGCCATCGCGCTGGATGTCGGAGAGATAATCCGATGGTTCAGGCATGGTCTCACCAGCAAGTACCGCGCCATCCCCGATATCTGAGCCTTCGAAATCGAACGGCTCACCCAGCGGATCCTCAAGCCGAGTGGCTGGGCGGCCAGCTGCGAGCTTCTCATTCAGCGGATCAGGTTTCGCGCCAGCTCGCACGCGGCGTCCGCCACGGTTCGTTCCGTCTTTCGCCATGGGTTTTCATCTGCTTTCCTGCTTTGAGATAATTAGTGGCGTGCCGAGACCGAAGACGAAAACTGAACTATTGGATGCCGCCGAGGCGCAGTATGCGAAACTGGACAGCCTCATTGAGGGCATGAGTTCCAACGATCAGCATACGAATTTTGATCCCAGCATCACTCAAATCGGTAAAGAAGCCCACTGGGCGCGGGATAAAAACCTGCGCGACGTCCTTGCCCACCTGCACGAGTGGCAGCGCATGTTGCTTGGCTTCGTCGACGCCAACCGCCAGGGTCAGCCTCGACCGTTTCTTCCGTTTCCTCACACGTGGCGAACCACGCCAACGCTCAACCAAGAGATTTGGACTCAATATCAGGGCACTGAGCTTGAGGCTATCCGCGAGAACCTCGCTGACAGCCACACCGCAGTAGTGGCTCTCATCGGCGAGTTCACCAACGAGGAGTTATTCACCAAGGCGCATTTCCCGTGGACGGGCACAACCTCGCTCGGCTCCTACTGCGTGTCAGCCACATCAAGCCACTACGAATGGGCAATCAAAAAGCTCCGTGCATTCACCAGAAAGCCGCCAGAACAACCCCATAACCAAGCCGCCCCCCAGTAGCTTCTTACCACGCTGTACACCACAGACAGATACTCGGGAGCCTCTGGTATAGGCGCTCCCGTGCGCCTTTTCGTGACTGTCGGGTTCAACGCACCAGGCCTCGTGCCTGCATTCACGCAACATCCGCCCGATCAGCGCTATCCTTAGCAATGCAGGGAAACCCTTCTTGTAGAATGAGAACTTATTGGGCATACAACTCCTGATGCCGTTGCCGTATCAAAATGTGTAGCGAAAAGTTGAAGGGACTGGTCATCAAAAAAATATCTGTGTTTCTTGTATCCGCTCTGGCATATTTTGTCGGCGCGTGGCTTTTCGCCGCCATCTTTCTACGGTGCAAGGATCAGGATCAGAGATTTTTTGTGGTCTTCTTATTGATGCCACTCATGTATGTGTGTTTCACGATTCTTCTTCTGCTTTTTAATAAGCATTTCATCGGTATTCAATCTGCCCGCGCGTTGCAACTTTCAGCAGGAGCCTTTATCGGACTCTCAGCTTTTCTCTTTTCACTCGATGGTGTCGGCTCGTTAGTTCATAGTGATTCTTTTTCTCAACTGCTGAGCCAGTTTTCCGTTCCCGCCATCGGCGCTCTTGTTGCTGGTGGTGTAGCGCTTGGGTTTAGCGTTTTTACCCAAGCGCCACACCAAGGAAAAGACCAAATCAATTATCGGTAGATGAATTCAGCTAGCTTTCGGCAAGCTGTCAAACGAATCTCTTCCTTGACGTATCCAGCCAGGAACCATCCTAAAACGGCGCTATCCAAGTCGGCATATTCACTTATTTTCTGATATGCCTCAGTGGAATTATTCGCCCCCAAGCTCCAGCCAATCTGCTTGAATCTGTTGGCTAGTTTGCTGGAATTGTTGTAGTACTCTCGCAATGTTGCTGACAGAAGATGAGCGTTGGAGTCGTTGCCGTTTTCTAGCGTGTTAGCGATGACAATGGCATCTCCGTCACAGCAAAGGTCGTCACGGTTACAGTTGTTTCCTACCGAATCCCATTCTCCCTTGTCGTTTTTCTTGTCAAGTACTAGCCCCTTCAAGCCAGGATGCTGACGGTAATCGTTACCTTGACCGACTAGAGCTGTGGCCACCTGATCCAGGTTCGCACTGGGATTCCACTCAAGCGTTTTCTGAATGTTTTCCATGGCAGTAGCTAGGTCTCCAGCCCAGCCAGTCCACGCATCAGGGATAACATTCCAGTTGGTGTATCCAAGTGTTGTTGCCGCCAGATGCGCCAGATCAACTGATTCTCCGGTCTTGTCGGTCATGGATTGCCGCCAAGTGTTATCAATATAGCGATTCAAGGCAGCGATGATCTTCTTGCCTACAGCGTCCTTCTCGAGTACGCTCGCGTCAGCACTCCTGAAACTTTCGGCAGACACGGACCAATTCACCGCAGATCCACTACCACCGTCACGCAGGTAGGCTTTTGCTAAATAGTTGAGGATGCAACGCCAAGTCGGAACGGCAATCCACGTTCCCGCACCATGAGAACCCGCAACGTAGTCCTCACCAACTTTGCTATCAGCACGTAATTCCTCAAAGCGCTTCTCTAAATGCCAGATCAGATCAATCGGAGCCAGCTTGTTGTAATCGATGCTGGTGTCGGGCGCAGCGTCACCGGCACTCGAAGGAGCAACATGATCAACTGCCGCTGCTTGTCCTGAATAGGCGACCCTGTCTAGGTCAAAACCAGCACCCTTGTAGTCACTGATTTCAGTGAACTGATCATAGTTCCAACTATCAGGAATAGGGAAGCCGAGGTTGCCAGAAAATCCTGTGGACATGTCCGAGACGAACGCGCTTCCAGCGTATCCGGCTTTAATGATGCGGCGACAAATATTGCGTGATGCGTAGATACCCACTTTGTATCCGCCTCCCAGGCTTCCACGCACACCCTGGAAATACGGAAGAATGTGACTTGTGACCTCGGGGTCGGTCGCATCGAAATCAACAGCGAAATAGATATACGTTCCCGGAATGCCAAGTCTTTGGGCGGCTTGCCTTGCAAGCGTCGCGTGCCGAGCGCCGTTTTCCCGCGTGAAGTGTCGAAGCTTGGTTGAGTACTCCTGGAAAATCGGGAAGAACTTCATCCCTCCGTTGGTGATGCGTTCAAGTTCTCCGGGGCGAATTGCTTTGAAATAGTCAGACGGATCTTTTGAATCCTGATTCGGCTCAGTCAGGTAACGTCCTACGATCTCATAGCCGTTCGCCTTAAGTAGGTTGAGTCGCTCAGCCGTAATCTCGAAGCGTGTATCGCATGCTTTGCAGGCGCGATTCGGATCACCTTTCGAGGTGAGCAGGCTCATCCATGTAGTCGAGTCGACCACCCCACTTCGTGGGAGCTGATACTTTGCTTGGAATTGCGGAACGAACGTTGACAGTGCGGTTTGTGCAGAAGGATAGATATCGGGAGAAATCCGGTTACACACTAGAGCAACCTGAGCTAGCCAAGCCCACTTCGGTAAACTTGCCGCATTGCTGGGTGTAACTATTGTTAGACGCGCTTTGGTGCCATTGCCGAAATTACCTGTGGCTTCCGCAGGGCTAAATCCTTCAATGGCTTGCAAAACCTGAATCAGAGCAGTGTTCATTTCCCGACCGTAGAGTCCATCGGTTGGGATGATTCCGGTATAAGCGCGATACTGTTGATTGATTTGTTGCTGTGCTTGGCGGATCGCTGAAATGCCCCCATAAGAGCGAAGCAGGACGAATTGCTGCATTGACAACAGCGCTTTCATGACGTCGAGCGTCACAGTGGAATCTCCACCAATGCCCATGTCGCTCTTAAGCTGTTTGATGGCCTTTCCAGTTCCGCTATAGAAGTGAGTCGTGATATCGCTGGCACCGGCAGAGTATCCCTTGCACCACAAGGCGCCTTGGATAATGCCGTACACATTAGAAGTCTCCTGTGCACCGTCATCCTGTTGGTGGATGCCGTTAGGCCACCGAGACTGGAAGCGACTGATAGTTCCCGGTCCGAAATTGTTCGCCGTTGTCGTAATACCCAGCTCGATTTGCAGAGCTCGAATCAAAGCGTTGATAGTGCCCCAGCCGGTATATCCGTCCTCTACGACTGAACCGAATCCAGCCTTGCTCCTATAGGTGCGATTGAGCCATTGCTGTGTTTTTAGCACCATTTGATCTGTCATGATTCCTCCTTTTTAGAAACCAGTTTGTTAATTCAAGACAGGCGAACACCTGCCAGGGAGGGATCCAGAACACCGGATGAGAAGCTCCGAGTTTTTGCCCTCACCTGTACGTCCCTGGGAAACCCAAATCCGGACGGACAAAGCGCAAGAAAACCGAGCAACACTCAGCGGGATTTAACCCCTCACTGGTACTGCCGACGAAGCCCGAAGTGTTAATACCTTGTTTGATTCGGGGACTTTGCGCGCGGTGGGCCCCGCCCGCTGACCCCTCAGCGAGTCGTAGAGATTCGACGCCCCCAACCCCTAACCGAATCCTCGACTTGTTCCGTAACTTGGCGCTGGAACAAGGTCAATATTTTTAGGGTGGGGAAGTGCTTAGTGGTTATGTCGCGATTTTCAAAAATCTAGTAGGTGTAGACCCGAGGTTGTTGCCTCCATCGGTCATCATCGAGCGCGCTCTGGCGCGAGTGGCAGGGCTTGCACAGGCTTCGGAGGTTATCAAAGTCGTGGGTGCCGCCGTGTTCGAGCGGGAGAATGTGGTGAACCTCTTGTACGGGTGTGTAGCATCCGGCCTCTAGGCAGTCTTCGCAGAGCGGGTGGGCGGCGACGTAGGCGGCACGGATTTTACGCCAGCGTGAACCATATCTACGATTGATCTTCGGATCCCGCTGATACTTCCGATACCGAGCATCCTCAGCCTTGGCGTGGGCGTCGCAGTAGCGCTCGCGGGTGAGCTCAGGACAACCAGGGTGGGAGCACGGGGACGCTGGTTTGACCGGCATCGCTAGCTCCTTCCCGAACATGGTGAAGCCCCAAGTTCCCGTGTGGGTTCTTGGGGCTTCACCTACTTTTCAACCACTTATATGTTCTCACACTGATATGCGGTTTTCTATCGCATGTTTCGGATACCCGCTAACGCTAGAGCTGTCCATACAAGGCGGTGGCGAACCTGTCGAGGGCCCGGTTCTTGCGCCGATAGACCGTGTCACGCTCGACGTAGAAATGATCGGCGATCATCGACACCTTCTCATCTTGCGTCCCCTCGCTGAGGAAGAAGCCTTCGAGGATGAAGCGGTCGTCTTCAGCGATGACTTCCCACGCAGGCAAGAACCAGTCCATGTACTGGCGAGCCTGCAGGTAGCGAGCCTTGTACGCATCTATTCGCTCGATCGTTGCCACGATCCTGTTCTCGGACGCGTGCAGATCACCCGAGGGCGGTGTGCCGTCCATGCGCGGTGATGCGGGGCTAGCTGCATCAGCATAAGCCGCCTTGATCTGCTCGTCGGTACTCTCGATGATCTGTTCCATCACCGCATAATCCTGCAGCGCAGCGATCGCAGCTTTCCTTGTGTCGAGGTATTTCGTCATCACATGCATGAGCGTGTCCTTTCAGTGGTTGTTTGGATTTCTTGTGCGACCGCGTCAATCAACGCAGCCTGCGTAGCATCTTTCGTATCAAGGGCTTTGAGCACGGCTTCATCGAGCGTCCCTTCCGCAACAAGATGCGTGATCGTGACCGGCTCTAACTGTCCTTGCCGATACAAGCGAGCGTTCGTCTGTTGATAGAGCTCCAGGCTCCAGGTCAGTGAGAACCACACCAACAGATGCCCACCTGACTGGAGGTTCAATCCGTGGCCAGCGCTCGCGGGGTGGATCAAGCCGAGGGTGATCTCACCTTTGTTCCATGCCTCGATCTCCGCGCTTGTTTTCAGTTCGCGAGCCTGCGGGAAGCGGGCGGTGATACGCTCGCGGTCATGGGCGAACCAGTACGCCGCCAGCAACGGGCTGCCGTTGGCTGCCTCAACAAGGTCTTCGAGAGCGTCGAGCTTGCGATCATGAGCCGCAGTCCATTGACCGTCGCTGGTGTAGATCGCGCCCGACGCTAACTGCAGGAGCTTGCCCGACAACGCAGCAGCGTTCGCAGCGTCAATCGTCGCCCCATCAAGGTCGAGGACAAGATCAGATTTCAACTGCTCATACACGCGTCGTTCTTTCGGCTCCAGCACCACAGACATTGTCGTCACCGTCAATTCCGGTAGCTGAAGGTGGTCGGTGGTTCGCATCGACAACGTCATGTCACCAATCGCAACGTAGATCTCATCCTCAGCACCCGCGCGGGGCTTATAGGTGAACACCTGCATCCCGTTGCGCTTATCGGGCACGAACCAACGCTCGCGATAACGAGTGATAAACCGGCCCAAACGCTGACCGCCGTCGAGGAGCCGGAACTGCGCCCACACATCCATCAGTCCATTTGCTGCAGGCGTGCCGGTCAGGCCAACCCAGCGCTTAACGTGCGGCCGCATTTTCACCAGCGCCGTGAACCGCTTCGCCCGGTGGTTTTTGAAGCTGGAGAGTTCGTCGATGATGACCATGTCGAACGGCCAGCTACCCCCGAGTTGGTTCACCAACCATGGAATGTTTTCCCGGTTGATGACGGTCACCATCGCAGACGCCGCAAGAGCGTTCAGCCGATCTCGCTTGGTTCCGACAGCGACTGCTACGGTGAGCCCTTCAAGGTGATCCCACTTGGCTACTTCTGCAGGCCACGTATCGCGGGCAACTCGCAACGGAGCGACGACCAATACGCGGTGGATGGTGAAGTAGTCGAGCATGAGCTGCCAGATCGCCGTCAACGTGATCACCGATTTGCCCAAGCCCATCCCGAGAAAGATTGCTGCCTCGTCGTGGTCGATGATGTATTGGGTTGCGGTGGTTTGGTAGTTATGCGGCTGATAGTGCATCAAGCACCTCCTGTATGCCGTCCACCGAATCGACAACCAATGCGGTGAAGCCTTGCTCGCGCAGTTGGTTCATCCGACGCTGCTGGATTGGCCTGGGTTGTTTGCCTGCTGCTTTGAGCTCGACGAAAACAGCCCGGCTGTCCATCAGGCATATCCGGTCAGGTACGCCGCTGGTTCCAGGGCAGACGAGCTTCCAGCACAAGCCGCCAGAGGCTTCGACGGCTTTCTTCAGTTGGTGTTCTATGGTTCGTTCGTTCATGGTCACTCCTTGAGTTCGCTTGTAGGGGTGACGGCATGTGACGAGTCGTTCCTAACCTTTTATATAGAGAAAAACACAAAGTAATTTCACATGCGTAAGGTAGGGAATGGCTCGTCACAGCTCGTCATCATGGGGTTAGCTGCCGAACTCGGATGCGATCGCGAGCCCGTAGACGTACATGCCGTGTTTGGTCTTTTTCCGCACGAATCCGGCTTGTTCGACAGCAGCGTTGAAGTCGACCATCGGGCGCGCCCATCCTGAGGTGTTTTGTGCCCACGCTCGATACGTCTGGTAGAGGTCACCGGCACGCTCTGATAAGCCGTTCTCGACGTCGCATGAGTCTTCAAGGAACTGGGAGAACCAGTCGTTGTCTTCCTTATAGGCCTGTGAGGCTTGAACGACCTGAGGCGGCGGAGTGAGCTTGTAGCCCTCACTGTGAATGAGGTGCGCTCCCTCCATGATCCAGGAAAGGATCGCCCCGCCAGCGTGTTCATAGAGGTGGTCGGCGTAGTTCTTCACGTCCGTATCGCCTTCGATGGTGGCGTTGAACGGGATGACGATGAGCCTGCGCCAGATGCCTGCGTCCATGGCTCCCACACGCGGTAGATGGTTCGTGTAGAGCACGAGCGTGTGGGAGGGGGTGAAGGCGAAGGGGTCCTTGAACTTTTTCTCTGCCGAGATCTGATCGGTTGAGGCCAGCTGTTTGACGTTCGAGGTTGATAGGCGCATGCCTTCTTCGGTTTCAGCCGCGATCAAGAGACGTTTGCCTCTGGCTTCTGCGAGTTCGGGTTTGACGTTGCGGCGTACCCCGACCGTGAGCGCGTCAGCTGAGATCGTGCCCGAATACGTCCCCAACACGCGGGCGATCGTGTTCCAAAACGTGGATTTGCCGTTTCGTCCGTCCCCGTAGGCGATGACGAGGGCTTCGACGAAAACCTGACCGATAGCCGCCAACCCCACAATGCGCTGCACATAACCAATCAACTCAGGATCTCCTTGGAAGAACACGTCGAGCGCGTCGGCCCAAATCTGTGCGCCCTCATCGCCGGGGCTGACAGCGGTCTGCTTGGTCAGCAGATCGGCTGGGTTGTGCCTGTGACTACTACCGTCGCGCAGATCCCAGGTACCTGCCGGGGTGTTGAGCAGGTAGGGGTCGACGTCAAGGTCACGGATACGCACCTGCAAGATCGGCCCGGCTTCTTTCAACGTGGCCGTGATGTTGCGTGACAAACGCCGAGATAGAACGAACTTGTGGTAGTTCTTTGCCTCATCCCACGCCCGGAACGCGGTCGCTTGCACAGGCGTGAGCTTGGCGATGCCGCGTGCTTTCGACGAGGCGGAGGCCATGACGATATCTGCGCCGGTTGCTGTCATGGTCTCCCACGTGGACGCGATCAAGCGGTCGGCTTCCTCGAGCTGGCGGGAGGTCAGTTCTTGAACGACGCCTTGTGCGGATAAGTCGTTCTCGTCCCACACGCCATGGTCGTAGACGAGCCACTTGGTGGCGAGCGAGTAGCGGATCTTGTTCGCATACTCGCCAGCTAATGTGTCTGCCTGACCGACATCGGAAAAATCATCCGGACGCAAACCCGCCAACGCCTCATAAGCCTCTGGCGGCAGATAGCCTGGATCAGCAGCGACCTTCGAAGCAAACCTGCACGCGCTATTCCAAATCGCCTGTAATTCGCCCTCGCTGAGCGGTGGTTCGCAAAGGTTGGCTTTGCGATCGAAGAGGTCTCGTGCTTGGTCGGTATCGCCGTAGCGGATGAGGACCCTGCCTGCGAAGCGCGACAACGTAGCGTTGCGCGAGCCTTCACCAATCACGAGTGTGGAGGCATCAAATGCGGCGAACACGTCGATCTCGTCAGCGTCGTCCAACCATGCATTGAGGAGCTGATCGCCCTCATGCACCGTAACTTGTGGGTTAGAGGTGCCGTAGATGAAGCGTCCTGCGTCAAGAGCGTTGCGATCGAAGAAAGCAAACCGCGACGCGAGGCGGTGTTTCAATCCTGCGTATTCGTCTGCGCCTTGTACTTCTCGGATTGGGAAATAAACGTGGAAACGCGGCCGCGCAGACAACACACCCTTCGCCTTCATGTGATTACGAGACGTGGCGGCCATGAACTCCACACCCGCCATCACCTCGCCAAGCTTCTCAGGCGTGACCCACTCGGCCGGAGTTTCGGTGTGATCGTTGTCGATATCCATCACCACGCAGTCCGAGGCTATGAAGGCTGCAGTTGAGCGGCGATCATTCGCATAGGTTGCGGCCACATGATCAAAGGCAGCGGCTGCCGATAGCAAGGCCGCGTCAGTAACCCGGTGCCTGTTTGGGTAGTGGTTATTGTTCTGCACGCCGGTAACCGTGGCAGCAAACAGAGTGAAGGGCGTGGTCATGGGGTGACCTCCTTGAAATCAGAATCGAAAAACTTAATCGGCAACTCGAGGTCGCGTGCCCAGCCGATCTCTAGGCGCATGCCAGGGCTGACGTGTCCGACATATGCCCAGAGGGCTTCGCATTTGGCGAGCAGCACACGGTTGAAAAACATCGCCAGCTCCCGCTGATCAAAATCGGCGTCATCCATAAACTGCGGGAACAGCAGGTGTGGGGCGAAGGGGATCTTGCCCGCGCCCACTGCAAATCCACAGAATTGGCGGGCGAGCTCAACGTTCGCTTCCGTGTCGCCCGAGTAGGGCGAGCAGATATAGACGAGCGGACGATATCCGAACTGCTCGCGCTGCAGCTTTTTGAGCGCGTGGTAGCTCGTCAGATCCAGATAGCCTTCGGTGTTCTTCTTCGAAAACCCAATATCGAGTGTCGTGGCGCTCATGCTTGCACCTGACCCTCACGCTCAATGACCGGGAGGATGCCGAGCTGGTTCTTGAGCAGGTCGTAGATGAACAAGCGTCCCTTTTGCGTCCAGTACATGTGGGTGCGGGTCTGGCCTTCGCCGTATTCGTGGGTCTTTGACTGGGTGTATCCCTGCTCGGCGTACTTGGCGTAGAGGAACCACCGGCCAGACTGATGGAACTGCACGTGAGCATCACGCAGAATGCGGTTGAGCTTCTTCGCGGAAAGTCCGTAGTCCTTCGCAATCGCCGTCGTCGTCAACAACGAATCGGACTGCAGCACGAGGTCGTAGTACGAGACTTTCGGTGCCGCTTCAAGCAAGGCTTGCTCTGCTGCCAGGCGCTTGGCCCGTTCCGCACGCAGCGTGGCGATGGCATGCTCGAGGAACTCATCGTCAGCGAGGAGTTCGTCGTATGCGTACATGCCGTGGCGGCGAATCGTCGGCAACACCTCATCGAACACCCAGGCTTCGAACTTCTGTGCTGCCGGGAGCTTTGAAGAGATGATGAGGCGGTAGAGGTCGCCTTCGGTAATGAAGCGGACCTGCTGGAGTCCGCCAGCGGTCTCAAGGGGGTGGTAATTTGCCACCCCCTTGCAGTGCAGCTTCACCGCGTTCGTCGGATCCTGGTAGCCGAGCGCGGTGGCGACGTCCTTGCCGCAGAAAAGGATCTGACCATCAGTGGTGATGGTGCGAATGGTGCCGAACACGTCGTTGGTAAATGTTTGAATCTGGTTTCCCATGGCGGGGTTCCTTCCCGAGACCCCGTCGAGAAAAAGTCGTGCCGGTCGACACAAGGAGTTAAGGGCCTCACCCCACTGCCGACGAACCCGAAAGTGTTAAATCACGGGTACTCAATCGCTTCTCGTTCTGGCACGATTGGTGTTGAAGCCCCGGTGGAGCGCTATCTGTTAGAGCCATCTGCAGGTATTCTCGCCGGGGCATAGACAAATTTCTCGAGTGCTCTGTGTGGAAGAACCATCATTCTCTTGCTACAGCGGTGCCGACACGGTGGTCTTTTAGACAACATGACCGGTTCCGCTGCCCGCCTCGGTGGGAGCGCAGGGTCGGTTCTCGTTTCTTAGTGGTCTTGGATAAGCTTTCTTCTCTGATGGTGATACTTTGCCGTGTTCTTGATTCTGTCGTTGTTTTCGCGGTATAGTGATTGCCACTAGTACCGGCTCGCTTGTATCGGTTTCCGAGACAGGTCAGAGCCGGTCTTCATGTTTTTGGAAGCAGGTGGGCTGGTGGTCGATAAACCGTGGGCCAGTATCGATGAGCAAATCAATATCCTCACTCGTCGTGGCCTATTGGATGCCGGTGATTACCGCCGCGAGTTATCTACTGTCGGCTATTACCGGCTTTCGGGATACTCCTACCCGCTGCGCCAGCCAGCTCCCGAAGGCTCACCTCGGCGGCGTTTAGATCGTTTCGTTCCCGGCACACGTATGCATCACGCGATTGAGCTGTACGAGTTTGACGAACAACTGCGTCTTGCTGTGTGGCGGGCGCTATGCAAGCTGGAGGTGTGCCTGCGAGTTGACGTGGGGCACGTGCTGGGTGAGATCGATCCGTTCATTCACCTCGACCTCGAACGGATTTGGCCGTCAGGCGCAATGCATCGCCGCGCAGTACTGTTCACGCAGAAGCTAGCCCAAACGCAGTCGCGCTCTACAGAAGATTTCGTCACGCATTACAACCAGACCCACGACGGTCGTTTGCCGGTGTGGGTGGCCACCGAGATTCTTGAGTTCGGACAACTCGTGACCCTGTTTTCGTTGGCTCCCTTCGAACAGCGTCGTCGCATTGCTGACAAGTACTTGGCACGTGCCGACGAGTTGGAATCATGGATGCGCACCGTGAATTTCGTTCGTAACGTATGCGCTCACCACGCCAGACTATGGAACAGGCGACTCGTCATCCGTCCGTTGGTCAGACACCGCCGCAGTGACCAAACGCTATCGGCCGTGACACATTCTTCAGGACGTATGTACACCGCGTTGGTGCTCACCGCATTCCTCCTGCGACGAGGAAATTTCACCGCTGAAATACAGGCCATCAGCGACGTCCTAGACAGTTTCCCCACCGAAATTCCTGGCGTCGATCTAACGCACATAGGTGCCAGCCCCAGCTGGAAACAAGATCCCATCTGGACAATCAACAGCTAATCCTTACGGTAATAGGCGCACTCATACCCATCCGCGTCCAACGGTAATCCTTTGGCCCATGCTGGGAGGGTGGACATGAGTTTGCACGCGTCAGCAACGGTGAAGCCCGAGTTTGTGAGTTCGTCGATGACGATTTCGTCGTGAACATGCATCACAATCTTGTGCCCTGCCTTGGCGACTGCGTGCATGCCAACCACGAGTAGGTCACGGGCGATTGCTTGGACGATGTTCTCGACGAGTTTGCCTCCGTAGGTTTCGAGCTGTCCCCAGCGCCGTGCCGTGGTGGTTCCGGTGTAGGTGATGGATGTCCCACCCCAACGGTTCTCGCCTAAGCGTGGCTGGATGTAGGAAAGCCGTCTTCCCGAGGGCAGCTTGATGAAGAGGATCCCGGACTCGACGCTAAACCGCAGGTTACGGAGCCGGATCGGCTGGCGCGAGGTGATCGCAGCGATGGCTGCTTCTTCAACGTCTGCCCAGAGCTGGACGATGTGTGGGTTGGCGGCCCGCCATGCGTCGACGATAGGTTTGAGCTCGTGCTCGGCGAGTCCCATGGTAAGTGCTCCCATAGCTTTGAGCGCTCCGACGGAGCCGCCATAACCACAGGCGAGCACCGCGATCTTCCCCTTCTGTCGAAGCTCACCATTAACGCCGTGCTTCTCGACTGGGACGCCGAACATACGGCTCGCGGTTTCGCAGTAGAGGTCTTTGCCCTCACGGAAGGCTTGAAGGGTGGTGGTTTCTCCTGCGAGCCATGCGATGACACGCGCCTCAATCGCAGAAAAGTCCGCGACGATAAACCTGTGCCCAGGTGAAGGGATAAACGCGGTACGGATGAGTTGGCTGAGGGTGTCGGGCACGGACTCGTAGAGCAGCTCAAGTGCGTCGAGGTTGCCTGTTCTGACGAGTGTTCGTGCTTGGTCGAGGTCAGGCAGATAGTTCCTTGGGAGGTTTTGGACTTGGACGAGGCGTCCGGCGAAGCGCCCGGTACGACCCGCTCCATAGAATTGGATGAGTCCGCGTGCCCGATCATCGGATCCGGTGACGTTTTGCATCGCCTGGTATTTCTTCACGCTCGATTTCGCCAAGTCGCCGCGCAGTTCGAGGACTTCTTTCACCTCGCCAGTGGCGGTATCGAGGGCGGCATGGACGTCGGCTTTCGCTAGTGATTCGAGTTCGCAGCCGTGACCACGGAGCCATTGTTTGAGCTGGATGGGCGAGTTCGGATTCTCCAACCCAGTCAATGTCTGTGCCCGAGCGAGTGTCGCGTTGCGGTGGTGTTCATCCACGGCGACAGCGTTGTCCACGAGCGTGTGGTCGAGAAGAATCCCGGCATCGTTGATGGCTTGGTCGAGGGCGTAGGTGTCCCACTCGTCATCGGACATCGGAAATGATGCGAGCCGCTCGTGGATGGCTTGTTCGACTTCGACGTCGCGCCGGTTGTAATCAATGAAATGTGCCCACCCGGTCGGGTCAGCTGATGGTGGGTTCCTGTGTTTGCCACCGTTGAGGACTGAGGGTGTGGCGGGTGTGCAGAACTGCTTGATCAGCTTGCGCCCCGCAGAATCTTTTTGGACGTCGAGTTTGAGGACGGCGGCAACCGCGTCGAGGCTCATTGGCAGACCGAGGTAGGCGGACCAGATCATCGTGCACCGCCACTGCCTTGGGTCAAGAAACCCCTCGTCGAGAAGCTCGGGATGATGAGTGCGTAGCCAGGCAGACAGGCAGACTCGTTCGAAAGCGGCGTTATGCGCCCACTTGACCACACCCGAATCCACCAAAGCCGCCAGCACCTCGTCGGGCATTGATTGTCCGCCTGCGAGATCCACCACTTTGACTGGTCCACCGTCGACCGAATATCCGAAGAGAAGCAGCTCGAAGGCTGGGTGCTCGGCATACGGGTAAACACCCGTCTTGGCGAGTTGGACGGGGCTGAAAGATTCAATATCGCAGAAGAGTGTTCGCATGACGGGGTTCCTTTCACACAGAGGAAAAGTGGAGGGAACCAACAAGATGTGCTGATTCCCTCCACGTGTGGGGATGATTAGTTTAGGAAGTCGTCATCAGCGGCGAAGGCACCGAAGTCAGTCTCAGCGCTCACGCGCCCACCGCCAAGGCTCTCGCCGTCACGGGTCTTTTGAATGTTCCCGAGCCCGCAGGCGATACCGCGGTTGCCGTTCGTGTTAAACGCATAGAAGGACAGGGATACGCGCGCGTAGCAGCCCGAGTACACCTCGGCGCGATCCAGGATCGGGGCGACGCTCTGATCGACGATCTGCGGAGCGGTCAGCGAGTTGGCGTTGAGGAAGTAGGCGCCCTTGTAGGCTTCGTCGTCGCGCTCAATATCTCCGTCACGCAACGGGAGCTTGAGGGCGGCCTTGTTGGGTCGCTTACCACCAAACTTGGCCGTCCCGGCGTCGATCGCGGCGTCGATGGCCTTCTCGATCGCGGCAATGGTGGCGGTGTCGGACTTGGGGATGATCAGGGAGACGGAGTACTTGGGTTTGCCTCCCTGGATGGAGTTCGGCTCCCACACATGCGCATAGCTGAGGCGAACTTCGCCGGTGACGATACGGGTCGGATTAGTTGTAGTTGTCATGATCTTTTCTGCTTTCTACTTGTTACTTGTTGGGTTGAAAATCGGTGGCCGCACTCACCAGATCAAGCGCTGGCCGTTTATCGGATGCAGGGACCAATGTGGGTTTGCCTGCAGGTTTGGTCACGAGATCACCGAGGATCTCGTTGAAGGCGGGTTTACCCATCAGCTTTTCCATGGCTGTGAGGGTGATGAGCTTGCGATCCCAGATGTCCCTATAACCAGCCGCCTCAGCCGCCGCAGCGACGTCTTTCTCGGAGGTGTATTTGCGTACCGACCTGCCTGCGACGAGCTTGAACCCCTCAAAGACCACACCCTGATTGACAGCCTTGGAAAGCGCGTAGGCTTCCACGTCGGATGCCCACGTTTTGAGCTGCGGAATCCTCGTGAGCACGTCAGCAATCTCCGCATCACTCAGCTCGGCCGGTGGGACGAACTCGAGCTTGGCAAGTTGAAGGTTGGCTTCGGCTCGTGCTCGACACGTTGGCGCGATACGACAGAACTGACACCACGAGCCCGGACAAAACTCACCCTCACCAGCCGAGGCCAGCTCAGCTTTCGGTTTCACCTCGGTTTCAGCCCACTGTTCGAGCTCGGCAACAGAGATTTCCCAGGTGTCGACGTTCGCCCGGCGCGGCTGATAGATCGTCACTGATACCGTCTCGATGTCGTACAGGCTCCCGAAAGCGTGGAGCGCACCGAGCGCATACAGCATCAACTGCGGGTTGTTCACGGCTTCAACCAACACGCCTTGCCCGTATTTGAGATCAATGATCTGCAAGGTGGGTTCGGCGATGATCACGCAATCCCCGGTGCCAAAACTGCCAGGAACAATGTGGGAGAAGTCCAGGCGCTGTTCGATCAGCACCTGCGGATCGCCACAGGTCTCCTGGGCGATGGAGATGTGTTCTTGCACAAACGACACATAGTCGTCGGTCAAGGTTTCCATCTCGTCATCAATCCAGGCCGAGACCGGACGCTTCGAGCGCTGCTTGAGAGCCCTGCGGAGTTTGTGCTCCGCCAAGGCATGAGCGGCGGTTCCTTGCTCAGCAGCAGCAGACGTTGACTCCGGCTCATCCGATTCGAGCCGAGCTGAAGGTGTGCAGTTGAGCCACCTGTGTGCCCCAGATGCCGAGAGGAGGGCGTGGTCAGACGGTGTCATTAGCAATCTCCTTCGCCTGTTCGAGCAGCCAGCCGAACTTCGACGGATCCACCGCTGAGAGCTTGTCCGCACCAGCCTCGACGATCAGCTCACGAACCTTTGCGGTGTGGCCTTGCGCTGAGAGCTCGGAAAGAAAAGCACGTACTTCTTCGAGCGCCACTACCGGTTCAGGTTCAACCTCCGGCTCGTCCGCGAGTAGTTCTGGCTGGCTGTGCACAGCTGGGATGGTTTCGAAGGGTTCCTTGATCTGCAGGGCAAGCTCTGGGCGTTCACCAGGCATTCCTGCGTGGTCTTCGAAACTCTCCTCAACGATCTGCTGAGCCCGCGCAAACGATCTGCTGAGCCCGCGCAAGCAAATCGGCGAGCGACCGCAGCGCCTGGTTCCCATCACGAATAAAGGCATTGAGCTGTGACATCATCATTTGGACTCACCCGTCTTGAGAGCATCAGCCAATGCCATGAGGTCGTCATCGGTGTTTTCGGTGATGTCGATCTGCTTGACCGAATCACCAGGAACAAGAATCATGACTTTGCGCGGGCTACCAAGCAGTAGGCGCATGAACCGTTCACGCAGCGTCACGTTCTTAGTTGCGACGATTCCGGGGTCGTCAGGGATACGCCGGGCAATATGAAGCTTGAGACTATGTCGAGCCATCGGGCTTACCTTTCTTCCTCATTTGTGGGAGTAGCCCGGTTGGCTTCTCCCTTTCACCCCACTGCCGACACCACCGAAAGTGTTAAATCGGGCATCCTCAACCGCCTGTCGAATCAGCGGTTTTACCTCTGCCACTAGCTGCGATACCCGAGCACGGGTCAACCCCATATCGCGTGCCACCTGCGCCTGATTGAGCTTGTCGGTTGCAAGAAGGCGCGTCATCACCTCATGATGCTGAGGATCCAAACCAGCGATGACGCCACGCATAGCCTCGAGCTCACGGGTGTGCTCGACGCTGTCCTCGCGTTCGATGACCTGGTCTTCAGCGCTGATACCCGGTGAAGCTGGATCAAGGTCGATGTCGAGCATCTGCTCATACGAAAACGGCTTGTTATTCGGGACGCGGCATCCACGTCGAGGACCGCACTCAGCCCCGCACGTGCATGTCTTCTTACCCTTGCCGCGATCGGCGCGAACCGCCTTATGCGTGGCCGCTTCTTCTGCGTTCCACAACTCGTCGAGAATCTTCTGCGGTGTGCGGGGCTTGACCTGGTTGAGTGGAACACCAGTTGTGGCGGCGCGTTGCTGGCGGTCGGTTGCGATCATGAGAGCGAACTCGCCAGGGTCAATGTCGAAAGTGTCAGTGATGGACTCGTTCTTGTTGTTATCTGCTTCGTGCCTGAAGGTGACCTTCATCGAAGGATCTCCATTTCTCCGGGAATCCCGGTGATGTGGAGACCTGATCTGTTTGGCTCAGATCACTAGTGAGAACTGCTAGGAAGACGACAAAGGCGAGCCACCCCACACGCCCCTCAGCAAAGAGGGGTTGGGTGAGGTGACCCGCCGAGCGCTCCCAGAGCAGGTCTCACTAGTGATTTGTTTGTCTAACCCCCACGGCCTGCACCCGCCATAGGGCTTGCTCATCCGCCAGATGAGCTCCCGAACAATCACGCTCAGGCTTGGAGAACGTCAGTGCCGGTGGCCACCAGCACTACCGTCCCCACCCACCCGGTCCGAACTGTGTCGAAACCGAGTGGGCTGTGTACGACTACTTGCCGCGCTTGGACGGCTTAGTCTGCGCTAATGCCGAGGCGGCAACGGACTTGGTCCGCGCCGAAGAACGGCCATCGCGCAGCACAGCTGATGCCTTGCGTGCCACAGCACGCGATGTCTGCTTACGGTTCCTACCCACGCTCTTCACCTCCTTCGCTCTCGCTACGACACCCACCACCACTTGGTGCGTGTTCATGAGCGTTCGCGCGAGTCGGCGTGCGATAATGAGATGACAGTTGCTCGTCTCGTCGGCTCGTGTTTTGCTCACATACTCATCAAACGCTGTGGTTTTGGGACTTCAGATCGGTGAGGGAAGCAAAAACTGGGACTTCTGGGACTAGTTTTGGGACTCGGCATAGAGGAGCGTGACGCATATGGGTTTGCCCGAGTTTTGTCGCGCTGTTTATAAGCGGAAGAGTCCCATCACTAACCAGGCAAAATTCGTCCAAGCCGTATTCCAACACGCTGGCAGCGCAGAGCGGTTAGATGACGAGTACGCACGCAAGATCTTCACCGGAGCAAAACCGATCTCCGAACCGCAATACGAATCATTTTCAACGCCGGTGAACAAGAAATCTTTGCATGATTTCCTTCTTAGCCACCTGAGGCCCCTCCCAAGCACGAAGCGCACGTTGGATGATCGTTGCCAAGAAGTCGGCAAAGACGCCGGGCTGCCCTCAACCCTCACTATCGAACCAGAAGCGTTCATTTGGGCACTCACAGATTGGTTCGACGCGATCATCCACGATCCAAACCATTGCGATGTCCTCGAACACTGCTACCGACTTCGCCTTGAAGGCCAGGAACCAGACGAGATCAACCCTGCACCGCAGCCGCTCTATCAAGGAGATCGCGTCGACGTGACGGAACCGCCCGCACTGCAAAAACACAAGCCAGGATTTTGGGCCGAGTTCACTCACACATGGACACTGCGCAACGTTGGCAGCATCGACTGGACCAGTCGGACACTCGTCTGTACGAATCCAACAGACCCGCGAATACGACCCGTCGGCACCAAACAAATCGCCATTCCTGAAAGCCCGCCAGCGACAAGAAAGTTCATCAAGATTTCTTGCACGTTTCGGGCGCAAGGCTATGAAGGGGCGGCCTCAAGCCACTGGGAAATGCGCAACCAGGAAGGCGAGAACTGCTTCCCTCAAGCGACTACAACATTCAATGTCGATGCCACAGTTATTAACCCGGATCTTCACTCGACAAGGTAGGGATGATGAGCGAAGCTGAATTAGAAAACTGGGTCACCATGAAAGAAGCACAAGCTCACCTCGGTGTGCGCCGGGAAACCATCACGAAATGGATCGTGACGCACAATCTTCCCGCCTACAAAGTCGGCAGGGTCTGGAAATTCAAACTCTCAGAAATCGACGAATGGGTCCGCACCGGTCAAGCCGCAGAAGAACCACATCCCAACAACACTCACGAGCCTAAGGAGGAACGCTAATGCCAGAACTGAACTGGGTCGGCAAAGACAAGGTGATCACCAACCACCTCGACGTTCCCTACCGCGTCCTCGACCGCCAATACTCCTACAACGAGCACGGGCAGCATCAGGAGGATAACGGCTCCCAGAACATGATTATTCACGGTGACAACCTCGAAGCCCTCAAAGCGCTCCTGCCTCGCTATGAAGGAAAAGTCGACTGTATCTACATCGATCCTCCCTATAACACAGGCAACGAAGGCTGGATCTACAACGACGCCGTCAACGACCCACGAATCAAGAAATGGCTCGGTGAAGTCGTCGGCAAAGAAGGCGAAGACCTCTCCCGCCATGACAAGTGGTTGTGCATGATGTACCCGCGCCTGCGCCTGCTGCAGCGGCTGCTTGCACCGACTGGTGCTATTTTTATTTCGATCGACGACAATGAGGCTGCCCACCTGAAGGCTATGTGTGACGAGATCTTTGGGGCTCGTTGTTTCGTGGCTGATATTTCGTGGCAGCGCACCTATTCGACCCGTAACGATTCCAAAGGAATCCCTGCCGAGGTTGAGCACTTATTCGCGTTCTCCAAACAGCCCGACTGGAACCCCAACAAGCTCGAACGCACAGCCGAAATGGATGATAAGTACAGTAATCCTGACGGCGATAGGACTGCTTGGACGAGCTCAGATGCATTCGCTCCGGGAGCAGCTACACACCAGGGCATGGTCTACGCGATTCAACACCCATTTACGGGAGCAATGATCTATCCGGGCACTGGGAATTGTTGGCGTTATGAACAACCGGAGATGTTCCGCATATTTTCTGGTTGGACTGCCTATGAGTTGAAGGATCTCGATGACGCTGCGAAGCGCGCACGGGTGTGTGGCGTACCTGCTGATGAAGTGAAGCCCGGCGTTTTGGGTCTCGTATTAGCGAAACCGTTGGAGGAAGCTCAAGCCGATGCGCGCGCAGTGTATGAACGCGGCCAGTGGCCTCGCTTCTACTTCACCAAAGGCGGCGAAGGTGGCGTCCGTCGCAAGACATACCTCGATAGTGTGGGTGGGCTGCTACCGACGAACTTCTGGCCATACGAGGTTGCCGGTCATACGGATGAGGCGAAGAAGGAGATCCGTGCGATCTTTGACGGCCGTGTCGCGTTTGATACTCCGAAGCCAACCCGGCTCATCGAACGGATCTTGAAGATCGCAACTAAACCGGGGGACATCGTCCTCGACTCATTTGCGGGGTCTGGTACGACGGGCCATGCAGTGCTCAACGTCAACAAGTCCGATAAAGGCGAGCGTTCATTTATCCTTGTCGAGCTAGGTGATTATGCCGACTCGGTGACTGCTGAGCGTGTCCGTCGCGCGATCACTGGCTACAAGGGCGAGTCAGAAGAATCGATCACGCTGTACGAGCACAAGCTCACGTTGACGGCGATGAAGAAAGCCGACGGCCTGCTCGCCGAGGCAAACAAAATCTACCAGGAAGCTCAGGGCAAATACACCAAGGTCTCCCGCCCGAAGATCACCACGAAAGTGACAGGTAAATCGGGTAGCTCCTATCTACAAGTTGTCGCCACACAGTCTCACGACCATGACGTTTCGGGTACGGGAGGTGACTTCTCCTTCTATGAGCTTGGCGCGCCGCTTCTTGTTGATGGTGACTTGAACCCAGACGTGCCGTTGGATCGAGTGTGCGAATACATCTGGTTCACCGAGACAGGACAGGCGTTCTCGAATCCGACCAGTGCTCATCCGTATTTCTTAGGACGGCATGAGGATGCGTCGTTGTTTTTCGTGTATGAGCCGGATCGTGTGACGAGTTTGGATCGTGGCTATCTGGCTTCTATCCCGATCGAGTGTGCGGCTAGTTCGTATGTGATTTATGCCGATACCTGTTTGTTGTCGGATGAGGAGCTGCGCTCGCTGAATATCACGTTCAAGAAGATCCCTCGGGATATCACCCGTCTCTAAGGAGTGTTGGTCATGGAGTTGAAGAAGTATCAAAACCGGGTGATTGCCGATCTGGAGGATTACCTCACCCAGCTTAACGAGCAGCCCACTCTGAGCGAGGCTTTCAAGATGTTTTGGGAGTCTCGCCAGATTGAGGTTGGCACCCTGCAGATGCCGGGCTACCAGAATGTGATCGATGGTGTTCCGCACGTGTGTTACAAGGTCCCAACTGGTGGTGGGAAGACGTTTTTGGCGTGTGCGTCGGTGAAGCCGATTTTTGAGGCTTTGCCGCCGACGCGGAAACAGGCTGTGGTGTGGCTGGTGCCGTCGGATTCGATTTTGACGCAGACGTTGGCGGCGTTGAAGAATTCCTCGCACCCGTATCGGCAGAAGTTGAATACTGATTTTGGTGGCCGGGTTGAGGTGTATTCGAAGGAAGAGCTGCTGGCGGGGCAGAATTTCAGCCCGTCGACGGTGGCTGAGCAGTTGTCGGTGATGGTGCTCTCGTATGACTCGTTCCGCTCACGGACAAAGGACGGGCGCAAGGCATACCAGGCCAATGGGAATCTGGCGTCGTTCTCGACTGCGTTTGGTGCCCCGGAGCAGCTGATCGAGAACGCGGATGAGACGGCTTTGTTTCAGGTGATTAACCAGTTGAATCCGGTGGTGATCGTGGATGAGTCGCATCACGCGACGAGCACGTTAAGCCAAGAGATGCTCACGAATTTTAACCCAGCGTTCATTCTTGATTTGACCGCGACCCCGAAGCGGCAAGCGAACGTGATCTCGTATGTGGATGCGCTCTCGCTCAAGAACGAGAGCATGGTTAAACTTCCGGTCATTGCGTATAACCGGTCCTCGCAAAAGGATGTTGTTACGGATGCGATCGATCTTCGCCGTTCTCTAGAGGTCGCTGCTACACAGCAGTATGAAAGTGGTGGCGCTTATATTCGCCCGATCGTGTTGTTCCAGGCTCAGCCGAAGACGAGCGAGGATGCGACTTCGTTTGAGCGGCTGCGTGACAAGCTGGTTAAGGCTGGTATTCCTGCAGAGCAGATCGCGATCAAGACCGCCGACGTAAACGAGCTCAAGGGCGTGGATCTGCTCAGCGAGGAGTGTCCGATCAGGTTCATCATCACCGTGAACGCGTTGAAGGAAGGTTGGGACTGCCCCTTCGCCTACATTCTGGCGTCGTTGGCGAACAAAACCAGCCAGGTTGATGTTGAACAGATCCTTGGCCGTGTTCTGCGCCAACCCCACGCGAAGAAGCAGCCGAATACGTTGTTAAACATGAGTTACGTGTTGACCTCCTCGAACGATTTCGGCGTCACGCTCAAACAGATCGTTGCAGGGCTCAACAGTGCCGGATTCTCCAAGCGCGACTTCCGTACAGCCGATCAAGTAGCTTTCGACTTCACTGGTGCGAACCAGTCCAGCAAACCTGCCCCTACGTCGTCAGACTCAGTGGAAGGTATGGACGTTGAAGAGTTTCTGGAGTTCGATGAAGAACAGGTTGCAGCGGATTTAGATGCGCGAGAAGAATCCGCTAGTTCACCAGAGCCTTCGCCGGATCTGACGGTTGCTTCGATGATCGAGCAGGCGGCTCAGCAGGGTGCGGACTATGAGCAGGAGGCCGAAGAAGCCGCCCAGATGGGTGAGGGCTTCGTGCCTTCGGATTTGGAGGATGCTGTGGACACGAGCTTCGTGAACCCCGAATTCGCTGACGAGATCGAAACCCTTCGCCTTCCCCAATTCGTCATTCAAGAACCCGGATCAGCATTGTTCCCGACCGCTCATGAGGGATACAACGAGCTCAAGCACGAGGCACTAGCCGGTGACTTCGACTTGGCTACGAAAGACATCGATATCGACTTGTCGACGGCCGATGAGCAGATGTACAAGATTGACGTGCGAAAAGACTCAGAGGTTCCTAAAGCCTTCCGGATGTCGAGTACCGACCAGAAATTCATGCGCGAACACTTCTCGAAACTGAGCATCGAAGGACAAAAACGTAACACGGCTGAAGCGATCTACCAACGGATCAAACCGATCAATTCGATCACTGACTCTGACCTGCGGGCATACATCGTGCGGACGGTTGAGGCCTTCGGCACCGAGCAGCTGCTGACCTATCAAGAGCACCCGCATGCGGTAGCAAGCAAGGTCAAGCAGAAAATTGACGGTCTTTTGGAAGCGCATAAGGTCAAGCGGTTCTATGAGGACATCGAGACCCGACGCGTTGATGTTCAACAACTCTATGCGTTCCCGAAAGCGATCCAGCCCATTCATGCTTCCTCCCTGATTGGCGGCTCCCTGTATGGGGCCGAAGACAAGATGAATGGCTTTGAGCTCGAACTCGCTGGTCGCTTCTCTGGAATGGACAACGTTCGCTGGTGGCACCGTGTCATTGAACGCAAGGGCTTTTGTCTCAATGGTCCGTTCAACCACTACCCAGATTTTGTCGTGATGACCGCTAGCGGCACCATCGTGGTTGTCGAGACCAAGGGTGAGCATTTGAAGAACGACGATTCTAACCGCAAGATTAGGCTCGGGCGGGCGTGGGCGAACATGTCTGGCAATGGCTATCGCTACTACATGGTCTTCGAAGATGGCGTCACTCCACCGGACGGGGCGGTTACTTTGTCGGAGCTCGTGCGTATCCTCGAAAAGCTGTAGGCGGGAAGGACACCTTTTGGGAGAATACGAGATGGCACAGGCGACAATCACATCAACGCTGCGCGGTGACACGTTTGCGTCCACGTTCACCGAGGTGGCGCATTCGAACACGTTAGGTCTTCGAAACGACGAACAGTTACGCCTGTTCCATCTGTCTGTCCAAAACAACCGCTTCGACCACACAGCCCTCGTCAAGTTCCTCAAACGAAACGTTGGACGCTACGTCTTCTCGCGCGCCGAATACGAAGGCTATAAGCAGCGAGACGATCTCGAAGAAGTCGCTCTCGACGCTGTGAGCCGGATGCGTTCACAACAAGACGGCATGGGGCTGGGCGAAATCTTGCTCTACGTCCTGCTCGAACAAATTCTCGAAGCACCCAAAGTGCTGAGCAAGATCGAGCTCAACCAGGCCCGAGGCCAGATCCACAGCCGCTGCGACGCCATCCACCTGCTCACACCAGACGGTCAGCGAACCACCAGCAGTATCGTGTTTGGAACCTCCAGCGTGGTCGGCAACATTGGGGATGCCATCACTGCAGCATTCGACCGCGTCGTAGACATCGAGCAGAACCGCTCAGACGAGGTTCAGCTCGCTGAGAATACCGTGTTCACCAAGACCCTCGACGCAGCGACCGCAGGCTACGTGAAGGATCTGTTGATCCCGAAGCCGGGTGGGGCACCCGGGTTCGATACCGCTTATTCGATGTTTCTGGGTTACGACATTGGTCTAGATCCGAAAAACTATGGCAATCAGCAGTATCGGTCTGCGCTCGATCAGAAAATGCAGGGAGATATCGCCGCGCACGCCCAAATGATCGCCAACGAGATCAACACCCGAAACCTAGATAACTACTCGTTCTACATTTACGTTTTGCCCCTCAATGAAGTAGACGTTGACGCGGTCGCAATCATGGATGGGCTCGTGGGCGGGCAAGGTGGTAGCCATGTCTGACAAGCAAGTAACAGTCGGCGATCTCGTATTTGCCGACATCGACTCCAACGAATTCCTCAAACAGCTGTACGCCAACCTGCTCCACAACTACGGTTTACATCGATTAGGGCTGGCGAATCGTCAACCATACGACGTGGATCTTGAAGCAGCGCTGCGGTTCGCTGACCTGCTCTCGAAATCAACCCACCCCACCAACCGTGACCAGCATAGGGTATGGGCGCAAGAAATCGCGCTCCTCTGCCACATCCTGTATCCGAATGATCCCCGCACGAAAGCATACGTTCCTGCAATCTTCACCACGCTAGGCAACTACCCAGGCCTGAAGCAGCTGGGCGTGACTTCCGATGCAGGCATCCTCGACGCCGCATTCAACGCCTACCAAGCCGAATACCTCACCGTACCCGGTGATAGGTCGATGAAGTTCTTCGCGCCGCAAAAGAAAATCTACGACCGCCTCACTGACGGCAAGTTTTCCTTCTCAGCCCCAACATCCTTGGGCAAGTCCTTCATCATGCGCACCTTCATCACCAACCAGATCAAATCCGGGGTGAAGGCCAACTTTGCGATCATCGTGCCGTCAAAAGCGCTGATCAACGAGACGCGCTCGAAACTGATCGCTGACCTTGGCGAAGACCTAGAACGACACAACTACCGAATCGTCAGTGCTGCAGGTGACATCGTGCTCGAAGGCGATCACAACTTCATCTTCGTACTCACCCCAGAACGCCTGCTTTACCTTCTGATCGGCAAACCTGCGATCGAATTCGAGTACATCTTTTTCGACGAATCACACAAACTCTCAGGCAAGAACAGCCGCGCCCCGTTCTACTACCAAACCGTGACAATCCTTCAACACCGCCACAAGCCACCACACTTCGTCTTCGCTTCACCCAACATTCCCAACCCAGAGGTATTCCTAAGGCTGGTTGATCCAAACTCTGACGAAAATGAAACCAACGCGGTCGCAACCCAGTATTCGCCAGTCGCACAGTTCAAATACCTCGTCAACCTGCACGAAAACACCATTTCCAGTTACAACGACCACACCCAAGAATTCACGCACCTAGCCTCACTTCAAGCTCAGGACGCTACCGTACAGGGCATAACCCGATTTGTTAGTGAATCATCACGAGGTTCAGATCACCGTGGGCAAACCATCGTGTTTCATTCTGCCCGACATCACGCAGTGCAAGCGGCACGTGACTATGCCCAGGGTTTGGCAGACCTCAACGATAAAGACTTGGACGCTCTCGCAAAAGACATCGAACGCGACGTCCACGAGGACTACTACCTCAGCGATCTCATCCGTAGAGGCGTCAGCTACCACATCGGCTACCTCCCACCAGCAATCCGCGAACGCATCGAAGGCCTGTTCCGCGAAGGCAAAATCTCGACACTATTTTGTACCAGCACGCTTCTAGAAGGAGTCAACCTTCCCGCCGACAACCTCGTCATCACAACCAACAAAATCGGCAGAGCAGGAATGACAACAGTCGACTTCAAGAACCTGATCGGCCGAGTCGGACGTATCGAGTTCAACCTCTACGGCAACGTATTCATCATCGTGGGCAACCAACTTGCATCCGAGCAAAAGGCAAAGGAACTCCTGCAAGCGAACGTTCCTGCACAGACGCTATCCGTGCAAACCGACTCACAAATTATCAGCAAGAAAATGAAGCAAGGAGTCGTTGCTGATCTTCAAGAAGGACAGATCGAGTTCGCCAAGGGAGATGAAAGCTACGAGCGCTACAACATGAAGCGCAAATTCGGACTCATGCTCTTACGCGACATCACCACAGGACGTCAAAGCCTGGTGCGTGAAGAATTCTCCGACTACCTCGACGACCAAACCATCAGCCGAATCCGAGAGTCCTTCGCGCAAAGAGAAGGGCAACAAGACGACGACATCAACGTATCTGTCGACCAAGCAGAATCCTTAACTCAAGCTGTCCGAGCCGGACTCAAATACCCGCGCATCTCTCCAGACGGGAAGTTCAACTACGACGAAACTCTCGCGTTTCTCGAAAGGCTCGCCTCAATCTTCAAATGGCGCGTCTACGACCCCGAAACACTCGGAAAAACAGATAAGTACGGCAACCAGCTCACGATGCTGCGCTGGTACACCGTATTGCTTACACAATGGATGGAAGGTCACGGACTCCGTTCGATCATGAACCGTGCCCTCCAGTACCGCCTGCAACAAGGAACGCTCTACATCAAAGGGCAAGGAGAGATCCGTTACGAGAACACGCTCCAGCACCGCAACATCGTCATCAGTGAAATCCTGAAAGTTCTTGAAGACGTCATCCTCTTCAGCCTGTCGAACTACTTCCTCAAATTCTCCAACGAATACAAGAAGGTCCACGGAGTAGAGCAGTTCGACAACGACTGGTACGAATACGTCGAGTACGGCACGACGAAACAGAAAACCATCCTTCTCCAACGGCTGGGATTCACCCGCGAGAGCGCCACCTACATTCGAACCAACGTTTCCAATGCAATCTTCCTTCACGAAGGAAAGCCCCACCTGAACCCGATTCTTCTCGAAAGCTCGAACATCAACGTCCGCAAAGAAGCCAACGAAATCAGATACAACGTGCCAGAAGCCTTCTCGATGCCAGATTTTATGTTCTAGCCCCCGCACTAGGTACCCGCTAACGCAAGCACTCGCCCAGACCCCCTTGGCTTCAAACGGACGCCACCCCAGTGGGCGTTACAGCGACGACCGTCGGATCGCCAAACCTCCAGCGAAGTAGCGAGCAGCCCCAGAAACAGCAAAACCCCTGTTCAAAAGGGGTTCAAGGGCTCAAGCGGCTTTTATCATTTTCGACGTCTAAGTATCCACTATGACGTCGAAAATGATAAGTAGGCGTTTGCGTTAGCGAGTATGCCCCAAGGGGGTCAAGAAAATCGCTTGCGTTAGCGAGTGTATAGCGCGTTTGCCCTGACCTGCGGAAATGCTTTCCTCTCTTTCGACCGAGCGAGCGTTTGCGTTAGCAGGCGTTGATTTGGTCGAGGTGGATAGCGTGGTCGGCGACCTCGGTAACGAGTTCAGCGTCGTGGGTGATGACGATGACGACGGCACCAGTGTCAGCGAGTTTACGCATTACTCGGGAAATCGCGACAAGGTGCTTGTAGCCAACACCTGATGTCGGCTCGTCGAAGATGTAGACCTTCTTGTTCGCGGCAAGCGCTGTAGCAATAACCAGACGTTGACGTTGCCCACCAGAGAGTGCTTGGGGATGATCAGCCTCATGGTCGGTGAGGTCGAGTTCTTTAAGGATCGCCTGGGCGTCGATGTGTTGTTTTTCGGCTCTCGTTATCCCGAGCGTGACTTCGTCAATAGCGGTGTCTGAGAATAGCTGCCGGGTGGGGTCTTGCATTACGAGGTATGCGTCCCGGTTGGTGAATTTTTGCCTATTGAGTGTGATGGATGCACCTTTGGCTTTTTCGAGTCCGCAGATGATGCGTGCCAGTGTTGATTTGCCTGACCCGCACGGGCCGAGGAGCGCTGTGATTTTCCCTGCCGGAAAGAGCAGATGGCCGATGTTGAGAACCGTGTTTCCGTGGCGGTAGGCGAAGGTGAGGTTGTCAATCTCAAGCCCATCTCCTGCCGGTTGCGGAAGTTGTGGCATAGGCACAGTCACTAGGGATCGCAGCCCAAGCTGTTTGCGCTCCTCATCCGAGGTAGCGTAGAACTCTTCGCCGGTTGCGGTGAGGGCGATGTTACCTTTATCGAAGCAGTAGACACGGTCAGCGATCCCGGAAAGGAAACTTAGCCGGTGTTCAGCAATGATGATGGTGTGTCCATCAGCTTTGAGCCTGGCGATGAGTGTGGCGAGTTGGTCGATAACGTCAGCTGAGAGGTTCGCGGTCGGCTCGTCAAAGACAATCAGCGACGTGTTGTTGCACATGGCGACGGCGCAGGCCACGCGTTGCATCTGTCCGCCTGATAGTTGTGTGACGCGGGATTCCAACAGGTCGGCGATACCTAACTCGGCTGCAACCTCGTCAATGCGGGCACAGATCTCCTGCGGGTCGCGGCCGAGATTTTCTGGGCCGAAGGCGAGTTCTTGACGCACGTGAGTGGTGTAGAACTGGGTGCGCGGGTTTTGAAACACTGTCGAACAGTGGTGGGCAAGCTCTGATAAATCTACTCGTGCCACGTCAATGTCGTCGACTGTGACGCTTCCGGTAAGGTCGCCGTCGTGAAAGTGCGGGATGAGCCCGTTAAACAGCCGCAACGCGGTGGTTTTCCCCGACCCTGACGTACCACACAGCAAGGTGACGGTTCCAGGTGTGATGGTGATGGTTACGTCATTGATTGAGGGGTGGTCTGCTCCCCGATAGGTGAAGGTGACCCCAGTTGCTTGGGCTGTTGTCATAGGACGATTCTCCATATCGCGAAGCTGATAACGATGAGCAGAATGACCGCGTCGATCACACGGAATTTCACGACCGTGACTGAGGTGGGCTTTGCGGTTCCGCCCAGTCCGCGTACAAGGGCAGCAGATGCCAGTTCGTCTCCGCTGCGTACCACGGTCGATAGCAGCGGGATTGTGAAGTACTGGGCCGCACGCAGGGAAAGCGCGGACATGCCGCGTAGTTTCATGGCATCTGAGATCGCTTTAACCTCGTGGCCGATCACGGGCAGCACACGTAACGCGACTGAGATCGGGATCGTGAAACAGGTCGGGATTCGTGAGCTGGCGAGTGCTTTTTGCAAGGTGGCAGGTCGGATCACACCGATCGCGTAGGCTCCCATTCCTGCGCTGACACTGAATCGCCACATCCACTGCAAAAACAGCACGAGGAACGCGCCGGCCGTTGACTTCCACACCAGTGGTATCACGAAGACGAGCCCGCCGAGGACCGCAAACGTGGCCAAGTATACGGCCACCCAGCTCGGGCGCACGAGCGTGTTGGGGTTGATCGCAGCGCTCGCCAGCATCACGGCGGCGAATCCGCCCAGAGCACACACGAACCACGGCGAGTAGGCACTGTAGATCGTGGTGGAGACGATGACGAGCGCTGCGAT
The DNA here is from genome assembly GCF_001469025.1 of Trueperella bernardiae. Classification (GTDB taxonomy): domain Bacteria; phylum Actinomycetota; class Actinomycetes; order Actinomycetales; family Actinomycetaceae; genus Trueperella; species Trueperella bernardiae. The sequence goes on along the minus strand of NZ_LNIZ01000002.1, from coordinate 288,629 downwards.
AATCGTGCGCGGGTCGGGAAGTTTAGACAAGACCGGCCCGTTCAAAGTGTTTGCGCGCGACCCTGGTTCCCAACAGACCAGCAAGCCAGCCAACGATGAGCATCACGACGAAGAAGCCCAGCAGAATCGGAATCGTGACAACCTGCGCCATCTTGGCGGCGTAGTCTGCGCCCATTTGTTCGGCGATCTGCGACATATACGCGTCTTGGTTCATAAATAGCGGAATCCACGGGGAAACATAGATCGGCAGGATAAACAGTGCATATGCCAGCGGGACACGAACTTTCACGCTCTTCGGCCCCTTGGTGATCACCAAGTCAGCGAGCAGGCCGAACACAGCGGCGATCGCAATTCCTCCCACCCAGTGACCCGTTACGAAGAAGAGGACTTCGATGAGGATCAGCATGATTGTCAATGCCCCCATCTTCGGAGTGCGGGCAGTAAACAGCGCAAAGACGATGCCGTTAACGAGGATAGAAAGCAGGAAACCGGCATACATGGCAGCCGGAATGAACCCGAGCATTCCGAATGCAAACACGATGACAAACATCAAAGCGGTGAAGACGCCGATATTGATGAAGTCGCGCGTGTTTAGGCGCGAGGACGTGGGTGTGGACATAGTTATTCCTTTCATGATTGTGAACAGTGCTGTGTTTTAGACGAGTTGCCATCCGGCGGCGTTGATGCGCTCTTGCCAGAAATCGCGGTATTGACCTGGCTGGTTGACCAGCTCGTCGTGGCACCCGCGCTGGGCGATACGCCCACCGTGGGAGAGCACAATGATTTGGTCAGCTTGGCGAATGGTTTCAAGTTTGTGGGCGATCACGATCAGTGTGGAGTGCTTGCGTAGCTCGTTCATCGCCGCAACAATGTTGGCTTCATTTTCCGCATCCAACGCGCTGGTGGCCTCATCGAACAGCGCGATCGGGGCCTTCTTCACCAAGGCGCGGGCGATAGAGACGCGTTGGCGTTCCCCACCTGACAGTGCGCGCCCGCCAGCACCCGCCAATGAATTCCAGCCGTCTGGGAGCCGGTTGACGATTTCGGTCACGCCCGACAGGTCAGCGGCCCACCTGATTTCTTCATCGGTAGCTTCTGGGTTGCCAAGGCGAATGTTGGCTTCGAGCGTGTCATTGAATAAATAGACGTCTTGGAAAACGAGAGACACCTGGCGCATCAAATCTTCGGTGGTCTGCTCGCGCACATCAACCCCGCCAACGTATACGCTGCCGGACTGCACATCCCAGAAACGTGCAACCAACCTCGCGATTGTGGTTTTTCCGCAGCCGGAAGGGCCAACCAGGGCACACATGCCGCCTTGCGGGACATGGAAGGAAATATCACGGAGAACCGGGGTGTCCGGATCGTAGCCGAAGGCGACGTCCTCGAAACGAACATCACCAGGAGCGCTCACCGGTGTGGAGACATCGGGTTCGGACAGTTCGGGAGCGTCCATGATCTTGTCGACGTGATTCATTTGCTGGCGGCGTTCTTCCAGCCCGGTCATGCAGCCACCGATGTCTTGGAGCATGGTGGTGAACCGCAGGCACATGCCGATGGTGACCACAGCGTTCAACGCATTCATCTGCCCGCCGAGGGCGAGTTGGGCGGTCAGCCAAATCATTACCACGACAAGGGCTTGGACGAACATTCCGTTTATCAGGTTCGCTAATGTTTCGATCCACAATGCTTTGCGGCTTTTGCGGTCAGCCTGTTTGAATGCCCGATCAAGGGCCGGGTAGTCGTCGGCGACATGGCAGGAGCGCAGCGCGCCTTGGCAGGTGGAGAATTCGACCATGCGAGCCGCCAGCTCCGATTCTGCTGGTTCGGAAACCTGTTTGCCCTTATCGAGAAGCACACGGGAGATATGAAGGAAGGCGAGCATGATCGGGAAGGCGATCGTCAAGGTCAGTCCCAGTCGCCAATCCCAGAACCACGTGCCCACAGTGATCACCAGCACGGCTGAGAGTTTTTGGACGAGGGAGAAAATGAAATGTGCCGCCGACTCGCCCAAGTTCATCATTTCCTGGGTGACCATGCGCGACAGCCGTCCAGAACTACCCGAATCAAACACTCCCAACGGTAGGCGGGCTACCTTGTTGCCGACCGCTTGGTGTACGTCGTGAATGAACCCGAGCGCGCCGATATAGCCGGTGCGCATGCCATAAAACTCCGTGCCCACGCCCAGCATCGCGATTACCGCCAAGGCGATGAGCCAGCCCCAAAACGACAGCCCCCACACCGGCATTCCGGTCGCTAGGGCACTTGCTGCGGGAAGCAAAGTCAGCAGGGCAAAGCCGTGACACAGTCCTGAGACCGCACCCCACGCTTGACCGACCGAGAGGTCTCGCCACGAGGCGGGTTCCATCAAACGCTTAAAGCGTGGCAGCAATAGTTGATTCATCGTGTCATCTCCTCGCATGCACCTTGGGCAAGAAGTGCCTGATAGTGCGCATTACCCAACAGCTCGTCGTGTTTACCGACCACAGCAATGCGCCCGCGTTCCATGACGACGATTTGGTCTGCCCCTCTGATCGAGGCCAGTCGGTGGGCGATCACAATCACGGTTCTGCCTTTGGCAAGAGTCGAGAGAGCTTGTTGGATTTTCGATTCCGATTCCGGGTCCGCCATCGCCGTCGCTTCGTCCAACACCAACACTGGGGCATCAACCATGAGCGCCCGGGCGATCGCGATACGGGCTGCCTGCCCGCCCGAAACGTGGGTATCCTCACCCAACACAGTGTCGTAACCATCTGGCAGGCTCATGATGAACTCATCGATCTGCGCCGCCCGCGCCGCCTGCCGCACCTGATCCAAGGTTGCGTCTGGCGCGCCAAGAGCGATGTTGTTTCGAATGGTGTCGCGAATAAGCTGTGCATCTTGCAGGACAAATGCGACCGTCGAATACAACACATCCTGGGAAATGCTCTTTAGATCAACCCCGCCAATAGTGATCGTGCCAGCATCTGGATCATCGAAGCGGGCAATCAAACTCGCCAACGTCGACTTTCCCGCGCCCGAAGGCCCAACCAGCGCGGTCACCGTGCCTGCCGGAATGCTCAGGCTCACTTCGTCTAACGCTTGGGTCTCGTCATAGGCATACGACACACCCCGAATCTCGATATCATGACCCTTTGGCGTCTGCGGCATATCTGGCTGAGGCAATGCCGGTAGCTCCATGACGTTCACCAGCCGTACTGCCGCAGACCCTGCGAGCTGGTACGACCAGGCGATGGTTGCGACTGCCATCAACGCTCCCGGCAACACCAAGGCGATCAACGTGGTCGTTATCACCTCGTAGATGCTCACCCAACCGGCGTTCATCATCAACGCGCCACCGCCAAGGTTCACGATCAACAACACCGGGATCGACACCCACGAAAATGAGGCGACCGACATCGACACCAGCGGCATGCACCATGCCCGGTAGAACTTAGAAAACTCGTTAGCTGCATCTAAATAGGCTTTATGTGCTTGGCCGACCTTGCCGAACGCTTTCACCACTGAGATACCGGCAACGAACTCGGCCATCGTTGCCGAAACCTGAGCGAGCTTGGTATCCATTTGTGCGGTCTTCTCATTCATCCCACGCATCGACATGCCATACATGCCCACATAGATCGGAATCGTCGCGATCGACAGCAGAGCGAGCCGCCAATCCACCACGAACGCATAGGCTAACAAGGCGAGCGGGGATACGATCGCGTTCAGTTTCTCAATCGGCCCGTGCGCGATCACTGTGTGCACCGTGGCCGTATCATCCTGAATGGTCTTGCGGATCTTCCCCTCACCCTCGCGGGTAAACCACGACAGCGGAGCAGTCGACATGCGGGCGGCAATCTGGCGGCGCATTTGATTACGCAACGACAGGTCAATAAAATGCGTCACGCCCAATGCAACAAAATATAAGGTCAACCGAGTCATGTATGCGCTGACGAGGAGCATGACGATCCAGTTCACCCGCGCCGGGTCCACCTGGTCTTGCATAAGTTCTCTGCCAAGCTCCACCAGAGCCACATACGGGGCAATAGCCAACACGCCAGAGAGAAAAGCCAAAACCTGCGCGACGAACAGCTTGCCTTTCACTGGCTGCGATAGTTGACGGATCGCGTTCTGGCCAGCGACAGATTTTTCCTTCGCGGACCCATACTCGCCGTCAACAACCTGATCCATTGCACTATCGTCCATGCAAACACCATCCTTATTAGGCAAGGCTAACCTTATCTAAATTCTGGAAGATGTACCTAACCGTGCACGTCAACCGCTGCAATATCACCCTTGCAGGGTCATGCTCACCTGTTCACCGGTGCGGAATACGAATCGGATCGTATCCTCGTCTACGATGGCGTGATAGATTAGGGCGTTCCAATCTACATCTGTAAGAACGAAGGTTCTTGGGCTGGAAGTTTGCTGCGCCCGCGAAATGAGTCCATACCGATCAAGCACTTCAGGACTGTCCAACACGAACTTGAAGCAAGTCCGTCTACTGCTCAAGAGTACGAAACACTCACAGAGTTAATCCTCGAAACGCTCAATCAAGCCGGTATTGAAACGCTCCGTGTCCTCTGGGCTTGCCCGCTTTCATTAATTCTAACTGACTCGTTGTTTGGTAGCCACAGAACCGCAGTTACGCCACTCTTTTCTCCAGCCCTAATCAAATAGCTGAAATATCCAGCGCTCGGATAATTCCAATTGCACGTTGAAAAACTGATATAAACCACCTGATCTGTCGTCTCTCAAAACACCGTGGCTCGTAAACTACAATTGTTGGTAAATGCGCTGCGATTCGGTTGCTGACCAGCTACTGCAAATCGCCTAGTGGTCGGTCTCATCACTCGTGCGGAAGGGAGCGTCATGGCCACAGAAGACAATAGTCGAACTGACGAGCCCAATAGACAGATGCTGATCTACCAGAGCCCAGAGAACACTGTACGTATCGAGGTCCGACTTGAGGGTGAGACGGTTTGGCTTACGCAGCAGCAGATGGCGGAGCTTTTTCAAAGTTCAAGGTCTAACATTGTCGAGCACATTGGAAACATCTACGCAGAGGGTGAACTTGATGAAGAGGCAACCTGTCGGGATTTCCGACAGGTTCGCCGTGAGGGTAGCCGCAACGTGGCGAGGACGCTGCCTCACTACAACCTAGACATGATTATTTCCCTGGGATATCGGGTTAAATCCAAGACTGCTACGCAATTTAGACGTTGGGCAACCGAGAGACTGAAAGAGTACCTCATCAAGGGCTTCACCCTAGATGACGAGCGACTTAAGAACCTTGGTGGTGGATCGTATTGGTACGAGCTTCTCGAGCGGATCCGCGATATCCGTTCGTCGGAGAAAGTGATGTACCGACAAGTGCTGGATCTATACGCAACTAGTGTTGACTATGACCCGAAGAGCGCAGAATCGGTCGCTTTTTTCAAGATGGTTCAGAACAAGTTGCATTACGCTACCCACGGACACACAGCGGCGGAAATCATTTATAGCCGAGCCGATGCTTCCAAACCTTTCATGGGCTTAACGACTTTCAAGGGCAATCAGCCTATTCTTGCAGAGACCAAAGTGGCCAAGAACTATTTGACGGAAGACGAATTAAAGGTGCTAAATCGTCTAGTTTCTGGTTACTTCGATTTTGCTGAAGTGCAGGCTATGAATCACCATCCGATGTACATGAGCGACTACGTCGAGCATCTTGACAATATCCTGGCAGCAACTGGGCAACAGCAGCTTCAAGGGGCAGGAACAGTCAGCCACCAGAAAGCGATTTACAAGGCAACTGCTGAATACCGTAAATATCAGGTACAGACACCTTCACAGGTCGAGAAGGACTATCTGGAAACCATTAAAGGGCTTGAATCAAGAGCCAAAAAGGCCGATCATGACATTCCTGATTCCGACGGATAAGCCGAATTCAAGAAGACGTGAAGACAGCTAACTAGTTGACATCGTCCGCACCCCCTAGTGTCGAACTAGCTGGCGGAAGGCAAGAATCGCCCCCGCTAGCCAAAACGTGCTTCGGAATCCGAAAGAAGAGAATTACCCGTGATGGGGTAATGAGGCCCACAAAACTTGCCGAACTAATCTTGAAAACAAAAACCTCCTACTCGGCGGAAGGTTCTCGTTTGCACGTAACAGTTATCAAATCCGACGTCTTTTTCTCTCAGTTTCGTTCGCGGCACTTGTGCCCGCACCGCAGATCCCCATTCACGACATCGTTGCGCGGGCGCGAAACTTCGAACTCTGGAGCACCACTTTTCGCACTCTGGCACTTGCGCTGTCATACTCTGGATTTACACTGTAGAAACGGAGTTACACTGTGCCGCCCAATGCGGCGGCGCACTCGAATTCATCCTCTCACTCAGAGACAATGTGATACTTCGTATCACGGTTACCCCAACCGCCATACTGGCCCACGCTGCCGGCCTCCTTGAGCTTGTTGAGCGCGTATCGCAAACGCCCGGTATTCAACCCGGTGCGAGCGCGTAGCTCCTGGAACGAGAGCGGCCCACTGGCGGCGAGAGCTTCGAGCACGGCTTCCCCGTTTTTCGTCACGAAAGCGGTCAGCACGGGAACGGAAACGGGCCTTTCCGGACGATCCTGCTCCGCTTCCACATCCAAGATCGTCGGCGCGGGCATCGTCGTCGGCAGCTCGGCATATGCGACGGGGGTGCCGTAGAGAATGGCGGTGAAACGCACGCCGTTATCGGCGAAAGTGGCGGCCGGGAGGCCGGCCAAACCGAGCTGACGGTACACCTCGGACACGCCTCCACCCTCACCTTCGATCACGCTCGCACCGGAATCGGTTCGGAGGCGCTTTGCCATGTCGTACAGGCGGGGGTTCACGGCGTTCTTGGCGAGCGATGCGCTCGCGAGCTGCTCCTTCGAGATGCCTCGCAACCCGCCAGGATTGGTGACGATCAGGTGATCGCCCACGATGCGCACCTCCACCCACTGGCCTTCCGAGTTCGGGGAAAGATCGCGGTGGACCAGCGCGTTCGCGATGATCTCGCGAACTGCGACGAGCGGGAAGAGCGGCTCTTCGACCATGTTGCCGTCGTCGAGGTAACGGTTGTGGCGCGGCGCATTTTCCTCCACCCATCGCAGGGCAGAATTGAGGAGGTCGGGAAGTGGGCCGTCGAAGTCCTGCCGGCTGCGCGTGCGGACGCTGCCCGAGCGGTCGCGCGGCAGTTGCACCGCGGCTGTCACCCGAAGCTGCGGGGCCTTTGCCTGCGGGTAGCGTCCGAGCGAGTACAGGCCGGCGAGCGTAACTTCGCCGCCCGGAGCGAGCACGTTTGTCAGTTCCAGGAGTTCGGCGTCGTCCGTTACCTGGGCGAGGCGCCTGCTCGTCTTGCGAGCATTTGCGCAGAAATCAGCCGCCGCGTTCGGATCGAGATCGTCGATCGACGTGCTGGACACAGCGGCAGAATCGAAGCGGTAGAGCTCGGACTGCCCCAGCTTTTGGATCTCGATAAGTGCACGGTCGGCGTCGTTCATCACGTAGTCGCCGTCCGACTGGCGCAGGTAGGCGCGGCCGCGATGCAAGGCGGGGCGCTGCGACAGCGGCAACGGAGTCACCTCGACAACGAGGACCTCCCTCCCCTCCCAGGTCAGAACCGTCGGCAAAAGCTGCGGGGCCGGGGTGACGGACGAGCGGGTTTGATCCACGACTCGCGCCGCCAGCTCGTGTGCGTTATCCACGCCGACGACGGCGAAGTTGTCGCGCTCGTCAACACCGAGGATGACCGCGCCGCCACCCGGCATGTTCGCGAATGCGCACATGGTTTCAGGCAGGTTGCCCGGGAGCTTCGAGGCGCGCTTGACCTCGACATCAGTCGCATCGCGCTTGATCTGACGAAACTCTTCAAGAGTGCGAAGGAGCCGCTCTGTCGTCCATTTCATACTCTACAGTATGAATAGTTTCACTCTAGAGCGCAACTGTTGCGCAGGCGAATATCACTCTGGCGGCGCGGAGTCGCACTCTGGAAGCAGCGTTACACTCTGCCGCCGACACCCTACTCACAACACCTTTCCGACATCCGCGCTAGCAATTTGCCGTCGCCAAAGTCAGAAAAGCATCGCAGGTGCAGCGGACGCCGCGGAACCGCGCTACTCCTGGAAGGTCTCCACCGGAACACAGTCCTCCACCGGCTCCATCGCGGCGACCAGCTGTTCCTCGGTGGGGGCGGCCACCAGGTCGGTGTAACCCTCGCCGAGCACCACGTCCACGATCTGGCTGGTGATGTTCGGGTCGATGTGCACGAGGGCGTCGGGGAAGTAGGCGCGCAGCGTGTAGGCGCTGGTCACGCCGTCCGGGCTGGCGTAGAGCCGCACGGGTTCGGTGAATTCCTCGCCACCCCAGTTCGCGGTCTCGGACACGACCACCCCGGCCGCAGACAGCGACGTCGCCACCGTTCCCGCCAGACCCGTGCGGGTGGTGGCGTTGTAGACGCTGACGGTGATGGTGGTGGGATCGACGTGCTGCGCGCCGTCAATCGGGCACACCACGGAGTTCGTGTCCGGTGCCTTGGAAAACTCCCTGTCGAAGGGTATGGGCAGCAGTCCCGACCACGTGAGCGTCCCCAGCACGAGCAACACCGCCATGACGGCGATGATCGAACCGAAGATGACGGTCTGGCGTTGCTGCGTGCGCTTGCGGTACTCGGCGCGGGCGTTGAAACTCACCCGTCCAATCTAGCGGATTTACGCCGGGTTGCGCAGGAATCTTGCGGTACTGGGGGATGACGTTCACGACGCCGACGACGCCCCCTGCCCGCCGCACGCGGAGGTGGGCAGGGTGCTGGCAACTTGGCGGGCGCCGGCGGGCCGGCCGGCGCCCGCCCCGCATTCCCCGGTGTCCGATTAAAAAACTTGGACGATTTCGGGGTCATAGGCCCATATAGCGAAGATGACCCCGAAATCGTCCAGTAAATTGAAATCGGCCAGCGCCAACATTAACAGGAGCCAGCGCCGCGCCCGCTCCTAGTGCTCCCGCGTCAGGGCACCCGGCTCGAGCTCCGCACCGGCAGGCGCGGAGGCCGGGGTGGCGGGCTCGATCGTCGTGCCACGCCAACGCGACAGGGCCCGCATCGCGTGGTAGATGATGATCGCGGCGAACGAGCCGAGCGCGATACCCTCGAAGGTCATCTCACCCCAGTGCCAGGTGTAGTTCGCGATCGCGATCACCATGGCCACGGCGGCCGTGTTGAGGTTAACGGGGTCGGAGAAGTCCACGCGATTCTGCACCCAGATGCGCACGCCCAGCATGCCGATCATGCCGTACAACACGGTGGCCGCGCCGCCGAGCACCCCCGGCGGGATGGTGGCGATCAGCTGGCCGAACTTCGGCAGCATTGACAGCCCGAGCGCAATAAACGCCGCGATCACGTAGGCCACGGTTGAGTACACGCGGGTCGCGGCCATCACGCCGATGTTCTCCGCGTACGTCGTGGTACCGGAACCGCCGCCCGAGCCGGCGAGCATGGTTGAGACACCGTCGGCGAAAAGCGCGCGGCCGGTCACGTCGTCGAGGTCCTGGCCGGTCATCGCGGACACGGACTTCACGTGCCCCACGTTCTCCGCGATGAGCACAAGCACCACGGGCACGAACAGGCCAAGCAGCGTCACGTCGAAGTCGGGGGCGCGGAACTGCGGCACGCCCACCCAGCCGGCGGACGAGATCGCATCGAAGCTAACCTCGCCGCGCACCACCGCCGTGATGTAACCAACCACCACGCCGATCAGGATCGACAGGCGCCCGATAATCCCCTTAAACAGCACCGTGACCAGCAGGATCGTCACAATCGTCACCACCGCGGTGACCGGCGCCTGCTGCACATTCCCCCACGCCGCCGGCGCCAGGTTAAACCCGATAAGCGACACGATCGCGCCCGTCACGATCGGCGGCATGAGCTTGTCAATCCACCTCGCGCCCGCAAAGTGCACAACGACGCCGACCAGCGCCAGCGCCGCACCCGCCGCGATCACCCCGCCCTGGGCGAGCGACGCCTTCGCCGCGTCGACCGAACCGCCCCCGCCGGCAACGTAGCCGGTCACCGCACCGATCGGCGCAATCAGCGCGAACGACGACCCGAGGTAGGACGGCAACCTCCCCGCCGTCATCAGCAGGAACAAGATCGTGCCCACGCCCGTGAAGAACAGGGTGGTTGCCGGGTCGAACCCCGTGAGCAGGGGCACTAAAAAGGTGGCCCCAAACATGGCCACCACGTGTTGCGCGCCGATGCCGAACGTAATCGGCCACGACAGTCTTTCGTTCGGAAGAACAACCTCCCCCGGCGCGATAGAATGCCCATCGCCATGGAGCTTCCAAGTAAAACCAGCCATACGAGCCTCCAGTGAGTAGACGTCAAGGTGCACGCGAACCCCGTTCACGACCCTGCACGATCGTACTCACCACCACCCCGCACGCGAAATCGTCTCACCATCCGACAAGACGCCCGCCCAAACCTCGGACTCGCGGCCCGGCTTCGCCTGCGCTGGCGGTCGCGCCCGCTTCACGGCGACGCCGCCTGGCTCCCCCCCCATCCGCGATGGCACTCTGACAGGTGCGCTAGTGGTGTGCCGTCGCCGATGTCAGAAAAGCGTCGCAAACGCGGGTAAGGGCCACAAGCTCAGCCCTGGCCCTCCTGCCAGTTGTGCATCCGCTTCCAGGTGTCGATCTCGGTTTGCCGCTGGCGCACGAGCTCAGCCGCATACGCGCTGGTCAGAATGCGCGTGAGGCCCGACACCACGGTGCCGCCGCCCAGCAGCGCACGTATCCGCCACGACATTCCCCGCTCCGACCTGCCAAACGCCGAGGCCAGCATTGCCCCGCCGATAGCAGCCTGCGCGGCCGACATCAGCGCCACCGCCCACGGCCGCTCCAAGTACACCTTGCGGTAGGCGCCCGCCACAGTCGGCTCCACGAAGCCCTCGCCGGCGAGCTCAAACGCCAGCCGGTCCTCAAACGCCGCCCCCGCGCTACTGGGCTCGAAGAGTCGCGAGTTCGGGATGTCGGCCAGCTCGCCGTCGCCCTCCAGCACGTCGGCCACCTCGCTGGGCAGCCCGAGCGCATCCACCAGCGCCCGCGGGCCGTCCTCACTGCACAGCGCCTCGCGGATGTCGCCAAACCGGGCCGCAATCACGTCGGCCACCATCTTGCGCGCCACCGCGCCCGCCCCCGTCTCATCGACCACGAACTCGTATTCCTCGGACCCCTGCTCGATCCAGGGGAACACGGGCAGCTCCCCGCTCCAATCCCAGGTTAGATACGAGTTGTCCCGCCGCACGTACAGCGTGGGGCTCTCCTCCGCGTTCCCCGCCGACACCGTGATCTGGAACGACGGCCGCGGGAAAAGCCGCCGCACCGAATCCATGCTCGACTTGGCCACCAGCACCAGGGTCTCCCCCAGCTTGGACACAGCCACCGCCTCGTCCTCCACCTTGACGATGCTGGGCACCTCGGACAGCGGCAGGTCCACGATCACCAGCATGGCGCCCTCGCGGTCAAATGCCGCGTCGTGGATATCGGCGTCGCTAACCGGCTCCTCCTCGGAGTCGTCAAACAGCACCTCATGCGAGATGTCCACCGCGCCCAGGTCAATCGGGCCGTGGGCAACCGTGCCGTCGAGCTCCACCTCCACCTTGCGCAGCCGCTCCGACAGCTCCTCCACCAGGTCATTCACCGAGCGCCCGCGGAACACCGTGCCCGTGTCATCCAGCGTGGCAACCCGACGACGCCGGCCGCCCACCGCCACCTCAAACGTGTAGCCGCCCGAACCGTCCGGACGCCCGCGCCCAAGGATGCGTTCATCGGCGAAGAACGCCTCGATGTCGCCATCAGTCACCAGCGTCTGATCGAGCCGATGGATGTGCCCGTGAACTGTTCGCCAAGATGCCATGTCGCCTCCTTTGCCGTCCGGCCTGCCGTCACCTTCCAGCCTATCGCAGGCCTCCGACACATTTTTAGCCCTGCACGTCTTTTCTGTCGGAATCAATTTGGTAGAGCGCAATCCCGGTGGCCACCGCCGCGTTCAGCGACTCCGTGGCCGAATCAATCGGGATCGACACGACGACGTCGCACGTCTCACGCACGAGCCGCGACAGCCCCGCGCCCTCAGACCCCGTCACGAGCACAACCGGAACGTCCGCCATGTCCGCGCCCGCGACGTCGACCTCGCCGTCGCCCGCCAACCCCAGCACGAAGTAGCCCTGCTCCTTGAGCCAGGACAGCGCCCGCACCAGGTTCGTCTCCCGCGCCACCGGCAACCGCGCCGCCGCACCCGCCGACACCTTCCACACCGTGGCATTCACCGACGCCGAGCGCCGCTCGGGAATAAGCACGCCGTCGGCCCGGAACGCCGCCGCCGAACGCATGACCGCACCCAGGTTGTGCGGGTCCGTCACCGAGTCCAGCGCCACGATGAGTCCCGTCCGCCCCGAGCGTTGCCCGAGCTCCACCAGCCGCTCCACGTCCACGTACTCATACGGCGGCACCTCGATCGCCACGCCCTGGTGGACCGCGCCACCCGTCATCATGTCGAGCTCCGTGCGCGTGACCTCCACGATCGCCGTGCCGGCGTCCATCGCGGCGCGCGCGACCTCAGCCACCCGCTCGTCGTGAGACATCGCCCCCACGAGGAACACGCGCTCGTACGGGATGCCGGACTGCACGGCCTCGTAAACCGGGTTGCGGCCCGCTACCAGCTCATACCCCTCCGGCTGGCGCAGATGCCCGCGCAGCTTCGGGCCCTCGGCGCGCTTGGCCGCGGCCTCGCGCTCCTGCTTCTTCTTATACGCCGGGTGGTAGGTGCGGTCCTCCGCCTTCGGGGTGGGGCCCTTGCCCTCGAGCCGCTTGCGGGAGTGCCCGCCCGTGCCCTTGCTCGAGCCCTTCTTCGCGTTCTTGCGCACCGCCCCCGGGCGCCCGCGGTGAGCGTTAGCCAAGGTCACCACCGACCTTCCAGCGCACGCCCTCCGCCGAATCCTCCACCGTGATGCCGGCGACCGTCAGCGAATCGCGCAGCGCGTCCGCCCGCGCCCAATCCTTGTTTGCCCGCGCCTCCGCGCGCTCCTCGAGCACCCGGTTGACCAGCGCGTCCAGCGCGTCATGCATCGACGACGACGCATCCGCATGCCGCCACGGCTCCGCCATCGGATCCAGGCCCAGCACGTCGAGCATCGCCCGCACCAGCACCTGCTCCGCGCGCGCCTCCACGTGATCATTGTTCGCCAGGGCGCTGTTGCCGGCCGTCACGTGCTCGTGAATCTGGGCCAGGGCGGCCGAGACGTTGAGGTCGTCGTCCATCGCCTCCGCAAAATCCTCCGGGAAATCATCGTGGCCGAGCGCCGCGATCTCCTCCGCCGGCACCTCGCCCACCGTGTCCACCGACCGCTGCACGAACCCAGTCAGGCGCTCCCAAATCGCGCCCGCCTCGGTGAGTGTGGACTCCGAATACGCCACAGTGGAACGGTAGTGGACCGTGCCCAGCGCCAGGCGCACCACCACCGCCGGGTGCTCCTTCACGATGTTCTCCACCGTGAGCGAGTTCCCCAACGACTTACTCATCTTCTCGCCCTCGATCGTCACCCAGGCGTTGTGCATCCAGTACTGCGCAAAATCCCGACCCGCGCCATGCGACTGCGCCTGCTCGTTCTCATGATGCGGGAAACGCAGGTCAATGCCGCCGGCGTGAATGTCGAACTCCGCGCCCAGGTAGCGTCCCGCCATCGCCGAGCACTCCAGGTGCCAGCCCGGCCGGCCGCGCCCCCAGGGTGTCTCCCACGACGCCGTCTCCGGCTCGTTTACCTTCGCCGCCTTCCACAGCGCGAAATCGTGCGGGCCGCGCTTGTCGGTAGCCGCCTCCTCGTCGTCGTGAAGATCGTCCACCGACTGATTCGTCAACGAGCCGTAATCCGGCAAGGACGTCACATCAAAGTACACGTTGCCCGGGTTGCCCACGTATGCATGCCCGCGCTCGATCAGCGTGGCGATCAGGTCAATCATCTCGGGCACGTGGCCCGTGGCGCGCGGCTCATACGTGGGATCCAGCACGCCCAGGTCCCGATACGCCTTGGAAAACTCCTTCTCAAAACGGTAGGCCCACTCCCACCACGGCCGGCCCGCCTCCGCGGACTTCGCCAAAATCTTGTCATCGATATCGGTCACGTTGCGCACCATCGTCACGTCATACCCGCAACGCCGCAGCCACCGCACCAACACATCAAAGGCCAGAGCGGAGCGCATGTGGCCAATATGCGGCGACCCCTGCACGGTCGCCCCGCACAAATAGATGCCCACCTTGCCCGGCTCGATCGGGGTGAACTCGCGCAATGACTTCGTTTTCGAATCAAAAATCTTCACCCCTCCAGACTACCGTCTCCCACCGACACTCGCCCATTTCATCCCCAGCCCTTCGGGCCGCCGACCACACGACGGTGCCCGGGCAGCGTCACGCGATGGGTGCAGCTGGCCGGGTGGGCGGCCGTCGTCGGGAAAGCCGGGCGGCACGCGCTGGGCATCGGGCGTGAGAGGCGCGGACGGCGTCGTCGACCTATTTACCAGACAGTAACGAAAACGACGTATGTTAAGACTATGAACCACAACGCGGCGGGCGGCGCAGCCCCAACAACCAAAACACTGACCAAGGACGTCTGGGCCTGGGGGCTGTGGGACTGGGGGTCGGCCGCGTTCAACGCCGTGGTCACCACCTTCGTCTTCACCGTCTACCTCGCCAACGCCGACCTCTTCGGGCCCGACGCCAACCGCCTCCTCGGCTTCGCCCTCGCCATCGCCGGCATCCTCGTAGCGATCGTCGCCCCCGCACTCGGCCAAGCCGTGGACCGCAGCGGCAAACGCGCCACCGTCCTCCGCGTCACCACCACCGCCACCGCACTCATTATCGCCTGCCTCTACTTCGTTATCCCCGGCCAATCCGGGCTATGGCTCGGCCTATTCCTCGTGGCCGCCGGCAACATCCTGTTCGAAACCGGATCCGTCATCTACAACGCCATCATCTCCGACCTCGCAGAACCCCACAATGTCGGGCGCATCTCCGGCTTCGGGTGGGGCCTGGGGTACCTTGGCGGGATCGTCCTGCTACTGATCCTGTTCGTCGGCTTCATCAGCCCCGAGGTTGGCTGGTTCGGCGTCACCAGCAAAGACGGGCTCAACATCCGGGTGGCGATGCTCCTCTCCGCCGCCTGGCTCCTCCTCTTCTCCCTCCCCCTATTCTTCACCCTGTCCAACAAGCCCGCCCGCACAGGCGAACCTCGGCTCGGCGTCATCGACTCCTACCGGCAACTCTTCCACTCCATCGCCGAACTGTGGCGCTCCGACCGGCAGGTAGTGTGGTTCCTCCTGTCCTCCGCCATCTACCGCGACGGCCTCGCCGGCGTCTTCTCCTTCGGCGCCGTGCTCGCCAGCGCCGCGTTCGGCTTCAGCGCCGACGAAGTGATCGTGTTCGGCGTGGCCACCAACGTGGTAGCCGGCATCGCCACCATCGCCTTCGGCTGGCTTGACGACAAACTCGGCGCCCGCGCCGTCATCATCATCTCCCTGACCTCCATGGTCGCCATGGGACTGTGCGTGTTCTTCTTCCACGCCGGGGTGGGGCCGCTCTCACCGAAACAGGTCTACTGGATCTTCGGGCTCGTGCTGTGCATCTTCGTGGGGCCCATCCAGTCCGCCTCCCGCACCTACCTGGCCCGCATTGCCCCGGCCGGCGAGGAAGCAGAGATCTTCGGCCTGTACGCCACCACCGGCCGCGCCGTCTCCGCGCTGGCGCCCTTCATGTACTCCACCGCGATCACCGTGGGCGCCGGGTTGCTCGGCATCGGCGTGGACGAGGCCGCCTACTTCGGCATCCTCGGCATCACGATCGTGCTAGTCATGGGCCTGGTGGCGTTCCTGCCAGTCAAGGCACAGCCGAAGGTTAAGGCGGAGGCTTAGTTCCCGCCCCTGTAGCCAACTAGTGAATCTGAGAGCTCTCATCGCCAAAACCGGCCTTCCCGGCCTCAAACTCATCTGTTCGCTACGGCTTCACCACTGCCTACCCCGGCTCCCAGCTGCCCGCCACCAGTGGGCCGTCTAGACCCTGCTCACCAGCGCCGTGGCGATCGCCGCCAGCCCCTCGCCGCGCCCGGTGAAGCCCATCCGGTCGGACGTCGTGGCCGACACCGCCACCGGCACCCCCACCACCGCGCTCATCGCGGCCTCCGCCTCGGCCTTCCGCGGCGCGAACCTCGGCCGCTGCCCGATGATCTGCACCGAGATGTTCTCCACCTGCCAGCCCGCCTCGCGCACCAGCCGCACCGACTCCGCCAGCAGAGCCTCGCCCGACGCCCCCGCCCACTCCGGGCGGTCCGTCCCAAACACGGTCCCCAGCTCGCCAACTCCGCTCGCCATCAAGATCGCATCACAGGCTGCGTGCGCCGCGACGTCCGCGTCCGAGTGCCCCTCCAGCCCCCGCTCACCGTCCCAGCGCAGGCACGCCAAAAACAGCGGTCGCTCCTCCTCGGTAAACCGGTGGGCATCAAAGGCCGTGGCCACGCGCATGTTAGCGCCCCCTCTTCTCCAGCAACATCTCCGCCACCGCCAAATCCCAGGCCGTCGTCACCTTCATTGCCTCCGGCGAGCCCTCCACGAGCACCACCTCGTGCCCCATGGCCTCCACCAGCGCCGCGTCGTCCGGCGCCGCGCTCAGCTCGTCCGCCCCGCGCTCCCGCCCGGCCCGGTGCGCCTCCCGCACCAGCTCCGTGCGAAAACCCTGCGGCGTCTGCATCGCCCGCAACCGCGAGCGCTCAAGGGTCGCCACCACCGGCTCGACGACGACGCCGCTCCCAGCCGCGTCCCCACCTCCGGCCGCCTCCGGCCCGACCACGCCAGCCCGCCGGTCCCCGACCTCCTTGATCGTGTCAGTCACCGGCAGCGCCGGCACCACGGCGTCATACCCCGCCTCCAACGCGACGCGCACACGGTCAATGACAGCCACGGGCGTCAGCGCCCGTGCGGCGTCGTGAATAAGCACAAAATCGCTGGTCACGGCCGCGAGCCCGTTCGCCACGGACCCCTGCCGCGTCACCCCGCCGACCACCAGCCGCGCGCTCACCCCGCCCGCGGCGAGCGCCTTGTCAAACTCCTCGCGCACCGCATTGCCGGCCGGGATGGTGACAACGACGTCGTCCACGCCCGCCGCGTTCATCCCGCGGATCGCGTGCACCAACAACGGCACGCCGCCAAGCGGCACCAACGCCTTGGGCATGTTGGCGCCAAGCCGCGTGCCCGAGCCGGCGCCCGCGATGACGGCGGCGATCGACATTAGTCCGCTGACTCAGCCGACTCCGGCGTGGCAGCCGTGGCCGCCGACTCCGCGTCGATCCCCATCACTTCATCAAGCAAAACTTCGGCCTCTTCATCCGAGATGTCGCGGGCAAGCGCCACCTCAGACCCCAGGATCGCGCGGGCCTGCGCCAGCATGCGTTTCTCCCCCGCCGACAGGCCACGGTCCACATTCCGACGCGACAAATCGCGCACGACCTCAGCCACCTTGTTCACGTCACCCGACGTCAGCTTCTCACCATTGGCCTTGTACCGGCGCGACCAGTTCGCAGGCTCCTCCACGTCCGTCTCACGCAACACATCAAACACGCGTTCCAGCTGCGCCTCATTCGACACATCGCGCACGCCCACCTGCTCCAGCGCCTCCTGCGGAACCTGAATGATCAGATCGCCCTGAAGGATCCGCAGCGTCAGATACGTGCGGGTCTCACCACGCATCGTCTTCTCTGAGATTTCCTCAATGTAAGCCGCACCGTGGTGCGGGTAAACGACGGTTTCGCCAACTTTGAAGCTCACTGGGGGATCACTCTTCTCTCAATCGATGTCCCCCTATTCTACCATTGCACTTTGCCCGCTCGAGCCCCCAAAGTTTCGCCGAAAAGAAAACTACTGCGCCTCCGGGTTCGACACCAGCTTGTAGCCCAAACCCCGCACCGTCACCAGCGCCTGCGGCCTGGCCGGCTCCACCTCAATCTTCGAGCGGATGCGCTTAACGTGAACGTCCAACGTCTTCGAATCGCCAATGTAGGCCATGCCCCAGACCCGGTCGAGGATCTGCCCGCGGGTCAGCACCCGATCCGGGTTCTCCATGAACAGCTCCAGCAACTCGAACTCGCGCAGCGGCATCGGGATCGGCTCCCCCGCCACACGGACCACATGCGCATCCAGGTCCATCTCGATCCGGCCCACCGTCAGCAACTCCGACGACTCCTCGCGCGCCGGCGCATCCGCCATGCGACGCAGGATCGCGTGCATGCGCGCCACCAACTCCCGGTACGAATAGGGCTTGGTCACGTAATCGTCCGCGCCGATCTCCAGGCCCACCACCTTGTCGATCTCCGCGTCCTTCGCCGTGACCATAATGATCGGCACCTGGGACTGGGCCCGGATCCGCCGGCACACCTCATTCCCCGACAGGCCCGGCAACATGAGGTCAAGCAGCACCAGGTCGATCTCCTCGGAGAACTTCTCTACCGCGGCCAGCCCGTCCGCCGCCGTCTCCACCTCAAAGCCGTCGCGTAACAGGTTAAATTCGAGCATGTCCCGATAGGTGGGCTCATCCTCCACCACAAGAATCCGCGTCATCTCGCGCCCTTCATGTCCACCACCACCTGGCCCTGCGCGCCTTCCGGCACGTAGGCCTCGGGCAGAATCATGGTGAACGTCGAACCCTGCCCCTTCTGACTCCACACCTTGACACGCCCGCCATGCTCGGCCACCACGTGCTTCACTATGGACAACCCTAGTCCGGTTCCACCCGTTTCGCGCGAGCGCGCCCGATCCCCCCGGTAAAAGCGCTCAAAAATCCGTTCACGGCTGCCCTCCGGGATGCCCTCGCCCTGGTCAATCACAGAAATGTGGACCTCCCCGGACTCCGCGCTCACCGCCACCGACACCTGCCCAAAATGGCGCGAGTACCGCACGGCGTTATCGAGAAGGTTCCGCACCGCCGTCGTGAGCAACGCCCGATCGCCATACACCTGCAGGTCCGGCGTGCCACCCGACACGAGCCGCACGTCCCGCGACTCCGCCTCCACCCGCACCCGGTCCAGGGCCTCGGCGACGACGCTGTCAACCTCCACGAACTCCGAATCCGCCAGCGCATTCGCATCCTGGAGGCGCGACAGCTGGATGATCTCCTGCACCAACTGGGACAGGCGCTCAGCCTCCTTCGTCAGCTGCGCCGAAAACCGCCGCACGTGCTCCGGTTCATCCGCCACCTTAGTCAACGTCTCCGACAGCAGCCCAATCGCCCCCACCGGGGTCTTCAACTCATGCGACACATTCGCCACGAAATCCCGCCGCGTCTCCTCCAAACGACGCTTTTCCGTGTTGTCCTCAAACAAAATCAGCACCTTGTCACCCGAAATCGGAGTGGCCAGCACCGACAGGCGCAACTCCGGCGCATCCTCATCCAAGCGCGGCAGCCGCAAATCCAACGCCGACACCTCCCCTGCCGCACGCGCCTCCGCCGCCAAATTCCGCAACTCCTTGCGCAACTGTCCATTCCCGACCAGCCCGTATGCGTAAGTGATCGACGAAGCCCGCACCACGGCGTCGTCAACATCAATGATGATATGCGACTGCGGCAACGCCGCCAGCACCGCCATTACATCCGAATCATCCACGACAGGCGACGGAACCTCCGCATTCCCGAGGAGCCGCTGCGAAATCTCATAGGCCGCAACCGCCACCACAACCACAAGGATGCCAAGGAAAAACCCCAGCCCGAAACCGAAACCGTCTGCCATGACTCCAAGCGTAAACCATCCCACCGACACTCTTGCCCCAACACCCAAGCTTCCTCTCACCCGTCAATTCCCGTTAACCTTCGCGGTAAACTGTGTTCACCTGAACATGGTGGAATCTCCAAAGGGAGCGAAGCCGCGCCCCTCCACCCGCTCGGGTCACTCAACCGCGGCACACAAAAGGAGTACCGTTGCGCGAACAATTCCGTCAGCAGATGCAAGAACTGTCTGACACCCTCGTCTTGCAAGCAAAGGCCGCCGCGAAAGCCATGAATGGTGCCGCCGCTTCCCTCACGGACGCCAACCTCGCCCTCGCCGAGCGAGTCATCGACGCCGACCACTCCATCGACATGCTCGAGCGCAACATCGACGACATGGGCATCTCCCTGCTCGCCCGTCAGGCCCCGGTCGCCGGCGACCTGCGCACCGTCGTCTCCGCCCTGCGCCTGTCCGCCACCCTCGAGCGCATGGGCGACCTCGCCCGCCACGTCGCCTACGTCGCACGCGGCCGCTTCCCGCAGGCCGTGGTCAAGGGCGAAGTGCAACAGCTCTTCGAGAAGATGGCCACCAAGGCCGCCGAGGTGGGCAACCTCGTGGCGAAACTCGTCGAGACCCAGGACCTCTCCATCGCCGCCCAGATCATCGCCGACGACGACGTCCTCGATGACTTCCACTCCCGCACCTTCGACTACGTCCTCGACGATTCGCTCGACCTCACCCGCCAGGAGATCGTGGACATCATCCTGCTCGGCCGCTACCTTGAGCGGTTCGGCGACCACGGCGTGTCCGTGGCGCACCGCATGCGCTTCCTCGTGACCGGCATGGCGCTGGACGACGAGGAGATGGCCCAGATCGAGGAGTTCTAGGCCCGGCTGGCCAGCTGCCCGGGCTCGAGGGCCGGTTCAGCGCCGGTTCGCCCGCGTGCAGGCCCGGCTCAGCGCCCCGCCGCTGGGTCACCTCGCAAATGCTGTACTAAACCGCAAGATGCGGCACTAAATAACGGTAAAGTAGTGCCGCATCTTGCGGTTTAGTGCCGCATCTGTGGATCGGACCGCGCTCGACAGCCTCGGACACCCACCCCATCCACACGAACCCGTCGCAAAACCTGTCCACAGGCGCGCGATGTGCCGACCCTATCCACATATGGGGGTTGGGCAGCATTCGTCGTCGTCGGAAAACAATATGCTCATGGGCAAACAGGGAAAGGACACCCATGAGCACGCGCCCCCGCCTCGTCTCGCAGCCCACGCCGAACACAGACATTGGGTTGCCCTCGTGGCTCAAGAATGCAGAGGTGCGCTTCTTGCGGATCCGCCAGCAGGGCGTACGGCTCGGCGACCTTCACACCGATGATCACCGCGAGCTTGGCCGGCATGCCACCGCTCACCGTTGGCATCGGCCTTTCCCCGGCTATGTTTGCCCCAGCCCAGATCCGGAAGCCCAGGCGTACGAGCGCGAGCGGACGGCAGCCCTCCACCTCATCGACTACGTCGACCGCCGGCGCACAGACCGAGCGCGCTCCAAACACGTGGCACTGGCCGGGCAGTCCGCCGCGATGTTGCTCGGGTTACCGCTGGTCCACGGGCATCCCAGCTACGTTGTTCGGCAAGTGGGGCCCGCGAGCTCTTCAGGACGCACGGCCAACACCCGCACCTTTCGCTCTCCCGCCGAGCCGGAGACGGTGGAGGTGGCGGGAATTGTGGTGTCGGCGCCGGCGCAGGTGGTGGTTGACCTGGCACGTTTCGCCACGGTGGAGGATGCACTGGCCTGCGCAAACTTCGTCCTCCACCGCGAGCTCGCAACCCGCGAGCAAATCGAAACGATCGCAGGGCAGCTACAACGGGTCAAAGGGGTGGGGAACATTCGGCGGGTGCTACGGCTGATGGATGGAAGGATTGAGTCGGTGGGCGAATCGCTGACGCTGTTGCGCCTGGACGATTTCTCCCTCCTTCCGGTCAAGCCGCAAGTGTGGGTGCAGTTGCGGGATCGGACGTACCGGCTCGACTTCCTCGACCTCGCCCGCAAGATCGCCTACGAATTCGACGGCAGGGCGAAGATGTTCACACCTTCCATGCTCAAGGACGGCGACGTCCGCGCCGCCATCAGCCACGAAACCGACCGCGACCGCCATCTACGCGCGATCGGCATCGATCCGCTTCACTTGGTGTGGAGCGATGTGAAAACCCGGGAGGGGTTCGAGAACTGGCTCGCGGATGCCCGCGCGCGTGGCGTGAGGATCTAGCGTCGTCGCTACACCCGACCGGACACACTGCGCCTAGATGCAGGGGGGGAGAACAGAGGGCGCGGGCAAAAGGGCGGGTGGCCTGGGCCGGCTTCTGCCGTGCTCAGGCCACCCGTGCACACCAGGTTGTGGACCTGCTACTTGCCCTGGTTGGCCACGGCCTCGATGGCGGCCTTGGCGGCCTCCGGGTCGAGGTAGGTGCCGCCCTTCTTGACGGGCTTGAGAGTCTCCTCGTCGAGCTCGTAGTAGAGCGGGATGCCGGTGGGGATGTTGAGGCCGGAGATATCCTCGTCGGAGATCTCATCGAGCATCTTGACGATGGCGCGTAGCGAGTTGCCGTGGGCGGCAATCATCACGGTCTTGCCCGTCTTCAGATCGGGGACGATGGCTTCCTCCCAGTAGGGGAGCAGGCGGGCGATGACGTCCTTGAGGCACTCGGACAGCGGGATCGGTTCGCCGGCGTAGCGCGGGTCCGAATCCTGGGAGTACTCGGAACCGACCTCGATCTCCGGCGGGGCGACATCGAACGAGCGCCGCCACTCCATGAACTTCTCATCCCCGTACTCGTCGCGAATTTCCTTCTTGTTCTTGCCCTGCAGGGCGCCGTAGTGGCGCTCGTTGAGGCGCCAGTTGCGGTGGACAGGAATCCAGTGGCGGTCGGCCGCGTCGAGTGCGAGGTTCGCGGTCATGATCGCGCGGCGCAGCAGCGACGTGTGGAGGATGTCGGGCAGCACACCCGCATCGGTGAGGAGCGTGCCGGCGTGGCTCGCCTCCTTCACGCCCTTCTCCGACAGCGGCACGTCAACCCAGCCGGTGAAGAGGTTCTTTGCGTTCCATTCGCTCTCGCCGTGGCGAACGAGCACCAACTTGTACACCATATTGTTCCTTCTCTTGGAGAGGTTACGCGTTTTCGCGCATCCCTTTCATTCTATCGTTTTGCGGGCCCCTATTTGTGGGACTCCTCGCGTGGGAGCTGTTCCCATCGCACGCCCAGGTCGGTACTGGCGATGAGATTCGCGAACGCGTCCTCGGCTGCGGCCGAGATCCCGTCCGCCACGTCTTCCCCGGCGGAGACCAGATCCAGCCCGACGGCTCCCGCGTGCTCGCATTCGACGACGCCGCCCTTCACGGCCCATCCTCCACGGCCCGGCATCCCGCCATCCTGGGGAAGCCCGGCGAGCCACTCCTCGGCAGCAGCCCTCGCGTTCGTCTCCGCCCCGTCGGTCAACACCAGTCGCAGCACGGCCGGCGTGCCGTCATTATGCGGGGGTTCTTCCCACAGCCAGCCGTAGTCAACCACGTACCGCCGCGGATCCTCCTTCTTATCCCACGCGATCGGCAGCTTGCGCGCGCCTTCCACCCGGCCTTCCCGCTCCTTCGCCCAGGGGATGGCGATTTCCTCCATGAGGTCCGCCACCGGGCACGCCGACTCGTCGCGCTCCCGTAGGTGCCGCGCCGTTTCCGCGATCCCCTCCGCCGACAGGTTCTGGCTCAACTTCGCCTTCCCGATCACCTCGGCGACCTCCAGCTCCACGCCCACCATCGCCGCGAACGCCGCGTGCACGAGTTCATAGGACGTGTGCTGCCCCACCCGCCATTCACGCTCGAAGTGCTCCACCAGCGCGGTGAGATGAGCTTGCTTCCACGCCGTGTCGTCGTGAATCGAGAGCGAGCCCCTGAGGTGGACCGTGACGTAGTTGAGCGTGGGCACGGTGGGCAGCTTAGCGCCGGGGCGCTCGGCCGGGAGGTCCAGGCCCGACACGTGTGCGCTCGGCCCCTGGACGATCAGCATCGCCTCCCCCGCGTCCCGCCACTGCGGGTTGACCCGGTTCAGGTGGAACTGGGCCACCACCTTGCCCCCGCACTCCACAATATTGAACGGCAGATACGTGGCGTTGAGGCCCCCGGCCCCAACGGACACGAGCTGCCCCACGCCGATGCTCCCGGCAAACCCGAGGGCGGCGGCGCGATCCATGGCATGTTGCTGTGCGACGTACATGCCACCACTCTACAATCTCCCTCCGACAAATTTTCCCGACGCCGTCCGGCCCGGGCACAACGCCAGGCAGGGCGCCCCGGCTGCACCCTCATGAACCTGGAACTGATCCGCCACGGCTACCCGGCCATCACGATCGCCCTCGTCGCCGACCTCATCGGCCAGGAGGGAGTCCTCATCGCTGAGCTCCTCACCCGATCTTGCCCCGGTACGTAGAGCCGGACAAACAAAAGCCCGGCAACCACGAATGGTTGCCGGGCTAGCCGAGCCGCCTGAGAGAATCGAACTCTCGACCTTCTCATTACGAGTGAGACGCTCTGCCGACTGAGCTAAGGCGGCCTGCAGTTCAATTTATCGAACTGCTCCCCCGTTTACCAAATAGCCGGACGTGATCTATGCCGCCTATTCGGCCGGGCAGGTCAGCCCGTCCTCGGGGGCCTCGCCCGTGAGCAGATACTGATCGAGCGGCTGGGAGATGCACTCGCCCGCACGGCTGTAAGCCGTGTGCCCCTCGCCTTCCCAGGTCACGAACCGTGAATTTTCCAGGTTGTCGGCGAACGCCTTGCCCCACTCGTACGGGGTGGCCGGGTCGCCCGTCGTTCCAACTACCACGATCGGGTCCGACCCCGCCGCCACGAACGGCCCCAGCGACCCGTCCTCGCCGCCCGGCATGATCTGGCAGGCGTACTCGGAATAGCCCATCGCGGCGCCGAACACCGGGGAGATCTCCTTCAGCTCATCCGACATCCTGTCCCAGTCGGCCTCCGTGCCCTCCACGTGCGTGTCAGCGCAACTGATCGCGAAGTTCGCCTCGAACATGTTGTTGACGAACTTATCGCCCTCGCGGCCCATGTACTGGTCGAACAGGAGGGCGAAGATCGAGCCGTCGTCGTCGTGAATGAGGCTGTCAAAACCCGCGTCGAGCGCGAACCACAGCGAGTCGTCGTAGAGCGGGGTGATGATGCCGTAGAAAAAGCCCGTCTCGCCTAGCACCCGGCCCGAGCCGGCGGACACGGGCTTTTCCTTGATCTGGTCGGTCAGCTCGGCCAGCTTCGCCCAGCCCTCATCCACCGTGGCACCTAGCGCACACTTGCCGCCCTCCACACAGTGCTGCAGGTAGGCGTCAAACGCCTCGGTGAAGCCCACCACCTGGGCCTTCGCCTGGTCGAAGCTGGAGATCGAATCGTCCACCGCGCCGTCGAGGATCATGCGCCCCACGTTGCCCGGGAACAGCTCCGCATACATGCCGCCCAGGCTGGTGCCATACGAGAAACCCACGTAGTACAGCTTCGGATCGCCCACCACCTGGCGCAACACGTCCAAGTCTTTCGCGGCAGAGCGCGTGCCCACGAACTCCAACAAGTCCCCCGACTTATCCTTACACCCGGCCACGAGCTTCTCCGTGTCCACCTTGGCCTGCGCCTTGCCCTCGGGGGTGTCCGGGTAGGAGGTGTCGAGGTAGGCGGCCAGGTCGGCGTCGTCGAGGCAGTCAACCGGCGTCGACTCCCCCACCCCACGCGGGTCCGCACCCACGATGTCGAAGTTGGCCAGGATTTGGTCCGAGAAATAGAGATTCGCCTGGTCGACCATGTCCAGAGCCGACCCGCCCGGCCCACCCGGGTTGACGAACAGCGTGCCGATCGGATCACCCGTGGCCAGCATCTTCTTCATCGAGATCGTGATGGTCTTCCCGCCCGGGTTGTCGTAGTCGAGCGGCACGGTCGCCTCGGCGCACTCAAACCCGCTACCGCAGGCGCTCCACTCCACTTCCTGGTCGTAGAACTCCTCCAGGCCGGCCGGCGCCGCCGGCATCTCCGCCTGGATCGCCACCGCACCCGCAACGTTCGTGGGCTCCGGCGCAGGCGACGTTGACGGGCCAGCATTCTGACCACCGGACGAGCACGCCACGAGCAGGCTCGCCGCGGCACACAAGGACATCATCTGAAGCTTCTTCACACAGCCAATCTATCGCATGGCTCGCACCGCAGTCTTCGCCAACGGGCGCATTCGGGGGTTGCGGCCCCGCAAGCCCCGTTGTGGAAAACTTCTCGACGACGACGCCCGGCCCGCCCCACGCCGCTCGCCCGCGCCTACTGCCGCATCGCCGACAGCGCCGCCTCCATGAGCAGCTGCGGGGCCACGTTGGAGCGCAGGCGCTCGCGGGCCTCGCTCAGCGTGTCTATGCGGTACAGCGCCTCGGACGGGCCGATCCCCGCCGAGACCTTCTGGATCGCCTGCGCATAGTCGCCGTTAATGAGCGACACCTGGGCGCCCAGCTGCACGGCCACCACGTCACGGTAGAAGGAGATCATGTAGGTCAGCTCGCGGTCAATCATGTCGTGGAGCGTGCGCGTGGCGCGGCGCTTAGAATCGACGCTGGTCGCCTTCACCTGGCTCCGCACCGCCGCCGGCACCCGCGCTCCGGCCTCCAGGCCCAGTGCGGCGAGACGCTCAGCCTCCTCACGCTCCTCGGACTCCTTGTCCCGCTTCGTGTTGCTGACACCCATGAGTTCCGGGTCCACCAGCATCCACGCGGCCACGGCCGCATCCCCCACCCCGTGGATCGACGCCAGCGCGTCTAGGGTCTTCTTTCGCAGCCCCGCGGCCTCCGGGTCCGTGGCCAGCGCCTTCGCAACCCCAATGTGCGACTGCGCGGCCTGCGCCGCCACGAGCGCCGCCTCCGGCTCAACGCCCTCGCGCTCCACGAGCAGGCGCGCCACCTCGTCCACCGCCGGCGTCACCAGGTTGACGTTCCGACACCGGGAGCGGATCGTGGGCAGAACGTCGGCCACCGCCGCCGTACACAACAGCCAGACCGTGCGCGGGCCGGGCTCCTCAATCGCCTTGAGCAGGACGTTCGTGGTGCGCTCGACCATCCGGTCCGCGTCCTCAATGATGAACACCTTCCATGATCCACTCCCCGGCGCCTGATAAGAGCTAGCCACGTAGGCGCGCACCTCGTCGGCCTTGATTGTCACCAGGTCAGTCGACAACGAGCTCACATCCGGGTGCTGGCCCGCCATCACGGCCTTGCACTGGGAGCACTCCCCGCACCCCGGGGTAGGGCCCGTGCACTGGAGGGCGGCCGCGAACGCGCGAGCCGCGAGTGAGCGGCCCGACCCCGGCGGGCCCGTCATCAGCCAGGCGTGGCTCATCGCCGAGTTCCCCCGCGCCGAGCCAAATCCCGCACCCGCGATCTTCCGCGCCGCCTTAACGGCGCGCGTCAGGTCCGCCACCGCCTCCTGCTGTCCGACCAGCTCATCAAAGACGCTCACGCGCGCTCGCCTCCCGGCCCGCCAACGACGCCGTCCGCGCCCTCGTCGCCGCGCATGCCCCCAGCGCCGTCCGCCGTGGCTCCCGGCCTCTGCCGGCGTTCCTCGAACATCCCCACCACGACCTCGCGAATCTCCTCCGCCAAATCTTCCACCGGCCGACGGGCGTCTAACGTGTAAAACCTCTGCGGCTCGCGGGCGGCGAGCAGGCGGTACTGGGCGCGGACGGCGTCGTGAAACTCCTGGCCCGCGCGCTCGAGCCGGTCCAGTCCGGGGGACTCGCCGGCACCCGAGCCCTCACCCGCCGTTCCTCCAGCGCGCGCCGCGGCGCGCCGCGCGGCGTCCTCAGCGGGCAGGTCGAGCAGGAACGTCACATCGGGCAGCAACCCGCCCACAGCCCACAGCGACAGCTCACGCACCTCCTCAGTGCCCAGCTCCCGCGCCGCGCCCTGGTAGGCCACCGACGAATCCAAGTAGCGGTCGGTCACCACCACCGCCCCGCGCTCCAGCGCCGGGCGCACCTTCGACTGCACGTGATGCGAGCGGTCCGCCGCATACAGCAGCGCCTCCGCTCGCGGGCCCATGTCCTCCCCGTGCAACAGCAACTCACGGATCGCGTTGCCCATCTTCGTGCCGCCGGGCTCGCGCGTGACGACGACGTCGCGCCCCGTCTCCTCCAGCCAGGCTGCGAGCACGCGTACCTGCGTGGACTTACCGCTGCCGTCCCCGCCCTCGAAGGAAATGAACAGGCCCATCGCTTCCTACTTCCCGTCGACTACTTCCCGCCGCCATCATGAGCCGCGCCCAGCGCGGCCGCCAGCCGCCTACTTCTTCTTCGCTGCCGTCTTCTTCGCCGGTGCCTTCTTAGCCCCTGACTTGCTCACCGTCCGCCGCGTCTTATTGCGCGCCTTCGGCCCGCCCTGCTCGGCAATCTTCAGCCGGCGCTGAACCAGCAGCTCCTGGGCGCGCTCCGGGGTGATCTGGTTGATATCCTCCGAACGCGGCAGGGAGGCGTTGGTCTCCCCGTCGGTCACATACGGGCCGAAGCGCCCGTCCCTGAGCAGGATCTTTCCGCCCGACACCGGGTCAGTCCCCAGCTCTGCCAGCGGCGGGCGCGCCTGGCGCTGCCCGCGCACCTTCGGCTTGGAGAAGATCTCCTCCGCCTCCTCCAGCGTGATGGAGAAGATCTGGTCCTCGCTCTCCAACGACCGCGAGTCCGACCCGCGCTTCATGTACGGGCCGTACCGCCCGTTCGTGGCCACGATCATCTCCCCGTTCGACTCGCCCACCTCACGCGGCAAGGACAGCAGACGCAGCGCGTCGTCAATCGTCACCGTGTCCGGGCTCATCGAGGCGAACAGCGAGGCTGTCTTCGGCTTGGGCTTGACCTTCGATACCTTGCCCGTGGGCGTGTAGGCCACCGCGTCCTCCGGCAACACCTCCGACACGTAGGGCCCAAAGCGCCCGTCCTTGACCACGATCGAGTAGCCGGTGTCCGGATCCTTGCCCAGCTCCCGGTCCTCCTGCATCGCGGAGTCCAGCAGCTCCTTGGCCTTCTCGATCGTCAGCTCATCCGGCGTGACCTCCGGCGGGATGTTGGCCCGCCGCGTCACCGCGCCGTCCACGGTCTCCTCCAGGTAGGGCCCGTAGCGCCCCACGCGCACCGCCACCTGCTCCGACAAGTCGATCGTGTTGACCGCCCGGGCGTCAATATCGCCTAGCCCGTCCACCTGCCCGTGCAGACCGCCGCCAGCGCCACCACCAGCCGCGCCCTCGCCCGCGCCGCCCGTACCAAAGTAGAAGCCGCCTAGGTAGTCCACGCGGCTCTTGTGGCCTGCGGCGATGTCGTCCAGGTCGGATTCCATCTCCGCCGTGAAGTCGTAATCAATGAGCTCAGGCAGGTTGTCCTCCAGCAGGCGCACCACCGAGAACGCCGTCCACGTGGGCACCAACGCGCTGCCCTTCTTGTCCACGTACCCGCGGTCGATCACTGTGGAGATCGTGGAAGCGTACGTGGACGGGCGCCCGATTCCGCGTTCCTCCAGCGTTCGCACCAGCGAGGCCTCCGTGTAGCGCGGGGGTGGGGTGGTCTCATGGCCCTCGGCCGTGGCCTGCAGATTCGCCACCTCTTCGCCCTCGGCCAGGTCCGGCAGCCGCGCCTCCGACTCCTTGTCCTCATAGCGCTTCTTGTCCCGGCCCTCCTCGTACGCCGCGAGGAATCCGCGGAAGGTGATGATCGTTCCCGACGCCGCCAGCGTGGCTTCCTGCACGCCCCCGGCCTGCACGTCCACCACCAACCGCACCGACGCGGTGGAGCCCGTGGCATCCGCCATCTGGGAGGCGACCGTGCGCTTCCAGATCAGCTCGTACAGCTGAAACTCCCGCCCGCGCAGCTCGTTCGCCACCTGCTGGGGCGTGCGGAACGAATCGCCCGCCGGTCGGATCGCCTCATGCGCCTCCTGGGCGCCTTTCGCCTTCGACGTATAAAGCCGCGGCTTTTCCGGCAGGTAGTCCGCGCCGTACAGTTCCTGCACCTGGCGCCGCGCCGCCGAGATCGCCTCGGTGGACAGGTTGGTCGAATCCGTTCGCATGTAGGTGATAAAGCCGTTTTCGTACAGCGCCTGGGCCACCCGCATCGTGTCACGCGCCGAAAGGTGCAACTTGCGCGAGGCCTCCTGTTGCAGAGTGGAAGTGGTAAATGGCGCCGCCGGCCGCCTGCGGTACGGCTTCGTCTCCACCGAGGCCACGTACGCCGACGCCGCCTCGATCGCCTTCGCCACCTGCTCCGCCTGCTCGGCCGACAGCGTGGCCACGCCCGCCTTTTCCGACTTGGCGGTCAGCCAACCGTCGTCGCCAAAATCCTTGCCCGACGCGATCCGCACGCCGTCCACCGCATACAGCTTCGACTCGAACGGCTGGCCTCCTTTGTCATGGCTGACCGTCACGTCCCAGTACGAGGCCGGCACGAACTTCATACGCTCCCGCTCGCGCTCCACCACCAGGCGGGTGGTCACCGACTGCACGCGCCCCGCTGACAACCCCGGCGCCACCTTGCGCCACAGCAACGGCGAGACCTCATACCCCACCAGCCGGTCAAGGATGCGGCGCGTTTCCTGGGCATCCACCAGCTGTGTGTCGATATCACGGGTGTTATCCAGCGCGCGGGTGATCGCTTCCTTCGTGATCTCGTGGAAGACCATGCGCTTGACCGGCACCTTCGGCTTCAGCACCTCGAGCAGGTGCCACGCGATCGCCTCACCCTCGCGGTCCTCATCGGTTGCGAGGTAGAGCGTGTCGGCATCCTTGAGCGCTTTCTTCAGCTCGGCGACCTTCTTTTTCTTGTCCGCATTCACCACGTAATAGGGCTCAAAATCGTGCTCCACGTCCACGGCAAACTTGCCGAAACTGCCTTTCTTCATCTCGGCTGGCAGCTCCGATGGGCGCGGGAGGTCACGAATATGCCCAATGGACGCCTCGACCACGAAATCGGAACCCACATAGTTCCCGATCGTGCGCGCCTTGGCAGGAGACTCGACGATGACAAGCTTCGTCATTGATTCCTCTTTCTATTCGCCCCGCGGCGAGATTGAACGTAAACGCCGGCTAAAGCGCCACCGGCTCGACGAAAGTCAGCATACCCAACTGTTTGAGCTGAACAACTTTCGATATCAACTTTTCCACCAGCGTATCCGGCGCCTCCGACAATATTTCCGCCAGCGCGGACACGATCTGCGCCGTGGTCAGCTCCCCGTGCGCCACTGGCGCCAACCTCGCCAAGTCCTCCTGCCGCAGCCCGGCCCAGATCCGCTCCATGTACTTGTGCAGGTTCGGCAGGGCCATTCCGTGTAGCTCTTGCGCGATCACGACGCCGTCGCCCAGCCCACGGCCAGATATCCCATGCCGATGTGGGTCACCTTGCGCGCGCCGAAGTCCGCCAGCCACGCGCGGTACGAGAGGGCAGAGTCAGGGTGGCGTGGGTGAGCGCGCCGTCAAGCAGCCACATCTCGATGTAGGACGTGACGGGCAACAGCTCGCGCATGACGAGGTCAACGCCCAGCCCAGCGTCCCGATAGTCAAGCTTGCCCACGCCCTCCCGCGCGGCGGCCGGCGTGATAACGAACGGCGGGTTACCGGGTGTTTGTTGATGGCACCTTGGTTCGACACCTGATGTCCGGCGATGCGGAATTGGACGGGGGCGAACCTATTGTTGACAAGTCTCGTTTTGCGTTCGTGGAGGATGGTCAGGACGAATCATTGGCCGAGGTGGGTGGGGACCTGGTCATTCAAGAACTTCAGCGTCCCGTTGGGGCCGTAGGCCGGGACGACGATGCGTTCACCGTGCGCGCACGGCACTTTGCCTACACCCACCCCGCCCCTGACGGTGTCAGAACTGGGCCGACCAGCGCCCAGGCAGCAAACGCCTGGACCGACGATCTGCCGAAGAAGACTTCGTTCTTCGGCAGATCATTCGGAAAGAAGTAACCCCACCTCGCCCGTCTAGGCCTTTTTGTGCTCGACGAGTTTACGCTGTTCGAGGCGGAGGGTGATGTCGGCTGCTCGTGCCAGCTGCTTCGAGTGCGTGACCACGATGACGCATTTGCCCTGCTGGTGGGCTGCGTCCCGCAGAATCTCGATGACGCCTTCGGCGGTTTCCTCATCGAGGTTGCCGGTGGGCTCATCAGCCAGGATGACAGGAGCTGAGGAAACCAGGGCCCGTCCGATCGCCACTCGCTGCTGCTGACCACCGGACAGGGCCAGCACGTTGCGCTTTGCAGCGGCCGCGTCGATGCCCAACCGCGTGAGGTCGTCAATGCTGGCTTTGCGGTTGACCAGGCGCAGGTTCTCCAAGGGTGTCAGATAGTCGATGAGGTTGTAGTTCTGGAACACCAGCGCAATCTGGTCCTTGCGGTGACGGGTGTACCCGGTTTCGGCAATGTCGTCGCCGCCAAACCGGACAGTCCCCTGAGTGGGTGTATCCAGCCCAGCCAGCAGGTTCAACATGGTTGTTTTGCCCGCACCGGACGAGCCCACGATTGCGTAGAACGTTCCTTCTTCGAAGTCGTAGCTGACGTTGCTGAGCACCCGCTTGGCGCGGCTGGCATAGCTGAAGTTGACGTGATCAAGCTGCATGATGGCCATGATGTTTCCTAACTGAGTTTTGCAAGAATTCGTTTGGGGCGCTGCATGACGAGCGGCAGGACTCCCACGGACACTCCGAAGAGCACGATGACGGCGCCCAGCACCAACGCTAGGACAACATCACCGGCTCCGGTGCTTAGCTGAATCGACGACAGCGCCTCCCCGCCTACCTGCGCGAAGACGGCCTGTCCCAGCCGGGTGGAAAGAGCTGTGCCGACCACCGCGGCGATGACTGCGGCCGCACCGGCGAAAATGCCGGCTTCGATCGCAAACTGCGACAGCACATTGGCTTTGCTTTTGCCCAAGGACAGAAGGACGCCGATTTCGTAAGTACGGCCGCGCGCCCAGAAGGTGCTCACCAGTGCCAGCACACACGCACCGGCCACCCCCAGACCCAACAGCAGGATTCCCAGCAGTCGGTCCACCCCGGAAATCGCCTGGAGTACGGGTGCGAACTGTGCGGAATTGTCCTCCAGTGTCAGCTCGGGCGCTATGCGCCCAGCAGCCGCGAGCGTCTCCGGCAGCTGCTGTGCGTTCTGCGTGAAATAGCGGCCCGTGGTCAGGGGCGCGCCCAGCTTCTGCGCAGATGAAAGATCCACGAAAATGTGGTTCTCAGATGCCCCGGATGGCAGGCCCGTGGGGTTGTCGGTTTTGCCTTCGAGGATGCCGGCAACCGTGACCGTGACCTTCGCACCATCGCGGGTAAGCGTGAGCTTGTCGCCCACACCGAGTTTGTTCTGATCAGCGAACGCGCGGTGGATAATGGCCCGCGGCTCTCCAGCGCTGGACTTCGAATCTTCCTGCGAGCCCACGTGCTCCCCTTCGACAAGCCGGTACAGCTTGCCCTGAAAAGCCGGGCTGAGCGAAGAATCACTGGTTCCGGTCACGCTGACATCACCGGCGAATTTCGGGTCCAGCTGAATTCCACTGGTACCCAGTACCGGCTGCGCGCCTTCGGGCCGAGCCAAGGTTTCAGCTTCGAGACTGTGCCGCGCCACCTGGGGCAGGGCTGCCAGGCGCTCGGCCAGGTCACGATCAAGACCCGTGAAATCTCCCGAGGTGGAGCCCACCACAGGTGCCTCACCTGGGGTGGTCTCCACCTGGTCACCTTCCCGAGGTGCCGGGTCACCTTCCGAACCGGACTCCACCTCGCCAACGGTCTCCCCTGCCGACACGGTTGCCGTAAATCCGGCACCGACGTTGGTGTTGATGGCGTTTTTGACCTCGGCCATGGTGGAGCGCACACCGGATTGGGCGACGAGCGCGGTGCACACCACGGCCATGATGAGGATCATGGTCAGGGTGCGGCCGGGTTTGCGAGTAACGCAACGGATTGCGCGTGACCAGGGGCTGGTCATTTGGTGTCCGCCAGGATCGCACGGGGGCTCTTACGTAGCATGGGCACAGCTGTGATGGCAACGACCACGGCGATGACGACCGCGCAGATGATAACGGCTTGAACAACCGAAGCAGAGGTCAGTCCCACTGTCAGGTTTTCCAGTGTTTGGGCTGACGCGGAAGATTCCATGTCAGCACCGAACTGTCCGGCCTGCGCCATGTCCTGTGCTGCCGACTTGTTCACACTGGCCAGGGTGGTGTCGCCCATCCATTGGGCGAATCGGCCGGCGGCGAAGTAAGCGGCAATGAACGCCGGTACGGCGATCATGATCATTTCGGTGAAGTATTGTGCGGCGATGCTGGTTTTGGTCACGCCGATGGACAGCAGCGTGCCGGTTTCCCTGTTGCGTTCGCGCAGCCATAGGAACAGGACGAGAGCCACGATTGCAGCAGCAAAAATGGTGGCGGCAACGGTGGTGCTGCGCATGATGCTCTTGATGCCGTCAACAGCGCCGGTGATGCCCGAAAGGTACTGGGCTGCTGGGGAGATCTGATAGTTCTGCCAGTCGACGTCCTGCTGCTTGGCAGCTTGCGCGACCTTGTCGAGGTCGGCGTCTTTACTGATGAAGAAGTTCGCGTCCTGATAGATCTCAGTTTCTGGCGTGAACTCGTACAGCGCGCGCGTGGTATCAAGGTCAGTGAAGACGGTGTTGGCGAAAAGCTCATTGCGCGTTGCCGGCGGGCGGGGGTTGTCGCCGGATACGAGGCCCACGATTTCGGTTGTGACTTCTTCTGTGGACTGGCGTTCGTTGTCGACGTCGTACTTGTTGCCCTTCAGCGTAAGTTTGCTGCCCACGCTGAGGTTGTTGGCTTTGGCGAGATCCTCGTGGATGATGGCCTTGTTCTTGTCGTCGGGTGTCAGGTGGCGGCCCTGGGTGAGTTTCAGCGTGCCGCTGCGGAAGTTGTTGGCGATTTCGCTGTTGTTGACACCCCACACGTTGACGGCATTGCCGAACTGTTCTTCACGCTTTTTGTCATAGTCGGCGTGGTCGAGTTTCTGCACTTCCGCCCCCACGAGGTCAGCGGTCACGTTCTGGCGGGCCACGTACGATTCCACACCGTCCAGCCCCGCGAGTTTGTCGATGTCAGCAGCTTTGACGGTGCCGGCGCCTCGTGGTGTTCCGGGGTTATGTTGGGGGTTGTTCTCCAGGACGAAACCGCGGCCAGTCTTTGCTTCGATTTCATTGGACACGTGGTCTGCTGAGCGGGTGACCGCACTGGCGGACATAACCACGGTGGCCATGATGGCCAGAACAGCAAAGATGATGAGTGTTTTTACTGGCTTGCGTACACAGTAGCGCCAAGCTCTCCCTACGAACTTCAAAACGTCCCTTCCAAAATGACAGTGGCAAGCGCCCACGACCGGGTTGTGGTGCGTTGCCGAAAATATTCTGGACGGATACATTACCAGAGCCTCTAGGCTTGCCCGCTGGTTGCTGACGGTTCAGTTGTGCAGTTCACACTGTGATGCCCATCTCAGCGCGCAGTTCGTATTCGAGCGGGCTTTAACTAAAGAGGACATCGTCTTCCGCGGCCGGTGGCGGATTAGGAGCTGCGGGCGCGGCTCGCAGGGCGCGAGCCGGGCCTCGGGCGTCGTGAAGCGGATCCCCCCACGGGCGGAGGCGCGACCACGGTGCGTGCTGAGTTTGTTGAGGAGAAGGGCGGACCCCCCACGGGCGGAGGCGCGACCCTTGTCCGATGCCACACGCGAGTTTATTGTTAATCAATAACATCGATTAACGATAAGGAGTTGTCATGACCCGTTGGGAGAAGATCCTCCTCTGGGGCGCCGTGGCCATCATCTGGCTCGGCACGTGCCTGCTCGGTGCCGGCCTGCTCGACACCCTCGTCGCCCTGACCGTGGGCTCGCACCTGGGCGGCGCGCCCGCCAGCGCGTGCGACCTGCCCTACTTCTGCATGAACGGCGAATCAAGCGTGCCCACGAGCTGGGTTTCCTCCGCCACGATTGGGTGGACCGCGGCCTACGACGCCGTCGTCCTCCTCACGCTCGCCACCGCGCTTGTGCTCGGCACGGGGGTCATCCGCCGGATCAGCAAGGCCCAGGCCTTCGCGCGCGCCACGCTAGGCCGGATGGGCCTGGTGGCGGGGCTGCTCGTAGCCGGGGGCGTGATCGCCTACGTCCTGGGCGAGGCCTCCTCGACCCGCATATCCGAGGACTCCAGCGCCTTCCAACTCGCCACGAGCGGGGACGGCGCGACCATCGCCGCGGGGCCCGACACGCTCGGCCTCGCGCTCGTGTTCGCCGGCATCCTCGCCCTCGCGTTCTGGGCAGCATTCCGCCAGGGCGCAAGGATGCAGGAGGAGCTCGACTATGTCGTCTGAAAAGGATCACCGGATCGTCTGCACGCTCGATGCCGTGCTCGCCGCCCGCGGCATGACCCTCACCGAGCTCTCCGAACGCACCGGCCTGACCATGGCCAACCTCTCCATCCTTAAAACCGGCAAGGCGCGCGCCGTCCGCTTCACCACCCTCACCGCGATCTGCGAGGCGCTCGGCTGCCAGCCCGGCGACCTCTTCGCCATCGACTAAGGTGCCCTCTTCGGAGGAGCCCGCGGCGCGGCTGAGACCGGGCGGCGGGGCAGGCGTGCGCAAGGTGCGCACCGCGCGAGCCGCGCCCTTTCGGGAAACCGCGCTTCGGCCGTCGTGCGGGCGGGTCTGAATTTGTCGGAGCGGGGTGGCACACTGGCACCATGCTCCTCGATGTTGCCCGATCCTACGGCGCCGACCAGCTCACCGGCCACGTCGTCGTCCCGCCCCGCGCGCCCCGCTACGGCACGTGGGGTGAATGGGTTGCGCCGCAGGTGCGCGCCGCGCTTGCCCAGATCGGGGTGGAGCGGCCGTGGATCCACCAGGCCCAGGCTGCCGACTCCGCTCACAGCGGCCGCCACGTCGTGGTGGCAACGGGCACGGGGTCAGGCAAGTCGCTGGCCGCGTGGGTGCCCGTGCTGTCGGCGATCGCGGAAGGGCGCGCCACAACGTCGCTGGCTTCGGCGCGTTCCCGCCCCACCGCGCTCTACCTCGCGCCCACGAAGGCGCTCGGTGCCGACCAGGAGCAGGCGCTTTCGCGGCTCGCCGCCCTCGTGGACCGGCGGATCGGCGTGGCGAGCGTGGACGGCGACGCCGACGGCCCCACCCGCGCCTGGGCCCGTACCAGCGCCGACGTGGTCATCACCAACCCCGACTTCGCCCACTTCGGCCTGCTCGGCCGGCAGGAGATGTGGCAGCGGCTCTGGCGCGGCCTGGCCTACGTCGTGATTGACGAATTCCATTCCTATCGCGGCTCCTTCGCCTCCAACGTGGCGCTGGTGGTACGCCGGCTGCTGCGCGTGGCACGGCATTACGGCGCCGATCCCACGGTCGTGTTCCTCTCCGCCACCGCCTATGAGCCGGCCGTGTCCGCCCAGCGCTTCCTCGGGGAGGCCTTCGGGCAGGTCGTCGCTGTGGTCGACGACGGCTCACCCGCTGGCCAGCGCGACATCCTCACCCTCGCCTGCCGCGAGGTCGAGGACGCCCAGCCCGCCGCGATTGACGACGAGGGCAACATCGACGTCCGCCGCCGCTCCGCCAACACCGAGGCCGGCGAGCTCACCGCCACCCTCGTGGCCGCCGGCGCCCGGGTGCTCACCTTCGTGCGCTCCCGGCCGGGAACGGAGCGGGTGGCCGAGGTGTCGCGGGAGGTCCTCCACGAGCGGGCCTCCCACCTCGAGGGCACCGTGGCGGCCTACCGCGGCGGCTATCTACCCGAGGAACGCCGCGAACTGGAACGCCAGCTCCGCACGGGCGACCTGCGCGGGCTCGCCACCACCTCCGCGCTCGAGCTCGGGATTGACATCGCGGGCCTGGACGCCGTCGTCGTGACGGGGTGGCCCGGAACGCAGGCCTCCTTCCAGCAGCAGATCGGCCGGGCGGGCCGTGCCGGTGAGAACGGGCTGGCGGTCCTCATCGGGCGGGACAACCCGCTCGACCAGTACATCCTCAGCCACCCCGCGATCCTCGAGGCGAGCCCGGAGATGAGCGTCTTCGATCCCACCAACCCGTGGATCCTGCCCGGGCACCTGTGTGCGGCGGCCACCGAGGTCCCGCTCACGGAGGCGGACATGATGATCTTCTCCCTGCCCTCCACCGGGGTCTTCGAAGACCTCGAGCGCGCCGACCTACTTCGGCGCCGCCCGCGCGGCTGGTTCTGGAACCCGGCCTTGCACGTAAGCCCGCACGACATGGTTGACATCCGCGGCGGTGGCACCACCGTGTCGATCATCGACGCCGAATCGGGCGCCCTGCTTGGCACCGTGGACCAGGCGCGCGCCGACATCACCGTCCACCCCGGCGCAATCTATCTCCACCAGGGCGTGGCGTACATGGTGGAGAGCCTGGCCGACGACGTCGCGCTCGTCCACCGCCACCGCGAGGAGGAGATCCGCACCTTCGCCCGTGAGGAGACCTCCGTGGAGATCCTCTCCACCGACGCCGAGGTGCGCCTCCCCCACGGCACGTGGTGCCGCGGGCGGGTGGTGGTGCAGTCGCGGGTGGTGGGCTACGACGTGCGGCGGGTGGCCGACGGCCTGTACCTTGGCACCCACCCGCTGACCATGCCCATGCGGTCGTTGGAGACCACCGGAGTGTGGCTGACGATCGACGTCGAGGCGCTCACGTCGGCCAGGATCCGCACGGCCGACGTGCCCGGCACCTTGCACGCCGCCGAGCACACGATGATCGCATTGCTCCCACTGTTCGCCACGTGCAGCCGTTGGGACATCGGCGGCCTGTCCACCGCCGCCCACCCACAGACCGGCAAGCCCACCATCATCGTCCACGACGCAATGGCCGGCGGGGCCGGCTGCTCCGACCGCGGGTTCGACGCCGAGGCGGATTGGCTGCGCGCCACGCTCGACACCCTCGAATCCTGCGACTGCGCCCACGGCTGTCCGCGGTGCGTGCAGTCACCCAAGTGCGGGAACAACAACGAACCGCTCGATAAGCACGGGGCCACCGCCCTGCTGCGCTACCTGCTCGCCTCCTGGCCCAGCCCTACGGGCCGCGAGCCGGGCCCGCCACAGCGCTAGCCTCGTGGGCGCGGGTGATCCAGGCGAAGCGGGACTCGCGGCGGACCGTGACCCGCACGTTCCTCCCTTCTACCTCGCAGGTGATTGAGTAGCCGAGCACCAGCTCGCGGGCCCGCGCGCACGCGCCCTCCTGCGAGCTCGTATCCCGGTAGGTGATCGCGGCCGCGATGGCCGACAGGTCGGCGACGTTCTGTGCCTCCATGCGCTCGCCCGCCGCCGCGACCAACTGGAATAGGAGGGTGGCCAACGCCGCGAGCGCCACGATGATGCCCGCCGCGAGAGTCGTTGCGGAGCCCCGCTCCGCCCGGGCCCTAGCCATGGCTCCTCGGTTCGATGACGGCCCGGTGAGTGCCGCTGAAGTCGAGGTCAAACCAGGAGTAGAGGCCGCCGCCACGGCGGGTGACCGTCACCGTCACGACCTCCCCTTCCACGCCGAGCCGCACGTCCGCTCCCGTTGCCTTGGCCTGCTCAGCCAGGGTGGTGTTCCCGTGAAGGGAATACTCCCGGGCAATCTCCTTAGCCTCGTTGCCCACCTCCACCTGCTTCCAGCCCATCACCAGCATGGAGATGAGGGCCAGCGCCACGAGGATCATGGCCGGCGTGACGATGGCGAATTCCGCGGTGACCATCCCGCCCTCGGCCCGCACCCAGCCGACTGGCATGTCGCCCGCCGCACGCGTTGCCTCAGCCTGCCCAGCTGGCCCACCTCCCGGAGCACGCCCTGACCCAGCCCGCCGCTCGCTTCCGTTCACCTCGTTCCCTCCTTTCCCTATGACCGGGTTCGGCGGGTGGGGTTCGCCCCACCCGCCGAACGGCTAGGCGTACTTGAAAATGAGCCTGAAGATCGCCGCGATGCCCTCGCGGAACCAGTCCTGCTGGACCAGCCAGATCAAGATCCCCGCGATGGACGTGGTCGCTACCGTACCGACCGCGTACTCCGCCGACACCATGCCCGACTCAGCCTGCGGAGTCAGAAACTTCTTTGCCTTCATTGTTTTTCCTCTCTCGTGTTGGATGCCCCCGTGTGGGGCCGTCACGGTGTGTGACATCTCCAGTCTCATCAATCGCAAAATCTGGAAACGCCGATAATCCCCAAAAGTGAATAGCCCTCCCGGGAGCTTCGCTGTGGATAGTTCGCCCCCGCCCCGTCGCCGGGCGCCGTCAAAGCCAGCTACCCGGCACACCCGACACCACTCGTGAAAATAAGACTCACCAACGCCCCATACACACCGCCAGCCGGCATACTCACGACTTCTGACGGGTCAGCCGGGTATACGGCCGGCTAAAGCCCGAACAGGCGCCCCGCCGCGCCCGCCACCACCGGCACGATGCCCAGCAGGATGAACGCGGGCAGGAAGCACAACCCAAGCGGCATCACTAGCCGCGCGCCCAGCCGGGCCGCGGCCTCCTTCGCATTACGCTGGCGCTGCAGGCGCAGGCTCTGAGCACTGCGCTGAATGAGTGGCACGGGCGCGGCTCCGTCGGTCCAGGCGGCGCGGAGGGCGTCGCGGAGTCGGTCGCGGTGTAGGTCCTCCCAGGCTTCCTCCCAGGTGGCCCCCATGAGCAGCAGGTTCGCGGTCTGCGTGCGCGCGGCCCCGCCGATCGCCGCGTCGAGCGCCTTGAGCGTCCCCGGGATCGACAACCCCGACCCCAGCGCCGCCGCCGCCAGATCCAGCACGACGGCCATGTCCACCGGCTCGTGCGCCCTCTTGCCGAGCACCCCGGCCTTGCCCACGACGCGGGCCACCCGCTCGCGCACCCGCGCCAGCCCCGAGCCCGCGGCCCCAGCCCCGCTCGAGCCAGCGCCTCCTCCCGACACCCTCCACGGCATCCACACCACCGCGAGCACCGCCGCAACCACCATTAGCCCCAGCACCTATTCCTCCTCTACCCGCGCCCGCGCCACCATCCGCGCAGTCCACATCAGCCCCGCCACCTCAAAGCTCAGCCCTGTTACGAGTGCGAGGCGCCCGAGCGTCGTCGTGAATAGGAAGCCCAGCGGGTCCGCGCCCATGACGTACCCCAACGCAATCCCGATCGCCGGCAGCCCCGCGAGCATGCGGGCGGACGTGCGCGGGCCGGCCAGCGCCACCTCGCGCGCGTTCTTCGCCTCCCCCGACTCGGTGATCCCTGCCGCGCACGCCTCCAACACGTCGGCCATCGGCGCGCCCGTGCGGAAACTCATCACGCACACGGCGTACGTGGCGGGCAGGGTGTGTAGCGCCACGTCGGTCACGCCCACTTTACGCCGCTCCCACCAGCCCATGCGCTCGAGCCCGCGCAGCGCGAGGGGGACGCCGTCGTCGCCGAGAACGGGGTCGTCCACTTCGAGCCCTGCGTGTTGCAGCGTCTGCGCCCACGCCCGCTCCGGGCTCGACCCCGACCGCAGCCGCGTCGCCACCTCCGTCACGATCGCGCCCATGTCCATCACCGGCCGGGGCTGTTTTTCCGGGCGACGCCGCCCGCGCAACTTTCGCTCCACGCTCCGGCGCGGCACGGTGACGAAGGTGACCAGCAGGAGCACGCCGAACCAGATCACCGCCCGACCCCCGCCCCCGGCTCCAACCCAAGCCTTTGGGCCAGGGCCGCCCACCCGTCGTCGTGCGTGACGCATCCGCCGGGCCGGTCCACCCGCATCGCGACCGGCGCGAACAGCTCCCCACCTCGGCGCGCGAACACGGAGATTTCGGACACGAAGCGGCGCCCGCCAAGCCGGCGGACGTGGATGGCGGCGTCGAGCGCGGAGGCGGCCTGCGCGGCGACCGTGACCTCGTTCATACCGGCCAGCGTGCCGAGCGCCACGAGCCGAGCGGGGATGTCCGCGGTCGAGTTGGCGTGGATCGTGGCCCACCCGCCCTCGTGGCCGGTGTTGAGCGCGCCGAGCACGTCGCGCACCTCGGCGCCACGGCATTCGCCGAGCACGATCCGGTCGGGGCGCATGCGCATCGCGGCGCGCACGAGGTCGCTCATCGTCACCTCGCCCGCGCCCTGCACGTTAGCTTTGCGCACCTGCAGGTGCACGACGTGCGGGTGGTCGGGCCGCAATTCCGCCGACTCCTCAATCACCAAAATCCGCTGCTCGGCTCCGATCAGCGACAGCATGGCGTTGAGGAACGTCGTCTTGCCCGCGCCCGTGGCCCCCGAGATCAGCACGTTCGCCCGCCGCTCCACCAGCGCGCGCACCACCCGCCCCACCTCGGCCTCCACCGAGCCGCCCGCCTCCAGCTCGTCCAGGGTGAGCACGCGGGCGCGGTGCGTGCGCAGGGAAATGAGCGTGCCCTCGGCCGA
Source organism: Trueperella bernardiae (assembly GCF_001469025.1). Classification (GTDB taxonomy): domain Bacteria; phylum Actinomycetota; class Actinomycetes; order Actinomycetales; family Actinomycetaceae; genus Trueperella; species Trueperella bernardiae. The sequence goes on along the minus strand of NZ_LNIZ01000002.1, from coordinate 246,409 downwards.
CAGCGGCGGAATCACCGCGTGCAATCGCACGCCGGAGGGGAACGTGCCGTCCACGATCGGGCTCGCGTCGTCCAGGCGTTGCCCGCAGGACGCCGCCAGCCTCACCGCCAACGCCCGCGTCGCCTCCTCGCCCTCCAGCTCGGCCGCCACCTTTTCCATGCCCTGCCCGCGGTCGGCCCACACTTCCACCCCGTTCACGACAACGTCCGTCACCTCCGCGTCCTCCAGCAGCGGGGCGATGATGGGCCCGGCCCCGATGAGTTCGCGGCGCACCTGCGCGTCCAGGGCCGCGACGTCGGCCGTGAAGATCGCGCCGGGAACCGCTGCAAGCGCCCCGCGCAGGTTCTCCCCCGCCGCGAGCCGCCGCCGAATCCCCGCCAGCTGGGCCGGATCGAGGTTCATGCCGTCACCTCCAGCACGTGCTCCCACAGGGCGCGCAGGTCCCGTTCGGCGCCGGAGCGTTTGCGGTCGCCGGGGGTGACGCCGTGGTCGAGATCGCCGCGGGTGCCGCGCAAGGTCCGCACGGAAAACATCGCCGGCACGCCGATTGCACCGGCCAGGTGGGCGGCCTCCATCTTTGATCCCACCGTGTTGCCCACCGCCACCATCTGCCGCCCGATATGGTCTCGGCGGGCGCGAGCGTGGGCCAGGGCGACGGCGTCGGGCCTCGTCACCAGCAGCACCACGTCGCACCAATCGAGTAGCCCGTGCCACTCACTGCCCGCCATCCCGGCCGCGACCGGCAGGTCGAGCACCGTCCACGCATGCGTTTGCGCGAGCGCGCTGATGACGCGGGTCGCGGCTGCGGCATCGGGAACCCCGCCCCGGTCGTCGGCGGAGACCACGCGTACATCCTGCCAGCGCGGCAGCACCCGGTTAAGGCGCCCGGCCAGGATCGCGCCGTCTCCGGCCAGGTCCGCCCAGCGCTTGCCGGGTTCGGCGTCGATCGCGAGCAGGTGGTCAATCCCCACCGACGCCGGATTCACGTCAACAAGCGCGCAGTCGTCCTCCACCGCAATCAGCCGCGCCAGCCAGGCCGCAATCGTCGACGCCCCGGCCCCACCATGCGCGCCCACGACCCCGATCACCCGCCCCCGCATCGTCAACCCCACGGCGGCCATGAGCTCGAGCACATCCGCGGACTCGTGCGGATCCAGGCGCACCCGGCCGCGCGGGAAGTAGGGCGCGAACATCTCGTGGAAGTGGGCCTCGACCTGGCCGGGGGCGTCGGCGTCGTCGAACATGAGCACCGCGGGGGCGCGCAGGCGCGCAAAATCAATCCCCACGAGGTCCGCGAGCCGCGCCAGCTCGTCGCCCACGGTCCGATCCGTGCCGGTGTACACCACTGAATGCATGTTCTCCATGCCGGCAGTCTTGCGAATCCGGCGCGGGTGCGGCGCCCCGGCGGCGCAACTGTGGATAGTTTTGCGTTTTCCACACAGGCACGCCGACAAGTTCTGGCTTATCGCCGCTCTTTGTCGTTACGCTGGAGCAAGAAGTAGAAGGAGAACAACGTGTCAACGCCTACCGACCCCTACAACTCCAACTCGCGCCGGCCCTTCGACGACGAGGATTCGATCCTCGAGCCGCTCGACGACCGCGCCGCCGCCCCCGCCCCCGCACCCGCCGCCGAGCCCGGCAAGGCCGAACCCACACTGGGCAGCTTCGCCAACGACGGCCTGCCGCACCGCTTCACCGGGTCGGTGGAGCCCGAGTTCCCCGCGCACAACGAGGCCGGCACCGAGGGGACATGGGAGGCGGACCCGCTGGCACCTGGTCGCGACGAGGGGAACGGCTGGTCGTCTGATGCGCCGGCCAAGGGCGCTGAGCCGACTGAGGGTGGGGCGCCCGCCAAGGATGCCACGCCCGCCGAGGGCTGGGCCGAGGGCCCGGCCGCCGATTCCACTGAGGGCCGAGCTGATGGCCCGGCCCGCGCCGACTCGCCCGCCAGCACCGACTCCGATTCCAGCCCCCGCGGCTTCGGCCCGCTGAGCTCCGAAACCTCCGACGATCCCGCATCCTCCACCCCCGACGCCCCGCGCGGCCCCACGCGCACCTCCGTCATGAGCGCGGCCACCTTCGGCGATTCCTACGAACCATACGCGAGCTCCCCGGCCAGCCCGGACACCGCCGTCGAGCAGCCCACCCCGGACTCCCCCGCCGCGCCGGCGTTCATGACCGCCGCCAGCTCCGCCGACGCCGAAGAGCGCCGCGAGCGCTGGTCCGCCGACCCGGGCGACACCGTCCTCGCCGACAGAATCCCCGACGCCCCCAAGGGCCGCGGCCTCACCCACACCGGCGCCCTCCTACTCACCCTGCTGCTTGTGCCCGCGGCCTGGTACCTCATCGCCGACGCCGGGGCTCGCCTCGCGATCGTCCCCGACAACCCGTGGATGACCGGCTCCCCGCAGCTCATGCCGTTGCTGGAGCTGGCGGGCGGCGTCGTCGTCGCGGGAATTATTTGGTGGATGGCCCGGGCGTCGTCGTTGGGCGCGAACGTGATCGGCACGCTCGTCCTGCTCGCGGGGGCCGGCGCGCTCGGCGCCCCGAAGTTCGCACAGGACGTGGTGGAGCGGCTGTCGAACGCGATCGGCGGCTACAACGCATTTACCGGCAACGTCGTCTACCACCTCGGCAACGACCTCGCCACCGGCCGCATCGCCGTCTTCGGCGCGCTGCTGCTGCTCACGGGCATCGTCTCGCACGGCGCACGACGCCGCGGCCAGGCCTTCGGCACCACCGTCACCCGCCGCAACCTACTCCTTCGCGATTCCTAATGCCCGCCGACACCACCTGCATCACCCTCCCCGGCCCCTGGCGCCACGAATACATCCGCGCCAACGGCGCCCAGTTCCACGCCGCGATCGCCGGCTCCCACAACCCCGACAAGCCGCTCGTGCTGCTCGTCCACGGGTTTCCCCAGTATTGGTGGGCGTGGCGCAACCAGATCGAGCCACTGCACGCCGCCGGCTACCACGTGGTAGCCATTGACCAGCGCGGGATCGGCGGCTCCGATAAGACCCCCGACTCCGAAGACGGGCTCACCCTCGCCTCCGACCTCGTGGCGATCGTGCGGGCGCTCGGGGCGCGCAGGGCGGTCGTCGTCGGGCATGGGCGCGGCGGGGCGCTGGCGTGGAGCGCGGTGTCAATGGAGCAGGATCTCTTCGCCGGGCTCGTCACCATTTCCTCCCCGCACCCGCGCACCCTCCACCGGCTGGGCATGCATGTCACGTTGCGGACGTGGCGGCACGTGCTCACCTTCGTGCTCACCCCCATTTCAGGGCGCAACCTGGCCAAGGAGTCCGTGGTGCGATCACTGCTCACCGAGTGGTCCGCCTCCGGCAACAACGGCGCCTCCAGCCAGTCCGACATCTACACCCAGGCCCTGCAACTGCCCGGCGCGGCGAAGATCGCCATCAACCAGCTGCGGTGGACGTGGAACTCGCAGCGCAGCGCCACCGGGCGCACCTACCTGCGCGCCTCCGCGAACTCCGTGCACATCCCCGTGCTCGCGATCCGGGGCGAGGCCGACCCCCTCCTCCCCGACCGCGCCTGGGATAAGGACCTCGAGTTCTCCACCGGGCCGTACCACAAGGTGCGAGTGGCCGGGGCCGGGCATTTCGTGGCCGAGGAACAGCCCGAGACCACCACGCGCCTGCTACTGGACTTCCTTCAGGGGCTCGAGTAGCTGCTTTCCGGGTGGGATCGGCGCACCGGCGGGCCGCAATGTCCGATTTGTCTAGAATTGCTCGGCTTAGCCAGGGGCGGTTGTTCCGTTTTGCCCGATTGGCTCGGCGGCGCCCCGTCAATTGTCAGGACCCTGAGGCCAAAACGGCCTCTTTTGCCGACGAAAACTCTCAGAGTCCTGACGTTTGCCCGGTTACTCTACCGACCCGGCGGCTGGGCCCTATTCTGCCGACGGGCAGATGTCCGCCAGCGCACACGCCCCACACTCCGGGCGGCGGGCGTGGCACACCCGCCGCCCGTGGAAGATGATGCGGTGGCAATCCATGGTCCAGTCCTCGCGCGGCATGATCTCCATCAGCTCGCGCTCGGCTTTGACGGCGTCGGTCTGCTGCGTCCACCCCCATCGCCGGGTCAGCCGGCCCACGTGCGTGTCCACCGTAATCCCGGGCACGCCGAAGGCGTTGCCGAGCACCACGTTCGCCGTCTTCCGCCCCACCCCCGGCAACCTCACCAGTTCTTCTAGCGTTCCGGGCACGACGCCGTCGTGGGCCTCGAGCAACGCCCCGCCCAGGCGCGAAAGCGACTTGGCCTTGGCCCGAAAGAAGCCGAGCGGGCGCAGGATCTCCTCCAGCTCGGAGATACTGGCGCCGGCCAGGGCCTCCGGGCCGGGGAAGCGGGCGAATAGTTCGGGGGTCACCTGGTTGACCCGCACGTCGGTGGTCTGGGCCGAGAGAATCGTGGCGACCAGCAGCTCGAAGGGGGTGGTGAAGTCAAGTTCGCAGGCGGCGTCGGGATAGAGGGCGGCAAGGCGCCCCAGGATTTCCGTGACCTGCTCGGGCGAGCCGGGTTCCATCATGTCAACCTCCATCGGCGGCGTAAGACCAGATTAGCGCGACAAACCCCCGTATACACCGTGCGAATAGCGCGCTAGCATGGCAAGATGTAGTGTGTATGACCTCGGACACAAGCCCGACCCGCCGCGCGGCCCCGACCGCCCACCGGCATGGTCACGAAGACCTCAGTAAACTTAAGTAGAAAGGTAAGCGGATGGAATCGAACATCCTTGCCAACGTTGAACTCTTCAAGGAGCTTGGGGACGACGAGCGCGACTCCCTCATGGCTCTCATGTCAGAGACCAGCCTCAAGCGTGGCGAGTCCCTGTTCCACGAGGGTGACGCGGGCGATCGGCTCTACGTCATTGTCGAAGGCAAGGTGAAGCTGTCCCACACCTCCGACGACGGGCGTGAGAACCTCATCGCGATCCTCGGCCCGGGCGAGATCATTGGCGAGCTCTCACTGTTTGATCTGGGCGCGCGGTCCTCCACGGTCACGGTGATTGCGCCGTCAAAGTTCCTTTACCTGTCCCACAAGGACATGATGAACTACATTGACGAGCACCCGAAGATGGCCAAGGCCATGTTGCGCGAGCTCGCCACCCGCCTGCGCAACACGAACGACCAGATGGCCGACCTCGTGTTCTCCGACGTGCCCGGACGCGTGGCCAAGGCCCTGCTTGACCTGGCCGAGCGCTTTGGCGAACGCACGCCCGAGGGCATCTACGTGGCCCACGATCTGACCCAAGAGGAGCTGGCGCACCTCGTGGGGGCGTCGCGCGAGACGGTGAATAAGTCGCTGGCGGACTTCACGGCCCGCGGCTGGATCCGCCTCGAGGGCCGGGCCGTGCTGCTCATCCAGGTGGGGCGCCTGCAGCGCCGCGCCCACTAGTCGCCGCCCGGCGGCTCGGGCATTTCGCTTAGCTGGACGATGTCGGGGCTATCTGCTCCTTTACGCAGATGGCCCCGACATCGTCCAATTGCCTTTAACGGGTAGAGCACCCCCAATCGAATGCCTTGCCGGTGCCCGCCCGTCTCATTACGCTGGAGCCATGACTACTTGGGAATACGTCACTGTACCGCTCTTGATGCACAACACGAAGCAGATTCTTGATACGTGGGGGAAGGACGGCTACGAGCTTGTCACGGTTATCCCCGGCCCGAACGGCACGAACCCCGTGGCCTACATGAAGAGGCCGGTCGAGTGAGCATCGCGCAGGCGCTGGCTGAGCTCGGCCTGGAGCTTCCCGACGTCGCCGCCCCAGTTGCGGCCTACATCCCGGCTCGGCGTGTCGGCAACGAGGTGCGCACCTCCGGCCAGCTCCCTTTCGTCAAGGGTGAGCTGGTGACGGGCAAGGTAGGCCAGGCGGTGTCGGCCGAGCAGGCCTACGACCTGGCGAAACAGTGCGCGCTCAACGCGCTCGCGGCGGCGGCGTCCGCTGCCGGCGGGGTGGATCACCTGGTGAGTGTGTCGCACGTGACCGGCTTCGTTGCCTCCGACCCGGGCTTCTTTGGTCAGCCCGGCGTCATCAACGGCGCCTCCGAGCTGCTGGGCAAGATCTTCGGCGACGGCGGCGCGCACACCCGCTCCGCCGTGGGAGTTGCGGTGTTGCCGCTGGATGCGCCGGTGGAAGTGGAAGTCACCTTCATCGCCAAGTAGGCCGGGCACCAAGCTCAATCGAATACTTCCGGGACGATGTGAGCCACATCTGCACATATGCGCCGATGTGGCTCGATCCGGCCCGCGAATTATTGTTGCCGGCCGAGCTACGGGCAGGGCGGGGTGTCAGCGCGCTGCCGGACGCCGCGAGAGGCGCGGAATGCGACCCGCGCGAAGCTCGATCGCGACGGCGTCGTTGGATTCGGTGAGGTAATCCCACCAGTCGGTGATGTGGGGGAAGCGGCGGACGAGGGCGCGGCGCTCGCGTTCGGTCATGCCGCCCCAGACGCCGAAGGACATCTGCGAATCGAGGGCGTCGGCCAGGCACTCGATGCGGACCGGGCAGGAGAAGCACATTTGACGGGCGTCGGCTTGCGCAGAGCCCCTCACGAAGAGCGAATCCGGATCAGTGTTTGCGCAGATCGCGCGCACTGCCCACGTCTGATCCTCATATACCTGCGTCATTTACCTATCCCTTCACCGAAAGCGCCCTTGCTCCCGAACTGGCGTGACTGCGGTCACTCACCAACATGTTACCCAACTGCTCCGATAAAATCACATCCGGCCGGTCCGCGGACGCGGCGTTCACCCTGTTCAGAGCGCAGAACACCGGAGATAAACGGGCCACATCCGCCCTTGGCATGCCCCAATTCACGCAACTTTGTCGGTGGCAACCACTATTGTTGAAACATGCGTAGTTCTGGCCGAAAGATGACCATCCGACAGATCATCGTCGCCCTGCTCAGCTTCTTTTTGCTCACCGGTGTCGGCGGTGGGATTCTTGCCGCCGCGGCGCTACCTATAGTGGCCACCACGGGCACGGTTGCTAACGCGGGCACTCGGGTGTTTGATGACCTGCCCACGGATATTGACTTCACCAAGCCGTCCGAGCAGTCCGTTATCTTGGCGGCGGACGGCTCGCACCTGGCCACGTTCTACGCGGAGAACCGGATCGTAGTGGCATCCGACCAGATTTCGCCGCTGATTAAGCAGGCGGTGGTCGCGATTGAGGACGAGCGCTTCTACACGCACAACGGCATTGACGCCCAGGGTCTCATCGGCGCGGCGTTCAATAACTTCACGGGCGGGCGGCTCGCGGGCGGATCCACGATCACACAGCAGTACGTGAAGAACGCGATCATCGAAGAGGGGCGAATCCTCGGCGATTCCACGCTCATTGCGTCGGCCACCGAGCGTTCGATTTCCCGCAAGCTGAACGAGGCGCGCTACGCGATCGCGGTGGAGAATAAGCTGACGAAGGATGAGATCCTCACGGGCTACCTCAATCTGGCCCAGTTCGGCCCGTCGCAGTGGGGCGTGGAGGCGGCCTCGCGCTACTTCTACGGCATCTCGGCGAAGGACGTGTCGCTGCCGCAGGCCGCGATGATCGCCGGCATCACGCAGGCGCCCGGCAAGTGGAATCCGGTCACGAACCCGGAGGAGGCGAAGAAGCGTCGGGACGTGGTGCTGGGCCAGATGTACAAGCTCGACATGATTTCGCGTGAGGACTTTGAGGCCGCGGTAGCCGTACCGGTGGAGGAAATGCTGAACGTCACCTCGGTGCCCAACGGGTGCGCGGAGGCCGGAATTTCGGCCTACTTCTGCGAGTATGTGGTGAAGGACGTGCTGAACGATCCGGCGCTAGGCGAGACACGCGAGGAGCGCATCGCGGCCCTCTACCGTGGTGGCATCGTCATTCACACCACGATCAATCCGGCTGAACAGCAGGCCGCGTATGACGCGGTGGTGGGCTCGGTGCCGGTGGGTGACGAATCGTCCATCAACATGGCGCTGTCGTCGGTGGAGCCTGGAACCGGCCACATCCGCGCGATGGCGCAGAACACGAACTTTGGCAACCCCACCCCCGAATCGCCGGATGACATGACGCTCAACCTCAACGCGGGCATGAACATGGGCGGCGGATCGGGATTCCAGGCCGGATCGACGTTCAAGATTTTCACCCTCGTCGAGTGGCTGAAGGAGGGGCACGGCACGCTGGAGCGGGTCAATGGCACGCCGCAGAAGTTCGCGCCTAACTCCTGGAAGATCCGGTGCGCGCCCGGCGCGCGGCCCGGCGAGGCGTGGGGGCCCGGCACGCTTGACGGCGTCGGCACGGGAATGATGAGCGTGCTGACGGCCACCAAGCAATCGGTCAACCCGGCCTACGGGCAGATGGCCAACCAGCTCGACCTGTGCAACATCATGGACATGGCCAGCAACCTGGGCGTGGAGCGCGGACGCGTGGCCATGGATGGGGACGCGGAGACGGCGCAGATTGCCAACCTCAGTCTGCCCTACGAGCTGGGCGAGCCCCTGCCGCTCATGCCGAACCCGGCTGCGATTATCGGCTCGAACCCGGTCACCCCGCTGTCGATGGCGGTGGCCATGGCTACCCTGGCCGCTGACGGCAACCGGTGCGAACCGCAGTCCTACACGCTCATTGAGGATTCGAACGGCAGCGTGCTGTCGGACCGGCAGCCGCAGTGCCGCCAGGTCATTGACAAGGAGCTCGCGCGGCGGACCACCTCCACGCTGGCCCAGGTGGTCAAGAGCGATGCCACGGGTGAGCGCGCCCAGCTGGCGGGCGGGCGCCCGGCCGCCGGCAAGACCGGTACTGCGAACGAGGACTACCATGCCTGGTTCGTCGGCTACACCCCTCAGCTCGCCTCCGCCGTGTGGCAGGGTCACCACGAAGGCTACATCTCAATGTTCCACTCGGTGATCAACGGGGTCTACCACCGCGAGGTCTACGGCGGCCTGTACCCGGCGATGACGTTCAAGAGCTACATGGACGCCGCGCTCGCCAGCGAACCTATCCAACAGTTCGCCAAGCCCACCGCCGATCCGACCACGATCCGCGTGCCGCGCACGAAGCTCGAGGAGTCGGAAGAAAAGGAAGAGACAAAGGAAGCGGCAAAGGAGACCACGGAGCCGGCTGGTGACACGGTGGCAAACCCCGCCCCGTCGTTGCTGGGGATGACTCAGGAAGCCGCGCAATCCGCGACGCTTGCCGCCGGATACGGGTACGTGACTCGAACCGAATCCTCGAGCCAGCCCGCGGGGACCGTACTTCGGCAGAGTCCTGCCCCTGGGCAGGAGGCGACGCCGGGTAGCCGGATCGAGATCTGGATTTCAGGCGGAAACTAATTTCAACGCGGTGGACGTGATGGCGGGCGGCCCGGTGGGCCGCCCGCCCGACTAGGAGGCATACATGCGAACTTCTCATGCCGTGCTGGCAGGTGGCGGCGGGCTAATAGCGGCTGGCCTGGGTGCCGGCGTCTATGGGCTGGTGCATTCGCACAGCTACGTGTTGCGGCGTCGTTCGCTGTTGCTCCCCGGGCAGGCGCGTCCGCTGCGCATCTTGCACATCTCTGACGCCCACACCCTCGCTCGGCACACCAAGCGCCTGCGCTTCATCCGCGACCTCGCGGAGACCTCACCGGACCTGGTGGTGCTGACGGGCGACATGATCGCCGAACCCGACGCCGTCGCCCCGGTTCTCGCCGCGCTCGACGAGTTGCTGGAGGTGCCCGGCGTGTTCGTGTTCGGTTCGAACGACTACGTGGCGCCCACGTTCAAGAATCCGCTCGCCTACCTGGGCGGGCCGTCCAACCGCGGGGCGAAGAAGGGCCAGCCCGATCGCCGACCCCTGCCGTGGCGGGACATGCGCGCCGAGTTCAAGGCGCGCGGGTGGGCGGACCTGACGAACGCGCGCGCCCAGATGTCAGTGGCCGGGTGGGATCTCGAATTCGTGGGCGTGGACGACCCGCACATGCACCTCGACCGCTTCCCAGATCCCGTCGATGGGCCCGCCGCTGGAGATTTTGCGGGCACTGCCAGGTCCGCCGGCGCAGCCAGCACAGCCATCTCAGCCGGCAAAACCCGCCCGGCCTCGCCGACGGGCAACTCTGGAAAGCCAGCCACCAACCCGGGGGACAGCGTCGGGAAGCTAGGCGATGCCGTCGTGGGCGAACAACCCCGGATGCGGATCGGCGTGGCGCACGCGCCCTATCAGCGGGTGCTCAATCAGATGGTCGCGGACGGGTGTTCGCTCATTTTCGCAGGTCACACGCATGGCGGGCAGGTGTGTCTGCCGCCGCATCGGGCGCTGGTGTCGAACTGTGACCTCGACCCGTCGCTCGCCTCCGGCCTGTTCGACTGGCCCCGCTTCCCCGACTCCGAGGAGCCGATCAAGGGCGACGGCGCTGCGATCGCGAAGGAGAAGGCTGGCGGGGCGTGGGTGCAGGTGTCGGCCGGGATTGGGTCGGCCACCTACATGCCGCTACGCACGTTCTGCCCGCCGGAGGCGATCTTGTTGGACGTCGTGCCGGTGGCCGCCCAGCCTGCGGGTGTGAATTCGCGCGCACTGCCGTGAGCGATTTCGAATTCGGGGGTGTAGCGGCTACTATTTATTGAGTCGCAAGACATCGGGGTGTGGCGCAGCTTGGTAGCGCGCTTCGTTCGGGACGAAGAGGCCGTGGGTTCAAATCCCGCCACCCCGACCAGAATTCGGGTGAACCGTGAGGGTTCACCCGTTTTTCATGCCCGCCCAGGAGTCCCCGGCCTCCACCAGCAGTGCCGGCGACCCCGACCACCGGCGCCGGCGCGGTCCCCGATACCCGCCCGGTACCCGCCACCCCCGACACAACTCGTGGACCTCAGACCCACCAGGCCCCATAGCAATCGCCAGCCGGTATATTCACGACTTCTGTCGGCCACCACGCCCGGGCCTCTATCCAAACCGCCCCCGCACCCCCCCACGCGGTAGCCTTGAGGGACCAAACAAAGGAGCAAACGTGCTGGAACACGCGATCTGGTGGCAGGTCTATCCGCTTGGCGCCCTGGGCGCCCCGATCCGCGAGGATTGGCGGGACACGGGCGAGGAGCACCGGCTGCGCAAGCTCGGCCCCTGGCTGGATTACGTCGCGCAGTTGGGTTGCAATGGCATCCTGTTCGGCCCGCTGTTTGAGTCGACCACGCACGGCTACGACACCACGAACCACCTGCGCATTGACCCGCGCCTGGGCTCGAACGAGGATTTCGACTGGTTGGTGGCCGAATGCCGCGCCCGCGGCTTGCACATCATCCTCGACGGCGTGTTCAACCACGTGGGCGTGCGCCACCCGCTCACGCTCGCGGCCCTGGACGGCCAGCCCTCCCCGGTTATCGTCGCCGACGACGGCTACCCCCAGCATTGGGAAGGCCACCTGGACTTGGCCGAGCTCGACCACGCCAACCCCGCCACCGAGGACCTGGTCGTGGAAGCCATGGAGTTCTGGCTCGAGCGCGGGATTGCGGGCTGGCGTCTCGACGTCGCCTACTCGGTTCCCACCGACTTCTGGGCCCGCGTCACGGACCGCGTCCGCGCCCGCTTCCCGCACGCTGTCTTCGTGGGCGAGATCATCCACGGCGACTACCTGCGCCTCATCGACGCCGGCCACCTCGACTCCGCCACGCAGTACGAGCTGTGGAAGGGCATCTGGTCGTCGCTCAAGGACCGCAATCTGTGGGAGCTCGCCCACGCGCTCGAGCGCCACGACGCCTTCTCGGCTGACCACCGCCTGCAGATTTTTGTGGGCAATCACGACGTCGACCGCATCGCCTCCACCCTCGACGACGACGGCGCCGCCATTGCTGCCGCGATCCTCTTTTCGCTGCCGGGCATCCCATCGATCTACCAGGGCGATGAGCAGGCGTTCCGTGGGATGAAAGGCGAGGGCGCCTCCTCCGACGATCAGATCCGCCCACCCCTGCCGGCCTCCCCGGAGGAGCTGAGCGAGTTCGGTTGGTGGATGTACCGGCACTACCAGGAGCTGGTGGCCGCGCGGCGCCGGCACCCGTGGCTGGTCGACGCGCGCGTCGAGGTCCTGGACAAAGCCAACGAGCGCCTCTCCTACCGCGTCACCTCGCGCCCAGGCAACGCCGGCTGCCCCGGCAACCTCGGCGAGGGCTCGCTCACGGTGACGATCGACCTTACGGCACCCTCGATCACGTTGGCGTTCGATGACGGCGACACCGTCACCTACGCCGGCTAGGCGAACACGCCCTCCTCGAGCCCGGCGCTTTCCTTGTCTATCTACGCCCTAAGTCTGGTTTTTTCTTCCCGACCCCGATCCGCCCCACACACCTTCTCACCTGCGGTTTTGCCCGTGCACGTTTTCGCACAGCTTGGTGTTGAACAATTCGGTCCCACCCCGTAACGTGGCTGTTCAGTAAGACACCGAGGCGAGGATGTTCATGAGTGAGGCCACTGCCGAAACACTACAGTTACGTGACCAGTGGGGTCGCGTGGCGCGTGATTTGCGCATTTCGCTCACGGACCGCTGTAACCTTCGCTGTTCGTATTGCATGCCGCCCGAGGGCTTGGACTGGTTACCCACGGAGCAGACGCTGACCGACGCCGAGGTCATGCGCCTCATGCGGATCGGTGTGGAGATGCTTGGCATTGAGGAGATCCGCTTTACGGGCGGCGAGCCGCTTCTGCGCAGGTCCCTCGAGGACTTGGTGGCGTTTGGCGCGAGTTTGCGCACGACGTCGGGCGCGCGGCCTGGCCTGTCCCTCACCACGAACGCGCTCGGCTTGGACAAGCGGGCCGCGGCGCTTGCGGAGGCGGGGCTGGACCGGGTGAATGTGTCGATGGATTCGGTGGACCCGGATGTCTACCGGCACATTTCCCACCGTGACCGCCTGGCCTCCGTGTTCGCCGGGATCCAGGCCGCTTTCGACGCGGGGCTCACGCCCGTGAAAATCAACGCGGTGGCGATACGGGATGTCAACGACGCCGGTCTGCGCGACTTGCTGCGCTACTCTCTGCGCGTCGGGGCCCAGTTGCGCATTATTGAGCACATGCCGCTTGGGCCGCGTGAGACGTGGTCGCGGGCGAATATGGTGCCGCAGGACGAGATCCTCGACTACCTGGGCGAGGAGTTCGAGCTAACGCCGGCCGAGACCGCCGACCCGTCGGCGCCCGCGAAGCTGTGGAATGTGGCCCCGGGAGCGGATCACCCGGGTGGGAGCGTGGGCGTGATTGCGTCGGTGACGAAGCCGTTCTGCGCGGATTGCGACCGCACGCGCCTCACTGCCGACGGCCAGATCCGCAACTGCCTCTTCTCCCGCACCGAGACCGACCTGCGCGGCCCGATGCGCTCCGGCGCCGACGACTCCAAACTCGCCCGGCTGTGGGCCGACGCCATGTGGGAGAAGAAGCCCGGCCACGGGATCGACGACCCGGGTTTCATCCAGCCCGAGCGCTACATGTCAGAAATCGGCGGCTAAGCAGCCCGTCCGAACGGGGCGCTCGACAGAACTCGTAAATATACCGGCTACCGGTTCTATATGGGCCTGGCAGGTCTCAGGTTCACGAGTTGCGCCGGGGTTCCCGACTACGCCGAGCCCACCCACTCGTCGGTGCCGTCGGTGAAGAGCTGGCGCTTCCACACGGGCAGCTTGTCCTTGATCGTGTCCACCACGTCTGAGATCGCTGCGAACGAGGCGCTGCGGTGCGGGCTAGCCACCACCGCAACCATCGCGAGCTCCCCGATGGCGAGCTCGCCCACCCGGTGCACCACGGCCACCCGGCACTCCGGGTGCCGCTCGGCCACCTCGGCGGCGACGTCGGCCACCACCTCAGCCGCGCTCGGGTGGCAACTGTACTCGATGCCGGTCACCCCGCGGCCGGCGTCGTGATTGCGCACGATCCCTTCGAAGACCACGAGTGCGCCGGCGGCATCGTTGCGGATTGAGTCGGCGATGGCGGCGGTGTCAAGTGGGGTGTCTTGCACGCCGGTGAGGCCGATGCGGTCCATGTGCGTCCTCCCTATTGTTGCGACCCGCAAACACTAGCATGGTGTGGTGGTGGCGCGCCCACCGAGGCCCGCCCAGAAAGGACATTCATGAAGCTCACCCACCTCAATTCCGCCGGAGAGGCCCGCATGGTCGACGTGACGGGCAAGCAGCCGACCGTTCGCGCGGCGAGCGCGCAGGCGAAGGTCACGTGCTCGGCCGAGGTCATGGCCGCGCTCCGGGACGGCACCGTGCCCAAGGGCGACGTGCTGGCCGTGGCCCGCGTGGCCGGGATCGCGGCCGCCAAGCGCGTGCCCGACCTCCTCCCCCTTGCCCACACGATCGGCGTGCACGGCGCGCAGGTGGACCTCACGCTCGAGGTCGACCACGTGCTCATCCGCACCACCGTCCGCACCGCCGATCGCACCGGCGTGGAGATGGAGGCGCTGACCGCGACGTCGGTGGCGGCGCTCGCGGTGGTGGACATGGTCAAGGGCGTGGACCGCTCCGCCGCCATCACCGACCTGTTGATTACCGCCAAGTCCGGCGGGCGTTCGGGCACGTGGGAGCGGCCCGGCTTCGAATCCGACCGTTCCGTGGAGGCCTGATGGGCGCGCTCACGACACCCGAGGCGTACCTCGCGTCCCTCCTCTCCGTCTTCCGCCCGCAGCGGCTGGCGTCCGAGAGCGTGCGCCTGGCCGATGCGCTGGGGCGCACCCTCGCCGACGACGCCGACGCCCTGCTCTCCGTCCCGCCCTTCGACAACTCCGCGATGGACGGTTTCGCCGTGCGGGTGGGGGATTTTGCGGGCGAGGGGCCCTGGGAGTTCGCGGTGGTGTCGGAGATCGCGGCGGGGACTGTGGGCGATGAGCTGGGCCCGGCCGAACTGGGTGGGGCCGGGGCGGCAGGCGCACGTCCGCCCGCCGCCCGCATCATGACCGGCGCACCCGTGCCGCCGTGGGCCGACACCGTGGTCAAGGTCGAGGACACCGATGCCCCCGCGGGTGCCTCCGAACTCCCGGCAACCGTGCGGATCACGGCCGCCCCGCGGCCGGGCCTCAACATCCGCTGCGCCGGCGAGGACCTCACCGCCGGCTCTCCTGCCATCCCGGCGGGCACGATTCTCGGCGCCCGCTCGCTGTCCGCACTCGCCGCGATCGGCTACGGGCAGGTGGGGGTGGTGCGCAGGCCGCGCGTCGGCGTCGTCGCCACCGGATCGGAACTGGCGCGCCCGGGCGAGCCTCTCGGGCCGGGCATGATCCCCGACTCCAACTCCACGCTGCTGGCGATGCTCATACGCGAGGCGGGCGGGGAGCCCACGGAGGTCCTCACGGTGGCGGACACGGCCGAAGCCTTCGGCGCGGCACTGCCCACCGACGTGGACCTTATCGTCACCTCCGGCGGCGTGTCCATGGGCGCGTTCGACCCCGTCAAGGAATACGGCCTCGCCCACGGCTGGACCTTCGAGAAAGTGGCGATGCAGCCCGGTAAGCCGCAGGGCCACGGGCGCAGCCCGGGTGGCGTGCCCGTCATCTGCCTGCCCGGCAACCCCGTCTCCGTGGCGGTGTCCTTCGCCCTGTTCGTGCGGCCCTACCTCGCCCGCCTCCTTGGTCACGCCGAGCACCCCGCCCGGATGCTACCGGCCGGCGCTGGCTGGACCACCCCCGCCGGTCGGCGCCAGTACCTGCCCGCGCGCGTGGTTCCGGGCGACCCGGACGTTGTGGTGCCCGTGCACGAACGGGGCTCGGGCTCGCACCTGGTGGCCGCGTTGCACCACGCCGAGGTGCTGGCCGTGGTGCCGGCAGACAAAGAGGAGGTCCGGCCAGGGGACCTCCTCCAGGTCATTCAATTATAGGAACGTTGCTAACTGGTGAGTCTGAGCGGTTTCGTGCGCACAACCGGCCTTTTCAAGCCCAGATTCACCAGTTAGTTACGGCGATCAGTGGTCGGCACCGGACTTCCACCCGGCAATCCTCGCCGGACGCCGTTCGCGGGACGATTTGAGCTTCATCTTCGTATATACGAAGATACGGCCGAAATCGTCCCGCGAAGGGACCACCTCTCCGTCACACCCCAATCTGGGCGGTGACAATTGGGGCAATTGTAACTGGTGTGAATAGGGTTGGGGCAGGCAGAAAAACAAGCGCCCGCCGGCAAATTATCGGCGCCGGCAGGTTTCGCCCCAATAGGTTGGGGCCGGCCTCGGCACCAAAACCGGCCTCGACACCAGGGTGGATTGAAATATTTTGGACGATTCCGGGGCGATCTCCTCATATAAAAAGATCGCCCCGGAATCGTCCAGTATTTTTAAATCGCTCAGCCCGGCCACGGTGGCCAACATCCGCGGGCGATCAGTGGTCGGCGCCGCGCATCTGGTCCACGGCGTGGGGCAGGATCGGGATGATCACTTCCATCCCGTCCGTCACTCCGCCCACCGAACCGGGCAGGTTGACCACCAGGGTGCGGTTGCGCCCGAGCACCATGACGCCCGCGCGCGAGCGGGACAGGACTGCCGACGGCGAGCCCTTCTTGATCCCGTGGTAGCGGATCGCCTCCGGGATGCCGGGGATGTCGAAGCGCAGGAGCGGGTCCATCGCGCGGGCCGTGTAGTCCTGGGGCGAGATGCCGGTGCCGCCGGTTGTGATCACGACGTCGACCTCGTCGTACACCGCGGTCTGGACGGCTTCGGCGATGGCGCGGACATCGTCGTGAACCACGGTGGCGGTGACGACCTTGACGCCGGCCTCTTCGAGATAGCGCACGGCGGTGGGGCCGGAGATGTCCTCCCGCTTGCCGGCGGCGCTTCGATCTGAGATCGTGATAACGGCAGCTGAAATACTCATAGTCTCATTATAAATTAAGTAAACGTTCGCTCAAGAATGTTTAGGAACGTCTTGCTTAACGAAGCCTGCGACCCAAGGACACACATGTTCAAGAAGATCGCCGCGGTCGCCGCGGTTACCCTCCTCCTCGTCGCCTGCTCCCAGGGCGCCGGTAACGACGCCGGCTCCGGCCCTGGCAGCCCGGGCGGCTCGGGTGCCAGCAGCCCCGCCAGCTCCGAGCTCATCGTCTTCGCCGCAGCCTCTCTCAACACGGCGTTCCCGCAGATCGCCGAGGAGGTCTTCGGCCCGGATAACCCGGGCGTCAACGTCACGTTCTCCTTCGAGGGCTCCTCCTCGCTGGCGGAGAAGATCCTGGCCGGCGCCCCGGCGGACGTCTTTGCCTCCGCGAACGTGGGCAACATGGACAAGGTGGGCGACCTCGCCGTCTCCCCCGCCGAGTTCACCAAGAACACGCTGCGCCTCATCGTGCCCGCGGGTAACCCGGCCGGCGTCACGGACTTGGCCTCGGCCAACGCGGCGAAGTTGGTGGTGTGTGCGCCGCAGGTGCCGTGCGGGGCGGCCACCACGCAGCTTGCCGAGCACCTCGGGCTCACGCTTACGCCGGTCTCGGAGGAGCAGTCGGTGACGGACGTGCGCACGAAGGTGGAGACCGACGAGGCCGACGCGGGCCTCGTCTACGTCACCGACGCGATGCTGGTGGCGGACAAGGTGGAGATCGTCGATGTCCCCGGCATCACTGACGTCGGCACCTCCTACATGATCGCCACCCTCACCGACGCCCCGAATCCCGACGCCGCGAAGGCCTTCCTTGACGCCGTCATGTCGGAGAAGGGTCAGGCCATCCTCGCGGAGTACGGGTTCGGCACGGGCGCGGGCGAAACCAAGTAATGCGCGGCATCCCGCGGGGCTTTTGGCTGCCGGCCACGATTGCGCTAGCCATGCTTATCCTGCCGTTGGTGGGCATGGCCTCGCGGGTGCCGTGGGCGGAGCTGGGGCCGATCCTCACCTCCGCCGCGTCCACAGACGCGCTGTGGCTCTCACTGCGCACGTGCCTTCTTTCCATGGCGATTTGCCTGGTGGTGGGAACGCCGCTCGCGCTCATGTTCGCGCGCGCCGCTGAGGCGCCCCGGCGCCCGGCGTGGCTCACCCCGCTGCGCACGTTCGTCCTCGTGCCGTTGGTGATGCCGCCGGTGGTGGCCGGCCTGGCCTTGCTCACCACATTCGGCCGGCGCGGGCTGTTCGGCCCGGCGCTGAACGTGGCGGGCATCCAGATCCCGTTCACCACCACGGCCGTGATCTTGGCCCAGGTCTTCGTGTCTTTGCCCTTCCTCGTCACCACTGTGGAGAGCGCCGCGCGCGCCGCCGGCTCCGACCTCGAGCACGCCGCCGCGGGCCTGGGCGCCAGCCGGTGGGTGCAGTTCAGCCGCATCACGGTGCCGGTGCTCGGCCCGTCGATCATCTCGGGCGCGGCCCTTGCGTTCGCCCGCTCGCTCGGCGAATTCGGCGCCACCATCACCTTCGCCGGCTCACTCCAGGGCACCACACGCACGCTCCCCCTCGAGGTCTACCTCCAGCGCGAACAAGACCCCGACTCCGCCCTCGCCCTCGCCCTCCTCCTCATCCTGATCGCGTTGCTCGTCACCGCGCTCACCACCGCCATCGAGGCCCGCAGCTCTCGCCGCTTTGCCAACGACGCCGGTGCCGCGGCCCGCGCCGATGCCCCGGGTGGGGGCCGGGAGGACGGCGTCGGGAACGACACCGAGGCTGGGCGGAAGATACAGGCGCCGGTGGGCTTCGTGCTGGACGCGGACGTGCCCGAGAGGCACGTGCGCTACCGGCTGGAGGCCGAGCCGGGCGAGACGATCGCGCTCATCGGGCCGAACGGCTCGGGGAAGTCGACGGGGATCCGGCTACTGGCCGGAGATATCACGAGCCCGGGGTCGGTGGTGGAGAAACCGGCCGCCGTGGGGTTCTTGGACCAGTCGCCGGCGTTGTTCCCGCACATGTCCGTGCTCGACAACGTAGCCTTCGGGCCACGGTGCGCCGGGGTGGGCAAGGCCGAGGCGCGGGAGCGGGCGCGGGCCGAGCTGGCCGCCGTCGGGATGGCCGGGCAGACGGAGCGTAACCCGCGCGAGCTGTCGGGAGGGCAGGCACAGCGCGTGGCACTGGCCCGGTTGCTCGCCGTGGACCCGCAGCTGCTCCTGCTGGACGAGCCCTTCGCCGCGCTCGACTCCACCGCCACCGCGCAGCTGCGCGCCATCATCGCGCGGCGGGTGGCGGGCATTACCACGGTGATCGTCACGCACGACATCGTCGACGCCCTCACCCTTGCCGACCGCGTGGCCGTGCTCGAGGGAGGGCAGCTCGTGGCGCTCGCGCCGATGCAGGAGGCGCTCAGCCGGCCGGCCACGGCGTTCGTGGCGAGCTTCGCGGGCGTCAACATGCAGTTCGGGCAGATGGGCGGCGATGGCCTGCGATCCGGGGCCGTGACCTTCCAGGGCGTGGCCGACGGGCTGACCGACGGCGACGCCGGTGCCGCCGTCTTCGACCCCACCTCCGTCTCGCTTCGCACCCAGCGAACTCCCGGTTCGCCGCGCAACGTGTTCGAGGGCCGGGTGCAATCGATGAGCACCGGGGCCGTGGGGGTGAACGTGATGCTGGATATCGGCTCTGCGACGCCGATCCACGCAACCATCACCGCGGCCGCAGCCGCCGAGCTCGGGCTGGAGGAGGGGGCTGCCGTGTATGCCGAAGTGAAGGCGATGCAGGTGCGACTCATCTCCATTTCGCACGGTGCAAATGTGAATAAGTAGCTACCGGGGCGTAAGATGAGTGTGTGCGTTGCCCGATCCGGGCGGCGCTGACCTGAAAGGAGTCCACCCATGGTCAACATCATCGGAACGATTATCTTCGGAGCTGTGATCGGCTTCCTCGCCCGCTTCATCCGAAAGGACGCCCCGATCTCCGTGCTGGCAACTGTCGGCCTCGGTGTGGCCGGCGTGGTGGTCGGTAACCTGATCCTCCAGCTCTTCAGCTACCCAACCGACACGCCCGGCATTGATTGGATCCGCTGGATCGTGGCCACCGTGCTCGCGATTTTCTTCATCGGCATCTACCTGGGCCGCGCGGGTAAGAAGAACTAAGCGGCGCTGAACGGGGGCGGCGGGCGAAGGCCCGCCGCCCCCTTCGCGCATCTGCAACGTTAGTTCCCAAGATGCAACACCAAAATGCGGCTTTTTGCCGTTGCACATCGCGAATTAGCGTTGCACCTGCGGAGGTGAGGGGCCGGGCCGAACCAGAATGGCCAGGCCAGACAGGCCGAACCGGGCAGGGCCGCAAACCGGCCGAAAACATAAATGAGGCGGGCCGCCATCCACGCTAGGCGGCCCGCCTCGGGCAGACGCTCTGACCTTCAGGGAGAAGACTGCACAAATTCCTTCTCCAGCCAGTGCGTCAGGTTTCATCACACACACGAAAGGGAAGACCTTGAAGGAGATCTCCTTGCGATGTCTCTAGTATGGCAATCGATACTTAGATATCCATTGATGATTTCTGGGAGTTTTCTGGGAAATCTTTACCTCCCGCCGCAACCCAAACAGGCGCCCGAGAACCCGCGGTTTTCCGAGCCATTAGACCCATGACTGTGGCGTACGGAACATTAAGATGGCTTTCATGAACGACGCCCCACGCGCCGCGTCCAACGACGGACCCGCCCCCACCACCACGCCCGCAACCGGCCAGCCCTCGGCTGCCCGCCCAGCCCCCGGCCAAGCCCAACCCACGGCCACCCCGGCTGGCGCATCCAAGCCCCGCGCTAAGCGCCCGGCCCGCCGCCCACGCAAGGCACCGGCCGCCCAGCGCTGCACGCCGCTTGGCGCGAAGGAGAAGATCGGCCTGATTCTGGGCGCGATCGCCTTCGCGTTCCCATTCGTGGTGGATATCCCGAACCTGGAGCCCCTGGGCGAGCGCATGCTGGCGATCTTCCTGCTGGCCATTATTTTCTGGATCACGGAGCCGATTCCGCTCACGGCCACGGCGGTGCTCGTCATCTTGCTGGAGGTGCTGTTCGTGGCCAAGGGCGGCGTCTTCACCCCGAGCCTCTACCCCTCCAGCCCCGACGCCGCCACCATCGCCGACCAACTCCTGCCCTCCTCGGCCTACTTCGCCGCGCTCGCCAACCCGGTCATCATCCTGTTCCTGGGCGGCTTCATGATCGCCCACGGCGCCGAAAAGTACGGCCTGGACCGCAACCTCGCCTCGGTCATGCTGCGCCCCTTCCCCGATAGCGCCCGGGCCACCACCGCGGGCCTCATGCTCATCACCGCGATCCTGTCGATGTTCATGTCGAACACGGCTACCACGGCCACGATGTTCGCCGTCGTCGCCCCCATCCTCAAGGGCCTGCCGAAGGGCAAGGCGCGCGCCGGCGTCGCGCTGTCCATCCCGCTCGCGGCAAACGTGGGCGGCATCGGCACGCCCGTCGGCACCCCACCCAACGCGATCGCTATCGGCGCGCTGGCCGAGCGTGGCATCACCGTCTCCTTCGTGGACTGGATGATCATGGCCGTGCCGTTCATGGCGATCATCCTGCTGTTCTCCTGGCTGTTCCTCTCCTTCGTGTTCCTCCCGAAGGACGCCCGCATCCACGTGGAGATGACCTCGAACTGGGACCGCACCTCGAACGCCCGCATCTTCTACGCAATCGCCGCAATCACCATCCTGCTGTGGATGAGCGAGCCGCTCCACGGCGTCTCATCCAACACGGTGGGCTTCTTCCCGGTCGTAGCCCTGCTGTGCCTCAAGGTCATGGGCGGCGCGGACATCAAGGCGCTCGACTGGTCGGTGCTGTGGCTGGTCTCGGGCGGCATCGCGCTCGGCACGGGCGTCGGTGCCACGGGCCTGGACGCCTGGCTGGTCGGCTCGGTGCCGTGGGAATCCCTGGGCGGAGTGTGGATCGTCGCGATCCTCGGCCTCATCGGGTTCGGTATGGCGAACGTCATCTCTCACTCCGCGGCCGCGAACCTCCTCGTCCCGCTGGCCGTGTCGCTGGCCGTCTCCCTCGACGGCGTGGACACCATCACGGTCAGCGTGGTCGTGGCGATCGCCTGCTCGCTGGGCATGTCGATGCCGATCTCCACCCCGCCCAACGCGATCGCGTACTCCACGGGCGAGATCAAGATCTCCCAGATGGCGCTGCTCGGCATGGTGGTGGGCACGGCCGCCACCGCCGTCCTCATCTTCGCCCTGCCTACCGTCTGGTCTGCCATGGGGTTGCTGTAACGATGGGGTTCCCGACGACGTCCGACTCGGTCGCGTTCAACCGCGCACCATTCCATACCCCCGCGCTCGACACGGCGAACTTCGGCGTCCAGCCGTCGATCCCGATTGTGGACGCGCGCCCGCTCGACGTCGTCATGCTCGGCACCGACCCCGCCACCGCGGCAGTCCCCGAGTGGCTCGCGGAGGGGTTGCGCGGGGAGTGCCGGGTCCACCTCATGGCCGACCTGACCGAGCTCATCGAGCGGGAGCCGGAGCTGGACGAGCTCGCCGTCGTGACCCTGACCGTGGACAAGCACGGGCTCGGCCCCGGTCACCTCCTGTTCGACTTCATCGCCGCCCCCGGACATGAGGACGTGCGCGTGGCGCTACTCGCCACTGAGCGCGAGATCAGCGGCCTGTCCGCCCTCGCCGACTCCAACCGCCTCGACCTCCTCGCTTACCTCCCCGACATCCCCCACCTGCCCTTCACTCGCGACATCCGCACCCAGCTGCGCCGCTACCGCAAGAACACTCGCGTCAAGGCCGGCGGGCGCCGCGAGCGCGCCACGGTGGACGAGCGCTTCGCCCTCCACCTCGACGCCTCCGACCTGGAGATCGTCCACCGGATCGTCGAACTCGCCGACGAGCTACTCGGCTACCAGCCGCGCGTCCACCACCCGCCCAACACGCGCCTGACCACCGAGGGCGAACGGGTGGAGGAGATCACGCTGGCGCTGTCGGGGCAGGTCGCGCTCGAGATGCGTTCCGACGTCGGCGACGTCACCATGCACCGCTCCACCACCGGCCGCCTCATCGGCATGCTGGCCCTGACCTCCGGCCGCAACGCGTTCTTTACCTCGCGCACGACCACCAACGTGGTGGCCGTCCAGCTCACCTTCGAGCAGATGAACTACATTTGGAGCCACAATTCGGAGATCCCCTCCCTGGTGGCGGCGCTGTTCGTGCGCTCGTTTGACCGGCGCCTGCGCCGCTCGGAAGATATTCAGATCGAGCAGGTGGAGCTCACTGCCGAACTCGAGCGGGAGCGCGCCAACCTTGCCCAGGCTCTGCGCAACCTCGAGGCGGCCCGCGCCGAGCTCATGAGCCAGGCGCGTTTCGCGTCGCTCGGCGAGCTCGCGGCCGGAGTGGCCCACGAGCTCAACAACCCGATGGCCGCCATCGAACGCATCGGCGACCACCTCTACGACGACGTCCACGCCCTCACCTCCACCGCGAAGGACCAAAAGTGGGCGCGGCGCGTGCTGGCGGCGATGGACGCGGCTCACGGGGCGGCGTCGTTAACAACGCGCGAGGAGCGAAAGATTCGGCGCGAACTGGAAGCGGTGACGGGTGACCGGGCCGCGGCCCAGCGCCTCGTGCTCGCCGGAATCCACGACCCAGGCTTCGCCAAGGAAGTCCTGCGCTCGCGCGGCATCGACCTGGAGACCGTGGAGCTGGCGGCGTCGATCGGCACGGGCCTGCGCAACATTTCCACGGCCACACACCGGGTCACCGAGCTGGTGGCCTCGCTGCGCTCCTACGCGCGCCCCGACGGCGACCCCATCACGAACGTGGACGTGCACGTGGGTCTCGACGACACCCTCCGACTCGTCTCCCATCGCCTCCTCAACGTCGAAGTGGAACGCGACTTCCACACCATCCCCCACATCACCGGCAACCCCGGCCAACTCTCCCAAGTGTGGACCAACCTCATCACCAACGCCGCCGAAGCCATGGCCGACCAGCCGGGCGCCCGCATCCGCATCACCACCGGCGTGGAGGGCGGCAACGTCACCGTGGCGATCGCCGACAACGGGCCCGGCATCGCACCCGACATCCAGAAGAACATGTTCGAACCGCGCTTCACCACCAAGGGCGGGCAGGTGCGGTTCGGGATGGGGATTGGACTGTCGGTGGTGCGGTCAATGGTCACGCGGCACGGCGGCCACATCCGCGTGGACACCGGGCCGAGCGGCACCACCTTCACCGTGTCGCTGCCAATCGCCGGGCCCCCGACGGAGGCTGAGGGCGCTGGTGCGGGCCGGGCGGACGGCGTCACAACAAGCCAAATAGCAGAGCAGAGAGCCGAGTAGGAGGAACCATGAAACTTGCAATTCTCATCGTGGAGGACGAGCCGGAGGTGCGCGCCTCCATCGAGCGCGACCTCATCGACTTCGCTGACGTGGCTCGTATCGAGCCCGCCGAGGACGTCGAGGACGCCTGGGAGGTGGTGGACGACATCGACGAAGACGGCGACGCGCTCGCCCTCGTCCTGTGCGACCACCGCATGCCCGGCACCACCGGCGTGGAATTCCTGGTGCAAATGATGGACGACGATCGGACCGTGGACACTCGCAAGGTGCTCGTGACCGGGCAGGCCGACCTGTCCGACACGATCCGCGCCGTCAACGACGCCGACCTCGACCACTACATCGCCAAGCCCTGGCAACCCGAGGAGTTACGCGAGACCGTGCGGCAGATGCTCACCGATTATGTGGAGGTCAGCGGGATTAATCCGCTGCCGCACCTGGCCGTACTTGACCCGGAGCGTGCGATGGAGCTGGCGCGGGACTTCTCGATCGCCGACTAGCCGGTGCCGGGCGGTCAGCGGGGGCCGAAGGGGATCTCCTGCGTGCGGCCGGCGAGCACGTCGATGAAGAGGACGCGCCCAACCAGCGGGTGGCCAGCCCCGGTGATGAGCTTGATGGCCTCGGCGGCCATGACCGCGCCCGTCTGGCCGGGCGCCGCGCCCATGAGCCCCACCTCGGCGGTGGTGGGCAGGGAGCCGGCGGGAGGTTCAACGGGGAAGAGGTCGCGCAGACAGAGCCCGTCAGGACCGGGGAATCCGGCGGCCACGGCCCGCGGCCCAGTCCAGAACACCGACACTTGGGCCTGCCAGCCCAGCAGCGCACCCCACACCACGGGGATGCCGGCACGCGCGGCAGCATCGGAGATGAGGAACCGGGTGGGCAGGTTGTCGGTGCCGTCCAGCACGAGGTCCCAGCCGGCCAGCACCCCATCGACGTTATCCTCCGTCAGCCTCACGGGGAAGGTCTCCACAGCAAGGCCCGGGTTGAGCTCCTTGAGCCGACGCGCCGCCGAAGCCACTTTGAGCTCCCCGACCGCGGCGGTCGAATGGATAACCTGGCGTTGAAGATTGGTGAGGTCCACGCGGTCGGCGTCCACGACGCCGACCGCGCCCACTCCCGCCGCCGCCAGATAGAGCAGCGCTGGCGATCCGAGGCCTCCGGCCCCGATCATCAGCACCCGCGCCCCTAGCAACCTCCGCTGTCCAAGCTCGCCGATCTCCGCCCGCGCGATGTGGCGCGCGTAGCGTTCCCGCTGGTCGAGGGTCAGTTCGGGGCCTGGCTCCACGAGCGGGGCGATCATCCCAGCCGAACTGCTCTTCACGCCCACCTCAGCCTCCGGCGAACGGGGGTAGAACGTCCACGCGCGGGTCGTCGGGGAGGACGGCCTCCCGCTCGGCGTGCTTGCCGTTCACCAGGAAGGAACACAGGCCCAGGACGCGGGTGAGGCGGTCGGGGTCGGCGGGGGCGACGGCGTCGTGAACGCGCGCCGCCAACTCCTCGACCGTGGCGCCCTGCGGGACCTCCACGGTGGCGGTGTCGGTGCCGGCGGCGTCGGCTGCCGCGGCGAAGAAACGAAGCTCGGCGATCATGCACTCTCCTCGAAAAACGGTTCGGGCTTCCACAGGGGCGTGGGCTCGTCGGCGCGCGCCCGGATGATCCACCATAGCGCCTCGACCGCGAGCGCGCCCGCCAAGCCGATCAGCGTGGCTTGCCACATCATGGGGCCGTTGGAGGAGTCGAGCATGAAGATGCGCTGCGTGAGGTCCCAGTTGAAGATCACGCCGTACCCGACCAGCGGCAGCACCACGAGCGCGAGCTTCCACGCAGAGAGCGGGCGGGCGATGCAGAACAGCACCCAGGACGAGGGGATGATGAGGGCCACGAGCGCCGCGGTCGACTCTTGCACGTGCACGTCCGGCACGTCCCACCCGGAGGCAACCATGTAGGCGAGGAACGACGTCGTCCCGACCACCACCCCCGCCGGCACCGCGAAGCGCAGCACGCGGCGCACGAAGTGTGGCCGCGCCCGGTTGTGATTCGGGGGCAGAGCGAGGATGAAGGCGGGGATGCCGATGGTGAACCAGCCGGTGATCGTCACGTGGATCGGCATGAAGGGGAAGGGCACGGCGGCGAGGATCACGAGGATCGCGAGGAAGGCGGAGTAGATCGTCTTCGTGAGGAAGAGGTTGGCGACGCGCTCGATGTTGCCGATTACGCGCCGGCCCTCGGCCACGACGTGCGGGAGGGTGGCGAAGCGGTTGTCAAGCAGGACGATCTTGGCCACCGCGCGGGTGGCGGCGGAGCCGGAGCCCATGGCGACACCGATGTCGGCGTCTTTGAGGGCGAGGACGTCGTTGACGCCGTCGCCGGTCATGGCCACCGTGTGCCCGTTGGATTGGAGGGCCTTGACTATGTCTTGCTTCTGGTCGGGGCGTACGCGCCCGAACACGCGGTTGTGCTCGATGGTGCGGGCGAAGTCGTCCGGCTCGATGTGGCGGGCGTCGACGGGCGTGCCCTGCTCGACGCCGAGGCGCTCGGTCACGGCCCCCACCGACGCCGCGTTGTCGCCCGAGATCACCTTGACTTCTACGTCCTGCTCGGCGAAGAACTCGAGGGTGGCGCGGGCGTCGGGGCGGATCTTCTGCTCGAAGATGATGAGGGCAAGCGGAGTCACGACGCCGGGCGCGCCTTCCTCGCCGACCTCCCGTTCCGCCCTTCCCAGCATAAGGACGCGGCGGCCCGTGGCCCCGATCTCCTCAGCGCGTGCGGCGGCAGGGTGGTCGCCGCCGAGGACATCCGGGGCGCCCATAACGTACGTGACCCTGTCCGGCCGAGCGAACGTGGCCCCCGACCACTTCGTGGCCGAACTGAACGGCGCCCGCTCGGCCACCTCCCAGGCCTCGCCCTCCACCGAAAAGTGCTCGGCGATGGCTTGCGCGGTAGCGTTCGGGTCCGGGTCGGTAGCCACCAGCTGCGCCAGGATCTGGGCGCACTCGCTTTCCTGCGCGTTCGGCTCACCACGGCCGACTGTGCCGTCGGCGCCCTCGGCCCCGCCGTCGTGCCCCGCACTGTCGACGCGAGCCGCGCGGCCGGCGTCGTGAACAACCTCAAGTTCGGCGAACACCAGCGTGTTCTCGGTCAGCGTGCCGGTTTTGTCGGCGCAGACCACGTCCACGCGCGCCAGCCCCTCGATCGCGGGCAGCTCCTGGACCAGGCACTGCCGCTTGCCGAGCCGGATCACCCCGAGCGCGAACGCCGTGGACGTGATGAGCACCAGGCCCTCCGGCACCATCGGCACCAGCGCGCCCGTGATCTCCAGGACCACGGCGCGGTAGCTGTGGACGCCGTCGCTGGTCTGTGAATAAATCGTCAGCAGGCCCACGGGGATGAGCACCCACGTGATGTATTTCAGGATCGTGTTGATGCCCGCCTGCAACTCCGAACGCGCGAGCGAAAACCGGGAGGCCTCCGCGGCGAGCTTGGCCGCGTACGAATCCGCGCCGACCTTCGTCACCTCATAATCGCCCGACCCGGACACGACAAACGACCCCGACATGATCGGATCCCCCGGCGCCTTCCGCACCGCGTCCGACTCTCCCGTCAGGTTCGACTCGTCCACCGACAGGTAGTCCGAGGCGCGCACCACGCCGTCGACCACGATCTGGTTCCCCGCGCCGACCCGGACGACGTCGTCGAGCACCAGCTCCTCCTGGGCCACCTCGGTAAGCTCGCCGTCGCGCCACACGCGCGGGCGCTCCTCCCCCACGATCACGAGGGACTCGAGCGTGCGCTTCGCGCGCAACTCCTGGACGATGCCGATGCCGGAGTTCACCACGATGAGCAGGCCAAACGCGCCGTTAATGAGCGATCCGGTGGTCATCACCATGATGAACAGGACGAACAGGATCGCGTTGATCCGCGTGAAGACGTTCTGGCGGACGATCTGCCCCACGGACTTGCCCGTGCGCGGGGGGAGCTCGTTAGCGCGGCCGTCACGACGCCGTTCCTCAACTTCCGCCGACGTCAAGCCGAGCGTTGTAGCTGGCATGCTATCTCTTCCTGTAAAGGGTCTTGCGCTGGTAGTGCGGCTCGGACGTGACGAGGATGCCCAAGTTGCGGAAAATCGCCTCGTCCACCGTGCCCAGGATCGTGGTGGTGTGCACGTCGCAGCCCTCAAGGTTGCGCAGCTGCTCAAGCGCGAGGCGGGCCTCGGGCGACGTCGACGCCGACACCGACAGCGCGATCAGCACCTCGTCCGTGTGCAGGCGCGGATTACGCGAGCCGAGGTGCTCGGTCTTCAGGGTCTGGATCGGCTCGATTGACTCCGGGGAGAGCAGGTGCAACTCCGGATCGATGCCGGCCAGGTGCTTGAGGGCGTTGAGCAACATCGCCGCCGAACAGCCCAGTAGCGGGGAGGTCTTGCCCTGGATGATCGTGCCGTCGCGCAACTCGATCGCGCAGCCCGGCTCGCCCGTCGCCTGCTCAATCGCGAGCGCCGGCTCCACCACGCGCCGCTCCTCCGCCGTGATCCCGGCCTCCGCCATGATGAGCGCAATCCGGTCCGACTGCGCCGGCTCCAGGTCATTCGCTGCCTCATCCACCAGCGCCTTGTAATACCGGCGCACGATCTCCTGGCGGGAGGCGCGCCGGACGGCGTCGTCGTCGGAAATGCACATGCCCACCATGTTCACGCCCATGTCCGTGGGCGACTTGTACGGCGACTCGCCCATCATCAGCTCGAGCAGCGAGCGCAGCAGCGGAAAGACGTCCACGTCGCGGTTGTAGGACGTGACCTGCTTGCCGTAAGCGGCGAGGTGGTAGGGGTCAATGACGTTGTTGTCCTCGAGGTCCGCGGTCGCCGCCTCGTAGGCCAAGTTCACCGGGTGCTCCAGCGCGATATTCCAAATCGGGAAGGTCTCGAACTTGGCGTAACCGGCCGGGACGCCCCGCTTGAACTCGTGGTAGATCTGGGAAAGGCAGGTGGCGAGCTTACCCGATCCCGGGCCGGGCGCCGTGACCAGGATGAGATCGCGGGAAGTGCGGACGTAATCGTTGCGGCCCAGCCCCTCATCCGACACGATCAGCTTCGTGTTCGACGGGTAACCCGGGATCGTGTAATGGTGGGCCACCTTCAGGCCCAGGCGCTCCAGCCGGTCCGAGAACTGGTGCGCCTGGCGGTTACCCGCCTCAATCTGCGTCATCACCACGTTCTCCACCAGGAACCCGCGCTCGCGGAACACGTCAATCAGGCGCAGCACGTCCTCCTCGTACGTAATCTGCAAGTCGCCGCGCTTCTTCTGCCGCTGAATGTCCTTCGCGTTGAGGCAGACCAGGATCTCGATCTGGTCCTTGATCTGCTCCAACATCACGATCTTGTTGTCCGGCGTGAAGCCGGGCAGGACGCGGGCAGCATGATTATCGTCGAAGAGCTTGCCGCCCATCTCCAAGTAGAGCTTCCCGCCGATCCGCTCACGCCGCTCACGAATGTGGGCCGACTGCATATCAATGTACTTGTCCCGATCAAAACCGATCGACGACGGGGTTGGGCCGGACAAATCTTGCGACACAGTTACTCCTTCACGCCTCGCACACTGGGGCCGCGGCTTTGGGGCCGCCGTACCTCCCACAGCACACCGCCCTGGGCGGGTGGGGTGCCGGATCACGCTTTGGGTCGCGTGGCCCGGAACCGTGCCGGAGCAAAAGTTCGCGCACCACGCGACCTTCAACCGTCCTAGTCTAAACGCGACCGCCCCGCCGTGCGAAGTAGACCGGGGGATGACCTCGGGGCGCGCGTTCTTTCGTTTCTCGTCACCAAAAGGGTTTTGTGCACTCCAAAATCGGCCGTTTAAGTGACGCGAAAACACTGTGCGTGACGAGAAACGCAGGGCAGGGGTTCGGTGGCGGCTAGGCGCGGCGGGGGCGACGACGTCGGGCGTCGAGAATAAAGCCGATGACGATGGCCGCGAGGGCGGGCGTCGTCCAGCCCATCTGGAGGTCGGAGGCGGGGAGGGCGTCGACGGCGGGTTTGATCGCGAGGAAACACTCGGAGGCGGCGATCAGGCCGGCCTCGGCGAACGCGACCACGGCGGCGGCGAGCGCGCCGAGCTTGTACGCCCAATCAAGGGCGAAGGGCAGCGCCAGCTCGACCAAGCCCAACACCACGATGACGATCGCGATCGGGTAAATGAACTGGTTGAGCGGGGCCACAAACTCGAGAATCCGCTCCAGGCCAAGGTTCGCGAGCGCCACCGACACCACGATCTGCACCGCGATCACCACCGGGCGCGGGACCACGCGCAGGAGCCGGGTGAAGTAGGCGGTGGAGGCGGTGAGGAGGCCGATCGTCGTCGTGAGGCAGGCGAGCAAAGTGATGATGCCGAAGATGACCTGGCCCATCGAGCCAAATATCTGGCCCGCCACGGACGCGAGCAGCTCCGCGCCATTCGTGAAACCCATGCCCGCCTGGCGCGCGCCGATCAGGGCCAGGCCCACGTACACCACGGCCAAGCACGCCCCCGACACCAGGCCCGCCTTCATCATCCCACCAATGCGGGCGGCGCGGGTGGCGGCGCCGCGCTTCTTCAGTTCCGTCACGATCACGACACCGAACACGAACGTGGCCAGCACGTCCATCGTGTAGTAGCCCTTGATCATGCCGCTGGTCAGCGACGACGGCTCCGTGGACACCGCGTTCGCGATCTGCGGCAGGCGGATGAGGGCCCCGACGATCAGGAGCGCGAGGAAGCCCAGGAGGAGCGGGGTGAGGACGCCGCCGACGCGGTCCACGACCTTGCGCGGATTGACCAAGTACAGCGTGGAGACCGCGAAAAACACCAGCGTGAAGACGAGGAGAGGCGTGCCGGAGGTGTGGGCGGCGTCGGAAACGAACGGGCGAGTGGACATCTCGTAGGCGACCGTGGCCACGCGCGGCACAGCGTACAGCATGCCCGTCGACAGGAAGATTGCCAGCGTGAACAGGAAGCCGGCCGGTCGACCGATGCGCATCGCGACGCCGCCGGCCCGGAGCTCGCCGGCCGTTTCGGTGGCGTTCACCACCATCGCTAAGACCGGTAGCACGACGCCCGTCAGCAAGAAACCCAGGAGGACCGCCGGGAGGTGGCCGACCGAGTTCGCGCCGATCATCACCGGGAAGATCAAGTTGCCCGCGCCGAAGAACATGGCAAACAGGGCGAAACCGACGATGACGGGGGTGGGCATCTTGCTCGTTGGTGTTGGCGTGCTCACTGTGTGTCCCCTCGTTGTGTAGTTGTGCAAGTGGGCCGGTTGGCCGGGTGGGCCGGTTGGGCGGGCCACTCCCCCGTATGGCAGGCTACCCCGCGAGCCCGGGCTGACCGTAGATCACTGGTCGCAAGTACCACATGATGTTCGCCATGTTTACCGGAGAAATCGCCCGGTCCGCCGGCCCC
This sequence comes from Trueperella bernardiae, assembly GCF_001469025.1. Lineage (GTDB taxonomy): Bacteria > Actinomycetota > Actinomycetes > Actinomycetales > Actinomycetaceae > Trueperella > Trueperella bernardiae. The sequence continues at coordinate 214,828 of NZ_LNIZ01000002.1, read as the reverse complement.
AGGCTTGACCCCGGGCTTGACCGGGCGTCGTCGGGCATGAAAAATCCTCCGGCGCGGGCAAACCCGTACCGGAGGACTCTGGCGGTGGAGGCGGGATTTGAACCCGCGGTAGCTATTAACTACACAGCATTTCGAGTGCTGCACCTTCGGCCGCTCGGACACTCCACCTCGGCACGCCATCTTAACCGAATTTCGTGCCGCTGAGCAATTCGCCCTCGGGGTGAGCCGCCCCACGGCCCGCACCCCGCGTCGCGAGCCGGCTCGAACACCCGGCCGGCCAGCCCTTACACCCGCCGCGCGGCGAACCACTCCCGCAGCTGCCGCCCCGCCTGTTCCTCGGCCACCCCACCGAATACTTCGACTTCGTGGTTGAGGCGGGCGTCGCGCAGGACGTCGCGGACGGACCCGGCGGCGCCGGCCTTCTCATCCCAGGCCGCGAACACCACCCGCGAGATCCGGGCGTTTACGATCGCCCCGGCACACATCGTGCACGGCTCGAGCGTCACATACAGCGTGCACCCGGCCAGGTTCCACGAGCCGCGCGCCCGCCCGGCCTCGCGCAGCGCGTTGATTTCGGCGTGCCCGGCCGGATCGAGGTCGATCTCACGGGTGTTGACCCCGCGCCCGATCTCCCGTCCGGCCTCGTCCACGACGACGGCGGCGACGGGGACGTCGCCCTCGGCCCCGGCGCCGCCGGCCAGCTCGAGCACCAGGTTGATCCACGATTTTTCCATACCGACATCGTATCGATCCAGAAACGCAACCGCCCTGAACGCGGTAGATTAGAGCTATGAAACTCCAGGTTATTGATCACCCGCTCGTCTCCCACAAGCTCACCGTGTTGCGCGATAAGAAGACACCCAGCACGGTTTTCCGCCAGCTTGTCGAGGAGCTGATCATGTTGCTGTCCTACGAGTCCACCCGCGACGTGGAGGTGGTGGACAAGCAGATCGTCACCCCGGTTGCTCCGATGACGGGCCGCGCGATGGCCACCCCGGCCCCGATCGTCGTGCCGATTTTGCGCGCGGGCTTGGGGATGCTCGAGGGCATGATGAAGTTGATGCCCACGGCCGAGGTCGGCTTCCTTGGGCTCAAACGCAATGAGGAGACGCTGGAGGCAGTCACGTACGCGAACCGCCTGCCGGATGACCTGACGGGCCGCCAGTGCTTTGTGCTCGACCCGATGCTCGCCACCGGCCACACCCTCATCGCGTCGATCGATTACCTGCTCGAGCGCGGCGCCCGCGACGTCACCGCGATCTGCATCCTCGCCGCACCGGAGGGCCTCGCCACCCTCGAGGAGCACCTGGGGGATCGCGCGAACGTGCGCGTGGTGGTGGCCGCCGTCGACGACCACCTCAACGAGAAGGGCTACATCGTCCCCGGCCTGGGCGATGCGGGCGATCGCCTCTACGGCGTCGTCGACTAGTGGCCGCCCCCGCGCCTAGCTGGCTCGGCTCCCCCGGCCCGGACTACCTGGGCCCGTCCTGGCGCGCCCGGAGGATTTATCTTCGCGACGACGACGGTGGTGCCCCTCGCGCCCACGGCTCGACGTGCGGCGGCACTGAGTTCGCCGTGTTGGTCCATGAGGTCGATGCCGCGGACCTGGTCGCCCGAACGGGCATGGCGGCCCTGTGGATCCCGGGCTTCGTGGACACGTTTTTCCACGTGGAGCATGCCGCGGCGTGGCGGGAGGCGGGCGTGGCCCTGGTGGGCCTGGACATGCGCCGGGCGGGCCGCGCGCTCATCGGCTGGCACCGCGACGACATCCGCGACATGTCCGTGCGCAACGAGGAGATCGACCGGGCGATTGAGGTGCTGCGCGCGTGGGGCGCGGACAAGGTGATCCTCATCGGGCATTCGACGGGCGGCCTTCAGGTGCCGATCTTCGCGGCGGCTCACCCTGGCGCGGCGGACGCGATCATCTTGAACTCGCCCTGGTTTGACCACAACGGCCCGGACCTGGAAAAGAAGCAGCTCACCGCCCTGGTGGACCGGGTGGGCGCGCGGCTACCGCTGTTGCGGATCGGCAAGCTCGACCCCGCCTACGCCCGCCGCCTTCACGTGGACTACGGCGGCGAGTTCCGCTTCGATCCGGCCCACAAGCCCCTCGACTCCGTGCCCGTGCTGGCCGGGTTCTTCAGGGGCGTGCGCCGGGCGCAGGCCCAGCTCGCGGCCGGATTGGCCATCCCGACGCCGATCCTCGTTGCCCATTCGAGCGCCTCGGGCAACCCTAAGAAGCCCACCGGCGCCGAGCTGGACAGCACGGACGTGGTCCTCAACGTGGGCGACATGGTCCGCCTGGCCCCGAAGCTCGGCCGGAACGTCGAGCTGTTGGCGGTGCCGGGCGGCCGGCACGACCTCTCGCTCTCCCCTGCCCCCGCGCGCACGTTCTACACCGAGCGCACGATTTCCTGGGCGCTCGACGCCACCAGCACCGCCACGCGCTACTGACCCTCGTCATATGTCAGGACCCTGTAGCTTTTCGTTGCCAAAATCGGCCGATCCGGCCTCAGAGTCCTGAGATTTGACGGCCAGCCACGCGGGCGCCGTTGTTACCGGTTATTCCACCAGCGCCGCGCAAGGACCCCGATGCCGAACGCGACGGCGAAAATGCCGACATACTGGATGATTTTGACGGCGGTAGGGTCAGCGGAGGTGGCCATAAAGATTGCAAGATTCACAAGCCCAGTCTATCCACAGGCGCCCGCCGCCGCCCGAAGGCGGCCAGCGCATTTGCTAGTCTTGGTCCAAACGCGCCCGCATCGGCGCCGCGCACCGACAGAACAGGAACTTTTGATGGGCAAGTCCAGCCGCCGTAACAAGGAAGCCAAGCCGAAGAGGCCCCGTATCCAGTTTGTTGACCGCCCGTTTGAGGGCCTGCCGTTCGAGGCGGAGCTGGTGGCGATGCGCGAGATCATCCCGGCGGCCACGCTGACGGTGATCACCACGCCGGAGTACGGCTCGCGCGAGGTCACCTTCGTCACTATCCTGCCGGGCATGGGGGCGGCGCTGCGCCGCAAGAACGGCGAAGTTCTGGTGGCGGTGCAAGCGGTGACGTCGTCGGGAGATGCGTCGCTCGACATCGCAGACCGTCTGGTCAAGGCGCTCGAGCTGGAGCCGGGAGAGTCCATCCTGCACGCCGACCTGCCCGAGCCCGGCCCGCGCCTGCAGGACGTGCTCGATGCGGACAGCGCCGGCGAGCTCACGATCCTCGATTCGTTCGGGTACTGGGTGGACGCGGAGGACGCGCAGGATCCCAACGTGCAGGCCGCAATCCAGCAGACCTCCGACCAGATGGTCCCCACCACCCAGGTGGAGGGCGTGGAGGGCGCCTACTGGTGCCGCATGCAGCGCGAGTTCCTGCGCTGGGTGCGCCCCGAATCGGAGGATAAGGTGCTCGACGGCCTTGCCCGCCTACACTTCAAGCGCGAGCTCACGTTTGACGACGCCCGGTTCGTCGGCGCCTTCCGCGCGCTCGGCCTGCTCATCCCCGTCTTCGAGCTGGCCCCGGGCACCGAGGCGGAGGAGCTCGAGGGCCCGCTGGCCAACTTCGAGAAGGTGCTGATCGCTGCGATCACATCCGACGAGCCGCTCTCCCCCGAGGAGCGCCGCACCCGGTCGGGCATCATTTCCCGCCAGGTGACTCTGCGATAACTTCCTGCACGTTCGCGCATTCCTTTGCACATTCTTTACCTGGAATGGTTAGACTTTACGTGTGAAGGGCGAACGTGTAGCAGTCGTTATTCCGGCCAAAGATGAGGCGGAGCGCATCGGCGCGACGATCCGTGCCGCGCGCGCCATTCCCAAGGTTGACCTCATCGTGGTGGTGGACGACGGCTCCGACGATGACACGCGTTCCGTCGCCCGCGCCGCCGGCGCCACGGTGGTTCGCCACTCGGTCAACCGTGGCAAGGCCTCGGCACTGGAGACGGGCGCATCTGTGGTGGCGATGCGCGACGCCGAAGACGCCACGCCCCGCACGCTCCTCTTCCTCGACGCCGACCTCGGCGACTCCGCCATCGAGTGCGCCCCTCTGGTGGCGCCCGTGCTGGCGGGCGAGGTCGACATGACGATCGCCTACCTTCCCCCGCAGGCCGGCGCCGGCGGGCACGGCATGGTGACCGGGTACGCGCGGCGTTGGATCAAGAAGCTGACGGGCTGGGAGGCGCAGCAACCCCTGTCCGGCCAGCGGTGCCTCACGCGCGAGGCCGTGGAAGCTGCTCACCCGCTCGCCCCGGGGTGGGGCGTGGAGGTCGGGATGACGATCGACCTGCTCACCCAGGGTTTCACCGTGCAGGAGATCGCGTGCAAGCTTTACCACCGGCCCTCGGGCAACGACCTCGCGGGTCAGTTGCACCGGGCCAGCCAGTACGCCGACGTCGTCCGGGCCGTGACCGCCCGCCGGATGCGGGGCGTCCGGGTCCATTCGCGCAAGCGCTCCGGGCAGGTTCCCGAGCCGGGCGTGCCGTTCCGCGCCATCAAGTAGGGTGAGCGCGGGCCGGCCCGTTACTAACTAGCGAATTTGGGCCCGAAACCGCCGGTTTTTCGAACGAAACTGCTCACACTCACCAGTTAGCCACGCGCGTGCTCTTTGGACAGGGGCGTTTCGAAGACGTTGCGCCCGTAGCGCTCGTTTTCGGTGCCGTCGAGCCCGGCGATCACCCACAGGCCGCCCATGTAGATCCCGCCGATGAGCGGGATGACCAGGCCGGAGTCGTTGATGAGCATGGCGATGAGTAGCGTGGTGATGGCGGCAATGGCGCCGGCGCGCAGTTCGGGGAAGTCGGTGCGGTCGCGCAGGGGATCGAGGCCGGCCCGACGCACGGCCACCACTACCCCGGTCAACACCACTGCGGCCACAATCCAGCTGGGCCACGGCACCTGCGTGAAGAGCTGGTGGGCTTTGCGCGCCACGACGTCGAGCGCCTGCCCGTCGAGGAGGGATTGGAAGAAGTGGCCGAGGTGGGTGGGGTCGGGGCGGAGCCAGTCGAGCCAAGAGATCCCGACCGCGAGCGCGGCCGCCGCCACCCCCACCACGATCACCCGCAGCGACGTGATCCGCACGCCTCGCATCATGAGGATGAGGAGCAGGAAGCCGATGAGTAGTGGGGGCGGGCCGCCGAAGTCGGCGCCGATGTGTGGGGCGCCGTTGATGAAGATCGCCACGGATCCGAGCAGGCTCACGACGCCGACCGCGATCCACCTCCCCGCCAGCACGCGGGCCGCCACCACGGCGAGGAAGATCATTGACACAGCCCAGATGGCGAAGGGGGCGTTTGAGATGCCGTAAAAGCGCCCGCCGGATTGGGGTTGGTCGCCGAGCACGGAGCTGGCGTGCAGGTGGGAGCCGAGCATGGCGTCCACGCCAATCACCACCGCGGTGAGGCACGCGATGAGGACGGGGCCAAGCGCGATGGCGGGTAGGCCGCCGGCGTCGGGGGCAGTGAGGACGTCGCTGGTCTGGCCGGTTTCCGCCTGCTCCTCGGCGAGCCGACGCCGGGTGGCGCGCCGCACCACGAGCATCGCCAGTTCCGCGATGACCAGGGCAATGAGGATGACGCCGACCGTGAAGCTGATCGTGGAGAAGCGGCCGGCCCGCCACCAGGGCAAGAGGTTGATGAGGAAGGAGGCCACGGGCATGGCGGCTACGACGCCGAGGGCGAAGACGTGGTGGAGGCCAAAGCGCCCGCCGCGGATCGTGATGATCATGGCGGCAAAAATGAGGGCGGCCCCGAACACGAAGAGGAGGTAGAAGAGGACGACGACGGCGCGGGTCATGATCGCGCGGTCGTTGGCGTCGACGAGGGTGGCCGGCCCGGCGTCGGAGGCGAGGAAGGTGACGGCGGCGCCGGCGGAGGTGGCGGGGGCGGTGAGGCCGAGGGCGTCGAGGATGGCGGCGTGGACGTCGACGTTTTGGATGAGGCCGCCCTTGCGGGTGGACGCCGAGGTGGCGAGCCCGTGGTGGGATTCGCCGATCACGGTTTCAAGGAAGATCTGCAGGCGGGCGGCGCGCCGGTCGGAGTCGCCGATGGAGGACACGATGAGGGTGGTGCCGGGTTCGAGGGTGGCGATGAGCTCGCCGAGCTGGCTGTCTATCGTTTCGGCGACCGCGCGGGTGTGGGCCGACACCTGGCCGGGCGGGACGAGCGCGGCCTCGAGGTGGGAGGAGGGGGTGGTGTCGCGGTGAGCGCTGCCCAGGTCGATGACCACGAGGTCGGCGTCGCTGACCAGCTCGTAGGCCTCGACCACCTGGTTGACCGTGCCGTAGGAGGAGACGGCGAGAGCGGGGCCGAGGGGGCGGCCGTCGTCGTCGGCGATGGCAACCGCGCCACCGCCGCCGATGGAGGCGACGCTGAGCCCGGCGTCGGTGACCGTGGTGGCGAGCGCGCCGAAGGCCGGGCGGAGCGGGTTGGATTCGTTGTGTTCGAGGAGCGTGTCCCACACGCCCAGGCGGCCGTCCTGGCTGAGGCTGCGCCCTACGAACGTGCCGCCGTATTCCTGGCAGGGCTGCTGGGAGTCGGCGAGGCCTCGCGTGCGCACGCCCGTGTTCAGCGTGGCCCAGCCGGCGAGCGAGCAGGTGGTGAGGTCGAAGGTGCGGACGGAGACGTTGGCGATGGCGGAGTCCTCGGCGAGGGCGAGGAGCGTGGGGGTGCGCGGGCCGACCGCTTCCCACGGCAGGCCGGTCATCCCAACGAACACGACCTTGTTACCGCGCGGCATCGGCTCGGGGTCGGGGCGCAGGAGCGGGAGGAGGATCGAGGCGAGCAACGCGAGCGCCGTGCCCACAACGATCGCGATGCCGGCGCGCCCGAGTCTCATGCTTTTTGCCATGAGATTTAGCCTAGCGTGCCCCGGGTAGACTAGCGGCCATGAGCAAGCTTCGTTTTTCGTTTCTCGGCCCGCGCGGCACGTTCACCCAGCAGGCGCTGAACGAGATCTCCACTGAGGAGGAGTCGGTCCACATTCCCGCGATCGACTCGCCGCGCGCCATCAAGATGGTGCGCGCCGGGGAGGCCGACTACGCCGTGGTGCCGATCGAGAACTCGGTGGAGGGCGGGATTAACGCCACGCTCGACACGCTCGCCGCCGGCTCCGACCTGCTCATTTACGCCGAGGTGCTGGTGGACATCGCGTTCACGCTTGCCGTACGGCCGGGCACGAAGATGGAGGACATCACCCACATCTCCACCCATAACGCCGCGTGGACGCAGTGCCGCAACTGGTTGGGGGAGCATCTTCCCGACGTCGTCCACCTGCCCGCGTCGTCCACCGCGGCCGGCGCCGAAAAACTGGCGCGCGAGGAGAACCCGGGCTTCCAGGCCACGCTCGTGTCGAAGCTGGCCGCCCAGCAGTACGGGCTGGAGTCGCTGTCCGACGCCGTGGCCGACAACCACGACGCCGTCACCCGCTTCGTCCTCATCGGCAAGGCCGGCAAGTTACCCGAGCGCACGGGCGCGGACAAGACCACGCTCATGGTGCAACTGCCCACCGACGAGGCCGGCGCCCTGCTCAACATGCTCGAACAGTTCAAGGCACGCGGGGTGAACCTGTCGAGGATCGAGTCGCGGCCGATCGGCGATTCACTCGGCCGGTACGCCTTTTCGATCGACGCCGAGGGGCACCTCATGGACGAACGCATCCAGGCCGTGCTACTCGGCTTGCACCGGGTGTGCCCCAAGGTGACGTTCCTCGGGTCCTACCCGTCCGCGGCCCACAAGAGCATCCGGCTGCGGCCCGGCACCGCCGACGACGACTTCATCGGCGCCCGCGCCTGGGTCGACGCACTGGTGGAGCGCTCGCTGTAGGGCTTACCGGGCCCGCGGATGTGGCGGGCGGTCAGCGCGGGCTCGCGCGCCGGGCGCGTTACACCACGCGCACGCGCAGCGCGCCCTTGTCGATGTAACCGGAGATCGTGGTGGCGGCGCCCAGCACGTCGCCATCCACCTGGACAAGTTGGGCGGATTCGGCCACCACGGTGGCCGAGCTGATGCGGTGAATGTGGAGGTCCCCCGAGGGCTGCACCCCCGGCATGCTCACCGGCTTTAGGCCCAGCCCGTTGAAACCGACTTTGCGCGCCACGTCCACCCAGCCGATGAGGCCGCGGCGGATGTCGAGCACTCCGAGTTCAAGCCACCCGTCATCCGGGCGGGTGTGCGGGTCGAGGAGCAGGCCGCCCACCAGCTGCCCGCAGTTGAGCAGCATGACCGAGCGGGCCTCTACCTGCACCGGCTGCCCCTCCTGGCCAGCGGTGATCGTGGCCGACATCCTGTCCGCGCACAGGTACGGCATCGCGGCCTTGACGTAGGCCAGCCAGCCGATCTTGGCCTTTAGCTCCGATTCTTCATCGGCAGCCGCCATGATGTCAGCATCGAAACCCAAGCCGGCCACCACCAAGAAGGCATACTTGCCCGGCTTGGCCGCCTGGGAGGCATCGGGATCCGTGGACTCGCCAGCCCCGGGCGCATCCGGCGCGGGCGGCGCCGGGGCGCCCTCGGGGATTTCCAGCCACCCCACGTCAATCGTGGTCTCCTGCCCGGTCAGCGCGGTGACTGCCATGCGCCGGGCGGAGGTGAACGGCAGGTCAAGATTGCGGGCCAGCAGGTTGCCCGTACCCACCGGGAGCAGGCCGAGCGGCGTGCCCGTGCCGGCCAGCACCTCGGCCACATTGCGCACCGTGCCATCCCCACCCGCGGCGATCACCACCGAGGCGCCCATCTCCAGCGCCTGGCGGGTCTGCCCGCCGCCGGGATCCTCCGCGGTGGTGGGTAGCCAGATCGGCTCCGGCAAGTCCGCATCCGCGGCGACTCTGGCCAGCAGGGTCTTCAGGTAGTCAAAATCCGTCTTCTTCGTCGGATTAAAGACAACCACAGGGCCCGCCTGCTTCCCGGGCGGGGGCTCCGCCTCCGCGGCGCCCCCGCCCGGATCCACCAGCTCCCGCAGCGCGTCAATCTCCGCCTCATTCGCATCACACTTGAGGCGCAAGGAATCGGCCGACGAATTCACCCGCGCCGCCGACCACAGCGCAAAAAGCCCGACCACCAGGCCGAGCACTCCGACAACGATTCCCCAATCCATGAAATCATCCTATCCCCACCCTCCGACAATTCTTCCCCGGCCCGCAAATGCGCCCTTTTCTCCCGGTCCGCCCGCGTCGCAGGCGACGCAAGCCGCGCCCAACGCCACCACAACGGGGAGCGCAAGCCGGCCGCCGTCGTCCCTCACACCCCGCCCGCGCACCGAGCGTTCCGGACGTCAATTGCCCCGTTCGTAAGCCAAGGCATATCCTTGAGGCATGATCGATATCCGCACCATCCGCGACAATCCCGAACAAGTAAAGGCCTCCCAGCGCGCCCGCGGGGCCGCGGAGTCCGACGTCGACTCCGTGCTCGCCGCCGACGAGGCCCGCCGATCGTCGCTCCAGGAGTTCGAGGACCTGCGTGCGGAACAAAAGGCGCTCTCCCGCACGGTTGGCAAGGCCAGCCCCGAGGAACGCCCCGCGATCCTGGCCAAGGCCAAGGAAATGGCCGAACAGGTCAAGGCGCTCGAAGCGAAGTCCGACTCCGCCGCGGCCGCCTTCCAGGAGGCCATGCTCAAGCTGCAAAACATCATCGTCGACGGCGTGCCCGCCGGCGGCGAGGACGACTACGTGGTGCTGCGCGAGGTCGGGAAAATCCGCGACTTCGCCGCCGAAGGCGTGCAGGTCAAGGACCACCTCGACGTCGCCGAGGGCATCGACGCGCTTGACATGGAACGCGGCGCGAAGGTCTCCGGCGCGCGCTTCTACTACCTCACCGGCATCGGCGCGCGCCTCGAACTGGCGCTGCTCACCATGGCCGCCGACCAGGCCGAAGCCAACGGCTTCAAACTCATGAACACGCCCACGCTGGTCAAGCCGGAAGTCATGGGCGGAACCGGCTTCCTCGGCGCGCACTCCGACGAAATCTACTACCTCCCCGCCGACGACCTCTACCTCACCGGCACCTCCGAAGTGGCACTCGCTGGCTACCACGAAAACGAAATCCTCGACCTCACCGCCGGCCCCAAGCGCTACGCCGGCTGGTCCACCTGCTACCGGCGCGAAGCCGGATCGCACGGCAAGGACACCCGCGGCATCATCCGTGTCCACCAATTCAACAAGGTGGAAATGTTCTCTTTCTGCGACGCCGCCGACGCCGAAGCCGAGCACGCCCGTTTCCTCGGCTGGGAAGAGGACATGCTCGCCAAGGTGGAGCTGCCCTACCGCGTGATCGACACCGCCGCAGGCGACCTCGGCGCCTCCGCCGCCCGCAAGTTCGACTGCGAGGCCTGGTTGCCCTCCCAGAACCGCTTCATGGAGGTCACCTCCACCTCGAACTGCACCACCTTCCAGGCGCGCCGCCTCAAGATCCGCCAGCGCGGGGAGGACGGGATGGAGGCCGTGGCCACCATCAACGGCACCCTCGCCACCACCCGCTGGCTCGTGGCCATGTTCGAAAACCACCAGCAGGCCGACGGCTCGCTCTACGTGCCACACGCGCTCCGACCCTACCTGGGCGGACGCGAGGTCATTGAGCCGGTCCGGGGGCTGCAGGCATAACAATGCGCGAGCTAAGTGACGCCCTTTCCGGCCTCGCGGCCGGACCCGATCTGCTTATCGGGCTCGACGTCGACGGCACGATCTTCCACCACGACACCTCACTCTCGCCCCGCGTCCGCGACGCGATCCTCGCCCACGTAGCCGCGGGCACGCACGTCGTGATCGCCACCGGGCGCGGGATCGCCGGCACGCAGCTGGCGCTCGACGCGCTTGGACTCAGCGGCGTCTACGCCGTGTGCTCGAACGGCGCGATCATCGCCGCGTTCGGCGAGGACCCGGGGCTCGCGCCCACCACGCCCGTCTCCCCCGACATCACCGACCGGGCCGTCCACATCGTCCGCGTCCACACCTTCGACCCCAGCGCCGAAATCGCCAAAGTCCTCGTAGGGCTTCCCGACGCCGCCATTGCCGTCGAGTCCATGAGCTCCGCCACCCGCATCTCCGCACCCTTCCCGGTCGGCGAGCTCTCCGGCAACGTGGTGCTCTCCGCGCCTGACCAGCTGGTGGGCCCCGACACCACGCGCGTCACCATCCGCGCACCCCACATGACCGCCATGGAACTGCTCGACGCCATTGAGGCGCTCGGGCTACGCGGCATCGAGTACGCCGTGGGGTGGTCGGCGTGGATGGACCTCGCACCCGCCGGGATCTCCAAAGCCGTGGGGCTCGCCGACGTGCAAAAGATCGTGGGCGCGCGGCGGACCCTGACCGTCGGCGACTCCGGCAACGACTGCGAAATGCTCGCCTGGGCCGACACCGGCATCGTCATGGCCAATTCCCGCCCCTACATTCGCGAGTTCGCCGACGCCATGGCGCCCCATGTCGACGACGACGGCCTGGCCGTCGTGCTCGAGGCCCTGCTGTAGGCGGGGCTGGCCTGACGCCTTTCTTTCCACCACCTGGCTCCTTTCTCCCCTCATTATCTACTTCGTCCCGCGTGTCCTTCTCCCCTGGCCGGGCGAATTGGGCGGCAGTTTTTGGCAGGGGGTCGGCCAACGTGCCAGAATGACACGTAGCTCGCGCGTGCGGCGCGAGCGCTGGAGGGTTGTCAGAGCGGCCGAATGAGGCGGTCTTGAAAACCGTTATACGGCGATCCCGTATCGGGGGTTCGAATCCCCCACCCTCCGCCACCGGCCCGGAAAGGGCGACGCCTCGCCCTTTCCGGGCCTCCTTCTCAGCGTTCATGGCTAACGCCGTGACTGACATGCTCGCGGGCGCGGTCGGGCAGGGCGCCAAGGCTCACGTAGACAAATCATGAGGATTTGCTCCGAATGGCCGATTTTGGAAACGAAAACTCTCAGACTCACGAGTTAGCCACACCAACCCGCTAGCAGCCCACTTCCAGCGCACTCCACCCTTTAACACCCCATTAATTCAACGTTATTTGCACAATTATAATTGCCGCATTAGGCTGGTCCCATGATCACCCCAGATACCGCACCCACCACCCAAACCCCAACCCAATCCCTGTGGCGCCAGCACGACTACCGAGCCTGGTTCGTCGGCGACACCTCCTCTCAGCTCGCCGGCGCCCTGCGCGCTTTTGCGCTTCCGCTCGCAGTCGTCGCCCTCACCGGCTCGGCCACGCAGGCGGGCCTCATCGCCACGGCCTCCCAGGTCATCGGCATCATTTGCATGGTGCCGGGCGGCGTGATCGCCGACCGGGTGGACCGCCGCAAGATCCTCTACCTCTTTGCCACGCTCGGCACGGTCATCTGGTCAGCGGTCGCGATTCTCTTCGTCACCGGCGCCCTCAGCTTCCCCGTCCTCATCACGCTGACCTCGCTGGGCGCCATCAACGCCGGCCTGTTTGGCCAGGTCACGGACGCGATCCTCCGCACGCTTGTCCACGGCGAGGACCTCGTCAAGGCCAGCGCCGCCAACCACGGCCGCGACGCCACCATCGAACTCGGCGCCCCACCCATCGGCGCCGCCCTCTACGCCCTGGGCGCGTGGGCACCCTTCGCCGCCTCAGTTGTCGGCTACCTCCTCCTTGGCCTGTGCGGCTCCCTCATCCGCCGCGACCTCCGCCCGCGCACACCCCCGCCGAACCGGCCACCCCCGCCGAACCAGCCTCCACCACAGCACCTGCCCCGGCCACCACCCGCGTCGACGACGCCACCGGCCCGACCGTCGTCGTGAAAGCGTGGACCACCTTCACCACCGACGTCCGCGACGGCTTCGCCTACCTGCGCGAACACCCCACGATCTTGCAATTGCTGGCACCACTGTCAGTGGCGAACATCGGGTTCCTCGGCGCGCAGCACGCGATCACGTACGCGCTGGTGCTGGACGGCCGGTCGCCGGGCACAATCGCGGGCTATAACATGGCGATCGCGGTGTTTGCACTGGTCGGATCCGCGCTGGCGGGCCGGTATTCGAACCGCTTCCGCACGGGGCGGGTGTTCACGGTGGCCATTCCGGCGTCGGCGTTGGTGCTGATCCCGGCGGTGTTCAGCCGCGAGCTCGTGGTGATCATCCCGTGCATGGGCCTGTACCTCATGGCCGCGATCACCACTGCGGGCCACCACTCCATCATTTTCTCCACGGCGCCCGACCACATGCAGGGCCGGCTATGGGCGGCGTTTGGGCTGATCACGTCGTTGCCGATGGCGGCCGGCCCCACCCTGGCCGGCGTGCTGCTCGACCGGGGTGCCTACAGCGTGGCTATGGCGGCGTTCATCGTGGTGATGGTCGTGCCTTTGCTCACCTGGTCGGCGATGCCGCGGGTGCGCTCGCTGCCGCGCCCAGGCGAGTGGTCTAATGTGGAGCTATGACGAACATAGCCACCCCGGAGGTCGTGGCCGCGCTGGCCAATCCCGTGCGGCTCAAGCTCCTGTACGAGATCACGGCAGCCGGGCGCGCCCGCACCTCCGACCTCGCGCAGGCCGTGGAACTCGCGCCCAACAAGGTCTCCTACCACCTGAAGAAACTCTGGGCGGCCGGCGTCGTGACCAAGCAGCCCGGCGACGACGCCCGCGAAACCTGGTGGTCCGCCGTCCCGGGCGGGTGGCAGGTCGACGACCCGGAGCTCGCCCCCGGCCTCACCGCCGCGCTCACCCTCCTCGACCAGCACGTCCGCGACCGCTCAGAGGCCTTCGCCGCCCAGCAGCGTGACGCCGGCGTCGTCCTCCCCTTCGCCAACGGCGACACCGTCCTCACCCTCAGCCTCGACGACGCCCGCACACTCGCCGACGAACTTTCCGCACTTGTCGAGCGGTATGTGGGGCGCCCGGCGACGCCGGACGAAGACACCCAGCCGGCAGGCACCGGGCCAGCCGACGCCAAGCCCGCCGATGCCGGGCCGGGCGCGATCCGCTACGACTTCCGATTCTCGCTCCTGCCGATTGGATACGCCGCGCCCGCCAAGGAGTAGAGGTAAGCGAACATGACACTTGAGACCGAACGACTACTCTTGCGCCAATGGGAAGAACGCGACGCAACCGACCTCTTCCACTACGCCAGCGCCCCCGCCATAGGTCCGATGGCCGGGTGGCCACCGCATAAGAGCGTTGAGGAAAGCCTCGGAATCATCAGAAACTTCCTGGACGGCCCGGAGGCGTATGCCATGTGCCTGAAAGATGACGGCAGACTTATCGGATCTATCGAACTCAAGGTCGACAGCAAGGACACACCCGCCGACGAGTGCAACCTCGGCTTTTGGATCGGCCAACCGTACTGGGGCCGTGGGCTCACACCGGAAGCCGCCCGGGAGATTCTTCGCCACGCCTTTGAAGACATCGGCATCACTAAGGTCTGGTGCAGGTTCTACGACGGCAACACCCAGTCAAAGCGCGTCCAGGAAAAGCTCGGCTTCGTGCATGTTGAGACTCTCCACGACGTCGACATCCCGCGGTTACACGAGAAGCGAACCGTTCACGTCAACGCGATGACCAGGGACGCATGGCTTGCACGACAGCGACGCGCCTGACGGCGCCGGGGCTGCGGTAAATTGGCGCCGCCCGGGCGATATCCGCTATTCTGATCAAGCCTGGAGATGTGGCTGAGTGGTCGAAAGCGCTCCCCTGCTAAGGGAGTAGCCGTGGAAACGTGGCTCGCGGGTTCAAATCCCGCCATCTCCGCCCAGCGCCCGGAAACCGCGCGAAATCAACGTTTCCGGGCTTTTCCTTGTCCGCGAATGACTAAACAATTTCGGGCCTTGCCACGCCCTCGCAAGCTAGCCCTCAAAGACCCGGACTTTCCGTGTCCTAGCAACGAAAAATCCAAGTATTAGACCCACATTTTGCCTATTAAACCAAGGCTCTGATACCCAATCGAGCGAGCCACTTAACAACAGTGGACGATTTTGACGCCATGACCTCATATAGGAAAGATGGCGCCAAAATCGTCCAGTGAATTTAATTGGCTCTTCCCAATTAGGGGTGAGGCTTGGGATCCGCCGGGCCGGACGCCGATAATCCGTGCCGCCGGCCCACGCGCTGCCCGACACCGGCCCCAGGTCGTGCCCGGTACCGGCTGCGGCCGACACAACTCGTGAACCTAAGATCCGCCAGGCCTCTACAGAAATTGCCAGCCGGTATATTCACGAGTTCTGCCGAATACCCTCGATCGAGAAGATCCCTAGATAGATAACTGCAACCCAGTGGTTGCATGCTTGTGTGATAAGGAGGCTCGCCATAGGCATCTATGACCAGCTCGGGATCGACGTCACCGCCCCGGCACACTCAGCTCAATCGAGATGTATACCCAGCTTCGCCAGGTCACGACATGACTTGTGGAAATCCGCAAGGAGCGCGAGATGCGCCAGGAAGATCTGGCCAAGGAGCTGATAATCTCCCACCAGGAGGCGGCGAAAATCGAAGATCCGCGCAACAGCTCGAAAATGTCCACCCTCATCGGATACGCTCTTGCGGTCGGCGCCGGATTGACATCCAGGTCCACAAGGACGACACCCATTCTTGCGGCCCCGCGAACGACCCCAAGCGCGCTCGCTCCGGCGTAAAAACTCGTGAGCCTGAGAGCAAGACCGCCGGTTTTCCCGACGAAAACTCTCAGACTCACGAGTTAGCAACAGCGCCCGTTAGTTCAGCTCCACCTTCTGGTTCCACGAGCGGCGCGACAACCACAGGAACACCACGATCATGATCGCCATGCCAACGAACATGCCGAGCGGCATCACTTCGCTGTCCGGGTCGGCGGCGATGAGCTGCGCCATGCCATAGTGGACGAACTCGGGGGCCCCGCCCCTCTCGATCATCGACATGTCGAGCCCGAACGGCACTGCCGCCAGCGAGATCACCGCCGCCACCTGCCACGCGATCCATGCCACGATCGCGACGACGATCGGCCCGCCCGCGCCCATCCGGCCGAAGCGCCCCTCGCTTCCCACGGTGGCGACGAACGTGAAGAACACCGGCCACATGAAGAACACTCCGATGAGCAACAGTGGGATGACCAGCCCATACAGCACCGGGACCGGGACCACCTGGCCCGCATTCCGCAGCACCTCACCCACAACGGCGAACAGGTTCGGATCGGGATCGAAGAAGGCGGCGCCGAGCGTCGTGCCTACGACGAACCACACGAGCGCAAGCAGCAGGAAGTCGATCACCAGCGCCACGGCGGTCACAATCATCGCCCACCCCAGCTTCGTCCAGTAGATCGTGGAGCCCTTGACCGGGATCGCGTGCGTCAGATAGCCCTCCGAGCGGAAGCTGGAGCGCCAAAAGTCCACAGCCAGGATGATCTGCAGGGCCGGGACCAGCACGATCACCGGCAGCAGGCCGAGCACCACGCCGAATTCATTAAGAACCGGGATGCGAAACGCCATGAGCGCACACCCGAGCGCGATGGTGGCGAGGGCGGCGCCGACCACGACTCCGATAATCCCGCGCGTACGGATAAATTCATGCTTGAGCAGTTTGCCGATCATCGGTACACCTTTCGGAAGAGCTGGTCGATGCTGAGGCCGTGTTCGGAACGGAGGTCGTCGGCGTCGCCGGTCATGGTGATCTGGCCGTGGCGCATGAAGACGACCGTGTCGAGAGCCGGCTCGAGGTCGTGGACGAGGTGGGTGGACATGACGAGGAGCGAGTCGGATTCGAGGTTGTCGAGGATCGCTTGGAGGATGCCTTCGCGGGCGGCGGGGTCGACGCCGCTGATGGGCTCGTCGAGTAGGTAGAGCTTCGCGCGGCGCGACATCGTCAGCGAGACCTGCACCTTTTCCCTCATGCCCTTCGACATCTCCGACAGCTTCATCGACTCATTCAGCCCAAAGTTGCCGATCATGTCGAGGGCGCGGGCGCGGTCGAAGTCCGCGAAGAGGTCGTCGTAAAGGTCGAGGCAGTAGCGCACGGCGAGCTTGCGCGGCAGGAATTCGCTGTCGGGCAGGAACGCGGTGACTGCCTTGGTCTCCGGCCCGGGCGCGTTGCCGAGCACACGCACCTCGCCGCTGTAGCCGGCGTTGACGCCGGCGATGGTCTTGAGCAGCGTGGTCTTGCCGCAACCGTTTTCGCCGAGGAGCCCGACGATGCGGCCGGCCTCCAGGTCCAGGTTGACGTCGGCGAGCGCCTGGACGTCGCCGTAGCTCTTGCGCAGGTCGCGGATGTGGAGCAGCGGTTCACGCTCGTTCATGGGTTATCTCCCTTCGGGGTTGAGGTCGTAGCTGTGCCAACTCGAGGTGATGAGCTGCTGTGCTTGTTCGTGGGTGAGGCCGAGGCCGCGGGCTGCGCGGATGTAGTCGTCGGCCGACAATTGGGCGAGTTCGATGCGCAGGGCGTCGACCCGTTCGGCGCTGTCGGTGATGAATCTGCCGGCCGTGCGCTCGGTGCGGCACAGCTCGCGGCGTTCGAGTTCGGCGAGTGCGCGCTGGGCGGTGTTGGGGTTGACCCCGAGCTCCGCCGCGAGTTCCCGCACGGAAGGCACGCGCGCGCCCGGCGCCCATGCGCCGCTAACGATCCGGCGGGTGAATTCGTCCACCAGCTGCATCCAAATCGGGATTCCGGCTTCGAAGTCCACGTACACCACCTTCCTTTGTGTTGCTGTATTACGCACATAATACACCGACACAGTTACGCAGGGCAAGGCCCTCTTCACGACGACGGTCGGCCCATTTCACTGCGCTGGGCTCAGCTCACACCCACCCGGCGTGGGCAACTGGTGAATTTGGGACCGAAAGGACCGATTTTGGCAACGAGAGCTTCCAGACTCACCGGTTAGCAACACGAGCCCGACAGGTCACCCCTCGGGCACTGGCCGGGCTGGACAAGCCAGGGCGGCGGGCACTGGCGCCCGCCACCGCAACAGGAACACGTGCTAGTCGGCCCGCGTGCGATCCTCCCACGCGGTCTCGATCAGTTCGCGCAACACGGATTCGTCAAGCTCGTCAAAGGCTGGCAGCACAATCGCATTCCGCCCAAACGGCACCGACCCCAGCCTGGCCAGGATCGGCGCGTAGTACTCGGAGTAGCGGCGCAGCACGAGCACCAGCTTCGTGCCCCGACGGGAAAACCCGATCTCGAACCCATCCGGCGACGACTCATCCACACACACCGGCACCTTCTCCCCGAACCCGATGACGGACGGCCCCCACATCACGGCTTCGTGCCCCGTCACGGACTTCAGCAGCCCGTACAGTGCCCGCGCGTCCGCCTGTAGCTCGGCGGGGAATCGGTCCACGACCTCACAGGGGTCCAGCCGGGTCTGCGCCTCCATGCCGATCCCTCCTTCGTTTGGCCTCCTGCCGGCATTCTATCGGCCGCGCCCGCCCAAGTGGCGGGTGCCACCTTGCCCCTTCCGCACGACGCCGCCCGCCCGGCTCCCCGCCCCACCCCGCTTTCACGTCACCAACCCGGCAACCACGCCCACCCCCGTTTCACGTCACGCAAAGCCTTTTCTCGTCACTCAAATCGCGGATTTAGGTGACGAGAACACACTTTGCGTGTGCCGAAACGGCGATAGCCCGCGCGAGGGCGAACACCGGCCTCGACGTCGTCGTTGATAACAATTCGGTAACATCTTGATATTGAGACAATCCGCCGGCGAAAACCTTCCTAGGATGGCACCAAGCCCCCGAGGACACAACGTCGTGCCCTCGGGCATCGCTTCACCGCCGCACCAGGCCAGCCGCACAAAACCCACCAAGAGAGGTCGTCATGAGCACGCCGAATCTCATCAAAGACTCCCCCATTTCCGCAGGTTCCCAAGACCACCACGACGAAACGATCATGCCCCAAGGCCACCCCTGGCTGCGCCACCTCGGCGGGCTGGCGGCCGGCGTCGTGGCCGGGCTGATCGTCTACTTCATCTTCCCCAAAGAGCTCTCCGCCTCCCTGCTCGAGCAATTCGCCGCGAAGGAGATGGATACCAGTGCCACCAACATCGCCATCACCGCGGGCATCGCGGTCATGATGGGCGTGTGGTGGATGACCGAAGCGATCCCGCTGGCCGCCACCGCGCTCGTGCCCGTCACGCTCTTCCCCATCTTCGGGATCATGAGCTTCAAGGAGGCCGGCGGCGCCTACGCCTCCTCCACGATCTTCCTGTTCATGGGCGGGTTCTTCCTCGCGCTCGCCATGCAACGGTGGAACTTCCACCGGCGGCTCGCGCTCACCATCGTGCGGGCGATCGGCACGAAGCCCACGCGGCTCGTGCTCGGGTTCATGGTGGCCACCGGCTTCCTCTCGATGTGGGTGTCGAATACCGCGACCGCCGTCATGATGCTGCCGATCGGCATCTCCGTGCTCTCCACGATCGGGCATGTCGGCGACGACGACGGCCCCCGCCTGTCCAACTTCGGCACCGCGCTCATGCTGGGGATCGCGTACGCGGCGTCGATCGCGTCGCTGTCCACGCTGATCGGCACGCCGCCAAATGCGCTGCTGCGCGGGTACCTGCAGGACACGCATGACATCACGCTGTCGTTCGGCAAGTGGATGCTCTTCGCCACCCCGATGGCCTGGCTGTTCCTGCTGGTGGCCTGGCAGCTGCTGGTGCGGGTGTACAAGCCCGAGGTGAGCGAGATCCCCGGCGGTAAGGAGCTCATCGAGCGCGAGCTGCGCGACATGGGGCCAATGTCCGCACAGGAGAAGATCGTTGGCCTGATCTTCGTGGCCGCCGCTGCCGCCTGGATCATCATCCCCACCTTCTGGCCCGACGGCCCCATCTCCGACTCCACGATCGCCATGATCCTCGCGATGGTCCTCTTTATTACGCCGGCCAAGCCGAGCGAGGGCGTGGCAATCCTGGATTGGGAGACCGCCAAGCACATCCCGTGGGACGTGCTTCTGCTGTTCGGTGGCGGCCTGTCACTGTCTGCAGCGTTCGGGAGCTCGGGGCTGTCGGTGTGGATTGGCGAGGTGGCCGGGTCGATGGCCGGGCTGCCCACGATCATCATCATCGCCGGCGTGGCCGCGATCGTCATCTTCCTCACCGAAATGACGTCCAACACCGCCACCGCCGCGGCCTTCCTGCCGATCATCGGCGCCGTGGCGATCGGCATGGGCGTGGACGTGCAGCTGCTCGTGATCCCGGTGGCCCTCGCCGCCACCTGCGCCTTCATGCTTCCCGTGGCCACTCCGCCGAACGCGATCGCCTACGGCTCGGGCTACATCTCCATCGCACAGATGGTCAAGGCCGGCCTGTGGCTCAACATCCTCGGCATCGTGATGATCACGGTGTGGACGCTGGTGTTCGGGCCGATGCTGCTGGGCTTCAGCCTGTAGGCGGGCGGCCGGCGCGGGCGGGGCCACAGCTCCGGGCGGAGGACGCGGGGCCGGTTTCGCCGGCCCAGAGCCCCGTTCCGACGGCGCGGTCGGCGCGCGTCCGATCCCGGGTTTCGCAGGCCCGGCTCACCGCCCGCCTCGCCTCCGCTTTCGGTTTCACGTCACGCAAAGTGTTTTCTCGTCACTCAAATCAGGGGTTTACGTGACGAGAAAACACTTTGCGTGTGTCGAAACGGTGGGGCTGACCGCCGCACGCAACCTCGGGCCAGCAGGCGGCACGTAATCAAGACCACGCCGGCCCAAGTGGCATCTCGCGGGTTTGGCGCGTAAAGTAAACGCTGTTCAAGAGAACAAAGCGCCCGTAGCTCAACGGATAGAGCGTCTGACTACGGATCAGAAGGTTGGGGGTTCGAGTCCCTCCGGGCGCGCACATCGGCTCAGTGGTTGATCTAGAATCCCGCTGAGCCGTTTGTTTTGCCGAAACTAGGCTTAGGCTTATCGGCCAGATTGCATCTGATTTCGGGCTATTTTTCGTTGCTACAAAGCCAAAAGTAGGAGTTAGATTCGGCCTAACTTGAGTTCGGGTTTATAGGCCAGACTGGGCTTACCGGGCTCTTCCCAAGTAGCAACTGGGCCGGCTGCCCGGATTATCGGCGCCCTAGCAGGCCCCGCGTACCCAGTGCCAAGGCCCGGCCGACAGAACTCGTGAAAATACCGGCTACCGATCGCTATAGGCACCAGGTCGACCTCAGGTTCACGACTTGTGACGGGCCCAGCCTGTGCCAGGCGCGAATTGGGCCGGCTACCCGGATTATCGGCGCCCTGCTCGGTGGGCCTCGCCCTACACCTTTAATTGGGAAGAGCCGCTTGCGGACGCTGGCCCGAGTACCGGCCTCCACTCAATCTTTCCGGGACGATCTGATTCACATCTGCGCATGTGTGCAGACGTGGCCGAAATCGTCCCGCAAGCACCTCGCCGTCCTTCAGCCTTGGCGCGGCTCCCCTTCGGCCAGTTGCCACCGCCGGCCCAGGTACCCATTCAAGCCCACCAACAGCAGTGCGATGAACCCCACCATGGCCAGCCCGCCCGCCAACCCACGGGTCTCAAACGCGGTCTGCTTCCCGTAGAACATAAAGCCGGTGGCCAGGCCAACCAGTACGTCAAGGACGTAGCGCCAGCGCGCCGGCACCCGCCGCACGTGGCGAGCGGACAGCCCGCCCAGCGCCTGCCCAAGCAACCTCCTCTACAGGAAGTGCGCCCGCAGTTCCTCCGCACTCACGGCCGACAGCTCCCCGAGCGTCACATCAAACGCGGTGATCGCCCCGGTCTGCCCGCCGGCGGCCTTCCGGGCCACTGCCCGCGCGAAGGCCACGAGCACCGACCCCGTGAATTCGGGATTCGACCCAAGTTCGAGGCTGAACGTGACTGTGGCGGCGACGTCGTCGTCCGTCATCCCCGTGCGGATCACCTGGCCGCCGTGCGGCATGCCGGCGTGGTCGGCGGCGAGTTCGGCGGCGGTGAGGAAGGTGACGGTGGTGTCGTAGTCGGCGAAGTAGTTCGGCATCTCAACGATGGCGCGCTCGATGGCGGCGCGGTCGGCGCCCTCCTCGGCCACCACGTAGCACGCGCGCTTGTGCATGGTGCGCGGGGTGAGGTCGACGTCGCGGTGCTCCTTGACCGCCGCGACCGTCGCCTCGACGGGGACCGTGTACTGCTTGGCGTCAACAACGCCGGGGATGCGGCGGATCGCGTCCGAATGCCCTTGCGAGACACCGGGCCCCCAGAACGTGGTGGTGGCACCGGTGGGGAGGACGGCGTCACCGAGCACGCGCAGCATCGAGAACAGGCCCGGGTCCCAGCCGGCGGAGATCAGGGCGAGGGTGCCGGCGGCGCGGGCGGCGTCGTCGAGCGCGGTGAAGTGGGCGGGGATGTTGGCGTGGGTGTCGAAGGAGTCGACCGTGTTGAACAGCGCGGCGACGGCGGGGCCTTGGACGGCGAGGTCGGTGGCGGAGCCGCCGCAGTTCACGACGACGTCGAGCCGGCCCACGTACTCCTCCATGCGGTCGACGTGCACGACGGGCGTGCCGAGGGTGGTGACGGTGGCGGGGTCGCGGCGAGTAAAGACGACGACGCCCTCCACGCCCGGTTGGCGGCCGAGCGCCAGTTCCACGCCGCGGCCCAGATTGCCGTACCCATTGATGCCTACACGAATCATGAGCCCCTCTTTCGCTGGTGAACTAGTGCCTAGTGTGGCAAAACTGCGAGCGGAAGAGAAGGGCGGGTCACGGAGCGGACGGCGGGGTCGGGTGCGAGGGGCGGGAGGGATAGCCGGATTGGCTTCCTGCTCCGTCCCGACACCCTGCTCGCCCAGCCTCCCCGTGAGCTCGGAACCAAAACCTACGAGGTGCTCGCATTTGGCAGATGCTTGCCGATGTATCCGATATAGATCTTTCCTGTCACCGCCGTTGCGTCATGGAAATGCATTCGCGGCGCAATTTGATCGTTCGTTGCGATTTTGGTGTGCGCTCCCGTGAAAACCCGCTCCGAAAGATCGATTTGAGCGGGCACCTTGAAAGTCCTCTTATCTCTGAAACCGGTGTTGGTCCGGCTCGTCTTGCTCTCGTTCGCGGCAAAAGTAGCCGAAGGGAATTTCGTTCCGGTTGCCGTGTCACTTTCAAGATACTCTTTGGACCCTCCATATTCGATACGCGTCCGGAAGCTCCTCGTTGAACGCATCGGCCGCGTTCGCTGCGACCACGTAAACGGCCGCAATTCCCGTCATTTCCTTGGTCAGAGATGAAACAATCTGCTTCCAACCGTCACGATAATTCTGATTGGGTTCGACCGCCACGACAACGGACGCGACGCGATCGGGCGCACTGATCGCGTCGTGAGCGCGGCTAACGTCTATCTCGTCCACGAGGAGAGGCTCAGCAGTGAGTTCTGTGGCCCCATCTGTGATTCGATATGCCCCCAAAATCATGGAAGAAAGCCCCGGCGGGGCTACCTTCCTGATCCCGTCTGACGTTTTGGCAGTTTTCCACTGTGCTCCGGCGGCTCCCAAGCTGTTTCGGCCACGATTGTCTGGCGGTATTCGCGGATCCGAGGCAGGCTCGCCGCGTAGAGCGACACCGTAAACTTGCCGTTCTCGTTCTCCTTGGTGAGCCGGTAGAACCCTCGTCGGCTTGAATCGGCATCGTCTGCGTGATGATAGACCCTCAACGTGGAGTTTTGCCCCAGCTGGTGGGCGCCTGTGCCCTTCCAATCAGCACGGACCCGCGTTTGGTTCCGTCCCTTCGTCTTCTTGTCCAACCAGCGATGCAACTGCTCCTCAGCTACAGTCACGGCATCCTCGCCGTCCTGCAACCGCATGATCGCCCGGTAACCGACTACCATGGCACAACCTCCTTGTCGTTGTCTGTTGGTGCCAGCGTACTTCCCGCCTCCGACAATTTTTGGAAGTCGCTTCGCCAAATAGATCCCACCTCGATATCGAGATATTTCGAGGTGCAATTACCCCCGCTCGCGCGGGGAAGAGCCGCGGTCGCCAGTGATGAGTGTGATGAAGTTGGAATTACCCCCGCTCGCGCGGGGAAGAGGAAGTCAAAGCATCGGCTGGCCCGGCTCAGCTGGAATTACCCCCGCTCGCGCGGGGAAGAGCGCGCCGAGGATGGCAGAGCGGCCATGCGCCGGGAATTACCCCCGCTCGCGCGGGGAAGAGCGGGGCGCGTCCCCGTTTAAGCGCATGATGTGGGAATTACCCCCGCTCGCGCGGGGAAGAGCGGGTGCCGGTCGCTCCGCGCCCTCAAAATCGGGAATTACCCCCGCTCGCGCGGGGAAGAGGCACCATTCGGGTAGTAAAGGGCCGCCATACCGGAATTACCCCCGCTCGCGCGGGGAAGAGTGAGGGCAACGAGGACGAATGACCGTCATCGCGGAATTACCCCCGCTCGCGCGGGGAAGAGTGCGTGTGCGTACTCGGCGGGTGATACTAGTAGGAATTACCCCCGCTCGCGCGGGGAAGAGTACCCCCGCCACCGCTAGATCCCTATAGGCCTGGAATTACCCCCGCTCGCGCGGGGAAGAGCCGCTCGGAATCTTTCTGGAATTGCTGGGAACGGAATTACCCCCGCTCGCGCGGGGAAGAGATTCTTGCCGCGCGCAGGGACGAGCTCGGGATGGAATTACCCCCGCTCGCGCGGGGAAGAGCGGCTTGGAACGCTGACAGTGCGTTCGAGAAAGGAATTACCCCCGCTCGCGCGGGGAAGAGACCATCCCACCTGTGGTTTTACTGAAGCAGGCCTCCCTTTGACCCGTTTTCCCGGTCCAGAATGGGCGGCTCGGACTGCGAGCCGTCGTCGTCAAGCACGCCGGTCACGGTGGAGCTCAAAAGAATCCCATCCATGTCCATAATCATACGGGTGGGTTCGCCGAATGTCTGGACGCTGAAGCCTTGCTCCATCGCCGTGTCGCTACTAATCGCGACGATTCGTCCCTCCCCGGCTCCTTCGCGGCAGCGGCCGACGAGGTTGTCCCTCACCACGGGCGACACCTTGCCAACGTACGTGCCTACGTCCACCTCTGACAGGAATCGGCTGAGGTAGCCGTGGAGGTGATCTGGGATGGAGGTCGCGGTGATAACGATGAACACTAGTCGGCCCCGTACTGCGTGTGACCGGCTACCTCGTGGTTTCTCCCGCCGATCAGCCGGTCGTCGTCGCGGCTTGGAAGGTGGGGCGAGAGGATTTCCATGAGCGTGGCCAGCATCCCCTCGAGCACGCGCTCGCCGACCAGCGCCGAGCGCAGCTCGCGCCGAATCTCCGCCAGCGCCTCGAGGTCGTGGGCGTGCTTGAACACGATCGGGATCGAGAGCGACGGCTTGTACGTGTCCGCGAGGTCGAACAGCAGCGAGCGCTGGTCTCCCCGGTGTATGACGCCGAGCGCCGGGCTCACGCCGATCGCCGCGCACGCAGCTGCCGCGCACCCATACAGAATGGAGTTCGCCAGGTTCAACCCCGCGTTCACGTTGTCCTTCGCCGTGGTGTCCCGGTGGAAGCCCGGCACCTTGTATCGTTTCGCCAGGTCGCGGTAGAGGTTGCGCATTGTGCGCCCCTCCATGCCGCGCATGACGGCGATGCTCATGCCGTCGACGTCGTCGAGCCCGAACTGCTTCTTGTACAGGATCTTCGCGGCGTCACGCTGGCGTGCCTCGTTGGAGACCAGCCGTGCCTGCGCGATGGCCCACTTCGACGACGTCGTCAGCGGCGTTGCGACCGTGTACGAGGTGAGCCCTCCCCCGCCTCCGAAGATGACCGTGGCACCCGCCCGGGCGCAGGACGTCATTGCCGCGTGGGAGATGCTCGTTCCCGGCCCGAGGACGATGACGGCAATTTCTGCCACGGGTATCTGGATCGTGTGGGCGATGTTCTCGCCTTCCTCGCTGCTGTACGCTACGACACCGGTCCGATCCTGCCGGATGGTCGCGTACTCGAGATATAGGTAGGAGATGCGATCCTCGAGGCGAATCTGGTGATTCACTGGGATCGTCGCAAACGCAAGTGCCTCGTCCGAATATGCCATCACCGCCTACCCCAAGAATCCTGCGTGATCATAGTATTTCTCGGCGTTCGTAAGCGCCCAGTATCCGGCAAGCACGGACGTCGATTCTGCGAGCGACACGAGATCACTCTCGATCCCCTCCAGCTTCGAGTTGCCGGGAATCGGCATCGACGCCCGCAGCGCCCGCTTCACGCTCTCCTTGTCGCTCCCGCGCAGACATTGAAGCGCCTCAAGCGACTCAGGCCAGGCGCCGGGCACGACGCTCGGATCGCCCACGCACACCACCATCAGCCTTTCGGTCTCCACCAGGCGAGTTCCGTTGGCGAAATCATCCGTCGCATCCTTCGTGCCCGTGAGCCCAGAGAACATCCCGAGCGACGGCTCTCCGCTCAAGATCTCATCCAGATCGACGCGCGCATTCTTGCCGGCGCTCTTCCGAAGGGCGGCCTTTGCCGCTTCGTTGATCGCCGATTCGCGGTTGGGGTCGATGTCGGAGAAGCGGAAGGCCGTGGCGTCGATAAAGCCCTGGCAGTCGTCCGGGATTCTCAGCTGCTCGTGCGAGGAGAGCCAGTTCCACACCCGCCCCAGCTCTCCGGCCATGTACGGCAAAACCAGCCCGGAGTATCTTTCGTCGTCATCGTCCCCCGCAACGCGCACCACCCACATCGGCAGCCGTTCGACCCCCGGGAGCCGCTGGCTCCTTCGCGGGTCGGTGCGCCGCCACGCGCGGCCGGCTCGCTGTATCAACGACGGTGCCGGAGCCAGCTCGGTGCGCAGCAGATCCAGGTCGATGTCGAGCGAGGCCTCGATCGCCTGAGTGCCCACCACAAAAACGGCCTGCCCCTCACCCTCCGGACCGAGGAGGTGCTCGAGCCGCTCGGCGTTACGTCTCCGGTGCTCGGCAGTCATCCGTGAATGGAGCAGGATGGTGTCCCCCGCGTTCTCGAGCGCCTTCGCCACCTCGCGCGCGTGCGCGACTCGGTTGCAGATGATTCCGATCCGCGCACGCGGGTAACGCTCACGCATCCGGCTCGCCCAGCGCACGTGTGATTCGGGCACCTGATCGATCGTCTCCTCCGAGCGCTGGATGTCCAGCACCGCCTCCCTCGCTGCGGGCTCTGAGCGCAACAGCTGGCCGCTCGTCGTGAGTGTCTCGATCGACGGAAAGTGCGCGTCCGGCAACTCGCCGGGGGCGCCGTAATGCGCGAGCAGCGTCTCGCGCTGCCACGACGGCATGGTCGCCGTCAGGAACGTGACCCGCGCGTTCGTCGCCTTGAGCCACGACACGATCGGGCGGAGAAGCTCCGTCTGATACAGGTCGAGGGTGTGGACCTCGTCGACGACGACGTGCGCGTTCGCCAGCGCCAGCAATCGCAGGTGCGTCCATTTGCGGGGCAACGCCCCGAGCAACGCCTGATCGACGGTTCCCACGCACACCGGTGCTAGCAACCGCGCGCTGCGGCTCTTGACGAAGTCAGTGGGATAGAGGCCTCCACCGTCGGAATACCGCTCCGACTCTGGCCCCTTCTCCACCGTCACCGGCGTGGCATAGAAGTCCTCGACGGAGGCCAGGCCGTGGGCGAGCGCCGCCACGTTCGGCGTCCCCTCGTAGAACTTCTGGATCCTCCGCATGAGCGCGTTCGACGTCGCCTGTGTGGGCAAGAGGAAAATGAGCCGCTCGTTTGCGCTCGCGTGCCGCAGCATCGCCGCCTCGGTCTTGCCGCCGCCCGTCGGGGTCATGACGCTGAGCAGGCCGTCGCCCACCTCACCAGCGATGGCCTGAATCTGCCGCGGCTCGTGCCCGCCGAGGATCGCCGCCCGCGCCGCCTCCGGGCTCCCCCATCCGCGGTAGATGCCTACCGTCGCGTCGATGTGGGCGAGCGCTTCACGACGCCGTCGCTCCAGCCACGCCCTCGGATCCGTCAGGCTGAGCTCGCCCGTACCCCGTGCCGCGCTGCCTGCCGCCACGAAGGCCTCTTGGGAGGCGATGCGGTCGGCCAGGACGGTCAAACCCGAGAGCAGGATTGTCTCGGTCGCGCCGTGCCGCGAATCCGCATCGGGAAAACCCTGACCCGTTGCCTCGCACAGCGCATCGAGTAGATCGCGGCGTATCGTGTTCCAAGGCTCCGACAAGACGTGACTGATGTAGCGCCTTCGATCGGTATTCCTGCGCAGCTCTTCTCCCGGCAGGGAGTAACGCCCATGGTGACCGAGCGCCGGGATAACCCTCCAGTACCTCGCCGCCGAGAAGTTCTCATCGAGGATCGCACCCTGTAAGGAGAGGGCGCCTACCCGCTCATGCCGGCGATAGTCACGCTTGCCGGCACGCTTCAGAATAGCTTGGGGGTTATCGAATGACACCCCCTCCTCCGCCTCGAGCTGCCGCCGAACAGCGTCAATGCGTGGACCTGCCATTCTCGGCTGGTATTGGAATTCCTCGGACGCCTTGCCCAGGTCATGGCACCCGACCAGGAGTTCCACCACGCCGCGCGCGGCCTCCTCGGACTCCCCCGGCGCCAGAGCACGCGCGAGAAGTTCCCGGAGCCCGGGCCTCAGCCAGTGATCGAACAACGCGCCGGCGACAGCCGCGGAATCTAAGAGGTGGGCGAGCAGCGGGTACGTCGTGCCCTCCCCATCGAGCTTTGCCCACACCCGCTCGTGCGTCTTCATTCGCTTACCTCAGCGGCTGCACCGACAGCAATCCGCACCCGTAGGACTTGGCCCGGCCCACTCCCTTGAGCACAAGCTCCTGCAGGCCCTCGGGCGAAGAGACTTCCGCGACCCCGTCGATCGTGTCGACCTGCACCACGTGCGTGGCGCTCGGCGTCTTACCCCTCCGATCCCCTCCGAGAACCGCCCTGGTGTGGTTCACGATTGTCACGTTCGTCAGGCCGCTTTCGAGCTTGCTCGCGAGCCACTCGGGAACGCCCACCTCGCCGTCCGTAGCCTCCATCGGCACGGGGCTCACCCCGCCCGTTCCCTTTCGCCTCACCGCATTGATCGCAACACGGAAGCGGACGGGCGTCCCCGCCGCTATCTGCTGGATCTCCACTTCCTTGATCTGGAGGCCGTCGACGCCGTCGAGGTTCTCCGGCCGCACGCGCGACTGGACGAGGAAGTATGGAGCCTGCCCCGGGATCAGGTCGAGGCGGAACAGAATATTGTTTGTGGAACGCGGCTTGGTTCCTTCAAACTCAGGGAAGAGCGCCATGACGGCACGGTGCCGAAATACCGGATCGTTGATGTCCCAGCCGCGCGCCGGCTTATGAACATGCGGGCGCCGAAGCGCTGAATGAACCGGATATTTTGCAAGAAATACCTTCTCGGACACGGCATTCCCCTTTCTCTACGGTAACCTGCAGGAGGTGCCTCCTCGCACGCGCGGGGGTATTTCCATTTACGGACGACGGCGCCTCTCTTCCCCGCGAAAGCGGGGGTACTGTCAACACAATAACACACCCAAAATATATGTGGAACATTTATGGACGACGGTCAATACCTGTGTTACGCTTTCTTCATCTACAGGAGGAGGTCCTATGGGTGACAACGCGCTTTCCGAGGTTGCATGGATCCATCGTCAGGATGGTCGCGCCACCGTGAGAGACACGCTGCTCAACGCACACAAACCCGATTGCAAGCTTGACCTGTCCTTGCCCGGGTTCGCGGTGTCGAGCCAGCTACGCATCCTCACGCATGTGCTCGCCGTCACCTTTCGACACCTCGAACACACCTCAGGTGAGGCGCGGTACAAACAGGTTATTCACATCCTTGAAAATGGCATTCCCGCAGGCGCGGTCGATGGCGCGATCGCGGATCTCGACGCGGGAGCCCACCTTTTCAACCCGGTTCACCCCTTTCTCCAGCGGCCACCCCTTCCGGAGCAGAAGAAGAATGACACGGGCCGGCGCATCGGCCCAAACAACGATCCCGTCACAAAGCTGCTACCCAGCAAGCTGTCTGAAGAAGGTAAGGACTTCTGGAACCTTGGCTTCGCCGGGACGGGTAGACTTCCCCTCCACGAGGCGGTTCTGCACATCGCAGTTTTCTACTGCTTTTATCCAGCGGAGAACACTCGCTACGACGGCGACAAGTGCGAGATGGGCGCACCCGGCTTCCGCTTTGTCGGCAAAGACAACACGGCAACCGAAGTTGTGTGGTGGGGAGAGACGCTTCTCGAAACTCTGTTCTACATGACCCCCAGCTCATGGGTGGCAGGCGCGGGCCTCCCCGCATGGGCAGACAGGACGGGCACTCAGTCACAGGAAGACAATGACATGCACCCTCTGTGGAAGGCGTCGTGGTCATCTAACTCCGCTGTGTGCTGCTGGGAGGAGGGCGAGCTTGCCGGCGTCAGGAGGGGCGGCGTCCCGAGCAACTGGCTCCCTCGCGGAGTTGCGAAAGGTACAGGTAAGGAAGCTAAGGATAGCCGTAAAGCATGGTGGGATCTTCGCAACCTGTCCGATCCTTTCTACCTCTATCGCGACGGCAAGATGGTTCGCGTCGACTTCGGCCGTGACGCCACTCAGCTCGCGGTCGAGTGGGCGGCTAACCTCAACATATCGCTCGCCAGGGAACACGCCCGGACGTCGATCCTCATCCCAGGTAGCACGTTGCTAGCATCTGACCCTCGCCTCATGTTCATCCGCCATCAGATTGGGGGCGAGCCAGGGTCTTTATCTATCCGTGCGTCGTCAGTCTTCATGCCCGACGACTCGGTGTGGTCGTTCAACTTGGGCGAGGAGTTCGTCGAGGCTGTTGCCGACGAGGCCAAGTTCATTCAGTCCCTCCTCAAATTCGTGGTCGCGCCCTTCCGCCGGTCCGGAGTCGGGGACAGGCAAGCCGCCGCGAAAAACCAGGTACCCAACGTCCTCGACCCTCTCAAGAACCAGCGCGCCGACGCCGCGAGCGCCTTCTGGCGTTCGATCCACGACGTCTACGCAGACCTGATTGCTGCCACCCAGGACGGTCTGGAGATTCCTCCGGAGGTGTATTGGCGGGGGCGCGACGCCGCGCTGGCGGCGTTCGATTTCGTCACCACGCCACACATTGGTCAATACCCCGCGCAGATCTCGCACTCCCGTTCACGGCTCGACTCCTTGTTGAGAGGGCTCGTGAACCAAAGGATTTCCCCAGTCAATGCGTCTGAAGGAGACGATGATGAGTAACGATAACGAAAAGGCGTGGCAACACTACATACGCGCATTGGCGTTGCCAGCTGGCGATTCGCGAGCTCGTTCCACCAAGGAGATCGCGTCGGTACGCAGGGGATTGACTGCCGGAACGGAGGTTTATGCCTACCCCTTCGTTCTCCCGCACGTGCCCGCGGACGCCTCGCGGCAGACCGAGCAGGCCCTCCTCCGCGGAGCCTCCCTGGTCGCCGAGTTCAAGGACTCCATCCCCGCGTTCACCCCGAGCGCGGATTCCGACGGGCGCTATCCGCGTCGTAGTTTCGGCCAGTGGGCCGGCATGGTTGCGCACAACAACCGCGAACTTCTGGATCCGAACTCTCCCGGAATGATCGGCAACCGTCTGGCCTACATTCACACACAGTCTCTCGACGAGGCCGCCATGACGATTCGCCGGATCCTCCTCGTTGCCTCCCGTGGCAGCGAGCGGGCGCCAGCCATTGACTACGTCGATCTCGTTGCCACCTTGGTGTACTGGGGGCGCGGCCTTACCCAAGCCTCTCGTGAACGCCGTCTGCGAATCATCCGCGATTTCTATCGCCCACAACGGCAAGAACCTGCCGACCCCACCACCACATCACAAGCTCAGAACTAAGGAACTTAGGAGAATCATGTCCCGTAACCTCACGCTCCACATTGTTGCGTCCGTGCCCTATTCAAACCTTAATCGCGACGACTCCGGCACCCCGAAGCGAGTCGTCCAGGGCGGCGCCCTCCGTGCATTGCACTCCTCGCAGGCGATTAAGCGCGGCATCCGCACCATGTACGAGGAGGCGAGCCTGGTGACGTCTGTTCGATCGGGCCAGCTTGTCGCCGAGATCGTCGACCGCGCAAAGACCCTCGGTTCCGGCCTCGACGAGAAAGCGCTGACGAAGGCGGCGACCGACATCGTCGGAACCCTGACGAAGAAGGAAAGCGCGGCTGGCGACGGCGCAAGCGATAACGCCGTTACCGAATCCGATCGCTCCATCTGGATGAGCAGCGAGGAGATCGAGGCTGCTGCTGCTGCGGCGGTCGCTGGCCAGACAGACGGCGACTTCATCAAGGACGGGGTCACGGGATCGCTGGCCATCGCGGCTTTCGGACGCATGTTTGCCAACGCTCCCGCAAAGAACACCGAGGCCGCGATTGCGGTCTCTCCCGCAGTCACCACGCATGCTGCAACCATCGACACCGACTACTTCTCCACGGTCGACGACCTGCGCGAGCGCAAGAATGACTTGGGCGCCACCTTCCTCGGCGTTTTCCAGTTCACTAACGGCGTGTTCTACCGGAGCGTCACCATAGATAAGGACCAGCTGAAGAAGAGCTGGACCGGGTGGGACCGGGACGACGCCGCAGCAAACCTCAAGGAGCTCGTCAACGCGATCATCTACGGTCAGCCGCGCGGCAAGGTGAACGCCACGGCTCCTTACATCCAGCCGGCCCTCATCCTCGCTGAGGAACAGCGTTATCGTGTAGCCTACGACTTCGAGACCCCGGTCGACGCCGATGGCACAACCGGCGGCTACCTCACCCCGACTATCGACACGCTCGCCGCACAGTTCGCACAGGCGCGGAAGTTCGACGCCGATAACTTTGGGCCCCTCGAGGTCCTCTCGGGCACCTCGGAGCATCTCGATGAAGCGTTCGACACGCTCACGCCCGTGTCGAAGAACGATCTGATCGACGCCGTCGTGAACTGGACCCGGGCATGACCACGTCCTTCTACGTCCGGCTCGCCGGCCCGCTGCAGTCTTGGGCCGGCGCGTCGGTGACCGGAAACATCGTCCACACGGAGCTCGAGCCAACGAGGTCCGGCCTTGTCGGCCTCCTCGCCGGAGCCTGCGGATATTACCGAGGCGAATGGCCCAGCTGGTTGGATGACCTGGTGTTCATCGTCCGCAACGACAACCGCGGCATGCTCACTGACGACTTCCAAACCATCAATCCCCCCACGGTGGAAAAAGAATTCAAACGAGGACTATCCATCGCACTTGGTAGGAGCATTCGCGCTAAGGACGCCCTCACTCATACACCCGCCGGACCCACTAAGAAAGGGGCTCGCACCGCAGTCATCACACGAACCTACATCGCAAACGGCGAGTTCCTTGTGCAAATCACGAGCAACGAGCACGTCGACCAGATTCGGGAAGCTCTGAAGAACCCTGTGTTCACCAGCTACTTGGGGAGGAAGGCGTTCGCGCCCACGTTCCCCTTTGTCCTTGGCGAAGGTAGCCCGGCCGCCCTTGCGAAGATTCCCGTCTACCGCCCGCACGATCGGAGCGGGGCGCCCTCGGCGCGGCTGCAGCTCAAGCACCTTGCCCCCGGGGTTCCGCCGCTGGCCGAGATTACCACGGTCCCAACCGTGCGTAGCCGAGGCGAGTGGCTAGACGCGGTGAGGTCAATGCTCAATCCGCTCTAGCGACACCCGAAACTATCGGCCTCGGGTTTGCGTCCGTGCGCCGATCGGATACAAAGAACGGCACCCTTGAAACTTCGGTGGGGTGCCGTTCTGTCGCGCCTCCTCGCGGGCATATGGATGGCCCTCGTATGGGCGTAGTCGAAGCTCCCCTCGATGGGGGTGCTGGACAAGCGCGAGCACCCTCGTGAGCGAGAACCGCCGTTCAAGCTGTTCTAACAGTCGTGGATCAGCAACGCCATACGGCTCTGCCTCACTCACAAACTTGTTTCGCAACGTCTGGGCGCCTGGAATAAGGTACGATTTCCACTTACCGAGCGCACCCATCACTTGCATTCCCCTATGGTGTAGCCACGGAGAATCCCACGCACCTCGCTACCGCTGATCAATCCACGAGCCTGACATGGCAGCGCCTGATCAGCGAAGGGATCCTCCTCCACCTGCCCTGCCAGCTAGCTGGCCGCCTTCGCGAACACGAAAGCCTCGGGAAGCTCGTCCGCTTGCGCGCGGCTGAAGCCGCCCTTGAGTAGCCCTGTCACGTCTTCCACCCCTCAGGATGTCCGGTTACCCCAGTATGCCTCCCCACCTTTCCGCCAAAACAGGAGTGTGGACAACCGGGCCCGACCCCAAGTTGTTTGCAAGTTGTTTAAACAACTTCGAAACAACTTGCGACCCCCTCGCCACCCCGAGACACCCATAAAACCGCGCTATCTCGCGGAAAACAAAGGTTACGTCCTTTAGTGTGGTGTATCTGGACCCGGGACTGGCCGCGTGCCAACGTGTGTAGTGGCGGTCATCGCGGGTACCTTTCGAATCAACTTCCAATTCTCCTCGAAAGGATACAATCACGATGACCGCCGATCCCCATCATATCGACAACACTGCTTATCTTGAAGAGTTACTGACCCAGGCCTCGCCTGACTTGATGCGGCAGATGCTTGCCGACTTCATCAACCAGATCCTGTCTGCCCAGGCAGACAGCGTATGCGGGGCCTCCTATGCCACGGTCTCACCCGAGCGCACCAACAGCCGTAATGGTTACTGTCACCGCCAGCTCGATACCTGCCTGGGCAGTATCGATGTAGCTATCCCCAAGCTACGCATGGGCTCGTTCTTCCCTGACTGGCTCTTAGAGCGCCGTAGCCGCACCGAGCGGGCCCTGACCAGTGTCATTGCCATTTGCTACCTCAAAGGGGTCTCTACCAGGCGTATGAACGACCTGGTAAGCACGCTCGGTATTGACAACCTATTGAAGTCCCAGGTCTCGCAGATGGCCAAGGAACTCGATGACACCGTTGAAGACTTCCGCACCCGACCACTAGACAACGGGCCCTACTACTTCATCGCCTGCGATGCCTTGTCGATAAAGGTCCGTGAAGGGGGCCGAGTGGTTAAGACCAGCGTGCTGCTCGCGACCGGGGTCAACGCCGAAGGCTACCGGGAGTTGCTGGGCATGCAGGTGACCACCAGTGAATCTATCACCTCCTGGACGGGGTTCTTCCGTGACCTCCTCGCCCGCGGGCTGAGCGGGGTGTTCATGGTCACCAGTGATGCTCACATGGGCATCCAAGCCGCGGTCAGTGAGTGCCTGCCCCAGGCGAGCTGGCAGCGGTGCCGGACCCATTTTTCTAAGAACCTGTCCTCCATGGTCTCTAAGACCCAGTGGCCGACCCTGTCAGCGATGTTCCACACCATTTTCGCCCAGCCTGACAAGGAGACCGTGTGGCACCAGGCGAGGGAGGTAGTCAACTTTTGTCAGGCCAGGTTCCCCGACGTGGCTGACAAGCTTGAAGAGAGCCTTGATGACCTGCTGGCCTTCACCGCCGCCCCGAAGGCGGTATGGACCAAGATCTGGTCCAATAACCCCACCGAAAGGCTCAACCGTGAGATCAGGCGCCGCACGGACGTGGTAGGGATCTTCCCCAACCGTGACTCCATCACCCGCCTGGTTGGGGCGGTCCTAGCCGAGCAACACGATGAGTGGATCCAACAAAACCACTACATGTCCCTCACCAGCCTCGAGCAGGTCAAGCTCACCATCGCCACCAACACCATCGACCACGACACCATCGAAGCCCACCCCAAGGAAATCACCGCCTAACCACCCAACAACCACCCGCCAATCAAAATCGAAAGGCAGATACACCACGACCATGGACTTGACCAAAACAAGTTGTTTCAAGTTGTTTGCGAAGTTGTTTCAAGCGGTTGTTTGACGCGGCTCGCGCCCCGTCAACGCCGGCCGCATCCCGATCGTCGCCACCCGGCAGCGCCGCGTCACGCCTCGCACGCCCGCCTGAGGAGACACACCGTCTCGAAGTGCTCGGTGTGCGGGAACATGTCCACCACCTGCGCCTTCACCACGTCGAACCCGCCCATCGCCGCCACATCCTTCGCTAGCGACCGCACATTGCACGACGAGTACAGCACCGTCTCCACCCCCGACCGCGCGATCCACTCCGCCAGCTCCGGCCCGATCCCACGCCGGGGCGGATTCACGACAACGACGTCCGGCCGCTCGCCCTGCTCCCCCGCCCACGCGGTCGCATCCGCGACGACGAAGCGCGCCTCACCCCGACCGCGGGCCTGCACGCCGGTTGTTGGATCACTCTGCTTGCCGAAGCTGACGTCAGCTCGCCCGCCGGCGGCGGCGTCCGCGCCGCCGCCGGCCGTGCCAGCCAACTCCTCCGCTGACTCCCGCGCCGCCTCGACTGCCTGCTCTTCGGCCTCGACCCCGACCACGTTCATCCCCGCGCTCGCGAGCGCGAGTGCAAACCCGCCGACCCCGCAGTACAGGTCCCAGACCGTGGCCGGCCTGCCGGCCTCGCGATCCCCGGCGGCGTCCTTCTCTCCGTCAGCGCCCGTGTCCACATCCGCACCCGCGCCGGCCACCCATTCGACCGCCCGCGAGTACAGCACCTGCGCGGCCTCGGTGTTGGTCTGAAAGAACGACTTCGGCCGCAGGTTGAGAGTCAGCTCGCCGCCGGCCACTTCGAGCCGCATCGGCAGCGCCGACTCGTCGGAGATGACGATCTCCTCCTCGCCCTCGATCACCGCCTTGCGCTCAGGCTGGACGTTGAGCGACACCACGCGCGCCGCCGGCACCAGCTCCCGCAGGCGCGCCAGCTTCTTGAATAGCATCCCCTGCACGCCGCGCCTCCGCGCGACGAATCGCACCATCAGCTCCCCGCTCGGCGACTCGGTGACGATCACGTACTTGAGCACCCCGCGGTCGCTCACCGGGTCGTAGGGGTGGAATCCGCACTCGCTCACGAACTGAGCCAGCGCCGGGGTGGCCAGCTGGATTCCCGGGGTGGGCAGCGGGCAGTCGCGCAAGTCCTGGCCTCCATCCGGGCCCAAGATACCGAGCTTCGGGCGGGCCGCCGTGCCCGTCACCACCAGCTTGACCTTGTTGCGGAATGTCTCCCGCCCCGAAGCCCCCGGCTCCAGCCACTCGCCGTTCATGAAGGGGGCGAGCGCCTCTTCGGCCCGCGCCTGCTTGGCGGCGAGCTGCTCATCCTGCGGGGTCTCGATCAGGGTGCAGGATCGGCAACGCCCCTGGTCATAGTAGTGACACTCGAGGAGCGGCTCGGCGGCGGCAGCGCGAACTGGAAGGGGGAATCGCATGCCCTCATCCTACCGTCCGCGCGATCCCACCTGCCCGGGCCCGGCCGGGCAGGCCCCGCACACCCAGTCCCCGGCACCCGCCCGACACAACTCGTGAAAATACCGGCTACCGATTCCTATTCGGGCCAGGTCGCCCCCAGATTCACGACTTGCGCCGGCCACACCCCGAGCCGGACCAAAATCAAAGCCGACGGCACAGATTATCGGCGCTCGCCGCGCGGCGGCCTCCGACCCGCGTTTACCGCCCGGCCCGCGGCTTGGCCCGCCTCGTCGGTTCGGCGGTCAGCGGGTCTTCGGGCCAGGGGTGGCGCGGGTAACGCCCGCGCATTTCGGCCCGGACCTGCGCATATGACCCCGCCCAGAACGACTCCAGATCCCGCGTAATCGCCAGCGGCCGCTGGGCGGGTGAGAGCAGCTCGAGCGTGACGGGCACCCCGGCCAGCCGGGGCGTGGCCGTCCACCCGAAGCACTCCTGCAACCGCAGCCGCACGGTTGGCACTCCGGACGAGTAGTCCACCTTTGCGCTCCCCGTCGGCGTGGCGATCCGCTCGGGGGCCAGCTCATCCAGCCGCGCCGCCTCCGGCCAGGGCAGCAGCGCACGCAGCCCGGCCAGCAGGTCGGGGCGCCCGGCGCCGAGCAGCGGGGTCAGCCACTCGTCCACGCGCGCGGCCAGCCCCTCATCGGACACGTCCGGCCAGGGCTCCCCCACGGCCTCGTGCAGAAACGCGAGCCGCTCCCGCAGCGCCACCGCCGCCGCGGGCCAGTCCAGCATCCCGACCCCGGCCCGCTCCATCTCGCGCGCCCTCGCCGCCGCCACCTGATCCGTCGTCAGTTTCACCGGCTCGCGCCCTAGCTCGATCGCCCCCAGCGCCCGCACCCGCGCGCCCGGCACCTCCATGCCGCGCACCGCGGTCTCCACCCGTTCACTCACGCCCGGCCCGTACTCCGCCGCGTCCTCCGGCGCCACCGGCACCGCCGCCCGGATCACCGCATCCGCCCGACCCTGCGCCTCGCCCAATTCCGCGACCGCCAGCCACTCCTGGCCCTCCAGCGGCGAGCCGTCCTCCAGCACCGCCCCCGCACCGTTCGCTAGCACGTACCCGCGCCCGCGCCTGCGCGCCACCCACATGGGGTGTGCCATCACGACGACGGCCGCGATCTCCTCATCCACACTCGCCCGCCTCGCGCCCGTCCC
This sequence comes from Trueperella bernardiae, assembly GCF_001469025.1. Taxonomy (GTDB): domain Bacteria; phylum Actinomycetota; class Actinomycetes; order Actinomycetales; family Actinomycetaceae; genus Trueperella; species Trueperella bernardiae. The sequence goes on along the minus strand of NZ_LNIZ01000002.1, from coordinate 176,597 downwards.
GGCTTGCACCAGAGCGCCCGCCTCGGCTCGCGCCCGCCCGCCTGCCTGACCTGGCACCTCACCCGTCACCTGACCAGCACGCCCGCCCGCCACCGCGCCCAGCCGGCCCGCCAGCTCCTTCAGGCGCTTGGCCTCCCGGGCCCATTCACGGTCGCCACCTGAGCGCCGGAGCTGCGCCGCGAGGTCAGCACCCGGAATGCGCGGCGCCAACGACAGCAGCGCCACCACCTCGGCCGCCCGCCGGGCGCCCACCACGGCGGCCCCCTCGATGAGGGCGCGCCCGAGCTGCGGGGACAGCGGCAGGCCGGCAAGTGCCCGCCCACGCGCGGTGATCACTCCCGATTCCTCCACAGCCCCGATCGCCGCCAACGTCCGCTGGGCCGCTTCTGCCGCCGCGGGCTTGGGCTGGTCGAGCAGGCGCAGGCCGGCCATCCCCGGGTTGCCCCACGCCGCGGCCTGCAGGCTCGCGCCCGTCACGTCGCCGACCACTATCTCCGGCTCCGAAAACTCCACCGCCCGCGCGTAGCTCAGGCATCGCCACGCCCGGCCCGGCCCTTCGCGCCCGGCCCGCCCGGCGCGCTGGTCCAGCCTGGCCCGCGAGGCGTGCACGGTCACCAGGTCCGAGATGCCCGTGCGCGGCTCGAAGCGCGGCTCTCGCGCCAACGCCGCGTCCACCACGGCCCGCACACCCGGCACCGTCAGCGACGATTCCGCCAGCGACGTCGCCAAAATAATCCTGTCTTCACCGCCGGCCAGCACCCGGTCCTGCTCCTTCGCCGGCATCGACCCGTGCAGCGCCATCACCGGCAGGGGCGCGCCCGCCAGCAGCGCCCGCATCTTCTCAATCTCCCCCACGCCCGGTAGGAACACGAGCACCGAGCCCGCCGGGTCGTCCTCACCGCGCACGACGCCGCCCACGCCAGCCGCGCCCACACCACCAGCCGCACCGGCCCCACTGCCACCGCCGCGCCCCGCAGCCCACTGCGCCGCCTCGTGCACCACGCGGGCCACGTGCGCGAGGAAGTCACGCGAGACCACCACGCCGTGTCCCACGTCGGTCAGGGCCCGCGGGCCAAGCCGCTCCTCCACCGCCACCGGGTGGATCGCGCCGGGGATCTCCACCACCGCACCGCCTACCAGCTCCGCGAACCGTCCGGCCTCGAGCGTGGCGGACATCGCTACCAGCCGCAGGTCGGGGCGCAGGGTGTCTTGGACGTCGAGCACGAAGGCGGTTGCGAGGTCGGTGTCGAGGTCGCGCTCATGGATTTCGTCGATAATCACGGCGCCCACGCCCGCCAGCTCCGGGTCGTGCTGGAGCATGCGTAGCATGACACCCGGCGTCACCATCTCCACGCGGCTGCCCGGCTTCGACTCTCCTCGCACCCGGAATCCCACCTGTTGCCCCACGGGCTCGCCCAGCAGGTAGGCGATCCGCCGGGCCGCCGCCCGCGCTGCCACGCGCCGGGGCTGCACCACGATCACGCGCCCCTCCACGAGCGTGGCCATGAGCACGGGCACCAGCATCGTCTTGCCCGACCCGGGCGACGCCGTCATCACGATGTTGCCGCGCTGGCGCGCAATATCCCCCAGCCCGCGCGCAACGGGCAGGTCCGGCAGGTTTTCGAGCAGCCGCTCCATGCTTAGCGCTCGCGTACTAGCGCCCGACGAGCGCGGCGAGCAGCCGCAGCGCCGTCGCCTTCACCTCGCCGGCCGGGTACCCGTGGTCGAGCAACCGCAGGCCCGCGTCCAGGATCGACCGGGTCATCTGGGCGTTGACCACCGCGGCTTGCGGCGTCACCTCGCGCCACAGCCGCACCACGCTCCCGGCGAGCTCGCGGTGGAAATTCAGCACGGCGTCGGACCTGGCCTGGATCTGCGCGCCCGACGGCGCCTCGTCCCGCTTCCCGCGCCCGATCCCGGCCTTGACCACGTCGATCAGCCACTGGTGCCCGGCCTCCGCGCCGATGTCCAGCGTGATCTCGACGAGTGTGCGTAGCTGCTCGTACGGCTCCGCGTCCACCTCCAGCGCCGTGTCCAGCCGCTTCTTCCAGCCCGGGATATAGCGCTCGAGCACAAGCAGACGCAGGTCGTCAATCGACTCCACGTAACGGTAGATCGAGTTGCGCGCGATCCCCGCCCGCGCCGCCACGGCCCCCGCCGTCAGCGCCGCCGGCCCGTCCTCGCGCAGGATCTCCTCGGCACAGTCCACCAGCTTGGTGTACATCATCGAGTGATGTTCCTTCACGGAGGGCGCAGAAATCTTCGGGCTCATGGTCTTTCTTTCACGACGACGGTCTCCCCAGTTTACCGGCTATTCCCATTTCAGGGTGGAGCGGGAAAACTCGTGAATCTAGTACCTACCAGGGCGATATAGCAACCCGTAGCCGGTATATTCACGACTTCTGCCCGCGTCACCAATGAGGAAGAGCCCCAAGCAAGCCAACACGGCTTAGTCCCGCCCTGCCTTCGCCCGCCGGCGTTCTCCCACGCCCTCGATCAGCCGGTACAAAATCGGCAACAGGATGAGGGTAAGCAGGGTGGAGGTGATGAGTCCGCCGATCACCGTGATCGCCAGCGGGGTCGAAATAAACCCGGTCGACGACGACAGCCCCAGCGCCATCGGGATCATCGCCACAATGGTGGCCAGCGACGTCATCGCCACCGGCCGCACGCGCCGCATCGCCCCGTCATGCACTGCGCTCGCTAGATCCATGCCCTGCTCGCGGTACTGGTTCATGAGGTCCACCAGCACCACCGCGTTGGTCACCACGATGCCGGTCAGCATGAGCAGGCCGATCATCGCCGAGATGTCGAGCGCCGTGCCCGTGATGAGCAGCGCCAGGAAGGAGCCGATCGCCGCGAACGGGATCGCCACCAGCAACAGCGCCGGCTGGACGAGCGAGCGGAAGATCCACACGAGCACCACGTAGATGAGCAGCACTGCCGCCGCGAGCGCCAGCCCCAGCTGGTTGAACGAATCCGCGAGCTGCTGGGAGGCCCCGTCCATCGACGTCACCGTCCCGTCCGGCAGGTCCAGCCCGGCCACGGCCTCCTTCACCGCGTCCGTGGCGTGGCCGAGGTTGTCGGCGTCGACGGGCGTCGCGGACACGGTCGTCGTCGTTTGCCCGTTGATCGTCACGATGGTCGGCAGCGAGTCGACCTCCTCCACGGTGGCGAACGCCTCGAGCGGCTGGCCGAGGACCGTCATCGCGCGCAGGGCCTCGATCGTGGTGACCGACTCATCAATCGAAATATAGATCGAGGTGTCCACGTTGTCGATCGTGATCTGCCCGATATTCGGCTCCACCATCTGCGCCGCGATCATCCCCACGATCGCGTTCTCGGTCAGCCCCACGGCCGCGGCCGCGTCCCGGTTGACGTTGACCTGCACGGCCGGCGTGATTGCACTGGCGTTGTGCTCAGCCCGCTTGATCTCGGGGAGCTGGGCCACGGCGTCGTTGATTTGCTCGGTCGCCGCCGCGAGCGCCTCCGGGGTGGGGGCCGTGACGTTGACGTCGATCGTGCCCGAGCCCAGCATCGACTGACTCGAGTCGGAGGTGGTGCCCTCGCCGGTCACGGAGTCGCCGGCTGCCACGATCGCGTCGGTGAGCTCGGTGATGTCCGCCTTCTCGTCCACCGAAATCATGTACGTAATCGTATCGCCGGCCCCACCCATCGCCATCGGGCTGGAGCCGATCATCGCCGCCGTGGACTCCACGCCCGCGATCGCCGAAATCTTCGCCTCGGTGGCATCGGCCTGCTCCACCTTCGCCTCCATCGACGCCCCCGGAGCGGTCGCCTGCGCCACCGTCACGTTGCCCTGGTTCGTGCCGCCCAGCAGGTTGATCTTGAGTAGCGGGAACAGCGCCACGGTCGCGGCCAGGATCGCCACCGCCGCCACCAGCGTGATCGCCGGGTGCTTCTGCGTGCCGCGCAGGGCCGGCTCGTAGGCTCGGTGCAGCCAGTAGCGGTGCTCCTTTTCTTCCGCACGACGCCGGAACTCCACCACCTCACCGCTCTCCAGGGCCGCCTTCGCCTCCTTCGACGGGCGCAAGAACCAGTACGCGAGCACCGGCACGATCGTCAGCGCCACCAGCAACGACGCCGCCAGCGCGATCACCACCGTGAACGCGAACGGGCGGAAAAGCTCTCCCACCATGCCCGGCACCAGGCCCACTGGCACGAACACGATGAACGACACCACGGTCGACGCCGTGATTGCGGACGCGACCTCCTGGACGGCGTCGAGAATCGCCTCCCGCCTGGGCTTGCCGTACTCGAGGTGCCGCTTGATGTTTTCGATAACGACGATCGAATCGTCCACCACGCGCCCGATCGACAGGGTGAGCGCGGCGAGGGTGAGCATGTTGAGCGAGTACCCGCCCACGAGCATGCCGATGAAGCCCACGAGCAGGGACAGCGGGATCGACAGGGCCGTGACCAGCGTGGAGCGGATCGAGGTGAGGAAGATGAGGATCACGAGCACCGCGAAGATGAGGCCGAGCGCGCCCTCCTGGGCCAGCGACTCGATCGAGCCCGTGATGAACGGCGCCTGCGTGAACAGGGTGGTGAACTGAGTATTGTTCCCGACGGCGGGGGCTAGCTCGTCCAGCACGCCGTTGACCTGGTCCGTGACCTGCACGATGTTGGCATTCGCGGTGGGGAAGATGACGATGCCGAGCGCCGATTCGCCGTTGAGGCGGCCGACCATCTGGGCATCTGCTTGCGTGAGCTCGACGTCCGCGATGTCCGAGAGCGGGTAGACCGTGGCCGGCTGGCCCGGCTGCGCCTCGCCCGCCACCACCGGGATCTGCTTGAGGGCGTCGACCGAGTCAATCTCCTGGCCCACCGTCACGTCCCGCGACTCCTCGCCATCCACGAGCGATCCCACTGGCACCGACAGACCGTTGTCTTCGAGGGCCTGCTGGACGGCGTCGGCGGAAATGCCGAGTTCGGCGATGCGGGCCTGGTCGAGCGTGATCGAGATGCGCTGCTCCGGGGCGCCGAGCAGCTGGACGGAGGCGACCCCGTTCTCCTGCTCAAGCGCTGGAACAACTGTGGTGCGCAGGCGCTCCGCCACCTCCAGCGGGGTGCCGTCCGAGGTCACGGCCACGTACGCGAGCGGGATGTCGGACGTGCCGCCGGAGACGACGTCGTAGGTCAGGCCCTCCGGGAAGTTATCGTCCGCACGCGAAATCTGCTGCTCCACGCGGTTGGTGGCGCGGGCGATGTCCGTGCCGTAGTCGAGCTCGATCGTGACGATCGAGACCGAGGACCGGGACGTGGTGGTCGTCCCCGAGACCTCCGCGATCGTGGAAACCTGCTGCTCGATCGGGACCGACACGCGGTCGTGCATCTGCTCCGACGTGGCACCCGGGGACACCGAGATGACGTTGATGACCGGCAGCTCCACGCGCGGGATGAGCTCCTGGCGCAGGGTGCCGAGGGCGAAGATGCCCAGGACAAAAATCACGGTGGAGAGGAGGGCCACGAAGGCGCGGTTCTTCAAGGAACCTTCGGCAAGCTTAAACATTTTTCCCCAGATCAGTAGGCCAACGTACTGAGCCTAGGGAAGGGGTGCGGGAGGGCGCCAACCTGTCCTCTCACAGAGTAGCGGGCGGGGCTAGGGGCTCGCCGCACACGCCTAAAGGCGCTCCGTCTCCCGCTCCAGGCGGGAGGTAGGGCCGGCGAGAATGATGAGATCGCCGGATTCGAGGGTGTCGGTGTCGCGGGCGGCGCGGAAGTTACCCTCCCCGCGCTGGACCGCGATGATCTCCAGGCCGGTCTTCTTGGCGTTGACCTCGCCCACGGTCTTGCCCAGCAGGCGGGCGGGCGGGGTGGCGGCGGCCACGGAGAAGCCGTGGGTGAACTCGAGGTAGTCCTCCACGTCGTTGCGGATGAGGTGGGCCACGCGCTTGCCCATGTCGATCTCGGGCCGGACGATGTGGTGGACCCCGATCTGGGACAGCAGTATGGCGTGCGATTCCTTTGACGCCTTCGCCCACACGTCCGGCACCCCCATGGTGATGACGGCGGAGGCGGCCAGAACCGAGGCCTCCACGTGCGAGCCGATCGCGATGATGACGCGCGAGGCCTCGTCCACGCCCAGCTGGCGCAGCGCCTCGGTGTTGGTGGCGTCCGCGTGGACGATGTGGTCGAACTGGGTGGACAGCTCCTGGACCACCTCGCGGTCGGAGTCCACGCACAGCACCTCCACGCCGCTGTTTTCCAGTTCCGCGGCGAGCGCCCGGCCGAACCGGCCGAGGCCGAGGACGACCACGGCGCCGTCGTCGGAATTGCGGTGAGCAAAGATGTTAGCCAATGGCAGGCCTTTCTTCGGGGTACTCGTACAGCCGGTTTGTCACGCGCCCAGCGAGGGTGGTGGCGAGGCCTAGGGGGCCCACGCGGCCGGCGAACATGAGGACAATGAGGACGAGTTGGGCGTGGCGCGGCAGGCTCTCCGTGATGCCCGTGGATAGACCCACCGTACCGAAGGCGGAGGTGGTTTCAAAGAGGACCTGGTCGAGGGTGAAGCCGGGCGAGAGCGCAAGGATGACGAACGTCGCGCCAACCACGAGCGTGAGCGCCGCGACCGTCACCGACAGCGCCTGGCCGATCACGCGCCGGGACATGGCACGGCCGTGTGCGGAGACGACGCGCCGGCCCCGCACCTCCGCCCCGATCGTGGCGAGAAGGACGGCGAGCGTGGTGATCTTGATGCCGCCCGCGGTACCACCGGAGCCGCCACCTATGAACATGAGAATGTCGGTGCCGAGCAGGGTCTGGGCGCGGGCATCGGCGTAGTCAATGGCGTTGAAGCCGGCAGTGCGGGGGCTGACAGCGGCGAAGAAGGCGTTGAGGAAGCGGCCGGGAGTGTCGAAGCCGGCGAGCACCCCATTCCATTCGGTGAGCATCAACAGCACGCCCAGGATGATGAGGACCCCCGTGCCCACCCACGTGAACAGCGCGGTCAGCGACCAGCGCCGGCGCAGGCACTTCGGCGTGCGCAGGCGCCGGAACGTCTCCAGTAGCACGGGAAATCCCAGTCCGCCCACCATGAGCCCGAAAGCGAGGGGGAGGAGGATGAGGCCATCGTCGGCAAAACCGATCACGTTGTCCGTATACAGCGCGAAGCCCGCGTTATTGAAGGACGAAACAGAGTGGAACAGGCCTTCCCAGGTGGCGCGCCCCCAGCCGTATCCGTAGCCGAAGCGGAAGCGCGCGGTGAGGAACAGGAAGATGACGGCCTCGATGGCGAAGGTGAAGAACACCGTGGCGCGCACCACCCAGCGCACGTTCCCCAGGTCGCCACGGCCCTCGGCTCCCGCCGTCAGACGACGCCGGAGCCCCAGCCGCGCCCCCAGCACCATGGACAGGAGGCACGCAATCGTCATGATCCCCAGACCGCCGAACTGGACGAGCACCATGATGACTCCCTGGCCGAAGTGGGTCCAGGCCTGGGCGGTGTCGAGCGTGATGAGGCCGGTGAGGCACACGGCGGAGGTGGCGGTGAAAAGGGCGTCAACGATCGCTACGGGTGCTCCGGCGGAGGCCCACGGCGTGGCGAGCAGGACCGTGCCGATCGCAATCAAACTGAAGAAACTTAGTGCTACCGCGCTTGCCGGGCGCAGATGACGCAAATAGTACACGAGCACAGCGTAAGCCCACGCACGCCCCCGCGACTACTTCCGTGCCAGGCGCGACATTTTGCTCAAAGCGCCGAGTTGATAAGAATGAGGTTATGGATTTCATGGAGTGGGCCCTGCAGCAGACCTCCCAGCACCCGCGGCTGGCGAATTCCCTGGTGACGGCGAACGGGGACTGGCTGGACGTCCTCCTCGACGACGGGCGCACCTTCCGCTTCCGCCCCAGCGCCCTCATCAGGCAAGACGCCCCGCTCGACCAGCGCGCCGAACTCCTCGACCGCCTCATCTCCATCGGCATCGACGAGGCCGAGTCCGCCACCGTCACCGAACCCAACCGGGCCTCGGCCGCAAAGCCCGACGACGGCGTCGTGCCCGGCTACCCCGACACCACCGGCGGCGCCTACCCCGGCCCGAGCGGCGAACCCTCCGACGACCTAGATGACCCGGACGCGGAGGCCCTGATCGTCCCGATCGTGCGCTCGGCGGACTACTTCCTGCCGGCCACCCCGGACTCGGACTCGATTGTCTACATCCCGCTGACGGCGTTCCTCGCGGTGGGGCTCGCGCACGACTACCCGGACACCATCCAGCCGATCTACTACGACCAACTGGAGGATTCCCGCGAGATCGGGGAGATCATGTCCGACGCCGTCATGACGCTGCGGTTCATGACGAACGGCACCCAGCAATCGGTGGAGATCGGGATCACGGAGATCGCGGGCGCGCAGGTGATGACATTCCTCCAACCACCGAACTACGAACTGTCCTGGTTCTCGGATCTGGACATGATCCACCAGGTGGCCGACCGTATTTGCGAGCAGCGCCCGGACGACATCCCGCTGTTCATCCCTGCCTCGCGCACGAAGCTCTTCATCGTCTTCGCCGACGACCCGCACCTGGCCGACTTCTTCAAACTCCTGCTCGCCCAACGCAACTCCGACGACGCGATCTACCCCCTGCCTCACACCGTGGCCGCCGACGGCTGGCTCGAATGGCAACCCTTCCCCGACTCGGAGCTGGCGGCCGTGCTCGGCGCGCTGCGCAACTACTTCCGGCAAAAGATCTACACGGCGCAGGAGGACATGATGCGGCAGTGGCCCGCGTTCGGGCAGGTCAAGACCTTCCAGCCGCGCCGGCTCACCACGGGCGAGCGGGTGTCCGCCGCCACATGGGATGCCACCGACGCCCACGGCTCCATCCCCCACACCGACTTCGTCACCTTCACCCGCTCCCCGCACCCGTGGCAGGAGGTACCGGCGGTCAACATCACGGTCCGCACGCACGTGGCGCGCGAGATCTGGCCCGACGGGATCGTGGAGGACGACACGGTGTGGCCGCCGCGCTACCGGGTCACGGGTTTTCCGGACGAGGACACTCTGCGCAAGCTCCGGGACGCCACTGACCGGCGCTTTTAGCGCCAGCCGGCGTGGTGCCGCGCTCGGGTACGCTCAGGCGCCGTCAAATCTCAGGAGAATACAGCTTGTCGTGCGCGAAATCGGCCTTTTTGGCCCCAGAGTCCTGAGAATTGACGGGCGGGGCGCAAGACCCGAGCCCCCGAGTCCCCGAGTCCCCGAGCCGGGCGCTACTTGGCCATCGGCCCCGCGCTCCCATAAAACCGGCCGAGCGTCTCTTCCTTATACTCCCAGTACGTGCCGGCCGCGATGGAGGCCCGGATCTGGTCGACCAGGTTAACCGTGAAGTGCTCGTTGTGGATCGTGCACAGGGTGGCCGAGAGCATCTCCTTGGCCTTGAACAGGTGGTGGATGTAGGCCCGCGTGTAGTTGCGGCACGTGTAGCAGGTGCAGCCCTCCACCAGCGGGGTGAAGTCCCGCTTGAACTCCGCGCGCGTGATGTTGAAGCGACCGGTGGGCGAGTAAATCGCGGCGTTGCGGGCCACCCGCGAGGGGTTGACACAGTCGAAGGTGTCCGCCCCGGATTCGACGCAGGCGAAGAAGTCATCCGGCTCGGAGATGCCAAGCATGTGCCGCGCCCGGTCCTCGGGCAGCTCCTCGCTCACCCACGCCGTGATCGTGGACAGGTTCTCCTTCTCCAGCGCGCCCCCGATCCCGAAGCCGTCGAAGCGCTGTCCGTCCACCTCCATCGAGCCCAGGTCGCGGGCGGCCTTGCGCCGCAGATCCTCGTACTGGGCGCCCTGGATCACGCCGAACAGCTGCTGGTAGGGCTTGCCCTCCCGCTCTTCGGTCAGCCGCTTGTGCTCGGCCAGGCACCGCTGCGCCCACAGCCGCGTCCGCTCCAGCGCCTCCTCCTGGTAAGGCCGCGAGTTCATGAGCGTGGTCAGCTCGTCGAAGGCGAAGATGATGTCCGCGCCCAGCTCGTGCTGGATCCGCATCGAGATCTCCGGCGTGAAGCGGTGCCTATCGCCGTTGAGGTGCGAGCGGAACCACACGCCGTCGTCATCGACATTGGCGAGGCGCTCCTTGCCGGGCGCCACGGCGTCGTCGGCGACGGTCTTGCCCGAGAACTCGTCCGAGAGCACCTTCTTGAACCCCGACCCTAGGCTCATCACCTGGAAGCCGCCCGAGTCGGTGTAAGTGGGGCCGGGCCAGTTCATGAACGCGCCGAGTCCGCCCGCGTCGTCTACCACGTCCGAACCGGGCTGCAAGTAGAGGTGATAGGCGTTGGAGAGCACGGCCTGCGCGCCGAGGTCCTTGACGGACTCTGGCAGGGTGGACTTGACCGTCGCCTTCGTGCCCACGGGGATGAAGGCGGGGGTGTGGATGTCGCCGTGCGGGGTGTGGATGGTGCCCGTGCGCGCGAGCGTGCCGTCCAGGCGGGATTCAAGGGTAAACATGCTTACTTTCCGTAGTTCGGTTCGTGCTTCTTGACCAGGTTAATGACAGCGTAAGTGATCGGCAGGAACACCACTTCGACCGACACCTTGTACAGGAAGCCGACGACGGCGAGGTTCGCGATTGTCGCCCAGCCCACGACGCCGACCCACGCGATCACGCAGAAAATGACCGTGTCCGCCGCCTCGCCCACCAGGGTGGAGCCGATGAGGCGCGCCCACATGTGCTTTTCTCCCCAACGGTCTTTGATCGCGGTGAGGACCTTCGCGTTCAGTAGCTGACCGGCCAGATAACCGGCGAGGGAAGCGAAGACGAAGCGCCACACCACGCCCAGGACCTCCTCGAAGGCGGCCTGGCTCGTGTAATCCGGGTGGGCGGGCAGCTGGATGACCGCCCAGAACGTGAGCGAGGCCAGGAACGAGACCACAAATCCCATGAAGATCACGCGCCGGGCGGCCTTAAAACCGTAGACCTCGGACAGGACGTCGCCGATGATGTAGGTCAGCGGGAAGAGGATCGCGCCGCCGTCAAACGTGAGGGGGCCGATCTCCACCAGCTTCGTCGCGCCGATGTTCGACAGCAACAGGAAGGCAACGAAGAAAACCGCGAAGTAGTCATACAAGCCGCGCCGGATCGCGGCGTAGGCGGTGGTGGTGGCGGCGGGCTGGGCCGCGGCGTCGTTGGCGGGGGTTGCGCCGTCGGAGAGAGCGGGCGCGGGCGTGGTTGGCTCGGGGGCAGTCATGGTGTCCTTTCGTGGGCGCGAATGCGCGTCGACGCCGGGCACTGCCACTACCCAAGCGCACCTCGGCCGCGGGTTGCGGGCGGGTGGGACGCCGATCGCTCGCACGTCCGGGAATATGGTAGCACCCGCCGCGGCCGAATCCGGCTAGAAGTCGAGCCGAATGACCGTGGCCCCATCGGCCTGCGACACTTCCTGCGAGATCACGATCTGCTCCCCGTCCGTGTACCCGAGGGTCTGGCTGGGGAGGAGGAAGGTGTCGCCCGTGACCACATAATTGGCCACGTTCATCAGCAGGTTGTACACGTCCTCCTCCGAGCGGGTTGACTCCCGCACCTGCACGTCCAAGTGCCCGAAGTTGGTCAGGCCGAGCGTGCGCCCAAAGGTGAGATCGTGGGAGTGCACCCGCACGTTCACCCACAGAGGCAGGGGCGCCTGTCCCTTCGTCAGCATCTCGGCCAGGCTCGTCACCATCGACGGCGGCATCAGCACCCCCAGCTCGTCGCGGTACACGCCGATCGCCGCCGGCTCACGCATGAGCCCGTCCATCACTTCGGTAAAGACGATGTGCGCCTTGACCATCTTGTGCCGGCGCCGCAACTCCCTGGCCAGGGCCGCCTCCGGGTCCGGCTCGCCGGGGGCTGGGTCGGGGGCGCCGTCGTCGGGAACGAAAAACGATGCCGCCACGTGGAACCGATGAAGCGGCAGCTGCCCGCGCTCCAACACCAAACCGTGGGGCACGGGGGTGAGGAGCACGTGGACGCCGTCGAGCTCGAAGTGGAGGACGCGGCCGGAGTCGCCGGCGTGCTCGTCCACCACGTCCCACTCGGGCATGACCGGCTCGCCCCACAGGGCGGCAAAACGCTCGACGGCGGCTTCGAGGTCGATCGGCGCGCGCATGATCGCCGCCGCCGAAAACATCGCGGGGGCGGAGGGGTGAATCGAGGAAATTCCAAGCTCGTGCATGGGACGAGTCTACCGGGTGGACCGCGGTACGCCGCGGGTGAGGCAACATGGGCCGGGCTGCGTGGCACGGGGCGGGCGCCGTCAAGCGTGAAGTGCGCGAACGGCGTCGTGAGCGCTAACTATCCGCGACCAGCGAGCCCGCCTCCAACGGGACCAGCCCCCGCGCGCCCTGCCAGGTCTCGGCGGAATCGAGCAGGTCGGATAGCGGGGTGCCGAAGCGCTCCTCGATGGCGGAACGCTCCACGTAGTAACTGCCGTCGAGGGTGACGTACGTGAGGGAAGTGGCGTTGTCGATCGCGGCCATGAACGCCACCGCGGAATACAGCACGTTTTCGCGTTCGTTGCCGGTGTCGCCTTCGCCGAGCATGACCAGCACGTCTGTGCCATGGATCTCCACCCTGTCAATGCGCGCGCCGAGCGGCAGCGCATACAGGGCCTGCACGGTGTTCGAGTTGTCGCCCACGTAGGGTGAGCGGCGGGTTTCGAGCGCATTGATGTCGTGCGTCACAAACGACGACTGCTGCTCCAACGACTGCACCTGCGCCAAGTTCGCTTTCGATTCCGTCAAGCGAATGTACGTGAAGCCAATGATGACAATCAATGCCAACCCGATGGAGATCAGCACCTGCACCACCAGGCTCTTGCGCGACGAAGAACTTGTCATGCCCCCATTATTCTCGACTCCCACCCCGCCCGCATAAGCCCGCAGGGTGAAGCGGCGCTCCGGGTGCGCCGGCTACGGGATGACGACGACGTCGGCGCCGGGCGTCGCCATCACCCCCCCGTTGCTACCCGCGCAGGTCAAGGAAGAAGGGGCCGCGCTGGGCGAGCTCGTTCATGTAGAGCGCATCCCAGTGCTGCCACGGTTCCTTCGCGAGGGAATCGTTGGTGAAACGCGGGTCCGTGGTCACTTCCGTGACGCAGAAGTCCGGGATCGCCAGGTCCACCACCGGGCTCAGGCGCTCAATCTCCGCTACCACCAGGCCGGCGTTCTGGCCAGAGAAAACGTCGAACTCCCAGCCGTCCTCGCCCACCCACAGCGAATGGCGGGTCTTGGCCACAATCCGGCCCGAGCGCTGGATGATCTGCACGGCCACCTCCGGGTCGAGCTCGGTCTCCATCTCGTAGCGCTCGCCCGCCACCGACGGGGACTTCACTGCGATGGTCGCTACCGGCGGGGGCGTGGGATGGGGGCTTGGGGTTGTTGGGCTTATTGGGGCCACGGGGATGCCGGGTGCCGGGCCGCCGGCGTCGGCGGAAGTGCCGGCCGAGGGGGTGGAAGTGCTGGTGGCGGGCGCGGATGACCTGGCCACGAGCTCGGCGAGGAGTCGGCGTTCGTAGGCGCCGAGTTCGTCGACGGCCGGGTCGAAGGCGGGGGTGCCCAGATCGGCGTCGAGGTCCACCCCACGGAACGCGAGGCGGACGCGGATCGCGTAGCCGGCCTCGGCGAACACGTAGGCCTGAATGATCACCTTCGGCGCACCGTGCTCGACCACACCCTCGGGTAGCCGGCGCACCAGGAACTTGCGTTCGAATTCGAAGGGAAAGTCTTCCATGACGAAAGCATACCCCGCCCCGGCTGGCCCCCGGGCCCTGTGCAGAGGCTACGCCTGGGAGCCAACCGGGCCCACGCACCCAGTTCCCGGAGCCCGGCAGTCCAGCCGCCGGGGCTAATCAGCGGCCGAGCGGGCGCAAATAATGCAGGGCGGAGCCGTCCCACTCGAAGAACATGTCGGCGCTGTGGCCTTCGCCCACGAGCGCATCCTCCACCAGTGCCTCACCCGTGACCAGGTTGACGATCGCATTCCCGGCCTGGGCAAACGGGGCGCCGCGCGCGAAGGGCTCGGCGCCCGCGGGGATGTCGGTGAGCCAGCGCCCGTCCGCGAGCACGGCCACCGTGGCACGATCCCGCGCATTGGCAGCGGGCTTGTCGGCCTCGGGCACATCGGAATCGGCGGAGTCGGACTCGCCGGTGCCAGCACCACCGGACGCACCCGAACCAGAACCCCCGGCGCCTTCGCCGGCCGAATCCACGCCCGCCGCATCAGCCCGCTCCGCGAGCGCCTCGGCCAGCTCGCGCGCAGTGACGTCGGGATCCATGCCCGCGACCTCGTAGACCTCCCCGGCGCTCCCGGCCCGCAGCGGCGTTTCGCGCCGGAGGTTTGCGCGCGCGTCGTACTCCACCACCTGGCCCGCGCCCACGCACACGATTCCGTCGGTGACGGACCAGCACTTGTCCCCGCTGACCTTGCTCAGCCCGGGGTAGGTCACGAACGTGGTGCCGGCGGTGCCCGGAATCCCGGTATCCACGATGTCGATCCCGAGCCTCACCTGCGCATCCGCCGTGAACAGCCGCTCGTCTTCGATCACGCGCCCACCGGAGTCGATCACCGCGGCGAGCACCGAGTCGCGCCCGAGCCGCACGATCCCCGCGCCCGCGTCATACGCGCCGACCAGCCACGGCACCTCCGTGTCCAGCACATGCGCCCGCGTCCACCTCAGCTCCTCCGCGCCTGACCTCGCCCCCAGCACAATAAAATCGCTCGGCACGGCGTCCGTCATTTTTCCCGACGACGCCGTCGCCCGGCCCGCGTCCGCACCCCCGGCATTCGCCTCCGCGGCCCCGGCACCCCCAGAACCAGCGTCCCCAGAACCAGCCCCCGCATCCCCCACCGACACGAACACCGACCCGCTCGAGGCGTCCATCGCGAGGATGTCGGTGGCGTCAGGGATGTCGTAGGTCCAGATGGGGAGCGTGCGCCCGGAACTCGACACACTGAAGGCGTGCAGCTGCGTGCCCCGCGCCTCCGCGAGCGCGGCGATCAACGTGCCCGACTGCCTGTCGTACACCACGGCCGTCGGCTGGCCCGGAAGCTCCACCGACCAGTCCCGTTCGGCGCCGCCCTCATAGGGGTTACGTACGGGTTCGGGCGTGGGCTCGGCGCTCGGCTCGCCCGCCCCCGGCACGCCCGCCGAGTCGGGGGCGGACGGCGTCGCCGTCGGGGAAGCTGGCTTGGTGACGTCGGTGCACGCGGTAAGCACAGCACACCCGGCGAGCACCAGCGCAACTGCCCGCTTCCGCATCCCGCCACCTCCATCGCAACCCCGGCTTTATCCCTCCACAATACCGGCCCCGCAATTTCCCCGCCGAATAGTGGCAACAATTTGGTTTCGAGTTGCTCACGCGGAAAGATGGGGATATGACGAATGTGACCGGTACGGACGTGGTGGTCGCGGCGCAGACCCTGGGCTCGACAGTGCGGACCACCCCGCTTGAGGAATCCGTGCGCCTGTCTGCCAAGGTGGGCCGCCAGGTGCTGCTCAAGCGCGAGGATATCCAAGTGGGGCGCTCGTATAAGGTGCGCGGTGCCTACAACTTCCTTGCCGGCCTGGGCCCGGCCGAGGCGCCGAATGGGGTGGTGTGTGCGTCGGCGGGTAATCACGCGCAGGGCGTGGCGTTCGCGTGCAACAAGAAGCACATTCACGGCACGATCTTCATCCCGTCCACCACGCCGCGCCAAAAGCGCAACCGCATCGCGGCGATTGGTGGGGAGTGGGTCACGTTGCGCACGGTGGGTACGTCTTTCGATGAGTGTTCCGAGGCCGCGATCGCGTTTGCCAAGGAGAACGACGCCGTCTACGTCCACCCTTTCGACGACCCGCGGACGATCGCCGGCCAGGGCACGGTGGTGAAGGAGATCTTCGAGCAGGCCCCTACTCCGCCGGCAACTGTGGTAGTGCCGGTGGGCGGCGGAGGCCTCCTGTCCGGCACGCTGGCGTGGGTGAAGCAGTTCCACCCGGAGGTGAAGGTGGTGGGCGTGGAGCCGGCGGGGGCGGCGTCGATGGCGGCGGCCCTCAAGGCGGGCGCCCCGCAGACCCTGGAGACCGTGGATAATTTCGCCGACGGCACGGCCGTTGCCCGTGCCGGCAACCTCACCTACCAGATCGTGGCTGACCTGTGCGATGAGATCGTGATCGTGCCCGAGGGCGCGATTTGCACGGAGATGCTGGAGCTGTACCAGGTGGAGGGCATCATCGCTGAGCCGTCGGGTGCGCTCGCTCCGGCCGCGCTCGGCGACTACCTCACCGACCTGCCCGACGGCCCCGTCGCCTGCATCATCTCCGGCGGCAACAATGATGTGATGCGCTACGACGACATCGTAGAGCGCTCCATGATCCACGAGGGCCTGCGCCACTACTTCCTCGTCACCTTCCCGCAGCGCCCGGGCGCGCTACGCACGTTCCTCGACGACGTGCTCTCCGAGGGCGAGGACATCATCTTGTTCGAGTACACGAAGAAGAACAACCGCGAGACGGGCCCGGCGCTGGTGGGCATCGAGATCGAGGACCGCACCAAGATCGACGACCTGCGCGCCCGCATGGATGCCTCCGACCTCGAGATCGAGAAGCTCGAGCCCAACTCGCCGCTCTTCGGCTACGTCCTCTAACCTCAAACCGATAATTCCGACCGCCGCAGGAGAAATGCATGAACAAGACCGTCCGTAACCTCATCATGACCGTGGTGTTGCTTGCCACGGTGGTGGTGGCGCTCGTCGTCATGCTGGTGCTCAATCGTTCCTCGGAGGCCGAGCCTGAGCCGACGACACCGTCCGCGTCCGCCACGTCCGAGGCCACGACGCCCGACGGCGCCAGCCCCAGCGCCGAGGCGACCGAGCCAGCCGCGCCGAGTGCGGAGCTTAAGGAGCTGGTGGAGGGCCTGTGGCGCCTCGACCCGGACGATCCGATGGCGGTGGGGGACCTGGATGCGGACATCGTCATGCAGGTCTACTTCGACTTCCGTTGCGGTTACTGCGCGAAGGCGGCCACGGAGACCGAACCGAAGATGCAGCACTACATTGATGACGGTACGGTGCGCGTGGAGTACCACAACTTGGCGATTTTGGGCGACGAGTCGACCCTGCTGGCACAGGGCGCGGTGGCCGCCGCGAACCAGGGCAAGTTCCTCGAGTACCACTCCTACGTCTACGACCACCACGTGGCCGGCGACGCGGTGGAGGCCAGCGAGGACGGGATCGCCGCCGTCGCCAAAGCGATCGGGGTGGCAGACCTGGAGAAGTTCCGCGCCGACATGACCGCGCCCGAGACCGTCGCCGCCATCGAGGATGTCCGCACCACGGCCACCTCGCTCGGCATCTCCGGCACGCCGGCGTTCATCGTCGGCTACAGCTACGTCCCCGGGTTCATCCCCATCGAGACGATGGACCAGGTGATCGCCACCGAGCTCGCCCGCCCCAAGGCCTAGGGCCGACGACGTCGCCCGCCGCGCGTCGTCCCACAACGCTCGCCGCGGCCCCGCCCACCCCGCCGCCCACATCGCAAGGAGAACTATGAGTTTCAAACGACTTTTTTCTAAGACATACCAGCGCCTGTCGAAATGGACGTTCGCGGAGGAGGCGCCACTGCCGAAGAAGTCGATCGTGATCGGCGCCTACCACACGTCGAACTGGGATTTCTGGTTCATGCTCATGGCCCTGTGGGATAAGGGCGTGCCGTTTAAGTTTTTGGTGAAGGACTCGGTGATGCGCGGGCCGCTCGCGCCGATCGTGCGCGCCCTGGGCGGGATTGGCGTGGATCGCAGCCACCCGAACGGGATGGTGGCAGGCATCATCGAGCAGCTTGAGGGCGAGGATCGCTTTTCGCTCATCATCGCCCCCGAGGGCACGCGCAAGAAGCGCGACTACTGGAAGTCCGGCTTCTACCACATCGCTCGCGGGGCCGGCCTGCCGGTCACGCTCGGCTTCATTGACTCCACCCGGCACGTGTACGGCTGGGGCAAGACGATCGAGCTGACGGGCGACGTCGCGGCCGACATGGACGTCATCCGCGAGTTTTACGCCGACGCCGCCGGGTTTAAGCCCGCCCAGGGCACCGCGCCACGCCTGCGTTCGGAGGACGAGCAGTGACGCAGGCCGAGGTTACGGGCGCGCCCGCATGTACGACGTCGGCGCAACACCGGCAGGTGAGCTACGAGGTCCCGTGGGAGCACCCCACCACGCTCATTGAGCACCGCCTTGAGGTGCCGTTGGCCCACCCGGGCCTGGGCTACCGTCCGCCGCGCCCGGATGCCACGATCCAGGTCTTCGCCCGCGAGTTCGTGCGCGCGGGCTGCGAGGACAAGCCGCGCCTAGTTTTCTTCCAAGGCGGCCCGGGGTCGGCCGGCACCCGCCAGACCACCGAATCTGGCTGGGTAGCCCGCGTGCTTGAGGACTACCGCCTGGTCATGCTCGACGAGCGCGGCACCGGCCAGTCCGCCGCGATCGACGCCGCCGTGTTGGCCGGCGTCGGCACCCCCGACCAGCAGGCCGACTACCTGGCGTGCTTCCGGCAGGATTCGATCGTCGCCGACGCCGAGGCCCTGCGCCACGCCCTGCAGGGCGATGAGCCGTGGGCGGCGATGGGCCAGTCGTTTGGCGGGTTCTGCATCACCACCTACCTATCCCAGGCCCCGCGCGGGCTGAGCCGGGCGTTCATCACCGCCGGCCTGCCCTCCACGTGGCGCCACCCCGACGACGTCTACCGCCTCACCTTCGCCCGCACCGCGGCCCGCAACGCCGAGTTCTTCGCGCGCTACCCCGAAGATGAGGAGACATGCTGGCGGATCGTCACGCATCTTGCCGACGCCGCCACGGCCGGTACCCCCGAACTCCTGCCCACCGGCGAGCCGCTGACCGCCCGACGGTTCCGGATGCTCGGCCTCGAGCTCGGGCACAGCTACGGGCTCGAAGCCCTGCACTACATGCTGGAGGACCCGTTCGTCGAGGTGCCGGGCGCGGGTGGGGACGACGGCGTCGTTGGAAAGCGGCTGAGCTCGCGATTCCTGACTGCCGTGGGAGCGGCGCTGAGCTACGGGGCAACGCCGTTGTACTGGGCGCTGCATGAGTCGATCTACCAGCAGCGCGGGGTGGCGCCGAGGTGGGCGGCGGATCGGGTGCGCGGGGAGTTTGCGCAGTTCCGCCAGCCGGAGGCAACCGCGAGCGCCGAAGCCGCCCTTCGCGCCGAGGGGCACGGCTTCCGCTTCACGGGTGAGCACGTGTTCCCCTGGCAGGGGGAGGAGGATCCGGCGCTGGCTCCGATGGCCGAGACGGTGAGCATCCTGGCCGGCCGCGAGGACTTGCCCAACCTGCACGACCGCGCCGCGCTCGCCCGCAACACCGTGCCGGTGGCGGCGTGGGTGTACCGGCCGGACATGTTCGTACCCGTGGAGATCTGCCTGGAGACCGCTGCCGAGATCGCCGGGATCAAAGTGCTCATCTCCGAGGACTGGCACCACGACGCGCTTCGCACGCATGGCGCGGCGGTGGTCGGGCCGCTGCTCGAGGCGCTCGGCTAGCGGGCACCTTTTGCCATCGGCAGGAGAGCAACTCTCTGACCTGCGGTTTTAGTTTTGGCTCGGGTCGGCGCCGTGGCGGGGTTGTGGGGAGATCAGGATTTAGAGCCGTTTCGTCGCGAAAACTGCCCAATCCGGGCATATTTTCACAAGTTAGCCACGCCGGAGGCCCGCGCTGGCCCGCCCGTGCCGGGCGCATCCGTGCGCCCTCCGGCCCGCCCAGGCACACCTTCGCACCGCGGGCTAGGATGAAAACATGAATATTCCACAGCTTGGCTTTGGCACCTACAAGATCGACAACGACGCAGCGCCGGCGGCCGTGGCCTCCGCGCTCGAGGTGGGCTACCGCCACATTGACACCGCGCAGATGTATCGCAACGAGCTCGGGGTGGGCCGGGCGCTCGCGGCAACGGGCATCCCCCGTGAGGATATCTTCGTCACCACGAAGCTCAACACCCCCAACCACCGGCCCGACGACGTGCGGCGGACCTTCGCCCAGTCGCTGGCGGACTTGCAGACCGACTACGTGGACCTCTTCCTTATTCATTGGCCGATGCCGATGTTCTACGGCGGGGACTTCATCACCACGTACCGCGTGATGGAGGAGTTTGTGGAGTCGGGCCAGGCGCGCGCGATTGGCGTGTCGAACTTTGAGATCCACCACCTGGAGAAGCTGGCGTCGGGCACGTCGATCCTGCCGGCGGTCAACCAGATCGAGCTGCACCCCTACTTTACGAACGCCGAGCTGGCGGCCTACTGTGCCGAGCGCGGGATCGCGGTGGAGGCGTGGTCGCCGCTCGGGCGCGGCGGCGTGCTGGACGATCCGGTGATCGGGGAGGTCGCGGCCGAGGTGGGGGCCACCCCGGCGCAGGCGGTGCTCGCCTGGCACCTGGCCAAGGGCCACATCGCGATCCCGAAGTCCACGCACGCAGATCGCCAGAAGGAAAACTTCGCCTCGCAAGACGTCACGCTCACCGAGGATCAGATCGCGCGGATCGACGTGCTCGACAGGGGCGAGCCCGGGCGCACCGGCAAGCACCCGGACGTGTTCGACCGCATGTAAACATTCGTCTTTGCGGCCGGCGGGGACTAAAATCGTCTCCGCCGGCCGCGCCAATTTCGGCCAACGTTGAAAGGTTATTCATGGTCACGTACGCGTACACGATTGCAGGTTCTGAAGCCACGGGCGGAGCGGGATTCCAGGTGGATCTCAAGACGTTCCATGAGCTCGGCTGTTACGGCCTGGGTACACTCACCTGTATCGTTTCCTTCGACCCGGCGGATGGCTGGAACCATAAGTTCGTGCCCGTCGAGTCCGGCGTGATCAGCGACCAGATGCGCGCGGCGATGTCGCACGCCAACCTGGATACGGTCAAGATCGGTATGCTGGGCACGGTGCCCACGATCGACGCCGTCGCCGAAGGCCTGAAGAGCCAGGAGTGGAAGAATATCGTGGTGGACCCGGTGCTCATCTGCAAGGGTCAGGAGCCGGGCATGGCGCTCGACACCGATAACGCGCTGCGGGAGAAGATCCTGCCGCTGGCCACCGTGGCCACCCCGAACTACTTCGAGGCCTGCACTCTGGCCGGCATGGACAAGCTCGAGACCCTGGAAGACCTGGCCGAGGCCGCGATGCGGATCTCGGAGCTGGGCCCGAAGTACGTGGTGGTCAAGGGCGGGATGGACTTCCCGGGCGACGAGGCCGTGGATGTGCTGTGGGACGGCGAGCAGGCGCTCGCGTACTCGGTGCCGAAGATCGGCAACTCACGCGTGTCGGGCGCGGGCTGCACGTTCGCCGCCGCGATCACCGCGGAGCTGGCCAAGGGCTCGGATATCCACAAGGCCGTGCGCGTGGCGAAGGACCTGGTCACGCAGGGCATCGACGCGCAGGTGCGGGCCAACACCCCGTTCTCCACAGTGTGGCAGGGCGCGTTCGAACCCAAGCAGGACGCCGACTACACCTACGCCGCCCAGATGGACTACTCGGACGCCACGCCCGACGAGGGCGAAGGCTGTAGCGGCGACGGCGACTGCGCCAACTGCGGCGAGGGTGGCTGCGGTAACGGCGCCGGCAGCTGCGACAAGTAATATGTATCCGGATTTCGCGGCCGCCCGGGTGTTCCTCTACGAGCACCTGGCGGCCGCGCCCGCATCCGAGGGCTCGCGCCGCTACCGCTACGAGCACTGCCTTCGCGTGGCCCGCATCGGCCGCCGGGTCGGGCTCGAGGCCGGCCTGGACGCCGACGCGCTCGAGCTCGGGTGCCTGCTTCACGACGTCGGCAAGTACGACGCCGCCGTTCCGGTCGATCACGGCCGGGCGGGCGCGCTCGTCGTGAAAGAGTACTTCGATGGCCTCGGCTTTGGCGGGGCGGCGGCCGAGGAGATCGCGCAGGGCATCGCGATGCACGTTGACGGCCGGTTCAACCCGCGCGAGGACGGGGAGGGCACCGACGCCGACGCGCGGGGCCGGGCCTATCTCGTTTTTGACCGCGAGCCGGGGCTGGTGGCGCGCTCGATCGGGGACTGCGACAACGTGGACCGTTTCAGCGCGTACCGGATCGCCGACACGCTGCGGTACGTGGACTTCATGGCCAAGTCGACGCCCGAGCAGCTCGCCTTCATCGACTCCTACCTCGAGTCCCTGCGCGCCCAGTACGACTACGAGTGCGCCACGACGCCGGCCCATGAGCTGTGGATAGCGAACCTGGACTACCAGTGGGAGTTCTTCCAGCGCCTGGGCGCGGAACTCAGCTGAGCCGCCGCCGGCGGGCGGGCCGGCGGGCGGGCCGGCGGGCGCACCCCTGCTCCGACCCCAGCCCTCGCTCTGCGCAAACGGGATACTAAACCGCAAGATGCGGCACAAAATAACGGGAAATTAGTGCCGCATCTTGCCGAGTAGTGCAGCATCTGTGGGGGGGGGCGTGGCCGGAGGGCTGGTTGTGGCCCTCTCCCGGGCGCACCCTGGCCCCGGGCCGGGCCGGCCGCGCCGCCACCCTACATCCCCACCATCTTCTCGTTGGCCTGCACGGTCCACTCGGCGTGGATGCGCGGCAGGTAGTTAGTGAAGTGCAGGCGCAGCCGCATGCCCTTCGTGCTGAAGTAGGCCAGGATCCCGAGCACGGTCAGGAGGTTGACCCCGCCGCCCAGCAGCAGCGTGGACCGCGGCCCAAACACATCCCCGAGCCAGCCGATGATCGGCGCGCCCAGCGGGGTGCCGCCCAGGAAGATCGCCATGTAGATCGCCATGACACGCCCGCGGTACAGCGGGTCGGAACTGAGCTGGACCGCGGCGTTCGCGCTGGTCATAACGGTTAGGGCGAAGAACCCTGCGGGCACGAGCAGCAC
Source organism: Trueperella bernardiae (assembly GCF_001469025.1). Classification (GTDB taxonomy): domain Bacteria; phylum Actinomycetota; class Actinomycetes; order Actinomycetales; family Actinomycetaceae; genus Trueperella; species Trueperella bernardiae. The sequence continues at coordinate 153,743 of NZ_LNIZ01000002.1, read as the reverse complement.
CGAGTAGGCCAGGTAGTTCGGCGTGAAGGCCAGCCCGATCGTGGCCAGTGAGAACGCCATGAGCGACAGGAGGATGGTGCGCAGGCGCGGCCGCTTGCGCCGCGCCGCCATGAGCGCGCCCGCCAGCGTGCCGATCGCCATGATCGTGCCGAGCAGGCCGTACTCGCCCGATCCCTTGCCGAACGCCTCGGTGGCCATCGTGGCGTTAAAGATCTGGAAGTTCATGCCGAACGTGCCCAGCATGAAGACGATGACCAGCAGCACCACGATGTCCGGCTTCGACTTCACGTACCTGAAACCGCCGCGCGTGGCCCCCTTCTTCTCGGCACGCGGCGAGGGGTGTAGCTCGGAGGTCTTCATCGCGAGCAGCGCACCGAACATGCCCACAAACGACAGGGCGTTGATGAGGAGTGCCGGGGCGACGTCGTCGTTAAAGGCCGCGATCATGAAGCCGGCCATGCCCGGGCCGATGAGGCGCGCCGCGTTGAACGACGTCGAATTCAGGCCCACGGCGTTCGCCAGCCGGTCCTGCGAGACGATTTCGGGGACGAAGGCTTGGCGGGCGGGGTTGTCGAACGCGACCACCAGGCCCTGCGTGAACGCCAGCGCGTAGATGTGCCACAGTTGCACCGCGCCGGTGTACACCACCAGCCACATCGCCACGGCGTTAAGCCACAGCAGCCCCTGGGTGACCATGAGGACCTTACGCTTGTCCATCCGGTCCACGATCCCGCCCGCGTAGGGGGCAAGGAACGGGATCGCGAGGAACTGCAGCGCGGTGACGATGCCGAGCGCGGCGGAGGAACCTTCGGTGAGGTCGGTCAGCACCAGCCAATCTTGGGCGACCCGGAAGATCCACGTGCCGATATTCGACACCAACGCCCCGGCGAAAAAGTACCTGTAGTTCCTGACCTCAAACGACTCAAACGTGCGCGACATGCACCATCTCCTTAAAGAATCAGGCTAGTCAACCCCCAGGATGTTGTCTATCGGCCAGGTCACGTGCTACTTTACTCTCCGCCGAAGTTGGCAAAGCGCGTGTAGTTGCCCTGGAAAGCCAGCTCGATCTTCGCAGTGGGGCCGGAGCGGTTCTTGCCCACGATCACCTCGGCGGGCGGCGGGTTCATGGAGCCGTCCTCGGCTTGGGGGCGGTTGATGAGAAGGACGACGTCGGCGTCCTGCTCGAGCGAGCCAGATTCGCGCAGGTCGGACACCTGCGGGGTCTTGTCGTTGCGCTGTTCGGGGTTTCGGTTGAGCTGGGCGATTGCGATGATCGGCACGTCGAGCTCCTTGGCGAGCAGCTTGATCGACCGGGAGAATTCCGAGACCTCTTGCTGGCGCGATTCGGGGGTGCGCCCGCCTGAGGTGAGGAGCTGGAGGTAGTCGATGACCACCATTTCGATCCCGTGCTGCTGGCGCATCCGCCGGGCCTTCGCGCGGATTTCCATCATCGTGAGGTTGGGCGAGTCGTCCACGTAGAGCGGGCCCTCGGCGATCCGGGCCAGCGTGGTGGAGATGCGCTCCCACTGGTTTTGACGGATGTCACCGGAGATTAGGGCCGACAGCGGGATCTCCCCCTCCGCCGCAAGCACGCGCATGGCCAGCTCCGTGCGCCCCATTTCCAGGGAGAAGAAGGCCACCGGCTTGTTCTCACGGAAGGCGATGTGCCGGCAAAAGTCCATAGCGATGGTGGTTTTCCCCATGCCGGGACGCGCAGCCACGATCACCATCTGCCCGGGCCGCAGGCCGTTGAGCACGCCGTCGAGCTCGTGGAATCCGGTGGCGAGCCCCGAGACCTTCCCGTCCCGGCTCGCGTTGATCTCCAGCTCCTCGATCAGCCCGGGCACGATCTCGCGGAAGGGCGTGTAGTCGGACTTCGTGCGCGACTCGGTCATCTGGAAGACCTCAGACTGAGCCATGTTCACCAGTTCGACGACGTCGGCGCCGTCCGTCGTGTACCCCAGCTGGGTGATGCGGGTGCCCACCTCGATGAGGGAGCGCAGCTGGGCCTGCTCGTGGACGATCCGCGCGTAATAGGAGGTGTTCGCGGCGGTGGGCACGCCGTTGACGAGGTCGAAGATGTAGGTGCGCCCGCCCACGCGCTCCAGCTCGCCACGCCGGGCAATCTCCGCGGCCACGGTGATGGCGTCGGCCGGCTCGCCCTTGGAGAACAGGTCGAGGACGGCGTCGTAAATAATGGTGTGTGCGGGACGGTAGAAGTCGGCGCCTTGCAAGATCTCGATGACGTCGGCGATCGCGTCCTTGTTGATCATCATGCCGCCCAGCACCGAGCGCTCCGCCTCCATGTCCTGCGGCGGCACGCGCTCAAACACATTCTCGCTCACGGCCCCTCCTTCACTCTCGGTTAGACCTTACCTGCCGCGGCCGGCTCGCGTGTAACCCCCGGGAAACTCGGGTGCGGCTTCCTGCGCGGGCCATGTTGTCAAATCGTCGACGACGACCGAGCCGTCAGTTTTCCACAGGCTGCGGCTTTGTCTGTGGCTTGTTGAAGAAATACGGTGGACACTCGCGGGGCCTCTGTGGATGTTAGAGGGATAACGACCGCAGGTTGTCCACAGCGTTACACACATGCGCCGAGATTTGTGGAAAGGTGGTGCGGTTTTGGCGATATTTCTTCAACAGCACTATCCACACCAGTGGATAAGCAACCGGGATGTTGACAAGTTTTCACCTTAGGCCGCGACACGCTACTTGAAGAACACGCCGGCGTGTCATCGGGCCCGCGAGCAAGCGTTGGCGGGCCGCGCCGGCGGGCCCTGCGGTATTCTTATGGTGTAGGCAGGGAGGAATCATGGTGAGTTTCTATTCCGACAACACGACCGGTTCGGCGTGGGTTTCCTCAACGAAGGGCTTCTCGCTCCCGCACCGCGCGGAGAGCCTCGAATCGCCCTTCCTAGCGGGCGACTACGCGAAGGCCAATAAGCGCCGCCAGAAGCGCGACAGGCGCCGGGCCCGCGAGATGGCCAAGCGGGCACCCCGCTCCTTCACGGAGGCCCCGCGCCAGGACGCCCCGCCGCGCCAGCCCACCCGCACCATGAACGCCCAGCCGGTCCAGCAGCGTCAGGCCCCCGTCCGCATGCCACCCCAGCAGGGCCCGGGGATTTCGCAGGCAAGCACGATGACGGTGGGCCGCCTCCGGGGCGTCACGGTCTCACGGGATACCTCTTTCTTTGGCCGCATGTCGCGCACGATGCAGAACTTCTCCAATAGCCGCCTCACCTCGGTGACGAACAATTCGTTCCCGGCCAGCTCGGGCTTCGCGCTCGACGGCGTGGAGCTGACCAAGGGCGAGTACAACGCCTGGATCGGCGGTGATCCGCAGGCAAACGCGCAGGTCGTCGTCGTGACGGAGGCCCCCCAGCAGAATCCTGGCCGCTAGGGGCTGCCCGGCGTGAGTATTGACCGCGAGATCCGCCAGCTCGCCCTGCCCTCGCTCGCCACGCTGCTGGCCGAGCCGCTACTGGTGGCCGTGGATACGACGATGATCGGCCGGCTGGGCGCGAACCCGCTGGCCGGCCTGTCGCTGGCTTCGACGTTGCTCACAACGCTGGTGGGCGTGTGCATTTTTCTTTCCTACGCGACGACGGCGGCGACCGCCCGTTTCGTCGGCGCGGGCAGGCCCGACCGGGGCTTACGTCAGGGGCTGGACGGGATGTGGCTCGGCGCCCTCCTTGGCGTGGCGCTCGGCGCGGTCCTGGCGGGCTTCGCCCCCGCGATCCTCAGCTGGTTCGGGCCGGAGCCCGCGGTCCTCAATCAGGCGGTGGCCTACGCCCGTGCCTCCGCGATCGGCCTGCCGGGTATGCTGCTGGTGCTCGCGGCCAACGGCACGCTGCGCGGCTTCGCCGATACCCGCACGCCCCTCATCGCCGCCACCGCCGGCGCCCTGGCGAACATCCCACTGAACGCCGCGCTCATCTACGGCGTGGACCTCGGGGTGGCTGGCGCCGGGCTCGGCACCGCGATCGCCCAATCCCTCATGGGGATCTACCTGGCGTGGATGGTCCTCAGGCTGGCCGTGGCGCACGGCGTCTCCCTCGCCCCCAGCGGCGTGGGCGTGCTGCGCGCTGTTCGCGACGCCGTCCCCCTCATCATCCGCACCCTCTCCCTGCGCGGGGCCATCCTTCTCCAGATCGCCGCCGCCACAGGGCTCGGTACGGTGGCCCTCGCCGCGAACCAGATCGTCATGACGATGTGGAACTTCGCCGCCTACGGCCTGGACGCCCTCGCCACCGCCGCGCAGATCCTGGTCGGCCAGGGCCTGGGCTCGGGCAATCGCGAGCGTGTGCGCACAATCCTCTCCCGCTGCCTGGCCTACGGTTTGAAGGTGGGGGCGGGTCTCGGCGTGGTCCTCGCGGGCCTGTCGTTCGTCATCCCGCGGGTGATGAGCGTGGACGCGGGCGTCGCGTGGCTGGCCACCCAGTCCATGTGGGTCACGTCGCTCGCCCTGCCGATCGCGGCGGTGGCCTACATGCTCGACGGCGTGCTCATCGGCGCCGGCGACACCCGCATGCTCGCCACCTACATGCTCACCGCGTTGGCTGCCTTCGCCCCGCTCGCCCTCCTCCTCGCCGGCCCGGGCCGCCACCTGGGCACGGCCGGCATGCTGATGCTGTGGTGCGCGTACGCGATCGTTTTCATGGCCGTGCGCGGGGGCACGATGCTGTGGCGCGTACGTACCGACACCTGGATGCGCCTCGACTGAAGCTCATCGCCCTACCTGTGAAAACACCCCCTGCGGTATGATGCTCTTAGCGACATCGCATACCCTCGGGGGACGGGCCGCCAATTTAGGCTATCCGAAACCTAAGGAAAATGGTTGTACAACTCACCACCCGAAAGGCGAACCTATGAAACGAGCGAAGCGGTTGGTTCTCGGCAGTGTTGCCACCTCCAGCCTCATCCTTTCACCCACCGTTGCACTTGCTACCACCGACGACGCCAGCCGCGCGGCCGCCGTCGAGACTGAGACCTCCGTCGAAGCTGAGGCTCCCGCGACAGAGCCCGCCGAGGACGCGGCAAAAGCCGAACCCGCGCCCGAAGGAGCCGGTTCGGACATCGTCGTGCTCGACCTATACAACCTCACCGACATCCACGGCCACATCGAGCAAACGACCAAGAAGGTTGGCGGGAAGGTGACCGTCAACGAAGCCGGCCTGTCCGCCATGTCCTGCTACGTCAAGGAAGCGAAGAAGAAGAACCCGAACTCCCAGCTCGTGCTCTTGGGCGACAACATCGGCGCCTCGCCGTTCACCTCGGGCTCACAGCACGACAACCCCACCATCGCCGCCCTCAACAAGATGGACGTGTTTGCCTCCACGATCGGCAACCACGAATTCGACAAGGGCCAAGAGGTCCTGCGCGCCCGCTTCACCGGCGGCACAGTGGATGGCGTGACGTACGAGAAGGTCAACTTCCCCTACCTCGGCGCCAACATTACGGGCCTCGAGGGCCTGGGCACGTACGAGGTCTGGACGTCGCCGTCGGGCGTCAAGGTCGCCTTCATCGGCGCGATCGAGGACGACGCCGACACGAAGGTCTTCCCCGGCACGTTCGACGGGATGGAGTTCTCCAAGCCCGTCCCCGTGATCAACGACCTCGCCAAGGAGATCAAGACCAAGGGCGAGGCCGACGTCGTCATCGCGATGTACGATAACGACGTCGCCCAGTCCTACCCCAAGATGGGCGAGTACGTGGACGGCATCATGGGCGGCGACACCCACAAGCCGTACTACTTCACCAAGGTAGCCACCGAGTCCGGGCACGTGCTGTCGGCCACCGCGTCCGGCAGCTTCACTGACAACCTGTCCAACCTGCGCATCACATACGACACGAAGGCGAAGAAGGTTGTGGACTCCGAGGCCGTCCAGATCACGGCCGCCGAAGTCGCCACCTGCGGCGACGACCCGGAGGTCAAGGCCGTAGTCGACCAGGCGAAGACCGCGGCCCACGAGGCCGGCTCGAAGGTAATCGCCGACGGCGCGGGCAACTTCTCACGCGGCTACCAGCAGACCGTCAAGGACGGCCAGGCGACGCGCGGCGAGAACCGCGGCACCGAGTCCACGATCGGCGGCCTCATCGCCGACGCAATGCGCGAGACCATCACCACGCTCGACGGCGACCCGATCGACATCGGCATCATCAACGCCGGCGGCATCCGCGCCGACCTCCTGCCGGCCGACGGCAAGGTGACCGTGGCCGACGTGTTCAAGGTCCAGCCGTTCTCCAACGAGGTCGGCTACGTGAAGATGACCGGCGCCCAGTTCAAGACCCTGCTCGAGCAGCAGTGGAAGGTGCTCGGCAAGGATTCGACCCGCCCGATGCTCAAGCTCGGCCTGTCGAAGAACGTGAGGTACACCTTTGACCCGTCCAAGCCGATGGGCGAGCGCGTGACCTCCATCCTTATCGACGGCGCGCCGATCGACCCGGCGAAGACGTACACCGTGTCGTCCGTGACCTTCCTTCTCTCCGGCGGCGACTCCTTCGACGTACTGAAGGATCCCTCGATCGCGGGCACGCTCAAGACGATCCCGGACCGCCTGGATCGCGACTTCTTCGGCGCGTACCTGACGAAGAACCCCACGGTCCAGCCGCGGGAGACCAAGCAGTCGGTGGGCGTGAGCCTCACGGCCGACGTCGCGGGCAACACGGCGTCGGCGAAGGTGAGCCTGCGCGGCCTGTCCTTCTCCGGTGAGGGTGAGGCCCGCACCAAGGACGTCACAGTCAAGCTCGGCGACGTCACCGCCACCGCGAAGGTCAACAACACGCTCGAGGACGCGAACGCGGCGAACGAGAACGCGATCGTCACCGCCGACGGCGTCGGTTACGTTGACGCCCCCATCTCCCTGACCGCCACTGCGCAGTGCAAGACGGCGGGCACGGTCCACCTCCCGCTCACGGTGCTGAACGAAGCAGGCGTGGAGCTCGTGGGTGAAGCCGCGGGCCTCGGCGTCGACGTGGCGTGCACGCCCGCAGGCGGCGACTCCGACGAAGGCGAGCAGGGCGGCGACCACGGCCAGTGCATGGTCATGGACCGCCCGGCCAAGCCCGCGCGCGCCACCGGCAAGCTCGGCGAGGCCACCGGCGATGCGTACGCTGACCTGTGGTCGGTCGATAGCTCAGGTGCCGTGCACTTCTACGCCGGCACCGGCAAGGGCCTCGTCCACCGCGGCGTGGTCATGTGCGGGGCCAAGGACATCGTGGAGATCGACGCCATTCCTGACGTGAACGGCGACGGGCGCGCCGACGTCTTGGCCCGCTACGAGAGCGGCGACCTGTACTACATGTACTCGGCCGGCGACGGCTTCCTCACCAAAGGCCTGAAGGCCGGCCATGGCTGGAACGCGATGGACAACGTCACCTACGTGGGTACACTCGGCTCCTCGAAGGACACCTACGTGGTGGCCGTCCAGGTGGCGACCGGCGACCTGTACCGCTACAACGTGAGCGCCGTAGGCTTGCATAGCGGCATGAAGATCGGCCACGGCTGGAACTCAATGCGCTTCGTCTTGGCCCCCGGCCAGTTCAGCGGCTCGGCACACAACGACCTGGTGGCCATCCACGAAGACGGCCGGATGTTCGCCTACGAGGGCGCTGCGAACGGCTACCTGTACGGCGTGGGCCAGATCGGCCACGGCTGGGGTGGCTTCACCTACGCCTCCATCCCCGGTGACCTCAACGGCGATGGCAAGTACGACCTGATCGGTATCCGCAACGAGGGCACGATGTTCTCTTACCTGAACAAGGCCAGCGGTTCGTGGACTCCAGCTACTCAGATCGGGCACGGCTGGCAGAAGATGCTGACCATCAGCTAAATCTCCGGCCGCCTCCCCTGGGCCCCTGCCGTTCGTGGCGGGGGCCCACTCTTATGCCCCGCGCCCAACTGCGTTTCGCGTCACCAAAAGTGTTTTGTGCACACTCAAATCGGGGATTTGAGCGACGTGAAAACACTTCGCGTGACGCGAAACGGAAGGGGGCGACCGGCCGGGCGCCCGAGAACGGCGGGCAGGCCAGGTGGGCGGGCCGGCCAGGCCCGGTCGGGCCATCGGCACACACCGCCGGGCAGCAGAAGGGGGCGGGGCGCTCCCGCGCCCCGCCCCCTATGCGGCTTCAGCCGCGTGCTGATCGGATTACTCGGCGACCACGTTGATCTTCACGTTGGCCACGATCTCCTCGCCCAGCTTCACCGAACCGGTGTACTCGCCCACCGACTTGATGGCCGACACCAGGTGCACCTGGCGGCGGTCCACCGGCTTGCCGGTGACGGCAGCGGCAGCAGCGGCCACGTCGGCGGTGGTGACGGCGCCGAAGAGGCGGCCGTTCGCGCCGGCGGTCTTGGCGATCTGCAGGGTGGCGGTCTCGAGCGCGTCGCGCGACTCGCGTGCCGACTCGAGATCCTCGGTGGCGCGGCGGCGGCGGGCCTCGTTGATCTGATCGATCTGACGCTGAGCGCCCTTGGTCCACGCCGTGGCGTAGCCGCGCGGGATCAGGTAGTTGCGGCCGTAACCGTCCTTGACGGTGACCACGTCGCCCGGTTGGCCGAGCTTTTCAACTTCGTGAGTCAGGATGACCTTCATTTATTTATCCCCTTCCTCAGCGGTTCGAGCTCGAGAACGGAAGAAGAGCCATCTCGCGAGCGTTCTTCACGGCGCGGGCGATCTGGCGCTGCTCCTGGGTGGAAACACCGGTGACGCGGCGAGCGCGAATCTTTCCACGGTCGGAGATGAACTTGCGAAGCGTGGCGGTGTCCTTGTAATCGACGTGCTCGATCTTCGCAGCCTTCAGCGGGTTTGACTTCTTCTTGGGCTTACGCAAAACAGGCTTTGCGACCATGATTGAATTCCTCTTTATCTGTGAACATTCCGGCGGCGAGCACTGCCCGCTGGCCGGTTAACAATGGTGGATCAGAACGGCGGGTTGTCGTCGAATGCCGATCCGCTTGGCGCCTGCGACCACGGGTCCTGGCCCGAGCCGCCCTGAGGCGCGTTGTAGGATGCTTGACCGCGTTGCTGGCCCAAGCCGCCCTGGTAACCGCCGCCCTGGTTGTAACCACCCTGACCGCCGCCGGAGCGGTTGGTCTTGGTGACCTGAGCCGTGGCGTAGCGCAGCGACGGGCCGACCTCATCTACCTGCATTTCCACGGACGTGCCTTGCGAGCCGTCCTGGCGCTGGTAGTTGCGGATCTGGAGCCTGCCCTGAACGACCACGCGCATGCCCTTCGACAGGGATTCGGTGACGTTCTCTGCGTATTCGCGCCACACCGAGCAACGAATGAAGAGGGCTTCGCCGTCTTCCCATTCGTTGGTGTTGCGGTTGTAGGTACGCGGGGTCGAAGCGACCGTGAAGGAAGCGACTGGCGTACCCGAGCCAACATACTTGAGTTCCGGATCTGCGGTGAGATTCCCGACGACGGTAATAATCGGTTCGCCTGCCATGTCCTTCTCCTTCTTACTCGGCTGCCGCCGCGGCCTTGGGCTCGTAACGGAGCAGCTTGGTGCGCATGACGGTTTCGTTCAGGCCCAGCTGGCGATCGAGTTCCTTGGCGGTGTCCGGCTCGGCCGTCATGTACACGACGACGTAGATGCCTTCGCTCTTCTTGTTAATGTCATAGGCGAGGCGACGCTTGCCCATGATGTCCACGTTGTCGAGGGATCCGCCCTCAGCCGGGACGACGGCGAGCATCTTGTCCAGCGTGGGCTGGAGGGTGCGCTCGTCCACTTCCGGGTCGAGGATGATCATCATCTCGTAACTACGCATGTCTACCCACCTCCTTTGGTCTCAACGGTCACGGTCCTTCCGTGACAGGAGGGTTCATGCTCTGTCATAGACAGACAAAGACCAATTCTAGCCCATCCGCGCGCTTAGGCCACTGCGCAATGCGCCACATGTGGATGCCCGGCGGTCGCGCGCGACGCCGCCCGGGCACCTCACGCCCAACGGCCCAGACCCGGCGTCTCGCTTCGCGCCCGGTGCCGGCCCCCTAGCCGTCGGCAGGTTCTGACGACGGATCGGGCTCCGGCTCCGGGCTGGGGGGCGCGCTCGGCTCCTCGCTTGGCGCCTCCGTGGGAGCCGGGGTGCTGGGGGCCTGGGTTGGAGCCTCGGTGGTGGGGGCCTCGGTGCTCGGCTCCTCGCTCGGCTCCTCGGAAGGCTCCTCGCTGGGCTCGGGCGCGGGCGCCGGGGTGCGCTTCGGTGTCAGCTGGCCAATCAGGGTGTCGACGTTCGGGAAGTACTCCACGTCCATATCCGCGGTGGCCGTCGCCATGTAGTCGTGCCACACCTGGGCGGGGAAATCGCCGCCGGCCACCTGATAGACCCCACCGAACGGTTCGAGCACGGCCTCTGAGCCGTCCTCACCCACGGCGTACATGTTGACCACCGTGACCATCTGCGGGACGTAGGCGGCGAACCACGCCGACTTCGGGCCGGTGGACGTGCCCGTCTTACCGGCCGCCTCGCGGCCAGGCAGCGCCGCGTTGGCGGCCGTGCCACCGTACTTGAGCGTGTTTTCGAGGACGTAGGTGGACAGCTGGGCCGTCTCCTCGCTGATCGCCCGCTCACCAACGGTGTTGCCCGTGTAGATCCGGTTTTCGCCCTGGAAGACTTCGCGCACGATGTGCGGGGTGGTCTTCTCCCCGCCGTTGGCGATCGTACTAAACGCCGTGGCCATGTCCACCGCTCGCGGGGAGGCCGAACCGAGCACGTTGCCCACCCCGTTATCCAGACCCGGGGTGTCCTCCGGCAGGCCGAGCTTGACCGCCATGTCCCGCGTCTTGTTCGGGCCGATCTCCTCATTCAGCTTGATGAAGCCGGTGTTGAGCGACTGCGCGGTCATGTTCGTCAGCGGCACGCTGTAGTAGCTGCGCCCGTCCACATTGTTGAACGTCAGGTCGGTGCCACCGGGATTGGCGATCGTGTAGGTGGCCGGCGAATCGTAGCGCTCGAGCGGAGAGATGCCGGCGTCCATCGCGGCCGCTACCGCGAAGGCCTTGAACGTGGACCCGGCCTGCGCCCGGTCCTGTAGCGCCGAGTTGCGCTGGCGCTCCAGGTAGTCCTTGCCGCCGTACATCGCGTAGATCTCCCCGTTGCGCGGATCGACCGAGATGAGGCCCACGTAGTAGTTATCGGGCTTGTCCTGTGGCAGGTTCGCCACGGCCTCCACGGCGGCCTGCTGCTTGGCCGCGTCGATCGTGGTGACGATCCGGTAGCCGCCGGTGGCCAGTTCTTCCTCCGTGAACCCGTTGTCCACCAGTTCGTTGCGCGCGGCCGCGAGCAGGTACCCGTCCGTTCCCGCATACGCGTTGTCCTTGCTCGGTTCGAGCACTTCCGGGAACGACGCCGTATCCGCCTCTTCTTGCGTGATCCACCGTTCGGAGACCATGCGGGCGATGACGCGCTCGAAGCGCTGTTCGGCCCGCTCCGGGCTGACGGCCGGATCCCACGCCGAGGGTGCGGGGATGATGCCGGCGAGCGTTGCGGATTGGGACAGCGTCAGGTCCTTGGCCGGCACGCCGAAGTAGGCCTGCGCTGCCGCCTCGATGCCGTAGGCGCCGCGCCCAAAGTAGATGGTGTTGAGGTAGTTTTCAAGGATCGTTTCCTTCGACTGCTGACTGTCAATCTTCAGCGCGAGGATCGCTTCCTTGAGCTTGCCGAACAGCGAGGTGGTGGTGCCTGTGTAGTAGCGCTCCACGTACTGCTGGGTGAGGGTGGACCCGCCCTGGGTGGGCTTGCCCTGGATGTTGTTCCACAGGGCGCGCGCGATGCCGCGCAGGTCCACGCCCGAGTTCTCGTAGAACGACGAATCCTCCGAGGCGATGACGGCGTGCTGGAGGTGCTCCGACACGTCGGCCAGGGACACCGAGGAGCGGTTGAGCTCTGAGAACGATCCGAGCTCCGTGGCGCCATCGGAGTAGTAGACCTTCGTGGTCTGCGCGAGCGCGAAGTCGTCCACCTCGGGGATGTTCGTGGTGACGTACAGGCCGGCGAGGGCGCCGATCCCCAGCGCGGTCAGAGCGAAGAACGTGCCGAGGAAGAAGCGCCACGACGGGATCCAGCGGCGAATCGGCCCCAGGCCCTCGCGTGGATAACCGCGGCCTTTTGCCTTCGCCTTCTTCTCTTTTCCTGCCATCGCTGCCTCTCAGTTCTTCGCGCGCGTGGGCCGCGAACGTTTCATTTTCCGCCGCCGCTCCTTGGGAGTGGGGACGGCGTACGCTCCCTGCCTGTCTTTTCGCACGATGTGTTGCTCGGAGATGAGGTAGGCATCGAGCCAGCGGGCGCGTGGATCGGAGTCTACTAGCAGAGCCTTAAAGAACAATGTGAGCGGCACCGCAAGGATCGAGCCGAGGATGCCCACCACCACGGTCCACAACGCCAGCGAGATGAAGGTGACCGTGGGCGAAAGCCCCACCACGTCACCCGTGAACTTGGGCTGGATGAAGGTCTGGATCGCCACGTTGATGATCGAGTACAACACGAGCACCCACACCATCGCCTGCCAGCCCTGGTCGAGTTGCGCCATGAGCATGGGCGGGATGACGCCGATAACGAAGCCGATGTTGGGAATGTAGTTGGTGACGAACGCCCAGTACGCCCATGTCCACGCCAGCGGCACGCCCATCACCTGGAGGGCGAAGCCGTCGATCACCGCCACGATCAGGCCGAACAGGGTGGAGACCACCCAGTAGGAGCGCACGCGCCGCTCGAAGTCGGACATGGCCCGGCCGATGTTGGCGTGGCGCTTGTTGATGATGGCCACACGCCCGGAGGTGATCGTGGTGTCGATGGTAATGAAGAACGCAGCGACTCCCACGATCGCGATGAGCCCGCCCACCGACGACATTTTGTCCACCAGCTCCCACGCCAGGCTGACCACCGAGTTGAAGTTGATCTGGTCGAAGAAGTTTGACAGCTCCACGTTCTCAAACCCCAGCCGGGTGAGCAGTTCAGTGGCCTGGTCCATCGTGTTCTCGAAGTTGATGGAGTAGTTCATCAGCGTCTGCGGCACGGGCGTGAGCAGCAGGATCGTGACCCCGAGCATCCCGAACACGATGAGCGCGAGCACCGTGATGACCACGGTGGCCGCCAGCCACGACGGCAGGCCGTGCTTGATCATCTTCTGCCCGATCGGGCGCACGGCCAGCACGAGCGTGAGCGCCAGGAAGATCGGCGTGAACACCGAGGAGATGGCGTTGAGGCCGATCCCCAGCACTGTCATGAGCGCGAGCACCACGAGAATCATGAGGCCGCTCGTTTCGCGGTCCTCAATCTGCACCGGCGGCGCCGGCGGCTCCTCCTCGGGGAGCTCGCGGGGAAGGTCTTCGTTCGTCATGACTTCATCATCTCACCTTCCTCCGACACTCGCGGGGAAGGTCCCCATCACGACACCCCTCACGCCCCTCGCGCCCAGTGCCCAGCACTGCGCCTGGCAGAAGTCGTGAATATACCGGCTACCGATCGCTATAGGGGCCTGGTATGCCTCAGGTTCACGAGTTGTGTCAGGCCGCCCGGCCAACCGCCGCCTACGCCTCGCGCGGGGCGTTGCCGATCCGGCTGACCATGTACCAGTACCAGCCGGCGAGCAGGATGTAGACCACGGTGAGCACCGCAAACACGGAGGGCTCCCAGCCGGTGTCCGGTAGCGCGACGGCGGCCAGCCCGGCCGCGCCCACGAACGCGGCGTTGTACATCATGTCGTAGAGGGAGAAGGCCCGCCCGCGGAAAGAATCTGCGGTGTCGGCCTGCACGATCGTGTCCACCGCGATCTTGGCCCCCTGCACGCCTAGCCCCAGCAGCACCGCCGACACGTACAGCAGCGGCATCTTGTATGTGGCCACCAGCAGCGTCTGCGACACTGCCGAGATCCCCAGGCACACCACGATCCACGCCGCCGGCGAGATCCACTGATACACGGTGGGCGTTGCCACGATCGCCAGCCCGTTGCCCACCATCGACACCCCCGCCACCAGAGCGAACATCGCGAGCCCGGCGCCGGCGTCGTGCGGATCGGCCAGCAGGTTGCGCGAGATGAGGAGCAGCGCGATGAAGTTGACTCCGTAGAGGAAGCGGTGGGTGGCCATGACGGTCAGCCCGTACATGGGCGTGCCGCGGCGGGTGAGGTACACGACCCCGTCCCACATCCGCCGCACGACGCCGGCCAGGTCCGTCCCGAGCGTGGTGGTCGGGCGGGCCTCGGGGCCGAGTTCGTCGCGGCCGAGCCGCAGCGCGAGTATCGCGGCCATTGCGAAGATGACCGCGGCCATCATGAGCGCCATCGCGTTGCGCATCGACTCGGCCGAAACGAGGCTGAGCAGCAGTCCCAGGCCCGAGCCGAGCGCCGCCGCCACCGAACCTAGCGTGGGCGTGATGGAGTTCGCCATCACCAGCAGGTGCTTCGGCAGCGTATGCGGCTGTCCGGCCGACAGCCCCGACAGCAAGAAGCGGTTGACCCCCAATGTCACCAGCGCCAGCACGTAGACCAGCCAGTGCGTCGGGGCCGCGAAGATAAGCGCGGCCAACACCACCGCGAGCGCCATCCGGATGAGATTCGCGCCGAACAACACCTGGCGCCGGCTCCACCGGTCCAGCAACGTGCCGGCGAACGGCCCGACCACCGTGAACGGCAGGAGTAGCACCGCGAAGGCCGCGGCCACCCCGGCCGCTGTCGTCGCGTTTTGCGGATTAAAGAAGAACAGCGTGGCGAGCCCGACCTGGAACACCCCGTCGCCGGTCTGCGACACGATCCGGATCACCAGCAGCTTGCGGTACTTCGGATATTGCGCGCACTGGCGCAGTTGCTCGAGCATCCCCGGCTTCTCGCCGCCCAGCTCTTCGGCCGGCTTCCCGCGCGCCTCACCGAGCGCTTCGAGCTCCTCGCCCACGACGCCGGCGTCCCGGCCCGCGCTTTTCTCTCGGCTCGGGCCAGCCACTACTCCTCGCCCCGCTCGGCCCACCAGGCCAGCAAACGGCGCGTGGCCTCCTCCTGCCCGAGCGGCCCCTCCTCCATGCGCAGGGCCAGGAGGTAAGAGCGCGCCTGGCCGACCTCGCGGCCGGGCTTGAGGCCGAGCAGGTCCATGATCTGCTGGCCGTCGAGGTCGGGGCGGATCGCGTCGATCTCCTCTTGCTTCTTCAGCTCAACGATGCGCGCCTCGAGGTCATCCATCCCGGCGGACAGCCACGCGGCCTTGCGCCGGTTGCGGGTAGTGCAGTCGGCGCGGGTGAGCCGGTTGAGGCGCTCGAGTAGCGGGCCGGCGTCGGTGACGTAACGACGCACGGCGGCGTCCGTCCACTTCTGCTCGCCGTACCCGTGGAAGCGCAGGTGAAGGGCGACCAGGGCGGAGACGTCCTTCGTCACCACCTTGGGGAAGCGCAGGTGATTCATGCGCTTGCGGGTCATCTTCGCCCCCACGATGTCGTGGGCGTGGAAGGACACCGCGCCGCCGGGCTCGAATCGGCGGGTGGCGGGTTTGCCGACGTCGTGCATGATCGCGGCGAAGCGCAACACGAAGTCGGGGGCGGGGACGGGGCCGTCGTCGTCGGTCTCAAGCGCGATCGCGCGATCGAGCACGGTGAGGGTGTGCTCGTAGACGTCCTTGTGGCGCCCGTGCTCGTCCACGGTCTCGCGGAGCGCGGAGAATTCGGGGAGCACGACGTCGCACACGCCCGTCTCCACCATGAGTTCCAGGCCCTTGCGCGGGTTGGCGCCGATCATGAGGCGCTCGAGTTCGGCCTGCACGCGCTCAGCGGAGACGATCTCCAGGCGGGCGGCCATGTCAGCCATCGCGCCCATGACCTCCTCGGATACGTCGAAGTCCAGCTGGGAGGCGAAACGGCAGGCGCGCATGATGCGTAGCGGGTCGTCGTCGAAGGACTGCCGGGCCGGGGCCGGGGTTTCGAGCACGCCGTCGATCAAATCATCCAGGCCGCCGCACGGGTCCACGAGCGCCAGCTCGGGCAGGCGCACCGCCATTGCGTTGACCGTGAAGTCGCGCCGCGTGAGGTCGCCCTCCAGCGTGTCGCCGTAGTCCACCTCGGGCTTGCGGGAGGCCGGATCGTAGGTTTCGGTGCGGTAGGTGGTGACCTCCACGACCAGCCCGGAGCGCGCCGCGCCGATCGTGCCGAAGTCCTTGCCGATGTCCCACACCTTGTCGCCCCACTCGCCGAGCAGGGCCATCGTCTCATCGGGACGCGCCGACGTCGTCAAATCAAAGTCGTGAATAGCGCGGCCCAGGAAGGCATCTCGAACTGGCCCGCCAACGAGGGCCAATTCGTGCCCGGAACGTGCGAAAATAGATCCTAGTTCAAGAATTGCCTCAGGCAGATCGGACAGGGATCGGTGTCCCTGCACGAGAAGCCGGGCGCGCTGGTTCGTGCCGGCGTCCGTCGTCGTCAAGGAAGTGGTATCGCGTTCAGTCACTCCTTAAGAGTGCCAGAAAACCGGGTGCGTGAGCACTTTCCTCGACCTAGATCACTACAGTAGAAATAAGATGTCAAGAAGATTCCCGGCCCCTCCTCCCAGGGGGTCGCGCCGCAGACGACCAGTGGTTCGTATCCACAACCTGCCGGTCGTCAACGAGACGTCCGCGGGCGGCGTCATCGTCTCGGTCAAAGGCGGCCAGGCCTACGTTGCCGTCATCGCCCGGCGTAATCGCGGCGGGCGCCTCGAGTGGTGCCTGCCGAAGGGCCACCTCGAGGGCGACGAGACGCCCGAGCAGGCGGCCGTGCGCGAGGTCAGCGAGGAAACCGGTATCTTCGGCCGCGCCCTCATGCACCTGGCCTCCATCGACTACTGGTTTTCCTCCACTGACAAGCGCGTGCACAAGGTCGTCCACCACTTCCTCCTCGAGGCGCTCTCCGGCGAGCTGACCGTGGATAACGACCCGGACCAGGAGGCTGAGGACGTGGAGTGGGTGCGCATCGACAAGGTCGCCACCCGCCTGGTCTACCCCAACGAACGCCGCATTGTGGGCATGGCCCGCGCGATCCTGTACGGGGGCCGCGAATGAAACGCCTAGTGGCGGCGCTGGTCGCCGCGCTCGTGGTGGGTATACCCGGTGCGCTGTCTGCCTCCGGGCCCGCCTTCGCGACGACGGACGCCCGGCCCGGCGCCCAGGGCACCAGCTCCGAGACCGCGAGCGCCGAAGCCGACTCCGCGCAGCCCGCCGTCACCATCTCCGACGCCCCCGCCGTCCTGGAGGCGGGCCAGGACCTGGTGGTGTCGGTGGACGTGACGAACACGGGCACCGCCCCGCTCACCCTGACCTCTGCCGACCTGCGCGCGCAGGCCACCACCGCGGTCTCCGAGTTCTCGGTGCATCGCTGGATGGCCGACGTCACCCCTTCTTGGGACGTCGCCCGCACCGATATCTCCCGCAGCGTCGCCCCCGGCCAGACCATCACGCTGCGTCTCAGCTTTCCCGACACCGAGCTGCCCTGGCCCACCGGCGAGTTCACGTGGGGCCCGCGCGGCATTGAGATCGAGCTGTCCACCGACGACGGCCCGGTCGGCTTTGACCGCACGATGATTGTGGTGGCCTCCTCCGCCGAGCTCACCCCGTTCCCGGCCACAGCGGTGGTGCCCGTCTCGGCGATCAGCTCCGAGCCGATCAACCTGCTCCTTGACGCCCCCGCCACCGATTCCGACACCGACGCCCTCCTCCCCGACGTCACGAAGCAGGTGGATGCCTGGGACATCGCGGGCGTCACGCTGGCCGTGGACCGGGAGCTGCCGGTAAGCACGGACCGCGCCACCCTCCTCGCCCTGCCGGCCTATGACGCGGACATCTCCGCGCTGTCCGCCCTCGACCGCGAGCAGCAAGCGCGCGAGCTCGCCACGAACACCGTGTTCCTGCCCGCCTCGTCTCCCACCGCCAACGACATCGCCTTCGCCCACGACCTGGGCATGACCGTCCTTGTCCCCGACGCCGACTACGCGCCCGCCGACACGCTCACCTACACCCCCTCGGCCGTCACCACCTTCCAGGGTGAGCCGCTGCTGGTCACCAATTCCCTCGCTTCCGACGTGCTTTCCGGCGAGTTGCAGGTGATCGGCCGCGACGACGTCGCCCTCGACACGCTCGACACCCGCCAGGTCGCGGTCGCCCTTTCCGCCGTCCACCACCGCCAGCGCCCCAACGATCCGCGCCCCTACGTCCTCGCCGTGCCCCGGGGGGCGAGCGACGCCGCCCGCGCGGCTGTGGCCGCAGTGCTGGACGCAAGCTGGGTGACGGCGTCGTCGGTCAAAGCTCTCATTGGCCTCGAGCCGGACGACACCGAGCGCGTCCTCACCGAGCCCGACACCGAACCTTCCGGCGCGCTCACGCGCGGGGAGGTCACCGCGATCGACCACGCACTGGCCGCCTTCAGCGCCGTGGCCGCGATCTTCCCCGACGCCGATGCCAAGGTGGCCGCCGCCACCACCGCGGCGCAGGAGCTGACCTCCGTGTCGTGGCGCGGCAACCCGTCCGGGCGCGAAGCCCTCATCCGCACGATCGCGCCCACGCCCGCCCAGCTCGAGACGATCCACGTCTCCACTACCTCCACGATCAACCTCATCTCGGAAAGTTCGGCACTACCCGTGCAGGTGACGAACGGCTTCCATCAGCCGGTGACCGTAACCGTTCACCTCGATGTGCCGGACATCCGCCTGCGCGCACCGTCGCCGGTGGAGGTGACACTGCCGGGGTCGTCGACCACCACGGTCTCGGTGCCGGTGGAGGCTCACGGCTCGGGCAACCTGGACGTGGAGGTGACGGTGACGAACGCGGACGGCACGGTGGTCGGCGCTAAGGACGTGCTGCGCGTGCGGGTGCGGGCGGACTGGGAGAACGTGGGCACCGTGGTGATCGCCGGGGCCGTGGGCCTCGTGTTCCTTATCGGCCTGGTGAAGTCAGTGCGCGATGGCCGCCGTTCCAAGCCCGTGCAGCCGGACGATTTCGTGGCGGCATCAAGGCGATCGTGACACGGTCGCGGTAGACTTTGGCAAAGATTGACGAGGGAGTGAGACGTGAACACATACGCGCAGGCTGGTCAGCGCATCGCCGACCGGTTCGATCTGCTGTACCCGTACGAGCATCAGCCGAGCGATCAGGCGAGTGTGTGGGTGGCGCTCGACGTGGTGCTGTCGCGGCACGTGCGCGCCATCGTCGTTGACCCCGACTCCCCGCGCGCCCAACCCACGATCGACGCCGCCCACCGCGCCTCCCTCGTGGGGGACCCGCACCTCGTGTCGATCGTGCAGGTGGATTCGGAGGACCTGGCGATCATCACGGAGATCCCGCCGGGCAGTCCCGTCTCCCAGCATCTGATCGGCACGCCGCTGCCACCCGAGCAGGTGGCCTCCATTATTGGCGAGGCCGCGAGCGCGATCGCCACCGCCGCCCGGCGCGGCGTGCGCCACCTGCATTGCACGGGCAGGACCATCTTCCTCACGCCCGAGGGCGACGTGATCGTGGACGGGTTGGGGGTTTTCGGCGCGCTGGCCGGGGCTGACACGTCGAAGGACCGCGCCGACCTCGACCGCGACGAGGCGCGAGGGCTGAGCGTGCTGTGCGCGTCGTTACTGCTCGGCCACGACTTCCCCGAGCCCTCCGAGCACGACTCGGCCATCTATGAGGCCCGCCAGCTCGATCTGCCTCCCGTGCTCGACTCCCTGCTCACGCGCGAGTCCGAGGGCCAGGGTGCCACCTCGCCCGCCGACCTCACCCGCTCGCTCGTGCCCTGGCACGCGATCGACGTGGCGGCTTTGCCTGGGAAGGCCAACGACGCCGCCACCGCGGCTGACGGCATTCCGCCCGTCACGGCACCGAAGACGCGCCCGCAGTGGCCGGCGCTCAAGCCCGAGGCGATTGATGCGCACGAAGAAGAGGTAGGCGCTGAGGGCGTGGGCGCCGTAGAGACGGCGGACGAGCCCGCGGAGGAACTTGCGGGCGAGCCGGCCACGATCGAGATAGTCGCGGCCGACATCGAGAACGAGGCAGAAGACGCTGGGGCAGAAGGCGCCGCGGCCGACATCGAGGAGCCTGCGGCTGCAGAGCCCGAACCCGTGCACCAGCCTGCCGAAACGAAGGCCGAGGCGGCGCAGGTGGTCGACGACGCGCTCGGCCTGGACGGGGATGCCAAGCTTTCCTCGCCAATCGCGTGGCCCGACCTTTCCCATGAACCCGAGGGCCCGGCCACCGAGGCCTTCTCCCCCGAGGAGGCCCAGACTGCCGTCATGCCAGCGGAAGAGTCGGCAGCCGAGCTGGAGGCCGACGTCGTTGACGAGGGCGACAAGTCGCAGGTTGACCGCGAGCCCGAGAGCGTCGTGCCCGAGGCGAAGTCTGGCCCGAAGCGTGTGAGCGTGCTTGAGGGTGAGGTCACCGAGCCGGAGCGCATCACGCGCACGGCCATGGCGGCGCGCGCGGCTGAGCCCGCCGCGAGACCCGATCCGAAGCCCGCCGGCGCTCCCTTAGCAAAGTCTGCTACCAAGCCCACGCCAAAGCCCGCACTCACCGAGTACGAGCGCGAGCGGGAGAAAAAGTTCGACGTGTCGAAGGTGGTGCTGCCGCTGTTCGCGGTCGGCATCGTTTTCTTTGGTTGGTTGGGATTGAAGACGCTGACGGCGCCGGTCGCCCCGGTGACGCTGGTCGATCCGGACACGAACGTGCCCTCCACGGAGGAGCCCTCGGCCACGGCCGAACCTACCGCCGAGCCGAGCCCCACCCCTACCGTGGCGCCCGCCATTGCCGCGGCCGAGCTGGTCAGCCCCGACGCCGGCCTGCTGCGCGGCACAGACCCGGCCACGCTGGACAACCCGAGCATCGTGCCGCTCGCCGTGGATGGCAACCCGGAGACGGAGTGGGAGTCGTGGACGTACGGCTCGCCCGATATGTACACTATGTCCGGTATTGGCCTCTATGTAGAGCTCGAGCAGGAGGCCACAGTCGCCGAGGTCACGATCGACACCGTGGGCAACACCGGCGGGAATATTCAGATCCGCGACACCGTTAAGGATGCACCCTCGGCAGGCAAGGTCCTCGCCGAAGGGCCCGCGGATGGCAGCACCACGTTCACGCTAAGCGAGCCGCTCACCGGCACGTCATTCGTCATCTGGATGACCGAGCTGCCCCTCAACAGCGCGGGTGAACCGCAAATGATCGTGTCCGAAATTCATGTGAAGTAGAAACGAGGAAGAGTGACTATTCACGACGTCGTCATCGTCGGCTCCGGCCCCGCCGGATGGACCGCCGCCATTTACACGGCCCGCGCCGGCCTCAAGCCCGTCGTCATCGCTGGCGCTGTCAGCGCTGGTGGCGCGCTCATGCAGACCACCGAGGTGGAGAACTTCCCCGGCTGGCCCGAGGGCATCCTCGGCCCGGACCTCATGGAGAAGCTCCAGGAGCAGGCGGAGCGCTTCGGCGCGGACGTGCGCTACGAGGACGCGGAGTCCATGACGCTCGAGGGCGAGGTCAAGGAGGTCGTCACCGACGAGGAGACCTACCAGGCCAAGACCGTCATCCTCGCGCTCGGTTCGGAGTACAAGAAGTTGGGCCTGCCCGGCGAGGAGGAGCTGTCGGGCAAGGGCGTGTCCTACTGCGCCACGTGCGACGGGTTCTTCTTCCGTAACCAGGAGATCGCGGTGGTCGGCGGCGGCGATTCGGCCGTGACCGAGGCCCAATTCCTCTCGCGCTTCGGCACCACGGTTCACGTCATTCACCGCCGCGACGAACTGCGCGCCTCGCAGATTATGGCCGACCGCCTGCTCGCCAACGACAAGGTGAAGATGCATTGGAACTCCGTGGTTGAATCGATTAACGGCTCAGCCAAGCTTGATTCCCTCACCCTGCGTGACACCGTGACGGGCGAGACCCGCGAGCTACCCGTGACTGGCCTGTTCGTGGCGATCGGCCACGAGCCGCGCACCGAGTTCATCAAGGGCCAGATCGCGCTCGACGACAAGGGCTACATCACCGTGGCCGAGCCCAGCACCGCAACGAGCGTGCCGGGCGTGTTCGCGTGCGGCGACGTCGTCGACTCCCACTACCAGCAGGCGATCACCGCCGCGGGCATGGGCTGCAAGGCCGCGCTCGACGCCGAAGCCTACCTGGAGGCACTGGCCGGCTGACCGGCGGGCCGGCGTCGTCGGTTAACAAGCGCTTGTGACGCCAGCGGGCCGTTGGGCGCAAGCCGGCAGGCCGGCGTCGTTGGGTAGCCTGTGGACAATTCTGCGCGGGTGGGAGGCAAAGTGGTAGCGTCGGCGTGGGAGAGGAATGAGATGAACGAGCGCATCGCGAGCAAACTAGCCGCCACGGGATCGGGCACGCGCCTGGATCCGTGGTTTGACCGTTACGCGGACCGGGCACTTGGCATGCGCCAGTCCGAGACCCGCTCGCTGTTCGCAGTGGCGAACCGCCCGGAGGTCGTCTCGCTCGCCGGCGGCATGCCGAACATCGAGGGCCTCCCGCTCGACTTCCTGGCGGAAATGTCTGCCAAGCTCATCCGCGAACGCGGCACGCAGGTGCTGCAATACGGTGGCGGCCAGGGTGAGGAAGAGCTACGGGAGATGATCGTTGAGATCATGCGCCCAGAAGGTATTCGCGCCCACCCCGACGACATCGTGGTGACCACCGGCTCGCAGCAGGCGCTGGACCTCATCACGCAGATCTTCATCAACCCGGGCGACGTGATCGTGGCCGAGGCACCCAGTTACGTGGGCGCGCTCGGCGTGTTCCGCGCCTACCAGGCCAACGTGGTGCACGTGCCGCTCGATAAGGACGGGCTGATCCCGGAGGCGCTCGAGGAGACGCTGACCAAGCTAGAGAACGAGGGCCGTGAGGTCAAGTTCCTCTACACCGTGCCGAATTTCCACAACCCGGCGGGCGTGTCGATGTCGCTGGAGCGCCGCCCGCAGATCGTGGAGATCTGTAAGCGCCATCACGTGCTCATCCTCGAGGACAACCCGTATGGGATGCTCGGTTTCGACGACGTGACGATGACCCCGCTGCAGACCTTCAACCCCGACGGGGTAATCTATCTCGGCTCGTTTTCCAAGACCTTCGCGCCCGGGTATCGCGTGGGTTGGGCGCTGGCCTCGCACGCCGTCATTCAGCGACTGGTGCTGGCGAATGAGAACGCGGTGCTGTCGCCCACGAAGATGGGCCAACTGTCGATCTCCGAATACCTGCGCACGTACGACTGGATGGCGCAGATCAAGTCCTACCGCTCGATGTACCGCGAGCGGCGGGATGCGATGACGGGCGCGCTGGCGAAGTACCTGCCGCAATGCTCGTGGAACGTGCCCGAGGGCGGGTTCTACACGTGGGTGAAGGTACCCGACGGGATCGACGCCAAGGCGATGCTTCCGCGCGCCACCACCAATCTCGTGGCCTACGTGTCCGGCACAGCATTTTACGCGGACGGGCAGGGGCGCGACCACATGCGCCTATCCTTCTGCTACCCCACCCCGGAGCGGATAAAGGAGGGCGTGCGGCGCCTGTCCACCGTGCTCGAGGCCGAACTCGACACCGTTCAGATGTTCGGCAACCCCAATCGTCACACCAACTCCGGCGTGGAAACGCCGAACTCGAACCTAAGGTAGGTAATGATGGGCCCGATGACAGTAGCTGTGCTCGCCGGTGGCCTCACCCACGAACGTGAGATCTCGCTCCACTCCGGCCGCCGCGTGGCCGATTCGCTGCGTAACTCCGGGATCCAGGTCAAGGTTCTCGACGTCGACGCCCAGCTCCTCCAGCGCCTGGACGCGATCGAGCCCGACGTCGTGTGGCCGCTCGTGCACGGATCCATCGGCGAGGACGGCTCGCTGCAGGACCTGCTGGTGTTGGCCGGGTACCCGTTCGTCGGCTCAGAAGCCTTCGGATGCCGGCTGGCCTCGGACAAGTCGGTGGCCGCGTCGGTGCTGGCGCGCGCCGGGCTGCGGGTGCCCGATTCGCTCGCGCTTCCGCAGAGCCTGTTCCGCGAGGTGGGCGTGGGCAACATTTTGAACCTGGTGGAGCACCGCTTCGATTTCCCCCTGGTGGTGAAGCCCACCAAAGCTGGGTCCTCGATGGGCCTGTCGATCGTGTCTGACCGCGCGGCGCTGCCGGGCGCGATGGTGGACTGTTTCGCGTACGGGGATGTGGCCCTCATCCAGCAGCACATCGCGGGGCGTGAATTCGGCGTCGGCATCGCCGACCTTGGGGAGGGCCCGCGGGCGCTGCCGCCGGTGGAAGTCCGGGCGTCCGGCCCCTACGACTACGACGCGCGATACAACCCCGGCCGGGTGGAGTACCTCATTGCGGACGAGGAGGACAAGGTGACGCACGTGGTCAGCGAGATGGCCGAGGCCGTGCACCGTACGCTCGGGCTGCGCCACCTGTCGCGCACGGATGTCATGGTCGACGCCGAGGGCCAGGCCTGGTTCCTCGACGTCAACATCACCCCCGGCATGAGCGAGACCTCGATCTTCCCGCAGGGCGCGGCCGCGCTGGCGCGCCGCCAGGGCCGCACGCTCGACGACGTCTACCTCGACATCCTCACAACGGCCGCGCACTCCGCCGACGCCGCCCAGGAGTAGGGCGGGCGCTGGCCACGCAAGCAACGCTGGCGAGTGCCGTCAGCGACGACGCGGGAGTCATGAGTTTCACCCGGTTCGCCGCACATGTTGCGCTGGCAGATCTCAGGCTTGTTGCGCCGCGCCGCTCTCTGCCTCGACTGCCACGGCACCCTCGGAGAGGTTGTCGAGGATCCGGTTCAGGTCTTCGATCGTCGCGAATTCGATGGCGATCCGCCCCTTGGTCAAGCCCATGTTGACCTTGACCCGGGTGTTGAACCGGTCCGAGAGGCGGCCCGCGAGCTCATTGAGCTCTTCCGCGTAACGGCCGCGGCGGGGACCCCGTGCACGTGCGGGGGCGTAGTCCTCTCCGATCGCCACGGTTTCCTCGACCTGCCGAACCGAGAGGCCCTCCGCTACGATACGCTGGGCGAGGCGCTCCATCGCCGCCGGATCCGTGAGCCCGAGCAGGGCGCGGGCGTGTCCCGCCGAGAGAACGCCGGCCGCCACCCGACGCTGGACGAGCGGGGGTAGCTTGAGCAGGCGTAGCGTGTTGGAGATCTGCGGGCGCGAGCGAGCAATTCGCCGGGAGAGTTCTTCCTGCGTGCACCGGAAGTCCTCGAGGAGCTGCTGGTAGGCAGCCGCTTCTTCCAGGGCGTTGAGGTTTGCCCGGTGGAGGTTTTCGAGGAGGGCGTCGCGCAGGAGGTCGGCGTCGTCGGTGTGACGGACGATCGCGGGGACGGTGTCCTTGCCCGCCCGCTGCGAAGCTCGCCAACGACGTTCGCCCATGATGAGCTCGTATTGCGCGTCCGGGTTGTCTGGGTGGTGCTCCGCGAGCCCGCGCACGACTATCGGCTGCAGCACCCCGACCTCCGCAATCGAGTCTGCGAGCTCTTGGAGATCGTCCTCGTCGAAGACTTCGCGCGGCTGGCGGGTGTTGGGAATGATGGCGTCGACGGGAATGTCGCCGAAGGTGGCGCCCGGGACGGGGAGCAGCCCGTTGGGATCAGCGGTGTCAGCAGTAGCAGCGGTGGCCAGGTCAGGCATGCCCATGCCCGTGGGTGTTCCACCAGCCCGGCCCTTGCCCTTGGCGGGCACACCCGGCTCGCTTGCGGTTTCTGTTCCCGAACCTGCCGCCAAGTCGAGCGAGATTTCCAGGCCGGCGCCTTCCTTGGCTGCATTTTCGGACAGCATGGAATTCTCCGAAGAACTGGCCTCCGAAGCGGCCTTCTTCGCGGTTGTCTTTTTTGCCGTGGTCTTCCGGGCAGTTGCCGGCTTCGTTTCGCCGGATTCCTTCACCGTATCTGCCTCAGACACCACAGTGTCCGAATTGTCCGAAGTGTCGGCGCTTGTCGTCTCCTTCGCGATGGGCGAGCTGAAGAAAACGTCCGTGGCCCGACTGCGCGTTTCCTTTTGTTCCTCGGGGAACAGCGCGCCGAGTCCGCGTCCGAGTGCTCTTCTCTTGTCAGACATTCTTACCTCCGGTTGGCGATCTCGTGGGCGGCGGCGAGGTAGGCGACGCCTCCGGCCGAACGCGGGTCATACGTGAGCACGGTCTGCTCGAAGCTGGGCGCCTCGGAGATCTTCACGTTGCGAGGGATCTCGACCGTGAGGGTTTGCTCCGGGAAGTGCTCGCGCACATCGGCAGCGACGTCCTGTGACAGGTTGGTGCGCTTGTCGAACATAGTGAGCAGGATCGAGGAGATGTGCAGCTCCGGGTTCGCTGATTCCTTGATCATGTTGATGGTGTTGACCAGCTGGGTCAGGCCCTCCAGTGCGTAGTACTCCGCCTGGATGGGGATCAGCACCTCGCGAGCGGCGATGAGGGAGTTCAGCGTGAGGAGCCCGAGGCTGGGCGGGCAGTCGATGATGATGTAGTCGTCGTCCAGGTTAGCGGCTTCTATCGCTTCCTTGAGGCGGTATTCCCGTCGGAATTCCATGATGAGTGAGACCTCGACCGACGAAAGATCGATCGTCGATGGAACCACTTGCAGGTTGACGATGTCCGGGCATTGGTAGGTGACCTCATCGAGAGGTTTCTGGCCCATCATAACTTCATACAGCGACTCGGTGCCGGGCGTGTGCGGAGTTCCAAGAGCCGTCGAGGCGTTGCCCTGGGGATCCGCGTCAATGACCAGCACCTTGAGACCACCGAGCGCGAGTCCCGCAGCGATGTTCACCGCCGTGGTCGTCTTTCCGACGCCGCCCTTTTGATTTGCGACCGCAATGATTCTGGTCTGCTCGGGCTTGGGAAGCTTTTTTCCGCGAAGTCCTCGCAGTGTCTTCCTGTCACGGAGGAGTTCTGCACCCACTGGGGATGCCGCTTCCGTGAATTGCTCTTCAAAAGTACGCTTGACGGGCTCAGTGCCGCGGCGACGCTCGGCTTGACGTCTGGGATCTGCCACTTCTGCTCCTCGGGTTGTTAGGAATTCATTCTATCGGAGTGCCCCGACAATCGCGCTTCTGAACTGCTTTCGAGCGATGTTTCACGTGAAACATCGGCCCCGCGCACGAACGTTGACTGGTTAATTTCTCCATCAAACTGACCGCGTTTCACGTGAAACAGTCGCGCCTCTCCACAGCACTTGTGATGTCCACAGGGCCTGTCAACCGTTTCACGTGAAACACTATTCGGTTCCCAACTGTCTTGTGCTATACGTTGGCGGAAACGATATAGTTTACTCAATTCGAATGTTTTAAGTGAAACGTTCAACAGCCGAAGAGCGACGGCACGTTACAAGGAATTGCAGACTAAGCCGCCTCAAAAGACTATGACGTTTCACGTGAAACGGAAATCTAAAGGAAGCTACCGAAGGACCTGTCCCGAACAGCGCCCGAAGTAACTACGAAGGAACGGAAAAATGACGCTCCCTGCCGGACGTCCCGGCGACACTTCCGCAGACAGAAGCACCAGAGCGGTGTTTCACGTGAAACATGAAACGGTGAAACAGCACACTACGTGAAGTGCCAGCGGAGGCACGGCGTTATAACCGCCCGTAGTGCCTCACGTTAAACGCATGGCTATCAGTTCAAGTACCTGCATTGCAGTCAAATGGAGGGAAGGCTGTCACAGACAAATTTGCTGTTTCACGTGAAACGCTTAATTCCTTCGGTACGACACGGCATTAGAACCGTGGGGGGCCAGATAGCTCGGCCGGCTGCGATGTTTCACGTGAAACGGAAGTGCGGAGGTGCCAGAAAGTAGATAAAGAACGACCCGAACCGCAGGTGGCTACACCGGGGCGGCGACATAAAGTTTCACCGCCTTAAGAACCGGCGTCTCTACCGCAGACGAAACCAAATGCCCAATGTTTCACGTGAAACATTCGCGCAGCATTCGCTACTCACGACACTGTTTCACGTGAAACATCGCGCTGACGGCCAGACTCCGACTACAAAGCCTGAACCGCTCACTACTTCATCTTGACGACCTCAACTACCCTTGTGCCCTCGTCAGTTCCCCACACATCCACGTCCATCGTTCGCGCAGACTGTGCCCGGTATTTCATGAGTTGCTTCTCGGCCTCGGCTACTTCAATCTCGGCCCGCTGCCCCTTGAGTGCGACAAGCCGTCCGCCGGGCTTGAGTAGTGGTAGCGTCCAGGGGAGTAGCTTCTTGAGGGCGGCGACTGCGCGGGCGGTCACGACGTCCACGGCATATGTCTTGGGTAGATCTTCGGCTCTGGCGCGGATGACGTTCACGTTCTCCAACGCCAGTTCATCGGTGACGAACTGGAGCCAGTCGGTGCGTCGTTCCATGGGTTCGATGAGGTCGACGTCAAGGTCAGGGCGAATGATAGCGAGAACCATTCCAGGAAATCCGGCTCCCGCCCCTACGTCCGCGATCCTCATCCCGTTGGGCACGAACTCCGACACGGCAGTCGAGTTCAGCAGGTGGCGCGACCACAAGCGGTCCAGCTCCCGCGGCCCAATGAGGCCGCGCAGCTCACCCTGCTCCACGAGCAGTTCTCCGAAGCGAACGAGCCGCTCCCACTCGCGAACACCAAAGTGACCTGCGCCGCCCTCCGGCGTGGGCTCCACTCTCACCACGTCAACACGCGCACTCGCCGGCTCCCACCCGGACTTCCTCGCATCCGACATCTCTACACGCTCCCTCTTCTACCACTACCTACAGAAACGGGGGCCAGCCGCAGCCAGCCCCCGCATCAGCGTTGCTTACTCGTCCGCGGACTCGGCGCTCTCCGCGCTCTCCCCGCTGTCGGCACTTTCCGCACTCTCAGCGCTGTCGCCAGAGTAGTCGTCGTCGTAATCATCATCGGGAAGGGTGATGACCACGTGGCGGTCCTGGCCCACGCCCGACGAATCAGACACAAGCCCGGCGGCGGCCACGACGTCGTGGACCACCTTGCGCTCGAACGGGTTCATCGGCTTCATCGAGTAGGGCTCTCCGGTTTCCTCCACGCGGTCCACCGCGCGCTGTGCGATCTCCGCGATGTGGCGGCGGTGGCTGTCGCGGTAGCCAAGGATGTCGAGCATGAGGCGCGAACGCTCGCCGGTCTCCTGCTGGACCGCCAGGCGGGTCAGCTCCTGTAGCGAATCGAGTGCCTCGCCCTTGCGGCCGATGAGGCGCTTGAGCCGGCGGTCCCCGCCGTCGTCAGACACGATCGCCACGGAGGCGCGGTCGGCCTCGACACCGATCTCGATGTCCCCGTCGAGGTCCGCGATGTCGAGCAGCTCCTCGAGGTAGTCTGCGGCGATGTCGCCTTCTTGATCAAGCTTGGAAGTATCTTCGCTCATCTTTATCCCCTAAAAATTGCGCTTCTTTTGGTTCTGCTGGCGCTGCTTAGCCTGCTGCTTCTTGTTCTTCTTGGTCTTCGACCGCTGCCGCTCGGCCATCCGCCGCTCGTAGCGCTTCTGGGCGCGCTCGGCGTCGGTGAGTCCGTCGAGTCCCCGAATCTCATACTCTTCTTCGGCGATGTCGGCGGCGGCGCCGTTCACGACGTCGGCGGCGGGCTCAACGCCCTTCGCTGCGGCCTTCTTGGAGCGCTTTTTGCCGAGGGGCTGTTCGCGCTGACCCACCGACACTTCGGTGGGCGACTCTTCTTCCTCCGGCGGCAGGCCCTTGGCGATGCGCTTGGCGCGCAGCCGCTCCTGGCGGGCCTTATAGGCCGGCGAGCCGGGCGCGGGGTTCTTGGTGATAAGCCAAGTCTGCTGGCCAATGTTCCAAATGTTTCCGGTCAGCCAGTACACGAGCACGCCCACCTGGAACACCGAACCGGAGAACAGGTAGATCAACGGCATGCCGTAAAGCATGTACTTCTGCATCTTGTATGCCGGGTTGTCCGGGTCCTGCGAGTCCTCGGGCAGGTTCTTCGTCATGATCTGCTTCTGCGAGAAGAACAGGGTGGCCATCATGAGGGCGATGAGCACCACGGCCACCACGATGACGTTCGTGGGCAGGGAAAAGCTGTTCGCCGTCGAGATCGAGGACACGAGCGGGGCACCGAAGACCGTAGACTCGCCGATCTCCTGGGCCACGGCCTGGTTGATCGGGCCAATCGACGGGCGCTGGTACGAGACGGTGGAAATCGGCAAAACCGCGTAGAGCAGGCGGAAAAGGGAGAAGAAGATCGGCATCTGGATGAGCGCCGGGAGGCAGGCCGAAAACGGCGACGTGCCGTGGTCGCGGTAGAGCGCCATCATTTCTTCCTGCTGGCGCTGCTGGGAGACCTGGTCGGTACGCCCCTTGTACTTCTTCTGGATCTTGCGGATCTCGGGTGCGAGCTCCTGCGATGCGCGCGAGGCCCTGGTCTGCTTATTAAACAGCGGGATGATGAGGATGCGGATGATGATCGTGAGGCCCACGATCGACAGTACCCACGCGGGCCCGGCGCCCGCCTGCATCCCGATCGCGGTCAGTGCGGTGTGAATCCCGTACATGATGTAGGAAATGATCCACATGAGGGGGAAGAGGATGGTATCCACCTATACGCTCCTAAGCGTCGTGACCATCGCCATGGCTATCTGCCTGATGGTCGTGTTCTTGCTGTTCGCGCAGTGCGATGAGTTCTTTGTAGCCTAACGGCTTGGTGGGCCACTTTCCCTTTTCGGGAACCCAGTCCACCCCGCCCTTCGACCATTGATTACACCGCAGCAACCGCCAGATACTTAAAAGTGTACCTTTAATCGCGCCGTGAACTTCAATTGATTCGAAAGCGTAGGCCGAGCATGTCGGCTGGTACCGACACCGCCTGGGCTGACCTGCGGAAATGCTGCGCTGGTACCAGCGGATGCCGGTTTGCAGCGCGCGAGAGACGCCCTTAGCCACGCGTCACCCCCGCACGTTCGAGTTGCACGACGACGGCCCGGGTCAGCTCCTCGTAGCTCGCCTCCGCCGCGGCGGGTAGCGCGCGCACGACGACGAGCTCCGCGCCGACGTCGAGGTGGTCCCTCATAATATGGCGAAGACGCCGGCGTACCTTGTTTCGTACGACGGCGTTGCCCACCTTCTTACTAACAGTGAAGCCGACCCGAGGGCCGGCTTGCGGTTCGCCCTTCACGACGTGAACGACGACGTATCTGTTTGCGCTGCGTAACCCCGAGCGGAAGGCGAATTGGAAGTCCTCCGGCCTGCGCAGTCGGTTCGCTGCAGAGAGCATTTACGCAGAGAGCTTGGCGCGACCCTTACGGCGACGTGCGGCGAGGACGGCGCGTCCGGCGCGAGTGGACATGCGCTTGCGGAAACCGTGGGTCTTGGCGCGACGACGGTTGTTCGGCTGGAAAGTGCGCTTCGTAGTCATGGGTGACCACCTAAACTAGATCGGATAACGAAAACACTCCATGCGGAGCGCGTGTGCAAAGCACACATGACTTATCGAATTTACTGAAGAATTAGCCGAAAGGTCAAGGAACGCGCGCGGGGCGGTGATGGATATCTCAAGACCCCAAGAATGCCCAGACTGGAGTAATTCCATTTATTAATATCATCCACATTTTTCCTTCCCCTAAAGGTTAAAACTTTCGCGCGTGAACACGCCATTTGGGCCTGTGAATTACAGCAGTGTAATATCCACACGTGTGCACAAGCTTGTGGATAACTAATCTGACTTTCCACATTTTATCCTCTACTATGAAGAGTCCCAGAAAAAATAGTGATCGGAGAAATGATGGACGGCTCACCTGCACGCGATGCATGGACAGCGGCCAGTGAGCTCCTCCGCGCCCAGGGCGACCTCTCCGACTCCCAGGCGGCCTTTGTGCGCCTCGCACACCCTCTCGCCACTGTGGACGACATCTTCATGATCGGAGTTGGCTCCGAGTTTGTAAAAAATTGGATCGCCGAGCACGTGTCCACCATCATGGAAAATCAGCTCTCGGCCATCCTCGGGCGGTCCGTGCGCCTGGTCATCTCCGTGGACCCCTCGCTCACCGAACAGCAAACCACACCGAACCAGCCCGTCCCGCAGTGGCAGGCCCCCGAGCGCCAGCTCCATGTGGTCGACAACGACGCCCCAGCCGATCCCGCAGGTCCGGGCGCAACCGGGATGCCGGCGTCGGGAACCCAACAAGAATCATCGAACCTCCAGGTGGCGCACGGTTTCCCACCCGTGACGGATTTTGAGGGTGCAACTGGCAGCCCGTCGTCGCCGGACCTGTTCGGACCCTCCTCGCGCGACGTCGCTGACAAGCCCGCCGAAGCCGAACCGGTGCATCACATCCCGTCCGGGCTGGGCACAATGCTGCCGCGGATCGAGAAGAATCAGGACCAGTCGATCGCGAACCTCAACCCGCGCTACACGTTTGACAACTTCGTGATTGGCGAGTCAAACCGCTTCGCGCACGCCACCGCCCTCGCGGTCGCGGAGGCGCCGGGTTCCACCTACAACCCCCTGTTCCTCTACTCGGACTCGGGCATGGGCAAAACCCACCTCCTTCACGCGATCGGCAACTACTTCCTCAGCCTCTTCCCCGGATCGCGCGTGCTGTACACGAGCTCAGAAGAATTCACGAACATGTTCATCAACGCCATGATGCGCAAAGAGGGTCACAATTTTAAGAACCTCTTCCGATCGGTGGACATCCTGCTCATCGACGACATCCAGTTCCTCTCCCACAAGGAGGGCACGCTCGAGGAGTTCTTCAATACCTTTAACGCGCTGGCGACTGCGAACAAGCAGATCGTCATCACCTCCGACGTGGCGCCCCGGCTGCTCGACGGCTTCGAGGAGCGCATGATCTCGCGCTTTGCGTCAGGAATCGTGGCGAACATCGACCTGCCGAACCTCGAGACCCGAATCGCGATCCTGGAGAAGAAGGCAGCTTCCGAAAAGCTCATGGTCCCACGCGACGTGCTCGAATTCATTGCCTCGCGCATCACCACGAACGTGCGCGAGATGGAGGGCTCACTGCGGCGCGTGACCGCATTTGCCGGACTTTTCAATATGCCGGTCACGCTCGACGTGGCCGAAAGCGCGCTGAAGGACATGATGAGCGACCCGAGCTCGTTCACCGTGACTGCGGCGCTCATCATGAACCAGGTGGCCTCCTATTTTGGGATCACGGCCGAGGACCTGAAGTCGCCCACGAGGACCCGCTCACTCACCCAGCCACGCCACATCGCGATGTACATGTGCCGGGAAATGACCGACCTGTCGTTGCCGAAGATCGCCGAGTCCTTCAACCGCCGCGACCATACCACTGTGCTCAACGCACTGCGCAAGGTCGAGAGCCTCATGGCGGAAAAGCAGGAGATCTACAACCAGGTCGCCGAGCTGACCTCGCGCATCAAGCAGGCGGCCAAGGAACAGGCCCAGCTATCCGAGAACAGGTAGCTGCGCTCGCCGCTCGCTGTCCACATCATGTGTGATTAACCGAGCCAGTTTCTGCTCGAAACGTGTGGAGAAGTGGCCGAAAACTGCGAGCATATGACACTCAAAAGTGTCCCATCCACACCGGCGCCAAGATAGGCACAGGGTAATCCCACAGATATCCACAGGGATGAAAGCGCGAGGGATCGAGCGAAGATGGACTTATCCACGAAATCCACAAAGGCTACTACATCTACTACCCATGAACTTCCGAAATGACGACCTTGGCCACCGACTGCTCGAACGAATGGGCGCACGCGGGGTCGGATCGCTAAAGTAGGAGCCAGATAATAGAAAGTAGGTTTGACGGTGAAATTTAGCGTCGATCATAAGGAATTTACTGACGCCGTGACCTGGGCATCGCGCACGATCCCCTCCCGGCCGGCCAACGCCGTCCTTGCCGGCATTCACATCGTGGCCGAGGAAGACGGCACGGTCACGATGGGCGCACGCGATTCGGACATTTCCTCGCAAATTACTATCAACACGGCGAACGTGATGGTGCCGGGCGAGGTGCTGGTCAACGGCAAGCTGCTCGCCGAGATCTCGCGCTCCCTGCCCAATCAGCCGATCGAAATCGAGAGGGACGGCGGGAAGTTTGACATTTCCTGCGGCCGCTCGCACTTTACTCTCAAGACCATGGCCGCAGAGGACTACGCCGACCTGCCGGCGATGCCGCCGGTGATCGGCAAGGTGGATGGCGCGGAGTGGGAGAAGGCCGTCTCGCAGGTGACCATCGCTGCCTCGAATGACGACACGCTACCCATGCTCGTTTCCGTGTGCATCGAGATCGAGGGCGACCAGATTTCCCTCATGGCCACCGACCGCTACCGGCTCGCGATCCGC
Organism: Trueperella bernardiae; assembly: GCF_001469025.1. Lineage (GTDB taxonomy): Bacteria > Actinomycetota > Actinomycetes > Actinomycetales > Actinomycetaceae > Trueperella > Trueperella bernardiae. The sequence goes on along the minus strand of NZ_LNIZ01000002.1, from coordinate 119,532 downwards.
GATTTGGCGTGGGCCCCGGTGCACTCCGACTACTCCACCCGCATCCTCGTGCGCGCCTCGCGCCTGCTCGACGTCGCGAAGGCGCTCGGCACCGTGTCGGACGTGGAGATCTCGCTCCAGGATGAGGGGATGGGCGCGCTCATCGGCTTCTCGGCCGGCAACCGCCAGAACACGATCCAGCTCATCGATGGCGAATACCCGCAGGTCCGCTCGCTGTTCCCCACCGAGGTCAACGGTCACGTCGAGCTCGACCGCCTGGAGATCCTCGACGCGATCAAGCGCTCGCGTCTGGTGACGGAGAAGAATGCGGCCGTGCGCCTGTCATTCTCCGAGGGCGAGGTCATGCTCGAGGCCGGCCAGGGCGACAACGCTCAGGTCTCCGAAGTCCTGCCCGCCACGCTCGAGGGCGAGGACATCAAGATGGCCTTCAACCCGATCTTCCTGCAGGAAGGTTTCGCGGTGATCGACGAGCCGACCGTGCGCCTGTCATTCACCCACCCCACCAAGCCGGCGGTGGTGACCTCCCAGGACAAGGATGGCAACGTGGAGGACGACTTCCGCCTGCTCCTCATGCCGATTCGGACTTTCGGCCAAAACTAGGTGTACATCTCCGATCTGGCCCTCAACGACTTCCGGTCCTACCGCGAGGTCGTGCTCGAGTTCGAGCCCGGAGTGGTGACCTTCGTGGGTGAGAACGGCCAGGGCAAGACGAACCTGGTGGAGGCCATCGGGTACCTGGCCACGTTTTCGTCGCACCGGGTGGCTGCCGACGCCGCGCTCGTGCGGCAGGGCGCGGGCGCCGGGGTCGTGCGCGCTAAGGTGCGGCGCGGGGAGTCGGAGACGATGGTCGAGGTGGAGATTATCACCGGCAAGGCCAACCGCGCCCGGATCAACCGGGGCAACGCCCGCCCGGCGGACCTTTTGGGGATCGTGCGGACCGTGGTGTTCGCCCCGGAGGACTTGAGCCTGGTCAAGGGAGATCCCGCGGATCGGCGCCGATTCCTCGACAACCTCATGATCCAGTTCCGTCCACGTTTGGCCTCGGTCAAGGCCGAGTACGAGCGGGTGCTCCGCCAGCGCGGCGCGCTGCTCAAGGCCCTACAAAAAACGCGGCGGCGTGGCGGGGTGGTCGACGAATCCTCGCTCGAGGTGTGGGACGACCAGCTCGCCCGCTACGGCGCGCAGATCATCGCCGCCCGCGCCGAGATCATCGCTGGCCTGCGCCCGCACGTGGCGAGCTACTACGCCGACGTGTCGGGTGGCAACGACGTCGCCCGCATCGACTACGCCGCTAATCTCGACGAACGCCGGAACTGGGCCCTTCCCACCGCCGCACAGCTCGCGGGAGAGGACGGCACCGAGCTGGCGGACGGCGTCGTGAAACACGAAACGGAGCTGCGGGACGCGGCGGCCGTGGAGGCGAAGCTGCGCGAGACGTTGCGCGAGTGGCACGGGGCGGAGATCGAACGTGGGGTGAACCTGGTGGGGCCGCACCGTGACGAACTTGAGCTTTCACTCGGCACGTTGCCGGCGAAGGGATTCGCGTCGCACGGGGAGTCGTGGTCGTATGCGCTGGCGCTGCGGCTCGGCTCGTGGGCCCTGCTGCGCGGGCACGAGTCCGGGGACTGGGCCGAGCACGAGGAGCCGATCCTTATCCTCGACGACGTCTTCGCCGAACTTGACTCCCGGCGCCGGCTGCGGCTGGCCCAGATCATCGCCAACGCCGAGCAGGTGTTCGTCACCGCCGCCGTGGGAGACGACCTGCCGCCACTCGGCGGGATCCGGTTTGCGGTGACCCGCGGGAAGGCGACGCGGCTCGACGACGGCGGCCGTACTGGCGGCGAAGGCGCGCCGGGCGGCGTCGTGACGGACGCTGACGTGGGACGTGACGTGGACGGTGGCGCGGATACCGTGGGCAGCGATGGATAGGATCGCGCAGGCCAAGCGCGCGGCGGCGGAAAAGTACGGTGACGAGCTGCCTCTCGAGGCACTCGAGCGGGCACGGCTCATGGCCGAGGCCCAGGGCTGGGTGCGTGTGCGGATGGCGGCGCGGATTGAGCGGGAGGCCGAGCAAATCGGGGAGGACGTGGTGGTCCCCATCCCCGGGCAAGACGTTGGTTCCGGCTCGCGGCCCTCGAAGCGGGACCCGAAGCCGCTCGGCATCGTGTTTGACCACCTCGTGAAAACCCGGGGGTGGGGCACACAGCTGGAGATTGGATCGATGGCGGCGCGCTGGCCGGATATCGTCGGGGAGGCAATCGCGAACAACTGCCAGGTGGAGAGCTTCGAGGACGGGGTGCTGACGCTGCGGGCGGGGTCGACGTCGTGGCAGACGCAGATGCGCGCGCTGTCGGCCTTCCTCGACAAGCGGTTGGAGGAGGAGCTGGGCCCCGGCGTCGTGAAAGAGATCGTGGTGGGCGGGCCGTTCGCGCGCTCGTGGAAGCACGGGCGCTACTCGGTGCCAGGGCGCGGACCGCGGGACACCTACGGGTGAAGAGGCGGTTGCCGGGGGACGGCGTCGTCGGAAAGATGTCCACGGGCCACGCTCACGAGTTTCGAACCTCTCTGGGAGGACATGTGGCGAGATTTTGCGTCCAAAACGCGCTATAATTAGTTTTTGGTCTCATGGTGTAGATACCTACCCAAACGGGCCTCAATGCCTTCCAGGCGATCCTAGGGCTTATTTAGAGATGTAGACCACAGGTAGAGGAGTTGCCAAGCGTGGCTGAAAATAATCGGATCGGCGCGGTCTCGGAGGACCAGTCGTACGACGCGTCGAACATCACCGTCCTTGAGGGGCTCGAGGCCGTCCGGAAGCGCCCGGGCATGTACATCGGCTCCACCGGCGAACGCGGCCTGCACCACCTGGTCTACGAAGTGGTTGATAACTCGGTGGACGAGGCGCTCGCCGGCTACTGCGATCACATCGAAATTACCCTGCTGGAGAACGGCGGGTGCCGGGTGGCCGATAACGGCCGCGGTATCCCGGTGGATATTCACCCCACGGAGGGCCTGCCAGCCGTCCAGGTGGTCATGACCGTGCTGCACGCGGGTGGCAAGTTCGGCAACGGCGGCTACGCCGTGTCAGGCGGTCTGCACGGTGTGGGCGTGTCGGTGGTCAACGCGCTGTCGACGCGCATGGATACCAAGGTCCGGCGCGACGGCTACGTCTGGCGGATTTCCTACGAAAACGGCGTGCCCGTGGCGCCCTTGGAGAAGGGTGAGCCCACCACCGAAACCGGCACCACGCAGACTTTCTGGCCCAACGGCGACATCTTCGAAACCACCACGTTCGACTTCGAGACCCTGCGCCACCGCCTGCAGCAGATGGCGTTCCTCAACAAGGGCCTGCGCATCACCCTGATCGACGAGCGGCCGCAGGCCGTTCCGGAGGGCGAGGAGGTCGTGGGCACGGAGGACTCGCTCGCGGCGGAGGAGCGCCCGCACCTCGAGGTCTCCTACCATTACGACGGCGGCCTGCTCGACTACGTGCGCCACATCGTCAAGACCAAGAAGGTCGAACCCGTTCACACCGACCCGATCTACTTCGAGTCTGAGGACGAGGAGAAGAAGATCTCGGTGGAGGTGGCCATGCAGTGGACCGCGTCGTATTCCGAGACCCTCCACACCTTCGCTAACACGATCAACACCACCGAAGGCGGCACGCACGAGGAGGGATTCCGCACGGCGCTGACCTCGGTGATCAACAAGTACGCGCGTGACAAGGGCCTGCTCAAGGAGAAGGACCCGAACCTCTCGGGCGATGACATCCGCGAGGGCCTTGCCGTCGTCATCTCCGTCAAGCTTGGCGAGCCGCAGTTCGAGGGCCAGACGAAGACGAAGTTGGGCAACACGGAAGCCCGCACCTTCGTCCAGCAGCAGACGTACGCCCACATCTCCGACTGGTTGGACATGAACCCGTCGGAGGCGAAGGAAGTCATCCGCAAGGCCACGCAGGCCTACCAGGCGCGCATCGCAGCGCGGAAGGCGCGCGAGGCGACGCGTCGCAAGTCGGTGCTGGAGTCGGCGTCGATGCCGGGCAAGCTCAAGGACTGCACGTCGCGTAACCCCGAAGAGTGCGAAATCTTCATTGTGGAGGGTGATTCGGCGGGCGGCTCGGCCGTCAACGGCCGCGACCCTCGCCACCAGGCGATCATGCCAATCCGCGGCAAGATCCTCAACGTGGAAAAGGCGCGGCTCGACCGGGCGCTCAGCTCCGACTCGATCCAGAACCTCATCACCGCGTTCGGCACGGGCGTGGGCGAGGAGTTCGACATCGACAAGCTGCGTTACCACAAGATCGTCTTTATGGCCGACGCCGACGTGGACGGCCAGCACATCGCCACCCTGCTGCTCACCCTCGTCTACCGCTACATGCGCCCGCTCATCGAGGCCGGCTACATCTACCTGGCGATGCCGCCGCTGTACCGTATCAAGTGGACGAATGCCACGCACCAGTATGTGTTTTCCGACGCCGAACGCGACGCGGTGCTGAAGGAAGGCATGGCCGCCGGCAAGAAGCTACCCAAGGCCGAGGGCCAGGGCATTCAGCGCTATAAGGGCCTGGGCGAGATGAATGATTCGGAGCTGTGGGACACCACGATGAATCCCGAAACCCGCACGCTCAAGCGGGTCAACATCGGGGAGGCCGCCGCCACGGACGAGGCCTTCTCTATCCTCATGGGTGAGGACGTGGGTTCGCGCCGTAGCTTCATCCAGCGCAACGCCCGTGACGTGCGATTCCTCGACATCTAAGGATTAATCGTGAGTGAGAATACTGTGAACTTTGAACACGGCAGCATCAAGGATGTCGACCTCCAGCGCGAGATGGAGACCTCCTACCTTGACTACGCCATGTCGGTCATTGTGGGGCGCGCCCTGCCCGATGTGCGCGACGGCATGAAACCCGTCCACCGCCGCGTCATCTACGCGATGTGGGATGGCGGCTACCGGCCCGATTCGGCGTTCTCGAAGTCGGTGAAGATCGTCGGCGACGTCATGGGTCACTACCACCCGCACGGTGACGCCGCCATCTACGACACGATGGTCCGCATGGTCCAGCCGTGGAACCTGCGCTACCCGCTGGTGGCCGGCCAGGGTAACTTCGGTACCGCGGGTGACTTGGGTGCGGCCGCGCCGAGGTACACCGAGGCGCGGATGGCTCCCCTGGCTGTCGAGATGGTCCGCGATATCAACGAGGACACGGTCGATTTCCAGCCCAACTTCGACGGTTCCGTCCAAGAGCCCGTGGTGCTGACCTCCCGCATCCCGAACCTGTTGATCAACGGTTCGGAGGGCATCGCGGTGGGCATGGCAACCTCGATCCCGCCGCACAACCTGCGCGAGATCGCCGCGGGAGCCCAGTGGTACCTCGAGCACCCGGACGCCACGCGCGACGAGCTGCTCGCCAACCTCATGATGCGTATCTCCGGCCCCGACTTCCCCACCGGCGCCACGATCCTGGGCACCAAGGGCATCGAGGATATGTACCGCACAGGCCGCGGCACGATCACCCAGCGCGCGAAGGTGGAGATTGACGAGGTCAACGGCCGCACGTCGCTCGTCATCTCCGACCTGCCCTACCAGGTCAACCCCGACCGCCTGCTTGACCGCATGGTGGAGGGCGTCAAGGACGGGCGGCTGTCCGGCATCGCCGACATCCGCGACGAGTCCTCGGGCCGCGCGGGCCAGCGCATCGTGGTCGTGCTCAAGCGGGACGCCGTGCCGAAGGTGGTGCTCAACAACCTCTACAAGCACACCCAGCTGCAGAACAACTTCTCGGCCAACATGCTCGCGCTGGTCGACGGCGTGCCGCGCACCCTCTCGCTTGACGGATTCATCCACTACTGGGTGCAGCACCAGGTAGAGGTCATCAGCCGACGCACCGCCTATCGCCTGCGCAAGGCCGAAGAGCGCCTCATGATCCTCGAGGGCCTGGTCAAGGCGCTCGACATGCTGGACGAGGTCATTGCCCTCATCCGGCGTTCGCCCACGGTGGAGGAGGCCCGCACCGGGCTCATCGAACTGCTCGCGATCAACGAGATCCAGGCCGACCATATCCTCGCCATGCAGCTGCGACGCCTGGCCGCCCTCGAGCGGCAGAAGATCGTCGAGGAGCGGGACGAGAAGCTCGACCTGTGCGAGGACTACCGCGACATCCTGGCCAAGCCCGCCCGCCAGCGCGCGATCATCTCCGAGGAACTGAACGAGGTGGTGGACCGCTACGGCGACGACCGCCGCACCATCATCCTCCCCTTCGACGGCGAAATGACCGTGGAGGACCTCATCCCCGAGGAAGAGATAGTGGTGACCGTGACCCGCTCGGGCTTCATCAAGCGCACCAAGGTCTCCGAGTACCGCGCCCAGCGCCGCGGCGGCAAGGGCGTCAAGGGGACGACGCTGCGCAGTGACGACGTCGTGGAGCACATGGGGATCGCCTCAACACATGATTGGCACCTGTTCTTCACGAACCTCGGCCGGGTCTACCGGGTCAAGGGATACGAGATCCCCGAGGGCTCGCGCGAATCGAAGGGCCAGCACGTGGCGAACGTGCTCGCGTTGCAGCCGGGCGAAGAGATCGCCTCCGCCTTCACGCTGCGCACCTACGACCAAGCCGACTACCTGGTGCTCGCCACAGAGGACGGCATGGTGAAGAAGACCAAGCTGGCCGACTACGACTCGGCCCGCACCGGCGGCCTCATCGCCATCAACCTGCGCGAACACGTGGACGGCTCCACCGACCAGGTGGTCTCCGCCCAGCTCATCAACGAAGGCGACGAGCTCATCCTCGTGTCCCGCCAGGGTCAGTCGCTACGCTTCACAGCCGACGACTCCTCGCTCCGGCCCATGGGCCGCGCCACTGCGGGCGTGCGCGGCATGAAGTTCCGCGACGGCGACTCGCTGCTCGCCATGGAAGTGGTGCGCGAGGACTCGGAAGTCTTCGTCATCACCGACGGCGGCTTCGCCAAGCGCACCAGCGAAGACCAGTACAGGCCCCAGAACCGCGGCGGCCTCGGCATCCGTGTGGCCAAGGTGGCTGAAAACCGCGGCGAGCTGGTGGGCGCGCTCATCACCAAGCCCGGGGACGAGGTCGTGGTGATCATGGAGGGCGGCAAGGTGGTCCGCTCGCGCGTGGACGAAGTCAACCTCACCGGACGCAACACCCAGGGCGTGCGTTTCGTCCGCCCCGATAGCGGCGACCGCGTGCTCGCGATGGCGCCCGTCTTCGAGTCGGACAGCGTTGACAGCGCTGACAGCTCGGATTCCGCCGATTCCGCGGACACTGTCGCCTTGGGCGAGACGGTCGGATCCGGCGACTCGGTCGCAGCCGATGAGGACGTGGCCGCGCCTGTGGACGCGGGCGGGGCAACGGCGTCGTCGGACCAGATCGACAATCAGCCCCAAGAAGGGTGAGCGGGCGCGCAAAAAGCGGTAGCGTCATACCAGTAGCAACATCAACGACGGAGATCTCTCATGACCGAGACCACGCATACCCCCGATAGCGTCGACGCGGCGGAGGAGCGGCTGGACGTTGGCATCAGCCGCGTCCGCATGACTATCTCGCGCATCGACCCGCTGTCAGCGCTCAAGCTGTCCTTCCTCGTGTCGGTGGGTGTGGGCATCATGATCGTCATCGCCGCGATCCTCCTGTGGTTCACGCTTGACGCCATGCACGTGTGGGCGCGTATCGACGAGCTGCTCGTGACGCTGAACTCGGCGCCGCTGCTCGAGCTGGGTCAGTTCATGCAGTTCGGGCGCGTCGTCTCGTTCGCCGTGGTGGTGGGCGTTATTGAGGTCGTGCTCATGACCCTGTTCGGCACGGTCATGGCACTGCTCTACAACGTGGTGGCTATGCTGGTCGGCGGGCTCGGAATCACTGTCACTGACGAGTAGCCCGGGTGGCTCGCTCGCGGGCGGCTCGGTGGGCCGGCCAGCGGTTGGCGGACGCGGCGGCAGAAATGTGACGTCGAGCGCTCAGGTCATATCCGGTTTGGAGAAGTGCGGGAGAATGAGTTAACCTAATTCGGCATCCGTTAGGAACGGGGCGTATAGCTCAGTCGGTTAGAGCGCCACACTGATAATGTGGAGGTCCGTGGTTCGAGTCCACGTACGCCCACTCGTTAATCGAGGAAGGTCACGATGAAGAGGTTTGCTCTGGTATGTTTGGCCGGCCTGGGAGGATACATCGTGTTCCTCCAGGTTCAGAAGAACATGCAGCGTCAAGCCACGTGGCAGCAAGTGACCGACCCGGTTGATCTTTAAGGGGCCTTGGCGCAATTGGTAGCGCACCTGCTTTGCAAGCAGGGGGTTACGGGTTCGAGTCCCGTAGGCTCCACAAATGAATTCCGCTAAATATCAACGAAAAGCCACCATCATCGTTTTTCGGATATCGAGTTGGATACCCATGGAAACGGCGTCTCGGTAATTGAAGGCGTCCACGCACTAAGCACGACAAACCCAGGATCCCGGGCCATTCAGCGCGGCCGAAACATCTGGGGGCGGGGTGCGTATCGCACCCCGCCCCCAACAGATAGGCTGTGTCTCAATCCCCGTCAGCGGCTAGCTGACCGGAATCTGGCTCGGACTAGTCTTCCTTGTCCTCGTCGATGAGGCCCGCTGCCTCAGCGGCCTCCTCCTCGCGAGTCTTGGCCACCTTCTCCTTCAGCTCCTCTTCCTTGAGCTCCGCCTCCGAGACCTCCTCCTGGATGACCTCATGAGCGGCGGCCTGCTCCTCGACCTTATCCTTCGCAGGGGTCTCGGAATCCTCCGGCTTGGCAGCCGACTCATCCGTGGGCACCGAGACGTCCTCCCAGTAGGCTTCGGCCCACGGGTCCTGCACCGGCTTCGAGCGCGCCCACGCCACGTACGCTGCAACGGCGCCCGCGCCAGCAACGGCCAGGAAGCCAACCCACTTGCGCAGGCCACGCTTCTTCTCCGGCTTGGCCAGCTCCTTCTTCGACGCCGCGACCACAGCGTTCGCGCGCGTGGCCAGGTCGCCAGAACCGGACTTTGCCTCTTCGAGGGCGGCGTGAGCAGCACGCTTGGCACGCGGCAGGTAGTCCTCCCGCACCAGCGCCGACGTCTCCTCATACCGGCTGGTCGCATCGGCGACGAGCGGGCGGGCCTTCTCCGCGGCGTCGTGAGCGGCGTCGTTAGCCTTGTCGTAAGCGTCCTTGACGTAGGGCGCGGCCTTCTCGTACGCGTCATGGGCGGCGTCGTTAGCCTTGTCGTAAGCGTCCTTGACGTAGGGCGCGGCCTTCCCGTACGCGTCGGCGGCAAGCGGCTCCGCCCAATTGACCGCGGCTCGCACCGAATCCTTCACGAGGGAGCCAAGCTGGCTACCAACCTCTGCCGCACGCTCGGCCAGCGGCTCGACCTGGTCGGCCACCTTCTCCTTCGTGCTCTTCTTCTTGAACAAAGACATGTTTACCTCCACTGCTGGACGGCGTTGTGCCGCGCGTAACCCTTATCTTTCCACGTAGAGCTCCGTTTCGCAGGACGCTAGCCGAATTACCTCGGCAAACAGGGCCCCTTTTCGTTGACAGAGTAAATTTCGCCGATAGCGGTGTACCCAAATGAATGCGTGGAGAAAACCGGCCCGACCTGCGCGGGTGTGGGAGGATTAGCCCTATGGAAGCAACACTGCATACAAATTACGGAGACATCAAGATTGACCTCTACCCGGAGCACGCTCCGGAGACGGTCGCGAACTTCACCGAGCTTGCCACCGGCAAGCGCGAGTGGCTCAACCCCCGCACGGGCGAACCCACCACTGACCCGCTGTACGACGGCGTCATTTTTCACCGCGTCATCGCCGGCTTCATGATCCAGGGCGGCGACCCGCTCGGCACCGGCACCGGCGGCCCGGGCTACCGTTTCGACGACGAAATCGCCCCCGAGCTCAACTTCACCGAACCCTACGTGCTCGCCATGGCCAATGCCGGCAAGCAGGGCGGCCGCGGCACGAACGGCTCGCAGTTCTTCATCACGGTTGCCCCCACCACGTGGCTGCAGGGCAAGCACACCATCTTCGGCAAGGTCAACGACGCCGACTCGCAGGCTGTCGTCGACTCCATCGCCGCCGTTGAGACCGGCCCGATGGACCGCCCGGTGGAGGACGTGGTCATTAACTCGGTGACGGTCGCCGACTAGCAGATGTACGACGCCGAAAGGTCCGGGATGTCGGACCACAATCGCGAAATTCCCGGTTTCCGGAGGCGGATGGCCGTTCGGCGTCGTAATCCTGCCCCTGCCACGACCGTGCTCATCGTGGCGTGTGGGATCATGGCTCTTGTGGAGCGGCTGCAACCCCAGGTGGGGGTGGAGCTCATGTTCTACCCTCCGCTCGCACAGGTGCAGCCGTACCGTTTCATTACGTCCGCCTTCCTCCACAGCGGCTTTTGGCATTTGGTGCTCAACATGTATGCCCTGTGGCTGCTCGGGCGGGTGCTCGAGCCGGCGCTCGGCAGGGTGAGGTACCTGGCGCTCTACTTCTTGTCCGCGATCGCGGGTAACGCCGCGGTGTATGGGGTGGCGAACTTGACCGGAGGGTGGAACGTGGGCGCGGTGGGTGCGTCCGGCGCGATCTTCGGGTTGTTTGGCGCGCTCGTCATTCTCTCGCGCAAGGTGGATGCGAACATATCGGGAATCTTCACGATCCTGGGCGTTAACCTCGTCTACAGCTTTGTGGTTCCAGGGATCTCGTGGGAGTCGCACGTGGGCGGGCTGATCGTGGGCGCGCTGCTGACCTGGGCGTGGATATCCATCCGCGAGAGCTTCCCGGCGAGGCGTAAGCGCACTGTTCTTGAGGTCGCCGCCGGCCTGCTGGTGCCGGTGCTGACGGCCCTCGTTCTGTGGATTTAGCGGCAACGAGGCCGCGTTACCTCCCCTGCATTTTTAGCCTCATCTATCCCCAGGTGTGGTTTACCCTGTGGAGAATTACATGAGTGTAATTCGAGTTGTCCTCAGCTGTGGCTTGGCCTGTGGAGAATTACATGAATGTTATTTAGGCGGGCGTGAAGCTAACTCGTGAATCTGAAAGGTTCCGTGCTGAAAACCGAGCTTTGTGGGCCCAGACTTACCAGTTAGTAACACCCGACGCCTGCGCCGGGCTGGGCGGTCAGTGAGCGCGCTACTTCCAGCCCATCGTCATGAGGAAGCCCACCAGCATGAAGCCGATGCCCACGAAGATGTTGATGTTACCGTTCGACAGACCGGGGATCGGGAAGCGACCGCCGGTGATGTAGGCGATGACGATGATGATCAGGCCGAGCACGGCGAGGCCGACCATGACGGGAACCCACCAGCGCGGGGACTGTTCGGGGGCCGCGGCCTTGCGGTTCTCCTGGGCGTGCTGCTGGGCAATCCTGCGCTCAACGACCTTCTTGCGCTTCTTCGATTCGGGCATCGCTCATCCTTCTATGCGGAACGTACCCCCAAATCCTATACGGATAAAAGGAAAAACGGGAATCATCCACAGGGTTAGTTTTCGCATCTGGGGAAGGTGGGAGGGATGAAATACACTATGCTTGAGCCAGTCAATTCGAGGAGATGATATGAAGGCGGACCAAGCACGGCGTAAACCATCCCTGTTCGGCCGTATCCTTGGTGTCATTGGGGAACTGATGATCACTGCTGGGCTCGTCATTGGGCTGTTCATTGTGTGGCAGATCTGGTGGACGGATATTGAAGCGAACCGTGAGCAGCAGGCCGCGATTGTCACGTTGCGTCAGGAGTACGGCGAGGTTGCTGACGACGGGATTGCGGAGCCGCAGCCGGGCCCGCCGCCGGAGTGGTCGGGGCCCATGGGTGTGGGTGAGACGATCGGCATCATGCGTATCCCGGCATTTGGCTACGAGTATGCTTACACGATCCAGAACGGCACGGACTTGACCACGGTGCTCGATAAGGGTTCGTTCGGCAGGTATACGGATACGGCGTTCCCGGGTGAGGTGGGTAATTTCTCGACGGCGGCCCACCGGCAGACGTACGGCGCGCCGATGATGAACGTGCAGAACTTGAAGGAGGGCGATGCCGTGGTGGTGGAGACCGCGGACGCCTTCTACGTATACAAGATCATCGCGGATGAGATCGTGTCGCCCACGGACGTGTGGACGATCGCGCCGGACCCGTTCATGGCACTTGATTCGCTGAAGAATGGCACGCCGGTGTCGGAGGCCACGCGCCGCCTGCTGACGATCACCACGTGCCACCCGCCTTTCGTGTCGAATGAACGCTGGATTGTCCACGCCGAGTTCGATTACTGGACGAAGCGTGAGGATGGCCTGCCGAAGGAGCTTGTTGACCCGGCGACCACCGCGGTGGAAGGAGCGAACTAATGTACGGAGCGATTTGGCGCATGCTTCCGGGCCCGACATGGCTGAAGGTCCTGGAGGCCCTTGCCCTGATCTTTGGCGTGGTCTACCTGCTGTTTGAGTATGCCTACCCGTGGGTCATGGAAAACACTCACTTGGTGGATAACACGGTCGGCGAGTGACCCCGGCGGGGTCCGCCTCGCCCAGTTTCACGCCAAGAAAGTAGCGCGGCCAAGCTTTGCTTGGCCGCGCTGATTCCTATTTGCTCGATTCGTCCGTCGGTGCCGGATCAGTGGGTTGCTCACCCGGATCCTGACTCGGTTGCTCGCTTGGCTCCGTGGTGGGGGGCGCCACAATCTCCTTGGCGATCACCAGTTCGACGCGCTGGTTGTATGGTACCTTCCCGGCGGCCGGGTTCATGGATAGCACGGTGCCGGGCTCGGCCTGGTCGGTTTCCACCTCGGAGATCGAGATCGACTGAATCCGCAGGTCGTTGGCGAGGAGGGCTTCGGCGTCGTCGATGTTCATCCCGCGCACATCCGTCAGCACCACGTCACCGGACGCGACCACCAGGTTGACCTGGCTACCGCGCTTGACGGTGTTGCCGGCCTCGGGCGAGGTGGCGGACACTGTGTCCTTCGCCAGCCCGGGCACGTCCTCGATGTCGACCCGCCCCACCCGCAGGCCTGCGTTCTCTAGGATCTCCTTCGCCTGGTCCTGGGTGTAGACGCCGTTGGCGACGTCGGGAACCTTCACCGAGCCGACGCCGGAGGAGAAGTGGACGGTGACCGTGTCGCCCTCGTTGACCGTGCCGGCGATCGGCGGGTTGGAGGAGACGTAGATCCCCTCGGGGATCTTGTCATCCTCGACCGGGTCGCCCACGTTGAGCACGAGGTTGCGCTCCTCGAGCGCGGCCCGCACCTGGCTTTCGTTCATGCCGGTCAGATCCGGCACGGTGGTCTGCGCGACCGTGGCGGTCGGCTCCTCGGGGGCGCGGTTGGCGTTGTAGATCGCGTACCCGATTCCGGACATGGCGAGGATGGTCAAAATAATGCCGAGCACGATGAAAAGCGTGTTCCGCGAGCGCTCCTCGGCGGGCGGGATCGAGGTCTGCGTGGACGTCTTCGTCACCTGCGACGGCGGCACGGACGCGACCTGCGTGGGCGGCGTTGAGACCTGCGTGGGCGGCGTCGAAACCTGCGTGGGTGCGGACATCACCTGGGTCTGCCACGAGCCGACGGCCGGAGCACTCACCTCCCCGCCACGGATGGCGGACAGGAGGTCGGCCCGCATGTCGGCCGCGCTCTGGTAGCGGTCCTCGCGGCGCTTGGCCAGCGACTTCGTCACCACCCTGTCGAGCGACTCGGGGATGTCCGGCGCGATCGACGTGGGCGCCGGCGGTTGCTGGGACACGTGCTGGTAGGCGACCGCCACCGCGGAGTCCCCACGGAACGGCGGTTGACCGGTGAGCAGCTCGAACAGGACGCAGCCGGTGGAGTACAGGTCAGATCGGGCGTCGACAACCTCGCCACGCGCCTGCTCCGGCGACAGGTACTGGGCGGTGCCCACCACCGAGTTTGTCTGCGTCATCGTGGCCGACGAATCGGCCACGGCCCGCGCGATGCCGAAGTCCATCACCTTGACCTTGCCGTCCGGGGTCAACATGATGTTGCCCGGCTTGATGTCGCGGTGAACGATGCCCTCCCGGTGCGAGTACTCGAGCGCCGACAGGATCCCGACGACAATCTGCACCGCCTCGTCAATAGGCAGGGCGTCCCCGTTGCTCAGCAGCTGGGAGACGGTGCGGCCCTTGACGTACTCCATGACGATGTAGGGAAGCGAGAGGGTGCGACCGGATTCGGAAATGACGGTCTCTTCGCCCGTGTCATACACGGCCACGATCGAGGGATGGTTGAGGGCGGCGGCGGACTGCGCCTCGCGCCGGAAGCGCGCGATGAAGGTGGGATCCTGGGCGTGGTCGGTGCGCAACACCTTGATGGCGACCGTGCGCGAAAGCCGCGTGTCGTAGCCCAAGTGCACCTGAGCCATGCCTCCGCGGCCGATCAGGTCGCCGACCTCATAGCGGTCGCCGAGGATACGGGGTACGTCAGCCATGCCGAACTTTCCTTTCCCTCACACCTTCAAACATACTGCCCCACATCGGCGCGTGATTGCCAACTAGTGAGGTCACGAAACGATTACAGTTCATTGGCCCACCACCGCGTCGATGACGGCCCGTGCGACCGGCCCGGCGTTGGACCCGCCGTCGCCCCCGTTCACGACGAGCGCGGCCACCGCCACCTTCGGATCGTCCGTCGCGTCGAACCCGGCGAACCACGCGTGCGGCTCCACCCCGGCGCCGACCTCGGCCGAGCCTGTCTTGCCCGCCACTTGCACGTAGTTCAGCGCGGCGTACGACCCGGTGCCCTTGTTTACGACGTCGATCATCATCGACCGCATCTGCTCGGCGGTGCTCTTCGAGATCGGGTTGGAGAACGTGGTGGGCGCGGTGGTGGACAGTACCCCAAGGTCCGCGGTGAACGTCTGGTCCACGAGGTAGGGGGTCATGAGGCGCCCGTCGTTGGCCACCGCCGCCGCGACCATAGCCATCTGCATTGGTGATGCGAGGATGTCGCGCTGGCCGAAGGAGTCCATGGCGAGAGCGGCGTCGTCGGCCGGCTCGGGAAACTGTGAGGGGCGGACGGACAGCGGGATGTCGAGGTCCTGCCCGAAGCCGAACGCCTCGGCCATGGCGCGCATCTTCTCCGCGCCCAGGTTCAGGCCGCCGATCGCGAAGGCCGTGTTGCACGACTGGGTGAACGCCACGCGCAACGGCACTGTGCCCGAGCCGTCCCCGCACTGGCGCTGGCCGGGGTTGTAGATCTCGTGCGACGTGCCGGGCGGAGAGTAGGTGTAGGGGGCCTCGACGCCGGAGTCAGCGGTCAGCCCGTTCTCGATCATGGCAGCAGCGGTAATGAGCTTGAACACTGAGCCGGGTGCGTAGAGGTCGTCCCCGATCGCCCGGTTGAGCAGGGGTTTGGCCGGGTCCGCGTTGAGGGTCTCCCACGCGGTGGTCGCCTCCTCGCGGTTGTGCGAGGCGATCTGGTTCGGGTTGAACGTGGGTTTCGAGACAAGCGCGAGGATCTTCCCCGTGGACGGCTCGATCGCGACGACGGCGCCCTGCCTGTCCCCAAGTGCATCCCACGCGGCCTGCTGCGCAGCCGGGTTAATGGTGAGCGAGACGGCCCCGCCCTCCGGGTCCGCGTCCGTCAGCAACTCCTGCAAGTGCTGGGTGGCCAGCTGCGAATCGGATCCGCCCAGGATCCCGTTCTCCGCCCGCTCGATCCCAGTGATCGCGTTGTGAATCACCGAAAAATAACCCGTGACCGGCGCATACAGCTCCGGCTGCAGGTAGGTGCGCAGGTAATTATAAGGAGAGTCGATCTTCTCGATCCCCGTGATCGCCTCACCCGCCACGATGATCGGGCCGCGCTTGACCCCATACTCCTTATATAGCGTGCGGGCGTTGCGTGCGTCCGCATTCAACGAGGGCGCTCGGAAGAACTGCAACGACGTCGCCGCCGCCATGAGTGTCAAAAACATGATCGTCACGACGACCGATAGCTTGCGTAGCGGCGGATTCATCGGACCACCTCTGTGGGGTAGCGGTCGGCGTCGGAAACGCTATCGGCAGGACCGCCGGGCGCGCCGGCGTCGGCGTCAGCTGGGGCGGCGGCGGAAACGGGCGCGCCGGCGTCGTCGGAAGCCTCGGTGTTACGCGAGGCGGAGGGCCAGTCGGAATTGGGCCAGTCGTCGTCGGGAGAATCGGGCAGCTCCGGCAACGGCGCGGAGGAGGGCAGCGCGGGGCGGCGGGCGGCATCGGACATGCGGATGAGCAGGCCGATGATGATCCAGTTCGTCAGCAGCGCCGAGCCGCCGAGGGAAAGGAACGGGATCGCGAGGCCCGTCAGCGGGATAATGCCCGTGACGCCGCCGGCCACGATAAAGCACTGCAAGCCCACGGTGAAGCCGAGGCCGGAGGCGAGGAGTTTGCCGAAGCCGTCGCGGAGGTCGAGCGCGGTTTTGAACGCGCGCTGAACAAGGAGGAGGTAGATCGAGAAGATCGCGAGCAGGCCCATGAGGCCCAGCTCCTCCCCGAAGGACGCCACGATGAGGTCGGAGTTCGCGGCGAACGTGTTGCCAGGATACCCGCGGCCGAGGCCCGTGCCGAGCAACCCGCCCGACGCCATCCCGAACCAACCCTGGACAATCTGCCACGAGCCGTACTTGGCGTTGTAAACCTCTGGGTCGAGGGCGTGGAGCCAGATGTCGAAGCGGGCCTGAATGTGCGGCATGATCTGGACGAGGAAATACACGCCGATCGTGGTGAGGATCCCGCCGATCACGATCCACGACACGCGCTCGGTGGCCACATAAAGCATCGCCACGAACAGGCCAAAGAAGAGGAGAGCCGTGCCGAAATCCTTCTCCATCGCGAGGATGCCCATGCAGCCCATCCAACCCACGAGCAGGGGGCCGAAGTGGCGTGCACGCGGCAATTGGATGCCCAGCACTTTCTTGCCGGCAAGCGCCAGGTTGTCGCGCTGGCTGACCAGGTAGCCCGCGAAAAACACCGCGAAGAAGATCTTGGCCAGCTCGGCCGGCTGGTAGGAAAAACCGGCCACCTGAATCCAAATGCGGGCGCCGTAAATCGACACGCCAAGGCCCGGCACCATCGGCAAAAGCAACAGGATCGTGCCGAGCGCGAGCGAAATGAACGTGAAGCGGCGCAGCGCCCGATGGTGGACCACCACGGCCGTGGCCACCATGAGCACCACGCCCACGCCCGCCAACATGAACTGCCCGCCCACAAGCGGAGCGTTCCCCTTGGCAACCAGCGAATAGTCAATCCGGTGAATCATCACCAGGCCCAGGCCCGTGAGGGTCACCGCGATTGGGAAAAACACCGGGTCCGCCCACGGCGCCCGCCAACGGATCACGAGGTGAGCCACGAAAATGAGGCTGGCGGCCGCGCCCGCCACCATCCAGAAATTCTCTGGAAGCGCCGAGACCTCCTCCACGCTCACGCTGTGGTGCACGATCACCCACGCCTGCAGGCACGCCGCCAGCGCCAGGATCAGGAGAAGGAGCTCGCGGAAACGGCCCGTCCGGGCGGTCTTCTGAGTCACCACGCTCATTGCCTCTCCTCCCGTGGGTCCGTGGGGGCCGGGACCGTGGTGCCGCTGGTCGGGGCGGGCGTCGTCGTCGGGGCCGGTGTCTGGCCGGACGGATCTCCGGACGGATCGCGCGAAGGCTCCGTGCCCGTCGGCGGGAACGCGGACGGCTCAGGGGTTGGGCGCTCGCCGACGATCGGGTCCGGCTCGCGCACCTGCGCCGACAAATCCGCGACGACCGTCCGCGCCTCCTCCAACGACCCGCGCGTGATCGGCTCGGCAATACGCGCCTGGGCCACCGCCTTAAGGCTCACCACCTCAACGTCCGTCTTCTCATGCAGATGGGACAGGGTGAGCGGGCCGAGCTTTTGCGGCACGCCCTGGAAAATCGCCACCTTCCCGCCCGCCTGCGTCACGTAATACTGGGTCTGGGTCCACGCATACGCGCCAAACAGGGAGCCCGCAAAAATGCCGAGCACCGCGATCGTGGCCGCAATCCGCGCCCACGGGCTACGTCGCTCCGGTTCGACCTCGCCCGCCTCATCCGTCTCACCCGGCGTCCACCGCGCCAGCTTCCCCGCCGCCGACGCCGTGCCACGCGTCGGCTTATGCGCATCGACCGCCGCCGAACCCACGATGAGGGGCGGGGCCGGGGCGACGTCGTCGTCGACAACATCGGCCAACACCACCGTGACGTTATCGGGCGCGCCGGCGGCCAGCGCCAGGTCCACCAGGCGGTTCGCGCACGCCTCCAGGTCGCGGTAATCGGTGAGGGTCTTCGCGATGCGCTCCTTCGACACAACGCCGAACAGACCATCCGAACACAGCAACCAGCGGTCGCCAGGGATGGCCTCGCGGATCGAACGGTCGATCTCCAGCGGCTCCGGGGTGTCGCCGATGTTGCGCATGATCACGTTGCGCTTCGGGTGATTCTCCGCCTCCTCCGGCGTGATCTCCCCCTGATCCACGAGGTATTGGACCAACGTGTGGTCATGCGTGACCTGAGTCAGCGTGCCCTCCCGCAGGAGGTACGCACGCGAATCGCCAATATGGACCATGCCGAGTTTGTTGCCCGCGCGTAAAATCGCGATGCACGTGGTGCCAAGGCCCGCCAGCGACGTCGTCTCCGCCGAGCGCTGAATGAGGTCCGCGTGCGCGTCCTCGAGCGTTGCCGTCAGCAGAGGCAGGAGGTCCTCGGCCTGATGGCTATCATCCACCTCCGCCAAGTGCGCCACCACCACTGACGACGCGACATCGCCACCAGCCGCTCCGCCCATCCCGTCAGCCAACACGATGAGATTCGTGGAGGCATAACCGGCATCCTGATTGGACTTGCGAATCAGGCCGACGTCGGAAGCTGCTGCGCAGCGGAAAGAAATGCTCACTGGCGTAACTCCAGGGTTGTCTTACCGATGGTCACGGGCGTGCCAAAGCCCAGGCGGGTCGGCTCATAAATGCGGGTGCCACCCACCCACGTGCCGTTCGTCGAATTCAGATCCTCCACGTACCAATCGTGGCCATCCGTGTAGAAATGGGCGTGGCGGGCCGAGGTGTAGCCGTCGTCAAGGACGAGCGCCGAATCCGGGGAGCGGCCCACCGTGATCGAACCCGACAGCGGGATCGTGCTGCCGGCTAGGGATCCTCCGCTCACCACCAGGTGCGGGTGCGCTAAGGCGCTAGGCGCGGGGGTGGACGAACGGCGGGGCTGCGGCGTCGTTCGGGAGGCGGGGCGGTTGAAAGCGCGGCCCGGGGTGCGGGACGTGACGCGCGTGCCGTGCACGTCCTTCTTCACCGTGAGCACCACAGCGAAGACGAACAGCCACAGGAGAATGAGGAACCCGTAGCGGAAAAGCGCAATGACCAGGGCACTCATAGCATCTCCGGGCTCGTCCAAAACATGATGCGCGTGCGGCCAATCGTGATCGTGTTGCCATCCAGGAGAGTGGCCGCCGTGATCCGATGGCCCTCCACGTACGTGCCGTTCGTGGTGTCGAGGTCCGTGGCGATGACCCCGCCCGGGGTCACGCGGAGCTCGAGGTGGCGGCGGGAGACACCGGCGTCGTCAACAGTGATATCCGCCGATGATCCACGGCCAATCACCGTGACCGCGCCCGTGAGCAAATAGCGCTCGCCCGCCACCTCAATGATCGGGTTCTCCGGCGAGGCCTCCGGCATGGTAGCGGGGGCCGCCGGGCCGCGCTTCGACCGGCCGCGCACCAGGAGCTTGCCGCGCGACAACTCCGGGGTGGAATTGAACGTGATCTTGATCGGGCCCAGGAACGTGTACGCCTGGTTGCGGGCGTGGGCCGTGGCGATATCCGTTAGCTCGTCGCGCATCGCGTCCTCACCCCACTCCTCCAACTTGTGGAAATCCGATTCCGACAGCAGGATCTCAAACTCGTTCGGCACCACCACGCGCTCCTGGCTGACCGCCGCCGCCCGATCATCCATCGACTTCTTCAAGCCCGATGCCAACTCCACCGGCTTCAGATCCGAGCGAAACGCGCGCGAAAACACGTTCTCGACCGCGTTCTCCATCCCGCGCTCAATCCTGTCGAATGCGCCCATCGTCATCCTTTCGCACTCTCGCCGTCACCGACGCAGCTGAATCGATAGTTCATTTCCTAGGCTACTCGTTCTGAGATCCAAGTGGATCAGCCTGGGAGTGCGGTGTGCGCGGTGGGCGGACATGGGGTGTGGGGTGGGGCGCTGGCGGACACGTGGGTGTGGCGGGGGCGGGGGCCGGGGCCGAGTGCGGCGGCGGAAGATGGAAAGTGAGAAACGCGGCATAGTCGGCGGCGGCGACTTGGAGAGGGAGCGCATGTGCGTGTAGGCTGTCTTTCGCTTGCTCGAGTGGCGGAATAGGCAGACGCGCACGGTTCAGGTCCGTGTGCCCGTGAGGGCGTGGGGGTTCAACTCCCCCCTCGAGCACCAACAAGGCCGGGAAACCGGCCTTTTTCTTTGCCCGCCCTGGCTGACCAGATTATCGGCGCCGCGCACCAAGGTCCCGCCGGTCTGCCCGACAGAAGTCGTGAATATATCGGCTGACGATTGCTATAGGGGCCTGGTGGGCCTCAGGTTCACGAGTTGTGTCGGCGCCCCCGGGTAGCAGCCACTCGGCGGGGGTATTATCGGCTGATCCAAACCCGCCGGCGCTGACCGTGTTCGGCTTTATCCAAAAGGACCGCGTGGAGGCCGCCGCCTAAGAGGCTGACAGAAAAAGTGCGGGCCACCCGGCCCGCACTTTTCTCTGTTCGCCGCCCGGCCCTAGTCGTCAATCCAGGTGTTGATGACGTCAGCGTAGGTGAGCGCGTCGGACTCGGAGTGCACGGAGAACACGATGAGGTCGAGGCATTGGCCGTACTTGTCCATCCAGGTGTTGACCGCGTCGAGGGCGATGGTGGCCGCCTTGCGGATAGGGAAGGCGTTGTAGCCGGTGGCGATGGCAGGGAAGGCGATGGAGCTCACGTCGGGCATTTGCCGCGTGAGCTCGAGCGCGTTCCAGTAGCAGTTGTACAGGATGTCGACGTCGTCGTCGGCGATGATCCCGTCGCGCACGGAGGGCCCCACCGTGTGGATGACGTATTTGGCGGGGAGGCGGTAGCCGCGCGTGACCTTGGCTTGGCCGGGCTCTTCGACGTCGGTGCCCTGTAGTTCCATGATGGTGGCGCAGTCGTTGCGCATCCAAGGGCCGGCTTGGGCGTGGAGGACGGAGTCGAGGCAGCCATGGAGCGGGATGCGGCACCCGGTGAGGGTGGGCAGGGCGGTGTTGACGATGGCGTCGATGACGAGTTGGCGCATGTCGCCGCGGAAGAGGACGGTTTCGGTGGAGGAGTCGAAGTCGTTTTCGGGGAGCAGGTCGTGGATGCGGCGGAGGTTCTTGGCTTCGACGCGGCCGTGTTCGCCGACCTGCCTGTAGAGCAGGGTGTTGATTGCGCGGGAGGCGATGGGGTTGAGCGGGCCGGGTTCGCGCAGGGCGAGTTCGGCTTGGAGCCAGCGCAGCAGGCCGTCGTCGGTGGAGAGGTGGGCGATGGAGCCGGTGCCAGTGTAGTGCTTGTGGTTGAGGCCGCCGAGGGCGGTCATCAACAGGTCGTAGGTGGAGCGGGTGTCGTCTTTGGGCTCGGGGAATGGCTCCGAGAGTTTGATTGCGTCCTTATAGTCGTCGAGTTGGAGCATCGTACCTTCCTCAGTTTGATACCCCCAGGTTACCCGAGTTCGCGGCGCGCTGGAACTGTGGGGGCGTGCCGACGACGCGCGGGCTGGCGTTTCACGACAACGGGCGCGCGGGGTTGCACGGCCGCCTGCGGGTGGGCGCGGGAAGAGTTGTCGGAGGCGCTCGTTATGATGGGGGCATGACTGAGATTGGACGGCCCAAGGCGGGCTATGACCTGGTGATTGCGACTGACGGCTCGTGCTCGGGGAATCCGGGCCCGGGCGGTTGGGCGTGGGTGGAGCAGTATTCGGGGCGCACGGCTGCGGGTGGTGCGCATCAGACTACGAACAACATCATGGAGCTCACGGCGATGATTTCGGCGCTGGAGTTTGCGGGGCCGGAGGCGGACCTGCTGCTGCGCTCGGATTCGTCATATGTGATTAAGGCGATGACGGAGTGGGCGCCGGGGTGGCGCCGGCGCGGGTGGAAGAAGGCGGACGGTAAGCCTGTGCTCAACCGGGAGCTGATTGAGAAGATGGTGAATTTGTATGAGTCGCGCACGGGGCGTACCGACGTGGAATGGGTGAGGGGCCATTCCGGGGACGCGGCGAATGAATTGGCCGACCGCCTGGCGGTCGAGCAGACGAACTTGCACGCCTAGGAGCGGGGCACGCGCGGCCGCTGGCCGCGCGTGCTACTACCCCTGTTCGAGCGGGACTTCCTGCGCGTGGGACACCTGCATTTCGGCCACGGCGCGCTTGATCGCATCAGCGTACACGTCGGCGGGCTGGGCGCCAGAGATCCCGAACTTCCCGCCCACTACGTAGAAGGGCACGCCCTCAATGCCGAGTGAGCGGGCGCTGGCGATGTCGGCGCGTACGGAGTCGGAATGCTCGCCGGATTCGAGTTCGTCGGAGACGTCGTCGGGGTCGAGGCCGAGTTCGGCGGCGATCTCGATGAGGGTGTCGGTGTCGGCGAGGTTGCGGCACTCGGTGAAGTGGGCGAAGTAGAGGCGCTCCACTGCCTGCGCCCCGAGGAGTGCGGCTTCTTCGAGGGTTTCGCCGCGGGCCTTGGCGGCGTAGACGAGCTGGTGTGCGAGGAACGTGTTGACCTCGGTGACGTTCTTCCAGTTAATCGCCAGGCCCTCGTCGGCGGCGAGCTCGGTGGTGGAGGTGAGCACCTCGGTGACCTCGTCGGCGGAGAAGTCCTTCATCGACAGGGAGGTGGCGAAGGGGACTGCCGCCGCGGCGTCGGGCTGAAGCTGGTAGGCGTGGTACTCAACGGCTACCTTTTGCCCTGATTCCTCAATGCCTTTTTCCAGACGGTGCTTGCCGATCCAACACCACGGGCAGGCGATGTCGGACCACACGTGTACCACGATGTCATGTTCCATGGACCCCACCCTACTCATCGGGCACGAAAAGTGCCGTTCGTGGAGCCTTCGTCACAGCCCGGCCCGGCGAACCCCTAGAATGGCGTCATGAACATCACCGAGGGCGCACCCCGCGCCGAGCGCATACCCTTTGAGCGGACTTTCCACGGCCACACTTTCACGGACCACTACGAGTGGCTACGCGAGGACGAGGAGAAGGCCCATTCCCTGATCGACGCCGAGAACGCCTGGTTTGACCAGAACACGGCGGACCAGGCCGAGCTCCGCGAGCAGATCGTGGCGGAGATCGCGGCGCGGACGAAGGAGACCGACGTCTCGGTGCCGGTCCGCCAGGGCGACTACTGGTACTGGACCCGCACATGGGAGGGCCGCCCATACAGTGGTCTGTTCCGTGTGCCGCTCAACGGCGCGGACAAGCAGACGGAGAAGGGGGAGTTGACCCGCCCGAAACCTGGCGCGCGGCTCGCGGGGGAGACCTGCGTGTATGACGGCAACCAGCTCGGCGCCCACGAGGAGTACTTCGCCACCGGCTCGGGGGATGTGTCGCCGGACGGGCGGCTGTTCGCGCTCGCGGTCGACACCACCGGGGCCGAGCAGTTTAACCTGCGCATTCACCAGATTGACGGGGACGTGGTGGTGGACGACGCCGTAGAGGGCGCCGGTTACGGGCTGGCGTGGCTCGCAGATTCCAGCGGTGTGTTCTACACGAGGGTGGACGAGGCATGGCGCCACCACGAGATCTGGCTCCACCGGGTGGGGACGAACCCGGACGAGGACCAGCTGATCCTGCGCGAGGACGACGAGGCCTTTGGCCTGTGGTGTGACTCCTCGCGGGATGGGAAGTGGCTGGTCATCACGTCGACGTCGACCGAGACGACCGAGGTCCACCTGGTCTCAACCACGGACCCGGATGAGCGCTTCGTCGTGCGCGAGCGAGAGCAGGGCGTGTTCTACACGGCGGAGGTGGCAGGCGACGAGCTGCTCATCATCCACAACGCCGAAGAGCCTGGCTTTGAGCTGGCCACCGCCCCGGTCCGACCCAGCGATGTCACCGAGTGGACGAGCCTCGTCAAGCCGGCCGCCGGCGAGCGCTTCCTTGAGGTCGCCGCGTTCAAGTCGTTCGCGGCGCTGCACACGCGCGCCAAGGGCGGAACCGAGATCCGGATCATCGAGCGCACGGCCAAGGGCTGGGACAAGCCGTACATGCTCCCGATCCCTGAGACGATGACTGTGGAGATCAGCGCGAACTACGAGTGGGAGACGACCGGGATCGACGTCGTCGCCGAATCGCTCATCCAGCCGCAAACCTGGCTCAACTGGGACGTGAAGGATAAGGAGCTGACCACGCTCAAGACCCTCGAAGTGCCCGGCTACGACCCGGCGGCCTACGTCGAGTATCGGGAATGGGCGGAAGCGGAGGACGGGGTGAAGATCCCGCTGACCATCGCCCACCGCGCCGACCTCGACCGCGCCGGCGACAACCCTGGCTTCATCTATGGCTACGGCTCCTACGAGATCTGCGACGACCCGTACTTCACCCCCATGCGCCTGCCGCTCCTGGACCGTGGGGTGGTCTACGTCGTGGCCCACATCCGCGGTGGCGGTGAGATGGGCCGCCAGTGGTACGAAGACGGGCGGCTGCTCAAGAAGAAGAACACGTTCTCCGACTTCGTGGCCGCCTCCCGCCACCTCATCGACACGGGACTCGTGGACGGTGAGCGCCTTGCCGCGGAGGGCCGCTCCGCCGGCGGCCTGCTCATGGGCGCGGTGACCAACTTGGCTCCCGAGCTCTACCGAGTGATCTTGGCGGGCGTGCCGTTCGTCGACGCCCTGACCACCATCCTCAAGCCCGAGCTGCCACTGACGGCCGGCGAATGGGAGGAGTGGGGCAACCCGATCACGTCGAAGGAGGTCTACGAATACATGGCCTCCTACTCGCCGTACGAAAACATTCGCGCCGAGCGCTACCCCGCGATCCTTGCCGTCACCTCGCTCAATGACGTCCGTGTGTCCTACCTCGAGCCCACCAAGTGGGTCCAGGAGCTACGCGAGGTGGTGGCCGACGATTCCGGGATCATCCTCCAGCACACCGAGAAGGTCGCGGGCCACGCCGGCGGTTCCGGGCGTTACGCCCGGTGGGAGCGGCGCGCTCGCGAGCTCGCGTTCGTGCTGCGCCAGCTCGACGTCGCTTAGGTTCACGACGCCGATCGCTCAGTCCGTGTCGATCGCGGCGGCGTTGAGCGCTTCCTTCCAGGAGCCGAAGCGCTGCCGGATCGCGGCGCCGGAGGGTAGCTTGCCGGCCTGCCCGGAGACCTTCAGCCACGTACTGTAGGCGTTGAAGGAGGGCTGGCGGCGCGTGCGCTGGGCGTCGATGAGGTAGGAGCGGATGGCGAACAGGTAGTCGTCGGTAGTGAACTTCAGCCCGCCGCGGTTCCGACCGCGGCGGGGCTTGAGGCCGATCGACGTGAGGGCATCATTCCAGTAGCCGTTGAATCGCTTGATCACGGTTTGGGATGTGGGCGGCCAGAGGAAACCGGCGCCGGAGCTCGAGTAGTGGGTGATGAAGTCGGTACGGTGCGTGTCGTAGTCCTTGGCGGTGAGGGGGGCGGTCGGCTTCTCGGCGGCGAACTGGTAGCCGGCTAGCATGAGGCCGAGCGCCTCCTTGCGCTTGGACGGGTCGAGCGCGTCCAGGTGCTTGTCTGCGGCCTCGAGCACCTCGGGTAGTTCGCCCGTGGCCGGGCTCAGGCCGTGCGCGTTGGCGAGCATGAGGTAGAGCGCGCACTGGAGTGACGCCTTGGAAAAATGCTGGGCTGGCCCGTGCCCGGAGCGTTCGATGTCCAACACGGACGTGTGGGAGAGCAAGTTGAGCACGGTCTTGGCGGCTGCGAGGGCGACGTCGTCGAGCTGGGCGTTGAAGGTCTGGGCCTGCTTCTTGGCAGTAGTGGCGCCGACGACGTCGGAAATTGAACGCACGGACGCGAACGGGATGCCGAAGGCATGGGCGATGAGGGCCAGCGAGTGAGATTCCATGTCAGCGGAGAGGACGCCCGGGAACTTGTCGCGCGTGTCCTTGACGTTGGCCTCGGTGACGAACGAGTCCGAGGAGACGACCAGGCCCGCGTGCGTGCGGCGGTCCGCCTGGCTGGCGGCGTGCGCGGCAAGGACGAGCGCCTCCGTGCTTTGGAAGTAGCGCGGCTGGCCCGGGATCTGGCCGGGCGCGTAGCCGAACGCGGTGGCGTCCGCGTTGCCGTGCACGTAGCGAGTGCCGACCACGATGTCCCCGATCGCGATATCGGAATCGAGCCCGCCGGCCGAGCCCACCGACACGATCACCCGCGGCTCGTACTTGGCGAGCGCCCAGGACAGGAGGCCGGCGGAGCAGGCAGAGCCGATGCCCGTGGTGAGGAAAAGGAGGGCAGAGCGGCCCTTGCGGGCCAGGAATGCCGAGCCGAACGGGGTGGCGATCGGCGAGGTGGTGAAGTCGGGAAGGAGTTCGTTAAACGGCTTCATCTCCTCGACCATCGCCGCGACGATGATGGCGTTAATGCTGGTCATGCGAATACTTCTCCCCACAGGTCTCGCTGGGCGAGCATGTTGGCGACGGCGGCTTGGGCCGCCTCAAGCGAATGGTGGGCGCCCCAGCCGCACTGGACCTCGTTGGCGGCCGGCACGGAGGTGGCGGCCAGGATGTCGCGGAAAGTGCGCTCGATGAGGGACATGGCGGCGTCGACGTCGGGCTCAGCGGCGAGGATGAGGTAGAAGCCGGTCTGGCAGCCCATGGGCGAAAAGTCGACCACGTGATCGGCGTGGTTGCGGGCGTATTCGGCGAAGGAATGCTCAATGGAATGGACGGCGGCCATGTCCAGGTGTGCCACGTTGGGCTGGCAGAACCGCACGTCATACTTGGTGAGAACATCGCCGTGTGGCAACCTCTTCACGTCCGCAATGCGCACGAACGGCGCGGCGACAGCCGTGTGGTCGAGGTTGAACGACTCGACGTTCATTTTGTTCATGGGCTTCCTTTCGACGAAGCCCATTGTAGCCTATTGAGCGTTTGATTCCGCTTGTGCGATACGGGCCTGTTCGCAATCGGGGCAGTAGCCCCAGAACGTCACCTCGGCCTCGTCAATGGCGAAACCGTGCGTGTCGCAGGGCTCCAGACACGGCGCCGAACCGACGACGCACGGGATGTCTACCACCGTGCGGCACGCACGGCACACGAGGTGGTGATGGTTATCGTGGCGGGCCAGCTCGTAGAGCGGGACCGAACCGTGCGGCTCGATCTCCCGCAGCAGGCCCTTCTCGGTGAGGGCGTGCAGGACGTCGTAGATTGCCTGCGTGGACACGGAGCCGAGCCGGGAGGTGACACCCTGGCGGACCGAATCGGCCGTGGAATGCGGGCAGGCCTCGAGTTCTTCGAGCACAGACAGGCGCGGGCGGGTAACGCGCAGCCCGGCGTCGCGCAGTTGCTCTTCGAAGGTCGTGTCCATGCGTCCCATTTTCCACATAAAAATGGACTTATTCAAGGACATCAGCCCTAGGCGGGGTGGGGGGTGAGTGTGCAGGTGGACGAGTGTGCAGGTGGACGGCGTGGGCAGACACGCCGCCGAAACGCCGGGATGGATGTACGACACGCCGACGCCGGAGAGCGGACTTTTCGGACATCGGAGCGCACAACAGCGGGCACCTGTCCACAATCGTGGATAGAACTGCTCACAACCGTGGATAACGGGGACAACTTTATCCACAGGCCGGTGGATTTGTGGACAAAATAAACTGTCGGAGGCGGGTGGGACGATGGGTGCGTGGCTGGCGGAGGCGGGTCGTCGTCGTTGGCTGTGGAGCCTCACGTGGGTAAGGCGAAGTGTGATGTTATGCGTAGCGTGACGTCGGCCAAGCTTCCCACAAGGGGAAATCCGCATGCCGGCGCGGGGCGCGCCCCGACACGCCGCCAACACATGATCTAGTGGTCAACCGTTTGTCGGCCACTAGGTGTAGTGTTGATTCCCGTATCGATCTATCAGCACAGTAGGAGAAATGCGATGGCCATTACCGTCTACACGAAGCCCTCGTGCGTGCAGTGCACCGCCACCAAGCGGGCGCTGAAGAAGCACGGCCTCGAATTCGAGGAGGTCGATCTTCTCGAGGACGCGGACGCGCTGGCGACCGTGAAGGCATTGGGCTA
The DNA here is from genome assembly GCF_001469025.1 of Trueperella bernardiae. Taxonomy (GTDB): domain Bacteria; phylum Actinomycetota; class Actinomycetes; order Actinomycetales; family Actinomycetaceae; genus Trueperella; species Trueperella bernardiae. The sequence goes on along the minus strand of NZ_LNIZ01000002.1, from coordinate 91,313 downwards.
CCAGCAGGCACCCGTCATTTTCGCGGGTGGCGACCACTGGTCGGGCTACCGCCCGGACAAGATCAAGGCGCTCGCTACCGCCGCAGCGGAAGTGTCGGCCTAACCGTTCGGGGCGGCTACGGTCGCCCCGAACGCGCCGGGTGTGCGATGGTACACATCGTCTACTTCTCGTCTGCCACCAACAACACGAAGCGCTTCGTGGATAAGCTCGGCTTCCCAGCCGAGCGCATTCCCTTATATGCGAAGGATCCGTTCCTACACGTCACCGAGGAATACGTCCTCATCACCCCCACCTACGGGGGCGGCAACACCAAGGGTGCGGTGCCGAAACAGGTGATCAAGTTCTTGAACGACGAAGCGAACCGCTCCCTCATTCGCGGGGTCATCTCCGCAGGCAACACGAACTTCGGCGATGCCTACTGCCTCGCGGGGGACATCATCTCCGCGAAAACGAAGGTCCCACACATGTACAGGTTTGAACTGCTCGGCACCCCGCGGGATGTCGATGTGGTTCGCAAAGGATTGGAAGAATTTTGGACGCAACTTTGACGGACACGGGCGAGGAGAGCCTCGACCCGGCGCTGGACTACCACGCGCTCAACGCCCAGCTCAATCTTTACGACGCCGACGGGAAGATTCAGTTCGACGCCGACCGTCAGGCCGCCCGCCAGTACTTCCTTCAGCACGTCAACAAGAACACGGTCTACTTCCATGACCTGGAGGAAAAGCTGAAGTATCTCGTGGACGAGGGCTACTACGAGGCGGAAGTGATCGAACAGTACGATTTCGCGTTCATCAAGTCGTTGTTCAAGGCCTGCTACGCCCACAAGTTCCGCTTCCCCACCTTCCTGGGAGCGTTCAAGTACTACACCTCCTACACGCTGAAGACCTTCGACGGCACACGCTACCTGGAGCGCTTCGAGGACCGCGTGTGCATCGTGGCCCTCTACCTCGCGCGCGGGGATGAGCAGATGGCGATGGACCTCATGGAGGAGATCATCACCGGCCGCTTCCAGCCGGCCACCCCCACGTTCCTCAACGCCGGCAAGGTGGCGCGCGGCGAGCTCGTGTCCTGCTTCCTGCTGCGCGTGGAGGACAACATGGAGTCCATCGCGCGGGCCATCAACTCTTCGCTACAGCTGTCCAAGCGCGGCGGCGGCGTCGCTCTCAACCTGTCCAACCTGCGCGAACAGGGCGCGCCGATCAAGAAGATCCAGAACCAGTCCTCCGGCGTCAACCCGGTGATGAAGCTGCTCGAGGATTCGTTCTCCTACGCCAACCAGCTGGGCGCCCGCCAGGGAGCGGGCGCGGTGTACCTCCACGCCCATCACCCCGACATCATGCGCTTCCTCGACACGAAGCGAGAGAACGCGGATGAGAAGATCCGCATCAAGACCCTCTCGCTCGGCGTTGTGATCCCGGACATCACCTTTGAGCTGGCCAAGCAGAACCAGGACATGTACCTGTTCTCGCCGTATGACGTGGAACGGGTGTACGGCGTGCCGTTTACCGAGATCTCCGTGAGCGAGAAGTACCACGAGATGGTGGATGACAAACGGATCAAGAAGACGAAGATCAACGCCCGCACTTTCTTCCAGACGTTGGCGGAGATCCAGTTCGAGTCCGGCTATCCCTACATTGTGTTTGAGGACACGGTGAACCGGGCCAATCCGATCGACGGGCGCATCACCATGTCGAACCTGTGCTCGGAGATCCTGCAGGTCTCAGAGGCCTCCACCTACAACCTGGACCTGTCCTACGAGCACGTGGGCAAGGACATCTCGTGTAACCTCGGTTCGCTCAACATCGCCAAGACAATGGATTCGCCCGACTTCGCGCGCACGATCCGCACGGCGATCCGGGCACTGACGTCCGTGTCGGACCAGACCAGCATCGACTCGGTGCCGTCGATCAGGCGCGGCAACGACATGTCGCACGCCATCGGCCTGGGGCAGATGAACCTGCACGGGTACCTCGGCCGCGAGCGGATCTTCTACGGTTCGCCCGAGGCGCTCGACTTCACGAACATGTACTTCTACACCGTGACCTACCACGCGATCCGGGCCTCGATGGAGCTGGCGCGCGAGCGCGGGGAGGTCTTCGAGGGCTTTGAGAAGTCGGACTACGCCAGCGGTGTGTACTTCGACAAGTACACGGAGAAGGAGTGGGCGCCCGAGTTTGACCGGGTCAAGGAGCTGTTCGCGGACATCCACATTCCTACACAGGCCGATTGGGAGCAGCTGAAGGCCGATGTCGCGAAGTACGGCATGTACAACCAGAACCTGCAGGCGGTGCCGCCCACAGGTTCGATTTCGTACATCAACAACTCCACGTCGTCGATCCACCCGATCGTGTCGAAGATCGAGATCCGCAAGGAAGGCAAGCTCGGGCGCGTGTACTACCCGGCTGCCTACATGGACAACGACAACCTCGAATACTTCCAGGACGCCTACGAGATCGGGCCGGAGAAGATCATCGACACGTACGCCGTGGCCACCCAGCACGTGGACCAGGGCCTGTCGCTCACGCTGTTCTACCCGGACACGGTCACCACCCGCGACGTGAACCGCAACTACATCTACGCGTGGCGCAAGGGCATCAAAACCTTGTACTACATGCGCATCCGCCAGGCCGCCCTTGAGGGTACCGAGGTGGAGGGCTGCGTGTCCTGCATGCTGTAGTGGTGGCGGCCCGCCGCGAGCGGGTGGCTGGATAGTGCGGCTGTGAAAGATGGATCCCCCGGCGGCGCCGGGGGATCCTTCACGTCTGGGGGCCGGGGTGTTCGGTAGCGCACAAGTTAGCGACACGTGCGGCCCGAACTGTTCCGATTTCATCGAGCTATCAGGAAAAGTCGGCAGTCAGGATGCAGAACAGCTGTAAATGGCGCATAATCGTGGCGTGCGCTACCGGGCGCGCTTTCCATCTGATCGTCAACTTAGGGACACTCATGGTCGACGCCTACATGCTCCTCTCCTACGGAGGCCCGAACAAGCCGGAGGACGTGGTCCCGTTCCTGCGCAACGCGGTGGCCGGGCGCGGCGTGCCGGACGAGCGTCTGGCCGAGGTGGGCAAGCACTACTACCGTTTCGGCGGGAAGTCGCCGATCAATGAACTCAACGCGGCGCTCGCGGACCGGTTGCGCGCGGAACTTGAGGCGCGTGGGGACCGCACGCCCGTCGTCGTCGGTAACCGTAACTGGCACCCTTTCGGTCACGAGATCCTGGCGGAGCTTTACGACGCCGGCGCGCGGTCGGTGCGGGCGGTGGCGACGGTGGCGTTTTGCTCCTACTCGGGGTGCCGGCAGTACAGCGAGGACCTCGAGCGGTGGCGCGCCCAGCTCGGCCATGCGGACCTGCGCGTGGAGAAGATCCATCCGTTTTGGCAGGCCACGGGGTTCTACGTGGCGTATCGCGAGGTGGTGCGGGAGGCGCGTGCGAAGATGCCTGACGCGCGGCTGGTGTTCGTTACGCACTCCATCCCCACGGCGATGAATGCGGCGGCGGGCCCGCCCGCCTACGACGTTCAGCACCGCCAGCTGATCGAGCGGCTGTGTGCGGAGCTCGGCGAGCAGGAGTGGGACCTGGCCTACTGCTCCCGCTCGGGTAGCCCGCACGTGCCCTGGCTCGAGCCGGACATCAACGACCACCTCGAGGCGATCGCCGGCGAGGGGGCGTCGGCCGCGATCGTGGTCCCGATCGGGTTCATCTCGGACCACATGGAGGTTGTCTACGACCTCGACATTGAAGCGCGCGCCACCGCCGAACGCCTCGGCATGGGTTACCTGCGCGCCCCCACGATCGACCGCTCGCCCACCTTCATCGCGCAACTCGCCGACCTGCTCCAACAGGGGCCGGCCGACTCCCCGGCAGACTGCTGCCACCCAACCCCGCCCGCCGCCCTGCGGGCCAACCCAGAAAGAGGAATGATGACTCACCCGACTCCCGCCAACGACGCCGTCGCTCACCCCGCGCCCGACCATCCGGCGCCCACACACCCCGGCTCGCGTCCCTCCCCGCACGGCCACCCGCGCGGGGAGGTCCGCCCGATCGCCAAGCAGCTGAATGAGGAGCGTCCGTTCGTCATGTGGTCGGTGTTCAAGGCCGACCAGGTGGGCGAGGCGGGAGCCGGCGCGTTTGACCCTGCGCGGATTGCGGCGGCGGAGGATGCCGTTGGGAAGACGGGGGTCTCGGTTCGCGGGTACTACGACGTGTCCGGATTCCGCGCGGACGCCGATCTCATGGCCTGGTTCGTGGCGAAAAGCGCCGAGGCTGCGCAGGCAGCCTACCGGGTGCTGCATCGCGGGTTGGAGCTGACGCCGGTGTGGTCGGTGCTCAGCCAACACCGGCCGGCCGAGTACAACCCGGACCACCTGCCCGGCATGTTTGAGCACGAGCCGGAAAGGTTCGCGTCCGTGTACCCGTTCGTGCGCTCGTATGACTGGTACCTGCTCGAGGACTGGAAGCGGGCCGCGATCATGCGCAATCACGCGGCGGCGGGCCGCCCCTTCGGTGACCTCGTCACCTCCACGCTGGCCTCCTTCTCCCTGTCGGACTACGAGTGGGTGGTAGCGCTCGAGGGTGAGGACCTGACCCGGATCGTCGATCTCATGTATGCCTTCCGCAAGACCGAGGCTCGGCTTTACGTACGCCAGGACGTGCCGTTCTTCACCGGCGAGCGCGTGGAACTGGCCGAGTGGGCGCGCAGGCAGGGAAGTCCGCTGGCCTAGGGTCGGGGTGCTGGTCGCACGGACGTTCGCGGACGACCTGGCGTGTGGCCGGCGTGAAGCCTGGAATCGGCGCTTGGTTTTGTGCAGGCGGGTCTTGGGGGCGCCCGGCAGAACTCGTGAATATGCCGGCTGGCGATTGCTATAGGGCCTGGTGGGTCTTAGGTTCACGACTTGTGAGGGAGCGACCGGCAAGCCAGCCGCCGGGGCCGGCGGTTTTGGGTGGGGTTAGGCGCGCTCGAGGTCGAGGAGCTGGATCTTGCACTCGAGGCCTCCGGCGTAGCCGGCCATGGAGCCGTCGGCGCCGATCACCCGGTGGCAGGGCACGGCGATGAGCACCTGATTCCTGCCAACAGCCCCGCCGACCGCTCGGGCCGAAGTCGGCCGGCCTAGCTTCTTTCCGACAGCCGCGGCGAGTTCACCGTAGCTCACCGTCTCCCCGTAGGGGATCTCGCGCAGGGCCTTCCAGCTGGCCAGCTGGAAGGGAGTGCCGGTCTGCTCGATGGGGAAGTCGATGGCGGGATTCTGGCCGGCGAAGTAGGCGTCGAGCCAGGTGACGACAGGCTCGGCGCCGGACGAGTTGGTGGTGGGCGGAGTGCTGCCGGCGGTGCTCCTTACGGTGACACTGCTAGTGGCGGGATTGCAACCCGCCGGGCTCAGCGCGGCGGTGGGGGCCTCGGCCTCCAGCGCCGCGGGCACGTTGGCAAGCGTCCACAGTCCGTTCAGCGCACCATCATAGGAAATGGTGAGAACCCCGATGGGTGAGTCGTAGTGGAAGATCACGGCTGCTCGTTGGGTTCCGGCACAGCAGGCGCCTCCAGCTCCGGCTGTGCCTCGGGCTTGGATGTTGCAGGTGATTGCGGAGTAGGAGGTAGCGTCCCCGCCTGGGATGTTACGGGTTGGACCGCGGGCCGGGGTAGCGCCGGGTGCGCGAACCACTGCGAGAACCAGTAGGTCATCCACTCGAGCGGCCCGCGCCGGAACGGCAGCAGCGCCCACACGGTGCAGAACAGCACCGCGATGCCGGCGACCAGCAGGAAGGGCGTGGCCGTCGAGGAAAAGAACAGCTCCTCGTTGAAGTGCAGCCCGAAGGCGTGGCCCACGTAGGCGGTGAGCGACATCGAGCCCACGGCCGCGATCGGGAAGAGCAGGTGCTTGGCGAGCGGCGAGAGCCACAGGCATACCGCGAGCACTATGAGCCCGAAGCCGAGGTTGCCGATCACTTCCGTGGTGGTGTTCATGTGCGGTTCGGCGGTGAACACGTCCCACAGGGTGAAGGGCATGAAGGAGGGCACGAACTCCATGGAGCTGCCGGACTCGAACCCTGTTTCGGTGGCGAAGGTGTGGGTGGCGAGGTAGGCGGTGCCGTAGCCGAGCACGGCGAGCATGAGGCCGCCGCCCAGGAGCCGGATCCGCGCGGACGACTCCGACAGGTCCGTCCGCCCGATGGCGATGCCGGCGATGACGTAGGCCATGTAGGCCAGCCCGGGGTAGTGGCCGGTGACGAGCACGTCATAAAGGTAGGAGTTGGGCCCGGAGGCGGGGTAGACGTCGAAGGTGTAGGAGATGAGATTGGCGAGGTGCATGACCTGCGGGCCGACCAGGGCGACGACGCCGGCCGCGATCGCGAGCTTCTTTGAAGACCAGCTGAGCAGCGGCAGGGCGAGCAGGAACCAGGCGGCGTAGTAGCCGAGGATGACCGCGATGATGGTGGGGAAGAGGGAAAGGAAGGCGGCGAACGCGAGGAGGGCGACGGCGCGCCCGGCGATGCGTAGCTGGGCGTGGCGCAGTTGCAGGTCGGTGTAGGGCACGTTGCGCCCGGAAAGGATCGCCAGCGAGATGCCGGCGAGTAGGGCAAACAGCGCCGATGATCGGCCCGCGGGGATGTTGCCCAGGAAGTTGGTGAACGTGGCGGTCACGTCGATGCCGGGCCGCACGTGGGCCCAAATCATGCCGAGGATCGCCAGGCCGCGGGCGAGGTCGATCCCGCGGATGCGGCCCCGGTAGCGCTGTAGGGCAGGTTCGACGATGACGTCGGGCGCAGCGGGCGTCGTCGTGGACGGGGTGGACTCGGGCGCGAGGGGCCCGGGCGTGGTCGTGAAAGTGCTCATTGCACAAGCCTACGGCCAATCGTGGCCCCGCCGTACGCTGACGCGATCACATCGGGGGAAATTGTCGGAGGAACGTGCGAAGATAGTTTTGGTTACGAAATGGAGGTTGGCATGGCGCACAAGGGCCCGTTTGAAGCTATTAATTGGAACAAGATTGAGGATGAGAAGGACCTGGAGGTCTGGGATCGCCTCACCGGGAATTTTTGGTTGCCGGAGAAGATTCCGCTGTCGAATGACATTCAGTCGTGGAACACACTCAAGCCGCATGAGCAGGAGATGACCACGCGCGTGTTCACGGGGCTGACGCTGCTGGATACGATTCAGGGCACGGTGGGCGCGGTGTCGCTGATTCCGGATGCGGTGACGGCGCATGAGGAGGCGGTGTACACGAACATCGCGTTCATGGAGTCGGTGCACGCGAAGTCGTACTCGTCGATTTTCTCCACGCTCATTTCGATGAAGGAGATCGATGAGACGTTCCGCTGGTCGGAGGAGAACGTCTACCTGCAGAAGAAGGCCGAGATCATCGAGAAGTACTATGACGGGGATGATCCGGAGAAGCGCAAAGTTGCGTCGGTGATGCTGGAATCGTTCCTGTTCTACTCGGGGTTCTACGCGCCGATGTACTGGTCGGCACACGCGAAGCTGACCAACACGGCGGACCTGATTCGCCTCATTATTCGCGACGAAGCGGTGCACGGCTACTACATCGGTTACAAGTTCCAGGTGGCGATGGCGAAGGCCAGCCCGGAGCGACGCGAGGAGATCAAGGAGTGGACGTACGAGCTGCTCGATGAGCTCTACGACAACGAGGTGGAGTACACCGCCTCGCTGTACGACCAGATGGGCCTCACGGAAGACGTGAAGATGTTCCTGCGCTACAACGCCAACAAGGCGCTGATGAACCTCGGCTATGAGGCGCTGTTCCCCGCGTCGGAGACTGCGGTGAATCCGGCGATCCTGGCAGCGCTGTCGCCGGGGGCGGATGAGAACCACGACTTCTTCTCGGGCTCCGGCTCGTCCTACGTGATTGGCACGGCTGAGGCCACTACCGACGACGACTGGGACTTCTAGCCGCCCGGCTGGCCCGGCGCCAAGTGAGCGTGTCGGCCCGGCGGCGACGCCGTCCGGCGCAAGTCCGCCGGCACTACCGGAGCAAACGGCGCAACTGGGCCCACGGCGTCGTGAACGCGGGGCCGGCAAGCTAAGCGCGCGGCGGTCGGCTAGGGTGGGGGCATGTATCGCGTGCTGATTGTGTGTACCGGAAACATTTGCCGCTCGCCGATGGGTGAGATCGTCCTGCGCGACCGCCTTGCTGAGGCAGGGATTGACGACGTGGAGGTCCGCTCCGCCGGCGTCTCCTCCGAGGAGCACGGCAACCCCGTGGACTCGCGCGCCCGGCAGGTGCTGCGCGAACACGGGCACGACGTCGGTGCCCACCACGCCCATCGTGCCACCGACGCCGAACTGCGCGACGCCGACCTCATCCTCGCGATGACCACCGGCCACGCCCGCTCCCTGCGCGGCATGCTCAGCCAGATCGGGGAGCCGTTGGATAAAGTCCACCTGTGGCGCGAATTCGACGGCACGATCGGCGTGGCGGCCGACGGCGCATTCGGTGAGGGCGGCGTGCTCGCGGGCGACTCAAGCAAGCGGTCGCACTCGGCCAACCTCTACCACTCCGCCGGCGAATACGACGTGCCCGACCCGTGGTACGGCGGCCCCGAGGACTTCCAGGACACCTACGAGGTGGTGGACAGGGGCGCCCGCGGGCTGGTCGAGTTCATTGAGGCCCGCCGCGGTTAGCCTCGCCTGTCCCGCGCTACTTGCCGGCCAGGATTGGATCGGCCAGCTGTGAGCGGTGTTCGTCGTCCTCAAAGCGCGGGTTGATGATGTCCTGTGGCTCGTCCACCGCGGTCAGGGTGGCCGTGCGCGTGCTCTCTCGGCCGTTCACCGTGTACTCGGATTCGGAGCGGATGACCACGTAGTCGTCGCGGATGAAGATGGTGGAGACGAGCGTGTCGGCGTCGTCGGACACGGTCAAGGTCAGGACGGTGACGGGCATGCCGTCGACTACGTCCGTGCCCGACACCTTGTATTCGAGCGCGGGGTCCGTGCCGGCCGCGCGCACGTTCGGGTTGAGCAGCGCCTCGTAGCGCCCGGGGAGAGTGGATTGGAAGGCGAGGGTTTCGTCGGTGGAATCGGAGGTGGCCTGTACCCACGAGCCGTCGCGCTGGACGAACGTGTTGCCGCTGACGAGGATGACGCGGCCGGCCGCGTCGCCGTCACCACCAAAGGACTCGATCTCCACGGCGAGTGGGTCCATGTTCGTGCGCGAACGGGTGGCCAGCTGCCCGTCCACGGCGTCCTCCTGCACGTAACCGGCCAGCTTACCCAGAGCCTCCGCCTGGCAAAACGCCAGCTCGCGGGCGTTGACCGTGGTGGGGGAGCCCTTGAGGGGGTCAGTACAGTGATCGACTGCGGTGTCGGGGGCGGAGGGGTCGCTGGCGACGTCGCTCCCACATGCCGTGAGAATCGCCGTCAACGCGCCCATGCACGCCACAAACCGAGCAGTCATTGTCCATCCTTTCCCTGGACCCACTCTACCCACGCAACCCTTAATGATCCCTGGAGGAAGTGGCGGCGGATCTGGGAATTCCCTGTGAAAAGTGTGGGCGGGAAAGACCCGCCCACACTCATGATTCGGCAAACGCCGAGCTTGACGCCCGCAGCCTTAGAGGTTCATCGCCGCGTTGCCCGCATCCCGTGCTTCCTTCAGGCCCTGCTCCACGGGGACCGAGCCAAGGAAGACGTCCAACAGGCGTGGGATGAACGCCTCGGTGCCGGCGTTGACGTCCGGGCCAAACGGCGACAGGGCCGTCTTACCCGCGGCTGAGTCGATGAACACCGACACGTCCACGCCCTGCTCAGCCCAGTAGTTCACAAAGTAATCCTGCGCGCCCACGGCGCCCGGGAACGAAACGCCCATCTGACCAAGCGGCGCCTGGCCCTCGGTGGTGCCGAGCCACTTGAGGACCTCGAGGGTTGCCTCGCGGTGCTGCGTAGCCTCATTACCCACGGCCACCACGCCGTGCGACGTGGAGATCGCGCCCTCCGGGCCGGCGATCAGCGGGGCGATACCCCAGTTGATGTCCGTGTTGTCCGCGATCGTCTTCAGCGAGTACGGGCCGGACTGGAACAGGGCCATCTCGCCGCGGATGAACATCTCACGGGCGAGGTCGCCGTTCGTGTTCGTCTCCGCCGCCGACGGCGCCACGTGGTACTTGTTAATGAGGTCCGTGATGTAAGTGAAGGCCTTCACGCCTTCCGCCGAGGCGAAGTCGAACGAGCCGTCCTCGTTTTGGAACTTGCCGCCGGCCTCCGCCAGGAACGGCAGGTAGATCGCCTGCATGTCCGCCTGGGCGTTCATGCCGTAGGTGGCGATGTTGTTCGCGTCAAAGTCGGCCGAATCGGCGGTGTTGCCGTTCGCGTCCATGGTCAGCTTCTGCAGGGCCGGCAGCAGCGTGTCGTTGTCGCCCCAGGTCAGTTTCGTGACGTCGACGCCGGCCGCGTCCACCAGATCCTTGTTGTAGAACAGTGCGATCGAATCCCAGATCTGCGGGATGCCCCACAGGGCATCGTTGCGCGTGTACAGGTCAACCACCGACTGCTGCCACTCCTCGTGATCGCTGCCCAGCTCCTCGGTGATGTTCATCAGGTTGCCGTTATCGGCGTAGAGCGCGAAGTTCGACGAGTTCACCCAGAAAATGTCGGCCATCTCGCCCGAGGAGATGTCCAGCGGCAGCTGGGTCCAGTAGTCACCCCACGGCACAACCTCAACCTCAACCTTGATGTCAGGGTGCTGCGCCGTGAACTGCTTGAAGGACTCTTCGTAAGCCGGGGCGGCGGCGTCGTCCCACAGGCGGAACGTGACGGTGGTGCTCTCCGACGACGTCGACTGCTCCGACGACGGATCCGTGGTCTTCTCGGCGCCACCCGTGCTCGGCGAGCACGCGCTCAGCACAAGGCCGAGGGTGCCAATCGCCGCGGTAGCGGTCAGGAATGAACGCTTCATGGTCTCTCCTCTGTGTGAAATGGGCGCAGGCGCGCCGATACGCCAACTCTACCAGTTGAAATGTCAACAAGTTGGTGTGAGGTTAGGGACGTCACTATGAGCAAACAAGGCCCGCCCGAGTGCGAACTTCCGTGGCTTTTCCCAATCAGGGGTGTAGTTTGGCTCGCACCCACCGGTCGCTGCTGGATATTGCCGCAATTTCCGGCAGAAGTCATGAATGTGTCGGCTATCGATCGCTGTAGGCACCTGGTGGGTCTCAGGTTCACGACTTGTGACGGGCCCAGCCGGTGCCAGACGCGAATTGGGCCGACGGCATAGATTATCGGCGCCCAGCCAGACGTCACGTAGCCAGTTACATAGCCCCTCCGACAGAACTCGTGAATATACCGGCCACTGATTGCTATGGGCGCCTGGTCGACCTCAGCTTCACGACTTATGACGGGTCCAGCTGGTGCGTCGTCGGGGCGCGCCTACTTGAGCGAGGAAATGCCGATTGAACGCACGATCTGCTTGTTGAACGCGATGAACAAGATGAGCAACGGCAAGATCGACAGCGTGGTGGCCGCCATGACGAGCGTCCAATTGGCGGCGTATTGGGTCTGCAGGCCGGCCGTGGCGACCGTCAACACGTTCCACTCCTTGCGTGGGGACACGATCGACGGCCACAGGAAGTTATTCCACTGCGAGACCACCGTGATGAGCAGCAGCGTCACGAGGATCGGCCGGTTCATCGGCAACACGATCGACCACAGCTGGCGCCAGAAGCCGGCACCGTCGAGCTCGGCGGCGTCGAGAATCTCCTGCGGCAACGCCATGAAATTCTGCCTCAGCAAAAAGATCGCGTACGGCGAGCCGAGCATGAACGGCGCCACGATGCCGGCAAACGTATTGCGCATCCCCCACTGACTCATCATCGTGAACAGGGGAATCATGGTGACAATCGCCGGGATCATCATCGTCGAAATGTAGGCCCAAAACAGGATCTGCCGGCCAGGGAACTCCAGGCGCGCGAACGCGTAGGCGGCCAAAATCGAGGAGAAGAATTGGCCGACCACCATCACCAACACCACCTGGAGGGTGACCGCCAGAGGCACAATGAAGTCGTGCTCGGTGAAAAGCCGGACGTAGTTATCGAACGTGAGCTCGTGCGGAAGGGAAAGCGCGCCTCGCTGGACGAGGTCGCGCTCGGTGCGCATCGAGGTCGTGATCGAAAACACCAGCGGAAGCACGGTAATCAGCGCGCCCGCGATCAGCACCGCATACGTGAGCGCTGTGGCGAGGATCGAATTCTTCTTGCGGTAACGACGCTTCGTGGCCATGATCAGCTCATTTCGTACGTCATGCGCTTGGCGAAGTAGCGCTGCTGGACAATCGTGATCGCAACAATCAGCACCATGAGGAACACGGCCATCGCCGCCGCCTCCCCAATCCGCGGCGACGCGAAAGCCGCGGTGTAAATGCGGGCCGCGATGACGTCGGTGGTGCCGCCGGGGTAGCCGGGATTGCCGTCGGTCAAGCCGTAGACCAGGTCAAACACCTGGAACGACGAGATGAACGACGTCACCATCACGAAAAACGTGGTCGGCCGCACGAGCGGCAACGTGATCGACCACAGAGTGCGGACGGGGCCGGCGCCGTCGAGCGAGGCGGCCTCGTAAATATCGCGCGGAATGGACTGCAGTGCGGCCAGGAAAAACAGCGAAATATAGCCAATGTTCTGCCACACGTACACGAAGGCCACGACGGGGAGCGCTGTCGTCTCGCTGGCCAGCCACGCGACGCGGGTGCCCAGCAACTGGTTCAGCAGCCCCGACGGCGCCAACAGCCAGTTCCACACAATGCCCAGCGCGAGCGGGGCGGCCACCCATGGGATCACGTACATGATCTGCAGGATCCCGGAGCCGGGGAGCTTGCGGTTCAGGCCCACCGCGATGAGCAGGCCCAGCGCGATGGCGAGCGGGATCGCGATCGCAGAGAAGAGAACGGTCACGCGCACCGAATTCCAAAAGTCCGGCGAGGTGAACATCGTGTGGTAGTTCGCGAGCCCGACGAACGTGGGCGGGGAGATCAAGTTCCACCTGAGCAGCGAAATTGCCACAACGGCCACAATAGGCACCATGAGGAAGAAGCCCACACCAATGAGCGAGGGAATAAGCATCGTGAACGCCGTGGCCGCCTCCCGGCGCTTGCGTGCGGCGCGAAGAGGGCGCTCGTGCTTAGCCTCGCGGGGGTTGGCTGGGGTGGCTGGCTGGCTTGGGTTGGCCGGGTGCGCCTGGCTCGGTGCCGCCGGCTGCGCCCCGCGCGAGCCTCGCGATTCCGCGGTTCCTGCATCGGTGGCGTGTTGCGACATGTGACCACCTCCTGGTCATAGGCTAGAGCAACGAGGGCCCGCGCGCCTATCGGCCCGCGGGGTGGGTGGGAGCCCTGACAGTACTACCCTTAGCGCCGTGCGGTGCTGGCCGGGGTGATGGATAAGTGATGGATAGCACTGACATGGCGGCAGATCGCACCGGCCTGGCGCTCGAAAGAACAGGCCTGTGCGCCGGATGGCCCCGCCTGGGCGTTGGATGTAACTGCGCTGGCGCCGGGCACCACGGCCCCGCACTGGATAGCCGGCCCGGCCGCCCGGTAATCACGCCGTGGCGCTGGTACTCGATATCGGCCCCTAATGTGCGTCACAATATTCACACTAGTCACACCTGTCACAGACGCGAGCTTCCTCTCCAGTGTTCCCCGACAGAAGTCGTGAATATATCGACTGCCGATTTCTATAGGCACCTGGTCACCCTCAGATTCACGAGTTGTGTCGGCCGTGGCGTAGTGAAGGAGGGCGAAGCGGAGGCTGTGAAATGGTGGAAACGCGCGAAAAATCTTATCCACATCTTGCTCGGCGCTACAGCTGTCCACATTTGGCCACGTGGCGAAAACGGGCCGCCACGGACTTTGCCAATGTAGACGCATGTGGAACGGAGTGATCTCCCGCGCGGAATTGCAACAAGCTGGCCTGAACGGGCATCGCATTGCTGAGCTGAAGGCCAGCGGCAAGCTCGTGCACGTCAGCCGAGGTTGGTATGCCCAGAGAGACGCGAACCCGATGGTTGCGCTCGCGGCAGCCGGGCATGCACAGCTGGGATGTCTGTCTGCGTGTGAGCGGCATGGCCTCTGGGTGCCGTCCGAGCCAGAGCCGAGAATTCACCTTGTGGTTAACAACTCGGACTCGATCAGCAGAATCGCCAATAGACTCCACGACGCAACGAAAGGCCAGGTCAGACCAATCGTCCACCGGGGTGTTGTGAGCAAGAACGAGCTTGTCGCGGATGTCTGCCGGGCGGTCGAACATGTTGCGAGGTTTCATAGTGTGGAGCAGGCGCTGATTGTGATCGAGTCGGCGCTCAATCTGGGGAAACTGTCGGTCCCTGAGGTTGAGCACCTTCTTGAGATGATCCCCAAGAGTCGGGCGCGGTATCTGTGGAACTTTCAGCCGAACTCGCAGTCGGGGAGTGAAACTCGGGTGGCGCACTTTCTGCGCAATCGTGGCTTCACGGTTGTTCAACAGTTCTCGCCCGTGCCTAACTGGTACACGGACATGAAGGTTGGTAGCTCGTGGATTATCGAATGTGACTCCGTGGCACATCATGGTAGCCCGGACGACTTCGCCCGCGACCGACAGCGCGATCTCCTTCTTGCCGAAATGGGTTATGAAGTCACGCGCCTCAGTTACCGGCAGATCTGGGATGACTGGGCGAGCACGAGACGGGCGCTCATACGAATCGCGAACCGCAGGCGCTACCGCAAGGAACCCGAGTTCTCGTGGCGTGAGATCTAACTCGTGAGCCCAGGCGGCTGCTTGGCGGGCTTGGTCAGAGGATGTCTGGTGGGTGTCGGATTGCCGTAACCCGCCGATAGTGTTCGTTCCTGTGGCGTGCTCCGGGCGCGGCTGTCACAACTCGTGAATCTGAGGGCGGCCAGGCGTCTAGAGCGATCGTCAGCCGGTATATTCACGACTTCTGTCGGGGTGGCGGGAGTGCGCGCTGCCAGCGTGTGACAGGCGTGAATTGTTGGGAGATTGTGACTATAAATAAGTGCCCGGCGTGAACTGGTGGCATAAGACACCAAGCGACAGCAAAGGCCATTAAATGGTGGGGTGTGCGAGCCAGCTAGGCCAGCCAGCCTAGCCCCGGAAGATCTCGCCCGTGCGCTGGTTTGTCCAGGTGATGAGGTAGCGCCTATCAAATACCCGCGAGCATCGCGGGCACGACCCGGCCCGCCCCAACCGCTGCCGCTCAAAGCGGTGACCGTTCGGGCACAATCCAACCCATAACGCCGGCGCGGTCGGCCACTTGGGATCCACGCGCGTGAGTCCATCCCCGCCGATCTTCAGGCAGGCGGCTCGCCATGCGGCGTCGTGCCCGTGACCTTCCCCGACCAGCGCATGCGCCACCTCGTGCAACACGAGCAGGCGCACCTGCTCCTCGCTATACAGCGTGATCAGCGGCCCCGACAGCGAGATCGTGCGCCGCGCATGACTCGTGTAGCCGGCCCGCCGCTTGGCGCGGTCGATTGCGAGGTCCCACCCGCGCAGGCCGTGCGCGTCCATGAGCCCCCGCGCAACCTCGCGAGCTCGCGAAACATCCATGCGCCGATTCTATCCACTCCCTCCGACAGCCTTCCGCGCCTGGCCCTGCCACCCGCCCCTACCCCACGGCCCCAGCCCCACCCCTCCACCCCAACAACTCCCTCGCGCCCCTTGCAAAGTGCCCTTCCGCGTACGCTACCGTTGAGGTATGCACGAGGTAGATGTCGTGGTGATTGGAGCAGGCCAGGCCGGGCTCGTCGCCGCGCATGAGCTCCAACAGCGTGGCGTGGCCGGGTACGCTGCGCAGTCGTTGCCGGCGCCGCGGGCGGCGGCGTCGTTCGTCGTTCTCGACGCCGAAACTGGCCCGGGCGGCGCTTGGCGCCACCGTTGGGACGGCCTAACGATGAAAACGGTCAACCACATCGCCGAGCTCCCCGGCCTGCATGCGCGCCCCGCGGCCGGCCCCGAGCGCGCCTCCGCGTTTTTGACCGACTATTTCGGCGACTACGAAGACACCTTCGACCTGCCCGTTTTCCGTCCGGTCAAGGTCCGCTCCGTTCACGACGACGGCGCGCGCCTCCGCGTCCACACGAACGTCGGCGATTTGTCGGCGCGCGTGGTGATCAATTGCACCGGCACGTGGGACGCGCCGTTCATCCCCTGGTACCCCGGCCGGGAGCTGTTCCGCGGCATCCAGATCCACACTCATGACTACCGCGATCCGGACGTGTTTTGGCGCAAACGCACGCTGGTCGTGGGCGGGGGAATCTCAGCGCTCGACCACCTGGATGATGTCTCGCGCGTGACGAAAAACGTCTTTTGGACCACCCGGACGCCCCCGCGTTGGCGCGACCCCTCCGACTTTTCCGTGGGCGAGGCCGCGGGCGGACTCACAGCCGAGGCCGGCCGCGTGATCGAGGCGCGGGTGCGTGCGCGCACGGACGCCGGGCTGCGACCGCTGCCCGTCGTGGCCGAGACGGGCCTGCCCCGCAACGAACGGGTGCTCGACATGGAACGCCGCGGCATCCTCAACCGCCGTGAGATGTTCGACCGGGTCGACCGCCACGGCGTCTGGTGGGGCGAGGACTACCTCGACCTCGACGCCATCATCTGGGCCACGGGCTTCCGCGCCAACCTGCGCCACCTCGCACCCCTCCACCTGCGCGAACGCGGTGGCGGCATCATGCTTGACAGCTCGCGCGCCGTCAAGGAACCGCGCGTTTACCTGCTCGGGTACGGCGCCTCGGCGTCGACGATCGGCGCCCGCCGCGACGCCCGCGCCGCCGTGGCCCAGATCGTCCGCGAGCTGTAGACGCGACCGGCGCGACGGCGCCGTGAAGCGGAAAAACTGTCGGAGGTCTGCGGTAGGGTGTGACGGGTAGGAGGATCATGGCTTCACACACAGACCTAGTTGCGCGCATCGGCGAGGCGGGCGCCGTGCCCGCGGACCGGCCGATCGACCGCGCGCGCCGCATCGTCACCGCCGGGACGCTCGGGGCGTTCCTCGGCACGATTCTCGCGCTCTTCTGGCTGCTCGGTTACCTCAGCCCGGCGCGGATGGTGCTGGCGGCGGTGCCGTCGGTGATCATGCTGGTCGCGTTCGTGGTGGTGTGGCGTTTTCTCGACGACGACGCCCGCGGTACGCCCATCCCCGTGATCGCGCGGACGCTGGCCACGGCGGAGAGCCCCTACTCGCGGTACATCAAGAAGGGCGCGAACAAGGGGCTGCTGGTGCCAGTGGTGGTGCAGCCAGTGGAGGGTGAGCCGTTTCGGTCGGTGATTTTGCTGCGCGAGACCGGCGGGGTGCAGGTGGAGGAGCCGGAGGTCGGGACGTTGATGGCGCTTCGGCAGGTCGAGCGCGGCATGGGCGAGCTGGCCAACATTGATCAGGTGACCCCCGAGCAGGAGGCCCTACGCGAACGGCTGGCGCGGCACCCGAGGCAACTGTCGAACCGGGCACCGGCGCTGCCGATGCGGCGCGGGAGTCTAGAGCGGGTGCCGGCGAGCGCGGCCGCCGAGTGGTGGGGTGCGCTCGGGGCGGGGCTCGCGGTGGCGCTGGCCTATATTTGGGTTATTTACTAGGAGCCGGGCTCGGCGACCGGCTACGCCAGTAGCTTGCGGATCCTCTGCGGCGACACCTTCCCCGCCGTCCTCAGCTGCTGGGCGAACAGCGAC
This sequence comes from Trueperella bernardiae, assembly GCF_001469025.1. GTDB lineage: Bacteria > Actinomycetota > Actinomycetes > Actinomycetales > Actinomycetaceae > Trueperella > Trueperella bernardiae. The sequence continues at coordinate 73,653 of NZ_LNIZ01000002.1, read as the reverse complement.
ACCCGCAGTTCCTCCACCATCCACCTGGCCTGCCGCAATGTGGCCGCGCGCTCCGGATCGTAGGCACGATCCGTAGCCGCCTCCCGCTCATCGGCGACCAGATCCTCAATGTCGTGCACTTGCCAGGCGGCGGCATCGTCGGCGGCAGGGTTTTGCGCGGCTTTGTCGATGCGCATGGCCGCCGCCTGCAAGTACCGCACCAGGTGCGCCAGCCGCTCCTCCTCGGTGGCCCCGATGAAGCCCTCGTACACGAGCCCGGAGATCTGCTCGCGCACGTCGCTCACCGTGTTGATGAGCGCGAGCGAGCTGTTGGCCCGCACCTTGGCGTCGGCCTGCCCGTAGGCGCGCAGCACGCGCACCACGGTCTTGACCAGCGTATAGATCTCGTCCTCGAGGTGGTCGCGGGCGTAGTCCCGCAGTGCCACATAGTCGGCCCGGGCCCGCAGACGCCCGAGTGGCGTGTCGTTCGCGGCGGCCCACCTGTCGGCAATGTTGCGCGCGGCGGCCAAATGCAGATCGTCGACCACCGCCGCCGTGTTCTTGTAGGGCGCCGCCGCCATCGTCAGCGACTCCTCCCCATTCCACCTGGACGTCACCCGCGCCTCCGGCAGCGTCAGCTCCGTGGCGAGCAGCCGGATGACCCCGCGCCGGTGGTCGCGCACTTGCAGCGCAGGCTCGGGCAGCACCCGCAGGCTCGCCCGCCGCCCCTCCGCCACCAGCGCCGGGTACCCGCGCACGGCCATCCCGTGCGGCCCCGCGGTCTCGACCACCGCCGGCAGCTCCTCCACCTCGGGCCAGGCTTCCATGCCGTCGACGCCGTTCGGCAGGCCCGCTCCCACGGCCCCGGTTTCTGCCTGCCCGGCCGACGACGACGCCGCCGCGCCGGCCCCGCGAGAACCGGACGAGTCGCCTCGGCCAGCGCGAGCGCCCGCGCCAGACGGCGCGCCCGCGCCCATCTCCTGCAGAATCTGCGCCCGCGCCTCCTCCAGCGCCTGGGCCACCGCGCCCTTGACCACGGACTCAACCGCCGTGCGGGTTTGCGGCGCGAGCCGCCGCTGCAAGTCGGTGATCGACGTGCTCTCGTAGAGCACGGCCCCACGTTCGGATCGCACCCGGAAGGTGATCTCCAAATGCGGCGGCAGGGCCACTTCCGCCCATTGCGCCGCCGAAATCTCCACGCCGCGAAGCGCGCGGACGGCGTCGTTAAAAGCGGACCGGAAGCTGGGGGCGCCGGTCTGGCCGTGGGCGACGTCGTCCCACGTCGGGAGCTTGCCCAGGATTTCGCGCGCGGTGTCGGGCGCGGGCACGAGGTGGCGCCGTACGGGCTTGGGGAGCGCGCGGATGGTGGCCACCACGAGCTCGTCGAGCATGCCGGGGACGAGCCAGTCGAAGCCGTCGTCGGTGAGTTGGGGCAAGAGGGTGACGGGCACGTCGATGGAGAGGCCGTCGGCGTGGGCGCCGGGCGTGTAGTGGTACTCGATGGGGAGGGTGATGTCGCCTTGCACCCACTGTTCGGGGAAGTCGGCGTCGCTGGCGGAGGTGGTGCCGAGGAGGAAGTCGTGGGTGAAGTTCAAAAGCTCGGGGTTCTTGTGGCGCTCGCGCTTCCACCAGGAGTCGAAGTGCCGCGCGGACACGATGCCCGCGGGAACCCGCTCGTCGAAGAAAACGAACCGGGCGGCGTCGTCGGCCACGAGCCCGCCCTGGCGAAGGCGCTGTTCGACCTCGTGGGCGTCGGCGAGAGCCTGCTCGTTGTGTTTGATGAAGGCGTGGTGGGCGCGCCACTGGTTTTGCACGAGCGCGTGGCGGATGAACAGTTCGCGGGCGAGTTCGCGCGCGGCCGGTGTGCCGACTTTCGACAGGAGGACGTTGCGGTCGGCGATGAGGGTCAGGCTGTAGAGGGTGACTTTCTCGTGCGCCATCGCGGCGCCGTGGCGGGTGGACCAGAAGGGCTCGGAGTGGGAGGTGCGCACCAGGTGCGAGCCCACTTCCTCCACCCATTCGGGCTTGATCTGCGCCACCGAGCGGGCGAAGAGCCGCGAGGTTTCCACGAGCTCCGCGGCCATCACCCAGCTGGGGTTGCGCCGGTGCAGGCCGGAGCCGGGCCAGATGATGAAGCGCGTGCCGCGGGCGCCTAGATAGTCCTTGCTGCGCTCGTCCCACGAGCCGAGGTTTGACAGGAGGCCCACCAGCATTGACCGGTGGATCTGGTCGGCGGCGGGGGTGTCCGCGCTTTGCCCGAGCGCCTTGACCGCGCGGGCCACGTCCTGGTTGTGCGAGTTGTCCTTGTCCTCGGCTGCCGCGCGGGCGAGCGCCGCACGCGTGGGGAGCGCGACCGGCTTGGCGTCCATCCCCAGTGGCCGCGACATTTCCCGCAGCTGCACGACGACGTCCTGCCACTCCCGGAATCTCAGCCAGTTGAGGTATTCGGCCCGGCACATGCGGCGGAAGGCCGACCCGGACAGTTCGCGCTGTTGGGTGCGCAGGTAGCGCCACAGGTTGAGGTAGGCGAGAAAGTCGGAGGTGCGGTCGGTGAAGCGGGCGTGGAGTTGGTCGGCTTGGGCGCGGAATTCGGTGGGCCGTTCGCGCACGTCCTGCACCGACATGGCCGCCACCAGTACCAAGACTTCGCCGGCGCAGCCGTTGTCGGAGGCGGCGAGGAGCATGCGGCCGAGGCGCGGGTCGATGGGGAGGCGGGCGAGGATGCGCCCGGTCTCGGTGAGCAGGTGCGTGCCCGCGCCCACCACCGTGCCGCGCGCGTTCGCCGACATCGGCACAAGCGCCCCGATCTCCTCGAGCAGCTGCAGGCCGGCCCGCACCTGGCGCATGTCCGGTGGGTCGATGAACGGGAAGTCCTCAACCGAGCCCAGGTTCATCGCTGCCATCTGCAAGATCACCGACGCTAACGACGTGCGGCGGATCTCCGGCTCCGTGAATTCCGGGCGCGCGACGAAGTCCTCCTCCGAGTACAGCCGGATCGCGATGCCGTCTTCCACACGGCCCGAGCGCCCCGAGCGCTGGTTCGCCGACGCCTGCGAGATCGGCTCGATCGGCAGGCGCTGCACCTTGGTTTTGTTGGAATAGCGCGAGATGCGGGCGGTGCCCGGATCGATGACGTAGCGGATGCCCGGCACCGTCAGCGAGGTCTCGGCGATGTTCGTGGCCAGGATGATGCGGCGGTGGGCGTGGGGCTGGAAGATGCGGCGCTGTTCGGCGCCCGACAGGCGCGCGAACAAGGGCAGGACCTCGACGGCGTCCGGCACCGACGACCGCCCGCCCGGCTCAACGTAACGGCGCCCGAGCTCCTCCTCGAACGCCTTGGCCGTGTCGCGGATCTCGCCCTCGCCGGAAAGGAACACGAGGATGTCTCCCGGGCCCTCAGCCATGAGCTCGGCGGCCGCGTCGAGGATGCCGGCCACTTGGTCGCGGGCCTCCTCGCGCGTGAGCTTTTCACTGCCTTCAAAAGCGGGTGCGTGGTGGGGGCTGGGGGCGGTCGCGGCGTCGCCATCGCGACCGCCCGAGGGCAGGCTGGAAGCCGGGCCGACGGCGTCGTCGTAAAGCGGGCGATACCGGATCTCGACCGGGAACGTGCGCCCCGACACCTCAATGATCGGCGCCTCGTTGCCCGGGAAACCACCGTACATGTGGCGGCCGAAATGCTCGGCGAAGCGCTGGGAGTCGATCGTGGCGGACGTGATGATGACCTTGAGGTCCGGGCGGCGCGGCAGGAGGTTGGCGAGGTAGCCGAGGAGGAAGTCAATGTTGAGGGAGCGCTCGTGGGCCTCGTCGATGATAATCGTGTCGTATTTGCGCAGGTCGGGGTCGGACTGGGTTTCGGCGAGGAGGATGCCGTCGGTCATGAGCTTGACCAGGGTGGTGCGCGAGACCTGCTCCGTGAAGCGAACCTGATAGCCGATCGCGCCGCCGAGCTCCACGCCCAGCTCGTCGCAGATTCGGTCCGCCACCGAACGGGCCGCGATGCGGCGCGGCTGCGTATGGCCGATCATGCCGGTGATGCCGCGGCCAAGCTCCAGGCAGATCTTCGGTAACTGGGTGGTCTTGCCCGAGCCCGTCTCGCCCGCGAGGATCACCACCTGGTTGTTCTCGATCGCCTCCGCGATGTCGGCGCGGCGCGCAGAGACCGGGAGCTGCGGCGGGTACGTGATCGCCGGGAGGGCGGCGCGGCGGGCCTCGAGCTCCGCGGGGATGAAGGGGCGCGGGCCGCGGGAGCGGCGGCCGGCATGCTTGGCGTTTGGCCTGCCGGCGCGCTTATTGGCGCGCTTGCCCACAGCCGTCTCGCCGTGCCTGGTAGGTGTGCTTCCGTCAATCATCGAAACCATTGTGCCACGTTGCTGGGCGGCAGGATTCGGCGACAGTGACGGTGTGGGCATTCGAGGTGATGTCGAGAGAATAAACCACTAAAGCCTATAGGTGTGTCGTAAATAACACTGCGGGACAAGGGCCCTCCGGCACGGGTGTTCAGAGGAGCGTTGCCCCAGTTCGGGGGGGGGGGTTGGGTTTCGTCCGCCCCAAGTCGTAGCTATGTCGGACGTGTTCATAGGATAAAACGATATTGTTTTCGGTGGCGCTAAATAGCAGTATAAGTGCATCAACATCGGCAGTGACCACTTCGGAGGCGGGGTGACCATGAGCAAATGTGCTGAGCGCGTCACGGCGCGTCTGCGTGCACTCGTTGCACTGACGGTGGTGGCAGGCCTGGCGCTGGTCGGGGGCGTGCCAGCCGCCGTCGCGCAAGATTCCTCGACGCCTTCCACGGTCGCAGAGGCGACCGACGCCGCCACGCAGACAGACGGCCAGACGGAACCTTCCGGCAGCGCCGACACCGAATCGGCGGAGCCGGGAACCGCTGAAAACGCCAACCCCTCGATTGACAGTTCCGAGGAAGCTACGCCCGAAACGCCAAGTGTCGATAATTCAGCGGGGGGGGGGAGAGCAGCTTTCTGAGCTAGCCGCTCCGGATACGGCCGAGGGCGATCCGGAGGCAGATACGCAAGAGGGCGATCGGAGTTTCGCGGAGCCCAATTCTGACGGGTTCGAAGACTCGGGTCCGCTCATGTTCGCCGCACTGGGTGCGGCAGGCTCGGCGCCGGGTATCGAGGCCCTGTCCACGAACGGTGAGCTCTACCTTTTCAATCCGGCGACGGCGGACCTCGCCCCGTTGCCGCCGTACCTGCCCGGCATCCAGAACCTCACCTCCTACACGAGCCCCAACACCCGGCGGGAGGTTCGTCGTCCGCTGAGCAGCACCGAGTGTAAGGACGCCCGCCCCACAAGAACGGATGGCAAGTACTGCTACTTCTCCAAGGGCCTGAACTACAACGCTCTCGGCGTTGGGGAGGACGGCACTCGGTACGCGACGCTGAAGGTCGGGCAGACTGGCACCCCCTACGAGGGAAGGAGTGGCTCCTCAAAGGCGCCGCTTTTCCAAGTCTATAAGTACACGCCGGGCGACACGGAGTGGAGGAAGTTCGGAGACGAGTTCGAGTTCCCCTACAAGAAGGTGCCGGGTGGCAACGAGCTCAAGGATCTCACCTTCAACGGCGGTCAGGTGGCCCCCGACGGAACGTACTACCTCGCGATCACGGATCGCGAAGGCCCGGACAATGACAAGCGCCTTGTCGCGCACGTGTACAAGATGACGCCCGATGGCAGGTTAGACAAGGTCGGCGACGTCCGCGATTCCGCGCCTGGGGGCTCGAATGGCGACAACAACGGCGACTTGACGTTCACCGAATCCGGCGATCTTGTGGTGGTGTTTTCCCATCTGCAGGCCGATATTCCGGGCAGCTCGAACGCGGGCTACAACGAGGTGAGCTTTGAGGTGGTGACACGGGACACCCTCGCTTCGGCCCGGGGCGGCGAGCTCGCCTCCTATCACCTTGGCACTTCGAAAATTCGTCAAGGCCAGTCCATCGGTGAGCAAAACTCTGACGCGGCGCAGACGACGGGCATCTCGATTGGGCCCGACGGCTCGCTCATCACGTCGAACTACAAGAAGACCGACTCCATTTCGCATTTCTACCAGCACGACGCCAACGGTATTGCACGCGAGATTCGCTCGATGCCGCACGTCGGCGATCTGGGCACCTACTGGGAGATGGACCCGAACTCGCCGTGGGCATATCCGCTTGCCGCTTGGCGCGAAGAACGAACTGGCGCGGGCCGCCCCTACTATCGGCCAACGCCGTGGGTGGGCCAGATCTCCGATCTTGCAGGCGAAGCTGTCATCCCGTCCGTTGCCGTGAGGAAGGTCGTCAATGGCCGCGTGGACGCCGCCGACCAGTTCACGGTGAAAGTCGGGACGAACAACATCTCCCGGGAGGCGAGCACCTCAGGCGAGCAAACCGAGGTCACCACCGAGCGGCTCCCGGTGCTGGCGGGAACGCGGGTCACCCTCTCTGAGACGATCAACCGCCCCGGCGCCACGCTGGAGGGCTATACCGTCACGCTTCGCTGTGATGGCGGCGTCCAGCCCACGACGCCGAAGGTTTCGGGCGCCACGGCAACGGCGAGCGTCACCATTCCAAATGCCGTCGGTGACGTGGTGTGCACGTTTACGAACTCGGCGAAGGCCAACGGCAAGATGGAGTGGGCGAAGGTGAACGAGGACGGCGAGCTGCTCGCCGGCTCATCGTGGACGCTCGCACGCGAGGACGGCGCAACCTTCACCGTCGACGGCGCCACGCAGGAAGCGCCCAGCTTTACCGTCCCCGACGCAACAGCTCCCGGCGGCATCGACCAGGACACGGAGGAGGGTCGGCTGCTCCTCACCGGGCTTGGTCGCGGCACCTACACGCTGACGGAAGCGGTCGCCCCCGCGGGCTACGTGAAGTCGGGCAAGACCTACACGTTCACGATCAGCTCGCCGTCGCAGGAGGCACATAAGGTAGACCTCTACGACGGTCAAGATCCCGTGACCGGGCACAAGTGGCACAACGCGGTGGTCAACACGCCAATCAGGGGCTCGCTGACCTTCGAGAAGCGCGCGAAGCAAGGCGCGGCGGTCACGGGTGACGAGCCGCTGCTAAGCGGGTCGGAGTGGAAGCTGACGAACACGACGACGACCGACACGTGGACGATCACCGACTGCGTCGGCAACTCTCCCGCCGATTGCGAGCGCTCGGCGCACAACGACACAGACTCCCGGGCCGGAATTATCCAGGTCACGGGCCTCCCGCTCGGCACATACGAGCTGGTGGAAACGAAGGCTCCCGCGGGCTACGTCCTCGACGCGACGCCCACGACCTTCACAATCGCCGCCGACAACCCGGACGTGACGTTCGCGGGAGCGAAGGCGATCTACAACACACTACAGGCCGGACCTACGATTCCGCTCACCGGCGGGATCGGACGCGACTTCTACGCCTTTCTGGGTGCGGGGGTCCTCAGTTTCGCCCTGCTCATAAGGCTCGCGCAACCGCGTAAGCGTCACTGAAACAGGGCGAAGTTCAGCCCACAAGACGAAAGGTACTCGAGTGCAGTTTCTCAAGAAATTGAAGCAGCGCGCTGTGGCGACGACGGTCGTCGCCTTGGCTTCCGTCCTCACCCTCGGTGTGGGCGTTGCAAACGCCGCTCCGGGCGATATGCCGACCGGGCAAGGGTCGATTACGATCCACAAGCACAAGGAAGTCGGCAACACCAACCAGCTCAAGCCGGACGGCACTTCGGCCGCGCCGAGCGATCCGCTTAAGGGCGTGGAGTTCACCGTCACGAAGATCGAAGGTCTTGACCTGAACAAGAATGCTGATTGGCAGAAGGTCTCGACCCTGACTGTCGACCAGGTTGGTCAGAACGGTATCACCAGGGGTACCTCCCAGAAGGTGACGACCACTGAGGACGGATCGGTAGCAGTCAACAGCCTCGACATGGGCGTCTACCTCGTCGAGGAGACCGGGACGGGCGAGCACGCCATCACGAAGAAGGCGGCCCCGTTCTTCGTGACCATCCCGCTTCCGTTTGACGGCAAGTGGATCACCAACGTCCACGTCTACCCCAAGAACGTCGTCCAGACACCGGGTACTAAGGAAGTCTCGGACGACAAGGACACGCACAAGGTGGGTGACGTCCTTGAGTGGACCATCACGACGACGGCGACCACCGACACCCCGTCGGCATTCGGCGTGGTCGATGAGCTCAAGGACTACCTGAGCTATGTTGACCAGTCTGCGAAGGTCTACCTGAAGGACGCCGTCGATCCGCTGACGGACGTTACTGTCGAGCCGCTCACCGGCGGGAAGAACGGCGTTAAGATCACGCTCGGCGAGACTGCGCGTGCACAGATCAAGAAGGGTGACACCGTCAAGTTCGTCCTCAAAACCACGGTGACCGCGATCCCCGAGAACGGCATCGTCGAGAACAGCGCGTGGCCGATCGACAACGAGTACAACCCCTTCGAGGATCCGAACGTCCCCACCCCGCCGATCGACCCGACCAAGGATCCCTACTTCGGCGACTACAAGTTCAAGAAGGTGGACGCAGATAACCCGGGCAAGGAGCTGTCGGGTGCCGAGTTCGGCCTCTACCAGTGCAATGGCGACCAGACCACCGGTGACCCGATCGTGACAGCGGTCTCTGGCGAAGACGGCGTCGTCTCCTTCACCGGCATTTACCTCGGAACGTTCGACAAGGGCACCGCAGCCGACCAGGCGACGAAGGAGTTCTGCCTCAAGGAGACCAAGGCTCCGGCCGGCTACGTCCTTCCTGACACGGTGACGAAGGTGACGATCAAGGCCGGTAAGGTCACGACCCCGACTGAGCAACTCACCACCGTGACGAACACCCCGCAAGACGGCCCGGATCTGCCCCTCACCGGTGCGGCGGGCACGGCGCTGCTGACCGTGCTCGGCTTGGGCCTCGTGGGCGCCGGCGTGGCACTCTACGCGGTGAACTCTCGTTCGCGTAAGCGGAGCTAACATCACCTAGAGTTGTGGGGGTGCCTCAGCACCCCCACAACTGTGTATCTACGCCATGCGTCGCCTCGTCAGTGCCTTCATCATCGCGCTCCTCGTCCTAGCCGGGAGCGGGCTCATTCTTTACCCCACGATCGCCTCATGGAAAAGTCAGTGGGACCAGTCCAAGGTGGTCGACTCCTACGCCAACCTGGTCGACCACGTCGAGCCGGACCGCCGCGAACAAGTCCAAGAAGCACGCCAATACAACGATCTGCTCGCCTCTGGGGCTGTCGTCGGATCGAACGAGCACGTGCCGCACGGCTCCGGCGTCGTTGACCTCGAATCGAACCCGGACGTCCTGCCCTACGACCAGCAGCTGAAGGCTGGCGAGGCGGGGATCATGGGCAGGATCCGCATTCCGTCGATCGACGTGGATCTGCCGATCTACCATGGCACGAGCGAGGAGACACTACTTAAGGGCGCAGGTCATCTGGAGGGAACGTCGCTACCCGTGGGCGGGGACTCCACCCGGACGGTGATCACCGCACACCGTGGTCTGCCCGAAGCTACCCTCTTCAACAACCTCGACCAGGTCAAAGAGGGAGACACTTTTACGCTCGAGGTCTTTGGTGAGGTGCTGACGTACCGCGTCTTCTCCACGCAAGTGGTCGAGCCCCAAGACAGTCAAGCGGTGCTCGTTGAGCCCGGCCGCGACCTGGCGACTCTCATCACCTGCACCCCGCTCGGCGTCAACAGCCACCGCATCCTTGTTACCGGCGAGCGCATCATCCCCACCCCTGCCGCCGACGTCGACAGCGCCGGCCAGGCCTCCGAGCTCCCGCGGTTCCCCTGGTGGCTGCCTATCTCCATTGCGGTGTTGCTCCTCATTGCGGTCTACCTCGGGCGCGAGATTGTGCTCTACCGGCGTGAGGCCCGTGTTGCTAACAGGTGAGTTTGGTGGTTTTGGTCCGGAAATCCGGCGTTTTCGGGCTCAGATTCACTAGTTAGCCACGGGTCGACCAGAAGAGCCCGCCGCGCCCGCCGGCACGGGCTGGCAGCCCGGCCCTACCACGCCGCCTAGAGCCACCCCTGGTCCTGGGCGGTCCGCGCTGCCTCGCTCCGCGTAGTGACGCCCATCTTCCCGATCGCCGAGGACAGGTGGTTGCGCACCGTCCCCTTGGACAGGTGCACGCGCCCCGCAATATCAGCCACTTTCCCGCCTTCGAGGGCGATGCGCAGGATCTCGCGCTCGCGGGCAGTGAGGGGGTTCACCCCGGAAAACAGGGATTCGGTGGCGAGCGCCGGGTCGATCACGCGCTTGCCGGCGTGCACGCCGCGGACCATGTCGGCCAGCTGTTCGGCGGGTGTTTCTTTCACCACGAACCCGCGTGCCCCGGCCTCCAGCGCCCGCTGCAGGTAGCCCGGCCGCCCGAACGTGGTCACCACCAGACACTTCACCTCCGGCCACCGGCCCGCGATCTGCCGCGTGGCCTCGATCCCGTCCATGCCGGGCATCTCGATGTCCACCAGCGCCACATCCGGCGCCACCTTGCCCACCAGCGCCACGAGTTCCTCGCCGTCCCCGGCCTCGCCCACCACCTCGATGCCGTCCTCAAGCGAGAGTAGCGCGGCGAGCGCGCCCCGCACGAGCGCCTGGTCATCAGCGAGAACAACGCGTATTGGGCTCACAGTTCCACCTCGATTTGCGCCCCGCGCCCGCCCGGCCCGGGGCTTGTCACCTTCAGCCTACCGCCGGCGTTCTCCACGCGCTGGCGTAGCCCGCGCAGTCCGTTGCCCTCGGACATCGGCGAGAACCCCACACCGTCGTCGGCCACCACGATCCTCTGTGCACCAATCTTGATCCACGCGTGTCGCGCCCCCGAGTGGCGCACGATGTTGGTCATCGCCTCACGCACCACCCAGCCGAAGAGGATGCGGTGGCTGGGGTCGGCGTCGTCGGCGACCTCCTCAATGTGCGTGAGCTCCGCGGCCAGCTGCCGCCCGGCGAGCCCGGACACGGTGGAGCGGACCTCGGCGATGGCTTGCCGGCTGAGCTGGTGGATGTCGGCGATTTCGGCGCGGGCGCGCTCGACGTCGCGGTCGAGGAGTTTGTTGGCGAGCTCGGATTTGAGGGAGATGACGGTGAGGGTGTGGCCGAGGACGTCGTGGACGTCGCGGGCGATGCGCTCGCGTTCGTCGAGGGTGGCTTCGCGGCGGGCGGCGCGCTTGTCGCGCTCGGATTGGCGCGTGAAGTAGCTGCTGCCGATGGTGGAGACGTACACGGCCACCGCGATGAACCCCAGGGCCCACATCCCGTCCCCCGGCAGGCGCGAGATCAGCCCGACGACGACCGCACACAGCAGCCCTCCCGCCCAATACCCGATGCGTGGGGGCAGGGTGATGACGAGCTGGGCCACCACGTAGATCCCAAGTGCGGCGGCGCCGGGGTAGACCGCGGTGTTGGCGATGAAGATGGCGCCGGACACGGCGACGGCTACTGCCGTGGCGGGGTAGAAAGTGTCGGAGAAGGGGTCGGGACGGGTGAGCGCGTAGGCGGTGCCGGTGATGTACGCGGCGGCGAAGAGGGCCAGGCCCCCGAGCTGGACAGCCTTCAGCCACGCGGGCTCCGTCTGCCCGAGGATCTCCACCACCGGATTGATGAGGAACACCAGCCACACGAACGCCATTGCCATGCCGCCCACCTGCTCGCGCAGCTCTTCGCGTGAGCGTTTCACGACGCCGTCGCCCCGGCCCGCGCTGCCCGCCCGGCTTGTGCTGCCCGACCAGCCCGCTTCGCGTCCGCGCCAAGCACGGCCGGTGCGGCCGGCCCCCTCGGCACCGGCCGCACCCTCAGCGCGCCTGCTCACTGGCGTTCACCCCGGCGTCGTAGGGCGAGGGCGGCGAGGCCGATGAACACGGCCGTCCACACCCCGAAGGACACGAGGGCCTGCCACAGTTCGTCGGTGTAGGCCTCGCCCTGCCCGGTGGTCCACATCCCTTCAGCGACGGGCCAGCGGGCAAGCGTGATGTAGCCCCACATCGGGGTGAAGCGGGAGGCCTCGAGCAGCTTGCCGGACAGGGGCACGAACAGGTTGCCGGCGAAAGCGAAGAGGAGGACCAGGGCGTTGACCACCGACGTCGCCGACTGCGAGCGCATCACGTGGCTGAGCGCCAGCCCGACCAGCGCGAACGGTAGCGCGCCCACCGCCACAATGAGGAAGGACCCCACCCACGCCCACGCCGTGCCCTTCGCGCCGGTGGGTGCCGCGACCGCGTAGATGATGGCCACGGTGATGAGGGCAAAGGCCGCGGCGGTCAGGGACTTGTTGAGCGCGTAGCGCCCGGCGGTCAGCGGGGTGAGGGAGATCTGGCGCCCCCACCCCTGCAGCTTTTCCACCCCGGCCTGGGAGGCGAGGCTGGCGGTGGCGGCCACGGCGCCGTAAGCGGCCATGCCCACCATGATCGCCATGGCGAGGTTGCCGTTCGCCGCGCTCTCCTGCCCGTAGCTCTGGGCCGCGCCGAAGATGAGGTACATGAGCACGGGCACCCCGATGATGAACAGGACTCCGGGGTCGCGCAGCATGCGCTTGAGGTCGATGGCGATCATGTTAGGCTCCAGTCTTCTCGGTCGAGGTCAGGGTGAGGAAGGCGTCCTCGAGCGAGGCCTCGGTGATGATGAGGTCGGTGATGGGGTGGGCGAGGAGGATGCGGGCGGCGTCGTCGGAGTGTGCCGTGCGCACCTCGAGGGTTTGCCCGTCCCACGACGCCGTGGTGCCCGGAAGCGCCGCAAGCTCGGCGGCGAGCGTCTCGCGTTCCGTGGCCGGCAGGGCGCAGGCCGTGGCCCGCACGTGGCGTAGGCCCGCGATCGAGCGCACCTGGGAGGTCGGCCCGTCGGCGACGATGCGGCCGGCGTTCATGAGGATCGTGCGCTTGGCGAACTCCTCGGCTTCGGCGAGGTAGTGGGTGGCGAAGATGACGGTGCGCCCGTGGTGGGATTCCTCGTAGATGTTGGCCCAAAATTCGCGGCGGGCGGCCACGTCCATGCCGGTGGTGGGTTCGTCGAGGATGAGGACGTCGGGCTCGGGCAGGAGGGCGAGTGCGAACTTGAGGCGCTGCTGTTCGCCGCCGGAGCACTTGCCCACGCGGCGCCCCGCGATGGGGGTGAGGCCGGTGCGCTCGATGACGGAGTCGATCGGTTGGGCGCCCGGGTAGCACGCGGCGATGTAGGCCACGGACTCGCGCACGGTCATGTCGGCCAGTAGCCCGCCGGTCTGGAGGAGGGCGCTGATGCGGCCGGCGCGGATCGCCGCCGCCGGGGTGCCGCCGAGCACCGACACCTGCCCGGAGGTGGGATGGGTGAGGCCGAGGATCATGTCGAGCGTGGTGGTCTTGCCGGCCCCATTTGGGCCAAGGAACGCGACCACCTCACCCGGCTCAATCACCAGGTCAATGCCATCCACGGCGGTGACGTTGCCAAACTTCTTCGTAAGCGCCTTGGCGCTGATTGCGTTCATGACTCCATTGTGCCCAGCCACCCGCGCGCGCAGAAGTGCCGGGTGACCGGACTTTTCCATGACCACTGTCATGGGTTTGCCGTGTCACCCGGCACGGGCGAGCCGCCGGTCCGACAGAAGTCGTGAATATGCCGGCTACCGGTTCCTATAGGAGCCTGGTGGACCGCAGATTCACGAGTTCTGACGGAGCCACCGCCTGCTAGTCGTTCTTGCGCGACTTTTGGGACAGCACCATCGCCTGGATCGGTGCGGTGGCGACCACCGCCGCGAGCGTGAGCGCAATGCCGAGGCCGACCACCCACACGAGGATGACGAGGTTGTCGGTGTTGGCCTTTTGCTCGGCGAAGGTGCCGAGTAGGGCGCCGAGGCCGATGGTCACGGAGAGCATGAGCAGCAACGGCGGGATAACCTGCCACAGGCGGGCCTTGAGGAGGGTGGAGTAGGGCAGGCCGATCCGCATGAGGGCGGCGGATTCCTCGGCGCGGTCGAACACGTCGGAGGCCTGGTGGATGAGGGTGCCCGTGGCGCCCAGAATGAGGGAGAAGGCGAGCGCGATCGCGACACCCTTGGTGATGTCGCCGGTAAGGGTGCGTCTGAGGTTGTCCACGTCCTCGTTGATGCTGCCGTAGCCGGTGACGTCCATGGTCATGATGAACACGACCACGGAGGCCAGGAGCGCCATGAGCGAGATCGCGGAGATGTTGCGCCATGCGGCGCGGGGGTCGTCGAGGACGCGGCGGGTGCCGAGCAGGCGCGGGGTGCGGGCCGTGACGGCCACGGGGCGGGCGGCCATCTGGATGAACAGTGGGCCGGCCAGCGACACGGTGAGGAAGAAGACCATGAGCATGAGCGCGGACAAGAGGAAGTTTGCGATGGTGGAGGTCTCTGGGTCGAGGTTCTGCATCATGACGCCCAGCACCGGGATCGCGGCGACGACGCCGATCACCCGCCAGTATTTCATCGCCTTCGGGGTCTCCCGGCGCGAGACGCCGAGCGGGGAGATGGACACGCGCCACAGGCCGGCCAGGGTGGAGCCGATCGTGATGACGGCGACCAGCGCGGCGGCGGCGAGCCAGCCCCACCAGGGCAGGAGCATCTCGGTGGTGGTGATGGGCAAAGTGGTGAAGCTCATGTTCGACCACGCGGGCAAGGTGAGGAGGTAGATCGCCCCGCCGATCGTGAAGCCGACAGCGGCCTGGATGAGGGTTTCCACGAGGGTCATGAGGTTGACCTGGCCGGCGCTGAGTCCGATGAGGCGCAGGGAGGCGAGGCGGCGGGCGCGGCCGTTCGCGCCGAGCCGGGCGGCCGAGGCGCCAAGGGAGAGGAGGGGGATAATGAGCAGGCCGAGCGCGAGCACCGCCAGGCTCATGTAGACCCCGCTCAACCCGTCCGTGACGTCGAGCGGGACGCCCTGCTCGAGTAGGCGCGGGCCCGTGGTGTCCAGCCGCTCGTAGAACATCCACACGCCCCCGGCGGTGGTGAGCAGCAGCCAGGAAGAGACGGAGAAGGCGACGACGGCGAGCGCGTCCAACAGCGCGTGCCCGCGGGCGTTGCGGATCCGGGAGGTGGCGAGGTGACCCGTCATCTGCAGCGTGTTCATCGGGCCACCTCCGCGCCCTGCACCTGCGACATTGGACGATCGGTGTGGATGAGGCCGTCGCGGATCTCCACCAGGCGGTCGCACCAGGAGGCGACCTTGAGGTCGTGGGTGACGACCACCAGGGTGGTGCCGTTCATGCGGGCGGTGGTGGACAGCAGCTGCATGACCTCGTGGCCGGTGGCCTGGTCGAGCGCGCCGGTCGGCTCGTCAGCGAAGATGATCGCCGGGCTGGAGACCATCGCGCGGGCAATCGCCACGCGCTGGGCCTGCCCGCCCGACATCTCGCCCGGGCGCTTCTTCGCCTGCTCCGCCACCCCGAGGCGGTAGAGCCACTCCTCGGCCCGGCGCAGGCCCTCCCCGCGCTTGACCCCAGCGGCGAACAGGGGCAGCGCAACGTTCTCCCGCGCGGTCAGCTCCGGAACCAGCTGCCCGTCTTGGAACACGAAACCGAGGCGCTCGCGGCGCAACTTCGACCGGCCGGCGTCGTTCAGCGACGTGACGGAGGTGGTGCCAAGGCGCACGTCGCCGTCGTCGGGAACAAGGATGCCGGACAGGACGTGCAAAAGCGTGGATTTGCCGGACCCCGAGGGGCCCATGACGGCGACGAGTTCGCCCGCGTCGATGTGGAGGTCGACCCCGGCGAGGGCGTGGACCTTACCGTACGTTTTTACCAAGTGCGTTGCATTGAGTTCGTTCATGGTTCCATTCAAACCCGGGCCGGCACCGATTTCGAGGGTGCTACCTGCCCAATTGGGGGTAGGGCTAGGTCTACCTTTTCGCGGGGGCGACGGCGCGGGGGTCGAGAGTGTCGGAGGGCGCCGATAGGCTAGAGGTATGTGGAGGAAGAAGGACGTGGCGCGGCAAGTCGAGGAGCTGACCGACTCGCGCCGGCAAATCGTGTCCGCGTTCGAGATCGAGCGGCGGCGCATCGAACGCGACCTTCACGACGGTGCCCAACAGCACCTCGTCGCCTCCGGGATGGCGATCGGGGAAGCACAGTTCTTGCTGGACATGGCGGGGGCCGCGGGGGAGATCCCGCCGGCGCTCGCGGACCTGCCGGGGATCGTGGCGCGGGCGCTGCAGACGAACGAGGAGGCGCTGCGGGCCCTGCGCGAAACCGTGAATGAGATCCACCCCAAGGTGCTGTCGGACCTGGGGCTGGAAAGGGCCGTGCGCGGGGCGGCGGAGCGCAGCCCGGTGCCGGTGCGGGTGGTGGTGCCGCACGCGCTGCCCGACATGCCCGAAGGGGTGATGGCCGCCGCGTACTTCCTGGCCACCGAGGCGCTGACGAACGTGGCGAAGTACGCGCCGGGAGCGCGGACCACCTTGCTGTTGGCGGCGGATGAGACGCTGAGGGTGTCGGTGGTGGATGACGGGCCGGGCGGGGCGTCGGTGGTGGCAGGGCATGGGCTGGCCGGGCTGCGCGAGCGGCTGGCCGCGTTCGGCGGGAAGCTGGAGGTGAACTCGCCGGTGGGCGGGCCCACGATGGTGGTGGGCACGATTCCGCTGCTGCTATACCGAGGCGAGAGTGCGATTGGGGGAGTGCAATGAAGATCTTCTTGGCCGATGACGCGACCTTGGTGCGCGAGGGGCTGGCCGGCATCCTCGAGCGTGTGGGGCACACCGTGGTGGGGCAGACCTCCGACGCGCCCAGCACGCTCGCGGCTGTGCGGGAGCTACTCGCGGGTGATCCGGGGGCGGTGGACGTGCTGGTCACGGACGTGCGGATGCCGCCGACGATGAGCGACGACGGGCTGCGGGTGGCCGTGGAGCTGCGGTCCGACTTCCCCGACCTGTCGGTCATGGTACTGAGCCAGTACGTGGCGCCCGCCTATGCGTCCGCGCTGTTCGACCCGGTGGCGATGGCTCGGCCCGGCGCTGACCGCGGGGGCCTGGGGTACCTGCTCAAGGAGCGGGTGTCGCGGGTGGCGGACTTCGTGCACTCGCTGTCGATCGTGGCGGGCGGCGGCGTTGTGGTGGACCCGGAGGTGGCCGTGGGGCTGGTACGCGGGAAGGCGAGCGCGTTGGACGCGCTGACCCCGCGTGAATCCGAGGTGCTGGAGCTCATGGCGCAGGGGAAGTCGAACGCAGAGATCGCCGGGGAGCTGTACTTGTCCGGCGCGGCGGTGTCCAAGCACGTGGCGAACGTGTTTTCCAAGCTGGGGCTGCCGGCCGGGGAGGAGAACCGGCGGGTGCGGGCGGTGCTGACGTACCTGACGGCCACAGGCGCGGTGTAGGCGAGGGTGCTTGCTCGCTGGTGTGTGTCCCGCCGGCCGGTCCGCCGGCAGGCGGAGGCCTCGGCGTCGCCAGTCGCCGCTGTGGGTCCAGCCCCCGGCTCGGCGTCGTTGGCCCTGCTTCCGATAGGAAGAACTTAGTGCCCGTGCGCCTATACGAGCTGAGCGACACTTCTCTTGAGAATCTGACACAGCGCCCGACACGTCTTATGAATATGGCGTCTACCGATCGCTATATGGGCTCGGTCGCGCTCAGACTCAACAGTTGTGTCAGGTTGAGGACAGACACATCGCACGCTCGCCCTGTGAGCGAGTTACTGGCTTCGAGGCGGCGGTCATGAGGCAATTCCGAGCGAGGGTTGGACACCCACGCTTCTCTAGCAAGGGAGGACTGATGCGCGGTGTTTCATAATGCCGGTCGGCTCGCCTATTCCGCAGCTTCAGCGAAGGAGTCGACAGGCGTAAGCCCAACATGTGATTCTTCGTGAAAGCGATGAGTACTAGCTTGTGTGACAAGTAAATATCATCCCAACCACCACGTGATGGACCTCGTCAACTGGTGCCATCAACGGCCATATCCCGCGCCTTCGTATCATTCCTACGCGTGTGGCTAGCACGGCAAGCCGAGCAGCGGAACCGTGGTTTACCAGCACTGGTCGCACCCCGGTTTTGTGTTAGTGTTCCGCAGATTCTACAGCGAGGATTCTCCACCCCAGCATGAAGCTGAGTCCAAACCCGACTTTAACGCAAGAAAACGGGCCAGCCGCTGAAAAAATCAACACCGTTGGGGGGGGCTTCGATGCTATAATTCTTACACACATCTGGAAAATGTGATATGACCCACACATGAAAAAGAACACGCTCAGTTTAGCCTTCGCGGGCGCTGCTCTGATCGCGGCGACCGGATTCGGCGTGGCTACTGACGATGTTTCAGCCACACCGGATGTTGAGAATGATTCGCGCGCAAGGAGTGTCGCGGATACTCCACTTGCGCAACTTGTTGAGATGCCGGAGCCGGTTGAGTATTATGTGGCATCTGCTGGGGACATCGGTCTACCCCCTGAAGATGCACCGTACACTACTGACGGTTTCGAGATCGTGGGACAGTATTTTGATACGGACTTGGGTGTTGGCTATGTTGCGATCTCGCGCGAGGATGCGACAAGCGCGAAGGCGGAATTGAACCTCTCTCCCGAGTATGCACTAGAGTCATCCAATGCTTCTCACCTACGGAGTGATGCACTTTCCGGCGATGGTCGCGACAGTGTGGTTGTTGTGATGTCTAAGTACACTGCCGCACAGATATCTTCTGCAATGGAGCAGTTAACAGCACACTTCCAAGCGACGGGCGCACGGGTCGCGTTTGGTTACCATGCACAAAGCGACACCATTGAGCTGAGCGGTGAGCTGACTGAAGGCGACCTTGAGGTGCTCCCAGATACAGGCGTTGGATACTCATTCGTGCCGGGATATTATCAAGACGATGCGTACAACGAAAATGTGCGGGCCCCATTTGTTGGGGGAGCGTCAATTCTTGGCTATCGGCAGGGGAATTTGTATTCGTGTACGAGTGGTATTCCCGCTGAGAATAGTAATGGTGCACGTGGGTTTTTTACTGCGGGTCATTGTTTCGATTTGCTCTCGCATGTCTGGACATCTTCTTCGCGTGCAGGTGTTTCTAATTCAGGTCGGGTTACACACAAATATAATGCGAGCATTGATGCAGAGTTTGTGAGCGGCAAGACATACGAAGGAAAGATCCTTTCTGGTGGTGAGAGGAAGCCCGTGGCGGGCACTTGGCACCCCATGGGGTCACAAGGAAATCGGCTGTGCTTTCAGGGAAGAACGAGTGGAAACGTTTGTAATAACCAAGTAATTAGCTATGGCATATCACGATGCTTTGGTAGCGGTTGTTATGGCAACCTCATTAGTCTACGAGGTGGTACCTCAAGCCAAGGTGGTGATTCTGGGGGGCCGGTATTCGCCAACTTCGGTAGCTCGGTCAGAGTAACGGGAATGATAACCGGCCACTTTGATCCCTTGGTCGGGCAATCCACGACATATGTTACTGATTGGCGTGCAGTGCGGGATAACTATGGAGCGAGATTGATATATGGCTAGGCTACGAAATGGTGGTGCGCTGGCGGGAATCCTCCTGCTTGCGCTGGCGGGGTGCGCCGGCCAAGCCGAGGATCTGAAGGCGCCGACTCTGCAGCGAGCGGAGTATGTCTTAAGTGTTGCGGCCATCAATACCTTGAAAGAGATCAGGGTGGGTGGCGATGAACTGTGCCCAATCAATGAGCGCGGCGCGCTGCTTGTCTTCGTGGGAACGGCTACGGGCCCTGCGGATGGCGCCTACCTTGACGTCAACGGCACAAGGATCAAGGCCGGTGACGTCTTTTTGACTGGCGAACAGTCGGATATCGACGGGGGCTTCGACTGTGGAGGCGAACACTTTGAGAACGCTAGGCGTGTTCTCGTCGAAGAGATTACGCTATCTGAGTAGCGGCGCGCCCAGATGTGTGGGGCGCTTGGGGTAGGAACTGTATGGAATTACTCGTGGCTGGACCGCGCCCGCTTAATGAGCGCACTTTCATTGCGGATAATGGATCCGTGGTTCGGCGCCGGCAGGACCGGCCAAGCCCAGCCGAAGCACGGCGCGGCGCGTATCACACCCTGGGACTTCGACGGCTCCACTATGCAGGGCGATTCCGTGACCGCGGTCTGCTCCCTACCCGCCCAAACCTTCCCCGGCCGAGCCTTTGGCCTCGCGTTGCGCTACGAGGTCACCTTCGGCCCAGAGCTTGAGCTCAAACTGACGGTCATCAACCAAGGTGACGAGACGACGTCGTTCGAAGAAGCGCTCCACACCTACCTAGCTGTCGACGACATCAGGGGCGTGCGGGTTGAGGGTCTAGATGGTGCGTCCTACGTCGACCACGCCGGCGCCAAGACGGAGAAGACGCAGATGGGGGAAGTCGTCTTTACGGGTCAGGCCGCTCGCGTATACGCGCGCGGCGCCACGGTGATCCTGCACGGAGCGGCAGGCGGCCGTGCGCTCAAGATCGCCTTCGAGGGTGCCACCAACACGGTGTGTGGAATCCGTGGATCGATGGCGCGGCTGCGATCGTGGGGATCCTTGATGCTGCCAGCGTGGCGAGGAGTTGACTAGTAGGGCCACAAACATCCGGCCCGGCGACACGCCGATCGCCTCAGAAGACATAGATCGTTGGCACCCATCGTGCCCGCGCTTGGCCCGGTTGCGCGCGGATCGCGTTCGTGAAGACACGTCGCGGGCGAAACTCACTGCGAAAAATACATGCATGTGATTCGAAAGCGACTACTATATGTAGTGTTCGCGTTTTTTCGAGACGGCACATCTTGTGTTTTCTGGAATATGCCCAGAAAGCGTAGCCGACCGGCTAAATGCGGCCCAACAGCAAGAACACCGCACGCATTGGCCTTGGCTGGGCGCGCTCAAAGAAGGGAAGAGATCATGTCACTCATCGACGTCACCACCGTCAGCGTCCTTAAGCGGGACGGTCGCTCGGTCCGCTTCGATGCGTCGAAGATCTACCGGGCCATTGAGGCGGCGATGAATGACCGTGGGCTCGAGGATCACGCCTTCTGCTCGCAGGCCACGAACGCGGTGGTCGCCTCCCTGCCCGCCGAGAACCTTGACATCCCCACAATCCAGTCCGCGGTGGAGGACTACCTCATGGCTTCGCGCTACCCGGAGGTGGCCCGCGCTTACATCGAGTACCGTCACGACCGGGACGTGGAGCGCAACCAGACGATGGACATCCAGCACTCGGTGGGCAAGCTGCTAAGCCGGGACAAGTCGGTGGTGAACGAGAACGCGAACAAGGACGCCACGGTCTTCAACACCCAGCGTGACCTCACGGCCGGCTCGGTGGCGAAGGCCTACGCGCTGAAGCACATGCTCCCCAAGCCGGTGGCCAACGCTCACATCAAGGGCGACATCCACTTCCACGACCTCGATTACAACCCCTTCCAGCCGATGACCAACTGCTGCCTCATCGACATCCCGGGCATGTTGACGAACGGCTTCCAGATCGGCAACGCCCGCGTGGAATCCCCGAAGTCGATCAACACGGCAACCGCCCAGATCGCCCAGATCATCGCGAACGTGGCCTCCTCCCAGTACGGCGGCACGTCGGTGGACCGCATCGACGAGGTCCTCGCCCCCTATGCCCAGCTCAACTACAACAAGCACATGCGCGACGCCGTGGAGTGGGTTGCGCCCGAGCGCCGCGAAGACTACGCCCTGGGGAAGACAAAGAAGGACATCTACGACGCGATGCAGTCGTTGGAGTATGAAATCAACACCCTCTACACGTCCAACGGCCAGACCCCGTTCGTCACCCTCGGCTTCGGCCTGGGCACGGGCCTGTTTGAGCGCGAGATCCAGAAGGCGATCCTCCAGGTCCGCATCGGCGGGATCGGCAAGGACCGCCACACGGCGATCTTCCCCAAGCTGGTCATGGGCTTGCGCCGCGGCGTCAACCTCGACCCGCAGGACGCGAACTACGACATCAAGCAGCTAGCCCTCGAGTGCTCCACGAAGCGCATGTACCCGGATGTGCTCTCCTATGACCGCCTGGTCCAGATCGAGGGCGACTACAAGGCCCCCATGGGTTGCCGCTCCTTCCTGCCCAAGTGGGTGGACCCCGCCACCGGCGAGGCCATCAACGCGGGCCGGAACAACCTCGGCGTCGTGACCCTCAACATCCCGCGCATCGCGATCGAGGCGCGCGGCAGCAAGGACGCGTTCTGGGAGATCTTCGAGGAGCGCATGCAGATCGTCAAGGACGCCCTGCTTTACCGCATCAAGCGCTGCGAGGACGCCACTCCGGCGAACGCCCCGATCCTCTACCGTTACGGCGCGTTCGGCCTGCGCGCGGAGGAAAGCGAGACGGGCGTGGAGAAGTTTTTCCGCGGCCACCGCGCAACGGTGTCGATGGGGTACATCGGCCTGTACGAGGCGGCCACCCTCTTCTACGGTCCGAACTGGGAGGACAACCCGGAGGCAAAGGGCTTCACGCTGGAGATCCTGCGGGCGATGAACCGATACGCGGAGGCGTGGCGCGAGCGCTACCCGTACTGGTTCTCGGTGTACTCGACGCCGTCGGAGTCGCTCACGGACCGATTCTGCCGCCTGGACCGGGAGAAGTTCGGCGTGATCGCGGACGTCACGGACAAGGAGTACTACACGAACTCCTTCCACTACGACGTGCGCAAGAAGGTCACCCCGTTCGAGAAAATCGACTTCGAGGCCGAGTATGCGCCGCTCACCAAGGGTGGCTTCATCCACTACTGCGAGTACCCGAAGCTGACGCACAACACGAAGGCGCTGGAGGCCGTGTGGGATTACGCCTACGACCGCGTGGCCTACCTCGGCACGAACACTCCGATCGACCGCTGCTACGAGTGCGGTTTCGAGGGCGAGTTTGACCCGACGCCGGAGGGCTTCGCCTGCCCCGAGTGCGGTAACGACGACCCGGACACCTGCGACGTCGTCAAGCGCACCTGTGGCTACCTCGGCAACCCGGTCAAGCGCCCGATGGTCCACGGCCGCCACGTGGAGATTTCCTCGCGCGTCAAGCACATGGACGCCCGCGAGTGATTAACGCCGATGGCGTCAGCGTCCCCGCCCCCTGCGAGTGGGACGGG
The DNA here is from genome assembly GCF_001469025.1 of Trueperella bernardiae. Classification (GTDB taxonomy): domain Bacteria; phylum Actinomycetota; class Actinomycetes; order Actinomycetales; family Actinomycetaceae; genus Trueperella; species Trueperella bernardiae. Next base: position 50,702 of record NZ_LNIZ01000002.1, on the reverse strand, counting down.
CGGGCGCTGTTCGCCGGGAATGTCGCGGACTACAAGCCGTTCAATTTTGTGGACGGGGAGGGGGTGCGCTGCTCGTTGTACGTGTCGGGGTGCCCGTTCCGGTGCCCGAATTGTTACAACAAGGCGGCGCAGTCCTTCCGCTATGGCCGACCCTACACGACTGAGCTTGAGGAGCGGATCCTCGCAAATGTCGCCCAGCCGTACGTGGCCGGGCTGTCCCTGCTGGGCGGGGAGCCGATGCTGGCCACCCCGATCCTGTTGCCGTTGTTGCGCCGCTTCCGCGAACGCTTCGGCGCGGGTGAGGCCGCCACGCGCGACGTGTGGGTGTGGACCGGCTACACCTACGAACAGCTCCTGGCCGACACCCCCGACAAGCGCGAGCTGCTCGACCTCGTGGACGTGCTCGTGGACGGGCCGTTCATCCAGCGTCTCTACCACCACGACCTCGCCTTCCGCGGCTCCGCCAACCAGCGCATCATCGACCTGCGGGCCTCCCGTGTTCATGCCGACCTGCAGTGCTCGGGTGTGCAGTACGCCGCCGAGCCGGTGCTCTGGCGCGGGGGCGAGTACTAGCCGCCGAGCCGCGGGCACAAATGCCGCCTGCCCGGGCGCCGATAATCCGTGCCGGCAGCCTAATTTCAGTCCGGCACCCGGAGGCGCCGGGGTCATTCCCTCCTGATACCCGGTGGCGCCGCCATAAGTCGTGAATCTGGTGCCCACCGAGTGTCTATAGGAATCGGTAGCCGGTATTTTCACGACTTCTGTCGGACGGGCCCTGAGAACCGCGTGTGCTGCCCAGAAATCAGAACGAGTCGACCGCCCGCTTGACCTCGGTCGCGTACTCGGCCCCGCCTTCACCGCCGGGGTGGATCCCGTCGGAGGCGAGGTGTTCGGGGTGGGCGGCGGCGATCGCGGCCCAGTCGGCAACCCGCACGCGGTCCGGGTATTCGGCGGCGATCTGCGAGATCGTGGCGTTCGATTGCGGCACCCATTCGGCGTGCGGGGCGGCGGCGGTCACCCACACGACGTGGCGGTCGGGCCCGAGGTAGTCCATGATGTCACGCGCGGTCTCCACCGAGATCGCGCCGTTGGTACCCAGTGAGATGACCACGGTCCCACGCAGCTTGCCCTGCGCGGCGTATCCCTCGGCGATGCCCTTGAACACCCGGATCGACCGGGAGACCTCCCCGTCCACAACGGCGTCCGGGAACGTCTCGAGCAGAGCGGGTGCGGCGGCGAGGGTGACGGAGTCGCCGATGATGGTGATGTCGGCGCCGGTGTTGGGCGTGGGGGCGGCGGTCGGTTCCGGTTCGGGTGTCGCTTTGGCGCTGGGCTCGGGCGCAGCGGTGCCAGCGGCCCCGCCCGGCTCAGCCGCTCCAGCCCCGCCAGCGCCTCCGGCTTCACCAGCGCCGTCACCCGGTTTGGCGGAGTGCGAGGCGAGGGCGTGCTTCCCGGCGGCGACTGCGGCCTGGGCCTCGGTCATGTCGGGGGAGGTGACGAGCGCGACCGTGAACGTGGCCGCGAGCGCGAGCGCGCCGGTGGTGAGCCACGCGGTTGTGACGGTGGGGAGCTTGCCCATGGAGCGCACCCAGGCCACTAGCCCCATGGTGCGGATCGGCGTCTCCACGTAGGTATAGGACAGGTGCGCGGCGGCCACCGACACGGCGAGCACCAGGGCTGCCGCGAGCGGCCGCGGCATGTGGAGGTGGTAGACGGCGAGCACCCACAGGGGCCAGTGCCACAGGTAGATGCCGTATGAGCGCTGCCCGATCCACACCATGACCCGCGACTCGAGCAACCCGGCGAGGGCCTCGGAGGGTGTGCCGACGACGTCGGGCAGGATCCCCCGCACGGCCACCCCGGCCAGTGCGGACGCGAGCAGCATGCCCCAGGGGTAGAACCAGGAGGCGTCGGGGACGTTGAACGTGAGCACGGTCAGGCCCGCGAGCGCCACCCAGCTGCCCACGCCCCACAGGGGGGAGGCGGTGCGCGGCCGGCCGGTCATGATGCCGGGCAGGGCGAATGCGATGCCGGCGCCGATCATGAGGCCGAAGATGTGGGAGTCGGTGCCGACGTAGGCGCGGGTGACGTCGCCGCCGGCGAGCCACGCGTGCAGCGTCAGTGACATGACGCCGATGCCCGCAATCACTCCGATCTGCGCACGACGGGCGTCCCGTTCGGCCGCGCCCGCGCCCCCGTGCCCCGCGACCCACCGCCGCGCGCCAAGCAAGAGCGCCATGACTACCACGGGCCACACGAGGTAGAACTGCTGCTCCACCGCGAGCGACCACATGTTGTTCAGCAGTAGCGGAGACTGCGCCTCGAAGTAGTTGGACCCGTTGGCCACCTGGAACCAGTTGTAGGTGCCGGTGAGCGCGCCGAAGGCTTGCCAGCGAGCCTGGGTGACGGCGTCGGCGGAGATGAGTCGGCCGAGCGCGAGCGTGACCACCACCATGACTACCACCGCGGGCAGGAGTCGCCGGTAGCGCCGGTGGAGGAAGCTGGGCAGGTCGATGACGCCGGTGGCGTCGTGTTCTTTGAGCAGGAGCGCGGTGATGAGGAACCCGGAGATGACGAAGAAGACGTCCACCCCGATGAACCCGGCCCCGCCCACGGACGGCAGCAGGTGGTAGACGAGCACAAACAGTGCTCCGATGGCGCGCAGGCCGTCCAGGCCCCGGATACGATACGGCCTCGAAAACGAGTTCGCGGTGTTCCCTGGCATGCTCCCCATATTAGGTGCGCGCCCGCTCGCCGATGTCCACCGCGGGCCCTACGTGTGTCGTGAGTTTTCGCTTGTTGTAGCGGGTTTTCTGACGCCGCCGTGGCGTAGCTCGCTGCTGTAAGTTACGTCGCGTGTGGGGTGCCGACGACGCCGGCCCGGCCGGTTGCACTAGTTCCAGCAGCACCGGCACAGTCCGAGCCGCACGAGCCCCAGCCGCGCTACCCGGCAGGCCGCGCGACCGGCGTCGTGAACCTATCGGCGCTCGATGGGGCGCGTGTGGAGGTGGAGGTTCGAGGGGAGGTGGTCGAGTTCTTCGCGGATGCCGGCGGCGAGTTCGGCGCGATAGTCGGGGGTCATGCGTTCGGCGGGGGCGGAGATGGAGATGGCGAAGTTTTTGCGCGGGCCGAGGAGCGGGACGCCCACGCAGGCGATGCCGACTTCGTTTTCTTCGATTTCTTCGGTCCACCCGTCGTGGTCGAGGCGGGTGAAGTTGGCGAGGACGGCGTCGTGGAGGGTGCGCTGGTCGGCCTTGGTGTGCGAGGTGATGTCGGGGGTTTCGAAGTACCAGGGGAGGCGATTGTCGCGGTCGGGGAAGGAGCCGATGAGGGCTCGGCCGAGCGAGGTGGTGACGGCGGTGGCGTGGCGGCCGACCGCGGAGACGACTCGGATGGGGCGGTCGGGTTCGACCTTGTCGAGGTAAACGATGTCGGTTTCCACAAGTTGGCCGAGGTGGACGAGTTCGTTGAAGCGCCGCCCGATGTTCTCAAGGTAGGGGCGTAGTTCGTCCACGGCGCGGCGGGTGGAGGTGCGGTAGGCGGCGATGGGGGCGATGCCGTCGCCGAGCCGGTAGAAGCCGGTTTCGGGGTCTTGTTCCACCCAGTCGCGGTCGCGTAGCGTGGCAAGCGTGTTGTAGACGGTGGCTTTGTTGAGGCCGAGGTCGGAGGCGATGGTGACAAGTGCGGTGCCGTCGGGGTCGCGGGTGGCGAGGTATTCCACGAGCGAGAGGGCGCGGCTGACGCTTGCCAGTGGTTTGGGTGTGCTCATGCGGCTAATTCTAGCGCGGCCCGTTCCACCATATGAAATACGCGGGGAATCTTGCGTTCGGTTGCGCGGAGAATGTTGTGCTCGACACACTATGATGAAACTAGTGACTGTGTCACAGGGACAGGGTACTGTTTAAGTGTATGAAACGAGCGTTTCGCATAAATAAATGACTAGGGTCAACGGAGAGCCAAGCATGAAACTGAATCTCGCAGGACTAAGCGACCGCGCCCCCTTCGAAGTGGCCGGCGTGCAGCTACCGCCCTTCGACGTCGCCGCCATGCAGGCGGACGGGCGGGCCAACCCGCGCTGGATCCACCTGGGTCCCGGCAATATCTTCCGCGTCTTCCCGGCGCGCATCGCCCACGACCTCCTGGCCGCCGGCGATCGCTGGCCCATCACCGCCGTCGTGCCGATGGACCCCGCGGAGCTCGACATCCAACTCGGCAAACACGACCTCATGACCCTCTCCACCATCCTCAACCCGGACGGCTCGCGCGACTACCGCGTGATCGCCGGCATCGCCGAGGGCCTGGCCTGGCAGCGCCCGGAGGACTTCGAGCGCCTCACCCAGATCGTCACCAACCCCGAGCTCACCCTCATCACGATGACCATCACCGAAAAGGGCTACGGCATCCACGACTCGGCCGGCAACCTTTCCGAGCAGGCGCTCGCGGCGATCGCCGCCGGCCCGCACGGCTTCCATGCAAACACGATGGCGAACCTGGCCGGGTTGCTCGTGCGCCGCTTCGAGGCCGGCGCCGCCCCGATCAACGTCATCTCTTTCGACAACTTCTCCCACAATGGCGACAAGCTGCGCGACTCGGTCATGACCATCATGCGCGGCTGGCACGAGGCGGGCCAGCTCTCTAACGAGGGGCTCGCCTGGGCCGACGACGCCGCCCGCGTGGCCTTCCCCATCACCGTGATCGACAAGATCACCCCGCGCCCCAACACCTCCGTGGCTGAGGAGCTTGCGGGCCTCGGCTTTGAGGACATGGGCATCGAGATGCTCGGGCGCACCCCGCTGGCCGGCTTCGTCAACGCCGAGCCTACCGAATATCTCATTATTGAGGACGTGCTCGTGGGCGAGGTGCCGGATTTCGCCGCTCACGGCGTTCACCTCACCTCCCGCCAGGTGTGCGACGACTTCGAAAACATGAAGGTCACCACCTGCCTCAACCCCCTCCACACCGCGCTCGCCACCGCCGGCGTGCTGCTCGGCTTCCCCACGATCGACTCCGAGATGCGCGACGCCGACCTGCGGGCTCTGGTCGAGCGGCTCGGCTGGAAGGAGGGCCTGCCCGTCGTCGTCGACCCCGGAATCGTGAACCCAGAGGACTTCCTGCGCGAAGTGCTCGAGGTGCGTTTCCCCAACCGCTTCCTGCCCGACGACCCGGCCCGCATTGCGATGGACACCTCGCAGAAGGTGGGCATCCGCTTCGGGGAGACCATCAAGAAATACCTCGCGCAGGGCCGTGACCTGGGCGAACTCGTGGCGATCCCGCTGGTGATCGCTAACTGGATGCGCTACCTGCTCGCTGTCGACGACGATGGCGCGCCGTTCGACCCGTCCCCGGACCCGCTGCTGGCTGAGCTGCAGGCCCACCTGGACGGTGTCGAGCTCGGAGGGGACGTGGACGCCCACGCGGCCCTTCAGCCCATCCTGTCCAACCCCGCCATTTTCGGCACCAACCTTTATGACACGCCGCTCGCCTTGCGCGTGGAAGAACTGTTCACCAAACTCGTGGCCGGCCCGGGCGCCGTCCGCACCACCCTGAAGGAGACCCTCGCATGAAGATGACGTTCCGTTGGTACGGCGAAGGATTCGACCCGATCCCGCTCCAGTACATCAAGCAGATCCCCGGAATGACCGGCACCATGGGTGTCCTGTCGCAGTACGCTGCGGGGGAGGTGTGGACCCGTGAGGAGATCGCGAAGATGATGGACCAGGTCCGCGCCGCCGGCCTCGAGTGCGAGGTGATCGAGTCGGTCAACGTCCACGAGGACATCAAGCTCGGCCTTGACACGCGCGATGAGTACATCGCCAACTACTGCACCACCCTGGAGAACCTGGCCGAGTTCGGCGTGAAGGTGGTCATCTACAACTTCATGCCCGTGTTCGACTGGCTGCGCACCGAGCTCGCCCACGTCAACGAGGACGGCTCGACCTGCCTGTACTACGACCACGCCGACATCGAGGGCATGACCCCGCAGGATATCGTCCAGCGCACGGCCGAGGAGTCCGGTGGGCTCACCCTGCCCGGCTGGGAGCCCGAGCGCCTGTCCCGCCTGGACGAGGTCATGGCCCTCTACCAGGATATGACGGTGGACAAACTGCGCGAGAACTGGAAGTACTTCCTCGACGGCATCATCCCCACGTGTGAGAAGGTCGGCATCCGCATGGCCTGCCACCCCGACGACCCGGCATGGGACCTGTTCGGCATCCCGCGCGCATACAAGAACCGCGACGACATCGACGCGATCTGCGGGCTGAATGACTCGGACGCGAACGCCCTGTGCCTGTGCTCGGGCTCGCTCGGCTCCAACCCGGCCAACGACGTCCCCGCGATCTTCCGCGAGTTCGGCAAGCGCGGCCGGATCGCCGCTGCCCACGTCCGCAACGTCAAGTACCTGGGCGAGAAGAAGTTTCAGGAGGCCGCGCACTGGGCCGCCGACGGCGACCTCGACATGCACGCCATTGTCGAGGCCCTCTACGACTACGCGCCCGACATTCACGTGCGCCCCGATCACGGTCGCATGATCTGGGGCGAGACGGGCCGCCCGGGCTACCCGCTCTACGACCGCGCCCTCGGCGCCCAGTACCTCCTCGGCCTGTGGGACGCGATCGACGCCCAGCGCAAGGCCGCCGCCGGAAAGGATGCCTAATGGTACAGATCCCTGACGCACTGCCCTTCCTTAAGGCCAACCCGATCGTGCCCGTCGTCGTGATCGACGACGCCGTCGACGCCGTCGACGCCGGCCGCGCCCTCGTGGCGGGTGGCATCCACTGCGCCGAGGTGACGTTCCGGACACAGGCCGGGCCGGACGCGATCAAGGCAATGAGCGCCGTTGAGGGCATGACCGTGGGCGCGGGCACCGTGCTCAACCGCGAGCAGGCCGAGCGCGCCGCGGACATGGGCGCGAAGTTCTTCGTCTCGCCCGGGTTCAGCAGGGGCGTGGCCGAGGTGGCCGCTGAGCGCGACATCCCCTACCTGCCCGGCGTGCAGACCGCCACCGAGGTGATGATGGCGCTCGAGGTGGGCGCCACCGCCGTTAAGTTCTTCCCCGGCGGGGAGGCCGGCGGGCTGAAGATGGTCAAGGCGCTGCGCGGACCGTTTCCGAACACGGCGTTCGTGCCGTCGGGCGGCGTGAACCTTGCAAACCTCAGCGAGTGGCTGGCCGACCCCGCCATCGCCTCCGTCTCTGGATCATGGATGATCAAGCGAGACCTCATCACAAACAAGGAATTCGACACAATTACTAAGCTCTCGCAGGAGGCCTCCTCGCGAGTCAAGGAGTTGCGATCATGATTAAGCTGCGTCCCGTAGAAGAGTGTGCCTACGACATCGTCTCGCTCGGCGAGGTGATGCTCCGCCTGGACCCGGGCGAGGGCCGCATTCGTACCACCCGCTTGTTCGCGGCCTCAGAAGGCGGCGGCGAGTACAACGTGGCCCGCGGCCTGCGCCGCTGCTTCGGCAAGCGTGGGGCCATCGTCACCGCGCTTGTGCGCGATGAGGTGGGCCGCCTGCTCGAGGACTGCATCCTCACCGGCGGGCTTGACACCCAGTTCATCAAGTGGGTTCCCTCCGACGGCATCGGCCGGACCGTGCGTAACGGGCTGAACTTCACCGAGCGCGGGTATGGCGTGCGCGGCGCGGTCGGCACCTCGGATCGTGGGAATACCGCCGTGTCGCAGATGCAGCCGGGCGACGTGGACTGGGATCACCTGTTCGGCGAGCTCGGCGTGCGCTGGCTCCACACCGGTGGCATCTTCGCCGCGCTGTCCGAGTCCACAGCCGAGGTGGCCAAGGCCGCGATGAAGGCCGCGAAGAAGTACGGCACCATCGTCTCTTACGACCTCAACTACCGCCCCTCCCTGTGGAATGCCTTCGGCGGGCTCGACAAGGCGCGCGAGGTCAACCGCGAGCTGGCCAAGTACGTGGACGTGATGATCGGCAACGAGGAGGACTTCACCGCCTCCCTCGGCTTCGAGATCGAAGGCGCGAACGAAAACCTCGACAACCTTGAGGTGGAGTCCTTCCGCAAGATGATCGAGAAGGCGTCGGCCGCCTACCCGAACTTCCAGGCGATCGGCACCACGATGCGCGAAGTCAAGACAGCCACGATTAACAACTGGTCCGCCGTGGCATGGAGCCGTGAGGACGGGTTCGTCAAGGCCACCCAGCGTGACAACCTCGAGATCCTCGACCGCGTGGGTGGCGGCGACTCCTTCGCCTCCGGCCTCATCTACGGGATCATGGAGAAAGGCAACGTGCGCGAGGCCGTCGAATATGGTGCGGCCCACGGTGCGCTTGCCATGACCACCCCGGGTGACACCACGATGGCGTCGCTCGAAGAGGTGGAGCGCCTGGTGGCGGGCGGTAGCGCTCGCGTGCAGCGCTAAACGCCACGTTGGCGGAGGGCCCGGGGGCCGGCATGGTGTGCCGGCCCCCGGGCCCTCTTGCGCGTCGGCGTGGCAGCGCCCGGCTGCCGGTTCCCCCGGGCCCTGGTTTCGCCGCGTGCCGGAGTCGGACGCGGATCGGCACGGCATCGTGCGAGCGGCGTCTAATCTGATGCGCTAGGGCCGGGCCTGATGGGCTGGGCGCGCTCGACCCCACGCCTGGCCGCTTCGCAGAATTGTCGGAGGCGGCCACTAGGATGAAGGCTCGGAGACGAGGGGAGCCTAATGAAGTACGTGTGGGGATTCCTGGCGGCCGTTTTTGTGGCAGTGGGCGCGCTGACGTTGCGGCCGGACCTGCTGCCGGGTGCCGAAAATTGGGTGCTTGACACGCCGATGGCGCAGGTCATGGCTTTGCGGGTGTGGCTGGCAATTGTGTTCTTCGGTGTGGCGATCTTCCTCTTTAGTTTTGCGGGCATCCGGCGCAGGCTAGTGGACTCGGGGCGGATTGCGCTGGCCACGGCCGTAGCGTACCTGGTGATGGCGATCTTCCATGGGGGCACGGTGTATGCGCGGGGGATTGAATCGCCGGAGCAGTTGAAACCGGACCGCGGGGTCACGGTGGCAGGCGCAGGTAATGGCGAGGTCACGGTTTTGTCGTTCAATACGCTCGGAGGGTCGGTGGATATGGAGGATCTGGCCGCGTCGGTGGTGAGGAACGGCGTGGATGTGCTCGTGTTGACGGAGACGGCCACGGCACGCGGCGAGGAGCTCGTGGGGCTACTGGCCGAGCGTGGGCTGGACTTCCATCAGTTCGACACGGGCACTGACCGCTACGCCACGGAGTTTGAGTCCACGGTGGTGCTTATTTCCGACTCGCTCGGGGAGTACGCGCAGGTGGAGCCGGAGGGGTTGCCGGGTTCGACAGTCATGGTGGTGCCGGCAAACGGGCAGGGGCCCAAGATTATCGGCGTGCACCCGTTTGCTCCCGTCCTCGCGCATATGGGCCGCTGGAAGTCCGATATTTCCGCGATTTACAGCCAGTGTGCTAGCGGGCCGGTGATCATGGCTGGTGACTTCAATTCGACCGTGGATCATCAGATGACGCTCGGGGCGGACTGCGCCGACGCCCGCATCGAGGCAGGCGCCGGCGGTCTTGGCACGTGGCCGTCCAACCTGCCCGCGCTACTGACCACGCCGATTGATCGCGTGGTCACCGACGGCAGCTACCGCGGGGTGGAGGCCGTCGGCGTGCCCGCCGGCGGCAGCGATCATCGCGGGATCATCGTGCGGTTGGCGCCGGCTGGGGACTAGGCGCGGATTCAGCGCACCGCATATCGGGCGGCCGGGGAGGGTCGGCGTCGTTATGCTGGAGAAAAACTAACGAAGGGGGAACCATGGGTTTCTTGAGGACTGTGACCGTGGGCGCGATCGCGTACGTGCTGGGCGCGCGGGCGGGCCGTGAGCGCTACGAGCAAATTAAGACTGGGACGAAGCGCGTGTGGGATTCGAACGTGGTGCGTGATGGTCGCTCGAAGGTCCGCCACCAGGCGGCCGACACGTTCCAACAGGCGCAGAACCTCGCCTCGGAGAAGCTGCACGAGGCCACCGACGCGGTGAAGGAGAAGGTCCGCCAGGACGATCCGCGCGTCGAGGACGAGATCACGGTGGAGGCCGTTAAGGTCGACCCCCAGTAGCCGGCGACGGCGGCCAGGCGTTGAGCCCCGGCAGGCAGAGCCCGGCCGCCAGACTTCGCGCACGAGCCGACTAGGCGCCGCGGCCTAGGCCGGTCAAAACGTGAGCCAGCCCACCCACGTCGTGATGATCGGGGTAAGCTGGGGGAAACCGACGGAGGTGCCCCATGGACTATGTGCTCACTGATTTGATGGTCGACCGCGGGCGCGGGGCGCTCCTGGCCTCCGCGTGCGGAGACGCGCTCGGCGTGCCGTACGAATTCACGCGCGGAACGGATGACCCGCAGATGCTCGGCGGCGGGCTCGGCCCGTACGAACCGGCCGAATGGAGCGACGACACGCAGATGGCGATCTGCATCGCGTCCGTGGCGGACTCCGGGCTCAGCCTCACGTCGGACCGGGCTCACGACGAGATTGGCCAGAACTTCATCAACTGGATGCACGATGGCGCCACTGACATCGGCATCCAAACCCGCGCGGTGTTGCTTAATGCGTCGCGGTTGACGGGCGACGTGTCTGACCGGCTGCGGCAGGCCGCGCGCGAGTACTCGGCGAACACTGAGCGGGCGGCGGGCAACGCAGCGCTCGGTAGGATCGCGCCGATTGGGATCGCATTCCTGTGGGACCGCGACGCCACCGCGCGGGCGGCTCGCAGCATCGCATCCCTCACGCACGACGACCGCGAGGTCGAGGAGGCGTGCGTGCTGTGGGCTGAGGCGATGCGCGTGGCCGTGATCGACGGGGTGCTTGACGTGCGGGCGGGCATGGACCTGCTACTCGCCGAGTCGCGCCCGAAGTGGGAGGACTGGATTACCGACGCCGAATCGGGGCTGGTCAACCCGCGGACGAATAGCTCGGCGGTGTCGGCGTTGCAGTGCGCGTGGTTCGCCGTGAAGGCCACCCAGGACTACTTCGGGGAGGCCGCGATGTACGACGGGCTGCGCCGGGCGGTCAAGCTGGGCGGGGATACGGACACGGTGGCGGCTATTGTGGGTGCGCTGCTTGGCGCCCGATGGGGCGAAAGCGCGATCCCAGCGGCCTGGAAGGAATCGGTGCACGGCTGGCCCGGCATGAGCAGCGGCCAGCTCGCCGACATGGGCGAACGGATCGTGCGCAACTCCCAGCCGCGGGGTTTCTAGCCGGGCGGCTGGGCGGCTCGGGCGGGCGCTCCCGGGCGGGCGTGCCCCGCCAGGCTGAACCGCACCCGCGCCCTTCGCGGGACGATTTCAGCCGTATCTACGCATATACGAAGATACGGCTCATTTCGTCCCGTCAAGGGACGGCCTGCGCGTGTCACCTACCGGAAGCGCTCCACCTGACCCAGCAGCGCGTACCCGTCTTCGCCGCGAATGATGGGGACGCCGTCGTCCTCAAGGTCCGACTCCTCGCGGTGCAATGCCGTGGCCTCCGTGGTGCCGTGGGAGAGCACCTGCTCCACGGGGTTGAGCGTGCGTAGCGCGATACCGCGAACGCGGCGCGGGTAGGCGCGGGCGAGCTCGTCGTAGATGAGGGGGTCGTGCTGACCGTCGTCGCCCACCAAGTACCACGAGATGTTGGGGAACATGATGAGCAAGTTGCGCAGCTGGGTTTTCTTGTGTTCCTGGCCGGAGCGGAACAGGCCGGTGGGGGTGGGGCCCCAGTCGGTGAGGAGCATCGGGCCGATCGGCAACGCGTTGTGCTGGATGAAACTCAGCATCGTCGAGTAGACGTTCCACGCGCCGGTGGACAGGTAGAAGACGGGCGCGTCCGGCGTCGGCTCGAGGAGGGCGTGGTAGAAGTCGGCCATGCCGGGCACGGGCTGGCGCATGTCCGTGTGCAGGACGAAGGAGTTGTAGGCCGCGAGCATCGAGCGGGGTAGCCAGGTGACGACGATCGTGTCGTCGATGTCTGAGATCAGGCCGGTGGTGACCTGGTTCGCCACGATCATCACTGGCGCCGTGATCGGCTCGCCCGCGGCCGGGGTCAGGGTGGCTTCGTGCCAGCCGGGGGCGAGGCCGTGATCTTCGATGAGGAGGTCGACGTAGCCGGAGCGGTCCGTGCGCGTCTTAATCGTGCGGTTGCCAAGCTGCACCGTGACCGGGAGGAAGCCCACCTGCGTGGTGAAAAACTGGCGCCACCCGCGCTGGGCCTTCTCCGCGTTCTGCGTGGCGAGTTTCGCCAGGCCGGACATTTGCGGGGAGGTCAGCGAGTGCATCGACTTCGGCAGGAAGGGAAGCTTGAAGGGCTGGGAGTCGTTGGGGTCGGCCATCGTAGCGCGGGCTAGCACCTTCGCCGCGTGCACCGAGCCCCAGCCGGCGTAGCCGGTCAGCCGCGGCTCCCATCCGCGCTCGCGCAAGCGCACGGTGTTGCGCCTGTTCGCGCCGTCTTCAAAGTTGCGGACCACATCAGCCAGAGCCATAGCTCCAGCCTACAAGGGTCGGGCTGGCAGTGCGAGGGCGGCGGCAATGCGAGGGCGGGGTGCCCGACAGAAGTCGTGAATATACCGGCTGGCGATTGCTATGTGGGCGAGGTCGCTCTCAGGTTCACGAGTTGTGTCGGCGCCGCTGGGAACCAGGGCTGGGGACGCGGATTATCGGCGCCCGGCGCGGCCCACCCGCCTACGCCTGGGCGAACACGGTCGATTCGTACCTATACAAATCTGCTCGATAGATATGGAACCCCCACTCGATGATGTGCCCGCTGGGGTCGAAGGCGGTGCGGTCGATGGTGAGGACGGGGTCGCGCAGGGAGATGGCGAGCAGTTTGGCCTCGCGCCGGTCGGGGCGTTCGGCGCCGACAGACTGCGTGGTCGACGTCGGCTCCACCCCCGCTTCGCGCAGCAGCTCGTACAGCCCGTGATCCTCGAGCTTTTCCCGCGGCGGGGTGATCTTGGCGGGCAGCCAGTTGTAAAGGATCGCCACGGGCACGCCGTCGCGCTTGCGTAGCCGCTCCAGCTCCACGACCGGCGTGTCGATCGGTATGCCCAGCTGTTCGGCGATGGCGTCGGTGGCGCGGCGGTGGTTGTAGTTGAGGATTTCGGTGGTGGAGGCGTGCCCGGTCGCCTTGATCTCCTCGTGCAGGGACGGCAGGCGCATGAGCTGCCGCTTCGGCTGCGGGGCCACCACGGTCCCCACCCCACGACGCCGCAGCAGGAACCCCGCATCCACCAGGGTCTGGAGCGCCTGGCGGGTGGTCGGCCGCGAGACGTTCAGCCTCCGCGACATCGACACCTCGTTTTCAATCCTCGTCCCCGGCAGTAGGTGCCCCTCGAGGATCGCGCGCTTGATCGGTGCGGAAATCTGGGCGTGGAGCGGCTGGCTGGAGGTTCGGTCAAGCACGACGGTGGGCTCCCACCTCACGCCCGACGTCCGGCTGCTCGCCTCCAGGCTGCCGACGCCGCCCTGCCCCGCGGAGCCTGCGCCGCCCGCGCCCCGGCCCGCCGATCCTACGCCGGCCGCACCTGCCCGGTCCGAGCTCGCAACCACCGAGCCATCCGCGCCCGCCGCCCGCGCCTCGGCGCGCTCTGCGTCAGTCATCTGAGCTCCTCCCTGCGATGTGTCTCTCAGCCCATTCTAGCCGCACGGCGAGACGCTCCTAGAAAACGGCTTTGTCATGACATAGAGTAGACTATGTTCGTGAATGAGCCGCGCTCCGGCGTGCCTTAACCGCATGATTCCAAACAAATGTGGTGTTGAGGCACCTCCGCTTCGCAGCTCGCCTAAGTTGGGATGTGTTATATGCTTCTCGAAGCGCGCTCGATCTCGAAGCGCTACCCGGGGGTGCAGGCGCTGGACGGCGTGGACTTTTCGCTCCGCGCGGGCCAGATCCACGCGCTCGTGGGCGAAAACGGTGCGGGTAAGTCCACGCTGATGAAGATCCTCGGCGGCATCGAGCACGCCGACGCCGGGCAGGTGCTGCTCGACGGCCAGCCGGTCTCGATCGCCGGCCCGCTGGACGCCCAGCGCCGCGGCATCGCGCTCATCCACCAAGAGCTCAACCTGATGGCTGACCTGAGCGTCGCCCAGAACATTTACTTTGGCCGCGAGCCGCGCCGGGGTCCCTTCATCGACGACGCCGCTATGGCGGCCGGCGCCCGCGGCATCCTGCTAAGGGTGGGTCTGGACATCGACCCCACGATCCGGCTCGGCACCCTGACGGTCGCGGGCCAGCAGATGGTAGAGATCGCGAAGGCGTTGTCGATGGACGCCCGGATCCTCATCATGGACGAGCCCACCGCCGCGCTGTCGGAGCACGAGGTCACCCAGCTTTACGCCATCGTGCGCGAGTTCATCGCGGGCGGCGACCGCGCCGTCATCTACATTTCGCACCGCTTGGAGGAGATCCAGGAGCTGTGCACGCAGGTCACGGTGTTGCGCGATGGCGTCATCGTCGCCTCCCACCCCACCGCGGACCTCACGCGTGAGGACATGATTGCCCTCATGGTCGGCCGCGTCATTGATACCTCCCACCGCCCGGACCCCCACCCGGGTGGCGAGCCGAAGTTGGAGGTGCGTAACCTGTCGGCTGGTTTCGTGCGTGACGTGTCCTTCACTGTCCGTGCGGGCGAGATCTTCGGCCTGGCCGGCCTGGTGGGGGCGGGCCGGACGGAAACCGCGCGGGCGATCGTCGGGGCGGACGGCAAGGAGGCGGGCGACGTCGTCGTCGCCGGAAAGGCCCTGCTCGCCACCACGGTGGAGGAGGCCGTGCGTGGAGGGATCGGCTACCTGTCGGAGGACCGCAAGCATTACGGGCTGCTGCTTGAGCAGTCGCTGACGCAGAATGTGGCGTTGCCCTCGCTGGCGCGGTGGTCGCGGCACGGGGTGGTGGATGACTCGTTCGCTGGTGAGGTGGCCGAGCGCTCGGTGGATGACCTGGCGATTGCCACGCCGTCGGTGGAACAGAAGGTCAAGGCGCTCTCGGGCGGGAATCAGCAGAAGGTGGTCATCGCCAAGTGGGTGGCCCGCGACTGCGACGTCCTCATTTTCGACGAGCCCACCCGCGGCGTGGACGTGGGTGCGAAGGATGACATTTATCGGCTGATGGAGTCGCTGGCGGGGGAGGGGAAAGCCATCGTGGTCATCTCCTCTGAGATCGCCGAGCTGCAGCGCGTGGCGCACCGGATTGGCGTCATGTGCCAGGGCCGGCTGACCGGGGTCCTCGACAACGCCGAGGCCACGCAGGAGAACATCATGGATTTGGCAACGCGTTTCGTTGCGGCAGAAGGAGAAGCATGAACGGCAAGGTCGAATCGGCTGTGAGGCCCGACGACGACGGGCGCACGGCCCGCGCTGCCAGCGCGGCTGGTGCTGGCGCGGGTAGCGCCGGGGACGTGGGCGCGGCTGGCACGGGCGGCGTCGTGCACGCCGGCGAGCGCGGCGGGATCAAGGTGCGGGAGCGTCGGAAGGTCGGCGGCGGGTTGCTCGGCCGGCTGTATGCGAAGCACCCGGCGCAGGTGCTGATCGTGGTGTCGGAGCTGGTGCTCGTGGCGGTTTTCGCGGTGGCGAGCCCGTACTTTCTGGACCTGGGCAACATGTCGGCGCTGCTGCTGGACGCGTCGGTGTACATCCTGCTGGCGCTCGGGCTCACGTTCGTGATTGCCACCGGCGGCATCGACCTCACCCCCGGATTCGGCATGGCGTTCACCGGCGTGATCGCGGCGCTCGCGATGACGAAGGTGGGCGGGCCGATGGGGCTGGCTATTGCGGCCGGCGTCCTCGCAGGAATCTTGGCTGGGCTGGTGCTCGGCGTCGTGAACGGCTTCCTTGTGGCGAAGCTGAACATGCAGCCGATGGTGGCCACGCTGGCGATGATGCTGGTGGCGTGGGGTGCGGCGCTGTCGATTACGGGGACGTCGTCGATCCCGCTCAACGATTTTGGGCCGTTCTTGGCGCTCGGCAACGGCAAGACCTTCGGGCTGACGAACGCGATTTACCTGTGCATCTTGGCGGCCGTGGTGGCGCACTTCCTGCTCAAGCACACGCTGATCGGGCGGTATGCGCTGGCGATGGGCTCAAACGAAGAGGCCACCGAGCTGTCCGGCGTCAACGTCCAGCGCTGGAAGTGGCGCGTGTATGCGCTGGCCGGCACGTTCACGGGCCTGGCGGGGGTGCTGATGGCGTCGAGGTTGGCGTCGGGCAAGCCGGACGTGGGCCAGTCGTATGAGATGTATGCGATCGCGGCGGCCGTCCTGGGTGGGGCGTCGCTGCGCGGCGGCAACGCCTCCGTGTTCGGATCGGTGGTGGGCGCGATCCTCATCGCGACCATCCGCAACGGCGCCGTCCACCTCGGCATGTCTGACCAAAACCAGAAGATCGTGCTCGGCATCATCGTGCTCATCGCGGTGTTTGTGGACGTGCGGAGGAAGCCGAAGGCGGCGGCATGAGAACGTTGAAAGGAATTATGTGCCGGGGTGGCGTGGTGGGCGCGCCGCAGGCGGGACCCGCGGCGCGCCCGTCCGGCCAACGCCAACACCGGGGCCAGCGGCCGCGCGTGAGCCGCCACCCCCGCCGGCCCTGGATCGTCAGCGCGCTCGCGGCCCTCACCACCGGGGCGGCCCTCACCCTGGGGCTGACCGGGTGTGCGGGCCTGGGCGAACGCGTGTCGGGGTCGAACGGGCGGATGGATATCGCTGTGGTCGCCAAGGGGTACGCGAGTCCGTTCTGGGCCGCCGTCAAGGTCGGCACGATGGCCGCCGGGCAGGACCTGGGGGTGAACGTGACGTTCTCCGGGCCGGACACGGAGTCGGACGTGGTGCGGCAGGTGGACCAGATCAACCTCGCCCACGTCCAACACCCTGACGCGTTCGTGTTCGCCGCTCTCGACTCCTCCGCGTCCGTCATCGCGTTGCAACAGTTCGTGGACTCGGGCATCCCCGTCATCGCGTTCGACTCCGGCGTGCCCGGCTCCGATATCCCCGTCTCCACCGTGGCCACCGACAACCGCGCCGCCGCCGCCGAGGCCGCCAAACACATGGCCGAGCTGCTCGGCGGGGAGGGCAAGGTGGCGGTGCTCGCCCAGTCCTCGACGTCTGTCACCGGCACTGACCGACGCGATGGCTTCATCGGCTGGCTCGCCGCCAACGCCCCCGGCGTCGATGTGGTGGACGTCCAGTACAACGATTCCGACCAGGCCAAAGCCGAACAGCAAGCCGCCGCGATCCTCCAGGCTCACCCCGATCTCGCCGGTATGTTCGCAACCGACGACGACGGCGCCGTTGCCGCCGCGCAAACCGTGCGCCGCACCGAGCGTGACGTGCAGGTGATCGGGTTCGACTCCGGTGCGGTGCAGATCGGGCTCATCCGCAAGGGTGTGATGGCTGGGGCCGTCACGCAGAACCCGTATCAGATGGGGTACATCGCGGTGGAGAAGGCGGTGGCCGCCGCCAAGGGTGAGGAGGTCGAGCCCGAGATCGACTCCGGCTTCTACTGGTACGACGCCACTAACCTCGACGACCCCGACATCCAGAAGGCGGTCTACGACTAGCGGGGTGCGGGGCAGCTAGCCGGCGGTGCCGGGCGGCCGGCTGCTAGTCGCCGGCGTAGGCGGCCGCCACGGCCGCCGGGTCCGGGATTGTCGGCCAGTCAGTGGGGCCAGCACCGAGGCGGGCGGATTTTTGCGGGACGATTTCGACCTCATCTACGTATATACGAAGATACGGCCCAAATCGTCCCGTGAATTCCGGTTCGCGGCCGAGGCTCGGCTCGCCTGGCCCCGCCGTGTCGGTGGGGAGGGCCCAGCGCAGTTGGCCCGACCCGGCCCATTCCCGCAGGTCAGCACGGGTGGGCGCCGCCGCCGATCCCCCAAGCCGCTGCACGGTCCACCCCGCCACCACCTGGCCGAGCACCACGGCCTCGAGTAGTTTGGCCCCGCGGGCGAGTGCACGCACGAGCCCGGCGGTGAAGGAGTCGCCCGCGCCGGTGGTGTCTTTTGCCTCCACGTCGATCGCCGGTAGCTCGATGACGAGCGCGCCCGGCCCACCGGCGCTAGCCCCAGCCGGGCCACCCAGCGCATGATCCCTTGTCAGCACGCACGTGGGCCGGCTGGCGATCACTACCCCGTCCCCGCCGCAGGTCACAACCACGGTGGGCACCAGCTCCAGCAACCGCCGGGCGGCTTCCCGCACGTTCCCCGCCCGCGTGTAGGCGAGGGCTTCGGCGGCGTTGGGGACGAAGATGTCGGCTTGAGCCAGCGGGTCGAGGTCGGCGCGATCCCAGCGCCCGGTGGGGTCCCAAGCCGTGTCTGCCACGACCACGGTCCCGGCGCCCCGTAGCTGCTTCAGGCATTCGAGGTTCCGCGCCAGGTAGTCCACCGACGCCACCACGAACCCCGGCGCCGCATCCGCCAGGCCGGCCGGCAGGTCGGGGTAGGCGCCGTCCCCGTACGTGGTGAACGCCCGGTCGCCGTCCAGCACCTGCGCCACGGTCACGGATTGCGTCCCCCCACGCGTGGAGCCCGCCAGGCCCACGCCTTCCTCGGCGAGCACCTCGGCCACCCAGCGCCCGGCCCTATCCGCGCCGACATTTGTCACTACGTCCACGTTCAGGCCGAGCCGTGCGCACGCGATCGCCTGGTTCGCCACGCCGCCAGCCATGACGGCGCCGCCCGCGACCCACTGCTCTTCGCCGGGCCGCGGGGCGTGCTCGAGCCCGAACTGCACGACGTCCAAAAACAGCGGCCCCGCCGCCACCACATTAGCTACAACCTCAGCCTTTTCACCCATACCCCCAGCCTACCCGCGCCCTCCGACAATCGCCGCGCCCTGCCAAATGTGGGTCAAATCTTGGCGTGTAGTAGGCGAGAACAAGACCATTGCTCTCTTTTGAAAACCTTGTAGCGGCGAAACCTCCGGTGCTACGCTATAAACACTAAGTCATTGGTATCAGTGCAACGGTGCGTTGGAGATCAGTCGAGTTCATTTGTAGCTCCCGTTACGGTTCAGCCGTCAATGTCGTCATCGTCGATTGTACGTCGAGGCTTAGCAAGCCTCGCTATTGTTATGCTTCTTGCGCCAACAACCGCAGTAGCTCATGCGCATGCAACCTCTGAAACTGCGGAGATTTCAGCAAGCGCTCACTCAGTCGAGCTCACCGAAGAGGAGAGAGCTTCCCTTATCGGCGAGTTTGCGTCCTACGGCGTCAACGAGGAAGTAGCTGCTGGGCTACTAGATAAGCTCCAACAAGGGTATCTCTTGGACTCTATGAAGCCTGACGCTGTTCCCGTATCCAGTGTGGAAAGTGTTCATGGAACAGAAATTGAGGTAATCGAACGGAATACGGGCGTGGAAGTACATGGGCAGAGAGAAGCACCAGCGTGACTCGGCTAGAAAAAGTCATCAAGACCAGATGAGTCACCAAGTTGACGGCTGAAGACCGTTGAGGAGCAGAAAAGTGGGCTGTCTCTATGGGTAGCCCTGCGCTTTTGAGGCAACACGGCGACGTGCCCGGCGTCTTCTACCAAGGTGGAATGCGCCGGGCACACGCATGGTGAAGCCGTACTTCTTGATCAAGCCGTTGAAATTGTAGCTAAAGGCTGAGGCGGGGATCTTCTTCGTCCTTGGTGACTGTCCTGTTGTGGGGATGCGGACGGCAGGGACTCACGAGTCGCTGCGTCCACAGCGCTCGACGCCTCCTTGCTGACAACGCTCTTCTGGCCCGCAAAGAACCCTCGGGATCGGCCTCCAGGGCGGTTACCTCGAACCGCCCACCGTGCCATTGGCCCTGGTAGCTCGCTAGGCTTGGATCCGAAAGGAAGGCATCATGAAACTGACGTTGATCGGCGGGGGCGGCTTCCGCGTCCCGCACGTGGCATCCGTGTTCCAGGAGGACTCTCCGGTGCACCTGGACGAGCTATGCCTGTACGACATCGACCCCGCCCGCCTTGCCATTATGCGCAACGTCCTGGTCCAGCTGGGACTGGCGGAGGCGATCGGGTCCGTGACCACGACGACGTCGCTATCGGATGCCGTCCGCGGCGCGGACTACGTCTTTTCCGCGATGCGCGTCTCAGGGGCATGCGGGCGCGTGATCGATGAGCGGGAGGCGCTGTGCCGCGGCGTACTCGGCCAGGAGACGGTGGGAGTCGCCGGCTACGCCTACGCGTTCCGTCAAATCCCGGAGGCCCTCCGCCTCGCCCGCGCGGTCGCCGAGCTCGCGCCCAGCGCCTGGGTCCTGAACTTCACGAACCCGGCTGGTGTCATCACGCAGGCGATGCGGACGATTTACCCGCGCGTTGTGAGTATTTGTGACACCCCGATCGGGCTGGTGCGCCGGGCGATTCACGTGCTTGGCCTGGAGGAATCCACGACCACCTACGACTACGTCGGCCTCAACCACCTCGGCTGGCTGCGCTCGATGACGTCGAATGGCGTTGACCACCTGCCACGCCTCCTAGCAGACGATTCTCTTCTGGCCCGGATGGAGGAAACCCAGGTCATCGGCGCGGACTGGATTCGTGCGCTTGGGCACATGCCCAACGAGTACCTGTATTACTACTACAAGAATCGGGAAATCGTGCAGCGTTTGCGCCACGGTCAGACTCGTGGCGAGTTCCTCGTTAAGCAGCAGGGGCGCTTCTACGAGTCAGCGGAGGCGAATCCGGGCCGGGCGGGCGAGGTGTGGCGTGCCGCCGACGCCGAGCGTGACGCTACGTACATGGCCGAGGCGCGCGAGGCGGGTGAGGGACGTCCCGAGGAGGGGATCGACATCGGCGGCTATCCGCGCGTCGCTCTGGAGTTGATGAACGCGCTGAGCAACGGCGCGACCTCCCAGTTCCAGATGATCCTTGGCGTGGGTAATTCCGACGACGAGTCCGGCCGGGGGTTGCTCGTGCCCGAGCTTCGGGCCGACGCCGTGGTAGAGGTTCCGTGTGTCGTGGATGCGAACGGTATTCACCCCCGGCGTCCGGAGCCGGTGACGGGGCCCGAACTTGGGTTGATGACCGCGGTGAAGGCGTGCGAGGAGTTGGTCATCGAGGCTGCGCTCAAGGGGGATCGGGAGATCGCGTGGAAGGCGTTGGCCAGTCACCCGCTTGTTGACTCGATCGATGTGGCTCGTGAGGTCCTAGATGCCTACATCGCGCGCAACCCCGATGTGGCCCGCGTGTTCGCCCAGGGGTGACGCACGCAGAAAGCGGGAAATAGTGCTGGATTAGTGTTGCATGTGCAAAGGGGGCGCCGGCCGGCCCCCGCGGGGGCCGGCCGGCGAGGCATCTATCCGATCATCGCGATCGAACTCCACCCATGGCCCGCCTCCTTCGCTGGGCCCCAACCACTACCGGTGTTGTGGTAGCTGAAGAGCTTGCCATCGTTTCGGATGCCGACGAGGTCCAGGCGCCCATCACCGTCCGTGTCGCCGGGAACGGTCACGTGGGTGAAGGCATCCCACCCGTGACCGATGCGATCCGCGAGGCTGATGTAGCCATCGGAGGAGCCGGCGTAGAGGTAGAGGCCGCCGTCGCGTCCTGTCGCGATGACATCCGATACGCCGTCGCCGGTGAGATCTCCGGCTGACATGATAGAGCGCATGTCTCCCCACGAGTGGCCAATCTTCGTCCCTGAGTGCATACCCGAGGGGGTGAGCACGTAGCGGTACAGATCCCCGCTGGGAACGTGACGTGCCACGACGAACTCGCTTCGCGACGAACCGATCCTGCCGACGTAGGCGAGGTTGTCCAGGTTCGACCAGCCGTGGCCTGCCTGCTGCCCGCGGGTGAGAAAGCCATCGCCTTGCGAGTTGTAGAAGAAGGCACGCCCGTCGTCGAGAGTCACGAGCATGTCCGCGCGCCCGTCGCCGTTCATATCCGGGATCGGAGCCATGGAGGCGAAGTTCTGAGCGTCGCAGGACACGACACCCTTGCCAGCGAACTTGCCGTTTCCGAGGCTCGGGTAGAACCGGAGATGACCGTCGGCGTCGATCGCCCACAGGTCCGCGAAGCGATCGCCGCTTGCTTCGCCGAGTCGATCAGTGGCCTTCGCCGGGGTTGACGGCCTGTCGATCGTCTCGCACACCGGCTCGGCGGGCTCGTCCGGAACGACGGCCTTGTCGGGGAACTGGTGTGTCCACGTGGTCTGCGCCTGGGGATCAAGTGTGATGCCGTCCGCGAGTCCGTCCTTGAGCTGCGCGCTCATCTGCGCGACGTAGCCCGGCTCGACAGAGTGAGTTCCGGGGGAGAGGAGCGTCGATCCAAGAAGGTAGTCGACGTACTCCGACTCGGGAACGGTGATGGTCAGGTTCTCATCGACCCAGGTCGGCTCGTCCGGGACGATCAACGTTTCGAAGGTGTGAACCCACGGGATGAACTTGCCGTCGTTGTCGTAGAAGGAGTCGCTGAAGTAGTAGCCGTCAGCGGGCTCGGCGGTCACGACGAGCGTCGAACCGGCTTGTCCTTCGTGGCTGCCCGGCGTCACGGGCGCGCCGTCGACGAGGTAGGTGACGCCCTCGGTGGCGGGGATGGTGTAGCTCAGGCCGTCGTAGGTCGGCTCCGCGGGCTCAACGAGGGTCTTCGGTGCGCCCCTGCCCCGAATGACCTGAAGCTCGCCGGCAGACATGACGGTTGCGTCTGTGGCGCTCGGCTGAGCGTTGAGGCCTTGGAACCGGAGGTACTTGGCCTTAACGCCGTCAAGCGAGACCAATTGGCTCTTGGTGGAGTCCTCGAAGGATCCCCTTGCGACCGGTTCGCCCCAACCTGCCGGGTCGGAGGGCATCTCGTTGGCCGCGTAGATCTCGTAGTCCTTGACGCGACCGTTGACCTGACCCTGCCTCGGGGTGTAGACGAAGCCGCACAGGTCTACCCCGTCCTCGCCAACTTGCAGGTCGATGTAGTGGGGGTAATCGGGGTGCGAGTTCTGCCACGCGGTGTGCCAGAAGGTGGCGGGGTTGCCGTCAACGGCTGCCTCCTTAGGCCCGTTGGGGGCTCGCTCGCCAGTCAGCTCCTCCGAGGATGCGCCCACCGCCGTCGGAGATGTTGGCAATCCGCAGACTGCCGAGATAGTGGCGCGGACGTTCGCGCTCTGCTCGCCGGCGGTGACGTTGAAGACGAACTCCGCTTCGCCTCGATACCAGTCAGGCTTGACCTTGAAGGTCACGTCCTTCGCTTCGCCGTCGCCGATGGTGTCGATGGTCTGAGCGCCGGGGGTGATGAGCCAGCCGTTCTTCACGGGAGGCTTCACGACGACGTTGGTGAGGTTGGCGTCCGTGCGGTTGGTGATCGTCACGGTCATGGTGGCCGCCCCGGCGTCGTCGGCGGAGGGGTAGGCGGTGAGGGGGTTGGAGGCGACGGTTGCGGTGAAGGTGCGCGTTGAGGGCTCGATCTTCCACACGTCGTCCGTCATGTCGCCGGGCAGCTGGACGATTTCGCCGGCAGCGGGCTTGGTGTCCTTCTTGGTCCCGTTGAACTCGACGAAATCGATGTGCTCCTCGGCGCCGGTGGCGACTGCCAGGCGTTGGAGGGTCACGGCGTTGACGATCTCGAAGGAACCGTCGCCAGTTGTGAGCAGCATCCACTTTTGCGGGTTGCGCTCGGCGTAGCCGCTGTTACCGGCCTGGTTGCCCGTGTAGATCTTGGACACGTCCACGCAGGGACGGGCCTCGGGGCGCGCGCCAACCTGGGTCACCGTGGAGAGGTGCTTGTAACCGGAGACAACCGACAGGCACTGGTTGGTCGCCATGTTCTTCAACTGGTAGTAGTGGTCCGGCGTGGAGGTCAGCGTCCATTCGTCTCCGTCCCCGAGCGAGGCGTTACCCGCGAGTTGGAGGGACTTGCCGGCCGGCTGAGAGATCGTGTAGACGCCGTCCTCAAGCGGCTTGCGGTTGATGTTCTCCCACATGGGCGAACGTTCGATCTTGTCGACGCGCTTCGCCTTGAAGTCCGCGTAGGTCGGGTTATCGGAGGGGTTTCCTCCGCTCCACGTGATCTGTGCGATGTAGCGCATCGCCTCGTAGACGTCGAGTTCGACCTCGTTTTCGGTTTGCTTGACGCCGTTGTCGGGCCAGATCGAGAGCTTGGCGCCGAGGATGTTGTCGGTCTTAGACACGACGCCGTCGCGGCCCTGGAAGATGTTGACGTCGAAGTTCGGGTCGTTGTACAAGAAGGCCGGACCGTTTGCCTGGATGGGGTAGGGGGTGGCCCTGGCGAAGTAGAGTTTGAGGTTCGCGTTGACCAGCCGGTAGCCGTCGTTAGCAAGCTCGTTGGCTGAGCGTCCAGATCCGAGCCAGTGCTCGACTACGATGTCCTTGTCGAGCGTGACGGCGTGGGTGGCGACGATTCCGTCGTTCCAGATGCGCAGCGTCTTGCCTTTGGCCTTGACATAGCTGTTGATGTCGTTAATGAAATAGGTGAAGGCGTCGGCGCCGGTAGCCTGACTATTGCCGGTGACCTCCCTGGCGTAGCGGGCCAGTTGTGGGTAGGTGGCGTAGCTTGCCCCCATGAGGTACTCGTCGGCGCCCATGTGCCAGTAGTTGGTGGAGAAGACGCCGTCGTACTCGTCGATGAGTGTCTTGTAGAACTCCACGGCTTGCGGGTTCGTGATATCGAGGCGATCGACGCTACCGTTGCCGGCTTGGTCCTTCAGTTGGAACTGGGGGAGGTTCTCCAGCCAGATGTTCATGTGGCCGGGGGAGTTGATCTCGGGGATCACGTCGATGCCGTAGGAGTCGGCCTTCTCAACAAATGCCTTCACGTCCTCGCGCGAGTAGTACGAGAACGTGTTCGCGGCCGGGTAGGCGTCCGACTTGAGTTTCATCTCCATGAGGATGGAGTTGAGCTTGAGGTCAGCCATCTCATTGAGGAAACGCTCGATCCACTCGGTGGAGAAGTTGATCTGGCAGGCGCACAGCGTGACGCCGCGCTCCTTGTAGGTGGGTGTGTCCGTCACCGATCCGGCGGGAAGGGTCAGACTCTGGCGGAGCATTTGGGACAGCGTGCGGGTTCCCCAGAATGCCCCGCGCGCTGTGGCGGCCGTGATCGTGACGCCCGCTGGTTGGATGGAAAGGGTGTAGCCCTCCTCGCCGAGGCTCTCCTTGTGGGTGTCGTCGATGACGATCTCGATCCCTGTCCCGTTAGTTGCTCCCGTGACGGAGTCGCCGTTGGTGTAGGCATTGAGTTCGTCGACGAGAAGCTGGGCGCTGCTGGCGAAGGTGTCGGGGCGAACGACTGTCACGTCCTGCGTGGCAGTCCAGGTGCCCTCGGAACGTGCGAACTGTCCGGTCAGGGAGGGGATGGTGGCCGGGATGGGCATGCCCTCGTAGCTGAAGTCGTAGCTAACGGACTGGTCGCCGAAGAACGTGTAGCCATCTCGAGGGGTGGCGGTTACGGTGGTGGCGCCGTTGTTGAGGGTGACGTCGCCCGTGACGATCGCGCCGTTGATCTTGTAGTCGACCCCGGCGATGGTCGGCACAGTGATGCTCGCACCGTTCTCGCTCTGGATAGGCGCGGTGGGGGTCACGATGGTGGCGCCGGCCTCGGTGTGGCAGGAGCCGATGAGGCGAATGTCGCCCACGGACGTCAGGTTCTGGCTGTTGACGAGCGCGGAGAGCGCCTTCAGGGTGACGAACTTGCCGGTTGCGGGCCCCTCAAAGCGGACGACCTGCGCTGAGTCCGTGTTCTCGAAGGTGCCGCTAGCGACCCGGGTGGTGTCGGTGAAGCCGGCGCCATCCTCGATGGGGCTATCCGAGACATGGATCTCGTAGTTGCCGACGATGCCGTTGTGTTTACCGGTTCCACTGCTGCCCTGCCGCTGGGTGTACTCGATGCCCGTGAAAGAACAGTCGGCGATCTGCGCACCTGGGAATGTGCCCACGGAGATCCAGTGGGGGCCGGGGGTCTCGGTATTGCCCACCGACCAGTTGGTGTGCCAGTAGGTGGTCGCAACCCCGTCAATCGCCTTAGCGGCGGGACCGTTGCCGTTGGGCTCCTGAGTTTCCTCCGAATCCGCATACCCGACGTACAACTGGTCGGGGCCGCCGATGAAGGTGTCGGTTGTGTCGGCGGTTGCGGGTGGGGCAGTGAGGGTACCGAAACCGCCTCCCGCCACGACGACGAGTGCTGCCGACACTGCGGCAATAGCTCGCCTAGACCATGATCTGCTTGTGCCTATCACACGTGCTCCTTTGCTCGATGTGGTTGGTTGGTCTTAACGATAATGGTTGGTCGTCGACAGTGACGACGGTCCGCCGTGGCCAGTTACGTCTGTGCCCCTGTGCAACATCGAAGTGACATAGGGGCACAGACGCGAGCGGCCGGCGTGATCGCTAGGCTAAACCTCATGGGATGTGCTTCGAGACCTATCGCGCCTCGAAGCCATGGTCGAGGAGCCAGGCCAAGGTCTGCTCCTTGTGCTTGAACACTGCCGTGTTATCGAGGATGCGCTCGCAGATGCTGCCTAGCTCGTCGCGGATGGCGGCGTCGATTGCGGCGCGGTCGGTGGAACCGGACAGGGCCTCCTTCGTCTCGTCGAACAGAAGGCGGAACGGTTCGAGGTCGGCTGGGAGGTCGGCGCCGGATTCGATCGCGTCCGCGATCAGCGCCAGCTCCGAGTCGAGGCGGCCGGGCAGGATGAACAAGCCCTGGGCCTCGATGAGGCCGATGGATTCCTGCTTGACCGCATGGAATTCGGGGTGGGCGTGAAACACACCCGCCGGGAACTCCTCGGTCGTAACATTCGACCGCAAGATGAGGGACATTTCGTATCCGCGTTCGGTGCGAATCACCGTGGGGGAGGTGGCGGAATGAACGCCCTCATCATCGCGGGCGATTATTCCTAGCTCCGGATTGGAGTAGGACACCCATGCGTCGTGGATCTTCTCGCAGACGGCTACCACGGTCTCCGCGTCCGGGCTGACCACCCGAATGGCGGTGTTGTGCCAGTCGAGGATCTCCACCCCGGCATCCGGATGGTCCGGGTCTTGGACTTCCTTCCACGTCTTCGCGGTGTGCATCGGCAGGAGCTCCCCGCCGCCCTGGTAGTGGTCGTGGCCGAGCACCGAGCCGCCGATCCGGGGCAGTGCCGCGTTGCAGCCGATGAACAGCGAGGGGTACTGGTCGACGAAGGAGATGAGCTGACGGAAGGCGTCGGCGTCCACGTGCATCGGGGTGTGAAGGGTGTTGACCGCGATGCCGTGCTCGTCGAGGTAGCCGTAGGGGGAGAACTGCCAGAACCAGTCCTCCGCGCCCATCTTCAGTGGCACCGTGCGGAGCGTGAACTTGGCCCGGCCCGCGAAGCCCTCGTTCTCGTGGCAGATCGAGCAGCGTGGGTAGCCGCCGGCCACCGCGTTTCCCGCCGCCGCTTTCTTCGGGTCTTTGAACTCGGGCTTGGCCTTGTTGATCGTGACGATCAGGCCGCGGGTTTCGAAGCGCGGGTTGCGGTCAAGCACCGCCCGGCGCACGTAGTTCGAGCGGATCGAGTACTCGTAGAGCCAGGCCATCGCGGCGTCCCCGCCTTCGGCGTCGCGCATCTGCGCGAAGCGCTCCTGTAGCTGGGAGGGGATGAGTGTGAGGTAGCCCATCGCCTGGTCGCAGACGGCGTCGGCCTGGTAGTCCTCGATGAGACCCTCGGCGGCCAGCGCCCCCGCGAACTCGGCCAGCAACGCGTCGGGCCGCACGTGCTCGGCCCCGCGCGTTCCGGTCGGCTCGTAGGAGTTGAGCCCGAACATGCCAAAGATCTGGTTGCGCGCCCAGTCCTCGTTGGCCGCCCCGAGCTCGAGGTGGGCCCGGGCGTAGTCGACTAGGGCGTCGATCGCTTCATACACGCGGCGCAGAGTCATTGTTCTTCCTCGCTTTCTAGCGCGCGGCGCACGATCGCATTCATTTCATCCATCTTCTTTTCGATGTCGGCTACCAGCGCCAGTTGGGTGCGGGCCCGCTCCAGGTTGTGAGTGGGGTGCTTCGTTGCGAAGTACACGTCGCCTTCAAGGTAGTCGGTGAGGAACCGCATGCCGCATTCAAGGGTGAGGAGCTTGACGGAGAAGGCTAGCAGCTCGGATTCTTTCTCCGTGATCGCGTCGCCCAGGGTGCTGACGAATCCGCGGCAGTACGCCTCGAATAGCTCGAGGTTGATCCCCATGTTGGCCGGCTCGGGGTCGTCCTCGTCCGTGGTGGCGGCCCCGGTGCGCAGTGCGTCGCCGAAGTCGTACAGCATCGAGCCGGGCATCACGGTGTCGAGGTCGATGATGGCCCGCGCCTCGTGCGTGGTGGCGTCGAACAGGATGTTGTTGATCTTCGTGTCGTTGTGCGTCACCCGGTAGGGCAGTTTACCGGTGCTGAGCCGGTCGGTCACCACGAAGCAGTCGAGTTCGCGCCGCATGTAATCGGCGATCTCGGCCCGCGCGCTCTCGGCCCGGTCGGCGATGTCGGCCTCCACGGCCGCCGCGAGGTTCGCGAACCGGCGTGGCGTGTCGTGGAAGTGCGGGATCGTCTCGGCAAGCTGGGTGGCATCAAAATCGGCGAGGTCCTTTTGAAACTGTCCGAATGCCGCGCCGGCGGCCCGCGTCACGCCCGGGTCGTCCACCACCGAGTACGACACCGTGTGCGGGATAAAGACGTACAGCCTGTACGCGCCGTGCGCCCCGGCGTCGTGAAACAGCTCGCCCTCGACCGTGGGGATCACGGTCAGGGTCTCGCGTCCCTTGGCGGCCACGAAGCGCGTTACGAGGTCGATGTTGCGCATGAGGCTGGCCGGGTCGCGGAAGATCTCCGTGTTGAGGCGTTGCAGGATGAACACCCCACGGCCGGCTTCCACCCGGTAGGTGTCGTTGATGTGCCCGTCGCCCCACGGCTCCAGGTGGGTCACCTCGCCGACGTCGAAGTGACCCAGCACCTGCTCCAGCACGTCGGGCTTGAGTTCCTTGGCGCCCATCAGTCCTCGTAGTCCTTCCACAGGATGCCCGAGCCCTCCAGCTCTACATCCACGCGCTCCCCGCCTGGCAGCGCCACGGTGGTTGCCTGCGGCTGGCCGGTGTTGTTCACGACGGCGTAGCACCGGCTCGCGGGGAAGTAGGCCACTTCGCAGTCGGGGTTGGAGCTCGACCATTCGGCGTAGTGCTCCTCCGCGCCGGCAACCCAGAACAGGATGCGCTCGAGCAGGCGGGCGTTCGTGGCTGAGTAGGGCAGGCCAGACAGGTACACGCCGCGGCCCTTCCCGTAATCGTTGGCGGCCAGCTGGACCTCGCCGCCTTCGGCGCGTAGCACGGCCGTGTCCTGGGAGATCGGGAACGTGTTCGTGATCGTCTCACCGAAATCGAGCGGGGCTTCGAACTCCGCCGTGATGAAGTGATCCTCGGTGGGCTCGGGCCAGTACTTGTCCACGTTGAGCGAGCGGTAGATCTCCTCGTCCACGCCCAGCACGTCGGCCAGCTGGAAGAAGCGGCCCTGCCGGTCGATCGCGGTGGGCTGGCCGACGCCCACGAAGCCCTTGCCGCTGCGCACCCACGCGCGGATCGCGGAGACGAGGGCGGGGTTGGCCCAGGCGTCGCCGCCCGAGTAGGAGGTGGCGGCGGGGCCGGCATTGATAATGACGTCGACGTCGTCGGGCACGCCGCCCTCGAGCACGTCCGCGAACGAGATGAACCGGACGTTCACGCGCATACCCGAGATTGCCTCGAGGATGCCGTAGTAGTTGCGGTTGTACTTGTTCGGCAGCGCGTGCGCGACAGTGAAACCCTGCCAGGAGCGCTGCTCGCCCCACGCGTCAAGGAACGCGACGGTTAACTGAGGCTGCGCGCCCACGCCGCCCGAGCGGTCGTAGATGTCGCGGAACTCGTCGGCAATGTGGGCCACGGCCTCCACGAAGGTCGGGAACTTGTTCGCCAGCGACAGGTAGCCGCCGTAACCCATGCGCTCCAGCGGGGAGCGCAGGATTGCGCGGCGGGCCTTGCGCCAATTGTCCCACGCCTCAATCGAGGGGTCTGCCCCGTCGTAGAAGCTGTCCGGGAAGAAGTAGGGAAGGAAGCGACCTTCGTGGTATCGCACGCCCTTGATGTCCGCGATCATGCGGGTGGTGGTGCCGTCGCCCACCGAACCCACGATCGCGTCCATGCCCAGGCCCGGGTATTCCTTCGAATACGGCTCGGTGCCGATCCACTGGTCGCCAAGGAACATCATGGCTTCCTTGCCAGCGGCGTGGGTCAGATCGACCATGTGCTTAATCATGTGCTGGACCGAGTGGAAGGTGAAGTCCAGCCAGTCGCGCTGCGGCTTGCCGGGGTTGACGAACGACGAGCCGTAGCTACCGGCGTCGACGAAGTCCTCCGGGCGCATCCGGTAGCCGTACTGTTTCTCGAAGTCAGCCAGCGCCTGAGCCGAAACGGTGACTTGGAATCCCGTCCAGTCCACGATCTTCTCGCGCCGAAGGTTGTTGAAGATCAGCGTGAACTGGTAGAAGAACGTGGTGAAGCGGACGACGTCGACGTGCGGGTTGTCCGCCAACCATTTCTCCAGGGTCTCGTACATGAAGTCACGGACCTCCGGGTGGCGCGGATCGAAGGCGATCTCGTGCTCCTTGTCCCCCCAATCGTTCGTGATGTGGTTGTACATCTGGACCGGATCCCAGATGACGTAGGCGAGGAACGTCACGGTGTACTCGTGCATCGAGGTGGCCCCGGTGATCGTGACGCAGTCCGTGGTGGCGTCGTAGCTCCACGACGCCGTGGGCAGGGTCTCGCCGGACGTGCGGTCAATGACCTCCCAGTACTGGGCCGGGTCGTCGTCGTGATTGACCTGGAGCTGCTCTTCAAAGTAGGTGGCCAGCAGCGGGATGGTGACGGATTCGCCCTCGGCGAGGGTGCGCTCCGAGAGCAGGTAGACCTGCGGGACGTACCTCATTTTGCCGACCATAAACTCGTTATGGCCACGGGTGGGGAAGTAGGCCGAGTAGACGCGCTTGCCCAAGTCCAGGACGTCATGGTCAAGCTGCGTGCCGTCTGAGTTGCGGACGGCGTCAGCGCCCCAAAGTTCGGCGAGTTTCTTAGATTCTTCGAAGAAGTTTTCTTCGGTCGGCATGGTGAAGCGGCCGTGTGACATGGTTTCTCCGTGAGGTAGTAGTAGGTGGGTGGTGATCAGCCCTTGACCGCGCCGGCCGACAGACCGGACTGCCAGTAGCGCTGCAGTGCAAGGAAGAGGATGATCAGCGGGACGACGCCGAGCAGGGAGGCCATCATCATCGGACCATACTGCGGGTTGAAGTACGAGGCCATGCCGTACAGACCGAGGGTGATGGGCTTGAGTTCCTGGGAGGAGATCATCAACTGCGGCAGGATGAAGTTATTCCAGGTTGCCACGAAGATGAACAGGAAGATCGTCACCATCGCCGGGGCCAGGATGCGCAGCACCATCGTGAAGAAGATGCGTCCCTCGCCGGCGCCGTCGATGCGGGCCGCCTCGATCAGTTCGGTGGGCACCGATGACTGGACGTAGACCCTGCCAAGGAACACGCCGAAGGGTGAAACCGCGCAGGGGATGATGATCGACAGCATCGTGTTGTCCAAGCCAAGGTTCAAGAACATGATGTAGATCGGCACCGAGAGCAGGGCCACCGGCATGAGCAGGCCGGCCATGATGGTGCCGAGCGCGGCGTTCTTGAACGGGAAGTTGAACTTTGCGAGCGCGTAGCCGGCCATCACCGAGGTGATGGTGCCGATGAGCGCCGCAACCGTGGAGTAGATGAAGGAGTTGCCGATCCACCGCCACAGCAGGCCCTGGGTCCAGCCCACGAGCGAGTCATAGTTGGCGGAGATGGCGGCGGGCAGTGACGGGTTCGCCGTCGTGTCGTTGTGGGAGGCGAACCACAGGCCGAACGTGGTGGTCAGCTCGGAGTTCGTTTTCGTGGAGGCGACGATCATCCAGTAAATCGGGAAGATGAAGTACAGGAGGAAGATGATCATGAACAGGGCGGCGATGACCTTCGAGGTGATCTTCGGTGCGAAGGTGCGGGTGGGGACGCCCTCGATTGAAGGGGTGTAGGTTCGCCCGTCGGGGAGCGCGGCTGTCTTAGTCATTTCCATTCACCTTCCGATCCGTCAGGAAGTAGATCACGGCGAGGACACCGGCGATGATCGCCATCATGATCGCGATGGCGGACGCGGGGCCGTCACCCGAGGGCGTGATGTATCCCTTGGCCGTGTTCAACGCCATCATCAGCGGCGTGTAAGCCTGGCCCATCCAGGTGTTCTTCGTGGCAAGGACGGCGGGCTCATTGTAGAGCTGAATGGTGCCGACGATCGACAACAGGATGGCGAGCAACGCTGCTCCGCGCACCATGGGGATCTTGATGTGGCGCACGATCTGCCAGGATGATGCGCCGTCGACACGGGCTGCTTCGTACAGGTCGCGCGGGATGGCCTGCAGGGCTGCGAGGAAGATGAGCATGTTGTAACCAGCGAACGTCCACGTGGTCATGTTCGCCATGGAGGCGAGAATGACGTTGCTGGAGAAGAAGTCGATCGGGAATTCCACGCCGATCGCGTCAAACAGTGAGTTCAGGGGCGAGACTGTCGGGGTGTAGATGTACATCCAGATGATGGCGGCCACGACGCCGGGAACGGCGTAGGGCAGGAAGTAGGACAGCCGGTAGATGGTGACGTGGCGGAGGATCAGGGAGTCGATGAGGAGAGCCAGGACCAGGGCCAGGCCGATCATGATCGGTACCTGGAAGAGGGTGTAGAGGATGACTCGTCCGATGCCGGCCCAGAACACGTCGGAGCCGACGACGTAGGCGAAGTTGTCAAACCCGACGAAGACCTGCTGAGAATCGCCGCCGCCGAAGGCGCCGCCGCCGACCACGCGGGTCTGGAAGAAGGCCTTGTAGATGGAGACGAAGATTGGGATAACGAAGATAAACGTGAAGAGTGCAGCAAACGGGGCCATGAAGAGCCAGCCGGTGCGGGCTTCGTGTGCCTCGCGCTTTGTGCGCCGATGCTTGTGCGTTGTGGCTGGAGGTTCCTTAACGGTTGTAGACATTATTATTTTTCCATCCGTTTCTGCATCCCGTTCTTTTGCTGTGGGGGCACCTTTCGGCGCCCCCACAGCAAAAGAACAAGTGTTCTTACTTCACCGTCAGGCCGGCGTTTTCGATGGCCTTCTTGGCGGTGTCGGCAGCCTGGTTGAGCACGTCAGCCACTGAGCTGGACCCGCTGCCTGCGGCGGCGGCGTTCTCACCGAGGTTGCTCCACACGGCCGACCAACCCGGGATGTAGAGGAAGGGCTTCATCGCGTCGTTCGCGGTGGCGAACTGGGCGAGTACATCCTCATCGCCGTAGAAGGAGGCGTACTTGGGGTTGGCGGGCTTGTCGGCCGCGGCGACCACGAGACCCTGGGAGGCGAGGTCGTCAACCTGGGTGTTGAACCAGGCGTTGAACTCCATGGCCTGCTCGGGGTACTGGCAGGTCTTGGACACGACGACGCCGGAGCCGCCATCGGGGCCGGTGCCGCCGCCGTTGCCGAAGTCGGGCAGCTGGGCGATGGACCACTTGCCGACGTTGTCGGAGCCGGCCATGTCGTCAGCGAGGAGCGGGGCCTCCCACGCGGCGCCGATGGTGCCGATGATGGTGCCGTCGTTGAGCTTGGACTTCCAGTCAGCGCCCCAACGCTCGATCACGGGCGCAGCCTTCGCGTCGAGCAGCTGCTGCCAGAAGTCGGCGACGGCCGAGGTGCCCTTACCCGTGACGTCGATCTTCCAAGAATCGCCGTCGATGGCGAACCACTGGTCGCCAGCAGCCGCGGACAGTGCCGGGAAGATCGAGCCGGCCTCGTCAGTCTGGAAGGTGGCAATGTACTTGCCCTTCTCGGCTGCCTTCTTGGCGGTGTCGATGAACTCTTGCGAGGTGGTCGGAACGTTGAGGCCAAGCTCCTCGAACGCGGCCTTGTTGTAGTAGTAGACGAGCGGGCCGGTGTCCTGCGGCAGGCCGAAGTACTTGCCGTCGAGCTGCATGGAGCCGAACGGGCCATCACCGAACTTGTCGGCGTACTTCGTGGCGTACTGCGTGACGTCCTGGACGAGACCGCCGACGTAGAGCTCGGCTAGATCGGCGTATCCGGCCTGGAAGAGGCAGGCCGCGTTGTTGGCCGAGACGTCCGTCTGGACCTTCTTGATCAGGTCGGCCGGGGCGCCGTCGAACTTGGTGGAGGTGACCTGGATGTCGGGGTGCTCCTCGTTCCAGCGTGCGACGATGTCAGCGACGGGGACCATGCCTTCGCCGTCGGGCAGGCGGTGCAGGTACTCGATGGTGACGGGTTCACCGGAGGCGGAGGTTTGTGATCCGCCGCTGGTGGGCGTGGTGGTGGACTCCGAGCCGCCTGCACCGTTTGAGCAGGCGGAGAGGATCAGGGCGCCCGAAGCAAAGAGGGCTCCGACCTTAGTGATTGACGAAAGTTTTGTCATGTTTCCTCCCCCTTGAGGATTGTTGTGTCGTGGTGACGAGATTCGGGTTCCGAATCAGTATTGGCACATCGCCTTCGGTGCGCCTCAACTGACCTCGAGCTTAACACACTTCATCCACGCAGTGTGCAATTTGCAAAATAATAACGATATGGTTTCGCCAAGTTGGAAAAAGGCTCGTAGGAGGATACACTGATTCTAGAGCGGATACCACGGCTCAAGGAGGAGTTTAAGTGGCGAAGAATCCTGCGGTAAGCACCGACTTGCTAGACACCGCATACGGAATGATCAAGTCAGGCGTTGCCCGGCGTCGATCGGATTTGGTGCACTCGATGGGGATTTCGTCGTCGACAGCGTCGAACGTCGCCCGCAGCCTCATCGAACAGGAGCTGATTAAGGAAATAGAATCGAACAGGTCCACCGGCGGGCGGCCGGCAAAGATCCTTGTCTCAATCGACACCGCCGAGGTGGTGGCGGTGGCAGAGGTCGGCGCCCACCACCTGCGCTTCGGCATCATGGACTCCATCCACCCGATGCGCGAACCGAAAGAGATCGTCTTCGATTCCCCTTCGCCGCCCGAAAAGGTGATGGCCACCCTGGTCGAACGGTGGAATCAGCTACGAGAGGAGCACTTCGCGGAGTGCAAGATTGGCGCGATCGGCCTGTCCGTGGCCAGCCCGGTGGAAGCGATCACGCGCAAGCTCGTCCTACCCGCCCGCATGCCCGGCTGGCACGGGGCGGACCTGTGCGGGATCCTCAATGAGATGACGGGCCTGCCCGTATGGGTGGAAAACGACACGCGCGCATGCGCGGTGGGGGAGCTGCCCTACGTGTCCGCCGATTCTTACATCTACGTCAAGGCGGGTACCGGCATCGGCGGGGCGGTGGTCATCAACGGCGAGCTCTACCAAGGCGCGGGCGGCTTCGCGGGAGACATCAGCCACGCGCGGGTCGATCCCAACCTCAACAACCTGTGCGCCTGTGGGCGCATCGGGTGTCTGGAGGCGGTGGCCTCGGGTGCCATGATTCGCGAGCGGGCGCTGAGTGCGGGCCTCGACCTCGGCGACCGCCCGATCGTCGACGCCGTGCTTAACGACATGCCAGAAATCAACCCGTACGTGCGCCAGTCTGGGGAGCTGATTGGCCGGGCTTTGGGGCCGATCGTCAACTTCATTAACCCCGGCGCGATCTACGTGGGAGGTTCGCTCGCTCAGCTGGGCGTGTTCATGAGCTCCCTGCGTGCCTCGGTGTTTGATACTGCCAGCTCCACCGCCAGCCAGGATCTCGTCATTGACATCGCACCCAACGGCGCGAACGCCCCGCTCATGGGCGTGGCGCGGGAGGCGTTCAAGCTTATCGGATCCAACACTAGCCATCTGAAGTATCGACCTAGGAGGCATGAATGATGCGCGTGGGAATCGACGTCGGCGGCACGAAGATTGCCGTCGGCCTCGTTGACGGTGGAAACATCCTCGCCAAGGAAAGGTTCGCCTCCTATCCGGGGGCGCCGCAGTCAACGATCGCCGACATGGCACGCGAGGTTAAGGCCCTCGTCAGCGCGCACGGCCTCGGCCTTGACCAGATCGGCGGCGTGGGTGTGGGCTTCGCCGGCACGGTGGACTCGGACGCCGGCGTCGTGCGCACCTCGGCCAACCTGCGTTGGACGGACGTGGACGTCCGCACGCCGCTATCCTCAGCGCTTGGGCTTCCCGTCCGCCTGGTCAACGACGCCGACGCCGCGGCTTGGGCCGAATACCGATTCGGCGCGGCGCGAGGGTATGACTCGGTGGTGGCCATTACGGTGGGCACCGGGATCGGAGGCGCGCTGATCTTCGGCGATCGGGTGCTCGAGGGCAGGCACGGCCTGGCTGGCGAGCTCGGGCACTTCACCTACGAGCCGGGCGGACTGCCGTGCGGGTGCGGACGTGTGGGGTGCTGGGAGCAGTACTGCTCGGGTAGCCGGATGAACGCGCTCGCGGCTGAACGCCTGCCGGCCACGAACGGGCTGGCCACGGCCCGCGACGTCGATCCCCTCGCGCTCGCGGGGGACCCGGTGGCGCTGGGAATCTTTGAGGAGATCGGCACGGCACTGGGTGCCGGCATGGCCTCGCTTGGCATGATCTTCGACCCGGACCTCTTCCTTATTGGCGGCGGTGTGTCCGAATCGGGGGAGCTGCTGTTGGAGCCGACGCGCCGGGAGTACACCCGCCAGATGGGCCTGGGCGGCTTCCCGTGTGCGAAGATCGTTGCGGCCTCCCTCGGCAACGACGCGGGAATCATCGGCGCGGCCGACCTCGGCGCAACCGCGCGGTGACCGTGGGGTGGTCGAGGGTCCCCGGCCGCAGCCGGGGACCCTCGACCACAGCCGGAGACCCGCGGCCGACGCAACTCAGGAATCTGGGGCCTGCCGGGCGCGTATAGCGATCGGTGGCCGGTATGTTCACGTGAAGTGTCGGGGCAGGCCGGCAGAGCGCGCGGGATTTCCGGGCGGCCGCGGTGAAGCGGCCTGCGGGGACACTCAAACTCAGAGCCTACGCCCGCCCGGCAACACCCGGCCCCGACCCAGCAATAGCCGACGTGACTCGGGCCTGCACGCCGTCCACCAGCGGGAAGTGGCAGGCCACAAACTGGTCGTTGCCCTGCCCTGTACGGAGCTTTCGCAGCGCCGGCTCCTGCGCCGCGCAGATGTCCTGGGCGAAGGGGCAGCGGGTGCGGAAGCGGCAGCCGCTGGGCGGATCCATCGCGGAGGGGGTCTCGCCGTCGATCTTGAGGCGGGAGACCTCCTCGGTGAAGGCGTCCTCGATGCGGGGGACGGCGTCCACCAGCCCCTTCGTGTAGGGGTGGAGTGGGCGGCGGGCGACGCTGTCGGCGTCGCCGTACTCCACGATCTTGCCCAGGTACATGACGGCGATGCGGTCGGACATGTACTGGACCACCGACAGGTCGTGGCTGATGAACACGTAGGCCAGCGAGTAGCGCTGTTGCAGGGCCCGCATCTGGTTAAGCACCTGAGCCTGAACGGAGACGTCGAGGGCGGAGACCGGCTCGTCGCACACGATCAGCCGCGGGTTCAGCGCGAGCACGCGGGCGAGCCCGATGCGCTGGAGCTGGCCGCCGGAGAATTCGTGCGGGTAGCGGGAAAGGGCGTCGCTTGGTAGGCCGATCTGCTCCACGAGGGCGGCCACACGGTCGTGGCGCTGGGCGCGGGTGCCCACCTTCTGAATGTTGAGCGGCTCGAGAATGATCTCGTCCACCCGCATGCGCGGATCCATCGCGGCGGCGGAGTCCTGGAACATCATCTGGACCTGGGCGTGGAACTTCTTCCGCTCCTTACCGCGCAGGCCGCAGAGTCGCACGCCTCCCACCTCGATCTCGCCTTCGGAGACGTCGTCGAGCCCGGCGATGAGCCGGCCGAGCGTGGACTTGCCGCACCCGGATTCGCCGACCACCCCGAAGACCTCGCCCTCGTAGATGGTCAAGGAGACGTCGGAGACAGCCGAGACGGTGCCGATCTTGCGCCGCACGAGCGAGCCGCCGTAGGCGGGGAAGTTGCGCGAGACGTGGCTGACCTGAAGAATCGGCTTGCTCTCATCGAGAGCATCGTTGCGCGACACGGACCGTAGCTCGTTGGTAAGCGGCTTGCCGCCGGGGAAGTGGCAGGCCACCTTGTGGCTGCCCTCCCCGAGCGTCGGTGTCACGGTGTGGCACACGTCCTGGGCGAAGGCACAACGCG
This sequence comes from Trueperella bernardiae, assembly GCF_001469025.1. Taxonomy (GTDB): domain Bacteria; phylum Actinomycetota; class Actinomycetes; order Actinomycetales; family Actinomycetaceae; genus Trueperella; species Trueperella bernardiae. The sequence continues at coordinate 12,548 of NZ_LNIZ01000002.1, read as the reverse complement.
GCGCGAACGGGCACCCGGTGACCTCCTCGGTGATCTCCAGCGGGGAGCCGGGGATCGAGTACAGCTCGGCGTCGGCGTTGTGGGCGCGCTCGGGTAGTGCAGCGAGCAAGGCGCGCGTGTACTGGTGGCGCGGGTTGGTGAACAGCTCGCGCGAGGGGGCCTGCTCCATCACGCGCCCCGAGTACATGACGGCCACGGAGTCCGCTCGCCCGGCTACCACCGCGAGGTCGTGGGTGACGAGGATGACGGAGGAGCCGAACTCGTCCTTGACGTCGTCGATGAGGTCGAGGATCTGCATCTGGGTGGTGACGTCGAGGGCGGTGGTCGGTTCGTCGGCGATGAGGAGCTTGGGCCGGCAAATGAGGGCCATGGCGATCATCGCGCGTTGACGCATGCCACCGGAGAGCTGGTGGGGGTAGTCGCCGACGATCTTGTCGGGTCGGGGCATCCCCACGCGCCGCATGATGTCGATGGCCGCCTCGTAGGCCTCCTTCTTCGACGCCGAGTGGTGGACGCGCAGCGGTTCGCCGATCTGGTCGCCGATGGTCATCGTGGGGTTGAGGGAGGTCATGGGATCTTGGAAGATCATGCCCACCTCGGTGCCACGTAGGCGACGCAACTCGGCGTCGTCCATCCCCACAAGCGCCTTGCCGTCCAGGGTGATCTGCCCGGAGGAGACGTACCCGTTGGAGGGTAGGAGGCCCATGAGGGCGAGCGCCGTCATGGTCTTTCCGGAGCCGGATTCGCCGACGATGCCGAGGGTCTGCCCGCGTCCGACTGTCAGGTTGACGCCGGACAGCGGCTGAACCTCGTCTTTTCGGCGGGGGATGCGAACCGAGAGGTCCTCGATTGATAGCAGGGTATCCATGTCTACCTCTTCCTCAAGCGCACTTCGAAGGCGTCACGCAGGCCGTCGCCAACGAAGTTGAAGGCAAGCACCAGGACGATGATCGCGATACCGGGGGGAAGGATCAGCCACCAGTTGCCCGAGTAGACCTCGGACAGGCCGGAGGAGAGCATGCCGCCCCAGTTGGCTGCGGGCGGCGGAACGCCCAGTCCGAGGAAGGATAGGTAGGCGACGTACAGGACGGCGTCGGCGACTTGGAAAGTGGCGTTGACGATGACGGTACCGATGGAGTTTCGCACGATGTGGGTGCGCACGGCCCGCCCCGGGGAGCCGCCCATGCCCTTCATGGCGAGGATGAACTCGCGCGAGCGCAATGCGATGGAGTCACCACGGACCATGCGCGCCGGGTTGAGCCACGCGAACGCGGAGATGACGAGCACGAGTAGCGGGACTGTGGGGGTGATGATCGTGGCGATCAGCATGAACAGGAATAGCGCGGGGATCGACATGAGGGCGTCGACGAGGCGCATCATGACGGCGTCGACCCAGCCGCCGATGAAACCTGCCGCGGCTCCCCAGAGGGTGCCGAAGGCGGTGGCGAGCAGGCCGGCGCACAGGCCCACGATGAGGGAGGTCTGCCCGCCGAGCATGAGACGGCCGAGCTGGTCGTAGCCGACGGAATCAGTGCCGAGCGGGTGGCCGAGCTCGCCGGGGGCGAGGTAGGCGTGTGCGAGGTCGGTGTGGACCTGATCGGTGTGGTAGATCAGGGGGCCAACGAATGAAAAGAGAATGAGGGCGACCACGAGGCACAGGCCGAGGACGGCGAGCTTGTTCTCGAAGAAGACGGCTATGCCTTGGCGTCCGATGCCGAGTTGGCGCCGTGCGTGCGTGGCGTCGCCGACGACGACGGCAGCACCGCCGGATCCACCTCCGGCAACGCCGGCACTGTGGCTCGAGGAACTGCGGCTTGAGGCGGGGGCGCCGGCCACCGCGTCGTTGATGGACTCACTCATTTGTCACCTCCAGAAAGTCGGACGCGGGGATCGGCCACGGCGTAGAGAATGTCGGCGATGAGGGCGCCGATCACGGTGGCGAGGGAAACGATGAGGGTGGAGGCCAGGAGGATGGGGTAGTCGCGGGTCTGGGTTGCCTGCCAGAACATGAGGCCCATGCCGGGATAGTTGAAGAGCTGTTCGACCACGAGCGCGCCGGAGAAGAGGGCGGGGATGTACATGCCGAGTAGCGTGATCACGGGGAAGAGGGAGTTGCGCAGAGCATGGCGGATGGTCACGCGCGAGGGGGAAAGGCCTTTGGCCTTGGCGGTGCGGATGTAGTTTTCGTTGAGGTTGTCGACCATCGTGGAGCGCACGTAGCGCGTGAACGCGGCGAGGGCGACGACGGCGAGGGTCACCACCGGCAGGATGAGGCCCTTCCATTGGCTGAGGATCTCGGCGACCGTGAAGCCTTGCGGGGCTTGCGGGGGAAGGATTGGCCACCACTGGGAGAAGACCACGATGAAGATGATGCCGAGGAAGAACAGCGGGGTGGCGTAGGCCAGGAGCGCGATCCCAGTGATGGCGTAGTCGACCTTGGTGTTGCGGTAGACGGCCTGGATGGCGCCGAGTGGGATGGAGATGATGACGGCGAGGGTGGTGGCGAGAAGGCTCAGCAGGATGGTCTTGGGCAGGCGCTGGAGGATGACGTCGGCTACCGGCTGGTTGAGCCGGAAGGAGTATCCGAGGTCGCCGCTCAGGAGGCGCTGGACGTAGAGGCCGAACTGCGTGAGGAAGGGCTGGTCGTAGCCCATCTGCGCGTTGTAGGCATCGATCTGCGCCTGCGTGGCATCCAGGCCGAGCGCGGATCGGGCGGCGCCGCCGGGAAGAAGATGAAGAAGGAGGAAGGTCAAGAAGGTCACGATGAGCATGACCGCGAATGCCTGACCGAGCCGTTGAAGAATGTATCGCCACATAGTTGCCCCTCGCGGGCCGGCTGGCGAAAGCCAGCCGGCCCGTCAGCGTGTGTTACTTACGTGTCCAATCTTGGGGGTACATGCCGAGCATCGGATCTTGCGGATCGATCCCGGAGATATCCGACTTGTAGGCCGAGACCCGGTTGACCGGATTCGGCATCCACAGGACGGGCAGGTCTTCGGCAAGGAAGTCGTTGTAGTCCTTCATTGCCGACTCGTCGGAGGAGACGAGGGTGGCGTCGATGAGCTTATCCGCCTCCGGGTTGGAGTAGGCGCCGAGGTTAACCGGCGCGCCGGTGGCGAACAGGCGCTGGCCCGAGGCGAAGGGCGGGTAGTACCAGGAGCCTTCGGAGCCGAAGAAGGATAGATCCCATTCACAGTTGGGGTCGTCCTTCTTGCACACCTGCGAGACGGCCACCGAGTCGGGAACCTCCTGGATCTCCAGCACGATGCCGAGCTTGCCGAACTGGGACTTCAGCTCCGCCATCATGTCGTGGGTGGCGGTGAAGCCGGACTGGGAGATAAGAGTGAAGCGCATTTCTGCGCCCGCCTCGATTCCTTCGCCGCACTGGCCGGCGCCGGTGCCGGGCTTTTCACAGGTGGTCACGCCGTCGGGGTTGATGGCCCAGCCGTGATCTTCGAGCAGTTTTCGGGCGGCGTCGGGATTGAAGGAGTAGGCGCAGCCCTCGGTGGTGCCGGCGGCGCCGGGCTCCTGCGGGACTGGCCCGCAGGTGGGGGCCGCCATGCCCTTCCAGATGACCTTGGAGATGGTCTCCTGGTCAATCAGTTGCTGCATGGCTTGGCGCACGTACTTCTGGGCGAAGATCGGCCCGGACTTGGGGTGGTTGAAGTTGAACGGCATGTAGGTGATGGACCAGCCGTACCACGGGGAGACGGTGTAGCCCTGACCTTCGATGTAGTCCCGCTGGGAGATGTTGCCGGCGGGGATGTAACCGTAGTCGATGCCGCCGGCGCGCAGGGTGTTGAATTCGGCGTCGTCGGAGGTGAAGGGCTTGTAGATGACATGGCTGAAGGTGGCCGGGTCGGTGCCGTCGTAGGAGTCGTTGGCGGCGAGCTCGACCTCGCCGGACGGCGTGTAGGAGGTCAGCTTCCAGGGGCCGGAGACGGTCTGCCACAGGGCGTTGCTGGCGTAGTTGGCCGGATCCTCGGCGGCGCTACGCAGATAGGCATAGATGTCCTTGGCGTTTTGCGGATCGGTAAAGTCGACGATCTCGCCGTCGTCGGAGGTCTTGGCCCAGGCGTGTGCGGGCATGGGCCGCACGGAGTTGAGCTGGTTGCCCACGAAGTAGCCACCGGAGAAGGGCTCGGTGGTGGTGATGGTGAAGGTCTTGTCGTCGACGATCTCGAAGCTGGTGACGTTGTCCGGGAAGCCGCCTTCGCGGTAGGAGGCCCAATCGGCCTTGTTGTTGAGGACAAGGTTGTACCAGAAGTCGATGTCCTTGGTGGTGAGCTTTTCGCCGTCGGACCAGGTGCGATCTTTGAGGGTGATGGTGTAGGTCAGCCCGTCGTCGCTGATCTCGGGGATGTTGGCGATGGAACGCTTTTCGTCGATGTTGTAGGCGTGCTCACCGTCGAGGGTGAAGGAGTACATCGAGGGGTAGAGCATCTCGATGAAGATGCCGTTTTCGCCCTGCGTCTTGCCGGGGGCGGAGATGGGGAAGATCCACGTGGGGGTGTCCATGGCGACGGTGACGGTCGATCCGTCACCGGCGGCGGAGCCTGATGGATTGGTGGCGCCTGAGGGCGTGGACGAGCTTCCACTGCCGCAGGCGGACAGGAGCAGGGCGACGCCTGCCACGGTGGCGACGATGCTAGCTCGCCGTGATGCGCGGGTCATGTGTGCCTCCTTTGACTCACGTTTTGTGCCGTGTGGCACAAACCCTGGGATTGTTTCCAAAATAGCAGGATGTGATCCAGAGTGTGGGGTTTTTGGAAAACCTCTTGCCAGTTTAGAAAATCAATTGCGTTGTTTGGATCTTAGTGGTGATATAGGAAACACAACCGTCGTCGATGAAGTGAGGCATCCATGGCTAGCGAACAGGGTTTTGCTACTGTGAGCCCCGATCTGCTTGAGTCCGCCTACCGGCTCATTCGCGCAGGCGCGGCCAAGAACCGTTCGGACCTGAGCGAGAAGCTCGGCGTGTCGTCGTCGACGGCGTCGAACATTGCCCGCTCGCTGGTCAGCCAGGAGCGCGTGCGCGAGGTGGAACCCGCCTCCCCCGCTCGCGGCCGGCGCTCCACCCAGCTGGAGAGCATCGCCCCGCCCGTGCTCGTTGCGGCCGCGGAAATCGGCACAAGCCACATCCGTTACGCGCTCTCCGATCACGTCGGCCCGATCGTGGAGGCGCAGGAGGTGCCGATCGACCTCGCCCCCGGCCCGCGCCCTGTCCTCCAACGCCTGGTGGACCTGTGGCGCGAACTGCGCGACCGCGAGTTTCCCGGCGCCGACATCCTCGCTGCCGGCATCGCGGTTCCCGGCCCGGTTGACGCGAGCACACGGCGCATCGTCTTGCCCTCGCGCATGCCGGGGTGGCACGACGCCGACGTGCGTGCGATCGTTGCCGAGCTGGCGGACGTGGATTGCGTGGTGGAGAACGACGCGCGGGCGGCGGCGCTTGGCGAGGCGAGTGTGCGCGGCCCGGAACACCAGCCACTGCTCTACATTAAGGCCGGTTCCGGGATCGGCGGCGCGCTGGTGATCGACGGCAAGATTTACACGGGCGGGATGGGCATCGCTGGCGACGTCTCCCATGCGCGCGTGGTGGAGGATTCGCCGTTTGTGTGCGGGTGCGGGAAGTCGGGCTGCTTGGAAACCGTGGCGTCGGGCGCGGCAATTCGCCGGGACGCGGCGCAGTTCATGGAGCTGGGCTCGATGGCGGAGCTGGTGGAGGCGGGCCAGAATCAGTTCCCGCACATCACCCAGCTGATCCGCAATTCGGGGATGCTGGTGGGTAAGGCGCTCGGGCCGCTGATTAGTTTCGTCAACCCCTGTGACGTGGTGGTGGGCGGGGCGATGAGCGAGCTGACCGCTTTCATGAACGCGTTTCGGGTTTCGCTGCTGGGCTCGGCGGTGCCGATGGCGACGGAACGGCTACGGATCGAGGCGGCGAGCCTGGGCGCGAATTCGGCGCTGACGGGGATAGCCCGCAGCGCCCATGACCTGGTGGTCAGCGCTCCGGTGCAGTGACGGGAGAGATTATGGATAACACGTTTGAACATCGAACCGGCCCTGCAGACTTGGCCGCCCGCACCACCTACCCGGCACACGAAGTGCCGCAGTGGTTCACAGAGGCTAAGCTCGGCTTCTTTATCCACCTGGGCATCTATTCGATGCCGGGTTGGGCCTACCGGCGCGAGGCGGGCCGCAAGACGCCGCCCGAGTTGGCTTACGACTATCACGAGTATGCGGAGTGGTACGCCAATACGGTGCGCATCCCTGGCTCGCCGTGTGCGACGTGGCATGAGGAGACCTTCGGGGTCGGCACCAGCTACGAGGACCTCGCCTTTCGCTTTGCGCCCTCGCCGGAGAACGTGGCCAACCTGGTCGCCACGTTGGTGGCGGCGGGCGGGCGCTACATCGTGCCGACCACGAAGCATCATGACGGCTTTTGCCTGTGGGACACGGCAACGACGCCGTTTTCCTCCGTCTCGCGTGGTGGCCCGGACGTCATCTCCGTGGTCGCGGACGCCACCCGGGCGGCCGGCGCCCGGCTCGGCCTGTACTTCTCCGGCGCACTCGACTGGCACGTGTCGCACCTCCCGCCCATCCGCTCGGACGAGGACCTTTTCGCCTTTCGTCGCAATGACGAGGCCTTTGCCCGCTATGCCGCCGGCCAGCTGAGCGAGCTGATCGACCGCTTCCATCCGGACCTTTTGTGGAACGACATCGACTGGCCCGACGCCGGCAAGGGGCCGGAGGAGTGGGGTTTGTCCGCCATCCTCACCCGCTATCTGGCCGAGCATGAGGCCACGATCAACGACCGCTGGGGGATCCCCTTCCATGGCTACCTGACCCGCGAGTACACGCAGGTGGACGAACCGCTTCCGGAAATGTGGGAGTCTACTCGCGGCCTGAACCGCTCGTTTGGGTACAACCGCAACGACAACCCCGCCGACCGGCTCAGCGGAGCCGAGGCGGCCTGGCTACTCGTCGACGTCGCCTCCCACGGCGGCAACCTCCTGCTCAATGTGGGCCCGCGCGCCGACGGCTCGCTCGACCCGTACCAGGCCCGCGTGATTGCCGAGCTCGGTGAGTGGATGAGGACCTACGGGCGCTACATCTACGCCTCTACGCCCGGGCCTGCGCCCTTCTCCCTGCTCACTCCGGGCGCGACGGCCTATTTCGTCCGCGAAGGCGAGGCCGCCGGCTCGGCTGGCGCCGCCGACCTTGCGCGCGCCTTCTGGCTCGCCCCGGACGGTAGCCGTATCCCGGCGTCGTGCCCGGCGCCGACCTCCTCTTTCCCCGTCGCTCTCATCGTTGAAAGGTAAGTCATGCGCATCGCAATCGCAGGTATCCACATCGAGTCATCCACGTTCTCGCCGCAGCCGGCGGTGGCGGAGGACTTCGAGATCACGCGCGGTGAGGAGGTGCTGGGGCGCTACGGCTGGATCCACGAGACGTGGAGCAAGGCGGTGACGTGGCTTCCAATCTTCCACGCGCGAGCGTTGCCCGGTGGCGTGCTGGAGCGGGCCACGTATGAGGTATGGAAGGCGGAGATCTTGGACGGGCTCGCCGTCCTTACGGACCAAGCGCCGCTTGATGGCTTCTTCTTTGACGTCCATGGCGCCATGAGCGTAGCGGGGCTCGACGACGCCGAGGGCGACCTGATCACCGCGATCCGCGCCGTGATCGGGCCGGAGCCGATGGTCTCCCTGTCCACAGATCTGCATGGAAATGTCTCCGAGGCGCTGTTCGCGGGGTGTGACCTGCTGACCACCTACCGGGAGGCCCCGCACGTCGACGCCCTCGAATCCCGCCGACGCGCGATGAAGAATCTCGTCACGCGCTTGCTGAGCGGGCTGGGCAAGCCGGCGAAGGCGCTGGTGCACATGCCTTTTCTTTTGCCGGGTGAACGCACATCCACTCGCCTTGAGCCGGCCGCTTCCCTCTATGGGCGCATTCCGCATCTGGAGGCGATGCCGGGGATCCTGGATGTGGGTTTCTGGATCGGGTTCGCCTGGGCGGACCAGCCGCGGTGCAAGGCGGCGGTGGTGGTCACGGGCGATGACCAGGAGCGGGTGTCCGGGGTGGCCCGTGATTACGCGCGGGAGATCTGGGCCCGCCATGAGGAGTTTGGCTTCGTGGCGCCGGTGGACTCGATGGACGGCTGCTTGGAGTGGGCGCGGACGGCCGCCCGCCCGACCTTCATCTCCGACACGGGTGACAATCCGGGTGCCGGCGGCGCTGATGACGTCACCTTCGCCCTCTGGCGTCTCTTGACCTTCCAGCCGGTGGCGGCCGGCGAGCTGTCCGCGATCTTTGCCTCGATTCACGACGCCGCCACGGTGGCGCTCGCGGCCGAGGCGGGCGTGGGCGCCCGGATCGAGGTGCAGCTCGGCGGGAAGATTGACGCCCGCGAGCCGGGCACGCTGGCCCTGAGCGTGCAGGTGGAGAACCTGGCCGTCGACCCGCGGGCGGGCGAGGTCGCCGTGTTGAGGCCGTTGGGGGAGGGCGGGCCGAGCGGCGCGGTCGTCGTCGTGACGCAGAACCGCATGCAGTACGCCACCGAGGAGGCGTTTACGATCGCGGGGCTCAAGCCGCGCGAGGCGGACGTGGTGGTGGTGAAGATCGGTTACCTCGAACCTGACCTGTATGAGATGGCGGCGGCGTGGAAGATGGCGCTCACGCCGGGCGGTGTGGATCAAGATTTGGTGCGGCTGGGTCATTCGCGCATCGACCGCCCGATGTATCCTTTTGATGAAGGTTTTGAGTGGGAGGCACAGGTCACGTGCTAGAGATTGCAGTGCAGGACGCCGCGGGCGCGCGGATTGCGCGGGAGGAGGGCGCCGACCGGGTGGAGGCGTGCAGCGCCCTGGAGGTCGGGGGCCTGACCCCGTCGCTTGCGATGGTGGAGGCGTGCGTAGTGGAGGGCATCCCCGTTTGCGTGCTCGTCCGTCCGCGCGCGGGTGACTTCGTTTACGACGACGCCGAGGCCGCGGTCATCGCCAACGACGTGCGGTGGGTGGTCTCCCGCGGGGCCGCAGCCGTGGTGGTGGGCGCGTTGCGCGAGGGGCCTGCGGGCCTTGAGCTGGACGTGGCGCGGCTGCGCCAGTGGGCCGAGGTGGCCAGGGAGCGCAACCCGGAGGTGGACGTGGTGGTTCACCGGTGCGTGGATGTGCTGTTTGGCGCCGGGGTCGGCCCGGCGGAGGTGGCGCGCCAGCTGGCAGAGGTGGGCGGCGTGACGCGCGTGCTGAGCTCGGGCGGCAAGTCCCGTGCCGGTGACGGCGCTCCCGTGCTCGCGCAGTTGAAGGCCGAGTTGGATCGGCTGGGTGCGGGTGTCACGGTCATGGCTGGCGGGGGCGTGGCCCTGGAGGCGATTCCTGCCCTGCGTGAGGCCGGGGTCGAGGAGTTTCACATGTCGGCCCGCCGCCAGATCCCTACGGGCCCGACCGGCCCGGGTGGGGGGCAGAGCGTGCGGTCGGTGACGGACGGGGAGCTGGTGCGGGCGGCCCGCGCCGTGATCCGCGGGGCGCAGGTACACGGCGACTAAAGCGGACTGGACGGTTGTGGGGCGATCTTCGTTTATGGTGAGGTCGCCCCACAATCGTCCGGGTTTTCTTAATTCGCGGCCGGTTGAACCGGCCAGCGGCCCGAACCGAGATAAGCCAGCCTGGGCTCGTAGCGCGATCGATGAGGGGCGCGAGCTGTCAGCGCCGGTGTGACGCGGAACGCACTATATCACCTGTTATTAGTAAGGGTTTCCCGTGGATTCAGTGCCCTGTTTGGTGTGTGAGATGTCGGACAGGGCTCTGAGCTGTGATTTTGTCCGTTTTGACGGCAATGCTGGATCTGCGACGGCGGCACTTAGTATACTGGAATCAATCCAGCGCTAATTTCATGCGCATGGCTATCGTATGGTTTTGTGGGGGAGGGGGCTCTCAAGGCGAGTCTTTTGGTTGCCACAGGTTGCCCATTAGGCAAGTGATTCACGATTCTACTGATGTACGCACCGATTGGGCAGTGAACGAGCTCAATTCGAATCCAAATTGAGAGGAAGGAGAGATTTGTGATCTCTCGGATAGTAAGGAAGGCGATGGCTGTCGTAGGCACAACGGCAATCATCGCTACCGGGCTTGCAGGAGGGGGGCGCCGTAGCGGCCCCCGCTCCTGACGGTTCCGGTGGAACTACGGCCGTACGGTCGACTGGGACGGCGATCGAGTCGACGGGGAAGGGAAATGCTCCCTACACCGTGTCGGGCACGACGCGTTTCATCGAATCCTACGCATCGAATAACACCGGTTTTGAGTACACCGGACCCATCGAGGGTGTGAAGGTCTACGTGCAGTGGCGAGAGGGCGCCGGCAACGCTGACTTCCCCTACAGCTACTCCCCGATCTACTACTCCACTGCGGACGCTCAGGGTAACTTCTCGATCGACATGAAGCCCTACTTTGATTCGATCGGGCGCGTGCGCTACTTCGAGGGGCGGGTCGACGCCGGCGCCCCCGGCACGAAGGATCTCGCGGGCAACGACTCGCGCCTCGGTTGGTGGGAGAAGGTTCGCATCTGGGCCGAGCTTCCTGACGGAACCAAGGCCGATTACCGGCTCATCAACCACTACGCAACGTCGTGGCTACCCGCTGATCCCACGCTTGATAACACTGTGATGGCGACCTGGGATTCCGGAAAGTCCTCCATCCGCGGCGTCTACATTAACTATGCCAAGAACACGGACAACGCCCTGGCCAAGCCGGATCGTAATGATTGGGCTGTTTCCGGCGAGGGTAATAACGTCGGCAAGGGTCTTGATGGCTCTGTTGGCGGAACCGTGTTCTGGAACGCAAACGTTCCCAACGGCGCCATAGACTTCTCCACGTCGATGCTCTACCAGGGCGGAGCGGACTACCCGCTCTCTGGAATCACGATCCAGGGATCTTACCTCAGCGATGAGGCGGTCGCCGCGATTAAGGTGCACGCTGCTGCGGCCTTCGCGGGCAAGACCCTGCGTGGAAACGGCTGGACCGCGACCGACGAGAACTCGCTGCAGGCCTGGATCAGCGAGCAGATTAAGGCTGATCCCACTTGGGTTGCAGAGACCGTCACCGCAACGACGGGCGCGGACGGGAAGTACCAGCTGTACTTCCGTGGCATCTACGGAAACTCGGCTAACGCCTGTGGCATCACTGGTGATAAGTGTCATAAGTTGGCCGACTCGTGGGACACGGGCTCGTTCCTGAACGGTAACCTGCAATCCAAGCACACCAACTGGGACTGGATGTACGTCGCCCCGGTTGATCTTCCGAACAACGTTGGCGTCATGTCGCCGTGGTCGATCCAGCGCTGGCAGCGTGTCGATGGGCGCGGAACCTGGAACGGTGCCAACTTCGGCCAGGTTGGATTCGCCGTCGGCGGCACGATCGACAGTGTGACTTTGGCGGACATCCTTCTGTCCCCGGCGCCACTCGAGTTCGACGTCGTCAACTACGACACCCAGCTCAACCCTGCCGCGCCTGGCGACACCGCCAAGACGTACACCGGCGGCGTGCTGACGAACGAGAACCTCACCTACGACATCGTCTGGACGGACCAAAAGGGAAACCAGGTCCACGAGTGTACGGGTCTCACGCCGGACACGAACCTGAGCCTTGCCTCGTGTGACTACCAGGTCCCCGCCGACCTGGCCGCCGACACGGTCTACACCGCCACCCTGTACGGCGTGAACGATGGTAAGAGGGGTGCGTCTCTCGGTTCGGACGCTTTCCTCGCCACGCGCGGCACCGAGCTGCCGTGGGGCTCGAAGTACTCCGACTACGATGAGGAAGCACTTCCCAAGGCACCGGACGGGACGACCCTCTCTGGGCTCACCGCTGACGGCCTGCCTGACGGCCTGAGCATGGATCCCGACACCGGCAAGATCACGGGCAAGCCGACCGAGACCGGCCGCTTCCTCGTGAAGGTGACTGGAAACGCTTCCGTTCCGCGCAATGGCGCCGACCCCGTCGACGTCCGTCTTGCGCGCACCTACATCGTCGTTGTCACGGACACCCCGCTCATGGCGGGCGTTCGCGGCACCGAATACAACCAGGAAGTCACGCCGACCGGATTTGAGGACTCCGGCTACACGCTGGGCGAGATCAAGTCGGTGGACAACCTGCCCGCGGGTCTGACTTATAACGCAGACACGAAGACGATCACCGGCACTCCGACCGAGATCGTCACCGCTGACGAGCAACAGCCGAACGTCACCGTCACCTACACCGTGACGCGCGAGACTCCGAATGGGACGGAAACCAAGGACGTTACGGATATTGTTCCGTTGCCGGTGGTTGCCGGCGACTCGGATGGCGATGGGGTTCCGGATCCGGCTGATCCGGATAACCCGAAGCCGGGTGAGGATCAGTGCCCGGATACGCCGAAGGGCGAGAAGGTCGATGAGAATGGTTGTTCGCTTGCTCAGCTGTTCGAGCCGGCTTACGCCGATTCGACGGTTGAGGCTGGTAAGACCGCCACTGTGACCCCGACCTTCTCGAAGAAGGACACGGATGGCACG
>NZ_LNIZ01000001.1 GCF_001469025.1 Trueperella bernardiae | reverse complement strand
ACGGTGGCAATAGCGGTAGGGTAACGCCCGGTCCCATTCCGAACCCGGAAGCTAAGCCTACCAGCGCCGATGGTACTGCACTTGAGAGGGTGTGGGAGAGTAGGACACCGCCGTCACCAAACTTGATAGGGGAGGGGGTCTGGTCATAATTGGCCAGGCCCCCTCTCCTTTTTCATACCCCGAGCCCGACGCAACTCGTGAGTATATCGGGCTACCTTTTTCTAATCGGGTCTGGCAGGTGCCAGAGTCACGAGTTGTATCGCGAAGTGGTTTGCGCTGGGCAGGATGCTTCTGGTGGTCGTCACGGCGCGGCGGAGGACTCAAGCTTGACCGTCCGAAGCGGCGCCGTGTACGCTGCCGCACCCGCCGAGCGTCTGATCTACCGTGCAGCCGGTGTCATGCGTCTTACAGCGATCGATCGGATTCGCAGGCGCTATCTCCGGTAGGCTAGAAGCGTTGAATGCTGTTGTTTGAAAACTTAAACCGTGAGGAATCTATGTCTCAATACGATAACTCCGACAACTCCCAGCGTGGCGAGCGCCGTTCCTCTGGGTGGAACTCGGCCTCGAAGCGTTCCGGAGGTCGGCAAGGCTTTAGGTCGGATCGTGACCGTCAGGGCTCGTGGAACCGCGACCGTAATGATCGCAATGATCGGCGTGGTTCGTGGGATCGCGACGACCGCCAGGGGCGGCGCGATGATCGTGGTAATTGGAATCGCGACCGTAACGACCGCCGCGAGGGTAACTGGAACCGCGACCGCAGCGAGCGTCGTAACTGGGACCGAGATGACCGCGGTAGCAAACGTGGCAACTGGAGCCGCAATGCCGACCGCAATGATCGTTGGGGTTCCTGGGATCGCAATGAGCGCTCCGAGCGCCGTAAGGATCGTCGTCCTTCCTACCGTGATGATCGGCGTGATGATCGTGGCAAATGGAACCGAGACCGTAACGACCGTCGTGATGGTAATTGGAGTCGGGATCGCAATGACCGCCGTGATGATCGACGGGGTAATTGGAATCGTGACCGGAACGATCGCAATGACCGCCGTGGGTCCTGGGATCGCGACGGCCGCCGGCACGGCAACTGGAATCGTGAACGAGACGAGCGCCGTGAGAAGCGTTTCGACGAGGCTGGCAATCAGGAGCAGGTCCGCCGCAATGTCGAGCAGGACAGGCTTGAGATCCCTGAATCCATCACGGCGGACGCGCTCGATGCCGGTGCACGCAAGCAGCTACGCTCGCTCAACAAGGACAACGCCGAGCGCGTTGCCCGCCACCTGGTTTACGCCGGCGAGATGCTTGATATCGACCCAGAGATCGCCTATGAGCACGCACGTGCCGCCTACAAGAGCGCGGCTCGCATCGATGTTGTGCGCGAGGCACTCGGCCTTACGGCCTACGCTACAGGGCGCTACTCGGAAGCGCTGCGCGAGCTACGCACCTACCGTCGCATGAGCGACGATTACACGCACGTTCCCCTTGAGGCCGATTCCGAGCGTGGCCTGGGCCGGCCCGAGAAGGCGCTGCGCTTCATCGAGGGCATCCCGCTGCAGCGACTTAAGGCGGAGGGACAGATCGAGTTGGCACTGGTGACGTCCGGCGCGCGTGCGGAGACCGGAAACTCTGAGGGCGGCCTGTCCGTCCTGGAGAAAATCATCGTGGAGAATCTGCCGGAGGAGCTTGCCGCGCGCGTCCAGCTGATCAAGGCCGACCGCCTTGAGGAGCTCGGCCGCGCGGACGAGGCCGAGGAGCTGCGCGCCACCTGGGCGCCGATTTACGAGGGCGAGGGTGGCGACATCATGGTTGACCTCGACGACGTGCTTGACGATGTCGAGCCCGTCGCCGGAGCTGACACCACCTCGGATTCCTCCAATGAGGCTGAGTCCGCCGATGTGGAGGATCCTGAGGCCGATGAGGACTCGGAGCTCTCAGAGGCCGTCGAGGTTAACGATGCGACCGACTTCGAGGCCGAGCTTGAGGAGGAACTCGCCCAGGAGCTAGCCGACGAGCTGGAGGATAACGCCGACGAGGTCGTGCGCGATGAGCTGGTCGATCCTGAGCTCGCACCTGTTGAGGCCGACGTCGTTGAGCCTGAGGCGCCCGCGGAAGAAGCCGAAGCGGAGGCAGAAGCGGACGAAGAGTTCGTCCAGGACGACCTTTTCGGTGACGCCCTTGACGTCGCGCTCGAGGAGGACCAGGAATTGGATCTGAATGAGGAGGACGCATGAGTCTGGGAAATACTGACAAGCCGCTGATTGACGCATTCGACTACCTGTTCCTCGACCTGGACGGGGTGTGCTACCGTGGCACGCTCCCGGTAGAGAACGCGGCGGCGAGCCTCGCGCAGGCGCGTGCCAAGGGCGTGGGCCAGGCGTTCATTACGAACAACTCGATGGCATCCCCACCGTCGGTCTCGAAGAAGCTTGAGGCCGTGGGGATCGAGGCGGCAGACGAGGAGATCTACACGAGCTCACGCACGGGCGTCGCCCAGCTGCTCGAGCACGTGGCGCCCGGTTCGAAGGTGCTGCCGCTCGGCACTGAGGGCCTCTTCTACGAGCTGGAGCGCACGGACCTGCAGGTGGTGGAGTCGGCCGACGATCAGCCCGACGCGGTGATCCAGGGCCTGTCGAAGGACCTGTCGTGGCGTGAGCTGTCCGAGGCCGCGCTGGCGATCCGGGCCGGCGCGCTGTACGTGGCCACCAACCTAGATGCGACGTTGCCGCTTGAGCGCGGGCAGTACCTGGGGTGTGGGTCGATGGTGGCGGCGGTCATCCATGCCACCGGGGTCCAGCCGTTGAGCTCGGGCAAGCCCGCACCGGACATGTACCGCCTGGCGATGAAGGAGACGGCGGCGGCCAACCCGCTGTGCGTGGGCGATCGCCTCAACACCGACATCGCGGGCGCGAACGCGGGCGGCCTGCCCTCCTTGCACGTACTTACGGGCGTGAGCCAGGCGCGCGACATCATGCTCGCCATCGACTCCGAGCGCCCCACCTACCTGGCGATCGACATGTCGGACCTGAGCGAGCCGGCCCCGGCCGTCGTCGCCGAGGGCGAGGACTTCGTGTGCCGCGGGGCACGGGCGCGCCTGGAGGCCGGCCGTCTGGTGATCAACGACGCCGATGCCGCGGCCACCGTCACGCTCGACGAGTACCGGGCGGCGGTGGCGGCCGTGTGGCACGCGATCGACGAGGGCACGCCGCGCGAGGAGCTGGCGTGGCTGCCGGAGCTGAAGGTCGTGCGCTGATGAGTACCCCGATGCCGCAGCGCATCAACGTGGCCCAAACCCTCGAGGCGCTCCCTAGCAAGGAGCGCGAGGAGCAGATCGCGGACCTGGAGAAGATTCACCAGGAGCTGACGATCCGGCTGAATCGGGCGCAGGCGTAGATGGCCAAGCTCATTCGGGTGGACGCCGAGTTGGTCCGCCGCAAGCTGGCGCGTTCGCGCTCGGAGGCGGCGGACCTCATCCATGCCGGCAGGGTGTATCTCGACGGGATGGAGGTGACGAAACCGGCCCGACAGATGGACCCGGCGTTGCCGCTCGTGGTCAAGGAGGGCGAGCGGGACGATTACGCCTCGCGCGGTGCCTACAAGCTCATCGGCGCGCTCGACTACCTGGGCGCGGACGCGCCACGGGTGAAGGGGGTGCGTGCGCTGGATGCTGGCGCCTCGACGGGCGGTTTCACTGACGTGCTACTGCGCCGCGGGGCGAGTGAGGTGCTCGCTGTCGACGTCGGCTACGGCCAGTTGCTGTGGCGGCTGCGGGAGGATCCGCGCGTCGTGGTGATGGAGCGGACGAACGTGCGCACGCTCCAACCCGAGGACGTGGCGCCGGCGCCGGACCTGGTGGTGGGGGACCTGTCGTTCATTTCGCTCACCCTGGTCATTCCGGCGCTTGCCCGCTGTGCGAGTGATACGGCGGACTTCCTGCTCATGGTCAAGCCGCAGTTTGAGATCGGCAAGGAACGCCTGGGCGCGGGCGGGGTGGTGCGCGACCCGGCCCATCATGTCGAAACGGTACTCAATGTGGCGCGCTCGGGGCGCGAGTCGGGCTTGGCGGTATGCGCGGTGGCGCCCTCCCCGCTACCCGGGCCGGCGGGGAATGTAGAATACTTCTTGCACATGAAAGCCGGTGGGACCGACCTGGGTGATCGGCTCGAGGCGGCCATCGAGGACGCGGTGGCCTCGGGGCCGGCCGGCGCGCGTTGGGAGGGCCAGTGAGTGTTTGCGTAGGAGTCGTCACGCACGAGCGCCGGGACGAGGCGCGCCACGAGGCGCGGGTCGCGCGTGACCGGCTCGCCGCCGCGGGCGCCGACTCTTTCTGGGTGGACGAGGACCTGGATCGCCTTCCCGACGCCGACCTCCTGCTCGTCATCGGCGGGGACGGCACGATCCTGCGGGCCGCCGAGCTGGCCCGCCCGTACGAGACACCGATCCTCGGCATCAACTTTGGCCACGTCGGCTTCCTCGCGGAGGAGGACCCGGAGGCCTTTGACCTGGTGGTCCAGGCGGTGGTGGCGCGCAAGTGGACGGTTGACTCCCGCCTCACGATCGACGTCACGGTCACCTTCCCCGACGGCTCCACGAAGACCGACTGGGCGCTGAACGAGGCCTCGGTGGAGAAGGGCCCGCACATGCGCATGATCGAGGCCGACATCGGGGTGGACCGCCGCGGGCTGTCCTCGTTCAAGGCCGACGCCGTGCTCCTGTCCACGCCCACGGGCTCCACCGCCTACAATTTCTCCGCCGGCGGCCCGATCGTGTGGCCGGACGTGGAGGCGCTCCTACTCACCCCGATCGCGGCCCACGCGCTCTTCGCCCGGCCACTGGTGGTGTCGAAGGAGTCGACGCTCGAGGTCTACATCCGCTCCGATAACGCCGTGGTGTGGTTTGACGGGCGGCGTAACATCGAGGCGCCGGAGGGCTCGCTCATCACGGCCGTCAAGGGCGGCCACCCCGTGCGGCTCGCCCGCCTCAACGATTCGCCCTTCTCCGGGCGGCTGGTGCGCAAGTTCCACCTTCCGGTTGAGGGCTGGCGCCGACCAAAGGATGAGGCGTGATCGACGAACTGCGTATCTCGAATCTGGGCGTCATCGAGTCCGCCCACGTTGATCTTTCGCGCGGGATGACCGCGATTACGGGCGAGACGGGCGCGGGCAAGACCATGGCGCTGACCTCGCTCGGCCTGCTCATGGGAGCCAAGGCCGAGCCTCACCGGGTGCGCCAGGGCGCCACGGCTGCGAGCGTCGAGGCCACCTTCGTGGTCCGCGCCGACTCGCCGGTGGTGGAGCTGGTGGAAAACGCGGGTGGCGTCGTCGACGTCGAGGGCGACGAGGCGGCCGTGATCTTGGCGCGGCACGTGCCGGCGAAGGGACGGTCGCGCGCGTATGCGGGTGGGCAGTCGGTGCCGGTCAAGCTGCTTGAGCAGATCGCCGAGCATCTCATCACCGTCCACGGCCAGGCCGACCAGCTCAAGTTGCGTTCGGAGGCCCAGCAGCGCCACGCGCTCGACGCGTTCGGCGGGCAGAAGCTCGCCGCGGCCCGCGCAGGCTACGAGACGGCGTGGGCGGCCTCGCGGGAGAGCGAGGAGCTGCTAGCGGACTTCAAGGCGGACATGCGCCAGGCGGCCGCCGAGCGGCTGGCGCTGGAGGCGTTGGTCAAGCGGGTGGATGCCGTCGAGCCGCGCGCCGGCGAGGAGGACGAGCTCAAGGCCCGCGCGCTCGTGCTCGAGAACGTTGAGGACCTGCGTTCGGCGATGGCGGGCTCGATCGCGGCGCTGTCCGGTTCCGACGACGCCGGGGCGCTCGGCGCGATCGACGCCGCGGCCGAGCTGCTGGCGCAGGTTCGCGACGCCGACGCTGAATTGGGCGCCCTATCGGATCAGCTGCGCGAGGTCTCGTTGCTGGCCTCGGACGTGACGAACGCGCTCGGCGTGAAGCTGTCGGGGCTGGACGCCGACCCGGAGGAGCTCGACTCCATCCACGCCCGGCGCGCCGAGCTGCGCTCCCTCCAGCGTGACCTCGGGATGACGGTCGAGGAGATCCTGGCCGAGCGCGGCGCGGCCGACGCCAAGCTCGCCCAGCTCGCGGCGCCCGAGGAGCACCTGGTACAGCTCGAGGAGCAGGTGCGCGCGGCACACAAGACGCTCATGGACGCCGGTCGCAAGCTCCGGGCCGCCCGCCGCACCGCGGGCGAGAAACTCGGGGCCATGGTCACGGCCGAGCTGCACGATCTGGCCATGAAAGACGCCACATTTAGCGTTGCGGTTGAGCCGCGAGAGGAGCCGGCGCGCCACGGCATCGATTCGGTGAGCTTCCTCCTGCGCGCCCACCGCGGAGCCCCGGACCTGCCGCTCAGCGTGGCCGCCTCGGGCGGCGAGGTCTCGCGCATCATGCTTGCCCTCGAAGTCACCCTCAATGCCGACCCGCGCCCCGACCACACCTTCATCTTCGATGAGGTGGACGCTGGAATCGGCGGAAAGACGGCGCTTTCGGTGGGTGAGCGCCTGGCGAAGGTGGGACGTGCCAGCCAGGTCCTTACCGTCACCCACCTGGCACAGGTGGCGGCGTACGCGAACCACCATGTCGTGGTCGCGAAGAAGAGCGAGGGCGTGACGACCTCCACGGACGTCGTGGTGGTCGAGGGCGAGGAGCGGGTGTCGGAACTGGCGCGAATGCTGTCCGGGCACGCCGAATCGGAGGTGGCGCGCACGCACGCGGCTGAGCTCATTTCGGGTGCTGTTGTGTCATGATGAAGGCATGATGTTTAAGCGTCGTCGTGTCGAGGAGATCGCAACGGGGGAGCTCACGGGAGTCGCCCGGGTCGATTCGCGCACGAAGAATCTAGTCAAACGCCTGCGCCCAGGCGAGATCGCGGTGATCGACCATGAGGATATCGATCGCGTGGCCGCCGAGGGCCTGGTGGAAAAGCAGCCGGCCGCGGTGCTGAACGCCGCCAAGTCCACCTCGGGCCGCTACCCCAACATGGGCCCGCAGATTTTGCACGACGCCGGCATCTGGGTGATCGATAACCTGGGTTCGGGGATCATGGACATCCACGAGGGCCACTCGCTACGCATTACGCCCGAGGGTGAGGTTTACCGCGGTACCACGCTTATCAGCCACGGCGACGTGCAGACCCAGGAGACCATCGACGCGAACCAAACCACGGCCCGGGCTGGGATGACCGTGCAGCTCAAGGCGTTCGCGAACAACACGATGGAGTACCTGGAAAAGGAACAGAGCCTCATCCTGGACGGCGCGGGAATGCCGGCCGTGCGCACACAGTTTGAGGGGCGCCACGTGCTGATCGTGGTGCGCGGGCACGATTACAAGGAAGACCTGCGCACGCTGCGCCCCTACATTCGCGAGTACCGCCCGATTATCGTGGGCGTGGACGGCGGCGCCGACGCCGTGCTCGAGGCCGGATACAAGCTCGATATGGTGATTGGCGACATGGATTCGGTGTCGGATGAGGCGATCCGCTCGGGCGCCGAGGTCGTGGTGCACGCCTACCGCGACGGGAACGCGCCGGGGGAGAAGCGCGTGGAGGACCTGGGCGTGGAGCACGTGATCTTCCCGGCGGCCGGCACGTCGGAGGATATCGCGATGCTGCTGGCCGACGGCAAGGGCGCCAGCATGCTGGTTGCCGTGGGCACGCACTCGAATCTCATGGACTTCCTGGACAAGGGCAGGCGGGGCATGGCTTCGACGTTCCTGACCCGTCTTCAGGTCGGTTCGAAGCTGGTTGACGCGCGCGGCGTGAGCCGGCTCTACAGGTCGCGCATCTCGAATTGGCAGATCGCGTTGCTAATCATCGCCGGGGTGGCCGGCGTGGTCGCGGCGGTGTCCGCCACGGAGCTGGGGCGGATCGCGTTCGACCTGAGTAACGTGTGGTGGTCTGATCTGATCATCTGGATCAAGAATCTATTTTAGGGTCTCATCGTGGTTGATTTTAGGTATCACTTAGTTTCGCTCATCTCCGTCTTCTTCGCCCTCGCGATCGGGATCATCCTGGGAGCAGGGCCGTTGCAGAACTCGATCGGCAACGTGCTGCAGGGCCAGGTGGCTGACCTGCGCGTGACGAACGAGAACCTCAAGCAGGAAAACGCGGACCTCGCCCAGGCCATCGACTCCCAGGACCAGGCATTCAATGAGATCGCGCCGAGCCTGGTGGAGGGCACGCTGACGGGCCGCACTGTGGCGATCGTCGTACTACCGGGCGTGGTGGAGGCCGATGTGAGCGCGGCGCGCGCCAAGCTTGAGCTCGCGGGCGCCAAGGTGACCGGCCAGGCGAGTGTGACGGAGGCATGGACGGCGGCGTCGACGACGTCGTTCCGCTCCACCTTCTCCGACCAGATCCGCTCCTACGTGCCGGGCGTGGCCGACGACGCCGATACAAACCTGGTGCTTGCGCAGGCGCTCAACGCGCTCGTGCGCGAGGGGGCCGCCAAGCACGACACGTTGGCCGGTCTCATGACGGGCACGGACACGCCGATGCTTGCGATTGACGGCCTGGGGGAGGCCGCTGACGCGGTGCTCGTCTTCGCGCCCGACGTCGACATGCCCGCCGACGCCGACGCCGACGCGGTGGCCCAGCAGCAGTACACCACCCAGACGTTGAGCGCGCTCGTCACCGAGCTCGGCACGCGCGGGCCTGCCGCAGTGGCGGGCGCGGCGAACTCGGACACGGACGTGGTGAAGGTGTTGCGCGAGGCCGGGGCGCCGGTGTCGACGATCGACTCGCCTGACACCGTGGTCGGCCAGATCAACGCGGCGATCGCGGTGGCGAACGAACTTCGAGACCAGCTGGTCCACCTTGGCCTCGACGCGGGCGCCCAGGCGATCATGGGAGCTCGCACGGAGGCCCCCGCCCAGGCGGCGCCTGCCGAACCTGCTGAGCCTGCCGAGGAGCCCGCGGCAGAGCCGAGCGAGGATTCGCAGCCTGCCGAGGAGCCCGCTGATGCGGGGGAGTCGGACGAAGCCGATAACGCATGATGGGTGTGGCCGGCGCGATAGCCGGTAGTGTCGTGGCGCGCCACGGGCTGGCGAGGCGGCTGCCGGGCTGGGAGCGGACGAACTTCGCCGGACGGAAGGTGTCGCTGACGGGCGGTCTGGAGACGGCGGCCGGCCTGCTGGCGGGCACGCTGGTGGCCGCGCTGCCCTGTCCCGTGACGGGGATGCGGGCGGGTGCGCGGCAGTCGACAGCTACGCTTGTTGCCACGCTCGCCGCGGCCGGCGCGGGCTACATCGATGACCATCTGGAGGATCGCTTTCCCGCCCAAGGCAAGGGTTTTCACGGGCACCTGGGCGCGCTGAAAGAGGGTAAGCTGACTTCGGGCCTGCTGAAGATTGCGGCGATCGGCGCGGGCGCGCTGGGCGCGGGGGCCCTTACGGGCACGCACTCGGGGGGGAAGGCGCTGGATGCCGCCCTCATCGCGCTCAGTGCCAACTTCATCAATCTGCTCGATTTGCGCCCGGGCCGCGCCCGCAAGGTTGCCTCACTTGCAGCCTGCGCCGCCCTTCCGGCCACGCCGTTGGCGCAGGTCTCACTTGGGGCCGCGCAGGCGGGCATCCGTGAGGACCTGCTGGGGAAGAAGATGCTCGGTGACCTGGGCGCCAACGCGATCGGCGCGCACCTCGGCGTGGCACTCACCGCGCTGCCGATGCGGAGCAAGTGCGCGGCCGTTGCCGGGCTCATCGCGCTGACCGCGGCCTCGGAAAAGGTCTCCTTCTCGGCTGTCATCGAGAACACGCCGGTGCTACGCGAGTTCGATAACCTGGGCCGGGCATGATGCGCTCGGGGCGGGCACTTGCCGGGGCGGCCGGGCTGGTGGCCGCCCTCACGCTTTTCTCGCGCGTCTTCGGCCTGCTGCGCAAGCTCTCCCAATCGTGGGCCCTGTCCGATTCCGCCATCGCCACCGCCTACGACACGGCAAACACCGTGCCGAACGTGCTGTTCGAAGTGGCTGCCGGCGGCGCGCTGGCCGGCGCAGTCATCCCCATCCTGTCCCGCTTCGTCACGCGCGGGGACAAGCGGTTGGTGGGGCAGACCGCCTCCGCGCTCGCCACGTGGATTTTGAGCGTGGGCACGGGCGTTGCGGTCGTCGTGGCGCTCCTCGCTGGCCCGCTCACCGCCCTGCTCCTGCCCCAGGCCGACCCGGCCACCCAGCACCTGGCCGCGCTCTTGCTACGTGTGTTCGCCGTCCAGGTGCCGCTCTACGGGCTGTCGGTGGTGGCCACGGGCGTGCTCCACAGCCACGACCGCTTTTTCTGGCCCGCGCTCTCCCCGCTCCTGTCCTCGCTGTCGGTTACCGCGATGTTCCTGCTCTACGCCACCCGGGTGCCGGCCTTCGCCGACCCCGGGGAGCTCACGGGCGCCGACGTCGCCCTGCTGGCCTGGGGGACGACGCTCGGGGTGGTGCTTTTCTCCCTGCCCCAGCTCGCGGTGGCAGGGCGGTACGTGCGCCTGCGGCCAACCTTCACGTTCCCGTCGGGTGTGGGACGCGAGACTCTGCGCCTCGGGGCGGCCGGCCTCGGGGCGCTCGCCGCCCAGCAGATCGCCATCATCGCGATCATGCTCAGCGCCAACCACTCGGGTGATTCGGGCACGTACGCCGCCTTCAACTACGCCTACGCCATCTTCATGGTGCCTTATGCCGTGCTGGCCGTTCCCATCGCCACCGTCACCTTCCCCCGGATCTCGGCCGCGATGGGGGATCAGCTGCAGCGGCTGGTGGCCCAGTCCACGCGCTTGGTGCTCGCCATGGGGATCGTCTGCGCGGCCCTTCTCATCGTGCTTGCGCGGCCGGCGAAGATCGTGCTCGAGGTGGGGCGCGACATCGCAGGGCTCGATGCCGCCATGCGGTCGATGGCCGTGGGCCTCATCGGCTTTTCGCTGCTCTACCACGGCGTTCGGGTGCTCTACGCGCGTGGAGAGGCGCGCCGTGTCATCCTCGCCAACTCGGTGGGCTGGGGCGCCGTGGTGGTCTGCCTCGCGATCATGCACGCGGCCGGGATGGGCGGACGCACGGGAATGCTCACCGGGATCGGGATCGCCATGTCAGTGGGGCTGACGGTCGGCGGCGTGGCGGTGCTCGCCATGATCCGGGCCTCGCTCGGCCCTCAGGCCCTCGCCGGGATTGCCCGCTCCCTGCTCCTCGCCCCGGTCGTGGCCCTCGCAGGAGCGGGTGCCTGGGCACTCGTCGATTGGGTCCTCGCCGGGAGCAGCTCGATACCTGCGGCGCTGGGCGCGGCGTGCGCGGGCGGCGTCGTGATCATTGGAGCCTCCGCCGCGGCCCTGTACGCCACCGACCGCCAGGCGCTCGCCAGTCTCACGCGCTAGGCTGGAAGAGTGAAACCTGAACTGCGCGATATTCCCGCCCCGGGCCACGTCCGCCTCACCGACCGTGTGGAGCGCTTCCGCGGCCCGATTTTCACCATCTTTGACGACGAGATCGAGTTCGCGGCCGGCGACCGGGCGCGCCGGCAGTGGATGAATCACGACGACGCCGTGGCGATTGTCGCGCTACGCCCCTCGGAGTCGCCGGGGGAGGACTGGGACGTGCTCCTCATTCGCCAGTACCGCCACGCGCCGCGGCGTATCATGTGGGAAATCCCCGCGGGCCTGCGGGATGCGGAGGGGGAGGCCGAGGTGCTGACGGCCGCCCGCGAGCTGCAGGAGGAGACGGATTACGTGGCCACCTCCTGGTACCGCGTGATCAACTTCGTCACCTCGCCCGGGGTGTCGGATGAGGACCTGGGGGTGTTCCTCGCCTTCGACCTCACCCACCGGCCCTCGCCGTCCTTTACGCGACGAGAGGAGGAGGCCGAGATCGTGGTCGAGTGGTTCGGGCTGAATGCGGTCACGAACGCCGTGCTACGCCAGGAGCTGTCCAGCCCCAGCCTGGTGGCGGGCATACTCGCCGCGAACGTCTCCCTCAGCCGCGGTCTCAAGGCCGACGACGAGGTTCGCCTCCCGCTGACGAACTAGCGCTCCGACGCCCCGAGGCGCGCGCCCGCTCTCGCATGAGGGCGGCTACTTGGCGCCTTCTTCGCGCACTGCGAATGTGAATATGTACGGTGTCGCTGCCCGCGGGTCGACTTGAGATTTCACATTAAAGCAACGATCATGTTTCTTAATGGCGCAAGGAGGTGAAGCGAGTGAATGACCAAGGAACGTACGGGCAGATTCTGCGTCTGATCGTCGAACGCGGGCCGATTACCGCCGGGGAACTTGCCAAGATCCTCGTCCTCACCCCCGCGGCCGTGCGTCGCCACATCGGAGTGCTCGTGGAGGACCGCTTCATCGAAGAATACGACGCCCCGGTGCGCGCTCACGCCCGGCGCGGCCGCCCGTCGCGCAAGTACGTCGCAACCGCCGAGGGTCAGAGCCAGCTTGGCCAGGGATATTCCGACCTGGCAGGTAACGCGCTCGAGTTCGTCCGCAACGCCATGGGCGAAGAGGGCCTGGAGGCCTTCATTCAGGCGCGCGCCGAATCGCTCGTCAAGCGCTACGGGCCGATCCTCGACGCCGCCGGCACCACCCCAGCTGTCCGCGCTGCCGCGCTCACTGACGCCCTCAACCGCGACGGGTACGTGGCCACCCTGCGCCGCGGCGGGCCGAACGCGCTGGCCATCCAGATCTGCCAGGGCCACTGCCCAATCCACGAGAGCGCCGAGGACTACCCGCTCTTGTGCGAGGCAGAAACCGAGGCCTTCGCGCGCCTCCTCGACGTCCCGATTCAACGACTGTCCACCATCGCCGCGGGCGGGCACGTGTGCACCACGAATATCCCGCTCGGGCTACCCAAGAATTTGCGAACTCGTTCGCGATCGTCGCGCTCTACGGAACGCGCAACAACTACACCGCCCCACGGCGGCGTCTCGGAAGGAAACTGATGACCCAAACCGCACCGGGTACAAACGAGGGTTTGACCCAGGAAGAAACGATTGCCTCCATTGGCAATTACCAGTACGGGTGGCATGACAAGGATCCGGCAGCTGAGTCCGCTCAGCGCGGCCTGAACGAAGATGTCGTGCGCAACATTTCCGCGCTGAAGAACGAGCCGGAATGGATGCTGAACAAGCGCCTGCGTGCGCTGAAGATGTTCGAGCGTCGGCCCATGCCCACCTGGGGTGCCGACCTGACCGGCATCGATTTCGACCAGATCAAGTACTTCGTGCGCTCCACGGAGAAGACCGCCACCACCTGGGAGGACCTCCCGGAGGACATCAAGCGCACCTACGACCGCCTGGGCATCCCGGAGGCTGAGAAGCAGCGCCTGGTGGCCGGCGTCGCCGCCCAGTACGAGTCCGAGGTGGTCTACCACAAGATCCGCGAGGACCTCGAAGAGCAGGGCGTCATCTTCCTGGACACCGACACGGGCTTGAGGGAATACCCGGAGATCTTCGAAGAATACTTCGGCACCGCGATCCCGCTGGGCGATAACAAGTTCGCCTCCCTCAACTCGGCCGTGTGGTCGGGCGGCTCGTTCGTTTACGTCCCCAAGGGAGTCCACGTTGAGATCCCGCTCCAGGCCTACTTCCGCATCAACACGGAGAACATGGGCCAGTTCGAGCGCACGCTCATCATCGCCGACGAGGGCTCCTCGGTCCACTACGTGGAGGGGTGTACCGCCCCGATCTACAAGTCGGACTCGCTGCACTCCGCCGTCGTTGAAATCTTCGTCAAGAAGGACGCGCGCGTGCGCTACACGACCATCCAGAACTGGTCGAACAACGTCTACAACCTCGTCACGAAGCGCGCGATGGTCGAGGAGGGCGGCACCATGGAGTGGATCGATGGCAACATCGGTTCGAAGGTGACGATGAAATACCCGGCTGTCTACCTCATGGGCGAGCAGGCGCGCGGCGAGACCCTCTCGATCGCGTTCGCCGGCGAGGGCCAGCACCAGGACACCGGTTCGAAGATGGTGCACAACGCACCGAATACGCACAGTTCGATCGTGTCGAAGTCCGTGGCGCGCAGCGGCGGGCGCTCCTCCTACCGCGGCCTGGTCCAGGTTAACGAGAACGCGCGCCACTCGAAGTCGAACGTGCTCTGTGACGCGCTGCTGGTCGACCAGATCTCGCGTTCGGACACCTACCCGTACGTGGACGTGCGTACCGACGACGTGGAGATGGGCCACGAGGCCACCGTGTCGAAGGTGTCGGCCGATCAGCTGTTCTACCTTATGAGCCGCGGAATCGAGGAGACAGAGGCGATGGCGATGATCGTGCGCGGCTTCGTCGAGCCGATCGCCCGCGAACTCCCGATGGAATACGCGCTCGAACTTAACCGCCTTATTGCTCTTCAGATGGAAGGATCCGTTGGCTGATGACTACCATTCAACCCGCAGCGTCTCGAGCGGAGCGTTTGCTCTCCTTTAACCTGGGGGACTTCCCGGTCCCGCAGGGCACGGAGGAGGAGTGGCGCTTCACCCCGCTCGAGCGCATGGAGGACTTCTTCGCCGACGAGGTCTCCGGCGAGCTCCCGGCCATCAGTGCCTCCGAGCCGTCGTTGCTGGAGAAGGTGACGCACGACGACGACCGCCTCGGCCGCATCATGCCCCCGGAGGACCGCGTGGCCGCCCTCGCCTGGAACAGCTCGAAAGATGCCTACGTCCTCACCCTTCCGAAGGACACGAAGCTGGAGCGCGAGGTCGTGGTGACCATCAACGGCTCCGGTTTGAAGGACGTGTCGGCCCTCCACTTGCTCATCGATGCCCAGCCGTTTTCCGAGGCCACTGTTGTGGTCAACCACGTCGGCTCGGCGCGGCTCGCCGAAGGTATCGAGATCGACGTCGAGTCCGGCGCGCACCTGACCTTCGTCACGATCCAGGATTGGGACGACGACGCCGTCCACACCTCCTCCAACCGCGCCCACGTGGCCCGGGATGGCAACCTCAAGCACATCGTGGTTTCGCTCGGCGGCGACCTGGTGCGCACCACCACGTCGGTGGACTTCGGGGGCGAAAACGGCGAGGTCAACCTGCTGGGCGCCTACTTCGTGGACGCCGGCCAGCACATCGAAAACCGCCTGCTCGTGGACCACAACCAGCCCAACTGCAAGTCGAACGCCACCTACAAGGGCGCGCTGCAGGGCGATGACGCGCACTCGGTGTGGATCGGCGACGTGCTGATCCAGCCCAACGCCGAGGGCACGGACACCTATGAGCTCAACCGCAACCTGGTCCTTACCGAGGGCGCGCGCGCCGACTCCGTGCCGAACCTGGAGATCGAGACGGGCGAGATCGAGGGCGCCGGCCACGCTTCTGCCACCGGCCGCTTCGACGATGAGCAGCTGTTCTACCTGCGCTCGCGCGGCATCCCGGAGGATCAGGCGCGCCGGCTGGTAGTGCGCGGTTTCTTCGCCGAGCTCATCAACCAGATCGGCGTGGAGTCGGTGCAGTCCAAGCTCATGGAGTCCATTGAGAAGGAACTCGACATCGTGCTGGAGCTTGCCGAATGAGCGAACGGCCAATCTGCTCCGTGTCGGATGTGGCACCCGGAACCGTGGAGGGATTCACCATGGATGGCAAGGACATCGCGGTGATCCACACGGAGGCCGGGCGCTGGTTCGCCATGGATGATCAGTGCTCGCACGGGCGTTTCAAGCTCTCCCTGGGCGAGGTCTTCGATGACGAAATCGAATGCACCCGTCATGGCGCGGCTTTCAGTGTGGAAACTGGCGAGCCGCTCTCCCCACCGGCCACCGTGCCGATCCAGACCTATCCGGTGCGGGTGGACGGCGAAAGCGTCCTCCTCACGCTGTAACTATTGATCCTCAAGAGAAAAGAAGAAAACTCGTGTCTACTCTCGAAATTAAGAACCTGCACGTGTCCGTTGAGACCGCCGAGGGCCCCAAGCCGATCCTCAAGGGCGTTGACCTGACGATCGAGCACGGCGCGATCCACGCCATCATGGGCCCGAACGGTTCGGGCAAGTCTACGCTCGCCTACGCGATCGCGGGCCACCCGAGCTACACCATCACCGAGGGCGAGATCCTCCTCGATGGGGAGAACATCGTTGAGCTCACCGCCGACGAGCGCGCCAAGGCTGGCCTGTTCCTCGCCATGCAGTACCCGGTGGAGGTGCCGGGCGTGACCGTCACGAACTTCCTGCGTTCGGCCAAGACCGCGATCGACGGCGAGGCCCCCAAGCTGCGCCAGTGGGTCAAGGAGCTGGATGAGGCGATGGTGAACTTCAAGGTGGAGAAGGAGTGGGCCGGCCGCGACGTCAATGTCGGCTTCTCGGGCGGTGAGAAGAAGCGCCTTGAGGTTCTCCAGATGGAGATGCTCAAGCCGAAGTTCGCCGTCCTGGACGAGACCGACTCGGGCCTCGACATCGACGCGCTGCGCCTCGTGTCCGAGGGCGTCAACCGTGTCCATGCCACCAACGGCAACGGCATCATGCTCATCACCCACTACACCCGCATCCTGCGCTACATCAAGCCCGATCACGTGCACGTGTTCGTGGACGGCCGCGTGGCGCTCTCGGGCGGCCCCGAGCTCGCCGATCAGCTTGAGGCCGAGGGTTACGAGCGTTTCGAGAAGTAATGCACTCTGTTGCTCCGCGAGAGGATTTCCCCGTCCTGCAACGTCGTATGCAGGGCGGGGAGGCCCTCGTTTATCTTGATTCTGGCGCCACGTCGCAAAAGCCGCAGGTGGTGATCGACGCCGTCGACCGCCAGGAGCTGCACCACAACGGCGCGGTCAAGCGCGGATCCCACCAGCTGGCCGCCGAGTCCACGGAGGCCTACGAAGGGGCCCGCGCGTCGGTGGCGCGCTTTGTCGGCGCCGATACGGATGAGATCGTGTGGACGAAAAACTCCACCGAGGCCCTCAACCTCGTTGCCTACGCGTTCGACGACATCTCGCGCGGGCGCGGGGAGTCCGTGATTCGCGGCGGGCGCAAGCACGCGGAGAAGCTGCGTCGGGCTCAGGAGCGGATGACGCTGCGGGAGGGCGACAACATCGTCATCACCCGCGCCGAGCACCACGCCAACCTCATCCCGTGGCAGGAGCTGTGCCTGCGCACCGGTGCCGAACTGCGCTGGTTCGAGCTGACGGAGGACGGGCGGATCGACGTCGACCGCGGGATTGCCGACGGGATCGTCGATGAGCGCACGAAGGTAGTTGCCTACGCCCACGTGGCCAACGTGACCGGCGTCGTCGCGCCCGTGGCGCGGATCGTGGAGCTGGCGCGGGGCGTGGGCGCGGTCGTCGTCATGGACGCGTGCCAGTCGGTGCCGCACATGCCGGTGGACTTCCACGCACTCGATGTGGACTTCGCCGTCTTTTCCGGGCACAAGATGCTCGGCCCCACCGGCATCGGCGCGCTCTACGGGCGTAAGGAGCTGCTCGAGGCACTCCCGCCGTTCCTCACGGGCGGGTCGATGGTGGAGATCGTGACCATGGACAAGACCACGTTCGCGATGCCGCCGGCGCGCTTCGAGGCTGGCACGCAGCCGGTTGCGCAGGCCGTGGGCATGGGAGTGGCCGCCGACTACCTCATGAATATCGGGATGGACAGGGTCGAGGAGCACGAGGCCGCCCTCACGGCCCGCGCGCTCGAGGGGATGGCGAAGATCCCGGGCGTGCGCGTGCTTGGCCCCACCGACGCCGGCGACCGGCTCGGTATCGTCAGCTTCGACGTCGACGGCGTCCACCCGCACGACGTCGGCCAGGTGCTCGACTCGAAGGGCATCGCGATCCGGGTGGGCCACCACTGCGCCCAGCCCGTCCACGCCCACTTCGGAGTTCACGCTTCCAGCCGCGCGTCGTTCGGGCCCTACAACACGGCGGAAGAAGTCGACGTGTTCCTCGAGGTACTTTCCGGTGTACGCTCGTTCTTTGGACTAAAGGATTGAGGCGATGAACGAACTCGAACAGATGTACCAGGAGATCATTCTCGACGCCGCGCGCGAACGCCACGGCGAAGGGAGCCTGACCGACCCGGCGGGGGAATCCTTCCAGGTCAACCCCACGTGTGGCGACCAGGTCACCATGCAGGTCAACATCGAGGACGGCAAGATCGCCCTGGCCTGGGACGGGCACGGGTGCTCGATCTCGCAGGCGTCAATCTCGATCATGGCCGAGCTCGTGGACGGCAAGACGGTGGAGGAATTCGACCTGCTCTACCACACCTTCCGCCACATGATGGACCAGCAGGGCGGGGCGATCTCGGACGAGGACGCCGACCTGCTCGAGGACGCCTCGGCCTTCCAAGGCGTGTCCAAGTTCCCCATGCGAATCAAATGCGCGCTGCTGGGATGGATGGCATTGCGCGACGCAACGGACCAGGCCCTCGAGTAGGGCCAAGAATAGGAGATGGCAGTGACTCAGACACCACCGAACGTCGCAGACATCGAAGAAGCGTTACGCGACGTCATCGACCCCGAATTGGGCATCAACATTGTTGACCTCGGCCTGCTGTACGGCGTCACGCTCGATGGCAACACCGCGATCGCGGACATGACCCTTACCTCAGCCGCATGCCCGCTCACTGACGTCATTGAGGAGCAGGCGCGCCAGGCGGTGGCCGGGCTCGTGGATGACCTCCGGATCAACTGGGTGTGGCTCCCGCCGTGGGGCCCGGAGCGCATCACCGACGACGGGCGCGACCAGCTGCGAGCCCTAGGCTTCAACGTATGAGACGCGTCGCGGCTCTTGCCGCTCTCATGTTGAGCCTGAGCGCCTGCTCGTCCAATTCGCCGATCACCTCGGAGGAGTTTTCGGGCGACGCCGTGGTGATCGACGTACGCACCCTCGAGGAGTACGACGCCGGCCACCTGGATGGCGCCCTCCACCTCGATTGGAATTCCGGGGAATTCGCGTCGGGGATCGCGGAGCTCGATAAGGACGAGCAGTACCTGCTCTACTGCCGCTCGGGCAACCGCGCCGGGCAGGCCAAGGCCCACATGGAGGAGCAAGGATTCACCGACGTGGTCAACCTTGGCTCACTCGAAGAGGCCGCCGAGGCGACCGGGATCTCGATCGTCAAGTAGACGCTTTACGGATGTGCGACGCTCCAGGTGTCGCACGTTTCGTATGTGCCCCCGTTGATACCGCGGGTGAGCCACTCCATGCGCTTCTCGGCAGAGCCGTGGGAGAAGTTGTCCGGGTTGGCCTGCAGGCCCGCGTTTTCGTAGATCCGGTCATCGCCCACGGCCTGGGCGGCGTTCAGCGCGGCACGCAACTCCTCCTGGGTGGGCTGCTTCATGAACGTATTGCCGTTGGCATCGGTGGTGGTGGCGGCGTTGTGGATCCAGGCGCCCGCCAGGCAGTCGGCCTGCAGCTCGGAGCGGACCATAGAGGAGTCCTCGCCACTGGAGCGATGATCGATCTTGTTCAAGTCGCCCGTCAGCAGCTGCATGTGGTGGCCGTATTCGTGGGCAAGGATGTAAAGCTGGGCCAGCGGGGCGTTGTCCGCGCCAAGGCTTTCGAGCTGGTCGAAGAACGTGACGTCGATGTAGATCGTCTGATCGCCCGGGCAGTAGAAGGGCCCGGTTTGCGATGATCCCGCGCCGCACGCGGTGGAGACCTGGCCGGAGAAGAGGTTGAGCGAGGCCGGGCGGTAGCGGATACCCAGCTCCTCGGGGGTCTGGCGGCCCCAGAAGTCGTCGATGGAGTTCTTCCCGCCCACCATGCGGCACTCCACGTACTTGTTGGCGTCTGCGCCCGTTTGGCACATCTGCTCCAGGCTTGCCGACGTGTCTTCGCTCTGGACGGGTGCCTGGTAGGACTGGCCGAAATCGGGCAGGGTGCCGGTGAGGAGGAAGTAGATGACCACTCCCACCAGGCCAAAGCCTCCGATTCCGCCAACTGCGGCGCCGCGTCGGCCCCTGCTCACCCCGGACGTGTTGAGCTGAGCGTTGTCATTGAAGGTCATGCCAGGCCCCTTTCGTGTTCTTTGCCACGAGTCTATCCTGCCCATCCGACAAGTACTGACTCGGGCGCGCAAGCCCGCTCCCGTTAGACTGGGGTAATGATTCAGGGACTCAACGTTCACATGCGCATCGGCGAGCGCGTCCTCCTCAACGAGGTCTCCCTCAACGTCGACCGCGGCAAGCGGATCGGGCTGGTGGGGCGAAATGGCGCCGGAAAGACCACGCTGCTGCGCCTGCTGGCTGGCGAGGAGGCGAGTTCCGACGTCGTCGAACGCGGGGGAGCGATCCACCGGCGCGGCAAGGTCGGCTACCTGCCCCAGGACACCCGCGAGGGGGACCTTACGCAGATCGCGCGCGAACGGATCCTGTCGGTGCGCGGGATTGAGAAGATGATCGCCCGGATCAACCGTGCCGAGCGCGAGATGTCCACCCTCACCGGCCCCAAGCAGCAAAAGGCGATGGAACGCTACGTGCGCCTGGACGCGGAGTTCACCGCCGCCGGGGGATGGGCCACCAACTCGGAGGCCGCCCGCATCACCGCCGCCCTCGGGCTTCCCGACCGCGTGCTCGACCAGCCGCTCGAGACCCTCTCGGGCGGCCAGCGCCGGCGCGTCGAGCTCGCCCGCGTGCTGTTTTCCGACGCCGAGACCCTGCTGCTCGACGAGCCGACCAACCACCTCGACCATGATTCCATCTTATGGCTGCGCGACTGGCTCAAGGCCTATAGTGGCGGCTACGTCATCGTCTCCCACCACGTCCAGCTGCTGCAGGAGACGGTGAACACGGTGTGGTACCTGGACGCGAACCGCTCCACGCTCGACATCTACAACATGGGCTGGGACAAGTATGTGCTCCAGCGCGAGACGGACGAGAAGCGCCGGCGTCGTGAACGGCAAAACGCGCAGAAGAAGGCCGCGGCCCTCATGGCCCAGGCCGACAAGATGCGCTACAAGGCCACGAAGGCCGTGGCGGCGCAGAACATGGAAAAGCGCGCCGAGCGCATGCTCGAGGGCCTGGAGGCCGAGCGCGCGGCGGAGAAGGTGGCGAACCTGCGCTTCCCCACGCCAGCGCCGTGCGGGAAGACCCCGCTGCGCGGCGAGGGGCTGAGCAAGTCCTACGGCTCGCTCGAGGTGTTCGCGGGCGTGGACCTCGCGATCGACCGCGGCTCGCGCGTGGTGATCCTCGGCCTCAACGGCGCCGGCAAGACCACGCTGCTGCGCCTGCTCGCCCGGGTCGAGCAACCCGACACAGGCGAGGTCCAGGACGGCCACGGCCTCAAGCTCGGCTACTACGCCCAAGAACACGAGTTCATCGACACCGGCGCCAGCGTGTACGAGAACATGCGCCGCGCCGCGCCCACCGAGTTCACGGACACGGACGTGCGCACGGTGCTCGGCTCCTTCCTCTTCTCCGGCGACGACGCCGACAAGCCCGCCGGCGTCCTCTCCGGCGGCGAGAAGACGCGCCTGGCCCTCGCCACGATCGTGGCCAGCGGCGCCAACGTCTTGCTCCTCGACGAGCCGACCAATAACCTCGACCCGGCCTCCCGGGAGAAGATCCTCGACGCGCTGCGCAAGTACGAGGGCGCGGTCGTGCTCGTCACCCACGACGAGGGCGCCGTCAGCGCGCTCGAACCCGAGCGCGTGCTCCTCCTGCCCGACGGGGATGAGGACCTGTGGTCTGATGACTACATCGACCTCATGTCCTTGGCTTAGGCTGGAGCCATGCTCATCATCATGCGCCACGCTAAGGCCGGACACGGCTCGCCCGATCACGCCCGCCCGCTCACCGACCACGGACGCCGGCAGGCCGGCTTCGTCGGGGAGCGATCGACCGCGCCGTGGGTGAGGTCGACCAGCTCTTCGTCTCCGATGCCGCCCGCACCCTCCAGACCCTCGAGTCGTTGACCTCGGGCGGACTGGTCGTCAAGGAACGCTTCGTGGAGCCGAGCCTGTATTCGGCCGGCGGGGACGACGTCGTGGAGCTGCTACGCGTGGCGGCAAATGGGCGGGTGGTCATGGTGGTCGGGCACGAGCCGACCATGTCCGCCGTGTCCTACCAGCTGTGGGACCGGGTGGGCGAGGCCGGCTTCGCTTCGGGCTTCCCGACGGCGGGGGCGGTGATCTTCGGTGGCGGTCACGCGTGGGAGGAGCTATCCCTTGGTTCGCTCCCGCTGCAGGCCTTCATCCGGGCGCCGATGTAGCAACGCAAGGCGTAGCCCTGAGAGCTACGGGACGGGCGTATGCATCGTCACGAGCGTGGGCGGTATTCAGGCTCTACAGATGATTCGGTGTGCCATGGAATCACGCTAACAAGCCGCCCCTTACACGTCTGGATAGGACGCCATCATCGACTGTGGTCGGTAGATCTTCGGGCACGTTCCATACCGATTGGCTCTGGTGTAATGCCACCTCAAGATGGCAGGCCATTGAACTTCGCAATACGCACACTTCTCAGTTCAATGGGGCACATTGGGTATCATTTTGGCAAAGCCGCGCTTGTCCCGGCACGCATATGGCGACGGCATCAAAGACCAGTAGTTCTAGTACGTGGTGAAGGGCGATACTATGAAACTCAACGTCGCTCTCGCAATCGCCTTCCTCTTCGGGCTCGGCGGTGTTGCCTACGGCACGTACGTCGCATTTATTTACCAGGGCGGAACCACCGAACTCTACCCGTTCGTTATCGCGGCTGTTGCCGGCGCGATCACAGTATGTGCAGGGTGGATCAAGAGCGCGCCGTGGGCAATGGTCGTCGGTTTTAGCATCATGGCCTTGGCGCCCACGGGATTCCTGTGGATCTTCAACCTCGGGGCTGCGATCGGCGCTGGGCTGTCCGTTGTGTCATGCCGCAGAGAGTCTCCAGTGTCCTGCGGCAATAGCTAAACGCTGGGCAGATCGGTACCGAGGTAGGGCGGGTCGCGGCGCGACAGTTTTCTGGAATATACCGGTTGCCGATTGCTATATGGGTCTGGGTGGGTCCACGTTCCGGGGTTGTGTCGAGCCTCCCCGCTTGGCGCGGTTGTATTCGGCCCGGCGCGCCGCCCACTCCGCGCGCAGCTCCGGATCCTCCATGACGAGCTTGACGGTCTGGCAATCCTCCGGGCCCGTCACGTAGAGCTGGCACAGGGTGCACGGCTCCCCGAAACGCAATGGACACATGGGACTAGGCATCGATGTCCCACCCCACGAGGGCCGCGATCGCATCCAGGCGCGGGAAGCTGACCGCGCAGTCGGCCTGCTCGCGCACGATCGGCTTGCCCTGGAAGGCCACGCCGAGCCCCGCGCGTCGCATCATCGGCAGGTCGTTCGCGCCGTCCCCGGCACACAGCACCATATCCTGTTCGATGCCCCACTCGCGATCCCAGCCCTCGATCGCGGCGACCTTGGCGGCGCTGTCGATGACCGGGCCGTAGGTGCGCCCAGTGAGAGCGCCGGATTCGACCTCGAGGCCGTTCGCGACGAAGCGGTCGATCCCCTCGCGCTCCGCGAGCGGACCGACCACCTCGGTAAAGCCGCCCGAGACCAGGCCGAACCTGCCCCCGCGGGCGTGGACGGCCCTGACGAGCCTCTGCGCGCCCGGGGTCAGCTGCACCTCGGCCAGCACGTGGCCGAAAACCCCCTCGCTCACGCCGGCGAGCTTGGCCACCCGGTGGGCCAGGGACTCGGCAAAGTCGAGTTCACCGCGCATCGCGGCCTCAGTCACCGCCCGGACCTCCTCCTCGGCGCCGGCATGGGCCGCCAGCATCTCAATGACCTCGGTGGTAATGAACGTGGAGTCAACATCAGTGACGATCGCCGCCGGGCCGGCCTTCGCCATCGGGCCGGCGATGAGCGCCGAATCGATCGCAAGCGCGATCGCCGGGCCGCGCAGCTCGTCGTAGAACTCGGCACGGGAAGCGTAGCGCGAACCGTAGCTACCCGGGGCGTCCTCGTCTGGGCCGTCAAAGAGCCAGGTGTGGGCGTGCAGGCCAACTGTGGCGACCGGCCGCGCGTCGTAATCGGAGGTCACATCCTCAATCGCCAGCCGCACATGATGGCACAACGATGCCGGGATGGGGTGCGGGGCCACGAGCGAGAAACGATGCAACATGCCTCTAGGCTAGTCGCCGCGCCACATCTACGTCTCGCCATGTCACTAACAGCGAAGTGGGGGCGCCCGAGGCTACCCCCACTTTCTGCCGATGTGCTTAGTGCATCGTGACGCGCATGCCCTTCGGGACCACCACGATTCCGCCGTCGGAAATGTGGAAGCCACGAGCCCGGTCGTGTTCGTGATCGATACCCACCTGGGCGCCCTCGTCCACCTGGACATACTTGTCCAGGATTGCGCCGACCACGGTGGCGTTGCGGCCAACGTTGACGCCGTCGAACAGCACCGAATCGCGTACCGAAGACCACGAATTCACACGCACATGCGGGGAGAGCACCGAGCCGAGGACCTCGCCGCCGGAGATGATGACGCCGGGGGCGATGATCGAATCGAGCGCGTGGCCTAGGCGTTCGCGGTGACCGTAGACGAACTTGGCCGGCGGAAGGCCGGTGTAGCCGGTGTAGAGCGGCCACTTGTCGTTGTACAGGTTGAAGATCGGGTTGACCGAGATGAGGTCCATGTTCGCTTCGTGGAACATGTCGATCGTGCCGACGTCGCGCCAGTAGTTGCGATCGCGTTCGGTGGAGCCGGGCACGTCGTTGAACGTGAAGTCGTAGACGCCGCAGTCGCCGTTCTCCACGAACTTCGGCACGATGTCGCCGCCCATGTCGTGCTTGGACTCGAGGTTGTCCGCGTCCTCGTGCAACACCTGGTAAAGCGCGTCAGCGGTGACGACGTAGTTACCCATCGATGCGAGGATCTCGTTCGGGGAATCCGGCAGGCCGTCCACCTGAGCGGGCTTCTCAAGGAACTGGCGGACCATCTTCGAGTTGTTCGGATCGGTATCGATCACGCCGAAAGACGTGGACATCTCAATCGGCTGGCGAATACCGGAAATCGTCATCCCCACGCCCGTGTCGATATGCTGGCGGACCATCTGGGAGAAGTCCATGCGGTAGATGTTGTCCGCGCCCGTGATAAGGACGTAATCGGGCCGCTCGTCGTCGAGGATATTGAGCGACTGGAAGATCGCGTCCGCCGAGCCGGAGAACCACTCCTTCGACACGCGCTGCTGAGCCGGGACCGGGGAGACGTAGTTGCCCAGCAGGCTCGACATGCGCCACGTCTTGGAAATGTGGCGGTCAAGCGAGTGCGACTTGTACTGCGTCAACACCACGATCTTCAGGTAGCCCGAGTTGACGATGTTGGACAGCGAAAAATCGATGAGGCGGTACGTGCCGCCGAAAGGGACCGCCGGCTTAGCGCGATCCTGCGTAAGCGGCATGAGGCGCTTTCCTTCGCCTCCCGCAAGGACAATGGCAAGTACACGTGGATTTGATCTCATATTCCTAACCATATCCGGTTGGGCCGACGAATTTGTCCGTTCTAACGAATTGCCCAAGCTTTGACGATAGGCTTAAAGAGGCGTTCATCTTTAGGAAAGGAAACCCGATGAGAGTCGATCTGCTCACTCGCGAATACCCGCCTCACGTGTATGGCGGAGCGGGCGTACACGTCACCGAATTGGCGAAGGTTCTTCGCGCACACGCAGAGGTTCACGTCCACGCTTTCGATGGCCCGCGCGAGGAGGAGGGCGTCCACGGGTACACCAATGTGGTTGAGCTGGCCGACGCGAACGGCACGCTCAAGACGCTGGGAGTGGATCTTCTGATCGCCGACAAGACGGGGGAGGCGGACCTCGTCCACTCCCATACGTGGTATGCCAACATGGCCGGCCACCTGTCCAAGCTCATGTACGGTATCCCGCACGTCATCTCAGCCCACTCCCTCGAACCGCTGCGCCCCTGGAAGCGTGAGCAGCTCGGTGGCGGCTACGAGGTCTCGTCCTGGATCGAGAAGACCGCCTACGAGGCGGCTGACGGCATCGTGGCCGTCTCCAACGGCATGCGTGACGACATCCTGCGCGCCTACCCGAACGTGGATCCGGACAAGGTGCGGGTGATCCACAACGGCATTGACCTCGATGACTGGAAGGCCCCGCAGACGCAGGAGGAGTGGGACAAGGCCCGCGAGTACTTCCGCTCCTACGGCCTGGATCCTGATCAGCCCACGATCATCTTCGTCGGCCGCATCACGCGCCAGAAGGGCGTGCCGGGCCTGTTGCGCGCCCTGCGCTACGTGCCGGAGGAGGTGCAGGTGATCCTGTGCGCCGGCGCCCCGGATACCCCGGAGATCCTGGAAGAGACCCGGGCGCTCGTGGAGGAGCTGCAAAAGACGCGCGCCGGCGTGGTCTGGATCGACGAGCACCTACCGCATGACAAGATCGTGGCCCTCGAATCGTGCTCGACCACCTTTGTCACCCCCTCCGTTTACGAGCCGCTCGGCATCGTCAACTTGGAGGCGATGGCGGTGGGCCTGCCGGTGGTTGGCACGGCCACCGGTGGCATCCCGGACTGCATCGATCACGGCGTGACGGGCACTCTCGTCCCGATCGAGCAGAAGCAGGACGGCACGGGCACGCCGCTTTATCCGGACAAGTTCGAAAAGGACCTGGGCCAGGCGCTGGCGGACATGGTCGCTGATCCGGAGCGCGCCAAGGAGATGGGTAAGGCCGGGCGTAAGCGCGTGGAAGACCACTTCTCGTGGGAATCCATTGCGGTGAAGACCATGGCCTTCTACGACGACATCCTCGGCCGCTAAGAGTCGGACCAATCGCGAGGAGGGTCGGCGTGCGACGAGCGCGCCGGCCCTTCCGTAAACTAGGCTGGTTGATATGGGAGACGTACTTCAGGTAAGCAACGTGGTTGTCCGCCGCGGCGGGCGCCACATCATCGATGGCATTGATTGGTCGGTCAACGAAGGCGAGCGCTGGGTAGTGCTCGGCCCGAACGGCGCGGGCAAGACCACGCTCATCCGCCTCATTTCCGGGCGGATGCACCCGACGTCGGGCAAGGTGACGATCATCGGCGAACAGCTGGGGCACACCGACGTCTCCGAACTCTACCCGCTCGTGGGACTTGCATCCTCGGCGCTCGACCAGCGCATCAACGACGCCGAAACCGTGCTCAACGTCGTGCGCAGCGCGGCCTATGGCATGGTGGGCACGTGGCGCGAGTCCTACGAGGAGCTCGATGACGAGCGGGCGCTCGGCCTGCTCGATGCCCTCGGTGTTGCGGGGCTTGCCGATCAGCGGTGGGGCACCCTGTCCTCGGGGGAGCGCAAGCGCGTGGGCATCGCCCGCGCTCTCATGCCTGACCCGGAGGTGCTGGTCCTGGATGAGCCTGCCTCCGGCCTCGACCTTGGCGGGCGCGAGCAGCTGCTCACCTCGCTGTCCCAGCTGGCGGGCGGCATCTACGCGCCGGTCATCGTGCTCGTCACCCACCACGTGGAGGACATCCCGCAGGGCTTCACCCACGGCCTCCTGCTCAAGGACGGGCAGGTGGCCGCCGCTGGAGAGCTCGAGGAGGTCATGACCTCGGAGACCCTGTCGTCCGTGTTCGGTGTCGACGTCGATCTCTCACTTGACGCCGGCCGTTACACCGCACGGGCGCGGCAGTCGTAGCTCGACGG
Source organism: Trueperella bernardiae (assembly GCF_001469025.1). Lineage (GTDB taxonomy): Bacteria > Actinomycetota > Actinomycetes > Actinomycetales > Actinomycetaceae > Trueperella > Trueperella bernardiae. The sequence continues at coordinate 418,407 of NZ_LNIZ01000001.1, read as the reverse complement.
GCGCGAGCGTCAGCCTTGCACGTATACTGGAGTTGACCAAGGAGGTTATCCATGGCCTGGGGTATTTGGGCGATTATCACGGTAGCTTTGCTCATCGTTGAAACGATCACCGTTGATTTCCTGTTCATGATGTTTTCGGCCGGAACGCTCGCGGCGCTTTTCGTCTCCCTCGCGTCGCCGTCGGCCCTTGCGTTACAGATCGTCGTCTTTGGCATCATCTCTACGCTCGGTATCGCCTTCGTGCGCCCGTGGGCGCGCAGGCACGTCAACGATTCCTCGCGCGGCGAATCCAACGTTTACGCCCTCGCGGGTAGGACCGGTCAGGCCCTGTCGGATATCACCGCTAACGCCGGACGCGTCAAGATCGGCGGTGAAGTTTGGAGCGCGAAGTGCGCCGGCGAACCGATCGATGAGGGCTCGGCCGTTGTCATCCAGTCCGTGGAGGGCGCCCGCGTGGTCGTTACACCTGTCCGCAACGAGTCCTAGAAAAGAAAGTAGGAATCATGTCAGAAAACACGATTCTGCTCGCATTCCTCGCGATTCTGGCGCTGCTTGTCGTCGTCGGCATTGCGAAGTCCGTCATTCAGGTCCACCAAGGTTTCACGGTCATCATCGAGCGTCTTGGAAAGTACAACAAGACCCTCCGGCCCGGCCTTCACTTCCTCATCCCGTTCCTTGATTCGGTCCGCCAGCGTATCGACATGCGTGAACAGGTTGTGCCGTTCCCGCCGCAGCCCGTGATTACGTCGGACAACATCGTGGTCAACATTGACACGGTCATCTACTACCAGGTCACGCAGCCGGAGGCCGCCACCTACGAGATCGCCGACCCGATGTCGGCCATCGAGCAGCTGGCCGTGACCACGCTGCGAAACATCATCGGTTCGATGGATATGGAGCAGGCGCTCACGGGCCGTGACCAGATCAACGGCCAGCTACGCGGCGTTCTCGACGAGGCCACCGGCCGTTGGGGCATCCGCGTCTCGCGCGTGGAGCTGAAGGCGATCGACCCGCCGGCCACCGTCCAGTCGGCCATGGAGCAGCAGATGAAGGCCGAGCGCGACCGCCGCGCCGCGATCCTCACGGCCGAGGGCGTCAAGCAGTCTGCGATCCTCACCGCTGAGGGTGAGAAGCAGTCGGCCATCCTGCGTGCCGAGGGCGCGGCCCAGTCGGCAATCCTCGAGGCCCAGGGTGAATCCCGCGCGATCCTCCAAGTGTTCGACGCCATCCACCGCGGCAACGCCGATCCAAAGCTGCTGTCCTACGAGTACCTGAAGATCCTGCCGCAGATCGCCGATTCGCAGTCCTCGAAGCTGTGGATCGTCCCCACCGAACTCACCGCCGCTCTCGACGCCGTCACCAAGGGCTTCACCGGCCGTGGCGGGGACGAGCCGGTCACCGTGAACTTCGAGGGCCTGGACGAGGACATCGCCGATTCGCTTGCCTCCACGAGCCTGCAGGACGTGGATGAGGCGCTGGCGAGCGCCCGCGGCGAGGCGACCCGGGCGTCGTCGGAGGCGGAGGAATCCGGCACCCACTCGGGTAAGCCGTTCGATCCGCGCGCCGAGCTCGGCCAGCACCCGGATATGCCGGAGCAGAGAGGCGAGTAAGCAACAGCGAAAGGTGGCCGCCGAGAGGTGGCCACCTTTTGTGTACCCGGGCGGTGTGGCAAAGTATGATCCGTGCTCACTTACGTTGATGACCTGACCGATCCGCGCCTCGATGACTTCTTTCGCCTCACGGACGTGGCGTTGCGCAAGAAGCTGGAGACCGAGCGCGGTCTGTACCTGGCGGAGGGGGACAAGGTTATCCGGCGCGCCGTGGCCGCAGGCCATACGCCGCGCGCCGCTGTCATGACCGAAAGGTGGATCGAGTCCCTGGCCGATTTCTTCCCGGGCGACGTGCCGCAGTTCATCGTGCCCGAGGATCTGCTGACCGAGCTCACGGGCTTCCAGGTACACCGCGGCGCGATCGCCTCGATGAACCGGCCCGCGCTGCAGGGGCTGGGGGAGTTCCTCGCGCAGTGCCCGGACGCCCGGCGGATTTTTATCTTGGAGGACCTGGTCAACCATACGAACGTGGGTGCGATCTTCCGTTCGGCGGCCGCGCTCGGGGTCGACGCCGTGCTGGTCACCGACCACTGCGCCGATCCGCTCTACCGGCGCTCGGTCAAGGTGTCGATGGGCACGGTCTTCCAGGTGCCGTGGACCCGGATCGAGGGCTGGCCTCACGCGATGGCCGCGCTTGCCGACGCGGGGTGGGTAACAGCGTCGTTGGCGCTGTCGGATAACGCGGTGACGCTCGATCAGTTCGCAGCGGATATGGGCGCGGAGAAGGTGGCGATGATCTTCGGCGCGGAGGGTGACGGGCTCGCGCATGCGACGCTGGCGAAGAGTGACTACGTGGTGACGATCCCTATGGCCGGCGGGGTGGACTCGCTTAACGTGGCGGCCACGAGCGCGTTGGCGGCCTGGGCGCTACGGCCCTAGCTGCGATCCTCGACTGCCTGGTAATCGGCGAGGGCGGCCTCGAGGAGGTCGGGTACGGAGCAGTCGAAGACCTTGGCGAGTTTGATGAGCGTACTCATGCGCGGGTTGGCCGGGCTGTTCGTGCGCCGGTCGGCGCGGGCGTGCTCCATGAGCTGGTAGTGATTGCGGTTGATATCCGCCGCGAGCGCCACCTGCTCCTGGGTGAGCCCCATGCGCCTGCGGCGCTCGATGAGAGTCTTGGCGAAGGTGGAGGCAAAGGCGCGTTCGGCGGGGGAATACTCGGTCACGCGAACATGGTCCGTGTTTACCCGGCGCAGGTCAGCGGGGTATACCCGGCGTGGGTTTTCTTCAAAAAAGTTATGCACAATTCCGTTCGTGCACGCTCTATCCACATTTGGGCACTTTGCAAAAACGACGTCTTGCGATTCTCGACATGATGGTCTCGTCGAAGGGAGAAACATGGACACCATCATTCGTCGATCATTTATTTTTATCCTCGCAGCCGCACTTTTCGCTTTCGTTCCGTTCGCCGTCGCAGGCGAGCAGAGCTGGACGCGCGTGGCAACCGAACCGAGCCGGTGGGGAGCGCTGTCGAGCCCGCACGTGCCGATCGCCATCTGCACCGGTGACACCCAGCTGAACTTCAGCTACCAGCCCGGCATGGAGAAGGCCGACTTCGAATCCCGAAGCCTCACCCGCGCCGGGGAGCCCTACACGCAGCAGGGCACTGAGGTGGGGTGGAAAACCTCGATCAGTGCCTCCGACACCGGCAAGGTCGCCGCGATGTTCGACCTATGGGGCACCGAGGCCGTGGCGGGGATCGCGCCCGAGGCCTTCACCCTTGCCGTCCACGAGCTGACCGCCGATTCGCGCGGGATCGCCTCGACGTCGAAGAAGGCGTGGCAGGATCAGGCACGCAGGCTACTGGAGATAGCGGCAAAGATCGCCGGGCCGCACAAGGCCGGAGAGCTGACCTTCGCCGACGGCAAGTTGAGCGGCTTTACGGTGATCGGCCAGGCTGGCGTGCCGCTCGTGGGCGTGCCGTTTAGCGCTGAGCTTTCGGGCGCCACGTGGGAATCGACGGGAGAGGCCGTGCTCACGGGCACCACGGGCGCCGAGCAGCAGAGCTTCGCGGTCACGGCGCCGGCCTTCGGTGAGGTAACGCTCAAGGTCACCTACTCGAAGATCCCCGGCCACTCGTTCGCCACTGGCCACCACTCCGTGGCCCAGGACCTGCATATGCGCGGCGAACGCGGCGCGATCGAGCAAAACGCGGTGCTGCGCAACACGCCGAGCCAGACGAAGGTGAGCATCTCGACCAAGGCGGCCATCAAGGACTCGGGCGCAATCCGCGATCTTGTGACCGTGAGCGCCGATGAGTGGCCCAAGGTCGAGCGCATCCCCGCCACCTTTGACCTCACCGCGCGCCTCTACGGGCCGTTCGAGGAGCAGCTCGAAGAGCAAGAGGTCGTGCCGGACGGCGTGGAGGCTGCGGAAACCGTGAGCTTGAGCGTCATCGAGCCCGGCACGTACGAGGTGGTCTTCGACCACGAGCCCAGCCCCGGCTGGTACACCGTGGTGGTGGACGGCCATTTCCGCGACGACGGCGACTTCGCCGGCCTGCCGCAGGATAACGTAGCCATGCCGTTCTTCGAGCCCGATGAGACGGTGTTCGTTGAGCCCGAACCGGAACCGGAGCCGACACCCGAGCCCATGCCGGAGCCCACGCCGGAGCCGACACCTGAGTCGACACCTGAGCCGACACCTGAGCCGACACCGACTCCCGCTCCGCAGCCGAAGCCAGAACCGACTCCGGTACCGGCGCCCGAGCCGAAGCCGAGCACCCCGCCGGCCGTTCTGGCCAACACCGGCGCCTTCTCGCTGCCCTTCGCGGCGATGGCTGTGGGGCTGGCCGGCCTGGGAGTGACGCTCGTTGCGGGGGCGCGCTCTACATCGAAGCGGAGGTAAATCCTAGCTGACGCCAGGCCTCGTACACCGCGATCGAGGCGGCGTTGGCCAGGTTGAGGGAGCGCCGGCCGGGTAGCATTGGAATTCGGAGCCACTTGGTGACCCGCGGATCATCAAGCACCAATTCTGGCAGCCCGGTCGGCTCCGTGCCGAACAGGAGCACGTCGTCGTCGCGGTAGGATTCGTCGGCGAAGTTGTTGGACGTGTGGCCGGTGAAGGCGAAGATCCGCCGGTCGGGCCCGAAGTAGGCCTTGGCGTCCTCCCATGACTTGTGGATGACGAGGTCGGCCAGGTCATGGTAGTCGAGCCCGGCGCGCTTTAGGTGCGCGTCGTCGAAGGTGAAGGCGAGCGGCTCAATAAGGTGCAATCGCGCGCCCGTGCAGGCGGCCAGCCGAATGGCGTTGCCGGTGTTGCCGGGGATCTTAGGTTCATGGAAAACGAAGTTGAGCACCCGCCCAGTGTAGCGCGGGTGTTCAACTGGTCGAACCTAACGCTGGTAGGTCACCGTGAGGCGAGCGCGCGCCAGCGTATGGAAGACGGTGTGGAAGGCCGCGGCAGCCGGCGTCGTGTCCTCCGGGTCAAGCTCGAGCGAAGGCACATCGAGGGCATGGACCACGAAGATGTAACGGTGCGGGTGCACGTCGCCCGGCGGGGGAGCGGCCCCGTAGTAGGCGAACTCGCCTGCATCGTTGCGGATGTGGCTCGCCGCGCCGGGGAGCGTCAGGTCATGCTGGCCGGCGCCCTCCTCCAGGCAGGTGATGTCCGCGAGGTCGAGCACGATCCAGTGCCAATAACCCGAGGGCGTGGGCGCGTCGGGGTCAAAGCACGTGACGGCGAAACCTTGGGTCTCTGGCGGGAAGCCGGACCACTCGAGGGCGGGCGAGACGTTGTCCGCGAAGCCGAGGTGGAATTCTGGCATGACGCCGCCATCGGTGAGCGTGGGGCTTGTCAGCGTGAACGAGGGGACTGCGGGAAGAAGCTCGTAGGGATCTGGCGCGAGGGGTCGTTCAAGGTTCATGGCCCCATCATATGCGAAGTAGGTCACAGGTGGGCAGGTTCTGGCCCGTGCGTGCGGCTTGGGACTTCCCGGCGGCTAGTTTTTGTCGGGGGCCGCTCCTAAGATGAGTATCGAACATGTGTTCGAAGGGGGTGGCTGATGGATAAGCTTGCAACCGCGCGCAAAGCGCTGGCTGCGGCAGAGATGCGCGCGGGCCTGCGCGTCGTGCGCGCGCAGGAGGTGCAGGCGCAGGAGGTGCAGGCGGGAGGAACGCTGAGCGGGGAGGTGGCCTCCGATGCCTTTTCCGTTCCATCCCACCTCGTAGCCGCCCTGCCGCACGGCCTCATCCGGCGCGGGGTAGTCAGCGTGGAAGGCTCGCCCTTCCTTCTGACCTTCCTGGCCGCTCTCCTCTCTGGGCAGGAGGCCTGGATCGCCTTCCTCGGCGCTCCGGACGTGGGGTGGGCATGCGCGGAACGGCTGGGCCTGGATATGGGCCGGGTCGTTGCCGTTCCACGGATCGAGGCGCAGGGGGCCCGTGTGGTCAGCGCCGCGATCGACGGCTTTGACGCGGTGGTGCTGGGGGACGTGTCGCTTGACGCCCGCGAGCGCCGCGTGCTCCATCGGCGTGCGATGTCCAAGGGCGCGCTGTTGCTGGCGATGAACTGGCCGCAGGCCTCCGTGGGTATGCGCTGCCGGCTGGTCGGGGTGCGGGGTCTGGAGGAGGGCCACATCAGCGGCGTTGACTATGAGATCGCCACGCGCTGGGGGAGTGCCTCCGTGCGCTACGAGCGGGACGGCTGGGAGCCGGCGCGCTATGAGGGCGACCTAAGAGCGGTGGGAGGCCGGGCCTCATGATGCGGGGCAGTGTCTGGGTTCCGGACTGGCCGGTGGCCAGTGCCATCATGGCCGGCCGCGCGCTGCCGGAAGAACCGGTGGCGATCTACGCCAACCGCGTGGTCGCCGTCAACGGGGTGGCGTACGCGGAGGGCGTGCGTGAGGGGATGAAGCGGCGCCAGGCGCAGTCGGTCGCCTCCGGGTTGCATCTCATCCGGCAAGATCCGGATCTGGAGGTAGCTAGTTTCGAGCGGGTTGTGCGGGTGTGCGAGGAACACATCGCCTACCTCAGCGTGCTCGAACCCGGCCTCATCACCTTCCTCGCGCGTGGGCCGGTGGGAGCGGCTGGTAGCGTGCGGGCGCTGTCGGAGAACCTGGTGGGGGACATCGCGCTTCACACCGGTCTAGAAGCCCACGTCGGATTCGGGGACGGGTTACTCACCTCCATCCTGGCCGCGCGGACGGATGCCCACGTCCGCCACGCGCCCCCGTTCCTCGACGCCCACCCGGTCGGGGCGATCCTTCACGGGGCGGCCACGGCGCGATCGCGGGAGCAGATGCGCGCCTTCGTCGGCGCGATGGAGAACCTAGGAGTGCTTACCATCGGGGATCTTCGCCGGCTGGACCGGGCCGCCCTGCTCACCCGTTTCGAGGTGGCCGGGAGGGTCCTGTCGTTGATTGACGGGGGAGAGCCGGAGCGGGACGGGGCAAGCTACGGCGTGCAGGAGCTGGTGGTGGAACGGGAGGCGGATCCGCCGTTGGCCAACCTCGACCAGGCGGCCTTCCTGGCACGTCAGATGGGGGAGGAGCTGGCCGAGGCCCTCACCCTCCGGGGCGTGATCGCCCGCGAGCTGACGATCTACACCCGCAGTAGCGTGGAACGCCGACGTGCCTGGTCGCTCGACGCGGCCAGCGCTAAGGACATCTCTGACCGCGTGCGCTGGCAGCTGAGCGCCTGGATGTCCGAGGAGCAGCACGGGATTTCCCGCATTTCGATCGCCGCCAGCGCGATTCTGCCCGCGGGCCGTGCCCAGGGCGCGCTGTGGGGTTCGGATCGTGCCAGTGCGGATGCGGCCGCGCGGGCGGTGAGCCGCATTCAGAGCCTACTGGGGGAGGATTCCGTGTTGGCTCCGGAGCACGTGGGTGGGCGCCACCCCCTGGAGGCGCATCAGATGCGGCTGTGGGAGCAGGCGCCCTCCGATACCCTGCGGGCCGATCCGTGGCCGGGCCGTCTCCCTGAACCCTGGCCCAGCTTCGTCAAGGCAGCGCCGGAGAAGATCGCGGTGCTTGACGCGCGCGGGCACGACTGCGCGCTCACCGCGTTGGGGACTTTCTCCTGCGCTCACGGGTGCGCCCATCCACGCCCCGCAGCGCTGGTGGCAGGCGGGGCGCCGGAGCCGCTCGTCACGGCGGCTGGGCCGTGGTTGCAGGCCACGGGGTGGTGGGTGCCGGCCTCGGAGCAGCGCAAGGCGTGGATGGAGTTCGCCGATTTACGCGGGCGCGGCTACCTCGCCTATCGGGAGGGTGGGCAGTGGTGGCTGGCGGGGGTGTACGAATGATTCCCTACGCCGAACTTCACGCGCACTCGGCCTACAGTTTCCTCGACGGGGCCTCGATGCCGGCCGATCTGGTCGAGCGGGCGGTGGAACTCGAGCTGAGCGCCCTGGCGCTCACGGACCACGACGGGCTGCCCGGTGTCGTGCAGCTGGCGAGCGCGGCGCGGCGGCACGGCCTGCCCACGGTGATCGGCTCCGAGATCACGGTGGGTGGCCGGCCCCGGCCGGGGCAGAAAGATCCGGACGGGGATCACCTCATCGTCCTGGCGCGCGGCGCGGAGGGCTATCACGCCCTGTCGCGCACGATCGGCGAGGCGATGCTGGCCTCGGGGGAGAAGGGCCACGCCGCTCACACCCTCGAATCGCTCGCGGCGGGGGCGACGGACTGGCAGATTCTCACCGGATGCCGCAAGGGTGGGGTACGCCGAGCGCTTGAGCGGGAGCCGGGGGTGTGGGCGGTGGATGCCGCCCGCGGGTACCTTTCCACCCTCACCGCGCTCTTCGGCGCGGAGTCCGTGGCGGTGGAGATCACGCACAATAACCAGCCCTACGATCGCGAACGCAATCGGCTCCTTGTTTCCCTGGCCAAGGAGGCGGGACTGCGGGTGGTGGCCACGGGCAACGTCCACGCCGCCCGTGCGTCGGACGCGGTGCTCGCTGACGTGCTGGCCTCCACGCGTGCGAACCGGCCACTCGAGGAGTACCGGAGCTGGCTGCCGGCCTGGCCTGCCTACCTCAAGTCGGGCGAACAGATGCTTGCCCTGCACGCCGAACATCCCGGTGCTATCGCGGCGGCCGCGGAGATTGGGGAGGAGTGCTCCTTTGACCTCACCCTCGTGGCACCGGACCTACCGCCGTTCCCCACCCCACCGGGTCACACCGAAGCCACCTGGCTGCGCCACCTCACGGAGCAGGCGGCGCTTAGCCGGTACGGGAGCCGGCAGGCCCACCCGCGTGCCTGGCGGCAGATCGACCACGAACTGGGGGTGATCGAGCAGCTGCACTTCCCCGGATACTTCCTCATCGTCCACGAGATCGTCTCTTTCTGCCACGAGCAGGAGATCTGGTGCCAGGGGCGCGGCTCGGCGGCGAACTCGGCGGTCTGCTTCGCGCTCGGGATCACGGCGGTGGACGCCGTGCGCCACCGCATGCTCTTCGAACGCTTCCTCTCGCCCGGGCGCTCTGGGCCGCCGGATATTGACCTGGATATTGAGGCCGGTCGGCGCGAGGAGGTCATCCAGCACGTCTATGCCCGCTACGGACGCAGGCACGCAGCTCAGGTGGCCAACGTCATCACCTATCGGCCACGTTCGGCTATTCGCGACGCGGCGCGCGCCCTGGGGTATGACGCGGGGCAGGCGGACGCGTGGGCGAAGTCGGTCGAGCGCCGGGCGTCCGATGCCCGCTCGCGGGCGCCGGAGCTGGCCGGGAGCCCGAAGCGGCGGCCGGGATCGGAGCCGGAGGTAAAAGAGCGCGCGCCGGAGGCAGAAGAGCGCGCGCCGGGCTCACAGGTGGAGGGAGAAGAGATCACGTCGGAGGCCGGGGCGCGGTTCGCGCTGCGCTGGGGGATCGAATCCGAGGTGCCGGAACGGGTGGTGCAGATCGCTGGTCGGCTCCAGCGCCTGCCTCGCCATCTCGGCATCCACTCGGGCGGGATGGTGCTGTGCGATAGGCCGGTGATCGAGGTGTGCCCGGTGGGCTGGGCGCGCATGGAGGGCCGGAGCGTCCTGCAGTGGGATAAGGATGACTGCGCCGAGGCGGGGCTGGTGAAGTTCGACCTGCTCGGGCTGGGGATGCTCAGCGCCCTACGCATCTCCTTCACCGAGCTCACCGAGCGCGGCGTGCGGGCTGCGGATGGTCAGCCGCTGGGCTTGCACAACATCGACCAGGAGGACGGGCGGGTCTATGACTTGCTGTGTGCGGCGGACACGATCGGGGTGTTCCAGGTGGAGTCACGGGCGCAGATGGCCACCCTCCCGCGCATCCAACCGCGCACGTTCTACGACATCGTGATCGAGGTAGCCCTCATTCGGCCCGGCCCGATCCAGGGCGGCTCGGTCAACCCCTACATCAACCGCCGCCGCGGGCGCGAACCGGTCACCTACGCACACCCGCTCCTCAAGGGCGCGCTGGAAAAGACGCTCGGCGTGCCCCTCTTCCAGGAGCAGCTCATGCAGATCGCGATCGACGCGGCCGGCTTCACCCCGGCACAGGCCGACCAGCTGCGCAAGGCGATGGGAGCCAAGCGCAGTCATGACCGGATGCGGGATCTGCGCGGGGATCTCATGGCCGGGATGGATGAGCGCGGGATCGGCCCGCGGGTGCGCGAGGAGATCTACACCAAGCTGGAGGCCTTCGCCGAGTTCGGCTTTCCCGAGTCGCACTCCTTTTCCTTCGCCTACCTTGTCTACGCGAGCGCCTGGCTCAAGGTTCACCACCCCGAAAACTTCTACGCGGGCATCCTCGCGGCCCAGCCCATGGGCTTCTACTCGCCGCAGACCCTGGTGGCCGACGCGCGGCGGCACGGCGTGCTCGTCTTGCCGGTGGACGTGTGCTTTTCAGAAGAGCACTCGTGCGTGGAGGTCACCCCGGAGCGGAAGGTGAGAGCCCACCCGTTGGTGAGCGTTGATCCGCGCCGGGGCCTGCGGCTAGGCCTATCGAACATCAAGGGTTTGAGGGCCACTGAACGCATCCTCGCCGCCCGCGCGCAGCGCCCGTTTGATTCGGTGGCGGACCTGGCCCGCCGGGCCAAGCTCACCACGCCGGAGCTGGAGAAGCTCGCGGCGGCCGGCGCGCTGACCAGCCTGGGGATGACACGCCGGGAGGGAATCTGGGCGGCCGGGGCCCTGGCCTACACGGGCAAGAGGCTCGGCGATTCCTTCCAGCCCAGCCTGCCCGGGCTGCACGTGGGCGCCACGCCGCCGCGCCTGCCCCGCATGAGCCCGGTGGAGGAGAATATGGCCGAACTGCGATCCACGGGTATCTCAGTGGGCACTCACCCCATGGACTTCCTGCGCCCATCGCTGACCGAACGTGGGGTGGTGCGTATCGCGGACCTATCCCGCTACGAGCCGGGGGAGCGGATCCGCGTGGCGGGGATTGTCACCCACCGCCAGCGCCCGCACACGGCCTCCGGCATCACCTTCCTCTCCCTGGAGGACGAGTCGGGCTTGCTCAACGTGGTGTGCTCGGTGGGGCTATGGGAGAAGCACCGCAAGGTGCTACGCACCTCCCAAGGCCTGATTATCCGCGGCGTGGTGGAGCGGGCGGATGACGTGATGAACTTCGTTGCCGACGGGGTCGAACGCCTCGAGCTGGCGGTCCCGCTCCCGTCGCGGGACTTCCGCTAACGCGAACGCGGGTGAGCGTCGGCAGAGAGGAAAGGAGAAAAGCATGAATGCGATTGACGTATAGTCCGAGGCATGGGTCAACTTGTTCGCCGCGGAACACCCGACTACGGGCGCGCGCTCGGCGCGCTGTTCTGCATTGGGATCGGGGCGTATGCCCTGACGTATGCGCCCCAGCCGCTGCTGCGCGTGATTGGCGACGAGTTCGGGGTAGGAGCCTCGCAGTCGGCCCTGCTGCTCTCGGCCGCCACGTTCGGCCTGGCTATATCCGTGCTGTTCTGGGGAGCGGTCTTAGCGCGCGTGTCCGAGCGGCGCCTCATCATCGGGGGTCTGGCGGGTGCCGTGCTCGTCTCGCTCGCCATCCCGCTCACTCACGCGTGGGGCGTGATTGTGGCGCTGCGCGTGGCGCAGGGGATCGCGCTCGGCGCGCCTTTCACCGCGGCACTCGCCTGGGTGGGCCGCCACGTTGAGCTGTCATCGGTTGCCCAGGTCTCCGGTCTCTACATTGCCGGCACCACCGTGGGTGGGATGGCAGGCCGCCTCCTGTCCGGATTCGTCAACGAGGTGACGGACAACTGGCGCATCGGCCTGGCCGCTGTCTCGCTCGTCTCCGCCGTGATGGGCGGGCTAGCCCATCTCCTCCTTCCAGCAACGAAGGGACGCGCGGCGGGGGAGTTGCCGCCCCCGCGCCCGGAGAGTCCGTGGCGAAAGCGCCAGCGGCTGCTGGCCTACCTGTTCGCGTTCGTCGGCATGGGCACGTTCGTCGGCCTGTACAACGTGGTGGTCTACCGGGTCTCCGAACCGCCGCTGAGTTTGGGCACGTCGGTCACATCGCTCCTCTTCCTCGGCTACCTCGCCGGAACGGTGACCTCAGCACGGGCGGGCCGCCTCATCGCGCGCGTTGGTGCCCGCGGGGCGATGATCGCGGGCACGGCCACCATGGCGCTGGGGATCGCGCTGCTCATCCAGCCCACGGTCTACACTCTGTGGCCGGGCCTGTTCATCATATGCGGAGGCTTCTTCGCGATGCACTCGATCCAGTCCGGGCGCGCCACGAGCCTGCACCCGAAACCGGGGATCGGATCGGGCCTATACCTCACGCACTACTACGGCGGTTCCTCGCTAGGTGGAATCTTGTTCGGCCTGGCGTGGGACTTGGGCCGCTGGCCGGCCGCGCTGGGATTGGCGTTCGCTTGCCTTGGCGTCGTGGCACTGTTTGCCTTGCTGAGCTCGAACGCGGAGCCTGCCTCACGCTAGAATGTGAGGCAGACGAAAGGGGCCAGGCATGGGCAAAATGAAGATGCTTTTGAAGATCGCGACGACGGCGGGGCCGGTGGTCTTCGAGGTTGTTCGCAAGTACGGCCCGCAGATCCGCAAGCTCATGGATGACAACCCGGACTTCTTCGATAGCCTCAAGGGCCGCCTCGGCGCGCTGGCGGGGGTGTCAAAGGTGAAGCGGGGAGCGCCGCGGTTGCAGACCCGCATCGAGGTGCTCCGCCAGCAGACCACCTACCTTTACGGCACGGCGAACAACGCCTCCGTGGCGGAGCAGGCCACGGCGTGGCGGCGCGAGCTGGACGGGTTGGAGAACTCCCTGCCGGTCGTGTCCTCGATGAAGGGCAAGGTGCGCCGGGGTAACATGCGCCACCTCGAGGAACGCCTCGATTCTCTCTCGGCCAAGATCCTCGCCCTCACGCTCGAAGACGACATCGAGGACGCCGAGGTCATCGACGACGCCCGCTAGGTTCACGACACCTCCCGCTGCTGACGATCTGCACCGCGGGTCACGGGGAGATCGGCCCGTGAGTTTTGACGCCGATCGGTACCGGGGCTGGAATCGGGTTTGGTGACGCTGCTGTTTGAGTGGGGAGCAACTGATAGGATGCCCAAAACGATTGTGGCGTTCATTGACCGGATGCGCGCCGAGCGGGGGAGGTCTTGATGGCCAACGTGGTGGTGCGTCGACTCCGTGCTACGGATGCGCCCGCGGTGTTTGAAGCATTCACAGCGTCCCCTGACATGGCTAGGCAGGGGGATGTTGCGTCACTGGAGGACGCTGAGCGCTACATCGATCGGCTCATCGCGGCGGATTCACCGCACGAGGCGTGGGCAATCGCTGAACGTGACGTGCTGGTTGGACTCGTGTGTGTCACCGTTGACGAGACCAATCTCAGCGGCTGGTTCTGGTACTGGATGACGAAGTCTGCGCGTGGCCGTGGTTGGACAAGCCGCGCTGCGGTAGCTGTTGCGCAGTGGGCGCTGAACGCGCGCGGTCTTGAGCGTCTGGAACTGGGACACCGAGTGAACAATCCGGCTTCCGGGCATATTGCGAGGGCTGCTGGATTCGTTCGAGAGGGAACGGAGCGTGGGAAGTTCCTCGTCGACGGCGAACGGATCGACGTTTGCACATACGGTCGGTTGCGCAGCGATCCCGTTCCCAGTGGTGCTCCACTCGCTTTGATCGAAGAGGCGTAACCGACGCAGGGATCCCACTTGCCAAGATCTCGTGGCTGCTGAGCAGCAGGAGGAATATCAGGGAATCATAGTTGATGACGCTGTGCAGTGCGTCGACTATGAAGGAACCTTGTGGCAAGCAGTGCAGCGGTGCGTGGACTTAGGCTTCAGCCGTCGTTCGACTCCCGCACGACGCCGTCGCCCGGCTTTCGAGCAGGACCCGCGCCTTGCCCGGGCGCCGCTACAGCCCGAGCGCTCCCGCGATGTCGGGGTCGAAGAAGCCGGGTCCCTTCAACACCTTGCCGTCCTCGCGGTAGATGGGCTTGCCGTCGGCGCCGAGTTTGGACATGTTAGATGCCTGCACCTCGCGCAGCACGTCGCCGAGCGGGATGCCGAGTTCGAGGGCCATGCCGTAAATGACGTAGGTGAGGTCGGCGAGCGCGTCGGCAGTTTGGACGGTGTCGCGCGTGTGGTCGTCGGCGGCGCGGGCGGCGTCGTAGGCCTCCTCAATGAGGGCCCGGGCCTTCGCGCCGTAGATGGCTCCCACGAGTTCGGAGAACTCTTCGGCCACGAGGCTCATGCGCATGTGGACCCGGTCGCGGTCGGCGTTCGGGGTGCCCGTGACGATGGGCAGGCCGTAGGTTTCGTGGAACTGGCGGACGAGGTCTTCGGGGCGATTCGGATCAGGTACGTAATTCATGCCTCCAATTTACCCTGTCGCTCAACTTGGCTCAGATCACATAAGAATTGTGAGCGGCAGATTTTGCGCAGGTGACCTTCGGTGATAGATTCTTACCTGTTGCAAACGCACACCTGCGCGGGTGGCGGAATAGGCAGACGCGCTAGCTTGAGGTGCTAGTCCACGTATAGTGGGTGGGGGTTCAAGTCCCCCTCCGCGCACAGATGAGGCCGGTAGAGATACCGGCCTTTTTCGTGCCCGTGTGGCATGGTAGAGCCATGGACGCTCGCACCCAGGTTTTCGCAATTATTGGCAACCCGGCTCGTCATTCGAAGTCGCCGGAGTTGCACAACGCGGTCTTCGCCCACCTCGGCATTAACGCGGTTTACGTGGCGCACGAGGTGGACGACGCCGGGGTGGCGGTCGCGTCCATGCGCGCGCTGGGCTATGCGGGGGCGAACGTCACGATGCCGTTCAAGGCGGACGTGATCGAGCACCTGGATTCGGTGAGCGAAGTGGCCCGGGAGATGAACGCGGTTAACACGATCACGTTCCGAGGTGGCCGCGCGCACGGGGATAATACCGACGGCGCAGGGTTGCTGAGCGAGATCGAGGCGGAGGGCACACCCGTGACCGGTAGCCGGATCCTGCTGCTGGGGACCGGGGGAGCGGCGTCGTCGATCTGGACCCAGGCGGCGCTCGATGGGGCGGCGGCGGTGAGCGTGTTCAACCGTGCCAAGCCCGAGCTCGAGTCGATTGGCGCCACCCTTTCGCGGCTCTCCGAGCGCACGGGTTGCGCTCTGTCGCTGCAGACGTTCGAGGGTGGCGGCCTGGAGGCGGCGTGCGCCGAGGCGGACATCATCATCAATGCCACCTCGGTGGGCATGGATCGCCTTGCGGACGACACGCTTGTGGATGCGAGATGGATCACGCCGCGCCACACGGTGGCCGACGTCGTCTACCACCCGCGCATCACCCGCCTCATCGCCGAGGCTCGCGAGGCCGACGCGAAAACGGTGGAAGGCCTGCGGATGCTGCTGGGCCAAGCGGCGATCGCGGAGAAGATCTGGCTGGGGATCGACATGCCGATGGAGGTGGCCTACCGGGCCGTAACTTCCTAAACTGCGCCACACCTTCGCTACGCTGTCCCTATGAAACCGTTTGCCTTCCTTGCGGCGCGCCCAGCCTTCGCGGCCGACATCCGCCGCGACGAGTTCGCCGTCGTCAAACGCGACGGGCGCCTGTCCGACGCCGAGATCGTCTACCTTCCCCTTGCCGAGCGCCCGCAGATCGACCCGGAGGACTATGCGGGGATCATCGTGTCGGGTTCGCAGTACGGTTTCGGCGTGGTAGACGAGGCCAAGACGCCCGATCAGATCGCCACCGAGGAGGTCCTGTTCGACGTGGTGAAGCAGGTGCTCGCCAAGGACCTGCCCTTCCTCGGCCTGTGCTACGGTCACCAGGCGGTAGCGCTCTCGCTCGGCGGCACGCTCAGCGCTGAGTACGGCGAGGAGCTGTCCACTGTCTCCATTCATCTCAACGACGACGGCCGCGCCGACCCGATCTTCTCCCAGCTGCCCGATTCGTTCCCGGCGATTGTGGGGCATGACGACGCGATCGGCGTGGTGCCTGCGAACACCACGGTGTTGGCCTCCTCGGAGCTGTGCCCGGTGCAGGCGATCCGATACGGGGACAACGTGTATGGCGTGCAGTTCCACCCCGAGATCGACGCGGATGGCGTGGGGCTGCGCCTCGATTACTACGGGGACGTGTACTTTGCCGCCGAGCAGGTGGAGCGGGTGCGGGCCCAGACCACCAGCCATGACTATGCGGCGTGCGCGGTGCTCATTGGCGCGTTTGTGGACAGGTACAGGAGTTGACCATGGAATTTGCGTCCTCGCCCCGCTCGACCGTGGGCATCGAGTGGGAGCTCCAGCTCATCGACCGTGATTCGAACGACCTGCGCCAGGCGGCCGACACAGTACTCGCCGAGGTGTGCCGGCTCGATGCGGATACCTCGATGATCCACGGGGAGATGTTGCTCAACACGATCGAGCTGGTCTCGCGCCCGCACGAGCGTGTGGGCGAATGCGTGGCGGACCTGCGTCAATGCCTCGATATCCTCGAGCCGGTGCTGGAGCCGATGCGCATCACGCTCGCTTCCTCGGGTACCCACCCGTTCGCCAACCCGGTCTACCAGCGCGTGACGGACAGCGAGCGCTACGCCGAGCTCGTTAACCGCACCCGGTACTGGGGGCGGCAGATGTTGCTGTTCGGCACCCACGTGCACGTGGGCATCGAGGACCGCGCCAAGGTGCTGCCGATCCTACGCGCCGTACTCACCCGCTCCGCCCACATCCAGGCCCTCACGGCGTCGTCCCCGTTCTGGAGCGGGAAGAACACCGGCTATGCGGACAACCGGGCGATGGTCTTCCAGCAGCTGCCCACCGCCGGCGTGTCGCACCAGTTCACGAACTGGGCCGACCTCGAGGGCTACTACGAGGGCATGGTCAAGACGGGCGTGATCTCCAATTTCGACGAGGTGCGCTGGGACGTGCGGCCCTCGCCCAAGTTCGGCACGCTCGAGTTCCGCGTGGCGGACGCGGCCACGAATCTGTCCGAGGTGGGAATGGTCGCCGCGCTGTCGCAGTGCCTGGTTGAGTACTTTTCGCGCGAGTACGACGCCGGCCGCGCGCTTCCCGCCCTACCCTCCTGGTTCGTGGTGGAGAACAAGTGGCGGGCCGCCCGCTATGGCATGGACGCGATCCTTATCCTTGATGAGGAGGGCAACGAGGAGCTGGTGGGGACCACGCTGGCGCGGATGGTCGAGGAACTCACCCCGATCGCGCGGGACCTGGGCTGCCTCGAGGAGCTGCAGATGGTGAGCCGCGTGCTCGAACTTGGCGCGCCCTACCAGCGCATGCTGCGCGCAGGCTCCCACTTCGAGCGAGCGCGGGAGGCGATCGTGGACTTCATGATCGCGGAGATGGAGGTGGGCCACCCGCTCGATCCGGACGCCCGCGAGCTCGACGGGATTGCTGCCGCCGAGGAACAGCACGCCCAGGCCTACGACCCGGAACAAAAGACCGTGAAGGACCCCCAGTGAACGCCTACTCCGAAACCCTCGAGATTGCCCAGACCCTCATCCGTTTCGACACGTCCAATGACGGCCGGGACGTGATCGAGAAGCCGGCGGCCGACTACGTCATGGACCTGCTGGGCGAGGTCGGCCTCGAGCCGGAGTACCTCGGGCCGACGCCTGGCCGGCCGTCGGTGGTGGTGCGCATCCCGGGCAAGAAGCGTGAGGTCGAGGTTGATCCTGTCACGGGCGAGCGCCGGGGCGCCGTCGTCATCCATGGGCACACTGACGTTGTGCCAGCGGTGGCGAGGGACTGGTCGGTGGACCCGTTCGGCGGCGTCGTGAAAGACGGCTTCCTGTGGGGTCGCGGCGCGGTGGACATGAAGAACATGGACGCAATGATCCTGGCCGTGGTGCGCGAGATCGCCCGCACCGGCTACGTCCCTCCGCGCGACCTCATTATCGGCATGTTCGCCGACGAAGAGGCGGGCGGCCACCAGGGCTGCCGCTGGCTAGTGGAGCACCACCCCGAGCTGTTCGAGGGCGCCACGCACGCGATCTCGGAGGTCGGCGGTTACAACACGTACGTCAACGGCGAGCGTGTCTACCTGCTACAGACGGGGGAGAAGGCGCTGACCTGGTACACCTTCCGCGCCGAGGGCAAGGCGGGCCACGGCTCCCAGATCAACAACGACAACGCGATTGCCAAGCTCTCCCGCGCGCTCGTGGCGCTCGACTCCGAGCCCTGGCCGCTCACGCTCACCGACACGGTCACGAAACTGCTCCAAGGCACCTCCGAGATCTCCGGCCTGCCCTTCGACCCCGACGACGAGGCGAGCATCAACGCGCTGGTGAACGCGCTCGGGCCGGCGAAGGCCTACGTGGGCGCCACGCTGCGCACGGGCTGCAACCTCACCTCGTTCAACGGCGGTTACATGCAGAACGTGGTGCCGGGCAGCGCGGAGGCGACGGCCGACGTGCGGGCCATCCCTGGCACCGAGAGAGAGGTGGCACGCCGCATCGAGGAGCTGACCGAGGGCATCGAGGTGGGCTGGCTGTCGTCCATGGACGGGTATGAGTCCACCACCGAGGGCTCGTTCGTGGAGGCGATGACGGCCGCGGTGCTGGCCAAGGACCCGGGCGCGCACGTGCTTCCCTACCTGCTCTCGGCAGGCACGGATAACAAGGCGCTCGGCTCGCTTGGCATCGAGGGTTACGGGTTCTCGCCCGTGCGCCTGCCAGAGGGCTTCGACTTCCCGGCGATGTTCCATGGGGTGGACGAGCGCGTGCCGGTCGACTCCCTCGCCTTCGGCGCCGAGGTGTTGCGCGAGTTCATCGACCGGCTCTAAGGAGTTTGCGGTACAGAAAATCGCCGGTGTGAGCTAGGCTTTCAGGTATGGCTAACGAAACACAAGCGGCATTTGATCGGCTGATCTTTGCACTTCAGGAGTTCAACGCGGCGGCGATCTCGGCGCGCGATCCAGAGGATCCTTCCGTCGTGGCGGCGGCCGATGCGCTTGCGGACGCCTACACGGTCTACGACGACGCCCTCTACACCCAGTACGGCGTGGAGACCCCGCTCGATACGTACGACTACGACGATCACGACGACGATTTCGACGAGTCGGACGACGACGATGACGATCTCGACGACGAGCTAGATGATGACGATTTCGACGACGACGATCACTTCGACGACTTCGATGATGACGAGGACTTCGACGAGGACGACCTGGAGGAGTTCAACCTCTAAATCTCGGAGATCGCCTGCGCGACCGGCCCGGGTAGCGGCTCGATCGGCAGGGACAGGACCTGGTCAAACTGGGCGTGCGTGCGCGCGCCGATGAGCGCTGTCGTCACCTGCGGCTGATCGAGGAGCCAGGCGAGAGAGACGTCGGCCGGTGTGCGCCCCAGGCCGTCGGCGGCTTTGGTCACGGCCTCGACGATGCGGCGAGGCTTGTCGGTGAGGTAGGGATCCACGGTCGCGGACAGGTGCTCGGTGGCCGCCCGCGATGTCGCAGGAATCGTGTGGCGATACTTCCCGGTCAGCACCCCGCCGGCAAGCGGCGCCTGGGCGATAATCCCCAGGTCGAACTCACGCGCGACTGCCGTCAGGTCTCCGCCCGGCTGGCGGTGCAGCACTGAATACTTGGCCCCGATCGCGGCGAGCCGCGGCAGGTGAAGGTCAGCCAGGTACTGCGCGGCACGGGCCACCCGCCACGCCGGATGGTTGGCCAGGCCAATGTAGCGCGCGGCCCCGCTTCGCACGATCTGCGCCAGGCTCTCCAGCTGCTCCTCGATTCCGACGCGCGGGTCGGGCGCCGCCACCTGCAACACGTCCACGTACGTGGTGCCGAGCTCGGTCAGCGTGGCGTTGAGCGAGGCGGTCAGGGCCGCGTGTCCGCCGTTAAACCGCACCCCGTCGTCGTGATAAAACTCTCCTGCATGGGCGATGATGACTACCTCTGAGCGGTCCACGCCGCCGGAGAAGATCGAGCCGAGCACCTGCTGGGCCAGGCCGTCGCCGTAGACGGGGGAGACGTCAATCGTGGTGCCGCCGTGGTTGAGCAGAGCCGTGACCATCTTGGTGGCGTCCTCGACGTCCGTGTCGCGCCCCCAGGTGAGGGTGCCGAGCCCGAGGCTGCCCATACGCAGGCCACTGCCGCCCAAAAACGTGTGCTTCATATCCCTGAGCCTAACGTACGATCGCGCCGCAACTGGTTTAGGCTTGGGCGCGTGGGTATTTTCGAAGCCATCATATTAGGAATTGTTCAAGGGCTCACCGAGTTCCTGCCGATCTCCTCCTCGGCGCACCTGCGCATCGTGGGCGAGCTGTTCCCCTCGCTAGGAGACCCGGGCGTCACCTTCACGGCCGTCACCCAGATCGGCACCGAGGTGGCGGTCCTCCTGTATTTCCGGAAGGACATCTGGCGGATCATCGAGCGCTGGGTCACCTCGCTGCCCGGCCCGTGGAAGCGCACGCCCTCCACCGATCCCGACGCCCGCATGGGCTGGATCGTCATCCTCGGCTCGATCCCGATCGTCATGCTCGGCCTGCTCTTAGAGACCTGGATCGACACGACGTTCAGGAACCTCTACATCACGGCGCTCATGCTCGCCGTGTTCGCAATCTTGCTCGCCCTCGCCGACCGCTACGGCAAGCGCCGCCTGAGCCTGGAGCAGATGAGCCTGCGCGACGGCATTACGCTCGGCTTCGCCCAGGCGATGGCCCTGGTGCCGGGCGTGTCGCGCTCCGGCGGCACGATTACGGTGGGCCTCGCGCTCGGCTACACGCGCGTGGCCGCCGCCCGCATCTCCTTCTTCCTAGCCGTCCCGGCCGTGCTCGGCTCGGGCTTCTACCGACTCTTTACCGACGACGGCACCGGCCCCCAGGCCGGCGCGATGTCCACGTTCGTGGCCACCGCGATGGCGTTCGTGGTGGGATACGCCGTGATTGTGGGCTTCCTCAAGCTGGTGGAGACCAAGAACTACCTGCCATTCGTCATTTACCGACTCCTGCTGGCCGGCCTGCTGGTCTTCCTGCTCGGCCAGGGAATGATGAGCGCGTAAGGAGCGTCATGTCTTTGCCATGGGGGATCCTGTTCGACATGGATGGGACCCTGACCGACACCGAAAAACTATGGTTCCAGGCGGAAACCGAGGTGCTAGGCGAGCTGGGTCGGCCCTGGCGCGCCGGGGACGAGATGGACATCATCGGGCTCAACCTCATCGACGCCGCCACCCACCTTGCCACCATGCTCGAGATCGACATCGAGCCGGCCGAGCTGGGGTGGATGCTGACCGAGCGAGTCGCCGCGATTGGGCGCGAGCAGGGGATGCCCTGGCGTCCGGGCGCCTACGAGATACTTGAGTTGGTGGCCCGCCTAGGGATTCCGAGCGCGCTGGTGACCGCCTCCCACATGGCCTTCGCCCAGCTCGCCTTGGAGCAGGCCCCGGCCGGCACGCTCGAGGTGGCCGTGACTGGCGACCAGACCCTCATCGGCAAGCCTGACCCGGAGCCCTACCTCATGGGCATCGAGCGCCTGGGCGTGCCCGCCGAGCGCACGCTCGCCTTCGAGGACTCCGTGCACGGGCTGACCTCCGCGCTCGCCGCCGGGTGCGTGACCGTGGGCGTGCCGCTCAAGGTGGACATCTCCGGCGTGGACGGAGCGATCCTCATCGACTCACTCGCAGACGTGGACGAGGCCTTCCTCCGCGCCGTCATGCCCTAAACCGCCACCCTCGAGCCCTTCACGACGCCGCGACCCGGCTTACAGCCCGCTCAGCCCACCTCGGCCGTCAGCAGGTCCTTCGCCCCGGCCTCGCTCATCTCCGGTGCCTGGTTGCCGAAGGCCGGGCAGATGCTTTGGAAGTGACACCAGTTGCACAGCGGGCCCTTCTTCGCCTCGAAGCCGTCCTCCAGCCGGGCGCGGATGCCGGACCACAGCGCATCGACCTCCATGGCCAACGCGTCCACGTCCGCCGGCACTGGATCGTAGGTGAGCACGCGCCCGTCCTTGAGGTAGATGAGCTGGGTGCGGGTAGGCAGCGTGCCCTCCGCGAAGTAGAGCGCGGCCGAATAGAACCTCATCTGGAAGATCGCCTCGCCCTGGAATCGCGGGGAGGGTGACTTGCCCGTCTTGTAATCCACCACGCGGATCTGCCCGTTCGGGGCCCGATCGATCCGGTCAATGATCCCACGGATCGCCAGGCCCGAGGGCAGGGTGGCGTTCACGAACTCCTCGCGTGCGAAGGGTTCGAGGAAGACGGGGTTTTCCAGCTTGAAGTAGTTCGCGATCAGCGGCCGGGCGCTTCCGAGCCATTCCTCCAGCGCCTGCTCTGAATCGAACAGCTCCCGCGCCTGTGGCTCCTTCTCCAGGTGCGTGGCCCACATCGGATCGAGGAGCTCTTGGGCGCGTTCGGGCGTGCGCTCGAGCGCAGGCGAATCGTACAGGTGCTCGAGCACGGCGTGGATGAGCGTGCCGCGCAGCGCTTCCACCGACGGGGGCTCTCGCAGCTTATCGATCACCCGGAAGCGAAATTTGAGTGGGCAGGACTTAAAATCGTTGGCCCGTGAGGGCGAAATGGCAGCGTGACGTTTCATGCTCCTAACCGTAGCGACTGGCTCCGACAATTTTCCGTAAGATGAATCCAATGAGTACCTATCCACATCCGCTCGGCGCCGACCGCCGCCGCGGCCCGTTCCGCGCTGGCGAGCGCGTCCAGCTCACAGACACCAAGGGCCGCAAGTACACCACGCTCCTCACCCACGACGGCTACTTCCAGTCCCAGCGCGGCAATTTCCGCCACCGGGAGCTCATCGGCAAACCTGAGGGAACGGTCTTCGAGACCGAGACCGGCCACGTGCTCCAGGCCCTGCGCCCGCTGGTGGCCGACTACGTGCTCTCCATGCCACGCGGCGCCACCCCGGTCTACCCCAAGGACGCCGGCCAGATTATCCAGCAGGGCGACCTCTTCCCGGGTGCCCGCGTCTTCGAGGCCGGGGTCGGATCGGGTGCCCTGTCGCTGTCCCTCCTCGCCGCGATCGGCCCGGAGGGCCACCTTACCTCCTGCGAGCGCCGCTACGAGTTCGCCCAGATCGCCCAGGCCAACGTCGAATCCTGGTACGGGCCTGCCGTTCCGCCCTGGGAGCTGCTCGTGGGGGAGGCCGCCGCCGCGCTGGAAGAGATGGCCGAAGAATCCCTCGACCACGTGGTGCTCGACATGCTCGCCCCCTGGGAGGTCATCAAGCCCGCGGCTCGGGCGTTGCGCTCGGGCGGCGTCGTCGTCGGTTACGTCACCACGACGACCCAGCTGTCCCGCTTTGTCGAAAAGTTGCGCGACAGCCAGTACTTCACCGAGCCGGACGCGTTCGAGACCATGCTACGTAGCTGGCACCTGGATGGGCTGGCGGTGCGCCCGAACCATTCGATGGTCGGGCACACCGGCTTCCTCGTGATCGCCCGCAGGATCGCCCGTGGTTCGTCCCCGCTCGTGCCCACGAGGCGCCCGGCCCCGGCCGCCCGCCCGGACCTGCCCGAGTGGGAGAACTGGGACCCGGCCGACCTGCCCCAGCGCGCGATCTCGGAAAAGAAGCTACGCAAGGTCCGCCGCGATGTGGCGCACCGCGCGGACGTGGAAGTTTCCGGATACTCGGAAGCGGGGGACAATAGTGTGAAGATGCGCCGCGAGTTGGATGAGGAGGCGGCCGAGCGCAACCGCCAGCGGGAGGAAGACAAGTGAGCGACCAGGGAGAAATCTTCGGGCTGCAGACCGCGATCGCCTCGCTCGAGGAAAAGAACGACCGGCTTGCCGGCGCACTACAAAAGTCGCGCAAGCGGATCCAGGAGCTGTCCGAGCAGGTAGAAAAGCTTTCCCAGCCGCCGGGCTCCACCGCCACGTTCCTCGGCGCCAACCATGAGCGCCACGAGGTCACCGCGCTCGTCAACGGCCGCAAGATGATCCTGTCCGCCTCCACCCTGGTCGAGCTCGGCCGCATCCGGCCAGGTCAGGAGCTGTTGCTTAACGAGGCGCTCGTCGTCGTCGGCGCTACCACGTATGAGCGCACGGGTGAGATCGTCACGGTCAAGCTGGTGATTGACGCCTCGCGCGTGCTCGTGCAGGTCCATGCCGACGACGAGCGGGTGCTCCGGATCTCCGGCCGCCTCCAGGACCAGGGGGTTCAGGTTGGTGACACGGTGCTGGCGGACCTGCGCTCGGGCTTCATCCTCGAGCACGTGGAGCGCCCCGATGTCGAACACCTCCTGCTCGAGGAAGTGCCGAACGTGTCCTACGAGGACATCGGCGGCCTGGACGCGCAGATCGTGCAGATCAAGGACTCGGTGGAACTGCCCTTCGAGCAGCCCGAGCTCTACCGGGAGCACGGTCTCAAGCCACCCAAGGGTGTATTGCTCTACGGCCCGCCCGGCACGGGCAAGACCCTCATCGCGCGGGCCGTGGCCACTTCGCTGGCGGAGAAGATCTCCCGGCGCGACGGACAGGCAAAGTCCCGCTCCTACTTCCTCAACATTAAGGGCCCCCAGCTGCTGGATAAGTACGTGGGCGAAACCGAGCGCCAGATCCGCGAGATTTTCTCCCGGGCGCGTGACAGGGCGGCGTCGGGAATCCCCGTCGTCATCTTTTTCGACGAGATGGAGGCGCTGTTCCGCACGCGCGGCTCGGGCATTTCCTCAGACGTGGAGACGACCGTGGTCCCGCAGCTGCTGGCCGAGATCGACGGTGTCGAGCAGCTGGACAACGTCATCGTCATTGGCGCCTCGAACCGCGAGGACATGATTGACCCCGCGATCCTGCGCCCCGGGCGCCTCGACATCAAGATCCGCATCGAGCGGCCGAACCAGCACGGCGCGTGGGACATCATCTTGAAGTACCTCACGCCCGACCTACCGATCCACCCCGCGGAGATCGAGGCCCACGGCGACGCCGCGGCGGCGGTCCGCGCGATGGCCCGCGCCACGGTCGAGCGCCTCTTCACCCGGGACTCGGATAACGAGTTCGTGGAGGTCTCCTACGCGGACGGCTCGAGCGAGGTGCTCTACGTGTCCGACTTCGTCTCGGGCGCGATGCTGGCCGCGATCGTGGACCGGGCAAAGAAGCTGGCGATCAAGGACCTGCTGGCCTCCCGCGAGCGCGGGATTCGCACCTCCCACATGCTCACCGCGCTGGCCGAGGAGATGCGCGAGAACGAGGACCTGACCCAGATGACCAGCCCCGATGAGTGGGCCCGCATCCACGGACGCGGTTCGGGCAAGCGGGTCACGTTCGTCAAATCGCTGGTTACCCGGAAGGTCGAAAGTGACCAGGCCCCGGCGCCCGAGCGGCCGGTAACGGAATGGGACGGTGTCGTGAGGAAGGGACTGATATGAGCGTGAGGCGAGGGATCGGGCTCGAGACAGAGTTTGGGATCACGGACGCGGGCAATCCGCGGGCGAACCCCATCGTGTTGTCCACCGAGGTAGTGGACGCTTACGGCGGGCGCGGCAGCGCCTCGGGCGGGGCGGGCGCGATCCGCTGGGACTATCACGGGGAGGACCCGCTCAACGACGCCCGAGGTTACCGGCTCGACCGGGCCGCGGCCCACCCGTCGCTCCTGACCGACGATCCGGCCGCACCCGCCCCGTCGGGCGACGCGTTGGAGCGGGTGGCGCGCCCATCGGAGGCCGAGCTCGCCCTGCCGCACGCGGCCAACGCGGTGCTGACCAACGGCGCGCGCCTCTATGTGGACCACGCTCACCCTGAATACTCGGCGCCGGAGGTGACGAACCCGCGCGAAGCGATCTTGTGGGACCGGGCGGGGGACTACATCGCGGCGGAGGCGATGGACCTGCTGGCCGAGGCCGGCCGCCACGTCGTCATCTATAAGAATAACGTGGACGGCAAGGGCGCGGCTTATGGCACGCACGAAAACTACACGGTGGACCGCTCCCTCGACTTCACCGACATCATCCGCTACATGACGCCGTTCTTCGTCACCCGGCCGATCCTGTGCGGGGCCGGACGGCTGGGTCTAGGGCAAAAGTCGCAGCAGCCGGGCTTTCAGATCTCCCAGCGCGCGGACTACGTGGAAAACGATGTGGGGCTGGAGACCACCTTCAACCGCCCCATCATCAACACGCGCGACGAGCCGCACGCGGAAGCGGCCCGCTACCGGCGCCTGCACGTGATCGGCGGGGACGCGAACCAGTTCGACGTGTCGAACCTGCTCAAGGTGGGCACCACTTCGCTTGTGCTTTGGATGCTCGAGCAGGAGGCGTTGCCGCTCGGCATGGATGCGATGATGCTGCTAGAGCCGGTGCGCGCTACGTGGGAGGTCTCACACGACCCGAGCCTCACCCGCCTCATTGACATGCAGGACGGCTCCCAGCGCACGGCCATCGATATCCAGCAGATTTACCTCGACGCCGTACGCACGGCTCTCGAGGGGCGCTGTGAGGTGGACTTCGACACCCGCGAGATCCTGGCCACCTGGCAGGAGGTGCTCGACCTGCTGCGCACCGACATCTTTGCCGCCTCGGGCAAGGTGGAGTGGGTGGCCAAGTACCAGATGCTCGATTCGATGCGCCAGCGCACTGGCGGCTCGTGGGATAACGACAAGCTGCGCGCCTTCGACCTGCAGTGGCACGACCTGCGCCCGGAGCGCTCGATCGTCAACCGGCTCGACCAGGCAGGACGCATCGAGCGGCTCTTCGGCCCGGAGCAGGTGATGTGGGCGGTGCGCCACGCGCCCGAGTCCACGCGCGCCTACCTGCGCGGCGGGCTCATCCGCCGCTTCCCGGAGCGGGTGGCGGCCGCCGGCTGGGACGGGGTGACGTTGGACGTACCCGGCTACGATTCGCTGGTGCGCATCCCGCTCATGCACCCCGAGCGTGCCACGCGCGAGCTCGTGGGGGAGATCCTCGAGGGCGCAGTCTCGGTCGAGGATTTCCTCGTGAGGCTGACCACGGCCTGAGCGGCGCGCTCGCCCTAGAATTGATCCGGAAAGGAAACTATGTCTGAACAAGAGTTTATGCAGCCTCGCCGCCGCGAGGAGGAAGAGGCCCAGGAGCTGCCGCAGGTGAACGTGCCGGCGGCCGACTTCGACGTCGACGACCTGCTCGACGACATCGATTCGATCCTCGAGGAGAACGCCACGGGCTTCGTGCAGGGCTTCGTGCAAAAGGGTGGTCAGTGAAACCTCGCCGGATCATGGGCATCGAGACCGAGTACGGCCTCCTGTATGCCTCCACCACCACGGGCGAGCAACTGCTCGACCCGGAGGAGACGGCACACCACCTTTTTGAGCCGCTGCTCCACAAAGCGCGTTCCACGAACGCGTTTTTACCCAACGGCGCCAGGCTTTACCTCGACGTCGGGGCCCATCCAGAGTACGCCACCGCCGAGTGCGATCAGCTGGCCGATCTGCTGGCCAATGACCGCGCGGGCGACGCCCTGTACGCGCAGATGGCGGCCGAGGCGGAGGTCAAGCTTTCGGGCGGGCGGATGCACCTGTTCAAGAACAACCTCGATTCCTACGGCAACTCCTTCGGCTGCCACGAGAACTACTTGGTGCGCCGCCGGCGCGACTTTCGCCAGCGCATCGACGGCCTCATTCCGTACTTCGTCACGCGCCAGATCATGGTGGGTGCCGGCTACCTGCACGTGGGCCCGGAGGGCGCCAGCTACCGCATCTCCCAGCGGGCGGACAAGATGAACGACGCCGTCTCGGCGGCCACCACCCGCTCCCGGCCGATGGTCAATACCCGCGACGAACCCCACGGGGACGCAGAGCTTTACCGGCGCATGCACGTGATTGTGGGGGACTCGAACATGTGCGATGCCACGGCCGCGCTCAAGATGGGCGCCACGGAGGCCGTGTTGGACGCGGTGGAGGACGGGCTGCGCCTGCCGAACCGTGCCCTGGCTGACCCGGTGCGGGCGATCCGCGAGGTCTCGGCGGACACGACGTGCGGGGCGGTGCTCAAGCTGGCCGACGGCACCACGATGCGCGCGATCGACATCCAGCGCGAGGTCCATGACCTCGTGCGCGCCCACTTCGAGGCCAACGGCTGGATGGGCCTCGATCCGCTGCGCGCCTACGTTTTTGACCTGTGGGGCCGCACGCTCGACGCCCTCGAGCGCGGCGACCACGACTCGCTTTCCACCGAGATCGACTGGATTGCCAAGCGCAAGCTGTTGGGCCGCCTGGCCGAGCGCCTGGGCACCGGCCTTGACGACGCGCGGGTGCAGCGCCTCGACCTGGCCTGGCACGACATCACGGGCGCCGGCCTGCGCCACAAGCTCGAGGCCAGCGGCGGGCTGAAGAAGCTTATCTCTGACGACACGATCGCCCAGGCGATGGGTATCCCACCGCAGACGACCCGGGCGAAGGTGCGTGGGGACTTCGTGGCGCTCGCCATGGAGCACCGGCGCGATTACATGGTCGACTGGATGAACATCCGCCTGCTCGAGGACGCGGGCGCCCACCAGGTCCTTCTCAAGGACCCGTTCAACCCGGTGAGCGCCGAGGTTGAGGAGCTGATGGAGATCATCGGTGAGTAGGTGGCAGCGCGTCGGGCTGGCGATCTTCGGCGTCATTCTGGGACTCACGATGGGCTTCGCCGTTGCCAGCGCCCAGTACCGGATCGCGTTGGCGCGCGAACCGATCTCGGTGGAGGTGGCCGGCTCGTTCGGCGCCTCGGTGGCGGTGATCGTGAACGGCAACGCGAGTTTTTCAACGGATGAGGGGCTGGCGGACGCCTTCTCGAGTGTCGACATCGCTGGCACGGGTCGCACGATCGAGGAGGGCGGCCAGGTTCTTGCCCGGGTGAGCACGTTCTACCTGCGCGAGGATGGGCTGACCACGGAGACCGGTTCGCGCTATTACACGGGCGCGACCGGCTCGGAGTCGCTGGGCTACTATGCCGGCTACGTGATCGGCGAAGCCGAGGGCAGCCGCATCGTGCTCATCGAGCCCGAGACCCCGCGGGCGGGCATCATCTCGGTTATCGACATCCTTCCCACCGTCCTGCCCGGCGAACCGGGCGACCTCCAGGCGGGCGGAGGCCTGCCCGGCGTCAGCACGGACGAGGCCGGCCGTCCCGTCGTCGTCGCTGGCGGAGGCGAGGTGAGCGCGCTGACCTCTGCGGCGATCATCCGGGGTGGCGGGGAGCAGGTGGAGGCCGGCGACACGGTCGTCGTCAACTACCTGCTGATCTCGGTCGACGGCGCCGTCATTGAAAACACGTGGGACGCGCCGCGCCCGGTGGTCATGCCCGTCGACGATGTCTTCGACGGCCTTCGGGACGGGCTCAAGGACGCCCGGGTGGGCTCGCGCCTGGCGCTGGGAATCCCGGCGGAGATGGCGCAGGGGGACGCGGACGTGGCGATCGTCATCGACGTGCTGGCCAAGATTACGGATGAATGATCACCGCAGAATGAGGTCGTTGCGCGCGTTCGAGGGGAACTGCGCGAGTAGGGCCTCCTCCTGGCGCGCCCAGGTGTCCCAGTGCGCTGACCAGTCGTAGGGGTCGCGAGCGCGCACACGTTCCCGGCGCACGGCTTCGGGGGCCTCAATCCAGACGGTGAGGTCGAGGTGCTCGCGTACGGGCGCGGACGTGGCGCCGCATCCGGTGATGATCACGACGTCGGCCTCGCCGGTCTGCGGGATCCACACGTTTCGTCCCCAGCGGCCCTCGTGCCAGTCCCATGCCCGGGCGGTAGCGTGGCCGCGGCGGAGGTCCCGGGCGAGCTCGGCTACGCGCCCGATGTCGGAGGTGAGTGCGTCCCAGCCGCCGATGAAGAGCTCAACTTCGATGATTTCGACGCGCCGCTCGAGAAGGACCGCGAGCGCGCGGGCGAGGGTGGTTTTGCCCGAGCCGGAGCGCCCGTCGATGCCTACCAGGCACCGCCCTGGCCCGATCTGTTCGGCCACAATGCAGGCGCGGGCGGCGGTGTTCGCTGGGTGGTCGTTCACGGCTCACATCCTAAATCGCGTTACGATAGACGGCAACGAAAGGAGTGGCATGGGGGTTGCAATCAGGGTCATTCCGTGCCTGGACGTCTCGCACGGGCGAGTGGTCAAGGGCGTGAATTTTGAAAACCTGAAGGACGCCGGGGACCCGGTGGAGCTCGCGAGCCGGTACAGCCAGATGGGCGCCGACGAGGTCACCTTCCTCGATGTCTCGGCGTCGGTCGAAGAGCGTGGGACCATGATCGACGTCGTGAAGAAGACGGCCGCCGACGTGTTCGTGCCGCTGACGGTAGGCGGGGGCGTCCGGTCCGTGGAGGACGTGCGCGCGCTGCTCGAGGCCGGCGCGGACAAGGTGGGGATCAACACCGCCGCGCTCGCCCGCCCCGAGCTGCTGACAGAGGTCGCCAGCCAGTTCGGCAACCAGGTCATCACCTTGTCGGTCGACGCGCGGCGGGCCGCCGGCATGCCCTCCGGCTTCGAGGTCACCACGCACGGTGGCACGCGCAGCGCCGGGGTGGACGCCGTGGAGTGGGCCATGCGCACGGCCGAGCTCGGCGCGGGGGAGATCCTGCTCAACTCGATGGACGCGGACGGCACCACCGACGGTTTCGACCTGGAGCTGATTGAGAAGGTGCGCGCCGCCGTCGCCGTCCCGCTCATCGCCTCGGGCGGGGCGGGAACCGCGCAGCACTTCGTAGAGGCCGCGCAGGCGGGCGCCGACGCCGTCCTGGCCGCATCCGTCTTCCACTTCGGCGCGCTCACCGTCCGCGAGGTCAAGGAGGCCCTGGACGCCGCAGGCATCGAGGTGCGCCTGTGATCGAACGCGTGAAGTTCGACGGTCAGGGCCTGGTCCCGGCCATCATCCAGGAAGAGGCCACGGGCGAGGTCCTCATGCTCGGCTACATGAACGACCTGGCCCTCGAGCGCACGCTCATCACCGGGCGGGTCTGGTTTTGGTCGCGCTCCCGCCAGGAATACTGGCGTAAGGGCGACACGTCGGGCGCGATCCAGCTGGTCAAATCGGTGGCCGTGGATTGCGACGGCGACACGCTGCTGGTGCGCGTGCACCAGCGTGGTGCAGCCTGCCACACGGGGGAGCGCACGTGCTTCCTGGCCGGGGGAGAGCTGCCGGTTGCCATCCCCGACCACATCGAGGGGCTGTGAGACTCCCTTTTCGTACACGGCGCGAGCGCCGGTAGAGTGAAGTCAAGGGGAAGGACGAACCATGACAGTGCTCGATGACATCATTGCTGGCGTGCGCATCGACCTCGCCAGGCGCGAGGCCGCCGTCAGCCTGGACGAGCTGAAGGAGCGCGCGGCGAAGATGCCAAGCGCGCGCAACGCCATCTCTGCCCTCAAGCCCCACGATCACCGCTCCGTGCAGGTCATCGCGGAGGTCAAACGCAAGTCGCCGTCAAAGGGAGAACTGGCCGACATCCCGGACCCGGCCTATCTTGCCGGCCTGTACGAGGAGGGCGGCGCGGCCGTGATCTCGGTGCTGACCGAGGAACGGCGATTCAACGGGACGCTCGCGGATCTGGACGCCGTGCGAGCCCGGGTGGAGATCCCGGTGCTGCGCAAAGACTTCATTGTCACGCCCTACCAGGTGTGGGAGGCCCGCGCGCACGGGGCTGACCTGGCGCTCATCATCGTCGCGGCCCTCGAGGACACGGTGCTGACCTCGCTCATCGAGCGCGTGCACTCCCTGGGCATGACGGCGCTCGTCGAGGCCCATAGCCGCACCGAGGCCCTGCGCGCGCTCGACGCCGGGGCGCAGGTGATCGGCATCAACGCCCGGAACTTGAAGACGCTCGAGGTCAACATGCGAACGTTCGACGAGGTGGTCGACGTGGTGCCCGATTCGGTGATCCGCGTGGCCGAATCCGGGGTGGCCTCCGCTCAGGACATGCTGAACTACGCCCGCTCGGGCGCCGACGCGGTGTTGATGGGCGAGGTACTCGTGACCAACGGGGACCCGCTGCGGACGGTACGGGACATGGTGGCCGCCGGCCAGCACCCCTCTCTTTTTTCGATTTAAGAGGTGAACAATGCGACTAGCTGAGGTACAGGGACCCTACTTTGACGAATTCGGGGGCCGTTACATCCCCGAGGCGCTGGTGAAGGCGCTGACCGAGCTCGAGCAGGCCTGGCTCGCCCTCAAGGTGGACCCGGACTTCATCGCCGAGCTCGACCACCTGCACCGCACCTACTCGGGCAGGCCGTCAATCATCACCGAGGCCCCGCGCTTCGGTGCCCAATACTGCGGCGGCGCGCGCATTATCTTGAAGCGCGAGGACTTGAACCACACGGGTAGCCACAAGATTAACAACGTGCTCGGCCAGGCCCTCCTCACCCGCGCGCTTGGCAAGAAGCGCGTGATCGCGGAGACGGGCGCCGGCCAGCACGGGGTGGCCACCGCGACTGCGGCCGCGCTGCTCGACCTCGAGTGCACGATTTACATGGGGGCCAAGGACGCCCGCCGCCAGTCCCTCAACGTGGCCCGCATGGAACTGTTGGGGGCGAAGGTCGTGGCTGTCGACAACGGCTCGCGCACTCTCCGAGATGCGATCAACGAGGCCTTCCGCGACTGGGTGACGAACATCGATTCGACCAACTACATCTTCGGAACCGCCGCCGGCCCGCACCCGTTCCCCACGCTCGTGCGCGACCTGCAGAAGATCATCGGCGAGGAGGCCCGCGCCCAGATCCTGGAGCTCACGGGTGAGCTGCCGGACGCCGTCGTCGCCTGCATCGGCGGCGGGTCAAACGCGATTGGCATGTTCAACGCCTTTCTTGACGACCCCACGGTCCGCATTATCGGCGGCGAGGCCGGGGGCGAGGGCATGGCGACCGGGCGCCACGCGGCCTCCATCACGCAGGGCGACGTAGGCGTGCTGCACGGCTCGAAGACGTACGTGCTTCAGGATGAGGACGGGCAGACGATCGATTCCACCTCGATCTCGGCGGGCCTTGACTACCCAGGGGTGGGCCCCGAACACGCTTGGCTCGCCCAGACCGGCCGCGCCGAGTACTGGCCCATCAACGACGCCGAGGCGATGGATGCCTTCCGTGGTCTGGCCCGCACCGAGGGCATCATCCCCGCCATCGAATCCGCCCACGGGCTCGCGGTTGCGATGAAGCTCGGCAAGGAGGCGGCCGAGAAGGGTGAGAAGATCACGATCGCCGTCTCGCTCTCGGGGCGCGGGGATAAGGACATGGAAACGGCGATGACGTACTTTGACCTGGCCAAGGAGAACGAATGATGTACTCGGCACAAAAGATTGAGCAGGCGCGCGAGGCTGGCCACGCCGCGTTCGTGGCCTACCTGTCGGCGGGATACCCAGACGTGGATTTTTCGCTTGACGTCGCGCGCGCCGTTGTCGACGCCGGCGCTGACATCATCGAGGTCGGCTTCCCATACTCCGATCCCACGATGGACGGGCCGATCATCCAGGAGTCGGGTACGAAGGCGCTCGAGCGCGGCCTCAAGCGCGCGGATGTGTTCAAGATGGTCGAGACCGTGGCGGACGCGGGCGCGGCGGCCGTCGTCATGTCCTACTACAACCCCGTCTTCCACTACGGCGTGGACAACTTCGCGCGCGACCTGGCCAACGCCGGCGGCGCCGGCATGATCATCCCCGACATCATCGTCGAGGAGTGCGGGGAGTGGATCGAGGCCTCCGATAAATACGACCTCGAGCGCATCTTCCTCGTGGCACCCTCGTGCACCGACCAACGGCTGCGGGTCAACGCCGAAGCCGCGCGCGGTTTCGTCTACGCTGCCTCGCGCATGGGCGTCACGGGCCCGCGCGCAACCCTGTCCTCCGACACGGAGTCGCTGGTCGCGCGCACGCGTGCCGCGGGCGCGAAGAACGTCTGCGTCGGTATCGGGGTCTCCACCCACGACCAGGCCGTGGAGGTGGCCCAGTTCGCCGACGGCGTCATCGTCGGTTCGGCTATCATCCGTGCCCTCATCGATAACGACGGCGACCGCGCGGCGAGTCTGCGCGCCGTCTCGGCCATCACGGCGGACATCGCCGCCGGAGCCCACACCCCCAGGAGCCGCTAGTGCTGACTGCCATCCCCTCACCGTCGATCAGCGCGATCCCGCTCGGGCCGCTGACCATCCACTTCTACGCCCTCGCCATCCTCACGGGCATCATCGTCGCCTGGAAACTGGCCGACCGGCGCTATGTGCGCTGGGGCGGCCCGGAGGAGGTCTCGATCGACGTGGCCGTGTGGATGGTGCTCTTTGGCATCGTGGGCGCGCGCATCTACCACGTCATCACCACCCCCGATCCGTACTTCGGCCCTAACGGCGACCTGCTCAAGGCCCTGCGCGTCTGGGAGGGCGGGCTCGGCATCTGGGGTGGCATCGCCGCGGGCGCGATCGGCGGCTTCATCGCGCTCCATCGGCGCGGCCTGCGCTTTGCTCCGTTCGCCGACGCCGTGGCCCCTGGCGTGCTCATCGCCCAGGCGATTGGCCGGTTCGGCAACTATTTCAACCAGGAGCTCTTCGGTGGACCCACCGAGTTGCCGTGGGGCCTGCGTATCGACGACGCCCACCTGCCCGCCGGCTACACCTCGGGAACGCTCTTCCATCCCACCTTCCTCTACGAGGCGATTTGGTGCGTGGCGATGGCGGGGATCCTTATCGCCCTGGAGAAGAAGTTCCGCTTCAAGGGCGGGCAGACCACCCTCATGTATGTCATCCTCTACGTGCTCGGCCGGATGTGGATCGAGAACATGCGGATCGACACGGCTCAGATCGTTGCGGGCCTGCGGCTGAACGTGTGGACGTCGCTCATCGTGCTCGCGGCCGCCATCCTTGGCTTCCTCGTGCTCACCAAGCTCCACCGTACCCGGCCCGAGCTGGGCGATATCCATTTGCCCGGCCGCGCGCCCGAACAGGTGGAGTCCGCCGGCGAGGAGGCGGAAGGCAGCGAGCCCGCGTCCGAGGAGACCGGGGCGGACGGCGTCGTCGGACCCGCATCCACCTCGCCCGCCGAACACGACTAGCCTCGGCTCTTCGAAGGCGAGCTTAATCGGGTAGGATGGAGGCCATGCGCAGAGCAAAAATTGTTTGTACGTTAGGTCCAGCCACCGACACCAAAGAGCGAATAGTCGAACTCGTCAAGGCGGGCATGAACGTCGCCCGCATTAACGCCTCTCACGGCACGCACGCCGAGCACGAGCAGCGAATCGACATGGTGCGCGAGGCGGCGGACGAACTCGGGGCGGCTGTTGCGATCCTCGTTGACCTGCAGGGTCCGAAGATCCGCCTCGGCACGTTCGAATCGGGTCCCGTCCTCCTCGAGCAGGGCGATATTTTCACGATCACCACGGAGGACGTGCCGGGTGATAAGGACCTGGTCTCCACCACGTTCAAGGGCCTGCCGGGTGACTGCAGCCCGGGCGATCTCATTCTGATCGACGACGGCAAAGTCCAGGTGCGAGTCGTGTCGGTGGATGGCCCGGAGGTCACCACCGAGGTGGTTATCGGCGGAACCGTGTCGAACAACAAGGGCGTCAACCTCCCCGGTGTGGCCGTGTCCGTCCCCGCGTTGTCGGAGAAGGACAAGGTGGACCTGGAGTGGGCGCTGAATTACGGCGCGGACATCTGCGCGCTGTCCTTCGTGCGCTCGGCGGAGGACGTGAAGGACGTCCACCAGGTCATGGACATGGTCGGCCGCCGCATCCCGGTCATTGCGAAGATCGAAAAGCCGCAGGCGGTCACCGCTCTAGAGGAGATCGTCACCGCGTTTGACGGCATCATGGTCGCTCGTGGCGACCTGGGCGTGGAGCTCCCGCTCCAGCAGGTGCCGATCGTGCAAAAGCGCGCCATCAACATCGCGCGCCGCAACGCCAAGCCGGTGATCGTGGCCACCCAGGTGCTCGAGTCGATGATCACCGCCCCCACGCCCACGCGCGCCGAGACCTCGGACTGCGCGAACGCGATCCTCGACGGCGCGGACGCGGTCATGCTCTCGGGCGAGACCTCGGTGGGCAAGTACCCGATTGTGTGCGTGCAGACGATGGCCTCCATCATCCAGTACACCGAAGAGCACGGGCTGGAGTCGATCCCTACGATCGGCAACCTTCACCGCACCCGCAACGGCGTCATCACCCGATCGGCGATGGACATCGGCGAGGCGCTTGGCGTGAAGTACCTGGCGGTATTTACCTCTTCGGGCCAGACAGCGCGGCGCATGGCCCGCCTGCGCGCCCGCATCCCGCTGCTGGTCTTCACCCCGAACAATGACATCCGCCAGCAGCTGGCGCTCACGTGGGGAACCCAGACGATCATCGTGCCCGAGGTGGAGGACACCGACCACATGATCGAGCAGGTCGACCACGCCCTGCGCGACCGCGGCTACGCGGTGGACGGGGACCGGGTCGTCGTCGTGTCGGGCATGCCCGCCGGCAAGGTGGGCTCCACGAACACGATCCGGGTGCACAAGATGGGGGAGACCTTCGCCTCGGCGATGTGACGAATCTCCGCATTTTGCGGGGATGAAGCGGCCTTGCTGTAAGGTGAGGTCGCACGCTCCTGTGGTGGAATTGGCAGACACACTGCACTCAAAATGCAGCGCCGAAAGGCATGCGGGTTCGAGTCCCGCCGGGAGCACTTAGGGTAAATGCACGCGCCGTCGCCTGCCACTTTGTAAGATTGGTGTGAGCCGCGGCGAGCGGGAAGAGATCGGAGGAAGTCGTGAATGAGGAAGTAGCCGGGCGCCGGGTGGAGAAGATTGAGACGGACACGGATCCTGCAACTGTGCGGGTGCTCGTGGTTGAAGATGAGACCCTCATTCGCCTGGACATTGTAGAGACCCTGCAGGATGCCGGCTACACGGTGGTGGCCGAGGGTGCCTCGGGGGATGAGGCTGTTGAGCTAGCAGCCGAGTACAACCCGGACCTCATCGTCATGGACGTGAAGATGCCCGGCATGGACGGACTGACTGCGGCGGAGAAGATCCTGTCCGAGCAGCAGATTGCGATCGTCATGCTCACGGCATTCTCCCAGCGCGAGCTTGTGGAGCGGGCGCGCGACGCGGGTGCGATGGCCTACGTGGTCAAGCCCTTCACCCCGGAACACCTCATCCCGGCGGTCGAGATCGCGCTCTCGCGTTCGCAGGAGATCGCCTCGCTGGAGAGCGAGGTGTCCTCGCTGACGGATAAGTTTGAGACCCGCAAGCGCGTGGACCAGGCCAAGGGCCTGCTCCAGGAGAAGATGGGCCTGACGGAGCCGGAGGCGTTTAGGTGGATCCAGAAGACGTCGATGGATCGGCGCCTGACCATGCGCGAGGTTGCGGACGCCGTCGTCGAGCAGGTGGGCCAGAAGTAGCCTAGGCGCTGATAAACACGCAAGTGAGCCGCCCGGCGGCGGTCATCTCCCCGCGCTCGTCCGAGACGATCACCGAGGTGATGACGGACGAGCGCGTTACTTTGAGGACGCGCGCCGTGGCACGCACCAGGGCGGTGGCGTTGGGCGCCACGTGCGAGACGGACAGCTCGGTGCCCACCGCGATCTTGCCTTCGGGGGCGTTCGTGAGCGCGAGGAGTGATCCAGCGTGCTCGACCAGCACCCCGTTGATGCCCCCGTGCACGACGCCGTAGGGCTGGTGAGCGTGGGCGGTGGGCATGGAGACGGTGCAGATATCGGCTGTGTGGGCCTCGACTGTGATGGCGAGGGTCTTGTCGAGTGTGGTCATGGTGCCAGCGTAGCAAGGGCGCGCAGGGTGAACCGTCATGTTTGTCGGTGGTCCGCGATAGGCTGGTGGCGTGAATCAAGAAACTCTGCTTCTGCTCGATGGCCACTCGCTGGCATTCCGCTCGTTCTTCGCGCTGCCCGCCGATTCCTTTTTGACGGCGCAGGGCCAGTACACGAACGCCGTGCACGGCTTTACTTCCACCTTGCTCAAGCTGGTTGGTGACTACCAGCCCACGCACGTGGCGGTGGCTTTTGACCTGCCGGGCGGTACGTTCCGCACGCGCCAGTACGCGGAGTACAAGGGCGGGCGTGCCGAGACCCCGCAGGAGTTCAAGGGCCAGATCTCGGTGATCCAGCAGGTGCTGGACGTGCTGGGCGTGGCGTGGCTGACGGTGGAGGACTTCGAGGCCGATGACATCGTGGCAACCCTGGCCACGCGCGGCGAAGAGCGGGGGATGAAGGTCTTTATCTCCTCCGGTGATAAGGATACGTACCAGCTGGTGGATGACGCGATCACGCTGGTCTACCCGATGCCACGCTCGCAGATGGCGGTGCTCGATCCGGCGGGGATCGAGGC
Source organism: Trueperella bernardiae (assembly GCF_001469025.1). Taxonomy (GTDB): domain Bacteria; phylum Actinomycetota; class Actinomycetes; order Actinomycetales; family Actinomycetaceae; genus Trueperella; species Trueperella bernardiae. Next base: position 380,247 of record NZ_LNIZ01000001.1, on the reverse strand, counting down.
GAAGGCGGGCGTGAAGCCGGAGCTGTATTCGGATCTGGCGGCGCTGGTGGGGGAGGGAGCCGATAACATCCCGGGCGTGCCGCTGTGGGGTGCGAAGACTGCGGCGAAGTGGCTCAACCACTACGGGGGCCTGGAGAACCTGCTCGAGCACGCTGATGAGATCGGCGGCAAGACGGGGGCGAACCTGCGGGAGAACGTGGAGATGGTGCGCCGTAACCGCGCGCTCAACACCCTGGTGCGGGACCTGCCGATTGTGGAGGACTTTGACGAGTTGCGCCCGGTGGGCGTTGCTCGCGAGGAGATGCACGAACTGTTCGACACGCTTGACTTCACGCGCCTGCGCGAGCGGGTGTTGCGCGAGCTGCCGATGCGCGGCGGGGAGGAAGCGGTGGCGTCCGAGCCTGCGGTGGAGGCCACGCTGGTCGCGGCGGGCAGCGTGCCGTTTGAAGAGTTTTTGGCCGGGCACGAGGGCCCGTGGGGTATTGAGATTGACGGGGACCGGCGCCCCATGCGGGGCGATGTGGCAGGCTACGCGGTGGCCTCTGCCGATCACCACGTGTACTACGGGGACCGGGCCGGGCTCGACGCGGCGGACGAGGAGGCGCTCGTGGCCTTCCTTGAGGACGCGGATCAGCCCAAGGTGGGGCACGGCACGAAGGGCCTGGCCCACGCGTGGAAGGGCGTGGGGGTGAGCCTGGCCGGCGTTGTCGGGGATACGGAGATCGGCGCCTACCTGCTCCACCCGGACCAGCGTGCGTATGACTTGACCGACCTCGCCCAGCGTTACCTGGCCGTGGATATCGCCGCGGCTGAAGATGACACGCTGGGTATCGGTGCGGATGGCGCGATTGTCCACTCAGCCACGGCCCAGCGCGCGGGCGTGCTGCTCGATCTGCGCGACGCCTTCGATCAGGACCTGCGTAAGGCAGATCCGGAGGGCGCGCTCATGGCGCTGGAGCTGTCGGTGGCCAAGGTGTTGTTCGAGATGGAGAGCGTGGGCATAGCGGTGGATGAGGACCTGCTTGAATCGCTCTACCACGCCTTCAACACGCGCGTGGAGGACGCAGCCCGCAAGGCGCATGAGGCCATCGGCGATGACTCGGTCAACCTCTCCAGCCCCAAGCAACTGCAAGAGGTGCTCTTTGAGCGCATGAAGCTGCCGGTGACGAAGAAGACGAAGTCTGGCTATACCACGAACGCGGACGCGCTGGCTGAGCTCCTGGCGAAGATCGCCCACCGGGAGGATGACGTGGCGCTGTCCGCCCAGGAGTTCCTGGCCGGCCTGCTCGAGCACCGGGATGCGCTCAAGCTGCGCCAATCGGTGGAGGGCCTGCAGCGCTCTGTGATGTCGGGCCGGATCCACACCACCTACCAACAGACCGTGGCGGCCACCGGCCGACTGTCCTCCACGGATCCGAACTTGCAGAACATCCACGCCCGCACGGAGGAGGGCCGCCAGATCCGCGGCGTCTTCGTGCCGGGTGAGGGCTATGACTACGTGATGACGGCCGATTATTCCCAGATCGAGATGCGCCTCATGGCGCACCTGTCGGGGGACGCGGACCTCATCGACGCCTTCCGCCAGGGCACGGACCTGCACAGCTTCGTGGCCTCGCGCGTGTTCGGCGTGCCGCAGGAGTCGGTCACGGGCGAGCAGCGCTCGAAGATCAAGGCGATGAGCTACGGGCTCGCCTACGGCCTGTCCTCCTATGGGCTCTCCCAGCAGCTCCACATCACCGTGCCAGAGGCCGAGGCGCTCATGAAGGATTACGACGCCCGATTTGGCAAGGTGCGCCAGTACCTCACCGCCGTCGTCTCCCAGGCGCGCAAGGACGGCTACACGTCCACGATCTGGGGGCGGCGTCGTTACCTGCCGGGGCTGGACAACCCTAACCGGCAGGTGCGCGAGGCGGCCGAACGCATGGCACTGAACGCCCCCATCCAGGGGTCGGCGGCGGACATCATCAAGTTCGCGATGGTCGCCGTCCACGAGGCGCTCGCAAGCGCGGGCCTGGCCTCGCGCGTCTTGCTCCAGGTACATGACGAACTCGTGCTCGAGGTCAAGGCCTCCGAGGCCGAGCAGGTGGAGCAGATCGTGCGCGAGGAGATGGCGAAGGCGGCGGAGCTCTCGGTGCCGCTGTCGGTGAGCGTGGGGGTGGGGCGCAACTGGCGCGACGCGGCCCACTGACGCTGTGGTCAATTCGGCATTTAGGCCCGCAAGTCCGCTTGAATCACGGCGGTTTTTCCCCGTAAACTTGGCAGGTGGTGCCGCCCGGCACCATGTCCGTAACAATCATATAATCCGGAGTCACCAACTCTATGACAACTAACAACCAGACCTCCACTGAGGTCGCAATCAACGACATCGGCACCGAAGAAGATCTCATCGCCGCTGTCGACGAAACCATCAAGTACTTCAACGATGGCGACATCGTTGAAGGAACCGTAGTCAAGGTCGATCGGGATGAGGTCCTGCTCGACATCGGCTACAAGACCGAGGGTGTTATCCCCTCCAAGGAACTTTCCATCAAGCACGACATCGATCCCGATGATGTTGTCGAAGTTGGTGACCAGATCGAGGCTCTCGTTCTCCAGAAGGAGGACAAGGAGGGTCGTCTTCTCCTGTCGAAGAAGCGTGCGCAGTACGAGCGTGCGTGGGACAAGATCGAGGAGATCAAGGAAGCCGACGGCGTCGTGACCGGCACGGTCATCGAGGTCGTCAAGGGCGGCCTCATCCTCGACATCGGCCTGCGCGGCTTCCTCCCGGCCTCGCTCGTGGAGATGCGTCGCGTGCGCGACCTGCAGCCCTACATCGGCCGTGAGCTCCAGGCGAAGATCATTGAGCTGGACAAGAACCGCAACAACGTTGTTCTTTCCCGCCGCTCCTGGCTGGAGCAGAGCCAGTCCGAGATCCGCGCGCACTTCCTCGACACCCTGCAGAAGGGCCAGGTTCGTGAGGGCGTCGTGTCCTCGATCGTTAACTTCGGTGCGTTCGTTGACCTGGGCGGCGTGGACGGCCTCGTGCACGTCTCCGAGCTGTCCTGGAAGCACATCGACCACCCGTCCGAGGTTGTCGAGGTCGGCACCCCGGTCACGGTCGAGGTGCTGGATGTGGACATGGACCGCGAGCGCGTCTCCCTGTCGCTCAAGGCCACCCAGGAAGATCCGTGGCAGACCTTCGCCCGCACCCACCACATCGGTCAGGTTGTTCCTGGCCGCGTGACCAAGCTGGTCCCGTTCGGTGCGTTCGTTCGCGTGGAGGACGGCATCGAGGGCCTGGTTCACATTTCGGAGCTGGCGCAGCGCCACATCGACCTGCCGGAGCAGGTTGCCAAGGTGGGCGACGAGGTCTTCGTCAAGGTCATCGACATCGATCTCGAGCGTCGTCGCATCTCCCTGTCGCTCAAGCAGGCGAACGAGGGCGTGGACCCGCACTCGGAGGACTTCGATCCGTCGCTGTACGGCATGACCGCCGAGTACGACGAGGAGGGCAACTACAAGTACCCGGAGGGCTTCGACCCCGAGGCGAACGAGTGGCTCGAGGGCTACGAGGAGAACCAGGCTGCCTGGGAGGCCGAGTACGCGAAGGCCGAGGAGCGCTGGATTGCTCACAAGAAGCAGGTCATGGCTCACATGGAGGCCGACGCCGAGGCCGCTGCCGCGGGCGATTCTTCCGCTCCGGCCGAGGCCGCTCCGACTTCGTTCTCGTCCGGTAATGACTCCGCTGGCACGCTTGCGTCCGATGAGGCGCTCGCCGCTCTGCGCGAGAAGCTGACGGGCAACTAAGCATCAGCTGACAAGCTAGAGCAACTGGCTGGGGAGCACCGTGGGGTGCTCCCCAGTTTTTGTTTGCGCGGCACGTAAGCTGGGTGCATGCGAATCTTGCTCACCGCCTTCGGGCCATTTCACACGAATTCCTTCAATCCCACTGAGCACGTGGCGCGGCTCGTGCGGGAGGAGTGGCAGCGCGCGGACGAGCTGACGGTCGAGATCCTGCCGGTTGAGTACGGTGCCGCCCGCGCCCGCGTGGCCGAGCTCGGCGCTTTCGACGTCCACATTGCCCTTGGCCTCGCGGCCGACCGCACGGTTCCCACGATCGAACGCTTCGCGATGAACCGTCGGGATGCCCGGGTTGCTGATAACTCCGGCTTTATCGCTACGGGGGAGGAGGTCGACGCCGGCGCTCCGCTCGCGCTGGAGACTACGCTGCCGTTCAAGGAGATGATCACCCGGGCCCGCGAAGCCGGCTTCCCGCTTGAGGAGTCGCGCAGCGCGGGGCTGTACGTGTGCAACACGGTGATGTTCACGGCGATCCAGAATTCGGCCCGCGCTGGCTTCCTCCACCTGCCACCGCAGGAGCACTTCTCCCTTGACGACGGTGCGGCCTTGGTGGACTTACTGCTCGAGATCGCGGGGGAATAACCATGCTGACGCTTGCGCTCACCGGCGGGATCGGGTCGGGCAAGTCGCACGTGGCTACCATCTGGGCGGGGCTTGGAGCGCGCGTCATCGACGCCGACCGCACGGCGCGCGCCATCCTCGAACCGGGCAGCCCGGCGCTCGCGCAGATCGCCGATCGTTGGGGGGAGCGCGTGCTGGATGGCGGCGCGCTCAACCGGCAGGCCCTGGCCGACATCGTCTTCGCCGACCCGGCCGAACGCCAGGCCCTTGACGACATCACGCACCCCGCGATCTGGGCGAGCGTGGACGAGCAGATCGCGGGGGCTCGTCGTGAAGATCCGGACGGAGTGATCGTCTATGATATCCCGTTGCTCGCTGGCTACGGCCGTGAGTTCGAGATGGTTGCCAACGTCTCCATCGCGGCGGCGCCGGAGGTGCGCGCCGAGCGCCTGCTGCTCACCCGCGGCATGTCCGAGGCCGACGCCCGCGCCCGCATCGCCGCTCAGTCCAGCGACGAGGAGCGGGCCGACATCAGCGACCTCGTCATCGTCAACGAATCCGACGAGGCGAGCCTGGAGTCAGCTGCTATGGCCGCGTGGGAGGGCTGGGTGCTACCTTTTGCCGAGAATCTACGCTCGGGCACCTGGAGCCCGGCGCGGCCGTGGGACCCGGCGCTCGCCGTCAACGACGACGTCGGCCTGCAGCTCGACCGCCTGCGCTACCACGGGGTGCGCCCGCGCGCGGAGGCAGGGCTCGCAGTCACCGGCAGCGAGGAGGCGATGGTGCGCGCCGGCTGGGTCTGGCAGGGCTCGTCGTGGCGTCTGGCCAACCCCGCCCTTGACCTACGGGCGAACCTGTCAGGTGGCCAATATTAATTGTCGGAGGAAGGCGCTACCCTGAGGGCATGCGACCTATCACCGATATCGTCCGCCAGGATGCTCCGTTTGAAGTCATTTCCGAGTACACGCCCTCGGGCGATCAGCCGCAAGCGATCAAGGAGCTGGCCGAGCGGATCAACAATGGTGAATCGGACGTGGTTCTGCTCGGCGCCACGGGAACAGGTAAGTCGGCCACCACGGCGTGGCTGATCGAACAGATTCAGCGCCCCACCCTCATCCTCGAGCCGAACAAGACCCTGGCGGCGCAGATGGCCGCGGAGTTCCGCGAGCTGTTGCCGAACAACGCGGTAGAGTACTTCGTCTCCTACTACGACTACTACCAGCCCGAAGCCTACGTGCCGCAGTCGGACACGTTCATCGAGAAGGATTCCTCGATTAACGACGAGGTGGAACGACTGCGCCACTCAGCCACGAACTCGTTGCTGACCAGGCGGGACGTGGTGGTGGTCGCCTCCGTGTCCTGCATCTACGGTCTCGGCACCCCGCAGGAGTACGTGGACCGGATGGTCCAGTTGAAGGTGGGCGATCAGCTAGATCGCGATCAGCTGCTCAAGCAGTTCATTCAGATGCAATACACGCGCAACGACATGGCGTTCACGCGCGGCACGTTCCGCGTGCGTGGGGACACGGTGGAGATCATCCCCGTCTACGAGGAGCTGGCCGTGCGCATCGAGTTTTTTGGCGACGAGGTCGACTCGATCTCTCTGCTTCACCCGCTCACCGGCCACGTCATCCGCGAAACCGACCACGCACACATCTTCCCCGCCTCCCATTACGTGGCGGGCCCGGAGCGCATGGAGCGTGCGATGGCTTCGATCAAGGAGGAGCTCGACGAGCGGCTGGAGGTTTTGCGCGAGCAGGGCAAGTTGCTCGAGGCCCAGCGCCTGGAGATGCGCACCACCTTCGACCTGGAAATGATGCGCAACCTGGGATCGTGCGCGGGGATCGAGAACTACTCGCGCCACATCGACGGCCGCGGCCCGGGCACCCCGCCAAACACGCTCCTGGACTTTTTCCCGGAGGACTTCGTGCTGGTCATCGACGAATCGCATGTGACCGTGCCGCAGATCGGGGCGATGTACGAGGGCGATATGTCGCGCAAGCGCACGCTGGTCGATTACGGCTTCCGGCTCCCCTCGGCGATGGACAACCGGCCGCTGAAGTGGGATGAGTTCTTGGAGCGCATCGGGCAGACCGTCTACCTGTCGGCCACCCCCGGCAAGTACGAGCTGGAGAAGTCGGATGGCTGGGTGGAGCAGATTATTCGCCCCACTGGCCTGGTGGACCCGGAAATCATCGTCAAGCCCACGAAGGGCCAGATTGACGACCTGCTGGAGGAGGTCCGCATCCGAACGGCGCGTGACGAGCGCGTGCTCGTCACCACGCTGACGAAGAAGATGGCCGAGGACCTCACCGACTACATGGCCGAGCGCGGCATCAAGGTCGAATACCTCCACTCTGACGTCGACACGCTGCGCCGCGTCGAGCTCCTGCGCGAGCTGCGACTGGGCAAGTTCGACGTGCTTGTGGGGATCAACCTCCTGCGCGAGGGCCTCGACCTGCCCGAGGTCTCCCTCGTGGCGATTCTCGACGCCGACAAGCAGGGATTCTTGCGCTCCACCACCTCGCTCATCCAGACGATCGGGCGCGCCGCGCGTAACGTGTCGGGGCAGGTGCACATGTACGCCGACACGATCACGCCGAACATGAAGGAGGCGATTGACGAGACGAACCGGCGTCGGGAAAAGCAGATCGCCTACAACACCGAGCACGGGATCGACCCGGCGCCGCTGCGGAAGAGAATCTCGGACGTCACCGACATGCTCGCGCGCGAAGACGTGGACACCGAAACCCTGCTCGAGGGTGGCTACCGCAAGGAGGCCTCGATCTCCGAGCGCCTGCCGAAGGACGGGCGGGAGATCCACCAGCTGCTTGAGGACCTCACCGAGCAGATGCACGCGGCCGCTGAGCAGTTGCAGTTCGAGCTGGCGGCCCGGCTGCGTGACGAGATCCTGGATGTGAAGAAGGAACTGCGCCAGATCGAGAAGGCGTAGGCCCCGGGTGTTGTCCACCCCACGCGGGCGCAGCGTTCGCCGGGCGGGCCGCGTACGCTAGGATCGACTGAGACGGAGGGGAGTACTCCCACTCAATAACGGTTCGTCAGTACGGCGTCACGCCCGGGCCGCGGCCTGATTCGTCAGGCGGGAAGAGACCTCCGGTACCTGATCGTTCGTACCGGAAAGGCATACCGTGTTGGCTTCAACGCTCATTTACACCGCACCCGTCGCATCTCAGATGCATGTGGCTCCGTGGGAGTGGGTGCTGCTCGGCGTGATCGTGGTGGGACTCATTGCGGTGGACCTGTTTGGGCACGTGCGCCGTGCGCATGAGCCCACCCTGGGGGAGGCCGCGCGGTGGACTGCGTTCTACGTGTCGCTCGCGCTCGTGTTCGGCGTCTTGACCTACCTGCGTCACGGCGGCACGTTTGCCACCGAGTTTTTCGCGGGTTACCTCACCGAATACTCCCTGTCGCTGGACAACATTTTCGTCTTCATTATCATCATCGCTTCCTTCCAGGTGCCGCGCATTTATCAGCAGAAGGTGTTGCTGTATGGCATCATCATCGCGCTCGTGTTGCGCCTCATCTTCATCCTTATTGGCGCCAAGCTCATTGAGAGTTTTATCTGGGTGTTCTTCATCTTCGGGGCGTGGATGCTGTACACGGCGATCAAGCAGGTGATTGACGGGATTCAGGAGGGCCGCAAGCGCAAGGCGCATGACGACGCGGGCGAGGAGGGCTATGAGCCGACTCTTGTCACCCGGATGGTTGCTCGGGTGGCGAACGTGACTGACGGCTACGTGGGCGACCGCCTGTTGGTCCGCCGCAGTGGCAAGACGTGGATCACGCCGCTCATGCTGTGCATCATCACGGTGGGCACGATCGACCTCATGTTCGCGCTCGATTCGATCCCCGCAATTTTCGGCCTCACCCGCGAGCCGTTCATCGTCTTCTCGGCGAATGCGTTCGCCCTGCTCGGGTTGCGCCAGCTGTTCTTCCTGGTGGACGGGCTGCTTGAACGCCTCATTTACCTCCACTACGGCCTGGCTGTCATCCTCGGCTTCATTGCACTCAAGCTACTCGTGCACGCGTTTCATGGCTACGACATTCTGACCGCGATCCCCGAGCCTACGATCGGCGTGTCGGTGGGCGTGATCCTGGGGACGATCCTTATCACCGTGGTCGCCTCCCTGATCGGCTCGCGCAAGTACGCGGGCCAGGAGACCCCGGCGGTCAAGGCGGCTAGCATCGAGCCGCGTGAGCGCCGCAAGCCGAGTATTGGCGAGCCCGAGCAGGCCGAGCGCGCCGAGGGCTAAGCGCTTCACGACGACGACGCCGCGGCTTCCTCCGCCTCCGCCTGGTCGCCGAGCCGGCGCGCGATCATCGCACACACCATCAGCTGGATCTGGTGGAAGATGATGACGGGCACGACCACGGCACCCACGATTGCCGGGTCGAAGAGCGCCTTGGCCATGGGAAGGCCGGTGGCGAGCGACTTCTTCGAGCCGCACATCAGTAGCACGATGCGCTGGGGGCGCTTGAAGTGCAGGGGCTTGCCGCCGTACCAGGTCACTGCCAGCATGATGGCGAGCATGGCGCTGAGGACGATAAAGAGCACGATGAAGCCGCCGAGCGTGACCGAGCTCCAGGCGTTGTCGGCCGTGGCCTTGAGCACCGCCACGAAGACCACGAGGATGATGGCGCAGTTGTCCGTGTACTTGGTGATGTTGCGGTGGGCGCGCATCCAGTCGCCCAGGCGCGGCTGGAGTAGCTGGCCAATGATGAACGGCAGCAGAAGCTTGAGGAGCACGGATTCGATGCCGCCGGTGTGGGCGTCCTCGAGGTTCATGAAGAGCAATACGAGGAGCGGGGAGAGGAACATGCCCAGGATGTTGGACACGGTCGCGGAACACACTGCCGCCCCGATGTCACCGCGCGCGATCGACACGAAGGTCACCGAGGACTGTACGGTCGAGGGCAACAGGCTGAGGTAGAGCAGGCCCGTGGCGAAGGACGCCCCGATGATCCCGCCCAGCGTGTAATACATGGCCAGACCAACGAGCGGGAAGATAACGTAGGTGGCCACGAGCACGGACACCTGCAACTTGATGTTGCGCATGCCCTCGATGACCTCGCTGGTGCGCAGGCGCATGCCGTAGACAAGGAAGACCATGCCCACACCGATATCGGCCAGCTCCGAGAGCCAGGAGATGTGGCGTTCCGGGACGGGCACCACCAGGCCCAAAATGAGGGCGGTGATGATGCCCGTCAGGAGGAAGTCAGGACGAAGGAAACGCTTAAGCCCAAGGGCCATAAACTTGGGTCCACTCGAGGGCTTCGCGGTCGGTGATGAGGGAAGCCTGGTTGAACGGGTCCGCATCGACGAGCGCGAGTGCGGCGACGGCGTCGTCGGCCTCCACAATGATGAGCGCACGGTTGCCCTCGAGGGGGCCGGAGGCGAGGAGCACGCCGTCGTCGAAAAGGGACTTGAGGAACTCGCGGTGCTTGGGGCGCACGGCGGCGAGCGCCTCGGTATCGCTGACGTAGGTGTATCGAATCGCGTAAATTGCCATGCGCTCATTCTAGTGGAGTGGTCAAGGGGCGGGCTGTGGCAAAAACGTCAAACAAGCGTTCGATTGTGTCGGAGGCATTGTTTAGACTGAGGTCGTGCATGACGACATTCGCATTCAAGGCGCCCGCGAACACAACCTGAAGAACGTCTCGTTGGAGATTCCACGCGACAAGATGGTGGTGTTCACGGGCCTGTCCGGCTCGGGGAAGTCCTCCCTGGCGTTCGACACGATTTTTGCCGAGGGCCAGCGCCGCTATGTCGAGTCGCTGTCGGCGTACGCACGCCAGTTCCTCGGGCAGATGGACAAGCCGGATGTGGATTTCATTGAGGGCCTGTCGCCCGCGGTGTCGATCGACCAAAAATCCACCAACCGCAACCCGCGCTCCACGGTGGGCACGATTACGGAGGTCTACGACTACCTGCGTCTGCTGTACGCGCGCGCGGGCACACAGTATTGTCCGGTGTGCGGGGAGAAGATTGAGGCGCAGAGCGCGGAGAAGATCGTCGATCGCCTGCTGCAGTTGGATGAGGGCACGCGCTTCCAGATCCTCGCGCCGGTCATTCGCGGCCGCAAGGGTGAGCACGCGGACGTGTTCCGCACGCTGAGCGCGGACGGGTATTCGCGCGCGCGGGTGGATGGACAGCAGGTGCGGCTCACCGATCCGCCCACGCTGGCCAAGACGAAGAAGCACAACATCGACGTGGTGGTGGACCGGCTCGCGATTCGCGAGGGCATGCGTTCGCGCCTCAATGACTCGGTGGAGACCGCGCTGCGGCTGGCCGACGGGCGGCTCATCGTCGAGTTCGTGGACCGGGATGCGGACGATCCGGAGCGCGAGCGGAAGTTCTCCGAGTACCGCTCCTGCCCGAATGACCACGTGCTGGAGATCGAGGAGATCGAGCCGCGCACGTTCTCCTTCAACGCCCCCTACGGCTCGTGCCCGGCGTGCGATGGCATCGGCTACACTGTGCAGGTTTCGGAAGACCTGGTGATTGCGGATGAGGACATGACGCTGGAAGAGGGTGCGATCATTCCGTGGACCACGACGGCGTCCGGCCCGGCTCGCGACTACCATATGCGCCAGCTCGAGGGCCTGGGCGAGCAGCTCGGATTCGACCTCAACACGCGGTGGAAGGACCTGTCGGGCGAGGCGCGGGACGCGATCTTGCACGGTCTGGATTACAAGGTCAAGATGACCTACCGCAACCGCTGGGGCCGGGAGAAGGTGTACTCCACGGGCTTCGAGGGCGTGTTGCACTTCGTCAAACGCAAGCACGATGAGACCAGCTCGGAGTGGTCGCGCGAACGGTACGAGGGCTTCATGCGCGAGGTCACGTGCGAGGTGTGCGGGGGAGCGCGCCTTCGCCCCGAGGTGCTCGCGGTGCGGGTGGGGGAGCTCAACATCTTTGAGCTGACCGAGCTGTCGATCGTGGACGCGCTCGACTACCTGTCGCACATCGAGCTCGGGCAGCGCGAGCGCAAGATCGCCGACGCCGTCCTTAAGGAGATCCTGGCCCGGCTCACCTTCCTGGTCAACGTGGGCCTGGACTACCTCACGATGTCACGCTCCGCGGGATCGCTCTCAGGTGGTGAGGCCCAGCGTATCCGCCTGGCCACCCAAATCGGCGCGGGGTTGGTGGGCGTGCTCTATGTACTCGACGAGCCGTCGATCGGCCTGCACCAGCGCGACAATGAGAAGCTGCTCTCCGCCCTGCTACGCCTGCGGGATCTGGGTAACACGCTCGTCGTCGTCGAACATGATGAGGACACGATCCGGGCGGCGGACTGGGTGGTGGACATCGGCCCGCGCGCCGGCGAGCACGGCGGCCACATCGTCTATTCGGGCGAGCCGGCTGGAATCGTGGACTGCGAGGAGTCGCTGACGGGCGCCTACCTCAAGGGCGCGCGGGAGATCGCGGTGCCCACGAGCCGGCGTCGCGTGTACAAGACCAAGCAGATCGAGGTGACGGGCGCGCGGGAGAACAACCTGCGCGGCATCGACGTGAAGTTCCCGATCGGCGTCATGACGGCGGTGACGGGCGTGTCCGGATCGGGCAAGTCCTCACTCGTTAACACGATCTTGTACCGGGTGCTGGCCAACAAGCTTAACCGCGCCCAGACGTTGCCCGGCAAGCACGGCAAGGTCAAGGGCCTGGCGGAGTTGGACAAGGTGGTTCACGTGGACCAGTCGCCGATCGGGCGCACCCCGCGCTCGAACCCGGCCACGTACACCGGCATGTGGGACCCGATCCGCAAGCTGTTTGCCGAGACGGAGGAGGCGAAGGTGCGCGGGTACGGGCCCGGGCGCTTCTCCTTCAACGTCAAGGGCGGGCGCTGCGAGTCCTGCTCCGGGGACGGCACGCTGAAGATCGAGATGAACTTCCTGCCTGACGTGTACGTGCCGTGCGAGGTGTGCCACGGCACGCGCTACAACCGCGAGACCCTGGAGGTGCACTACAAGGGCAAGAACGTGGCCGAGGTGCTCGACATGACCATCTCGCAGGCGCGCGAGTTCTTCGGCTCGGTCACCCGCATCACCAAGTACCTCGAAGTGCTGGAGAACGTGGGTCTGGGCTACATCAAGCTCGGCCAGCCGGCCACCACGCTCTCGGGAGGCGAGGCCCAGCGGGTCAAGCTTGCCTCCGAACTCCACCGGCGCTCCACGGGCCGCACGGTCTACATGCTCGACGAGCCGACCACCGGCTTGCACTTTGAGGACGTGCGCAAGCTGCTCGGCGTGCTGCAAGAGCTGGCGGATAAGGGCAATACGATCATCGTCATCGAACACAACCTTGACGTCATCAAGTCGGCCGACTGGGTGATCGACCTGGGGCCGGAGGGCGGCAAGGGCGGCGGGCTCGTCGTCGCCGAGGGCACGCCGGAACAGGTGGCCATGGTGGCCGACTCGCACACGGGCCACTACCTCAAGCCGATCTTGGATAAGGCGGGAACCTTGTAGATGGCCAATCCGGAAAGCTATCGCCCGAAGACGGGCGATATTCCCAGGGACCCGGGCGTCTATCGTTTTATCGACGATGACGAACGGGTCATCTACGTGGGCAAGGCCAAGAACCTGCGCCAGCGCCTGCAGAACTACTTCCAGGATCCGGCGTTGCTCCACCCGCGCACGCGCCAGATGGTGTTCACGGCGGTGCGGGTGCAGTGGGTGGTGGTCGCCTCCGAGATCGAGGCGCTGACGCTGGAGTATTCGTGGATCAAGGAGTTCACGCCGCGCTTCAACGTCATGTACCGCGACGACAAGTCCTACCCGTACCTGGCGATCACGATCAGCGAGGAGTTCCCGCGGGTGATGGTCACCCGTAACGCTCACCGGCGTGGGAACCGCTACTACGGGCCGTATACGAAGGTGTGGGCGGTGCGCGATTCGCTCGACCAGCTCTTGCGCGTGTTCCCGATACGTTCGTGTTCGGCGGGCGTGTTTCGCGGGGCAGAGCGCTCGGGACGCCCGTGCCTGCTGGGCTACATCGGCAAGTGTTCGGCCCCGTGCGTGGGGCGGGTGAGCGGCGACGAGCACCGGGACATCGCGCGGCAGATGGTGCGCTTCCTTGACGGCACGGGGGAGGACCTCATCTCGCAGAAGAAGAAGGAGATGGCGGCGGCCTCCGCCGATCTTGACTTCGAGCGCGCGGCCCGGTTGCGCGACGACGTGCGGGCACTCGAGGTGGTGGCCGAGCGCAACACCGTGGTGCTGGATGCGGACGTGGACGCCGATGTCTTTGGGCTCGTGTTTGACGAGCTGGAGGCCTCGGTGCAGGTGTTTTACGTGCGCGGCGGGCGGATTCGCGGCCAGCGCGGCTGGATCTCCGCGATCGAGGACGAGGGCGCCGAGGGCCTGGTGAACCACCTGCTGGTGCAGGTGTACGGCGAGCACACGGGCGGGAAGGCGAAGTCGCGCGCCAGGTCTGTGGACGACGTCGACCACACGGCCGCATCCGCCCTCCCGCGCGAGATCTGGGTGCCCACCATGCCCGACGACGCCGCCACGATCGCCTCGTGGCTGACCGAGCTGCGCGGGGCGAAGGTGGCGATCAAGACCCCGCAGCGCGGGCCGAAGGCGCAGCTGATGGAGACGGTGAAGACGAATGCGGCGCAGGCGCTCCAGCGTCACAAGTTGGCCCGGGCGGGCGACATCACGGAGCGCTCCCAGGCGCTCGAGGAGTTGCGTGTGGGGCTTGACCTGCCCCGCGCGCCGCTACGTATCGAGGGCTACGACATCTCGCACACGCAGGGCACGCACCAGGTCGGCTCGATGGTCGTGTTTGAGGACGGGCTGGCGAAGAAGGCCGACTACCGGCATTTCGTGGTGCGCGGCGAGGACGGGCTGGGGGCGCGTGATGATACGGCGGCGATGGATGAAGTGTTGCGCCGCCGCCTCAAGCGGCTCGTAGCGCCCGCGCCGGAGCCGGGTGCGCCCGGGGAGCTTGACGCACCCGAAGCCGAGGCCAACGAAGTCGTGTCCCCCGAGCCCAAGCCGCGCTTTGCGTACCGGCCGGACCTCATCGTCGTCGACGGCGGCCTGCCGCAGGTGAACGCCGCCCAGCGGGTGGTTGACGAGCTGGACGCGGACGTGACCGTGATCGGGCTGGCTAAGCGCCTGGAGGAGATCTGGGTGCCGGGGGAGGAGTTCCCCATTATCCTGTCGCGTACGTCCCCGGCGCTGCGGCTGCTCCAGCACCTGCGCGATGAGTCACACCGTTTCGCCATTACGTTCCATCGCAAGCGGCGCTCGGCGTCGATGACGCGCTCGGCCCTGGATGAGATCCCGGGTCTGGGGCCGGTGAAGCAGGCGGCGTTGCTCAAGCAGTTGAAGTCCGTGGCCCGGATCAAGGCGGCAAGTGCGGAGGACCTGCAGGCCGTGCCGGGTATTGGGCCGGCGATGGCCGCCGCGATCGTCGCTCACTTTTCAGGAAAGTCGGAGTGAAAACTGGCACGATAGTGTTATGACGATCTCCCACGATGACATTAATGACACGGGCAAGATCCCGCGCCTGGTACCCGAGCTTGACCGCGAGGTGAGCCTTCCTGCCGCGGATATCCCCGAAATCCTCATTATCACGGGCATGTCCGGGGCGGGCCGGTCGCGCGCGGCTGCCACGCTTGAGGATATCGGTTGGTACGTCGTCGACAACCTGCCCCCGCGCCTGCTGAGCGCGCTGGCGGGCCTCATCTCGCCGGTGGACGGGCAGGCGGTGCGCCGGCTGGCCGCGGTCGTTGATGTGCGTTCGCGTGAGTACTTCCGGGAGTTGGTGGAGGTGCTCGATCAGCTGCAGGAGCGCAGGCAGGATTACCGGATCATGTTCCTTGACGCCTCGGACGAGGTTCTGGTGCGCCGGTACGAGTCCGTGCGCCGGCCGCACCCGCTGCAGGGGGACGGGCGCCTGCTTGACGGGATTCGCCTCGAGCGCGAGGTGCTCGCCCAGTTGCGCACGCGCGCCGACATGTTGATTGATACCTCGTCGCTCACGGTCCATGACTTGGCGCGCAAGATCCGACAGAACATGCAGGAGGCCGGGGAGGACGATCCGCACCTGACGATCATGTCCTTCGGCTTCAAGTACGGCCTGCCGATGGACGCCGACCACGTGGCGGACGTGCGCTTCCTGCCCAACCCGTATTGGGTCTCCGAGCTACGGCACCTGACGGGCAAGGACGAGCCTGTGTCCAACTTCGTGCTCAGCATCGATGGCGCGGAGGAGTTCATCGGAGGATACGCCAACCTCATCGATCCGATCCTCGAGGGCTACAAGCACGAGCTCAAGCCGTATGTGACGATCGCGATCGGGTGCACGGGCGGTAAGCACCGCTCGGTGGCGATGACGGAGCGGCTGGCCGAGCTCATGCGCGCGCGGGGGCATTCCGTGCGGGTTTTCCATCGAGACTTGGGGCGCGAATGACCAGCGGGGCGCGCGGCGCGAAGGTGGTAGCGCTGGGCGGGGGACACGGCCTGTTCGCCACGCTCAGCGCGTTGCGCCTGCTCACGCGCAACATCACGGCGATCGTGACCGTGGCCGACGACGGCGGCAGCTCCGGCCGGCTGCGCGAAGAGTTCGACATCCTCCCACCCGGCGATTTGCGCATGGCGCTGTCGGCCCTGTGCGACGACGGCGAGTGGGCGCTGACCTGGCGTGACGTCATGCAGTACCGGTTCACCTCCGAGGGCCCGCTCAACGGCCATTCGCTCGGCAACCTCCTCATCACGGGCGTGTGGGATCTGCTGGGGGACCAGGTCAAGGGGCTGGATCTTGTGGGGCGGCTGCTCGATGCCGCGGGTACGGTGTTGCCGATGTCGTCCACGCCGCTGCGCATTGAGGCAGAGGTGTGCGACGATTCCGGTCCGCACACGATCTTTGGCCAGGCGGGGGTGGCCACGTGCAAGGCGGAGATCAAGCAGGTGCGCCTCATCCCGGAAAACCCGCCCGCGGTGCCCGAGGCGATCGCGGCGATTCATGACGCCGACTGGGTGATTTTCGGCCCCGGCTCCTGGTTCACCTCCGTCATCCCGCACTTGCTCGTACCGGAGCTGTACGAGGCGCTGGCGGCCACCCCGGCCAAACGTGCACTGCTCATCAACCTTGTTCCCGACGACGAGACGCGTACGCTCTCACCCGCCGATCACGTGCGCTCCTTCCACGAGCACGCCCCGAGCCTGGCGCTTGACCGGATTGTTATCGACGACGGCCCCGGTACTCACTGGGGCAAGCTGTCGCGGGAGGCGGAGGAGTGCGGGGCGGAGATCCTGGCCCGGCCGCTCGCGGATCGCCGTGATCCCGCGCGCCACGACGTGCTTTTCCTCGCCTCGGCCCTGCGCGAGTTGCTCGGCTCAAGTCCGCGCTGGTAAAAGCCTTTACGTATAATGGATGTCCCGCACACATCTTGGGAGGAATCATGCCGCCGTTGACCGTCACCTTGAAGGACGAACTGTCCGCGGTGTTTCCGCGGACGGCGTCGTCGATGACCGCCGAGGTTTCGGTGATGTTCCGATTTGCCGGCGGGCTCCAGATTAACGACGGCGTGGTCACGCTCCAGGCTGAGCTCGATCACCCGGGCGCGGCCCGGCACATGTGCGAGCTCATCAAGGCGGTGTTCTCCGTTGATGCGGACCTCGTGGTGGTGAAGAACTCCGGGCGGGCGGGCAACACGTACGTCGTGCGGATTACGAAGAACGGCGAGCGAATCGCGCGCAGGCTCGGATTGCTCGACACGCTGGGACGGCCTGTGCGCGGGCTGCCGGCGCAGATCGTGGGTGGGTCAAAGGCCGACGCGGCGGCTGCCTGGCGCGGGGCGTTCCTCGCGCGCGGGTCCCTCATGGAGCCTGGCCGGAATGCGGCGCTTGAGCTGACCTGCCCCTCCCTGGAGGCTGCTTACGGGATCGGCGGGCTCGCCCGTCGTTTGGAGAGCCCCTACCGGGCGCGCGAGGCCCGCGGCGCCTACCGGGTGGACATCCGCGAGGGGGATGCGATCTCGGACATGCTCAGTCGCATGGGATCGAACGACGGGGTGTTGCTGTGGGAGGATCTGCGTACCGAGCGCGAGGTCCATGGCCAGGCTAACCGTCTGGCCAACTTTGACGATGCGAACATGCGCAGGTCGGCCGACGCGGCCGTCGTCGCTGTCATCCGTGTCAAGCGTGCCTTCGAAATCCTGGGGGAGGAGGTGCCCGACAACCTGCGCGAGGTGGGCAAGTTCCGCATGCAGTACCCGGAGGATTCGCTCAACATGCTGGGTGGGCGGCTCAACCCGCCGGCTACGAAGGACGCGGTGGCCGGGCGCCTGCGCCGGCTCAACACGATGGCCGACAAGCGGGCGGCCGAGCTCGGAATCCCTGACACGATGGATGCCGTCTCCGACGTCCAGCATCGGCTGTAGCGGCGTCCTTTTCACACGCGGGCAGGGCGCGTCGAGCTTGTCAGCTATGTGTGAAGAAACGGCTTAGGTCCCTGCGGGCCTTGCGCGATTCGTTGTAGAATCTTTACGAAACGTGAGCGGCCACGCGAGACGCGCGTCCAGCGATCGTTGCGGGAACTTCCCGCTAATCCATTCACAACGTGTGGTGCGTCCACACAAGGAGGACAAGAGTGACCATTAAGGTTGGAATCAACGGATTTGGCCGTATCGGCCGTAATTTCACGCGTGCAGCTCTTGCGCAGGGTGCGGACATCGAGATCGTTGCGGTCAACGATCTGACCGATAACAAGACCCTCGCTCACCTGCTGAAGTACGATTCGATCCTCGGTGCCCTTGAAGAGGAGGTCACCTACACGGACGAAGAGATCAAGGTTGGCGACCGCGTCATCAAGGCTTTCGAGGAGCGCGATCCGGCGAACCTCCCGTGGGGCGAGCTCGGTGTTGACATCGTCATTGAGTCGACCGGCCGTTTCACCAACGCGGATGACGCCAAGAAGCACCTTGAGGCTGGCGCCAAGAAGGTCCTCATCTCCGCCCCGGCGAAGAACGAGGACATCACGATCGTCATGGGCGTGAACCACGGCGATTACGATCCCGCCAAGCACAACATCATCTCCAACGCTTCCTGCACCACCAACTGCCTCGCTCCGATGGCAAAGGTTCTGAACGAAGAGTTCGGTATTGTCAAGGGCCTCATGACCACGGTTCACGCCTACACGGCTGACCAGAACCTCATGGATGGCCCGCACAAGGATCTGCGCCGCGCCCGCGCCGCTGCCCTGTCGATCATCCCCACCTCCACCGGTGCTGCCAAGGCTGTTGCCCTGGTCCTGCCCGAGCTCAAGGGCAAGTTCGACGGCTACGCTCTGCGCGTCCCGGTTCCGACCGGCTCCGCTACCGATCTCACCTTCGAGGCCGAGCGCGAGCTCACCGTTGAGGAGATCAACGCCGCCATCAAGAAGGCTGCTGAGGGCGAGCTTAAGGGCATCCTGAAGTACACCGAGGATCCGATCGTGTCGAAGGACATCGAGACCGATCCGCACTCCTCGATCTTCGATGCCGGCCTGACCAAGGTCATCGGCAACCAGGTCAAGGTTGTTTCTTGGTACGACAACGAGTGGGGTTACTCGAACCGTCTCGTTGACCTCGCCGTTCTTGTCGGCAAGTCGCTCTAAGCGCGTCGCCAAGTAGAGTGCCCGCACATGCGCGACATGTGCGGGCACTTTTACAGAAAATGTCTTCCTCCGGGCGCCCGCGCGTCTTCGTGCTCGCGCGCGCCCGATCAGAAAAGGAGAATTCATGAGGACCATCGATTCGCTCGGCGATCTCGCCGGCAAGAAGGTTTTTGTCCGCTCGGACTTTAACGTCCCGCTGGACAAGGAAAAGAACATCACGGACGACGGCCGTATTCGCGCCGCCCTGCCCACCCTCACCCGCCTCATTGACGCGGGCGCCAAGGTCATTGTCTCGGCGCACCTGGGCCGTCCGAAGGGCGAGGTCAACCCCGACTTCTCGCTGGCGCCCGTGGCTGCCCGCCTGTCGGAGCTGCTGGGCAAGGACGTGAAGCTGGCTGAGGACACGGTTGGCGAGTCCGCGAAGGCGCTGACCGCCGATATGGCAAACGGCGACGTCGTCCTGCTGGAGAACGTCCGCTTCGATGCTCGCGAGACCTCGAAGGTGGATGCGGAGCGCGAGGAGCTTGCCTCCGAGTATGCGGCGCTGGCTGACGCCTTCGTGTCCGACGGCTTCGGCGTTGTTCACCGCAAGCAGGCCTCGGTTTACGACATCGCGAAGAAGCTGCCGAGCGCTGCCGGCGAGCTCGTCTTCAAGGAGATCGACTCCCTGTCGAAGGCCACGAAGGACCCGGCTCGCCCCTACACGGTGATCCTGGGCGGCTCGAAGGTTTCGGATAAGCTCGGCGTGATCGACAACCTGCTCGACAAGGCCGATCGTCTGCTCATCGGCGGCGGCATGGCCTACACCTTCCTCAAGGCGAAGGGCAACGAGGTGGGCACCTCCCTCCTCGAGGAGGACTTCGTGGAGAAGGCTGGCGAGTACCTGAAGAAGGCTCGTGAGGCCGGCGTCGAGATCCTCGTCCCGGTTGATAACGTGACCGCCCCGGAGTTCAACGCTGACGCCCCGGCCTCCATCTACGACACCGGCGAGATGCCGGCTGACGAGATGGGCCTGGACATCGGCCCGAAGACCCGTGAGGGCTATGCCGCCGCGATCGCCGATTCGAAGACGATCGTGTGGAACGGCCCCATGGGCGTGTTCGAGTTCCCGGCGTTCGCCAACGGCACGAAGGCCATCGCCGATGCGATGGAGAAGGCTGAGGGCTTCACGATCGTCGGCGGTGGCGATTCCGCGGCCGCGGTTCGCACCCTCGGCTTCGACGAGGCCAAGTTCAATCACATTTCCACCGGCGGCGGCGCCTCCCTCGAGTACCTCGAGGGCAAGGAGCTTCCCGGCATTGCAGTTTTGGAGGACTAAATGACCCGCACCCCGCTTATGGCAGGCAACTGGAAGATGAACCTCGATCACCTCGAGGCGATCTCCCTGGTTCAGAAGCTTGCCCTCACCCTCAAGGATCTCAAGCACGATTACGCCACCACCGAGGCGGCCGTGATCGTCCCCTTCACCGACATTCGCTCGGTGCAGACCCTCGTCGAGTCGGAGGAGTTTGAGATCGGGTACGGCGCGCAGGACGTGTCGATCCACGACAAGGGAGCCTTCACCGGCGAAATCTCCACCGGCATGCTCACCAAGCTCGGCTGCACCTACGTGGTGGTTGGCCACTCGGAGCGCCGCGAGTACCACGGTGAGACCTCCGAGCTCGTGGGCAAGAAGGCCAAGAAGGTCCTGGATGCGGGCATGACCCCGATCATGTGTTGCGGCGAGGCGCTGGACGTGCGCAAGGCCGCCAACCAGGTCGACTTCGTGCTCGGCCAGATCGAGGAGATGCTCGCGGGTCTCACCGCTGAGGAGGTGGCCAAGTCGGTCATCGCTTACGAGCCCATTTGGGCCATTGGCACCGGTGAGGTCGCCACCCCGGAGGACGCCCAGGAAGTCTGCGGCGCGATCCGCGTCAAGGTGGGCGAACTTTACGACGACGCCACGGCGCAGGCCGTTCGTATCCAGTACGGCGGCTCGGTGAAGTCTTCCAACGTCAAGGACATCATGGCTCAGCCGGATGTGGACGGCGCGCTCGTGGGCGGCGCTTCGCTTGATGCCACGGAGTTCGCGAAGATCGTGACCTTCCTCGTCTAAGCGATAGGTCTCACACCCGGGAGGGGAGCGGCATTCACGCTGTTCCCCTCCCGTGCTATACACTGGTACGGTATGTGGCGCCAGGCGCCGGTCCCGACCGAAAGAGAATATCGTGAACGTTCTCCTTATTCTTTGCATCATTGTGCTCGTGCTTTCGAGCCTCCTCCTTATCGGCTCGATTCTGTTGCACAAGGGCCGTGGCGGCGGTGTGTCTGACGTGTTCGGCGGTGGCATCTCCACCTCGATGCGTTCCTCGGGCGTGGCTGAGCGCAACCTGAACCGCATCACGGTGGGTGTGGCGCTGGTGTGGGTGACGTCGATCGTGCTGATTGGCCTCATCACGAAGTTCCAGGGCTAGACCGAGGAAAGCTCAAGAACGCGCCCTTTCCCGGGCGCGTTTTTCGTGCCGCGAGTCAGAGGTGAGCCGGCGATTAAAATACTTTGGACGAATCCGGGGCGATCTTCGTATATGAGGAGATCGCCCCGAAAACGTCCAGTACATTCAAATCCCTCCCAGCACCCGGACGGCCAGCACCCGGACGGATGCTGGCCTCTAGTCCTCGGCGATCGCCGCGAGCACCACCGCGAACTCCGAATCCTCACCCACGGTGCGCAACTCTTCGATCAGCTGAGACTGCAGGGAGCGCATGGGCATGGAGATCTGGAGGTCGGACCTGCCAGGGCGGCCAAGCACGGCGATGTCGCCGTGGCTAGGCCGGCTGATCGACAGCGGGCCCGAGGGCCGGTGGAGGATCGCGTACTCGATACCGGGCGTATCCGTGTGCGTGAGCTCGACGGGCACGCCCAGGCGCAGGCGCAGCCAGGCCGCGAGCATGTGCGAACCCACCCGGCCCGTGTTGCCCCCGACCTCGGCGTGCTCCACGTCCTCGTGGGGGCCTTCGTTGAGGAGCGCGGCCAGCTGGGAACGCCAGATGGTGATGCCCGCCCAGTTGATGTCAGTGTCCCCGGCCTCGCGCTTGGCGGCCAGCTCCTTGAGCGCCCCGAGCGGGTTGTCCGCCGCATTCGCGTTCGTGATACGCCGGGACGCGATCTGACCCAGGGTCCTATCCGTGGGGCAGGTGGGCGCCTCCTGCACCCACCAGGTGAAGACGGGCGCGTCGGGGAGCAGGAGCGGGGTCACGAGCGACACCCTGCTAGTGCCCGCACCGTTGAAGGGGCGAAGGATGACCACTTCCGCCGGGCCCACGTCCTCGTTGCCGAGGATCTCGGCGTCGAGGCGGGCGTCGCCGTCGTCGGTGGCATCGGGCAGGACGACGATGATGCGCAGCGGGTGGGCCTCGGCCACGGCGAGGGCGGAGTCGACAACCGCGCGGACGCCGTCGTCGTCGACGACCACCGCGATGAGGTTCAAGACCTTGCCAAGCGCGTACGTGCCCTCGCCGCGCAGCTCGTTGAGGCGGCGGGCCAGGCGGGCCGACGTGGTGTGTGAAATCTTCTTCATCATTCCTCCTAGGGCCTGCGCCAGGCGTTACCGTCCTGGCCGAGCATCGCGTCCGAGCCGAGCGGCCCCCACGATCCGGGCTCGTACGTTTCGATGGGGCGATCCGTGGCATCCCAGTAGCCGGTGACCTCGTCCACGAGCTTCCAGCCGAGCTCTACCTCGGTCTGGCGGGGGAAGAGCGGCGGGTCGCCGAGCAGGACGTCGAGGATGAGGCGCTCGTAGGCCTCGGGGGCGTACTCGGTGAAGGCGTGGCCGTAGCCGAAGTCCATCGTCACGTCGCGCAGCAGCATTTGGGCGCCCGGCACTTTGGAGGCGAAGCGGAAGGTGACGCCCTCGTCGGGCTGGATGCGGATGACCAGCGTGTTCGCGCCCATACCCGCCATCTGCTCCTTGGTGAACGGCAGGAAGGGCGGGCGGCGGAACTCGAGCGCCACCTCGGTCACGCGCCGGCCGAGCCGTTTGCCGGCCCGCAGGTAGAAGGGCACGCCGGCCCAGCGGCGCGTGTCGATCCCGAGCCGGAGGGCTGCGTAGGTGTCGGTGCGCGAGTTGGCAGCCACCCCGTCTTCTTCGAGGTAGGAGCGCACGCGCTCCCCGCCCTGCCAGCCCGAGGCGTACTGGGCGAACACCGAGGACGTGTCAGGGCCGCCAATGAGGTGGGTGGCCTTGAGGACCTTCTCCTTCTCGCGGCGTAGGGCGTCCGCCTCGAACGACGTTGGCTCCTCCATCGCCACCAGCGCCAGCAGTTGGAGGAGGTGGTTTTGGATGACATCACGAGCCGCGCCCACGCCGTCGTAATAACCCGCGCGCGATCCGATCCCGATGTCCTCAGCCATGGTGATCTGGACGTGGTCCACGTGAGCGTTGTTCCAGATCGGCTCGAACAGCTCGTTGGCAAAGCGCAGGGCGAGGATGTTTTGCACCGTCTCCTTACCCAGGTAGTGGTCGATGCGGAAAATCGAAGACTCGTCAAAAACGCCGGTGACGATCCGATCCAGCTCCTGGGCGCTCGCCAGATCGCTACCAAAGGGCTTTTCGACGACGACGCGCCGCCACCCCTCCTCCTGGCTGGCCAGCCCGGCGTCCTTAAGCTCGGTGAGGACTTGGGGGAACAGCGCCGGGGGAATGGCGAGGTAGAAAGCATAGTTGCCGCCCGTGCCACGCTCCACGTTCGCCGCCTCGAGCTCGGACTTAAGCGTGGCGAAGGTTTCCGGCGAATCATAATCGCCCTGCACCACCCGGAAACCGGCCATGAGCTGACGCAGCGCCGTCTCGTCAATCCCCGTCTTCGTGCCCGCGCGGATCGCATCCTCCACCCAGGTGGCGAGGTCTGGGATGGAGGCCTTCGGGCGCGCCACCCCCACCAGCGTGAACGACGCCGGTAGCAGGTCACGATGCGACAGGTCGTAGATGGCGGGCAGGATCTTGTTCTTTGACAGGTCGCCCGTAATGCCGAAAAGCACCAATCCGCACGGGCTGGCCACCCGTAGGAGCCGGGTGTCGCCGTCGGACAGGAGCGGGTTCGTCCACTCGTGCATGTAGCACCTCCATAAAGTGAGGCAGGGTCGCCCGAGCGGGCAACCCTGCCTTCCTTACTTTACCCCTAGTTCGCGTTCATCGCGTCGGTGACCGTGTCGATGAGTTCCTCCCACGCGGTCTCGAACTTCTCCACGCCTTCCTCCTCGAGCTTGGCGGCGACGCCGGGGACGTCGATGCCAAGGAGGGTCAAATGCTTCATCGTGTTCGACGCCGCGTCCAAGTTCGGACGCACCGTGTCGGCGTCGAGCTGCGCGCCATCCTTCGTGGCCCACAGGGTCGCCTCCGGCATAGTGTTAACCACGTGGGTGGTGGCGAGCTGGTCCACGTACATGGTGGGGGAGTAGTCGGGGTTCTTCACGCCAGTCGACGCCCACAGCGGCCGCTGCAAGTTGGCGCCCTCGTCCTCCAGGTCGCGGAAGCGCTCCGACTCGAAGTGCTTGAGGAAGGCCGCATACGCGTTGCGCGCGTTCGCGATTCCTGCCTTACCGCGCATGTCGAGCGAAGACTGGCCGCCGATTTTCTCCAGGCGCGCATCGATTTCCGTATCCACGCGGGAGACGAAGAAGGAGGCGACGGAATGGATGGTCGACAGGTCCTTGCCCGCGGCGCGGGCTGCCTCGAGACCGCTCAAGTACGCGTCGATGACCTCCTCGTAGCGCTCGACTGAGAAGATGAGCGTGACATTGACCGACAGCCCCTCGGCGATCGCGTCGCGAATCGCGGGCAGGCCCGCCTTCGTTGCCGGGATCTTAATCATGACGTTCGGGCGGTCAACCTTCGCCCACAACTCCTTGGCCTGGGCGAACGTGGGGTTGGGGTTGTGGGCCAGGCGGGGGTCGACCTCGATCGAGACGCGCCCGTCATAGCCCCTGCTCGCCTCGAACGTGGGGGCGAACAGGTCGCACGCCCGCCGCACGTCGTCGGTGGTGAGCTCGGTGATGATCTCCTCGGCGGTCTTACCCGCCTCCGCGAGCCGCGCCACGTCCTCCCGGTAGGCGTCCGACCCGGAGATCGCCGCCTGGAAGATGGACGGGTTGGTGGTCACGCCCACAACGTTGTAGTTGCGGATGAGGTCCTCGAGGTTGCCCGAATCGAGCCTGGAGCGGGACAGGTCGTCGAGCCAGATGGACACGCCCAGCTCGGACAGCTTTGCAAGATTAGACACGTTGCCTCCTACTTGGCAGCGGCGATGGATTCTTTGGCGGCCTTGACCACGTTCTCCGCGGTCATGCCG
The DNA here is from genome assembly GCF_001469025.1 of Trueperella bernardiae. Lineage (GTDB taxonomy): Bacteria > Actinomycetota > Actinomycetes > Actinomycetales > Actinomycetaceae > Trueperella > Trueperella bernardiae. The sequence continues at coordinate 354,887 of NZ_LNIZ01000001.1, read as the reverse complement.
TACTTCTTCATCAGCAGGTCACCCGAAGCGGACTCGCCGAAGTGGTCGATGCCGACCATGCGGCCAGCGTCACCCACGTAAGCGCGCCAGCCGAGCGTGGAACCCGCCTCGACAGACACACGCGCCTTAACGTCCGAGGGCAGGACCGACTCGCGGTAGTCCTCCGGCTGCTCGGCGAACCACTCCAGACACGGCATCGAGACGACGCGCGCTCCGATGCCCTCCTTGGCCAGCTCCTCGCGAGCCTCGAGAGCCACGGAGACCTCCGAGCCGGTGGCGATGATAACGACGTCGACCTTCTCGGCATCCGCCAGCACGTAACCGCCCTTGAGCACGCCCTCGGCCGAGGCCAGTTCGCCCTCGCCGCGCGCGGGAACCGGCAGGTTCTGGCGGGAGAGGATGAGGCCCGCCGGGCGGTCGGAGCGCTCGAGGATTCCACGCCAGGCGTAGGACGTCTCGTTCGCGTCCGCCGGGCGCACGATGTCGAGGCCCGGGATTGCACGGTAGGCCCACAGGTGCTCGATCGGCTGGTGGGTGGGGCCGTCCTCGCCCACACCCACCGAGTCGTGGGTCCAGACGAACGTCGAGGGGGTCTTCATGAGCGCGGCCAGACGTACGGCCGGGCGCATGTAATCGGCGAATACGAAGAAGGTGGCGCCGTACGGGCGGGTCAGGCCATCGAGCGCGATGCCGTTGACGATCGAGCCCATGCCGTGCTCGCGGATGCCGAAGTGCAGGTTACGCCCGTACTTGTTGCCCGGGAACATCGCCGAGGAGCGCTCCTCGGGGAAGAAGGACGGCTCGCCCTTCATGATCGTGTTGTTCGACCCCGCAAGATCAGCGGAGCCGCCCCACAGTTCGGGTAGCGTGTCCTTGATCGCGTTGAGCACCACGCCGGAGGCCGCACGGGTGGCCACGGCCTTGCCCGCCTCGAAGGTGGGGAAGGCGTCCGCGTAGCCCTTGGGTAGTTCGCGGGCGAGCACGCGGTCAAGCAGCTTCTTGCCCTCCGGGTTGTCCTTGGCCCACTGCTCGAACTTCGGCTCCCACGCGGCGCGAGCCTCCGCAGCTCTGGCCTTGGCCTGGGCGCGGGTGTGCTCGAGCACCTCGGGATCGATGAAGAAGGTCTTATCCGGGTCAAGGCCCAGGATCTCCTTGGTCTGGCGGATCTCCTCTTCACCAAGGGCCGAGCCGTGCGAGGCGCCGGTGCCCTGCTTGGTGGGGGCAGGCCAGGCAATGATGGTGGACAGCTTGATGATCGAGGGCTTGTCGGTGACCTTCTTGGCCTCTTCGATCGCCACGTAGAGCGCTTCCACGTCCTCGCGGTACTCGCCCTCACCCAGCCAGCTCACGTGCTGGGTGTGCCAGCCGTAGGCCTCGTAGCGCCCGAGCACGTCCTCCGAAAAAGCGATCGACGTGTCGTCCTCAATCGAGATGCGGTTGTCATCATAAATGACGATAAGGTTGCCCAGGTTCTGGGTGCCCGCAACAGACGACGCCTCGGAGGTCACGCCCTCCTGCAGGCAGCCATCGCCGGCAATGACGTAAACGAAGTGGTCGAACACCGATTCTCCGGCCGGCGATTTCGGGTCAAACAGGCCGTGCGCGCGGCGGGAGGCCATCGCCATGCCGACCGCGGAGGCCAGACCCTGGCCAAGCGGGCCAGTGGTGATCTCCACGCCCTTGGTGTGGCCGTATTCGGGGTGACCGGGGGTGAGGGAGCCTTCGGTGCGCAGTGCCTCGAGGTCCTCCATCTCCAGTCCGTAACCGGCCAGGAAGAGCTGTACGTACTGGGTGAGCGAGGAGTGGCCGGCGGACAGGACGAAACGATCGCGGCCGAGCCAGGAATCATCTGCCGGGTCATTCTTCATGACCTTCTGGAAGAGCAGGTAGGCCGCGGGCGCCAGCGACATGGCCGTACCCGGGTGGCCGTTGCCAACATTCTGGACGGCGTCGGCAGCCAGCACGCGGCCGGTATCAACGGCCTTCTGATCGAGGTCGCTCCATTCGAACGTCATGAAAAACTCCTTCGTTTAGGGTACGGATGAGCGGTTATAGTAAAGTCTACGCGGTCATCTCACAAAGGGAGCGTAAGACGTGGACAAACGCGCTAAAGTGCATGACGACCCTTTTGCGCGCGATATCGCCCAATTCCTCGCCCATTTAGGCGTGGAGCGCTCGCTCTCGGCAAACACCCTGGCAGCCTATCGGCGAGATATCGCGCACTACGTGGACCACCTCCGCTCGCGCGGCGTCACTAGCTTTGCCGGCGTGTCCGACGACGACGCGGCCAGCTTCGTCGACTACCTGCGCGGCGGCGCAGCGGGCACGGTCTTCGCCACCTCCTCGGTAGCCCGCATGGTGACGGCGATCCGGCGCCTACACCACTTTCTTTACCTCGAGGACCGCACGTCCACCGACCCCACCGTCGATCTGCGCCCGCCGAAGATCGGTCAACGCCTGCCCAAGGCGATCACGGTCGAGCAGATGGGCGCCCTCATCGAGGCCGCGTCGTTTGGGGACGGTCCGCTCGCCCTGCGCGATCGCGCCCTGGTCGAAATCCTCTACGGCACGGGCGCGCGCATCACGGAGGCGGTGGGGCTCACCGCCGACGACATCGACCTCGATTCGGCCACAATACGCCTGTTCGGCAAGGGCCGAAAGGAGCGCATCCTCCCGCTCGGCCAGTACGCGATCGATGCACTTCAGGCCTACCTGGTGCGGGGCAGGCCCGCGCTGGCCGCGAAGGGGAGTGGGACGGCGTCGTTATTCCTCAACACCCGCGGAAAGCCGCTGACCCGGCAGCTGTCCTGGACGGCGATCCAAGCGATAGCCGAGCGCGCAGGGATCGAGGGTGTCTCCCCGCACACCTTCCGCCACTCGTTTGCCACGCACCTGCTCCAGGGCGGGGCGGACGTGCGGATCGTACAGGAGATGCTGGGGCATTCGTCGGTGACCACCACGCAGATCTACACGAAGGTCACCACGCAGACCATGCGTGAGACGTATGCCAGTTCCCACCCTCGCGCCTTGCAGGCTTAAGAAGTTACCGACATCAGGTAGATTAGTGCCGTGACTCCTGTACAGACTGATCTCCTCGACGAACTAGATCCGGACCGCGACTTCCCGCTACCCGGCGATCTGGATTCCCACGGCCCTGCCCGAATTATCGCCATGTGCAACCAGAAGGGCGGCGTGGGCAAGACGACCACCTCGATCAACCTCGCCGCGGCACTGGCCGAATATGGGCGCAAGGTGCTGATCGTGGACTTCGACCCGCAGGGGGCGGCATCGGCGGGCGTGGGCATCAACGCGATGAGCCTGGAGCGGACCTTGTACGACGAGATGCTCTCCGCCAAGCCTGATATCACGCGGATTATTCACCACACCTCTACCGAAAACCTCGACATCGTGCCTTCGAACATCGAGCTGTCGGCGGCTGAGATTCAGCTCATTAACGAGGTGGCGCGCGAGCAGTCGCTCCTTCGCGTGTTGCGCCCGGTGGTCAATGACTACGACATTATTATTGTCGACTGCCAGCCTTCCCTCGGCCTGCTCACTATCAACGCGCTGACGGCCGCTCACGGCGTGATGATCCCGCTGGAGGCGGAGTTCTTCGCCATGCGCGGCGTGGCGCTTCTTATCGACCAGATCGAGCGCGTGCAAGACCGGCTCAACCCGCAGCTGTCGATCGACGGCGTGCTGCTCACCATGGTCGACACCCGCACGCTGCACGCCCGCGAGGTTATCTCCACGATCCGCCAGCAGTTCGGGGACCGGGTGTTCGAGACCCAGATCCCGCGCACGGTCCGCTTCCCCGATGCCACGGTGGCGGCCGAGCCGATCACCAGCTACGACCCGAAGTCGAAGGGCGCCCAGGCATACCGCCGCCTTGCCCGCGAACTGATTTCCCGCGGCGGCGCCCCCTAGTGAGCGCGGGCGAGGATCTCTTCAGCTCCGATGGATTCGCAGTCGATCTCGACATCTTTTCGGGGCCCTTTGAGGTCCTCCTGTCGCTGATTTCGCGTAAGAAGCTCGACGTGACCGAGGTGGCGCTTGCCGAGGTCACGGACGAGTTCTTGGCGTTCGTGCGCGCCCAGGATGCCGACCTGTCGCAGATGTCCCAGTTCGTGGTGGTCGCGGCCACTTTGCTGGACATGAAAGCGGCGCGGTTGCTGCCGCAGGAGGAGGTCGAGGAGGATGAGGACCTGGAGATTCTCAGCGCCCGGGACCTGCTCTTTGCCAAGCTCCTCCAATACAAGGCGTACAAGGACGTGGCCGCGCACATGGCCGCCACCCTCGCCGTACAGTCGCTTGCCCACGGGCGCGACGTGCCGATGGAGGAGGGCTTGCGCAGTCTTCTGCCCGAGGTCGAGTTGCGGATCGGGGTGGAGGACCTGGCGTTGCTCGCGGCGCGGGTCTTCACGCGCACGCCCGACGAGGTCACGTTCGACCACCTGCACGACCCGCTCGTTCCGGTGGAGACCCAGGTGGACTACCTGCGCCAGACCCTGGTTGTGGGGGACCGGGTGTCGTTTACCGAGCTGTGCCGGCAGGCGCATTCGGTGGCAACCGTCGTCTCACGCTTCCTCGCGGTGCTTGAGATGCTGCGCGGCGGGGAGGTCGACGTCGAGCAGGACGGCCCGTTGGCCACGCTCTTCGTCACGCGTACGGCCACGCCGGTGCAGGCGGGAACGACGACGCCCGGCCCGGCTGCGGACGTAAGCGGGTCAACGGCGTCGTGGAAGAAGGAGAGTGAGGAAAGCGATGAGTGACCTTCAGCGCGGGGCCCTCGAGGCGATTTTGATGGTGGCGCCCGAGCCGGTGCCGGTGGCGAACCTGGCCGCCGCGATCGACCTGCCCGAGGCTGAGACCGAGGCCCTCCTGCACGCCATGGTCCGCCAATACGCCGATGACCAGCGCGGATTCGAGCTGCGCGAGGCGGGTGGCGGGTGGCGCTTCTACTCCCACCCGCGCTACAGCGAGATCGTGGCCGGTTTCGTCACCTCGGGCCAGTCCTCCCGATTGTCGGCCCAGGCACTTGAGACGCTGGCCGTCATCGCCTACCGCCAGCCGTGTACGCGGGCACAAATCGCTTCAATCCGTGGTGTTGAGGTAGACTCTGTTGTTCGAACTTTGGTCACCAGGGGGCTGGTCGAGCAGGTGGGAACCACGGCGGCAACGGGCGCGAGCCTGTATTCTACCACCGCGCTTTTTCTTGAGAAGATGGGCATGAACTCGCTCGACGACCTCGCCCCCTTGGCACCCTACCTTCCCGATGACGCCGACCTCGACGAGGTCGAAAAGGAGCTACGATGACGCGCACACAGGACCTGCACGACTCCAGCGGTGAGCGCCTGCAAAAGGTGCTTGCACACGCCGGCATCGGGTCGCGCCGCGCCTGCGAAGAGCTCATCACCCAGGGCAGGGTGACGGTTAACGGTTACGTCGTCCAGCAGCTCGGCATCCGCGTGCGCCCCGATGCGATCATTCACGTGGACGGCAACCGTGTGCAGCTGGACGAGACAAAGGTGACGCTCGTGTGCTACAAGGAGCGCGGCGTCGTATCCACAATGAGCGACGACCAGGGCCGGTCCACGCTTGCGGACTACATTGAAGACCGCACCGAGCGGCTCTACCACGTGGGGCGCCTCGACGCCGACACGGAGGGCATCATTCTTTTGACCAACGACGGCGAGCTCGCCCACCGCCTCACCCATCCCTCCTACGAGGTGCCGAAGACGTACGTGGCCCGCGTGGAGGGCACGGTGCCGCGCGGCCTGACCAAGGTGCTGGAGAAGGGGATCACCCTGGACGACGGCCCGGTCAAGGTTGACCGTTTTGTGTTGCGGGAGGCGGGCAAGAAGCACTCGATCGTGGAGCTGACCCTGCACTCGGGGCGCAACCACATCGTGCGCCGGATCATGGACGAGGTGGGCTTCCCGGTGATTGACCTGGTGCGCACGCAGTTCGCCAACATCACCATCGGGCGTCTCAAGCCGGGCCAGGTGCGCCAGGTGGCCGGCACCGAGCTCGGCGCGCTCATGAGCATGGTGGATCTGTGAACGACACGGTCCTGACTGCCTCGCCGGTGCTGGTGATCGGCACCGGCCTGCTCGGCACGTCGATCGCGCTACGCCTGCGGCGGGCCGGGGTGGAGGTTCACATCGAGGACGCCTCGCCGGTGGCCGCCGCCCTCGCGCGCGACCTGGGGGCCGGCACACTGGAGCCGGTGTCCGCGCCGTCGATCGTCGTCGTCGCCATTCCGCCGGACGTGACAGCCGGGGCCGTGGCGAGCGCGCTGGAACGCTTCCCGGACGCGGTGGTGACGGACGTGGCGTCGGTGAAGGACAAGATCGCCGCGGCGCTGGAGCGGCACCCCGGATTTGAGCGCTGGGTGGGCTCGCACCCGATGGCGGGCAAGGAGCGCTCGGGGGCGATCGCCGCGGACGCCGACCTGTTTGTAGGCCGCCCGTGGGTGCTCACCCCGAACGAGCGCACGTCGCAGGCGGCGGTGGGCACCATCCGCACGCTCGCGGTGGACATGGGCGCTTCCGTGTCGATGCTCAGCGCCGCCGAACACGACCACGCGGTTGCGCTCGTGTCCCACATGCCCCAGCTCATGAGTTCGCTCGTGGCCGCGGCCCTGCGCGACGCGCCCGCCGAAGCCCTCGATTTGGCCGGGCAGGGCCTGCGTGACGTCACACGCATCGCCGAATCGGACCCGCTGTTGTGGACCTCGATCATCAACGGCAACCGCACCGAGATCGCCAATGTGTTGCGCGGCATTTCGGCCCGGCTGGGCGCGCTGGTTGTCACACTCGACCGCGAATCGGGGCTGGACCGCATCTCCTCCGTGATCGCTGACGGCAACAAGGGCGTCGCCCGTATCCCAGGCAAGCACGGCGGGGCACGCACGTCCTACGCCGAGGTCATCGTCCTCATCCCGGATCAGCCGGGCATGCTCGGACGGCTGTTTGCGGAGATCGGCGAACTCGGAATTAACATTGAGGACCTGGAGATGGAGCACTCGGCACGCCAACAGGTGGGCCGGGTCATCGTCAAGGTCAACCCGCATCAGGGTCTACCCCTGGAGCGCGGCCTGGAACAGAAGGGATGGCAAGTGGTGAGAAGTGAAAGCCCCAAGCCGTTGGTAATCGCCATCGACGGGCCATCGGGCTCGGGCAAGTCCACGGTGGCCAAGCGCGTGGCCCGCGAACTCGGGCTGTCCTACCTCAACACGGGCGCGATGTACCGCGCGGCCACATGGTGGGCCATGCACGAGGGGATCGACCTCGACGACGCCGACTCCGTGCTCGCCGCCACCCAGTCTATGCCGCTGTCGATTGACCTGGCCCCAGACAACCAGCGCTTCATGTGTGCCGATCATGACATCACAGCCGCTATCCGCACCTCGGAGGTGGCGAAGGTGGTCTCGAAGCTGGCGGTCAACCTCGGCGTACGAGCCGAGATGGTGCGCATGCAGCAGGCGATCATCGCCGAGGAGACCACGGCGTCCGGCCATTCGCAGGGCCGGGGGATCGTGGCCGAGGGGCGCGACATCACCACCGTCGTGGCCGCGGACGCACCCGTGCGGGTGTTGCTGACGGCGTCGGAGGAGGCGCGCCTCGCTCGTCGTGCCAAGGAAAACCTTGGGGCCGCGGACCAGGCCGCCATCGCCGCCACGCGTGACGAGGTGTTGCGCCGCGACCGCGACGACTCCACGGTCATCAACTTCACCGTGGCCGAGGACGGGGTGACCACCATCGATTCGTCAGCCCTGGGCATTGACGAGGTCGTGGCCGCCGTCATCGCACTGATCCCGGAGGGTTACCGTGACTGAGGACGTCCACTACGAGCTCATGCGCTCCACCCTAGAAGACTACCAACTCGAGGAAGACGACGCCACGCTGCTCGACCTCGACCCGCAGCTGGCGCCAGCCGAGCCCGCGCCGACGAACCCGGTGCTCGCCATCGTCGGCCGACCGAACGTGGGCAAGTCAACCCTGGTCAACCGTGTGGTGGGCCGCAGGGTCGCTGTCGTGCAAGACACCCCCGGGGTGACGCGCGACCGGGTGTACTACGACGCCGAATGGAACGGGCGCGCCTTTACGGTGGTCGACACCGGCGGGTGGGAGATCGACGTGACCGGCATCGACCGCTCGGTGGCCGACCAGTCCGAGATCGCGATCCGGGAGGCCGATGCCGTCATGCTGGTCGTCGACGCGAACGTGGGAGTGACCGACGACGACGAGCGGATCGTCGAACTCATCCGCCGCTCCGGCAAGCCCACCGTGCTCGCCGCAAACAAGGTCGATTCGCCCGCGCAAGAGGCGGACGTGGCCTACCTGTGGTCGCTCGGGCTGGGGGAGCCGTTCCCGGTCTCGGCCCTGCACGGGCGCGGATCGGGGGAGCTGCTGGACGAGGCGATGCGTGTCCTGCCGAAGGTGTCGGGCGTGCGCCGGGAGCGGCCGGGCAAGGGGCCGCGCCGCGTGGCACTGGTGGGCAAGCCGAACGTCGGCAAGTCCTCCCTGCTCAACCAGCTGGCGGGGGAGAACCGCGTGGTGGTCGACGACCTGGCGGGCACCACGCGCGACCCTGTGGACGAGATCGTGGAGCTCGACGGACGTACCTGGACCTTCGTGGACACCGCGGGCATTCGGCGTCGTGTGCACATGCAGTCCGGGGCCGACTACTACGCTTCGCTCCGCACGCAGCGCGCGATCGACAAGGCCGAACTCGCGCTCATGCTTATCGACGCCTCGCAGGAGCTGACCGAGCAGGATGTGCGCATCATGCAGCAGGTGATCGACGCCGGGCGCGCCATGGTGCTCGTGTGCAACAAGTGGGACCTGGTGGACGACGACCGGCGGGCCCATCTTGACCGCGACATCGAGCGCGAGCTTGTGCAGATGCCGTGGGTGGAGCGCATCAACATCTCCGCCAAGACGGGCTGGCATACGAACCGGCTGACACGCGCGATGGTGAAGGCGCTCGATTCGTGGGACAAGCGCGTTACCACCTCCAAGCTTAATTCGACGCTCGGGGAGCTGGTGGCCGCGAACCCGCACCCCGTCCGGGGCGGACGCCAACCGCGCATCCTGTTCGCCACCCAGGTGGCGGCCCAGCCGCCACGCTTCGTGCTCTTCACCACGGGATTCCTCGACCATGGCTACCGGCGCTTCATCGAACGCCGCCTGCGCGAGACCTTCGATTTCCTCGGTTCGCCCGTGGAGATTTCGGTGCGGGTGCGCGAGCGGCGCCAGCGGAAGTAGCCTGGCGCGGGTGTGGGCGCCCGCTCACGCGGACTGATCGCCCACATGTTGTGCGGCCATGGGCCATAATTGAGGTATGACTAAGAGAATTGGAATCTTGACCGCGGGCGGCGACGCGCCCGGTTTGAACGCGGCGATCCGAGGCTTTGGCAAGGCCGCGATCAGCAACTACGGCTGGGATCTCGTCGGTTTCCGCGATGGCATGCGCGGGCTCGCGGAGAACCGCTACGTGGAGCTTGAGGCCAAGGAGCTCTCGGGCATCCTCACCACGGGCGGCACGATCCTTGGCACCTCGCGTGACAAGGTCCACCGCATGATGGTCGACGGCGAGCGCAAGGACATGATCCCTACCATCGTGAACAACTACGACGCCGCCGGGCTCGACGCGCTCGTCTGCCTCGGCGGCGGTGGAACGGCGAAGAACGCTCACCGGCTTGCCGAGGCCGGGCTCAACGTCATTCACCTGCCGAAGACGATCGACAACGACATCCTTTACACGGATTCTTCCTTCGGCTTCTCCACGGCGCTCGAGATCGCCACCGAGGCGATTGACCGCCTACATTCCACGGCTCACTCGCATCACCGCATCATCGTGGTGGAACTCATGGGCCACCGCGCGGGCTGGCTCGCGCTCGGCGCGGGTATCGCCGGCGGCGCCGACGTCATCCTTATTCCAGAAATCCCGTACTCGGTGGAGGCGATCGCCGCGAAGATCGAACGACGCCGGGCGAACGGTCTGAGCTTCTCGGTGGTCGCCGTCGCTGAGGGCGCCATGCCGATCGAGGAGGCCAAGCAGCTCGAGTACGCGCGTGCCCTCGTCAAGGATGCTTCCACGCCGGAGGCGAAGGCGATCGCGAAGCAGTCGGTGAAGGCGATCGAGAGCTCGCACCGAGGCACCTCACTCGCACTCGCCCAGGAGCTCGAGGCGCTGACGGGCCTGGAGGCGCGTGTGACGATCCTCGGCCACGTCCAGCGCGGTGGCACCCCGAACGGAGCGGATCGCCTGCTCGGCACCCGCCTCGGTGTGGCGGGCGCGGCTGCGGTCGCCGAGGGTCACTTTAACGTGATGGTGGCCGACCGTGGGCACGGCACCGAGTTGGTGGACCTCGAGTCGGTGGCCGGCAAGGTCAAGTACGTCCCCGCTGATCACGAGTGGATCGAAGCGGCCCGGGAGGTCGGCACGGCGATGGGTGACTAGGCCAAGTCGCCGACAGGCCAGATGGCCACGCCGAATTTTCATTCACTGGATCGTGTAGGTGGCAGCTCGCGACGGCGAGCTGCCACCTAACTGTTGTTCACACATACGTCATGGTAGGCCAGAATCTGCGGGACGATCTGAGCCAGGTCTGAATATATGTGCAAATGAAGTCGAAATTGTGCCGCAAATATCGGGTTTCGGCCCCGCCCCCTGGGAAAACAAAAGCCCCGGCGCTGTGCGCCGGGGCTACTGGTCGGGCTAGCGGGATTTGAACCCACGACCCCTTGACCCCCAGTCAAGTGCGCTACCAAACTGCGCTATAGCCCGTGTCGCGTTGGACGTATAGATCTTAGCCGAAAGCTCAGCCATTTTACCAAATCTGGGCCGAGGTGGTGCGGCTCACCACAGTGCCTGACTACTGCCGGATTCGCACGGACAGGCAGGTGCACGATCCTTCCATCTTCTCAATCTCGGTCAGTTCGCACTCAACCACGTCGTAGCCGAGCCCGCGCAGGTAGTCGGCGGTCTTTGGTGCGGAGGCTGAGATCAGCAGGCTGTCCCCGCCGAGCAGCACCACCTGCGTGCCGAGGAACTCGGGAACGTAGCGCAGCCCGGGGAAGTACTCGGCGGGCGGCGCGTAGCCCTTGTGAGAGATGAAGGTGCCGTCCGGCAGCGCGGTCAGGCACGACTTCAGGTGCAGCGCGTGCTCGACCGGCACGCCCACGACCTCCACACCCTGGGGCACGAGGATCTCCCGCAGGGCCGCCAGCCCGGCGTCGTTTGTGCGCGTGGACAGGCCCACCCACACCTTGCCGCCGAACTTCAGCACGTCGCCGCCCTCGAGTCGGGCCTCGGCCGGCAGGCCGACGACGTTGAATCCGCGCCCCTCGAGCACGGCGACCAGGCTGTCCTGTTCGGCGACGCGCGTGGGGTGCATGTTCGTGCGTACGGCCACGTTACCGTAGGTGAAGACGGTGTCCTCCACGAAGATTGAGTCCGGCAGCTCGGGCGTCGGCTCTACCTCCACCACGTCGGTGTAGCGGGAGAGCACCTCGCAGTAGTCCTGCCACTGTTTGAGCGCGAGTTCGTAACTTATCGCCGTGGGCTGAAGGTGGGTCAGCTGGCCACGCGCCATGAGGGGAGAGGGACGGCGTACAAGCACATAGTCAAGGTTCATAGCCCTAGACTAGCCGGTCAGCGCGCCGCGCGGACTTGTCAGTACCATGTGCAGGGGTGAGAATTGAGCAGTGACTGAGAATCTGAAGCGTGAAGAAGCCCGCCGCCGCGCCGAGCTGTTGAGCTTGGACGGCTACACCATCGACCTCGACGTCTCCGAGGCAACCGCCGACACCGCCACGTTCGGCGTGGTCTCCCGCATCGAGCTGACGGCGGGGGAGAGCGCCTCGACTTTCCTCGACTTCATTGGCGTCGAGGTCTCCAGCGTCAGTATCGACGACGCCGCGGTGCCGTTTACGTTCGATGGCGCGCGCGTGTCCGTGGAGATTCCGCAGGGACGGCACGTGGTGGAGGTTGCAGGCCGCGGCACGTATTCGACCACGGGGGAGGGGCTGCACCGCTTCCGTGACCCGGTGGACGGCCAGACCTACCTGTACACCCAGTTCGAGCCCGCTGACGCTCGCCGCGTCTTCCCGAACTTTGAACAGCCCGACCTCAAGGCCACGTTCACGATTTCGATCACGGCGCCTGCCACGTGGGTGGTGCTCTCGAACGGCGAGGCCACGAAAAGCGCCGATGCGGGCACGAACAGCCGGGGCGAGGCCACGAGCCGCACGCAGTTTGCCACCACAAAGCGTATGTCGACCTACCTCACGGCGTTCATCGGTGGCCCCTACCACGCCTTCACTGACGTCGCAGAGGTAGATGGGCAGAAGATCACGCTCGGCTTTTACTGCCGCGACTCACTCAAGGAACACTTCGACCTGGAGGACATCTCAACCGTGACCAAGCAGGGCCTGGCCTTGCTGCCGAAGGTCTTCAACTTCCCCTACCCGTGGGGCAAGTACGATTCGGTCTTCGTGCCCGAATACAACCTGGGCGCGATGGAAAACCCGGGATGCGTCACCTTCTCCGAGGACGCCTACATCTACCGCGGCCAGTCCACCCGATCTCAGCGCGCCGGCCGCGCCAACACGATCTTGCACGAGATGAGCCACATGTGGTTTGGAGACCTGGTCACGCCCGTGTGGTGGGACGACCTGTGGCTGAAGGAGTCCTTCGCCGAGTTCATGGGTGCCTGGAGTATGGTGGCGGCCACCCAGTACACGGAGGCGTGGGAGAATTTCGCCGGGGCGCGCGTGTCCTGGGCACTGCGCAACGACCAGTACCCGACCACGCACCCGATCGTGGCTGATATCGTGGACCTCGAGGCCGCCGACCAGGCCTTTGACGGCATCACCTACGCCAAGGGCGCGGCCGTGCTGCGCCAGCTCGTGGCGTGGGTGGGGGAGAAGGAGTTCTTCGCCGGCGCCGCCCAGCTGTTCAAGGACAAGGCTTTTGCTAACGCCACCCTCGCCGACCTGCTCGAGGCGCTCGAGGCGGCGTCGGGCAAGGACGTGCGCGCGTGGGCGAGGCAGTGGCTGGAGACCGCCAGGGTGTCCTCGGTGACGATCGAGCGTGGGCCCGGCGGCGTCACGCTTCGCCAGGTTGGCACCGATCCTAACGGCGCGCCGATCACCCGCCCGCATCACCTGCGCGTGTCCGGCTGGAGGCTCGACGGCGACCGGCTGGCCCGCACGGGCGCCACTGACGTCGAGCTCACTGACCAGGTGACCGTGGCCTGGGATGAGATCGGTCCGGACGCGGACCTCATCCTGCCCAACGACTCTGCCCTTTCCTACATCAAGATTTCCTTCGACGAGCGCTCACTCGCCTCCGCGCTCGCCCACGAGCTCGACGAGCCGCTCGCCCAGTCGGTGGTCAGCTCCGCGCTGTGGGAGATGGTCCGCGATGGCCTACTCCCCGCCGCCGATTACGCCCGCTTCACCGCCCGCTCGGCCGAGGGCACCAGCTCGAGCCTGCTCGCCGCGCGCACGCTCAACTCTATTGCCGCCCTGCGCTCCTACACGACGGCGGAGGCGCGCGAGGCCGAGCTCGAGCGCTTCTTCGACGACGCCGTGGCCAATATTTCCGGCGACGACGACACCCGACTCATCTGGTCCCGCGCCGCGGCGCGAGCCGGGCAGTCACTGCCGAGCCGGGACGACGCCCTCGTGAGCCTGCTCGAGCAGACCACGGATCAGGACCTGCGCTGGATGTACCTCACCGCTCGGGCAGCCACCGGGAACGCAAGCCGGGACGAGCTGGATGCCGAGCTTGAGAACACTGGCACGGCGGCTGACGTCGTGGAACATATGTGTGCGTGTGCGTCGATGCCGGGGGCCGCTGCGGAGACGCTGGCCAAGGTGTTGGCCGGCGGGCTGTCGAACGACCACGTCCAGGCCCTCATTGACGGCCTGGGCCAGCCGTTACGCGCCGAGGAGAAGGCGGTCGCAATCGGGGATTACTTCGCTCAGCTGACTGAGATCTGGTCCTCGCGCTCGCAGGAGATCGCCGAGCGCATCATCTATGGCCTTTACCCGATGGGTGACCTGGGCGAGGCGGCGAGCCCGGAGGAGCACCCGGACGTCGTGGCGGCAGGCGCGTGGCTGGAGGCCAACCCGGAGGCGCCCGGGGCGCTGCGCAAGGTCATCCTCGACTGCCGCGACGAGCACCTGCGGATGCTACGCGCGCAGGCGGCGTGAGCTAGTGCCCAGTTGCCGACCAGCCATGACACGCCTGCACCGGTGAGATAAAGTTGAGTGAATAATGGAAGGGGAAGTGATGGCAGATTTCGAGGTAAACCCGCAGGGGATTGACCCCACGTCGACGTCGCGTTTTACGGCGATCAACGACGCCGTGGAGGCTGCACCCGTGGTGCGGGGGCTCGACCCGGAGGATTCTGCCACGATCAACGCGCTGCCGCCCACCTCCGCTCTGCTCATCGCGCAAACCGGCGCAAACGCCGGGGCCCGCTTCCTGCTCAATGCGGACTCGACCACGGTGGGGCGTCACCCGAAGTCGGACATCTTCCTTGATGACGTCACGGTGTCGCGTAAGCACGCCTTCTTCCTGCGTAACGGGCGCGATTTCTACGTGCGCGACATCGGCTCGCTCAACGGTACGTACGTCAACCTCCAGCAGGTGGAGGAGGCCAAGCTGAACGACGGCGACGAGGTGCGCATCGGCAAGTTCCAGCTGACCTTCTACGCGTCCCGGCAGGCAGAATGAACCCCCTGCCACGGCGCGCGGGGGAGGAGTCTCTTCCCAGCTCCTGGCCACACGATCTGTCGCACGAACCCACGCTGAAGATCGGTGAAGTCACCTCGCACCTGCGCCAGGAGTTCCCGTTTCTCGCGGCCTCGAAGATCCGCTACTTCGAGTCGCAGGGGCTGATTGACCCGTACCGCACGGAGTCCAATCAGCGCATTTTTTCGCTTGCCGACGTGGAGCGCCTGCGCTTCATCCTGGTCGAGCAGCGCGACCGCTACGTGCCGTTGCCGCAGATCAAGGAGATGCTCGCCCAACTCGACTCCGGGAGGGCCACCCAGGAGCACCCGGGCAAGCTGCGTGCGCTGAGTTCTGAGCCGGACGTGCGCCCCACACCGGGCATCCGCATCCGCAAGGAGGAGCTCGCAGCCCTGACCGGCACGGCGCTGTCCGAAATCGAACAGCTGGTGGATGCCGGCATGATCATTCCCGACGCCCGCGGCCGGCTCACAGCGCACGCCGTGGACATCGTGCGGTATTCGAAGATGCTGGGGGAGGCTGGGATGGACCTGCGCAGCCTTCGCCAGGTGAAGAATTCCGCCCACGCCCATGCCGCCAACGTGGCCAGCCATCTTGCAACCGAGCGGGCGCGCAACACGCCGCTGGCCAAGGAGCGGGTGGTTAACGAGTCGGCGGAACTGGCCACGATGCTGACGAATCTGTACCGGGCGCTGTTGACGGAGAACATCGACGTCCAGCTGAGGTAGGGGAGCAAACCTTCAAGTTGAACTTGAGACACGGCACAAAGACACGCCGTGCGTGTTTCAACCAGCTTCGTTGAGATCGCCCCACTTCCGGTTTACGCTAGGAGTAACAATTCGAAGGAGGCTGACGTGAGTGACGCAACCGCACATGGCGCACACCCGCAGCTCGCACAGGGAATGCTCTTTGGGGGCCAGTTGCCGGATCTTGACACGGAGACCGGCTACCGCGGGCCGGCCGTGTGCCGCGCGCTGGGCATCACCTACCGTCAGCTCGACTACTGGGATCGCATTGGCCTGGTCTCGCCCTCGATCCGGTCGGCGAAGGGTTCTGGCTCCCAGCGCCTGTATGCCTTTCGTGACGTCCTGGTGCTCAAGGTGGTTAAGCGCCTGCTCGATACGGGCGTGTCCCTCCAGCAGATCCGCGTGGCGATTGCCCAGCTCACCGAGTACGGGGTGGAGGATCTTTCGGCTGTGACGCTCATGAGCGACGGTGCGTCCGTGTACCTGTGTACGTCGAACGACGAGGTCATCGACCTCATCCAGGGCGGCCAGGGCGTGTTCGGCATCGCCGTGGGCAAGGTGTGGCGCGAAGTCGAGGGCGAGCTGTCCGAGCTTCCCACCGAGCGCGCGCAGGACGAGCCGATTGACGAGCTCGCCGCACGTCGTGCCGCCAAGCGTAACGCGATCTAAGAAGCGAGAACCTCAACCAGGGGCGTCGGTGCGCCAGCGGGAGTTTCCGCGAAAGCCGTTCCGATCAAGGCTGGCCAGAGCTTCAGCGCGGGAGAGTGGCCCCGAGTAGGATCGCGAACATCAGAAAAGCAGAACCGCACGCTTTATGAGCTTCTCTCCGCTATTTTGACATAATGTACATTATCGGATTGGCGCTAGGATTTGCGACAGATCTCGAACCGCCGCTTTCCGCGCTATCTCGCCCCTTCCGCCAGCCCGGAATGGGCGGCCGCACGTCGGCATTAGAATAGACGTAAACGAAGGAGAGACACATGGCAGAACGTTCACTGCGCGGCATGAAGATCGGCGCACACTCGCTCGAGTCCGACGCCGGAGTCGCCTTCGTGGCGCGCCGCGAAGAAAGCTACCGTTGCGAGGACGGGCATACTTTCACCGTCACCTTCGCCGAGGACGCCGAGGCGCCCGCCGTGTGGGAATGCAAGTGTGGCAAGCGCGCCGAGCTCATCGGCGGAGCTGACGGCGAGGATGACGAGAAGCCGGCCAAGCCGCAGCGCACCCACTGGGACATGCTCCTCGAGCGCCGCTCGGTTGAGGAACTGCAGGTGTTGCTCGACGAGCGCCTGGAGCTTCTTCGTCAGGGCAAGCTGTACAAGCGCCTGCACTAATCCGCTAGCGCTCGGTCTGCTTAGACCCTGCGCCGAAGTGCCTTCAGCTGCGCGCCGCGTCGCTCCATGCCGAGCTTCGTGGCGCGCAGGAAAGCTTCCTGGATGATGTTGCCGCTCATCTTCGACGTGCCGGCCTCGCGCTCGACGAACGAGATCGGCACCTCCGCGATGCGCGCGCCGACGTCGGCCATCTTCAATGTCATGTCCACCTGGAAGAAGTACCCCCTGGACTCCACGGCCGCAAAGTCGAGCCGCTTGAGGGCGTCGGCGCGATAGACACGGAACCCGGCGGTGGCATCCTTTGCCGGCAGGTTGAGCCACATCTTGATGTAGAGATTTCCGGCCCGGGAGAGCACTTCCCGATGCTTGGGCCAGTTCACCACTTCCCCACCGTCGGTCCACCTCGAGCCGATCACCAGCTCGGGCTTGTCCGGTTTGTCGGCTCGCGCAAGGAGGTCGGGTAGCTGTTCGGGCCTGTGTGAGCCGTCGGCGTCCATCTCGCACACGTGGCTGTACCCGTGCTCGATCGCCCACTCAAAACCGGCCAGGTAGGCCCTGCCCAGGCCCTCCTTGGCCGTGCGATGCATGACGTGGATCTGCGGGTCGGCCTTCGCCCGCTCGTCGGCGTAGGCGCCCGTGCCGTCCGGCGAGCTGTCGTCGATGACGAGGATGTCCGCCTCCGGAACCGCCGCGCGCGTGCGATCCAGGAGGCCCGGAAGCGACTCGCGCTCGTTGTAGGTGGGGATACAGATGACTACCTTCATGACCGTCCTTGCCTCGACATTCCTATCGCTAGGATAGCGCCCAACGCGCCGAGCACGAAGACGAGGATCGCGCGCTGCTCGGCCGTGCGAGTAGCGAACGTCGTTTGCTCGTGCAGCGCCACCTTGACCACCCGCGCGTCCCGCGTGAAAAGGTCCGTCTCATAGACCACACCGCGCGGGTCCGCCACGCCCGTGATGCCCGACGTCGATACCTGGATCGCCGTGCGCCCGGTCTCCACCGCGCGGAAGGTGGTCATCGCGAACTGCTGGGCGGACAGGTCGCTCGTGCCGAAGGAGGCGTTGTTCGTAGGAATGACGAGCAAATGACTCCCCCGCACGGCCTCCGCCACGATCTGCGTGTAGGCCACCTCGAAGCAGATCGGCACCGCCACCTTCACGCCAAGCGAGGGCACATTCACGCGCGCCTCCCCCGTGCCCGCAAGCATGTCGGTGGCGACCTGGTCCACGACGTCCGTAAAACTACGGATAAGCTCGCGGTGCGGGATGTATTCGCCGAACGGGACGGGGTGCTGCTTCGAGTAGCGGCCCACGATCCCGTCCGGGGAAATGACCAAAACGTCGTTGTAGCGCCCGCCCTCCACATACTCCTGCGTACCCATGACGAGCGGGATGCCGAGGTCGGCCACCATGTCAAAGACGAGGCTACCCGCCGCGTCGTCGGCACGGATGTCGCGGTCGGAAGAAGATTCGGGCCACAAGATCAGGTCGGGCGTCGTTTCGGCGGATTCGACCAGCTCGCGCGTGGCGCGCACGTGATTCTCGGTCACCACTAGCGCCCGGTTATCCGTGCCAGCGGGCGGCACGTTGCCCTGGACCACGGCCACGTTGAGGCTCCCCGACGAGCGCGCCCCCACCGGGAAGACCACCGGTGCGATGACGAGCGCGAGCACCACCACCGCCGAGGTCGCGGCCTGGAGGTAGCTCATTCGCAGCAACATCGCAGCAATCACACCGACGACGACGGCGACCGCCCCCACCAGCGCCGTGGAGCCATAGGGGGCGTAGTTGACCAGCGGCGAGTTCGTGAACGTGAAGGCGAGGGTTCCCCATGGCAGGCCGCCGTAGGGCCACATTCCCCGGATCTGTTCGACCGCGAGGAAAACGGCGGCCGCCGCCAGGGCGCGCAACCAGGGTCGTGCGAGCCTCTCCTCTTTCGCCAGCAGCGCCCACATTGCCCCCACGACGCCGAGGTACAGGCCCTCGACCGCGGCGAGCGCAACCTGCGCCGCAACAAGCCCAGTGGAGACGGCCGCCCACCGGACAAGCGGCAGGAAGAAGGCGATGCCCCACAACCAGCCAAGGCCAAACCCGACGGCCACTCCTCTGCCCCGGACGGCCAGCCACAGCAGCGAGATCGAGAAGAATCCCAGGATCCACAGCCCGGAGGAGGTGGCAAACCACAGTGCCACGCCGCCAAGAACTGCGAAAAGGATTCCGATCACGTTCAGATCTTACGACATAATAAAGTGCAGGCCGCTGTTCCTCGGACCGATCGGGGATCGTTTTCTATCGAACAGGGCCTGCACTGACACCTTCCTGCTCCTTACAGGGTAGGGCGGCTCGAGCCGGCCGGCAACTCGGTTTGCCGAATCGCCCGCTCACCCGCCATGAGCTCGCTCACTACGCTCGACGATGGCGGTGGCCCCGGCTCGAAGCTCCGCTAGAGCCACTGCCAGCGGCGTATGAGCCTGACCGCCTGGCCCGCCAGGTCGCGCAGATCCTCCGCGGGCGCGACCTGCTCGATCTGACCGAGCAAGTCAATGAGGCGCCGGTTGGCGGAGATGAAGTCCCCCACCACCAGGTTGCCCATGGCGAGCACAGACTCCAGGTCGGCCCTGCTGGCCCACGCGGCGAAGGCGTCGATGCCGCCCGAGAACGGCTCCGGGGTGCGGACGATGCCGAAGCTCTCCTCCACGCGGTGCAGGAACTCAACGTTACGCTCGATCGCTTGCCAGGATGCGCGCAGCGCCCCGCCTGTGGGTCGATCGGTCCCGAGCCGTCGGTCGCACAGGAAGGCCGAACACGCGCCTGCGAACTCCTCCGGCGTGAGCTCGGCGAAAGCGGCCTCGGCAAGGCTCTGGACAATGAGGAGGTCGGCCTCGTTGTGGATCCCGCGCAGCATGGCAGCGCCGGTCGCGAGCTTGACCATCCCGGTGCGGAGCCCCTCGGCCCCGGGCTGGAGGTAGCCGAGCCGGGCGAGCACGCCGGCGGTGGCGTCGAACTCCTTGGCCACCGAATCGTCGTAGGCCTCCGAGTCCGCCTCGAGCTGCTCGAGGTTGTCCAGCAGCGAGGTGAACTCGCTGCCCGTACGAATGTGCTCGGTCAGGTCCGGGCAGTGGTGGACGGGGTGGGCGTCAAGCTCGTCGGAGGAAGTGACGGCGAAGCGGTCCCACGAGCCGGTGAGATCCCGGTCGGTGCCCAGCTCAATCCGCTCCCCAACGGCCTCCCACATCGCGTCCGCAATATCGGCCCTGACCTCGACCTTCCTCGGGGACAGTCCGAAGGGCATGGGAATCGTGCCCAGGTCGCGCAGCTCGGAGGACAGCTCCTCCTCACGCAGCCACGCCATGTCGCCGTTGAGGTCCACGAGCCGCAACTTCGGCCCCACCGACAGCACTACACCGTAGTCCAGCTCCCCGCCGCGCGCGAAGGCGTACAGCCGGCCGGTGGCGGCCACGTCCCACGAATCCGCGATGTGCTTGCGGTACTCGCGTTTGGCGCGCTTGCGCTCGGCCTTGCTAGCGCGCTTGGCCGTGCGCCGCAGGCGCAGGTAGTCGGGCAGGCTCCCGTCCCGGCATTCCCCCGCGAGCTCGGCCTCGACCTCCTCGAGCCGGGCGCGAACGCGCGCAATCCGGCCGCGCACCTCGCCCAGCTCAGCGTTGCGCTGGTATTGCGCGAACGAGGTGCCCATAATCGCCCGCGCGTCCTCGTACGGATGAAAAGCGAGGAGATTGACCACCGAGTTATAGGAGGGAAAGAACGCCGACTGGAGCGGCTCCACGCGCCCCGAGCCGAGGTCGGCGAGCTCCTGGATGTCGAGCTCGTCGGTGTGCATGACGACGGCGTGGCCCACCTTGTCCTTCCCGCGCCGGCCGGCTCGCCCGATGAGCTGGGTGTATTCGGTAGCGGTGAGGGGCACGAAGTCGGCACCGTTCCAACGCTGGAGTTCCTCGAGGACCACCGTGCGCACCGGCATGTCGATGCCGAGAGCGAGCGTGCCCGTGGCGTAGACGAGCTTGAGCAGGCCATCCTCCATGAGGTCCTCCGCCAGCTCCTTGAGGGCCGGGAACATGCCGGCGTGGTGAGCGCAAAAGCCCCGCGTCATCGCCTTGGCCCAAAACCCAAAGCGGACCGCGCGCTGGTCTTCCTCGCTGAGGTCCGCGCGCAGCTCGCGCAACCGCGCCCGCACCTCGCGTTGCTGCATAGCCGAATTGAGGGTGGTCCCCGAATCGAGGAGGTCCCCCACCGCGCGGTCGCAACCCTTGCGAGAGAAGATGAACTCGATCGCGGGCAGTAGGTCAGCGTCCTGGAGCTGGTTCAGCACCCGCTTACGGCGGGCGAAGTTGGTGGGGCGGCGTCGTCGGCCGGAAGAAAGCGAGGCGTCGGCCTGAACGAGGCGCTGGTTGATCTCCCCACCCGCGAACAGAGGCTCGAGCCGGCGCGAAATCGCCACGTGCTGCACGAGCGGCACCGGGCGCTCCCGGGAGACCACCACCTCCGTGACCCCGCGCACCGAGCGTAGCCAGCTAGCGAACTCCTCCACGTTCGAAATCGTGGCAGAAAGGGAGACGAGGCGGGCGTGGGCGGGCAACTGGAGGATGATCTCCTCCCAGACCGGGCCGCGGAACTCGTCGCTGAGATAATGCACCTCGTCCAGCACCACGTAGCCGATGTCGGCCACGATCTGATCGCGCTGGAAGAGCATGTTACGTAGCACCTCGGTGGTGACCACCAGGATCGGGGCGTCGCGGTTGATTGTCTGATCGCCGGTGAGCAGGCCGACGTAGTCTTCGCCGATCTCGCCCGCCAGGTCGCGGTACTTCTGGTTGGACAGGGCCTTGATCGGCGCGGTGTAGATGCAGCGCTTCGAGCGGGCCAGCGCGAGTTCCACCGCGTACTCGGCCACCACGGTCTTGCCCGCGCCCGTCGGAGCGCTGACCAGTACGTCCCGGGACTCGAGCGCCTCGATCGCATCCAACTGGAAGTCGTCAAGGACGATGCCACGCGTCCGGTAGCGGTCCACGAAGTTCTCTAAGATCATATGACCAGCCTCAACGCCTTGGGCAGGAGGCGGATCGTGGCGGGCGCCCGGCAGATCTCCTCGCCGTCGGCCATGAGCATGGGCAGCGTGCCGCCCGGGCCCTGCTCCACCCGGACCTCCGTGGTACGGTACAGGTGGACGCGCGGATCGGCCAGGTGCCGGTAGACCACGAGCCGACCGAGTAGCCCGGCGATCTCAGGCGCACGCAAACCACGGGTGACGACGACGTCGAGCAGGCCGTCGTCAGGCAGTGCACCCGGAGAGATGCAAAAGCCGCCCCCGAAGTAGCGCGTGTTCGCGATCGACAGCAGCGTCATCTGCCCCTCGGACGTGTGCCCGTCCATGGTCAGCCGCACGCCGAAGGGCCGGTAGCTACCGATCGCGCCGGGCAGGGCACGCAAATAGCGTGTGTTCCCTTTCGGCCAGGACATGTGGTTCGTGCGCACGTTGACGTCGGCGTCGATGCCCACCGAGACGATGGCGAGCGCCCGCTCGCTGCCGCCCTCCCAGGAAATCTCCATGACGTCGACGTCCCGGTGCCGGCCCGTTAGCAGGCAGGAGGCGATCTGGTGGACCGAGTCGTGGACCGAGTGGATGGGCAGACCGAACTCGCGGGCGATGTCATTGCCCGATCCGGCGGCCACGATCCCCAGCGCCACGCCCGAATCCCCCACCGCGTTCACGGCGTTGTGGATGAAGCCGTCCCCACCGACGATGATGAGCGCATCCACCTCGTCGATCGCCTCACGCATCGCGGCGAAACTCTCCTCGCGCGTGCCGGCCGGCAGCCACACCATCTCCACCGGGTACTTCTCCAGCACCTCACGCAAAACCGCCCGGTAGCCCTCCGAGCGGCCCTTGCCCGAGCTCGGATTCAGAGCAAGTGCCACCTTCATGCGTGCCCCTTGACCCGCTGGCGGGCGCGCTCCCGGGCCTCGGGCCCGATCGAGTCGAAGGAGGTTTCGTCCAGCTCGTCCCAGCGCTCGCGCGCGGCTGCCAGGTTACAACGCCGCAGTTCTGTCCGCTCCGCCCGGATCCGACGGCGCTGTTCGCGCGCCTCGCGCACACGCTCCGGGTCCGCATACAGGTCTCCGAGCGGCGGGCGCTCACGCTCGGGAGCCGTCATGGCGTCGGCCACCCGCGACAGTTCGCCGAACTGGGTGCCGAGCCGCTTGGCCGAACGCCACACATCCCGCAATGTATATCCCAGGTAGACCGCCAGGGCGGTCAGGCCAATCAGCAGGATCCAGAACCACATAAGCCATCCTCCAGGTAGCGCCGCGCCTGCGCGGCGATCTCGCGGGCAACCCGCTCCGGTTCGACGCCGATCACCGCGTCCCCCATCCGCACGAGCAGGGCGCGAAGCCAGGCGAGCGAGCGAACCGTCAGCACGATCTCCAGGCCGCCATCGACCTCGTGGAACGAATCCACGGGCAGGGTTTCGGTGACCCAGCGGCCCGCGGACGTGCACCGGATCGTCACCTGCTCGCCAGTAAACGCCGCCTCATCGTCGAAGGCCGCCACGAGCGCTTCACGCTCGGAGATCTTGAACGACTCCTCGAGCACGTCCACCGCCGCGATGCGGTCCAGGCGGTACGTGCGTAGCTCGCCGTTCTTGCCGGCTACGAGCCGTGGGCGCGAGCCGGTGGAGATCAAGGCGGGGACAACCCTCACGCTTTCCTCCACCACGCGCAGGTCCGGGCCCGCCTTGAGGTAGGCGAGCTGGACCATCTTCGTCTCCCGCATCGCCGCCGTCAGCACGTCGGTGACCTTCCGCGCGTTGACCGCCGGGGCTGGCCACAGCGCCGAGGCATACCCCCGCTCCCCCAGCGCCACTGCGATGCGCTCCCGCAGGCGCAGGAGGTTGAGCCGGGTATCGGCGTCGACGGCGGCCACCAGGTCGTCGATGAGGGCCACGATGACGAGCACCTCGGCCAGTGAGAGCGAGGGCGCCATGCCGGTCGTGTCGTCAATGAGGCGGACCTCGCCGTCGGCGCCTTCCTCGGAAAAGTCGATGTCGACCGGGTTCTCATAGTAGCCCCGGTCCTCGATCTCGAACACGAACAGCTCGTGCAGCTCACGCGACATCCGGTCGGTCGAGGTGTGGAAGTGCGTGGCCAGCTGCTGGAGAGTCTTGGGGCCGCGGCTGAGGTAGGTGAGGATCGCGAGCTTGCGCGAAAGCGACAGGTCAGTCATCACCACCTCCGAGCCGTGCCAGGTGGGCCACGCGGCCTTCGAAGTCAGCCGTGAGATCAGGCGGGCCGACCAGCCGCGCGTCGAGCCCGTAGAAGAAGAGCTCCTCATACAGCTGGGCGCGATCAACGCCCTCGAGCGTGAGCTCGTAACCGCCGTCTAGCTCGCGTACCTGAACCGCCTGGGACGCAAGCGGCAGCTCGCGCATGGTGTGGACGACGGCGTCGACAGGCGTAAACGTGGTGAGGAAAGCGTCGACGGCGTCGTGGGTAATCGGCTCATCCAGCACCTCAACCTTGCCGGCGATCCTGTCGAGCTTAAACAGGCGCATCCCGCTGCCGCTACCCGACTCGCTGGAGACCTGGTAGCCGCGCAGGTAAAAGGCATCGAGGTGGATCTCGAGGCGCATTGGCTCCACCACGCGGCGGGTGGGTACCTGGCTCGAAGTGGGACGGTACTCGAAGGCGATGCGGCACTGGCGCTGAATCGCCGGCGCGATCGTCAACGCGCAGTCGCCATGCGGAAGGCGAGCAGCGAGCCAGAAGTCCTCCGTGTCCGTATCTCCCCAGGACAGCAGCTTGGTCACGGCCGACTTCGCCGAGGCCAGCATCACTGAGGCATCCCGCGAACCGAGCAACGAGCGCAGCAGGCTCATCTCCACGTCCGTGCCGTCCACAAGGATGTTCTGATCCACCAAAATGTAGCGGTTATCGGCGTCGACGTCGATCCGGTACCCGGATGCGCGCAGGTCTTGCAAGTCGCGCTCCAGGTAGCGCTGGGCGTGGGCCGCATCGAGATCGCGGTAGGCGGGGCTGGAGAGGAGTTGGCGCGCCGTCGGCTGTCTCCGGCGAAGGGCGACCAGCAGCGAGAATCGCCGTTCGGTCGCAGTCCGCTCATTCTTCATACCCACTAGGTTACTCGACTAAAGTGGCAGGCATGAACTGGCAGCACGCAACGATTGTGGCAGAGCGCAAGAGGTGGGGTGAGGCCGCCGAGTTTGACGCACGGCTACCCGGCGGCAGGCTTGTGCGGGCCTTGGCCTACCTCCCGCAGGTCGGCGATCCGCAGGTGGGAGACGAGGTGCTCGTGGCCACCGCCGCCCACGACCGCGGGCTTGGCACCGGCGGCTTCGTCATGATTATCGCCGTCCCCGGCCGCCTACCCGTGGCACCCTCGGGGCCCGGCCACGTGGTCAAGGCGCGCTACACGCCGATGCAGTACATGGTGCTGGGCGTGGACGAGCAAGAATCGCCCTACCACGCGTTACTTCGCGAGGCCGACTCAATCGACGGCATGCCCGTCATCGCCGCAGACCTCCACTCCGCCCTTCCTGCCATCATTGCCGGCATCCACGCGGGCCGGCCCGACGCGCGAATTGCCTACGTCATGACCGACGGCGGCGCCCTGCCCGCCTGGTTCTCCCAGACCGCCCATGCCCTGCGCGAGGCCGGCCACATCCTTGGCACGATCTCGGCCGGCCAGGCCTACGGCGGCGAGCTCGAAGCCGTCAACATCCACACCGCCCTCCTCGCCGCCCGCCTCGTCTGGCAGGCCGACGTCGCCGTTGTGACCCAGGGCCCGGGCAACCTCGGCACCGACACCCGCTGGGGTTTCTCCGGCACCTCGATCGGCGAGGCGCTCAACGCCGCCCACGTGCTCGGCGGCCGCCCGGTCGCCGCCCTGCGCGCCTCCCAGGCCGACCCGCGCGAGCGTCACATCGGCATCTCCCACCACTCGCTGACCGTGCTCACCAACGTGGTGCACGTGCCCTGCGCCGTCGTCGTCCCCACGGTCACTCTTCCCGACGACGTCGCCGCCCGACTTGCGTCCCAGGTAGCGGCTCTCAAGCGCGATCACCTCGAGCTCGTGCCCTACCCCGCCGAGCACCTCGATGCCGCGCTTCGCACCCCGCCCGCTCCCCTGCGGACCATGGGCCGCACGTACGAAGAAGACCGACTGTCCTTCCTCGCAGCAGCAGCCGCGGGCGAATACGCTACACGACTACTCCCCGGCAGCGCAGCTACCGGGGAGTGAGAACGAGGCACCTGGCGCTAAATGCGCGAGGTCAAAATCGGGGTGACGAGGATACCGCGCGCCCCGACGTCGTGAAGATCGTCCATGACCGCGTTCATCTTCTTGCGCTCCACCATCGCGCGCACGGCCACCCAGTCCTCGTCGTGAAGCGGCGAGACCGTCGGCGACTGGTAGCCGGGCGTGAGCATGACGGCGCGCTCGAGGCGGTCGCGCTGAATGTCGTAGTCCATGAGGACGTAGTTGCGCGCCATGATGACGCCCTCGAGCCGCCCGTCGAGAATCTCCAAGTCGTGACCGACCTCCTGGTCGGCGTTTCGGATAAGGATCGCCTCCGAGCGCAACAGCGGATCGCCGAACACGCTCATACCGGCCGCGCGCAGGGTGGAGCCGGTCTCGACCACGTCCGCGATCGCGTCCGCAATACCGAGCCGTACCGAGCTCTCCACCGCGCCGTCCAAGTGGACCACGGAGGCCTCGATGCCGCGATCGGCCAGGTAACTGCTCACCAGCGAATCGTAGGACGTGGCGATTCGCTTGCCGGCCAGATCCGCGATCGTTACGTGCTCCCCGCCGGGAGCGGCGAAGCGGAACGTGGCGCGCGCGAAACCCAGCCCGCGGTGCTCGATCGCGTTCGCCTGCGAATCGACCAGCAGGTCGCGGCCCGTGATGCCGACGTCGACGGTGCCGGCTCCTACGTACACCGCCACGTCGCGTGGGCGGATGTAGAAGAACTCGACGTCGTTGTCCTCATCCACGAGCACGAGCTCTCGCGACTCGCGGCGCTGACGGTAGCCGGCCTCGGCAAGCATGCGCGAGGCCGGCTCGGACAGGGAACCCTTGTTGGGCACGGCAATGCGAAGCATGACTCTCCTAGAGGTAACGGTAGACGTCGGCCAAGGTCAGGCCACGGGCAATGAGCATGAGCTGGAGATGGTAGAGCAGCTGGGAGGCCTCCTCGGCCAGCTCTTCATCCGACTGGTACTCGGCCGCGATCCAGACCTCGCCGGCCTCCTCGATGATCTTCTTGCCGATGAAATGAATCCCGGCGTCCAGTTCCTTCACCGACCCCGAGCCCTCAGGGCGCTCGATGGCCTTCGTTGACAGTTCCTCAAAGAGCTCTTCAAACGTTTTCACGCCTCCATTGTAGCCGCGCCCAGGCCAGTCAGCTCAGTTCGTCCGTGCCTTAAGAACGTCGAGCGTGTAGGCCTCGGTAGCAGGCACGGGCTGCTCGAGCAGGCCGTTGTCCTCGAGGAATGCCGACATCGCCTCCCACGCCTGCTCGTCCTGCGCGCCGAATGACTCCCCGCCGGTGTAGAGCTTGAGGGTCGCCTCCAGCACCTTGCCGGCCAGCTCACGCTGGTCCGGCTCCGCCAGCGTTGGCACGTAGCCCGTGACGATGTCGAGCGTGCCCTCGATGTCGGCCGCCGCGTCCGCAGTGGCTCGCTCCATCGCGGCCAGCACCTTCGCCATCGTCTCCGGCTCTACGTTGATCGACCCGAGTCCCACCCCAACCAGCGGCAGGTCACCCTCCACCAGCGGCATCTCGACCACGTCGATGCCGGCGTGACGCATGGAGACGGCGTCGTTATTCGTAAAACCGATGATGGCATCCACCTGGCCCGAGCTCAGTGCCGCCGCCTGCGTGTAGCCGATATAGTCCACCTGCATGTCGTCTAGACCGTACGCCTTCTGCATGGCAAGTAGCCCGAAGTAGTTTTCCCCGTAGGGGCCGGGCAGGCCCACCGACTTGCCCGCGAGGTCCGCGGGCGATGTGATCCCCGAATCGGTCTTTGCGATGAGGACCACCGGGTAGCGCTGGTACATGGTCGCCCAGTTCACGACGTCGACCCCGGTGCTTCGCGCCTGCATCATCTCGTCGCCTCCGGCGAAAACCACGTCCTCCTCGCCCGACTGCAACGCGCCAAGCAGGGACTCCTGCGCGCCGTGATGGCGGATGGTGACATCCAGGCCCTCGTCGGCGAAATAGCCCTTCTCGAGCGCCACGTAGACGGGGGCGAACTGGACGTCGGGGATGTAGGTCAGCCCGATCGTCAGCGCGGCCGGATCGGCCTGCTCCTGCGTGGCCTGGCTGTCCGCCGTGGCGGCTGTGGGGCCGTTGACCGGCTGGCCCGAGCACGCCGTCAGCGCCAGGAGTGCAAACAGCGCAAGTACCTTCTTCATTTTCTACCTTGTCTTCCTTCCACGGCCCAGTTGGCCCTGGACTCTGCGATGAGTAAAAGAACGTAGATCACGATCGCGCACGCGGCCAAGATGACAATCGCGGCGAACATCCCCGAGATATCGTTGAGCGCCTGCGCCCCGACAAGGACGATGCCCAGCCCGTCGCGCCCGCCGATGACCATCTCCCCAACAACCGCACCCGTGATCGACAGGGTGAAGCCGTTGCGCAGACCAGCCAGGATATTCGGCGCCGCCAGGGGAAGCTGGATCATCCCCACCAAGCGAAACGATCCGGCCCCATCGAGGCGCGCGGCCCCGATGATGTCCGGATCGATACTTCGCACCCCCACCGTGGTGTTAATGACGATGGGGAAGACGACCATGATCGTACACAGCACAACAATGGGAGCCGTTCCGTAACCCACCCAGATCACGAGCATGGGAGCGATGGCCACCGCAGGAATCGCCTGAGAGGCCGCCAAATAGGGTTGAACCGAGGCCGCCAACGTCCGCCAGTGGGCGATAGCAAAGCCAAGCGGGATGCCGATCAGCGCCGCGAAAAAGCACCCAAGCAGTGCCTCATACAGAGTCTGGACCGTGGCATCCACCAGGTAGCCCTGCTCGAGCCCACTGACGAGTCGCGCCCCGACCTTACGCGGGCTCGGCAGGATCCACTGCCCGACCACGCCCGTTTCGGTCACGGCGATCCAGACAAGCAACGCGACGACGCCGACCGTGATCGGCGCCGCCCATGTCATCCGCTTCATTCGTCCCTTCCCATGCACGCGCCGGGAAGGACGCACGCGCGTACGCGTGCAGGCGGCATGCGCCGCCTCATTGCTCCTCCCATCCGGACTATTACCGTCGGTTGGGGAATTCCACCCCATCAACCGGCCCAAACTGGCCGGGTCGCGGACTTTCACCGCCGGTTCAGATTTTCACTGACCCCGGAGCATGTGCATGTGCCCAGTATAGGCGCTTTAATGCGAATGTGTGTGACGCATCGCCAACTCGCGCAGGGCCTCGACCTCGGCGTAGGCGTCCTCCGACTTGTAGACTGCCGAACCTGCCACGAAGGTGTCCGCACCGGCCTCGGCCGCGATCTCGATCGTCTTGCGCGAGATACCGCCGTCCACCTGAATCCACACGTCTAGGCCCGACTTGTTGACCGCCTCGCGGGTGCGGGCCACCTTCGGCATCATCGACTCGATGAAAGACTGGCCACCAAATCCGGGTTCGACAGTCATGATGAGGATCATGTCGAACTCATCGAGGATGTCAAGGTAGGGCTCGATCGGCGTGGCGGGCTTAAGGCCTAGGCCCGCGCGCGCGCCCATCGCCCGCAACTCACGTGCCAGGCGCAGCGGGGCGGCCGCCGCCTCCGCGTGGAAGGTCACCGACTTCGCCCCGGCCTCCGCAAACGCGGGCGCCCAGCGGTCCGGATCTTCGATCATGAGGTGGGTGTCCACCGGAATCGGCGTCACCCCCACGATCGACTCCACGATTGGCACGCCCATCGTCAAGTTCGGCACGAAGTGGTTGTCCATGATGTCCACGTGCGCCCAGTCGGCGTTGCTGATCTTGGCCAGCTCGCCGCGCAGGTCAGAAAAATCGCAATTGAGGATGGAAGGGGAGATTCTCATAGGCCAATTCTAGCCGGCGCCTAGTGTGCCCGCTTGCGCAAGAGTGCAAGAAACATGGCGTCTGAGGCGTGCAGGTCAGGCCACAGCTGAAGGTAGGGGCCCTCCCCCACGATCGGGAACTTCGCCTGAGCAGAGGCGAGCTCGCGGGTGTCGAGCACCTCGACGTCGTCGCGGCCGGCCAGGAAGGTTTCGACCACCCCGGTGGTCTCGGGCAGGTACGGCGAGCACGTGGAGTAGCCGACGACGCCGCCCGGTCGCACGGCCTCCCAACCAGACTCGAGGAGGGACAGCTGCAGGCGCACGAGGTCAAGCGCGTCGCCCGCCTCCTTCGCCCAGCGGGCCTCCGGACGACGCCTGAGAGCGCCGATGCCCGTGCAGGGGGCGTCGATGAGGACCCGATCAAACTGGCCAGGCTGCTCGGTGCCGATGTCGGTGCCATCCCCCAGCCGGAGCTGAACCCGGTTGGCCCAGGGGGCTACGTTCTCGGCGACGAGGTCGAGCCGGTGCTC
The DNA here is from genome assembly GCF_001469025.1 of Trueperella bernardiae. GTDB lineage: Bacteria > Actinomycetota > Actinomycetes > Actinomycetales > Actinomycetaceae > Trueperella > Trueperella bernardiae. The sequence goes on along the minus strand of NZ_LNIZ01000001.1, from coordinate 324,426 downwards.
GTGGAGCTCGTTGGCGAAGACGGTAACGGACGGGTTTAGCGCCACGAGCGTGGCCGTCTTCCCGCCCGGTCCGGCGCACATGTCGAGCCACGCGGCGTCCTCGCCGTCGACCGGGGCCGCGGCGAACGTGCGGGTCACGAGCTGCGAGCCCTCATCCTGCACGCCGGCGATCCCGTCACGCACGGCAAAGACCCGCCCGGGGTCGCCGCCTTCGAGGATGAGCGCCGAGTCCACGAGGTGGCCTGGCTGGGAGCTCATGTGGCCACGCCCGATGTCCGAGCGCAGGGCGTTGATGGAGATGTCGCGGGCCACGAGGGCCACTCCCGCCGGCTCGTTGTCAGCCTTGAGCACCGAGATGAGGTCGCGCTTTGGGCGGCCGTGAGCCGCAAGCGCATCGGACAGCGCGCGCACGATCCATCGCGGGTGAGAGAACCAGTCGGCGAGGAAGCCCACCGAGGAGACCTTGCCGTGGTCGGCCTTGAGCTGGTCCTGCCACTCTTTGAGCGTGCGTTCGCCCGCCCGGCGCAGCACGGCGTTGACGAAGCCCGATGCGCCCGTGCCCACGTGGTGGCGGGCCAGCATGACCGTTTCGTTAATCGCGGCGTGGGGCGGGGTGCGCAGGGCGAAGAGCTGGTGGACACCCATGCGCGCCAACACCTTGACGGCGGGTTCGGGCTCGCGGTCCATGCAGTGGGCGAGAATCGCGTCCCACCGCCCCTGCAGACGTAGCGTGCCGTAGCACAGGTTGGTGGCAAAGGCCGCGTCCTGCTTGTTCAGCCGCGCGGCCCGAATCGCTTTGGGCAGGGCGATGTTGGCATACGCCCCGTTCGTCTCCACGTCGATCAGGACCTCGAACACGGCAGTGCGGGCCGCGTCGCTCTGCCGGCGGCCGGGCCGCCATCCCGCAGGACGTTCACTCATCGTGCCACCTCAAAACTCGACTCCCCGTGCAAACCGCGAATCCAGTCTGCGGCCTCCATCCACGCCTTGCCCGCGGGCCCCACGCGGGACAGCCGCACGGCCGTCGTACCCGTGCCGACCAGCCCGTCGGTACCGATCTGGCCGGGGCGCAGGCCCTCGACGTCGGTCACCGCCGCCGGGCCGAGCTTGACGCGCGTGCCGGCCATCTCCGACCACGCGCCGGGCGCCGGCCACCATCCGCGGGTGCGGGCGGAGACCGCCTCCGCGGGCGCCGACCAGTCAATCCGGGCATCCTTCGACGTGAGCCGCGGCGCGAGCGTCGCCTCGCCCTCCTGCGGGCTGGCACTCGCGACGCCGGAGTCGAGGGCGGTGAAGACCTCGGACAGCTGCCGCGCACCCGATTCGGCGAGCACGGCCAGCAGCGATTCGGCGGTGTCCGAATCGGCAATCGCGTGCTCGCGCACGTCGTACACCGGCCCGGTATCCAGCCCGGCCTCGATCTGGAACACGGCCGTCCCCGTCACGCGGTCCCCGTGCGCGATCGCGTACTGCACGGGCGCCGCGCCCCGCCAGCGCGGCAGCAGCGAGAAGTGAAGGTTGAGCCAGCCGTGCTCGGGCACGTCCAGTAGCTCCTGAGGCACAAGCAGGCCGTAGGCGACGACGGCCACGGCCTGTGGGTCCAGCTCCGCGATCTGCGCCTGCACCTGGGCGTCCTTGAGCGTGGCCGGGGTGAGGACGGACAGACCCAGCTCCTCGGCGCGGTCATGCACGGCCGACTTCGTCAGCACGCGCTTGCGGCCCACCGGCGCCGGGGCGCGGGTGAGCACGGCGAGGACCTCATGGTCCTCGTTCAGCCGTTCAAGGGAGGGAACCGAGGTATCGGGGGTTCCAGCAAAGATAATACGCACCCGTCCATCTTACGGGCTTTGGCCGTGCCCTCACAGTTCAGCGCTGCCCTGCCAGTTCGGCCCTGCCCTCACGGTCCAGCCCCCGGCCCACCTGTTCGGCGTCGCCTCCACAGTTCGCCCCGGCTCGCCTGTCCAGCACCGGCCTACAGTTCGGGGTCCACTCGCACCCGCACGCCCGCCACCCGCCGCGCCGAGGCCTCCCGCACGGCCGCATACACGGCCGCTGTCTTCTCCGCGCGTTCCGATTCGGGAAAGCGCAGGTAGGCCACCAGGCCATCGCCCGCCACCTGCGGGCCAAGCACCGCGATCCCGGGCACGACGTCGTGCGCGCCGCCGCCAAGCAGCGCATCCACCGGTAGGTCCGCACCACCAGACCTGGGCGCGCCGGAACTAGGCGAGCCCTCCGCCTGCGCCGACACGGCACGCAGCAGCCCGAGGAAGTCACGCAGACCCGCGTGATCCCCTCGCACCTCCACCCAGCACGACGTGGGCGGCAGAGCGATCGGCCCGCGCTCACTGAGCACGCCCTCGGCCCAGCCCGCCATGTCCCACGTGTGAAGGGCTCCCACCAGGGGCGTGGGCACGTCCCCCACCACGAGCATCTTCCCGCCCTCACTGCGTGCCCGGGTGTGGGCGGCGGCGTGGGCGATTATGCGCAGAAAATGGACTTCCGCGTCCAGGCGGTTGGAGCGTAACAGGTAGCCCGAGTCAAGCACGACGGCGGCCGCATACCCGCCCTCCACGTCCGGCACCACGCCGGGAGTGGAGACGACGATGCGCGCCGACCCGTCAAGCCCGGCCGACTGGCCAACCCCCGCCACGTGGACCGGGGTGCCCCGGAACGCCCGCCCGACTTCTTGGGCCGTGCGCTGCGATCCGATCCGCGCGGCGCGCACCTGCCCGCCCCCGCACGAGGCGCACCGGAACTGGCGCACCACCTGCGAGCAGCGCGAACACTGCAGGGGCGCGCCCGGATGACTGATCGCCAGCCATCCCCCGCACACCGGGCAGGTGGCAAGCTCCCGGCACCTGTTGCACGCCGTGACCGGCACGTAACCTGCCTCCGGCACGAGGAAGAGCACCGGCCCACGCGTCAGCCCCTCGCGCGTGACCGCGAAGACCGACGAAGGCATCCGGGCCAGGTCAATTCCCTCGGTGCGGAAATCCTGCGCCGCCATGATCTGCGGCACCCCGCCCCGGTGTTCGCTCAGAGCCGGGGTTATCCACCTCACCTGCCCTCGCTGCACCATCGCGGCCAGCTCCGGGGACGGGCCGAAGTTGAAGGACACGAAGGACGCACCGCTGAGCTTGGCGCGAAGGGCCAGCACCTCGCGGGCATGGACGTAGGGACTGCGCCTTTCGCGTAGCGCCGAGTGGTGATCGTCCACGACCACCACCATGCCCAGCTTCTCCAGCGGCGCCCACGCCGCCGCACGCGTGCCCACCACGATCCTGGCCCGGCCCGTGAGCACCGCCAGGAACGTGCGGTATCGCGTGGCGTGCTCGTCCTGAGACAGCATGAGCGCGGGCGTCTCCCCCACCAACCGCTCCACATCCGCCGCAAGCTGGCGCGCAATCGTGGGGGTGGGCACCACGATGAGCACCGACTCTCCCGCCTCCCGCACGGCGCTCAAGAGGAACGGCAGAAGGTGGTGGACCCGATCCCGGGCCCGCATCTGCACCGCCGCACTGGGGTGAGATCCGGCTCGCACCTCGGTGGCGAACTCCGGCCCGCCGATGTAGGCCGACCACGGCGCGTCATCGAGCACCTTCGGTGCCCCGAACGACGGCGGGTCGTCGAAAAACTCCCGTTCGGCACGGGCGTGGCGCTGCGGGATGGCCAGGCGCAGGCAGTCCGCCACCGGTGCCGCCTGCCGGGCGGCGACCGCCCGAGCGAGCTCGAGCACCTCCGGGGTGAGAACCCGCATCGGGGAAACCACACGGGCAAGCGGGCGTAGCGAGGCCACCTGTGTCACCTCGCTACGCCCGACAACGAACCCGTCCACCTTGCGCTGGCCCACATTGACCACCACGCGAGCGCCTTCTTCCACGGCCGCCATCTTCTCCGGGATCTCGTAATCGAAGAGGTGGTCCATGTGCGGCTGGGGCATGTCGAGTAGCACGCGCGCTACGGGGCGATCCACCCCGCCGACGCGGCGTGCCACAGGGCTCAGGGAGAGCAACTCTTCCTGATGCCCAAAATCTGGGAGGCCAAACAGCTCGTCGTTCGTCATGAATTCATTGAATCATGAGCCTCCGACAATTTAGATCGCTGCTCGCAGCTCCTCGACACGATCGGTGCGCTCCCACGTGAAATCGGGGTTGTTTCGCCCGAAGTGGCCGTAGGCCGAGGTGGCGGCATAGATCGGGCGCAGCAGATCGAGGTCGCGAATGATCGCGGCCGGGCGCAGGTCGAACACGGCCGACACCGCCTTCTCGATCGCCTTCTCCTCCACGTGGTTTGTGCCAAACGTATCGATGCGCACCGAGACCGGGCGGGCCCGGCCGATCGCGTAGGCGATCTGCACCTCGCAGCGGTCGGCAAGCTCGGCCGCCACCACGTTCTTCGCCACCCAGCGCGCCGCGTAGGCCGCCGAACGATCCACCTTCGACGGGTCCTTACCCGAGAAAGCGCCACCGCCGTGGCGGGCCATGCCGCCATAGGTGTCAACGATGATCTTGCGGCCCGTCACGCCCGCGTCTCCCTGCGGGCCGCCGATAACGAAGCGGCCCGACGGGTTAACCAGCACCTCCACCTCGGAGGTGTCCACGCCCGCCTCGGCCTCGAGCACCGGTAGCACCACGTGCTCCTGGATCGCGCGCGAGAGCCACTCCTGGCTCACGTCCGCATCATGCTGGGTGGAGACGACCACCGTGCGGACGCGAACCGGGCGATCGCCGTCGTAATCGACCGTCACCTGGGTCTTGCCGTCCGGGCGCAGGCCCGGCACGATGCCGCGCTTGCGCACCTCCGTCAGGCGCTGGGCCAGGCGGTGGGACAGGTGGATCGGCAGCGGCATGAAGGACTCGGTCTCATTCGTTGCGTAGCCGAACATGAGGCCCTGGTCGCCGGCGCCCTGCTGATCGAGCGGGTCCGCGCCCGCGTCCGTGCGCGCCTCGAGCGAGGCATCCACGCCGCCGGCGATGTCCGCCGACTGCTGGTCAATGGAGACGAGCACGCCGCACGAATCGGCGTCAAACCCAATCTCGGAGGAGGTGTAGCCGATGTCGCGGATCGCGTTGCGCACGAGCGCCGGGATGTCGACGTAACCGTTGGTCGTCACCTCGCCAACGACCGCGACCAGTCCCGTGGTCACCACGGTCTCCACGGCCGCGCGCGCCGAGGGATCATTGGCAAGCAGGGCGTCGAGGATGGTGTCAGAGATGCGGTCGCAAACCTTATCCGGGTGGCCTTCGGTCACAGATTCAGATGAAAAGAGCTTCGTCACAGATTCTTCCTTGAGGGGATGGTGGACATGATCGCTGCGGCCACCTCTCGCTTGGTGCCGGCAGCTTCGCCAACGGTTGCTCCGCTGGCGTCAACGATAGTCACGGCCGTGTCGACGTCGCCAAAACCGGCGCGCTCTCCCACACGGTTGATGACAAGGAGGTCGGCGCCCTTCTTGCGCGCTTTTTGGCGGCCGAACTCCAGGTAATCGTTGGTGTCGTCACCCGTCTCCGCGGCAAAGCCTACGATGATCTGGTTCGGGCGGCGGTTGCGGACAAGGCCCGCAAGAATATCGGGATTAGCAATGAGGCTCAGCTCGAGTGAGTCCCCGTGCTTAATCTTGGTCGCGCTACGTTCGGCGACACGATAATCAGCCACGGCTGCGGCCATGATGAGGACGTCGGCATCCGCGCGGGCTTTCATCGCCTCGGACAGCTCGAGCGCACTGCTCACGGGCACGATGACGACGCGCGAATCGACCTGCGCCAGCATCGCGGACTCGATGTTGGCGGCCACCAGCGACACGGAGGCCCCGCGCCATGCGGCCTGGTTCGCCAGCTCGATTCCCATCCGGCCCGTGGAGTGGTTGCCGATGAAGCGCACCGGATCGATCGGCTCGCGGGTCCCGCCAGCGGAAATGACAAGCGAGGTGCCCTCCAGCTCGCCTGCGCCACGACAGTCGTTCAGGCCGAGGCGTGTGAGGACGGCGCCCGCAATCTCCTCGGGCTCGACCATGCGCCCCACGCCCGAATCAGCGCCGGTGAGGCGGCCGGACGCCGGGCCGATGAACTCCACCCCGCGCTCGGCGAGCGTCTTAACGTTCGCCTGGGTGGCCGCGTTGTTCCACATCTCGGTGTGCATCGCCGGGGCGATCATCACCGGGCAGGTGGCTACGAGCACGGAGGCATTGAGCAGATTATCGGCGATGCCGGCCGCGATCTTCGCCATCGTGTTCGCGGTGCCGGGCGCGATGAGCACCAGGTCCGCCTGCTGGCCGGTGGCCACGTGCACCACGCGCTCCGCACCCTCGGGTGTATAGACATGAACCGGATTGCCAGACAGGGCCTCCCAGGTGGTGACCCCCACGAAATCGAGGGACGCGGGCGTGGGCACAACGACGACGTCGACACCGGCCTCCCGCAGGCGCCGCACCACAACAGCGACCTTGTACGCGGCAATGCCGCCGCACACCCCGATCAGCACGCGCGGGGCGGATACAAAAGAGCCTCCCAGCAGGGAGGCTCCCGAGGCGTTAGTTCTCAACGGTCAGCGAGAGCTTATCCTGATCGATTTCCTGCAGCGCCACCGACAGCGGCTTGTCTTCAGGAAGAGCGGGAACGAGCGGGCCGATGTTGGTGATGTTCTGATCGCCCGACTTCATCTCCTGACGGTAGGAGTTGATCTGGCGAGCACGCGCGGCGCTGTAGACCACCAGCGTGTACTTCGAATCAACCTTCTCCAGCAGGTCGTCAATCGCCGGCGACGTGATGCCCTCGGGATGGGGGGTGGTTCCGAACATGTTTGCCTCTCCACGAATTGGCGCCTTGAAACAAGGCATCGGCCTTATATTCTAGCGGCCTTCCGCCATAATCTTAAGTATGTCCTCGGTGGCCTGTGCCACTGTTATGTTGACGACTACCTCATCGAACTCGCCCTCCGCGGCCAGCTCGACCTTCGCCGTCTCGAGCCGACGACGCTGTTCCTCCGCGCTCTCCGTGCCACGGCCACGCAGCCGCGCCTCGAGCTCCTCCCACGACGGCGGGGCCAGGAAAATCTGGGCGGCCTCCGGCATTGATTCACGGATCTGCCGGGCGCCCGCCAGATCGACCTCAAGGAGGACCGTGCGCCCCTGCGCGAGTGCCTCATCGACCGGCCCTCGTGGTGTGCCGTACTTGTTCAGCCCGTGGACCACCGCCCACTCGAGCATCTGCCCTTCGGCCACGAGGCGGTCAAACTCCTCGTGAGTAACGAAGAAATAGTTGACGCCGTCAACCTCGCCAGGGCGCGGAGCGCGCGTGGTGGCCGAAATCGAAAACCACAGATCCGGCATCTCCTTGCGCAGCTCGGCGATCACGGTGCCTTTTCCAACAGCGGTGGGACCAGTAAGAACGAATGCCTGCATATACCTATGGTGCCAGAAAGCGCCCCGGCGGCCCAAGTAGCCCGGGGCGCTTCATGCGGCGCTTAGCCGAAGAGTTCAACCAGGTGGTGAGCCTGGTGCTTGCCAAGGCCACCCAGGCGGCGTGACGGCGAAATCTTCGCGTCCTCCATCACGGCCTCACACTTAGCCGGGCCCACCCCAGGAAGCGACTGCAGCAAGGACGTCACCTTGAGCTTGGCAAGCACGGCGTCCTCCTTGGCGAGCTCAAGTACCTCGGACAGCTTCCGCTCACCGCTCTTGAGCTGCGCCTTGATTTCCGCGCGCCTCTTGCGCGCAACAGCCGCCTTCTCAAGAGCCGCCTGACGCTCTTCCGCCGTGAGATGTGGTAACGCCATGATGCCTCCCTGTGTGCTGGTTTACCGCCAATATAGCGTTCATGGCGCTAAATTGGGCGGATTTTCCAGTATTTTTCATAGCTGTTTCATAACAATTGCGTTCCCGCAGGTCAGCGCGTCACGCATCCGCCCATATGTTGGAAATCGGACATGTCGGCCACGTGTGGGGTCCGCTATTTGGACGCATGGTGCTCCTGCAAGGACATGATCCCGAGATTCTGGCTGCACATGTTCTTGATCGCCTGCACGGCCGCGGAGAATTCTGAGATCGTGGTCATGATCGGCAGGTTCGCCGCCGTGGTCGCCGCACGGATGGAATAGCCGTCCGCACGCGCCCCCTGCGTGTTGGGGGTGTTAACCACCATGTCGATGGCGCCGGAGGTAATGAGGTCGACGACGTTGACCTCGCCCGCCTCCGACAGCTTGGCCACCGGCTTGGTGGGGATCCCATAGCGGTCGAGAACGTGGGACGTGCCCTTGGTGGCGTAGATCGTAAAGCCCATGTCCACCAACTGGAGGACGGGGAAGATCATCGTGGCCTTGTCCCTGTTCGACACCGACACGAACACCCCGCCCTCGGTGGGAAGCCCGCCGTAGGCCGCGCTCTGGGACTTGGCGAAGGCCGCCGGGAAGGTCGAGGCGATGCCCATGACCTCGCCCGTCGAGCGCATCTCGGGCCCGAGCACCGTGTCGACCACCGTGCCCTCCTTCGTCATGAAGCGCTTGAACGGCAGCACGGCCTCCTTGACCGAGATCGGGCTGACCAGGTCGAGAACGCGGGCGTCGACGTCGGGAAGCGCACCCTCGGTCTTGAGGTCGGCGATTTTCTCGCCCATCATGACACGGGTTGCCGCGGGCGCAAGCGCTACGCCGGTGGCCTTCGAGACGAAGGGAACCGTGCGCGAGGCGCGCGGGTTGGCCTCGATGACGTAGAGCACCCCGGACTGGATGGCAAACTGAATGTTGACCAGGCCCACCACGCCGACCCCGCGGGCAATCGCCTCCGTGGCCGCGAAGATCCGGTCAATCATCGCCTGGGACAGGGTGAGGGTGGGTAGCACGCAGGCCGAGTCTCCGGAGTGGATGCCGGCCTCCTCGATGTGCTGCATGATCCCGCCGAGGAAAAGCTCGTCGCCGTCATAGAGGGCGTCGACGTCGATCTCGGTGGCGTCGTCGAGGAAGCGGTCGATAAGGAGCGGGGAGGACGCGCGCGAAGCGTCGGTCTTCTCCGACTCGTGCCTGGCCAGGTATTCGTCCAGTTCCTCGCGTGAGTACACGATCTGCATGCCGCGCCCGCCCAGCACGTAGGAGGGGCGCACGAGCACCGGGAAGCCCACCGCCTCGGCGACCTCCACCGCCTGCTGGTCCGACATCGCCGTGCCGTACTCGGGTGCCTGCAGGCCACCCGATTCGAGCACCGTGCCGAACAGCTTGCGGTCCTCGGCCATGTCGATCGCGTCGGGCGTGGTGCCGACGATCGGTAGGCCCGCGGCTTTGAGGTCCTGCGCCAGCGACAGCGGGGTCTGCCCACCGAGCTGCACGATGACGCCGGCGATGGGGCCTGCCTTGAGCTCTGCGTGGTAGGCCTCGAGCACATCCTCCAGGGTGAGCGGCTCGAAGTAGAGGCGATCGGAGATGTCGTAGTCGGTGGAGACGGTCTCCGGGTTGCAGTTGACGATGATCGTCTCGTAATCCTTGAGCGCAAACGTAGCCTGCACGCACGAGTAGTCGAACTCCAGGCCCTGGCCGATCCGGTTCGGCCCCGAGCCCAGGATCATAACGGCCGGCCTCTCGCGCGGCATGACCTCGCACTCCTGCTCGTAAGTGGAGTACATGTACGGGGTCGACGCCTCGGCCGTGCCCGCGCACGTGTCCACCATCTTGTACACCGGGTGAAGGTTGTAGGCCCAGCGCACTTCGCGAACGGTCGCCTCTGAGATCCCGCGGATCGCCCCGATCTGCTGGTCAGAAAAACCGTGCCGCTTGGCCTTCGTCAGGACATCGGCGGTGAGGGCCTCGGCCTGCGTGATCTCGCGGGCGACGTCGTTGATGAGCACGATCTGGTCGAGGAAGAGCGGGTCGATCGCCGTGGCCTCGTTGATCTTCTCCACGCTCGCCCCGCCGCGCAGCGCCTGTTGGATCTGGATGATGCGGTCCTGGGTGGGGCGCTTAATCGCCTCAAGGAGCGCGGGCACGTCTACCTCGCCCTCCCAGTGGAAGACGGCGCCTTTCTTGTCGATCGAGCGCATCGCCTTTTGCAGCGCCTCAGTGAAGTTTCGCCCGAGCGCCATCGCCTCGCCCACCGACTTCATCGTGGTGGTCAGTGTGTCGTCCGCCGCCGGGAATTTTTCGAATGCGAAGCGCGGCACCTTGACCACCACGTAGTCCACCGCCGGGTCGCCAGCCGAGAGCGGTTCGCCGGTCATGTCGTTCGTGATCTCATCAAGCGTATAGCCCACCGCAAGCTTCGTGGTGATCTTCGCGATCGGCACGCCAGTTGCCTTGGAGGCCAGCGCCGAGGAGCGCGAGACGCGCGGATTCATCTCAATGACCACCATGCGCCCGGTCTCCGGCTCGATCGCCACCTGGATGTTACAGCCTCCGGCCGCCAGGCCCACCTCGCGGATGATCGACATGCCGAGTTCGCGCACCGCCTGGTACTCGGCGTCGGTCAACGTGAGCGCCGGGGCCATGGTGATCGAGTCGCCGGTGTGAACACCCACCGGGTCGAAGTTCTCGATCGAGCACACGAGAATCGCCACGTCGTTGGCATCGCGGATAACCTCGAGCTCGATCTCCTTCCAGCCCAGGATCGACTCCTCAAGCAGCACCTCGGCGGTGGCTGAATAGCGCAGGCCGCTGCCCACGATCCGGTCGAGCTCGGTCTGGTTGTGGGCCAAGCCAGACCCGAGCCCGCCCATGGTGAAGGACGGCCGGACGACGAGCGGGTAGCCCAGCTTCTCGGCCGCCTCGTGGCACTCCTCGAGGGTGTGGGCGATATAGGACCGGGCGCTCTCCCCGCCGCAGGCTTCCACCACGTCCTTGAAGGCCTGGCGGTCCTCGCCCTTGCGGATCGCGTCCGCGTCTGCGCCCAGGAACTCCACGCCGTACTTGGCAAACGTGCCGTCGTCAGCCAGCGCCATCGCGGTGTTGAGCGCTGTCTGCCCGCCGAGGGTGGCGAGCACGGCATCGGGACGTTCCTTGGCGATGATCTGGGCCACCACATCGGGCGTGATCGGCTCGACGTAGGTGGCATCCGCCATGTCCGGGTCGGTCATGATGGTGGCCGGGTTGGAGTTGACTAGCACCACCCGGTAGCCCTCGTCCTTAAGCACGCGGCAGGCCTGCGTGCCCGAGTAGTCAAACTCGCAGGCCTGGCCGATGACGATCGGGCCCGAGCCGATGACGAGGATCGATTCGATGTCGGTGCGACGTGGCATTAGTTCTCCTCTGAAACGATGGTGAGCGTGGTGGTGCCGCCGCGGACGCGGCGCATGATGGCCCGGGTGTCGACCTCACGGATGCCGACGACGCCGTCCGCGCGCAGCCGCTCCTCCAGCTCGGCCACCGCGAAGGCGGACGACGAGCGCGGGACGGGATCTCGCGCGATGAGTCCGGCCGCCGTGAGCGGCCCCTCCCCCGTCAGGCCCGTGTTGCCCACGTGCGGGGTGGTGACCAGCACGATCGCTCCCGCACTGTCACGCAGTGCCTGCTCGTAGCCCGTGGCCGAGGAACAGACGACCACGCGCCCGCTCACCGTCCCACGCGCGCCGTAGGCCAGTCCGCGCGCCTCCGTCCCATCTTCGAAGATGATCCTCGCCGTGCTCATGCATCCTCCATTCATAAAAAAGGACGCCGGCCACATGACCGGCGTCCTAACGCCTTTACGGTTCGGGATGATGTCCCGTGACCGGCAACTGTTCGATGTCGTCATTCAAGCCGGCGGTTTCACCGGCGCGGATCTCGCCAATCCTATTGATCACGCCCATGAGGAACGGGACCGCCCGATCCGTGGAGATGTCCCGGGCCAGAGACTTGACCTCGGAGGCCACCACGGGCAGGTCCACCCCTAAGAACATGAGCTCGGTGGCCCCCACGCGGAGCAGACAGCGATCCACGATCGACATGCGCTCGATCGACCACTTCGGTGATGCCGCCTCGATCATCGAATCGACGTCGGCGGCGTTATCGGCGTACGTGGAGACGATCGTGACCCCGTAGTCCCCGATGGGGACCATGTGGGTGGACACGACCCGGCGCTCCTCGAGGAGCGCGCGCAGGTCCGTGCCGCGAAGATCGGACTCAAACAGCACGTCGAGTGCCATCTGCCGCTGAAGGGACCTACCCTTCCGCTTGGGATTGGGGCGAGAGTTGTTGTCCATTAGGCGCGGTTCAGGTACTCGCCGGTGCGGGTATCAACCTTGACCTTGGTGCCCTGCTCGATGAAGAGCGGCACCTGGATCTCGTAGCCCGTCTCGAGGGTGGCCGGCTTGGTGCCCGCGTTCGAGCGGTCGCCCTGCAGGCCCGGCTCGGTGAACGTGATCTCGAGGACCACCGAGGAGGGCAGCTCGATGAAGAGGACCTGGCCGTCGTGCATCGCGATGATGACGTTCTGGTTCTCGAGCATGTAGTTCTTGGCGTCCCCCACCACGGCCGCCGACACGGGCAGCTGCTCGTAGGTCTCGAGATCCATGAAGATGAAGTCTTCGCCGTCATTGTACAGGTATTGCATGTCGCGGCGGTCAACCGTGGCCGTTTCGACCTTGACCCCGGCGTTCATCGTCTTGTCGACATTCTTACCCGACAGGACGTTGCGTAGCTTGGTGCGCACGAAGGCGGGGCCCTTGCCCGGCTTGACGTGCTGGAACTCCACCACCTGCCACAGCTGGTTGTCGATCTTCAGGACCATGCCATTCTTGAGGTCGTTCGTCGTTGCCACGTTTATCCAATCTTTGTTTGGCCGTATCTCGACACAAGTTTAGCGTGCATGCCCCGCATTTCCGCACCCGTATCGTGTGGCATTGCGCGCTATGCTACCGGGGCGGGCCGTCTGGCGCCGTGAGCGGCCTCCCGTTTTTTCTCGACGACGACGCCCGCCGACTCGCACCCGTCCAGCTTGCGTTCCGCCCGCGACGGGCGCGCGGCCAGCAGTGCCCACAGGATGCAGGCCAGGTCCACGAGCTCCTGCATCCAGGCGCCCACGAAGGCGGGCATGACACCGGTGGCGCCGATAAGCATGAGGACCACGGAGAAGGCCACACCAATCGCGATGGCCTGCCAGGCCACCCGCATCGTGCGCTTACCAACCAGGAGGAGGCGGGCGAGCCGCGAGAGGTCGTCGAGCATGATGACGACGTCGGCGCTCTCCACCGCGGCCGCCGATCCGCGCGCGCCCATCGCCACGCCCACGTCCGCCGCCGCGAGCACGGGGGCGTCGTTGACGCCGTCGCCCACCATGAGCACGGGCTTGGGGCCCATTTCGGTCACCGCGCGGACCTTGTCTTCGGGCAGGAGGCCGGCCCGTACGTCGTCGATGGCGAGCTCGCCCGCTACGCGCCGGGCTGTGTCCTCCGCGTCCCCGGTCAGCATGACCGTGCGCTGCACGCCCATGGCGCCGATCGCCTCGAGCGCGCCCGGAGTCTCGGGTCGGATCGGGTCGGACAGCTCGACGTGACCGGCCAGGCCGCCGTCGACGGAGACGAAGATCGCCGTAAATCCGGGGCGGACCTCGACCGGCGCGGACGCGTCGGTGTCCATGACGAAACCGTACTTGCCCACCTTGACCTGGCGCCCCTCGACCTGGGCAATGACGCCCTGGGCGGGGACGTCGCGCGCCTGCTCGGGCTCGGCCACGTCATCCGCGGCCGCCACGATCGCCTGCGCGAGCGGGTGGGAGGAGTAGAACTCGGCGCTCGCGGCGAGGCGGAGCATGCGTTCGGGATCCTCGCTCACCACGTTCGTGATCTCCGGCTCACCCTTGGTCAGTGTGCCGGTCTTGTCGAAGGCGACAGAGGAGACCTTGGCAATCTGCTCGATCGTGCCGGCGTTCTTGATGATCATGCCGCCGCGGGCCGCGCGTGACATGCCGGCCATGAAGGCCACCGGCGCCGCAATGATGAGCGGGCACGGGGTGGCCACCACGAGCACCTGGGCAAAACGCATCGGGTCGCCCGTGGCCGCCCACGCAGCCCCCGCGATGATGAAGGCGATGATGGTGAAGGGAAGGGCCACTCGGTCGGCCAGCCGCACGAACGGCGCCTTGGACTCGCGCGCCTCGGTAACGAGCGAGACGATGCGCTGGTACTGGGAATCGGCCGCGACAGCTCGGGCCCGGACCTCGATCGCGTCTGCGTCGTTCATCGAGCCCGCGAGCAGCGTGTCACCCGCGCGGCGTCTGACCGGCATGGACTCGCCCGTCAGCTGACTCTCATCCAGCAGCGCCGACTCCGACAGGAGCACGGCGTCCACCGGCACCGCCTCGTGCGGGCGGACCACCAGCTCGTCGCCCACCGCCACCTCATCGACGTCGATCTGTTCGATCCCGCCGTCCGCCTTGCGGTAGGCCACGGTCGGCGCGCCTTCGAGCAGGGCCGTCAGCTCCGCGCTCGCCCGGCCCTCGGCATAGTCCTCGAGCGCCTCGCCGCCGGTGAGCATGAGGCACACGACGAGCGCGGCCCAGTACTCGCCCACCGCCACGGTGGAGACGATCGCCGTGACCGCGAGGATGTCGATGCCAAAGCTGTGCTCCCTCAGGGTGTCGATCATGCCCTTGAACTGCAGAGCGGCGATGAGGAGCGCCACCGCGGAGGCGATCACCTTGGCGGCAGGCTCGTTGCCCATCGCGGTGAGCACAACGCCGACAGCCGCGACCACGGCGATAACTGCCACGAGCGGATACTGGGAGACAAACTTCTTGGCCATACCCCTATCGTATTCTGGAACGACTCCAGTAACAACGAAGGTAAGGCGGCCCTAGTGTAGGTAAACCTAAACGAAGCCCTGCTAAACGAGCCCCACGAGCTCCTTCGCCAGCTCGGCCACATCTCGCCGTGTTGTATCATATATGCGGTCCGCGACGGCATCGTAGACCTCGTCCCGAGCGCCCAGCATAAGCCGGAACTCCTTGCGCGGCATGACCAGAGTGGCCGAGCGCTGGCCGATGAGCCCGTTGCGAGTGACGAGCGTGGACAGGTCGGCCGTCAGCTTGACCACCGTGCCCACACGCAGGCGCTCGCGGACAGGCACGTGCTCGGGGTCATCCAGCGAGTCCCCCAGCGCGTCCGAGGGGATAGCCAGCGCCCAGCGGCCGGCCGGGTCGGAGTCGACGTCGTCAAGGAAGTCGGACAGCGCCTCGGCAACGAGCACCTTGCGCTGCTCCGGGGCGAGCAGTACGTAGAAGTCCTCGAGCGAGTAGCCGTGCGCGGCCGCGACCGCGGCGTCGACGTCGGCGGCCGTGAAGCCGAGCTTGGCGAGCTCGCCCACGACGGCGGACTTGCCCGTGCCCGGGGCACCGATGAGGAAGATCGCACTCACAGGCCCACCTCCGCAAAGGCGACGTCCAGCTGCTCGGGCGTGGGGGTGAGGATCTCGGGCACGCCAAGTTCGCGCAGGACGACGAAGCGGAGCTGGCCGCCGCGCACCTTCTTGTCCGAGGACATTATCGCGAGCAACTCCTCGCGGCTCGCGCCCGCGTACGTGGTGGGCAACTTGAGTGCGGCGAGGATCTTGCGGTGATGCTCGGCCAGGCCCGCGGGCCCCACCCCGGCGGCCTCGGCAAGGGCTGCGGCAAACACGCAACCGATTGCCACCGCCTCGCCGTGACGCACCCGGTAATCGGAGGAGGCCTCGATCGCGTGGGCCAGCGTGTGGCCGTAATTAAGGAACTCGCGCTGGCCGGACTCGCGCAGGTCGTCCGAGACGATGTCGGCCTTGACCTGGACACTGCGGGCGATGAGCTCGAAAAGCTTCGCCTCGGCGTCGCCGGCCTCAATAATGCTGAGGATCTCGGTGTCGGCGATCATGCCACACTTGGCCACCTCACCCATGCCAGCGCGCAGTTCACCGGCGTCGAGCGTGGCGAGCGTATCAACATCGCAAAAGACGCCGAGCGGCGGGTGGAACGCGCCCACCAGGTTCTTGCCGTGGGCGGAGTTGATACCCGTCTTGCCGCCCACGGCGGCGTCCACCATGCCCAGCAGCGTGGTGGGCACCTGGATGACGGCCACGCCCCGCAGCCACGTGGCGGCGAGGAAGCCTCCCAGGTCGGTGGTCGCTCCCCCGCCCACCGCGATGACCACGCCGTCGCGCCCAAGGTGGGCATCCCCGGCGGCGTGCCAGCCGCGCTCGAGGACCTCGGCCGTCTTCGCCTCCTCGCCCCGCGGAATGATGAAAGCCGAGGACGGGATGTCGGAGATCGTCAGCTCGGTGATGATCGGCTCGGCATACCGCGACACGTCCTCGCCGTAAACGACCAGCGCCCGCGACTTCGTGGTCGCAAGCTTGACCACGTCCGAGGCGAGCGCGTGCCCGATCACCACCTCGTAGTCCTGACCCGCAACGGCAATGCGCCTGTGGGGAGCCTCCAAGTAATTCACCACCTCATCAACGACGCGGGCCACCGGGCGCGCGTCAGACAAAACAACGTAATTGGCGACGCTATGGTAGAGAGTCGAGCGATGGCGGCGCAGGTTCTTGATCTGGCCCGCCGGATCCTTGCGCAGCAGCGGGCGCACGGTCCGCGAACGGCTCACCCGCCGGGTCAGCTCCTCGTCGGTGGCCTCGATGAGGACGACGTGCTGGTCGGCCAGCAAGCGGCGCGTACGCTCGTGGAGCACGGCCCCGCCGCCGAGCGCGAGGATGCCCTCGAACTCGTGGCTGGCCCACTCAATCGCGTCGGCCTCGATCTCGCGGAACGCGGCCTCCCCCTCGGACTCAAAGATCGAGGGCACGGAGCGACCGGTGCGCTCGGCGATGAGCTCGTCCGAATCGCGAAATTCGAGGCCGAGCGCGGCGGCGACCCGCCTGCCTACAGTCGACTTGCCCGCCCCGGGCATCCCGATGAAGATCGCGCGAGGTCCCATTACCTTCGAACCTCGTCGATCGAGGTCCACCACGAATCCAGGTTGCGCCGGATCTCGGCCAGCGAGTCCCCGCCGAACTTCTCCACGAGCGCCTCGGCGAGCACGAGCGCCACCATCGCCTCCGCAATCACGGCCCCGGGCACCACGGCCGTGGTGTCGGAGCGCTGGTGGAGGGCCCTGGCCACCTCGCCCGTGGCGGTGTCGATCGTGCGCAGCGCGCGCGGCACTGTCGAGATCGGCTTGTAGGCCACGCGGGCCACGATCGGCTCGCCGTTCGACATGCCGCCCTCAATGCCGCCGGCCCGGTTTGTCAGCCGCGCCAGGTGCCCGGCCTCGCGGACAATCTCGTCATGCGCGGCCGACCCGCGCCGGCGGGCCGTCTCAAAGCCGTCGCCGATCTCCACTCCCTTCACCGCCTGGATCGACATGAGCGCGCCGGCCAGCCGCGCGTCCAGGCGATCCTGCCCGCGCACGTGCGTGCCCAGCCCTTGAGGCACGCCCCAGCCCACCACTTCGACGACGCCGCCCAGCGTGTCCGCGTCCTTCTTCGCCGCGTCCACCTCGGCACGGAAGGCGGCGGCCAGTTCGGGATCCAGCTGGCGCACGTCGCACTCGTCGAGCGTGGCGGTATCCTCCGGCGTGGGGAGCGTGAGGTCCGAACCGCGCACGGAGCCGACCTCCACCACATGAGAGACGATCTCAACGCCCGCCGCCTGGCGCAGCAGCTGCTTTGCCAGCTCGCCGAGCGCCACCCGGGCCGCCGTCTCGCGGGCCGAGGCCCGCTCGAGAACGGGGCGTGCCGAGTCGAAGCCGTACTTGTTCATCCCCACGAGGTCAGCGTGCCCCGGGCGCGGCCGGGTGAGCGGCTTGTTCCGGGAGACCTCCCGTTCGTCGCCCGTACCGGCGTCGATAAGGAGGGCCTCAGGCGGGACCGGGTCGGCGCTCATCACCGTGGACCACTTGAGCCACTCCGAGTTGCCGATCTCAAGCGCGATGGGCGAGCCAAGCGCCTCGCCGTGGCGGATCCCGGACAGGATCGTCAGCTCATCCTGCTCGAATTTCTGCCTGCTGCCACGCCCGTAGCCGAGCCGTCGCCGCCACAGCGCGTGCTTGATGTCCTCACTGGTCACGCGCACGCCCGCCGGCATACCCTCGAAGAGGGCCACCAGTGCCGGGCCATGGGACTCACCTGCCGTACTCCACCGAATCATGCCCCCTATTGTGCCATCTTGCGCCGCCCGGTGCCCGGGGCGCTCACGCGATGGCAAACGTAAGGAAGGACCCAGCCACGAGCCAAGGTCCGAGCGCGTGGCGGGAGCGCAGCGTCACGCGAGCAAACAGCGAGCGGGCGAGCACGTAGAGCACGTGCAGAACGAAGCTGGCGCAGATCATGTACAAGGCGCCGAGCGGGTTCCAGATCGAATTGAACAGGCTGAGCGCCACGATGAGCCGCGCGTCCCCCATGCCCATGAGCCGCCCGCGCGAAAAGACCGACACCGCGAACATCGGCACCGCCACCGCCGCGCCGACCGCCAGGCCCCGCCACGGCGCTCCCGCCGCCACGAAGGCTAGGACGGCGATCGCGCCCGCCAGGTGCGTCCAGTTCTTCAGCAACACGTGGTGCCGGGCGTCGATCACAGCGTTGATGGCCAGCGGCGGGTAGAACAGCGCGGCGCAGACGGCCGGCAGCCACCACTGCCCCTGCCAGGCCCAGGCAAGCCCTGCCGTCCAGGCGGAGGCGAGCGCGCTCGCCACCACCACGAGCGCGGCCTGGCGGTTCGTCATGGAATCGTAAAGGAGCGGATGCATGCCCTCAGGCTAGCGATTCGCGCACATCAGCCGCGAAGTTCTCCACAGGCCCGGCGCCGCTGGTATCCCGCCCTTGATTACAGGGCGAGGATCTCGGCCTGCTCAACGTTCTTGCCCGTCAGCACCCGGATTTGGTCCTGTCGCTGGCGCGCTGTGACCTCCGCTGCACCGATCACCCGGCAGTCTGCTTCCGCCCACACACCGGCCAGGTCCACCACCACGCCCGGAGCCACCTCGGGCCGCTCAGCCACTGTCTGGACCAGCAGGTCGATCTCGTCCGCAAGCGCTGCGGGCCGCACGAGCTCGACGTCGACGTTCATCTTGTGCGCGGCGCTCACTGCCACTCCAGGGGCATCCGCCGCGATGAGGACCTGGTAGCGGTGCTGGACGAGGGCCGCCACCGAGCATGCCGCCGCCGCGCCCGAGCCCACGATGACTGCCCGGCGCGTGCCGCCGCCGGAATGCACTCCGAGATGGGCATCGAGCGTCCGCCCGAGCGCGCCCGGCAGCGCGGCGAAGCCCACCGCCATCCGGGAGGCGCCCATCGGCTGGAAGGCGAGCGTGTCGATCGCGCCCACGCGGGACGCGAGTCCGTCCACGACGTCGCACTCCTCCCTCAAGTCAGGGGCGGCCTCGATCTCGAAGGCGAAGCCGGCGCCGGGAAAGTCGAGGTTGACGGCGCCGAGCTCGGCCACCTCACCGGCAAGCCGAAACGGTGCCGGGTCGAGCCCGATTACCCCGATCAATTGTCGCTCTCGGACTGGGCGGCATCCGGGTGATCGGCCACCCACTGGCGGAGCTCTTCGACATTGGCGTTGTGCTCATCGAGGCTGGAGGCGAACTTCGTCTCGCCCGTATCCAGGTTGACGGTCACGAAGTAGAGCCAATCCCCCGCCGGCGGGTTCGCCGAGGCCTCGATGACCTCGATGGACGGGTTGGAGATCGCGGTGGGCGGAAGGCCCGCGTGGAGGTAGGTGTTGTACGGGTTGTCGTGCGCAAGGTCCTCGCGGCTGGGCACGCCGCCGGACTTGCCCACGCCATACAGCACGGTCGAATCCATCTGGAGCCTGCCATTCACCTGGCCCGAATCGTTCAAGCGGTTCTCGATGACGCGGGCCACCTGGGCGTAGTAGTCCGGCCAATTGACCTCGCGCTCCACGATCGAGGCCACGATGATCGTACGCGCCCACTTCTCCTGCGGGATCCCCGAGGAGCGCAACTCACTCACGCGCTTGGACACCATCGCGGACAGCGCTTCCTTCGCCGTCGTATCAGGGGCGAACGAGAAGGTGACTGGCGAGAGCCAGCCCTCCACGTTGCCGTTCGCCTCCGCGGGCAGGCCCAGCCCCTCGGGATCGGCCAGCGCGGCCTCGATCTCCGCCGCGTCGTAGCCCATGACGTTGACCAGGCGGTCCGTCACCTGCTGGAGGGTAAAGCCCTCCGGGATCGTCACGTTCAGCTCGGCCCGCGAACCCGGGTCGAGCAGGCTGACAAGCGCCGCCACCGCCGACATCTTCGACTTCATCCGGTACGAGCCAGCCTGGATCGACGACGCACGGCGATCGGCCTGGAACGCGTCTACAAACGCGCGCTCGGAGGCGACGACGTCGGCCTCCACGAGGATCGCGGCAATATCCCGGCCGGTCGAGCCCTCGGGAATGGTCACGATGACCTCACCACTCCCCTCGCCCTCGTAGTCTTGGACGCTCGGCCGATCAAGCGATAGCAGCGACTGCACGTGCGGCAGAGCCACAACGGCCGACATGACAAGCAGAACAACCGCGACGAACGTGACCACGGCCGTGCGCAGGCCCCGCTTGCGCCGCTGCGTGGCGCGCAAACCCGCCTTATTCTTACCCTGCGAATCAGGGAGTTTCTCAAAAAGCTGTGACACGTTATTCCTCCGCAGTCTGCACCAGCTCCGGTACACGACCGCTCATGCGTTCCTGTTCCAGCGCGTTTTCCAAAATGATAACCGCTGCCGCCTGATCCACAACACGCCGATGGGTGATCTCCTTACGCCCGGCCTCGTGCAACTGGCGGTGCGCCTGCACCGTGCTCAGCCGCTCGTCCAGCATCCGCACCGCCACCGGCGCGATCCGCCGCGAGAGCCGGCGCGCCCACGAGCGCGCCTTCTTCGCCGATGCACCCTCCGTACCGTCCATGTTGAGCGGCAGGCCCACGATCACTTCGAGCGCGTCGGCCTCGCGGACCATCTTCGCCACCGCGTCGACGTCGCCCTTGCCGCTACGCAGCGTGGTCACGGGCGTGGCGAGGATGCCCGCCGAGTCGCTTCGGGCGACGCCGATGCGCGCGGCACCGACGTCGACCCCGAATCGAACACCTACCCTCACGGCCTAGCCGATCTGACCGAAGATGGCGCTGAGCGCTTCCTTGATCTTGGCCGGATCCTGGCCGCCGCCCTGCGCCATGTCG
Organism: Trueperella bernardiae; assembly: GCF_001469025.1. Lineage (GTDB taxonomy): Bacteria > Actinomycetota > Actinomycetes > Actinomycetales > Actinomycetaceae > Trueperella > Trueperella bernardiae. Next base: position 303,328 of record NZ_LNIZ01000001.1, on the reverse strand, counting down.
TCCTTTCCGCCGCCTCCTCCTCCGAGGATCTTCGCGGCAACCGACACGAGCTTGCCGGCCTTGATGCCGTGCTCGCGCGCGGCCTGGTTCGTGGCGATGACCACCGACGGGCGGCCCTTCGACACCGAGGTCAGCGCGACGACGGCGGGCGCCTCGCCCAGGCGCTCGCGGATCTGGGCGGCGAGCTGGCGCACCTGGTTTGGATCGGCGTCCGTGCCGAAATCGTGGATGACGGCGTTGACACCATTCGCCTGCCGGCGCTGTTCGATGAGCGCGGCGAGGCCGGCGGTCAGCTTCTCGGTGCGCAGAGTCTCCAGGTCCTTCTCCGCCTTGCGTAGCTTGGCCATGAGCGACTCGATGTGCTCGGGCAACTCCTCGGGGCGCACGCGCGTCATCGAGCTGAGCTGGCTCACGAGCGCGCGTTCCTTGGCGCCCTCGGCGTAGGCCCCGCGACCTACCAGCGCCTCCACGCGGCGCACGCCCGAACCGATCGAGGACTCGCCCAGGATGGAGACCAGGCCGATCTCGCCCGTGTCGCCCACGTGGGTGCCGGCGCACAGCTCGCGCGACCAGTCTCCCCCGATCGAGACGACCCGGACCTCCTTGCCGTACTTCTCCCCGAAGAGCGCCATCGCGCCGAGCGTCTTGGCCTCATCCAGGCTCATGATCTGGTCCGTGACCGCGAGGTTGTCCTGCAGCTTGCTGTTGACCTCGGCCTCAATCGCCGACAGGTCGGAAGCCGAAACCTGCGAGCCGTGACGGAAGTCGAAACGCATCCGCGAGGGCGCGTTCTCCGAACCAGCCTGGGTGGCCTCCGGGCCGAGCACCTCGCGCAGCACCTCGTGCACCATGTGCGTGGAGGTGTGAGCGCGGGCGATCTGCTCGCGGCGGTCGACGTCGATCTGACAGTAGACGGCGTCGTCAAGCGCCACCGAGCCCTCGGTCAGGCTGGCGCGGTGGACGAACAAGCCCTTGATCGGCATCTGCACGTCGCCCACTTCGAGCAGTCCGCCGCCCGCCACCGAGATCGTGCCGTGGTCAGCCAGCTGGCCGCCCTGCTCGGCCCAGAACGGGGTCTGGTCGAGCACGACATCGACCTGGGCCGGCGCCTCGGCAAACGGCACAGGCTGGCCGTCCTTGAGAATGGCCACTACCTTCGCCTCGGCGGCGTAGTCCGTGTAGCCGAGGAAGCGGGTTGCACCCCCGGACTCCTCCTCGATCTTGTGGTAAACCGAGGCGTCCACGTGGCCGGTCTTCTTCGCCAGCGCGTCAGCGCGGGCGCGGTCCTTCTGCTCCTGCATGAGGGCGCGGAAGCCCTCCTCGTTGACCTCGACCCCGGCCTCGTGGGCCATCTCGAGCGTGAGGTCGATCGGGAAGCCGTAGGTGTCGTGGAGAGTAAAGGCCGTCTGGCCCGGAAGCTCAGCGCTGTCGGCCTTCGCCTGGCGCACCGCCTCATTGAAAATCTGGGTGCCCGATTCGAGCGTGCGGCGGAAGGCCTCCTCCTCGCCGTAGGCGATCTGGGAGATGCGCGCGAAGTCACGCTCCAGCTCCGGGTAGGACTCCTTCATCACGTTCATCGACGCCGGCAGGAGGGTGGGTAGCGCCATCCCCTCGAACCCGAGCAGACGCACCGAGCGCACCGCGCGGCGGATGAGGCGGCGAAGCACGTAGCCGCGCCCGTCGTTACCGGGGCGGACGCCGTCGCCGATCAGCATGAGCGCGGAACGGACGTGGTCGGCCACGATGCGCATCCGCACGTCATCTTCCTCATCCGCGCCGTACTTCTTGCCCGTCAGCTCCTCGGTGGCGGCGATGACGGGGTAGACCTCGTCGATCTCGTACATGTTCTTCTTGCCCTGGAGCAGGTAGGCGATGCGCTCCAGGCCCGCGCCCGTGTCGATCGCGGTCTGGTCGAGCTTGCCGAGCAGCGGGTAGTCGTTGCCCGTGCCCTCACCGCGCATGAACTCGTCGAACACGAGGTTCCAGATCTCCAGGTAGCGGTCGCCGCCCGGGTCAACGTTGCCGCCCACGGCCTCCGGGCCGAAGTCCGGGCCGCGGTCGTAATGGACCTCGGCGCATCCACCCGCCGGGCCAGGCTGGCCCGTGGACCAGAAGATCTCCTCACGCGGGAGGCGCACCACGTGCTTAGGATCGAGGCCCACCACCTGCGTCAGGTGGTTGTAGGACACCTCGTCCTCCTCCCAGATCGTCACCCACAGGCGGTCCTTCTCCAGGCCATAGCCGCCGTCGTCGACAGGCGTGGTCAGCAAACCGAAGGCGAGGTCGATCGCGCCTTCCTTAAAGTAATCGCCGAAGGAAAAGTTGCCGCACATCTGGAAGAACGTGCCGTGGCGGGTGGTGCGGCCCACGTTGTCGATGTCATTCGTGCGGATGCACTTCTGGACCGAGGCCACGCGCGGGAAGGGTGCCTCCTCCGTGCCAACGATGTACGGGATAAACGGCACCATGCCGGCGATCGTGAAGAGGATGGACGGATCCGGGGACACGAGTGGAACCGACTCGGCGATCTCGTGGTCGTGCTTGGCGAAGTAGTCGAGCCAGCGGCGACGAATCTCAGAAGTACGCATTGAACTCCCATCTCAAAGCGCGTGAGCACATTGGTAGCGTTACAACAACAGAAAAATCTAAAGCTTCTTGGGACCGAAGGCGTCGCGCACCTTCTCCGCCCCCTTGCGCGCGGCGAGGAAAGGCGCGCCAACGGTGGAAGTGACCAAGGTGGTCATCGCCGAGATGTCCTCGGAGGTGCGGGCGGCCGCCTCGGTGATCGCGTCAAGCTTCTTCACCTGCAGGTTGGTTTCGGCCACGGTCTGGGCCGCCTCATCAATCGCCGGGAGGGTGTGCTCAGTGAGCTCCCGCAGCGATTCGGTCATCCGATCGAGCACATCGCACAGCTTGCGCAACGGCTTAATCGAGAAATACACGAGTACGAGGAAACCGAGGGCCGCCAGCACGCCGGCGATCTGTCCAAGAGTAATGTCTGCCATGGGGCTAGCTTATCTGGAAATGACAATGCGCCACGGCTGACCGCGGCGCGTTGTCCAGATAGCTTATCGCGAGTAGTGCTCGACGACCATCTGCACGTCACACGTGACCGGAACCTCGGCACGCTTCGGGCGGCGCACCAGCTCGGCACGGAGCTTGGTCAGGTCAACCGAGAGGTACTCGGGGACGGCGGGCAGGACGTCGGCGTGCTGGCCCTGGGCCGCCACCATGAACTGCGGGGAGGCCTGCGAGCGCGGCTTGATCTGGATGACCTGGCCGGGCTTGACGCGGAACGACGGGCGGTCCACGAGCTTGCCGTCCACGAGGACGTGGCGGTGGACGACCACCTGGCGGGCCTGGGCGATCGTGCGGGCGAAGCCGGCGCGAAGCACGAGGGCGTCGAGGCGCATCTCGAGGAGCTCGACCAGGTTCTCACCGGCCATGCCCTCCATGCGGCGGGCCTCATCCCAGATCTTACGAAGCTGGGCCTCGCGGATGCCGTACTGTGCGCGCAGGCGCTGCTTCTCCTTCAGACGAATCGAGTAGTCGGATTCCTTGACGCGGCCGCGGCCGTGCTCGCCCGGACGGTACGGGCGGCGCTGCATGAGGCGCTCCGCCTTCGGGGTGAGGGCAATACCAAGGGCGCGCGACTGACGCACCGACTTACGGGAACGGTTTCCAGCCATAAATATCTCTCCTGTCTACTCATGGCGTGCAATGCACGGGACCAACAACAAACGGCTAAGGCCCCAGGATGGACTCCGCGTGGGAGTGTCACTTCAACGGAAGCAACCGTGACATGGTAGCACTACTTACCCCGCAAAATCGCCTGGATCCGCTCCAGCCGGGACGTGATATTGGCCTCGTAACCACGATTCAGGGGCTCGTAGTAAGCGGTGCCCACCAGCTCGTCGGGCAGGTACTGCTGGGCGGCCACGCCGTCCGGCACGTCGTGCGGGTAAACGTAGGGGATGTTGCGGCCCGTGGACTGCGCCGCAACCTTCGAGGCCTTGACCGACTGGTCGCGCAGGTGGACGGGCACCGCGCCGATCTTGCCCGCCCGCACGTCAGCGATCGCCTTGTTGATCGCCAGGTAGGCGCGGTTGGACTTCGGTGCGGTGGCGAGGTGGACCACCGCCTCGGCCAGGATGATGCGTGCTTCCGGCATGCCCACGAGCGCCACGGACTGCGCCGCGGCCGTGGCAGTCTGCAACGCCGACGGGTCTGCCATCCCCACGTCCTCAGCCGCGGAGATCATGAGGCGTCGGGCCACGAAGCGCGGGTCCTCCCCCGCCTCGAGCATGCGCGCCAGGTAGTGGATGGCCGCGTCCACGTCCGATCCGCGGATCGACTTGATGAAGGCCGAGATCACATCATAGTGCTGGTCGCCGCCGCGATCGTAACGCACGGCGTAGACGTCAACCGCCGCTTCGACGTCGGCAAGCGTGAGGTGGTCCCCCACCACGGCGGCCTCGAGGATGGTGAGCGAGCGCCGCCCGTCGTTGCCGGCGAGCCGGACGATCTCGGCCACCGCCTCATCCTCAGCCCGTACCTTGCCGCCGTACCCGCGCTCGTCGGTCAGCGCGCGGCGCACGAGGGTCTCGATGTCGGCGTCGGTAAGCGGGTGGAGGGTAAGCAGGAGTGAACGCGAGAGCAGCGGGGAGATGACGGAAAACGAGGGGTTTTCGGTGGTGGCGCCGATAAGGATCACCCAGCCGTTTTCCACCGCCGGCAGCAGCGCGTCCTGCTGGGTCTTGGAAAAGCGGTGGACCTCGTCCACAAACAGGACCGTGTCGGTGCCGTCGGTGACCAGGTGGTCGCGCGCCTCGGCGATGACGGCGCGCACTTCCTTCACGCCGGCCGAGACGGCCGAGATCTCCACGAAACGACGATTGCCCTGGCGCGCCACGAGGTAGGCCAAGGTGGTCTTGCCGATTCCGGGAGGGCCCCACAAGAACACCGAGCTGGGCGCGCCCCCGCGGTCCGGTTCGATCAGCCGACGCAACGGCTGGCCCGGCCCGAGCAGGTGGCTTTGGCCCACCACCTCATCGATCGTGCGCGGACGCATGCGCACGGCAAGCGGCGCGGAGGTATCGGCCGGAGTACCGTCCACGCTCATCGATTGGGAGTCAAACAGATCCATTCCTTCAGCATATCTCCCGCCTCCGACAAACTTGCGCACGCCCGAGCGCGGACGGCGAACTCGAGTGACTGGCGCGGGCGAAGATTGGCATAATAGAGGCACATGGGAAGGTGAGATTATGTTTGATCGGATCGGCCACGCCATCGCGCGCAGACCACACTTCTTCGTCCTCGGTTGGGTCCTTCTCCTGGTCCTCGGCGCCACCTCGGCGCTGTGGGGATTCGGCCAGGGCAACCTGTTCGCGCGGATGCAGTCGTCGGAGTCAATGGTGCCGAATACCGAATCCGACATCGTCATTCAGAAAACGAACGCGGACACGGCCCCCGATTCCTCCGTTATCGTGGTCCAGGGCGTCGACGCCGCCGACGTCTCCACGCAGATCGCCGACTTCCGCGAGCAGCTGACCTCCATTTCCGGTGTCACCGACGTCGTCGACCCCCTCTCGGTTGAGGAACAGTTCACCGAGGGCATCCAGAGGGCCACCGACGACGCCGTCGCCCAGGCCCTCGAGCAGAACCAGGCCACGATCGACCGCGCGGTTCAGCAGGCCCTTGCCCAGGCCGAGCCGCAGATCCAGCAGGCCGTGGACGGGGCGGTGGCCCAGTTCTCCCAGCAGTACCCAGGCGCGCCCACCGACGAGGTGGCCGCCCAGACCCGCGCGCAGGCGAGCGCCCAGGTGGAGCAACAGGCCAGGGAGACCGCCACCGCCCAGATAGAGCAAGGTGCGCGGCAGGCCGTGGCCGAGGAGATGGCGAAGCAGGACAACCCGGCCGACGCCCTGCGCAAGGACGGCGGCTTCGTGGTGAGCGTGGAGGCCGCGGAGGATTCCTCCCCCACCGACGACGTGCTCGCCGCCACCGCCACCTTCGAAAAAGAGATCCAGAAGGTCAACCCGGACGCGCACGCCGACGTCAGCTCCTCGGCCGTTTTCGAGAGCGCGATCATGGAGGTGGTCAAGTCTGACCTCATCACCGGCGAGGCGGTGGGCCTGCCGATCGCGCTCTTCCTCCTCGTGGTCGTCTTCGGCGGCCTGATCGCCGCCGGCATGCCACTCATCGGCGCACTGACCTCGATCGCCACGGGCATGGGGTTGCTGTGGGTGCTGACCCACGTCACGAACGTCGATTCTTTCGTCCTCAACATCATCTCCGTGATCGGCATGGCCCTCTCGATCGACTACGGCCTGCTCATCGTCTCCCGCTACCGCGAGGAGGTCACCGAGCAGCTCGAGCGGCGCGGGCTTGACCCGCACGCGCTTCCCGACGATGTCTCGGGAGTGGTCACGGACGCCGTCGCCGCCACGGTGGCCACGGCCGGCCGCACCGTCTCCTTCTCCGCCCTCACCATCGCCTTCGCGATCTCCGGCCTGGCCGTCATGGAGGCGCCTATGCTGAAGATGATCGCGATCGGAGGCATCATCGTCACCATCCTCGCGGTCTCCACGGCCGTGCTCATGGTGCCAGCCATGATTACGTTGCTCGGCCGCCGGCTCGTGCGCCCCTCGTGGCTCTCGGGCGTGCCCGTCTTCCGCACGATCGTGAAGAAGGTGGGCGACACGGCCTCCGACGAGGGCACCTTCTCGCGCCTGGCGAAGTGGGTCCACCGCCGCCCGTGGCCGATCCTCATCACGGTCACCGCAATCCTCGTGCTCATGGTGATGCCGGTTCGCGACCTCACGATGCGCTCGAACTTCATGGAATATATCCCCGAGCACACGAGCGCCGCCCGCGCCTACGACGGCATGCAGGACTACGAGATCCTCGCCGCCCCCTCCATCACCGTCATCGCCGACACGAGCCCGGACGACGCCGCCAACCTTATCGATCGCATCGAGCAGATCGACGGGGTGGACTGGGTGGCCCCCGCCGAAGCGATGAACGATGGCGAAACCCTCATCAAGTTCCATATGGACGCTCCCGACCAGGTGGGCCCCGAGGTCACCAACGCGGTCAAGGAGCTGCGCGCCTACGACGCCGGCTACGACACGTACGTCGGAGGCGCGGCCGCCCTCCAGCTCGACTTCACGAACTCGATCAAGGACGGCGCGCCCATCGCGGTGACGATCGTGGCGATCGCGGTGCTCATCTTGCTCTTCCTCATGACCGGCTCGGTCATCGCACCGATCAAGGCCCTTGTCATCAACACGCTCTCACTGTTTGCCGGCATGGGCGCCACGGTCTTCGTCTTCGAGCACGGCCTGCTGGGCCTGCCGCAGTCGGTGGGCCTGGAGACCTTCGTGGTCGCCGCCTCCATCGCCTTCGGCCTGGGCCTGGCCATGGATTACGAGGTCTTCCTCATCGCCCGTATCAAGGAATACTGGGACGCGGGTCACGACAACGACACGGCGGTTGAGATGGGCCTGCAGCGCTCCGGGCGCATCATCACCTCGGCTGCCGCGATCATCGTGGCCGTGTTTGTCGGCTTTATCTTCGGCGACATGCTGGCGATCAAGCAGGTGGGCGTGGCGCTGGCAATGATTGTCATCATCGACGCCTCCCTCGTGCGCATGCTCCTCGTGCCGGCCACCATGACGCTACTCGGCAAGTGGAACTGGTGGGCGCCCGCGCCGCTGAAGAAGGTCTACGAGAAGTTCAAGATCGTCCACTGAGGTCGATCTTGGACAGCTCCGTGGGCGTGGCGCAGTAGACGGCGCCGTTTTGCCAGCAGCTGGCCTCGATCACGCGCTCGCCGGTAACGATGTCGAATGTCGCCACCACCGATCCCGAGCCGGTGCCCGCCACGGACACGTAGGGGTAGTCGAGCACGGAGAGCTGGAGGGTTTCGGGCCGGATCGCATCGAAGCGGAGCATCTGCCCGCCCACGATCAGCGCCTCGACGTCGGCGTAGCCGGGGGCCACGGAGTCGGTAAGGGCCTGCTCGAAACCGACCACTCGGGCGTCGTCGAACACAAAGGCGCGGGAGGTATCGAGTGCGTTGGCCTCCTCCACGATCTGCTCGAGCGTGGCGAGCGTCCAGCGCGGGCTGAGGTTCATCGTCAGCGCGGGCGTGGCCTCGAGGCGCGCGGTCTCGTTGCCGTCCAAGTCGAAAAGCGTGAGCACGGTCGGCTCGACGTCGCTGACGGTGATCTGCCCGGCCTCGACGACGACGAAGCCGTCGGCCAGCGGTCGTGCGATCGAGGCGATTCCAGCGGGGTTGAGCCACGGGGAGTCGGTGTCGAGCACGCCCACGTCGAGGAGGCGCTGGAGGGGCTCGGGATAGGAATCGGCGCGCTCGACAGGCGTGCCGTCCGGCAAATAAGAAGTACGCCCCTCGTAGCGAGCGAGCACTTCCCCGCCGAGCTGGTCGATCGGGGCGTCGGCGTCGGCCTCGATGAGCACGACGCCGTCCGCGTCGCCGCGCGCGTAGTAGGCCTTGTCCCCCGCCTGGGCGATGAAGGCTAGGTCGGGCCGGGCGACCGCCTGCCCGTCGCGGCCTACGAAGATCTGGGTGCCGGCCACGCACATCGCGCCCGCGCCGGCAGCAACGCACGATTCGGCCTCGTCGGCGAGCGTCACGCTCCACAGCTGCGTGCCGGAGGTGTCGTAGCCCTCAATGGCCTGCCCGCGGGGGATGACGACGACGTCGCCCAGGTCGGCGAACTGCACGTTGTACAGCCCGCCCACGGGGATCGACCACAGGGCGTCCGCGCCGCCGACCGAGCAGCCGGCAAGCGCGAGGACCACCGCGAGCCCGAGGGGGCTGCGCATCAGCCGAGCGCTCACGTGCCCCTCAGTTCTTCAAACGGCTCGGCGCGCCCGGAGATAATCGCACCGTCGTGGGTGATGCCGAGCCGGGTATAGAGCCGCATCGCGCCCTCGTTCCAGGCCCACACGCCAAACCGAATGAACGCGCCGCGTTCGAGGGCAGCATTGACGGCTCCCACCATCGTCGCTCCCCCATACCCGTTACCCCGGTAGTCGGGGACGGTGCCAAGCCCGTGGAAACCTATCCCTTCCCCGACCTTCTCTGCGCCCATGACGGTGGCGATATTGCCATCGGGGGCGCGCAGGAAGAACCAGTCGAGGTGGTCAAGCTCGCCCACGGCGTCGGAAATCGGGTTGGAAGCAAGCAGGGCGGCGCGAATCTCCTCGCGCACGCCGTCCATCTGGGCGCTGCCCGCAGCACAAAACTCCACGCGATCGCAGTGCTCCACCGGCGCGAGGGGGCGGTCGGCCCAGAAGAAGTCCCAGGCGTGCCCCCAGTTCGGGCCGAAGTGCTCGCGCAGGGGCTCGTCGAGCGCGCCGTAGACCTCGCGGTTGATCATTGTGCGCGCAGGAATAACCCCGCGGCCTGCGAGGTCGGTCAGGGCCGGGATGGCCGACCCGGGCTCACCGTACGCGATGAGCGTGGGGCCGGCCTCCCCGCCAAGTAGCACCAGGCCGAGGCCGGGAGATTCCTCGCGTTCGAGGACCTCCCCACCCCAGGCGTTCAGGCGCCAAAAAGCCGCTGACGCTCCGAGCATCTACTCGGCGTCGGCCTTCTCGGCCTCGCCCTTGTCGGCGTCCTTCTTGGCCTTGGGCTTGGCGTCCACACCGGCCTCCTTGCGCTGCTGCACGGTGATCGGCGCCGGGGCATCCGTGAGCGGGTCCCAGCCGTTGCCGATCTTGGGGAAGGCAATGACGTCGCGAATCGACTTCGCGCCCACGAGCAGAGAGACGATGCGGTCCCAGCCGAAGGCGATGCCGCCGTGCGGCGGGGCACCGTACTTGAAGGCTTCGAGCAGGAAGCCGAACTGCTTGTTCGCGGTCTCCTCGTCGATGCCCATGACGTTGAACACGCGCTCCTGGACGTCGGCGCGGTGGATACGGATCGAGCCGCCGCCGATTTCGTTGCCATTGCACACGATGTCGTAGGCGTAGGCCAGGGCATTGCCCGGGTCCTGGTCGAAGGAGTCGAGCCACTCGGGCTTGGGCGAGGTGAAGGCGTGGTGGACCGCCGTCCACTTGCCGCCACCAACAGCGACGTCGCCCTCCGCCTCGGCGTCGGCGGTGGGCTTGAACAGCGGCGCGTCGACCACCCACACGAACGCCCAGGCGTTGTCGTCGATGAGGCCGCAGCGCTTGCCGATCTCGAGGCGGGCGGCCCCGAGCAGGTCGCGCGAGGCGGCCGGCTTGCCGGCGGCGAAGAAGATGCAATCGCCTGGCTTGGCGCCGGTGGCCTCGGCCAGGCCCTCGCGCTCGGCGTCGGAAATGTTCTTCGACACCGGGCCGCCCAGGGTCCCGTCCTCGGAGATGGTGACGTAGGCCAGGCCCTTGGCGCCGCGCGCCTTCGCCCACTCCTGCCACTTGTCGAACGTGCGGCGCGGCTGGGAGGCGCCACCGGGCATGACGACTGCGCCCACGTATTCGTTTTGGAATACGCGGAACGGGGTGTCCTTGAAGTACTCGGTGAGGTCCACGAGCTCCTGGCCAAAGCGCAAGTCCGGCTTGTCAGAACCGAAGCGTTCCATGGCCTCCTTGTACGGCATGCGCGGGATCGGCGTCGTGAGATCGTAGCCAATCAGCGCCCAGATCTCCTTGAGCACGTCCTCAGCCACCGCGATGACGTCGTCCTGGTTGACGAACGACATCTCGACGTCGAGCTGGGTGAACTCGGGCTGGCGGTCAGCGCGGAAGTCTTCGTCACGGTAGCAGCGGGCGATCTGGTAGTAGCGCTCCATGCCGGCCACCATGAGCAACTGCTTGAACAGCTGGGGCGACTGCGGCAGGGCGTACCACGAGCCCGGCGCGAGGCGGGCCGGCACGATGAAGTCGCGCGCGCCCTCGGGCGTGGAGCGCGTCAGGGTCGGGGTCTCGATCTCCACGAAGTCGTGGCCGTCCAGCACGCGGCGGGCAGCCTGGGAGACCTTCGCGCGCAGGCGGATGGCCTTCTGCTCATACGAGCGGCGCAGGTCGAGGTAGCGGAACTTCAGGCGGGTCTCCTCGTTAACAGAGCCCGCGTCCTCGGCGTGATCCGAGATCTGGAACGGGAGCGGCGCGGAGGGGTTGAGGATCTCGACCTCGATGGCCTCCACCTCGACGTCACCCGTGGCGAGGTTCGCGTTCGCGTTGCCCTCGGGGCGCTCCATGACGGTGCCGGTCACCTTGACCACGAACTCGGAGCGCAGCTCGTGTGCGACCTCCTCGCGGACCGTGACCTGGGCGATTCCAGAGGCGTCACGCAGATCAAGGAAGGCGATCCCTCCGTGGTCACGACGCCGATCGATCCAGCCCGCCAGAGTGACGGTGCTGCCGATATCTTCTTTTCGCAGGGATCCTGCCATCCGGGTACGAATCACGTATACCTCTTTCAATTGTGGTCTCACCCGCGAGACGGGCGGGTGATGTCCTCCCGCGAGACGGGCGGGGAACACGTGGAAAACTCTACGCCGAAGCGGGCTAAGATCACACCTGGCGAGGCGTGCCGTTTCCAACATTGGATCTTACGATCGTGGTGTGAGACAAGCACGAAAGAAGCAGCGAATTAGTCGGAGCCTTGAGCAGTGGCTGGTGATCCTCGCAGTGAGTCTCATCAGCCTGGTCGCCTTCGAGGCCCTCGCCGTGGCAACTGCCATGCCCTACGTGGTCGACATCCTTGACGGGCGCAACCTCTACGCTCTCGCCTCGGGCGTCACGCTCGCCACCCAGCTCATCACCACCGCCTTCGCCGGGCCGTGGTGTGACGCGAAGGGACCGAAAGTTTCCCTGTACACGGGCCTGGCCCTCTTCACCGGCGGGCTGATCGTGGCCACGCTCGCGCCGTCGGTGGAAATCATCGTGCTCGGGCGTGCGATTCAGGGATTGGGCGGAGGCCTCATCGTGGTTCCGCTCTACGTCTTCGTCGGCAACTATGTGGAGCCTGCGCGCCAGCCGCGCATCTTTTCCTCCTTCGCCGCCGCGTGGGTCTTGCCCTCCCTGGTGGGCCCGCTGGTGGCCGGCTTCTTTGTCGAACACCTCAACTGGCGCCTCGTCTTCGGCATCGTGCCCGTGCTCCTCATCCTCAGCGCGCCGGTCATCCTCAAGCAGTTCGGCCGGTTCCCGGACCTGCACGAACACCAGCCGGTCTCCGGCTACAAGCGCACCGTGGCTTTCTCCTCCACGGCCGGCGTGGTGATCCTCGGCATCCAGCTACTCTCCGGACTCAGCGCCGAGGAATTCGACGCAAAGGCGATCGCGATGGTCATCGGTCTGTCGGCCCTCGTGCTGTTCCTCGCCCGCCCGCTCCTGCCGCGGGCCACGTTCCGTGCTCGGCGCGGCCTGCCCGCCACCGTCCTGCTGCGCCTGGCGATCAACGGCACCTACATCGCGGTGGAGGTCTTCCTCCCGCTCATGCTTAAGGAGGTCCATGGCTGGTCCGCAACCCAGGCCGGCATGATCATGACCTTCGGCTCGGTGACCTGGGCGATCGGCTCGTGGGTGAGCGGGCGCGTGACGGACGAACGCTACCGGGCGGCGGCGCCCGTCGTCGGCACGCTCGTCCAGGCCTTCGGCACGGCGGCCACCATCACGGCCGCATCCGCATCGGTGCCCGGAGCTACGGCCCTCATCGGCTGGCTCGTGGCCGGCTTCGGCATTGGGCTGGTCTACCCCGCTCTCACGGTCCACGCCCTTGCACTGACCCCGCCCGAGCGGCACGGGCGCACATCGGCCTCCCTGTCGATCGCCGACACGCTCGGCTCAGCACTGTTCGTGGCCTGGTGCGGCATCATCTACGCCCTCACCCTCCCCCAGGGCCACGCGGCCTTCGTGTGGGTGATCGGCACGATGACCGCGATCTTGGCGGTGGGCGTGTGGGTGGGCTCTCGGGTGCTAGATGTCACCCCTGCGTCGCTGTCGGCCACCACCTCCGAACACTAGACTGATGGCGGCGCACTCGCGCCGCGCCGCCGCGTTTTATCCGGCCTGGCTTTCGCACTCTTAGGTACTTATGACGTCATTTTCTGGGCTCAACCTGCCCGCACACATCCTGTCCGCCATCTCCGACATGGGCTACGTCCAGCCCACCCCGATCCAGGCCGAGGCCATTCCACCCCTCCTCAAGGGGCGCGACGTCGTCGGCGTGGCCCAGACGGGCACCGGCAAGACGGCGGCCTTCGCCCTGCCGATGCTCACCCATGTCGATCCTGACCTACCCAAGGTCCAGGCCCTCGTGCTCGCCCCCACGCGCGAGCTCGCCATGCAAGGCGCCGACGCGATAGACAAGTTTGCCTCCACTACCACGGGCCTGGACGTCGTGGCCGTCTATGGCGGCTCGTCCTACGTGCCACAGATCGGCGCGCTGAAGGACGGAGCGCAGGTGGTGGTCGGCACGCCGGGGCGCGTTATGGACCTCATTGACAAGGGCGCGCTCAAGCTCGATTCCGTTCGCTACTTCGTTCTCGACGAGGCCGATGAGATGCTGCGCATGGGCTTTGCCGAGGACGTGGAGAAGATCGCCTCCGGGCTGCCCGAGGAGCGCATCACGGCGCTGTTCTCGGCCACGATGCCCACGCCGATCCGCCGCGTGGCCGAGACACACATGACTGACCCAGTGGAGGTCACGGTGGCTCCCCCGGCATCCACGATCGAGACGATCCACCAGACCTATGCGGTGGTGCCCTCGCGCCACAAGATCGGCGCTCTTGCCCGCGTGCTTGCCACGACGCCGGCCGACGCCGCCCTCGTCTTCGTCCGCACCCGCGCCACTGCCGAGGAACTCGCCATCGAGCTATCCACCCGCGGCGTGCAAGCCGCAACCCTCTCCGGTGACGTGCAGCAGCGCGACCGGGAGAAGCTTGTCGATCGCCTGCGCACCGGCACGCTCGACGTGCTGGTAGCCACCGACGTCGCCGCCCGCGGGCTCGACGTGGAGCGCATCGGGTTGGTGGTCAACTTCGACGTGCCGCGCGAGGTCGACACCTACGTCCACCGCATCGGCCGCACTGGGCGCGCCGGGCGCGAGGGCACGTCGCTGACCTTCGTCACGCCCAAGGAGCGTAGCCGCCTGCGTCGCATCGAGCACATCACCGGCGCTCACATGGAGCAGGTAGAGCTGCCCACCCCGGCCGAGGTGTCCGGTCTGCGCGCCCGCCGGCTCATGGCCGAGGCCAAGGATCGCTACGAAGTGGGCCGCCTGTCGGTCTACCGCGACGTCATTGCCGAGTTCCGTGCCGAGCAGGTAGACGCCGAGCACCCGCTTTCTCCGGAGGACCTCATCGCCGCGCTGCTGGCAATCGGAGTGCGCGACCCGGGCCCGCAGTCCGACGACGAGCCCGAGCGCCTCACCGCCCGCTTCGAAGGCGAGGACCGGAAGGGGCGCAAGGATCGCAAAGAGCGCCCGGCACGCCAGGGTCGCGAGGGCCGGAAGAACAAGCCGAAGACCTTCGAGGGCGAAGGCACGATGTACCGCGTGGAGGTTGGGCGCCGCGACGGCGTCTCCCCCGGCGCGATCGTGGGTGCGCTCACGAACGAGGGCGGCCTCAACGGATCCCAGCTGGGCCGAATCGACATCTACCCCACGTTCTCGCTCGTCCAGATCGACCGCGAGATCGACCGCGACACCCAGCGCCGTATCGCCAAGGCGCGCGTGTCCGGGCGTGACCTCAACATCTCCAAGGACTCCGGCCCGGGTATGCGCGGCCGGGACCGCGCTCAGCGCCGGCCGCGCCACTTCCGCTAGGCGCTCGACTTCGTCAGCCCGCCCAGGAGTTCCTGGAGATGGGCGTAGGCCGAGCGCTCCTCGTCCAGCACGGCAAGCTCGGCGCGGGCCTTGTCTGCGAAGGCGACGTCGATGCGCGCACCTACGCGCTGGCGCATGCGGCGAGCTCCGTGCCCGGCGAGCACCCGCCCGATTGCGGCCAGGAGCCAGCCGGCAAGAAGCCCGCCGGCGAGCATGAGCGTGGGTAGCGGGAAGATCCCCCACCCGGGCGGCTCGCTGAGGCGCAGCTGGAGCGAATCAGCGAACGCGAGCCCGAGCAGCCACACGCCGCCGGCGATCGCGGCCGCCAGCGCCAGCCACTGCAACAGATTCATGAGCAGCCACCACGCGGGCCGACGGCGGGCTTCGACGTCCACCCCGGAGAGCGCGGTGTCGAGTCCGCCGATGAGCCGCTCGGCGCGCTCGCCCAACTCCTCGCGGGTCTGGTGTGCCCACGCGGCGGGCATGTGTGCTGTCGAGGCTTCCACATATTCGCGGATTTTGCCGCGGGCCACCGCCGCCTGCGACGGCGAAACGTACGCTACCACGTCCAAGACCCCGCCCGTGTCGAGGCGCAGGCGCTTGAGCGGATCGATCCCGCGCCGGGCCAGCCAGCGCGTGACGGGCCAGCCGGTGGCCTGCCTCGCCCGCCGCTCGTAGGAGTCAGCTGATGCCTTCGCCACCACGCGCGAGCCCGCCGCCACGGCGAGCGCCGAGGCAACAGGTTCGAAGGGGACGTCGGCGGCCGTTGTCGCGGGCCGCCCGCCGTCGGCATGAATGCGCCCGAGCATGTTGCGCGACTCGGTGCGGATGTCCGCCGCGAGCTTTTTCTCCGCCGCCGCGCGCTCGGCCACGATGTCGTCAATCCTTGCCCGTAGCGCGTCCACGCCCCGGCCCGTCGTCGCGGACACCGGGAGCACCGGGACCTCGAGCCCGTCGGCGCGCAGGAGGCGGCGAGTGTCGGCCAGGACGTCGGCGAGCGTGGCCTCGTCCAGCCTATCGACCTGGTTGAGCACCACAATCGTTGTGGCCGCGTGCTCGGCGAGCTCGGCCAGGTAGTCTTCGTGGACCACGGCGTCGGCGTACTTTTGCGGGTCGAGCACCCACACGACGACGTCGACCAGCTCGGTCAGCCGGTGGGCCGCTTCGCGGTGATCGAAGTTTGTGGAATCGACGTCGGGAAGATCGATGAGCACGGCCGCGCCCGCGTCGGTAAGCGGGGCTTCGTGGCGCTCGGTGATGCCGAGCCAGTCGAGGATCTCGGCGGCCGGCGTATTCGTGACGGCCACGGGCTGGGCGGTGGTGGGCCGGATCGCGCTCGCGCGCGTCACCGGGCGCCCCACGATCGCGTTGACCAGCGAGGACTTGCCCGCCCCCGTGGGGCCGGCAACCGAGATGACGGTGGCGTCGGTGGTCAAC
Organism: Trueperella bernardiae; assembly: GCF_001469025.1. Classification (GTDB taxonomy): domain Bacteria; phylum Actinomycetota; class Actinomycetes; order Actinomycetales; family Actinomycetaceae; genus Trueperella; species Trueperella bernardiae. The sequence continues at coordinate 287,109 of NZ_LNIZ01000001.1, read as the reverse complement.
GATCGGCGTTGAACTGCGCGGTCGAGCACCAGCGCGGCCTCGCCCACCGCGCCAGGGACCTTCGCCTGCGCGATCTCGACAGCCGCGTGGAGGTCTCCGATCGACTCAGTCAGGCTCATAGGTTCCTCCCGTCGGCAATCTTCGCCTCGGTTAAAGCCCGAAGCTGGCGCGCGTAGTCGTCGCGGATCTGGCGGCTGAGGCCCAGCTCGTCGATGACACCCTGCCATGCCGCTCGGTCCGCCCCGAGGAACTCCCGCACGCGCGCGTCCAGGTCCTCGCGCGCCTCCTTTGCCATCCGGCGCACGGCCTCGTCGCCGAAAACAGCTTCGAGCACGCGCTGTGCCACGACAGCGGTGCCGCCCGCCACAGCGATCTCCCCGCCGATCAGCCCCCCGGTGGAGGCGAAGACGACGATGATGAGGGCAACGCCCACGGCGTTGATTGAGAAGGCGAGCGCCCGGGCCGTCAGCCGCTTGGACTCGCCCTCATTACGGATGAGCGCGATGAGGGCGGCCTGCCATTCGCGCACGAGCCGCTCGGCGGCCTCCCGCCGCTCCGCCTCCCCGCGTAGGCGCTCCTTCGCGCGTTCCACCAGCGGCCCGGCGATCCCGGCGCGCCACGCGTCCCTGATGTGGGCGTTAGCAGCGTCGGCCTCGGCAAGGAGCAGTGCCAGCACGTTGTCCTCGAGCGCCTCCTCCACGGTGGAGGTATCCACGCTCGCCTTGAAGAAGCCCGTGATGCGGTCGCGCAGCGAGGACACGCCCTTCTCAAGCTTTCGGGCCCATTCGCCGGTGCCCACCACGTCCTGCCAGCGCGAGAGCACCTCGCCGCGCAGCAACGAGCCGTCCGAGGCCTGGCGGCGCAGCGCGTCCTCCGCGCGGTCAAAGGCCGCGTTGATGTCCCAGCGCAGGGAATCCGCGCCCGCGAGCTGCTCGTCGTAGCCGGCCAGGATGTCAGAGGCGGTGTGAAGGAGCTTGTCCACCGTGCCCGTCAGGGTCTGACGCGCCACCGAGGCCCGCACCTGCGCATCGGAGGCCAGGCCCTCGAGCCACCCACGGATCGGAGCGACGTCGGCGGCGGCAACCATCCCGTCCTGCAGCTTCTGTTCGGACAGGACGAAAAGCGGCGCGTGGTCGAGCCCGCGCTCGCCGAGCATCCGGTCCAGGTCCGGGCGCACCTGCGCCCCCGTCCCCGGTGGCACGCGGTTGAGCACGATACCGACGACGACGTTGCGCTCGGCCGCCTCATCGAGCATCGCCCACGGGATCGCATCCGCATATCGGGCGGCGGTGGTGACGAAAACCCACAGGTCGGCGGCGGCCAGGAACTGCGCCGCGAGGTGGCGGTTTTCCACCACCACCGAGTCAATATCCGGCGAATCAAGGAGCGCCATCCCGCGCGGGATCAGGTCAGTGGCACGGATCTCGAGCTCGTCGCCCTTCTCGCCCGCAGAATCGAGGTCCGCGGGGCCGTGCGAGATGACGCGGGCCAGGTGGGGGAAGATGCGCTGATCCGTAAACCAGTGTGCGTCTTCGGGGTGATGCAACAGGAGCGGCCGGCGCGTCGTGGGCCGGATCGCGGAGGCCAGTGCCACCTCTTCACCCAGCATCGAATTGATGAGGGTGGACTTTCCGGCGCCCGTGGAACCTCCGAAGACGGCCAGCAGCGGGGCCTCGAGCGTCTCGTAGCGCGGGATGACGTAGTCGTCGAGCTGGTTGATCGCATCCGCATACAGCGACAGGCTATCCTCGCTCCCCGCCATTGCCAACGGAAAAACGAGTGCGTCGAGGCTCTCGCGGAACGGACGCACTTCGGCCGCTACCCGCGAGGGCAGCTGGGGAAAGTCATTCATCGCTCCCCCGAAGCTCGGGGGTAAGGTCGCTGGCCGGCGGGACCCACTGCGCGGCGTCAGCAACCACCTGCTCGCCGGAGCGGATGTCCTTGACCTGCTCGCCGTCGTCGGTGGAGAACCACACGAAGGGGATGCCGCGTCGATCGGCGTAGCGAATCTGCTTGCCGAACTTCGCCGAGTTCGGCGAGACCTCGGCCGCGACCCCGCGCCCCCGAAGCTGCTGAGCCGTCTTTTCGGCGTGGCGGCGCTCGCCCTCGTCGTTGACCGCCACGAGCACGGCGGTGGGCACCTTGCGCGTGGGCGTAACCAGTTCCCGGCCGATGACGCGGGCGAGGATGCGCGAGACGCCGATCGACAGGCCCACCCCCGGGTAGGTCTTCTTGCCGTCCGAGACCAGCGAATCGTAGCGGCCACCCGAGCATACCGAGCCCAGGTCCTCGTGCCCCTCGAGCACCGATTCGTAGACCGAGCCCGTGTAGTAGTCCAGGCCGCGGGCGATCTTCAGGTCCGCGCTCACCGAGCCCGGGATCAGGTCATTCGCTCCCTCGAGCAAGGCCACCAGCTCTTCGAGACCCTCGTCCAGTAGCTCGGATCGGCAGCCGAGGGCGAGGACGCGATCGGCCACGCCGGCGTCGTCGCCACGAATGCCCGCGAGTTCGAGCGCCAGGCGCGCCTGGTCCTCGCTCGCGCCAATCTCGCCCAGCATCTCAGCCACGACCTTCGGCCCCACCTTGTCGAGTTTGTCAAGGATGCGCAGGGTCTCCTCCACGTCTTCCAGCCCGATCGCCTGGTAGAAGCCCTGGGCGACCTTGCGGTTCGAGGCGAGGATCTTCACCCGCGGGATCGGGAGCTTGGACAGGGCGTCTACCATGACGAGCGGCAGCTCGATTTCGTGGTGGAAGGCCAGCGTGTCCTGCCCAACCACGTCGACGTCGGCCTGTAAAAACTCGCGGAAACGCCCGTCCTGGGGGCGCTCGCCACGCCAGACCTTCTGGATCTGGTAGCGGCGGAAGGGGAAGTCAAGGTGCCCGGCGTTTTCCAGCACGTAGCGCGACAGCGGGACCGTGAGGTCAAAGTGCAACCCGAGCTCGGAGTCCGCGCCCTGATCCTGCAGGCGGCGCAGGAGGTAGATCTCCTTCGACGTCTCGCCCTTCGACAGCAGGCGCTCCACCGGCTCCACCGCGCGGGTCTCGATGCCGGAGAACCCGTGCAGCTCAAACGTGGAGCGCAGGACGTCGATCATGTGCTGTTCGACGATGCGACCGGAGGGGAGCCATTCGGGAAAACCAGACAGAGGTGCAATTTTAGCCATGGGCCTATTCTTCCATCTTTCGGCCCCGAACTAAGAATCAGCCGCGCCCCAACACCGAATCAGCGCTAATTTAGCTCATCGCCGCGTGCAGGTAGGGGTTGTGGCGCACCTCGTGGAACATCGTGGTGGACGGGCCGTGGCCGGGGAAGACGGCGGTCTCGGGCTTGATCACCTGGACCAGCAGGCGCAGGCTGGCGGCCATCTTCTGCTCGTCACCGCCCGGCAGGTCCGTGCGACCCACTCCCCCGTTGAACAGCACGTCACCGGCCAGCATGATCGGCTCGACCTGGCCGGTGGACATCATCGCGCCCTCGCGGTCCGGGGCGGGATTGCCTTCGAGGAGGAAGACCGTGGAGCCCTCGGAGTGGCCGGGCGCCGGCAGCGCGCGGATCGAGATTCCCGGCACGATCTCGAAGGGCCCCGAAAACGCCTCGGCCGGTAGCTCACGCAGGCCCTCGGGCTTGACCCAGGGCTGGGCGCCCATGCGCGAAAGGGCCAGGGCGCGGGACGGATCGACCGGCAGGTAGGCGGCCGGGTCGTCCATCCGGTACATGTCCGGGCCCGGGATGTAGACCGGAGCCGATCCCGCGACCGTCGCCACGTCCCACACGTGATCCGGGTGGCCGTGAGTGAGCAGAACGGCACCCAGGCTCAGCCCGCGCTTCTCGAGCGCGCCGGGCACCCAGGCGTGCGAGCCGGCGCCCGGGTCGACCACGAGCGCGGAGGACTGCGCGGCGAGGATGTAGGTGTTGGCCTGAAGGAACGTGTCACTGTTACGAAGGAAGTACATGTCTTCACGCTACCGTTAAGCCAACTTTGAGCGCATCTAAGATAACCAGAATGCGAAAAATGGACTATAAACCGCGTAGACTGTTCCACGACATACGCGAACGGTGTGGCACCGCCAACCCCGTCTACTGAGGAGAATCTCATGACCGAGTCCACGAACGAGTCCATGAACACAACCGAGGCACCGCAGGAAACGCCGATCCCGGCGCCCCGCCCGAAGCCGCAGGTGGCAGCCCCGGTTCCCGAGGTCGACGACGCGGCGGCAGCGGCGGCCGCCAAGTGGGGCCGCGTGGATGACGAAGGCAACGTGTGGCTGCGCTCCTCCGGTAACGACGCCGAACGCATCGTCGGCCAGTACACGATCGATGGCTCCGATAAGGACGCCCTCGGCCTGTACGTGCGCCGCTACCTCGACCTGGAAAACGAGGTAAGCCTGCTCGAGGCCCGCCTGGCCAACATTTCCCCCGAGGAAATTTCAGCTTCCATCAAGGCGCTGACCGAGCAGCTGCGCGAGCCCGCCGTCGTCGGCGACGTCGAAGCGCTGCGCAAGCGTGTGGAAAGCCTTGAGGGCGCCGCCGAAGAGCGCCGCGCCCAGGTCAAGGCCGAGCGCGAAGAGGCGAAGAAGGCCTCCGTTGCCGAGCGCACCGCGATCGTCGAGGCGGCCGAGGCGGTCGCCGCGCAGGACCCGGCGAACACGCACTGGAAGAATTCGCGCGCGGAGCTGACCAACCTGCTCGAGCAGTGGAAGTACGCCCAGCGCCACTCCCCGCGCATTGACCGCACCACGGAAGAAGAGCTGTGGAAGCGCTTCTCCTCGGCACGCACCACCTTTGACCGCCACCGCCGCCAGTTCTTCTCGCAACGCGATTCGGAGCGTAAGGAGATCACCGCGCGCAAGGAGGCCCTCATCGCACGCGCCGAGGCGATCGCGGACTCCACCGATTGGGGCCCTACCTCGGGCCAGTTCCGCGAGCTCATGAACGAGTGGAAGCGCGCAGGCCGCATGAACAAGCGTGAAGACGACGCGCTGTGGGAGCGCTTCAGCGCCGCCCAGAACCGCTTCTACGAGGCCCGCAACGCCTACAACGCCGAGATCGACGAGGAGTTCGCCGCCAACCGCGACCGCAAGCTCGAGCTACTGGCCGAGGCCGAGAAGCTCCTGCCGGTGACCGACATCGACTACGCCAAGGCGCAGATCCGCGCGATCGGCGAGCGCTGGGACGCCATCGGCCGCGTGCCGCGTGCTGACATGCAGCGCACTGAGGGCCGCATGCGTGACATCGAGACCCAGATCCGCGACGCCGAATCCGAGCAGTGGAAGAACTCCGACCCGGAGAAGGACGAGCGCTCCGCCGGCATGGCTGAACAGCTCCAGCACCTCATCGACGAGCTCGAGACCCAGATCGCCCAGGCCCGCGAGGCAGGGGATGAGAAGAAGGTCAAGGAGTACGAGGACGCCCTCGCCGCCCGCAAGGCATGGCTGAGCGCGGTCCAAGGCGACTAGGCCGAATGACGTGGAAGGCGCCGCCGGTTTTTCCGGCGGCGTTTTCTTTGTCCACAGGTGTGGGAAGACGCGCAGCGTCCCTCGCGCGACGTGATGGAATCACCCCATGACGCTCCACATCTATCAACCTCAGTCACTCGCCGAGCACCACGAGGCGCGCACCCTCGCCGGCGCCGGCCTCATGATCGACATCGGCGACATCGGCTACGTCGGGGTCGACCTGTGCAAGACGCCCGAATCACGCGCCCAGCTCCTTGCCATGCGCAAGCCGGGCAAGGCCTTCGTGCGCGAATCAGCCCTCTTCATCCACACCGGCTGGCACACGCCCCAGCTCCAAGAGCAGGTGGACGCCGTGCCGGCGTCGTCGATCCCGGGCACGGACCTGACCGAAGTGGGCGGCAAGTTCGTCACCACACTCGAGCGCACCGCGATCGACCTCATGGCCAACCGCGAAGACTCCGTCGAACTCCTGTGCCTGCTCGTGCGCGCCGGCACCAGTGTGGCGGCCATCGAACAGCGGGCCTACCAGCTCTCCACTCACGGCATCACGCGCGTGCGCGAGATCCTTACTCAGCTCCCCCGTGAGCTCGGACAGCCTCTCTCGCCGAGCCCGTAAGCCGGTAGGCGGCGTGCACGCCCTCGATCTTGCGTAGCTCGGTCAGCACCTGCTGCAGGTGGCGCGGGTCCGCCATCTCGAAGGTGAAGTTGAGCCGGGCCACTCGCTCGTTGGAGGTGTTCATCGAGCCGGTGAGCATGTTGATGTCGTGCTCTGATAGCGCACGCGTGACGTCCGCCAGCAGGCCCTTGCGGTCGAGCGCCTCGATCTGGACCTGGACGAGGAAGACGTTCGAGTCGGCGTCGTCGGCCCACGCGATGTCAATGAAACGCTCCGGCTCACGCTTGAGCGAACGCATGTTCGTGCAGTCCTTGCGATGCACCGAGATGCCACTGCCGCGCGTGATGAAGCCGACGATCTCGTCCGGCGGTACCGGCATACAACACTTGGCGAGCTTGACCAGCACCTCCGTGTCCTCGATATCTGAGACGATGACCGCCGACGACGCCGACCCAATCTGCTGGTGCTGGATGCGCGTGGGAGTGACCGCCTCGGCCATCGTCTCCTCCACGCCGGCGGTGCCACCCTGGGAAGAAATGAGGCGACGCACCACGGTCTCCGGAGAGATCGTGCCCTCCCCGATGCTGGCATACAGCTCGGTGACGTCTCGCTTGGACAGGTCCTGCGCCACGGCCTTGAGCGTCTCGTGTGACATGAGGCGCTGGACCGGCTCGTTCTTGCGGCGGATCGCGCGGGCCAGCTTGTCCTTGCCCTGCTCCACGGTCTCCTCGCGGCGCGACTTCGTAAACCACGCCTTGATCTTCGACCGCGCCCGCGGGGTGGCCACGAACTCCTGCCAGTCCTGGGACGGCCCGTAGTCCTCTGAGCGAGAGGTAATGATCTCTACCGTGTCGCCAGATTCGAGCCGGTGATCGAGGGTGACCAGCTTGTCATTAACCTTCGCCCCCACCGTGCGGTGACCGACCTCGGTGTGGACGGCGTAGGCAAAGTCTACCGGAGTCGAACCCGTGGGCAACTCCATGACCTCGCCCATCGGGGTGAAGACGTAGACCTGGCTGCCCGACATCTCGAAGCGCAGCGAGTCGAGGAACTCCTTCGGGTCCGCCGTCTCGCGCTGCCAATCCACCAGCTGGCGCAGCCACTCCAGCTGCGTGTCCGCCTGCGCGCTCGTATCCGCCTTCTCCGCGTTCGGGTTCTCCTTGTAACGCCAATGAGCGGCGACACCGAACTCGGCGCGCTTGTGCATCTCATACGTGCGGATCTGGATCTCCACCGTCTTGCCGCCCGGCCCGATCACGGTGGTGTGGATCGACTGGTAGAGGTTGAACTTCGGGGAAGCGATGTAGTCCTTGATGCGCCCCTGGACGGGGACGTAGAGCGAGTTGGCGATGCCGAGGGCCGTGTAGCAGTCCTGGATCTCCTCCACCAGCACGCGCACGCCGATGAGGTCGTAGATGTCCTCGAAATCGCGCCCGCGCAGGATCATCTTCTGATAGATCGAGTAGTAGTGCTTGGGCCGGCCCGAGATCGTGCAGCGGAGCTTGGCCTTGCCCAGCTCCCGCTCCAACTCGGCCTTCATTTGCGAGATGTAGCGTTCGCGCTCCGGCGCCCGGTCCTGGACCATTCGCTCGATCTCGGAGTAGACAGCCGGGTAGAGCTCCTTAAACGAGCGGTCCTCCAGCTCCCACTTGATCGAGTTCATACCCAGACGGTGGGCAAGCGGGGCGTAGATCTCCAAGGTCTCACGCGCCTTCTTCTGCGCCGAGCCCGGGCTCACATACTTCCACGTGCGCGCGTTGTGGAGCCGATCGCCCAGCTTGATAAGCAGCACGCGGATGTCCTTCGCCATCGCGATGACCATCTTGCGCACGGTCTCCGCCTGGGCGGCTTCGCCGTATTCGACCTTGTCGAGTTTCGTGACCCCGTCCACCAGCAACGCCACCGTGCAGCCGAAGTCGCGCGTGAGCTGCTTGAGCGAGTAGCTCGTGTCCTCCACCGTGTCATGCAGGAGCGCGGCCACCAGCGTGTCCTCATCCATCCCTAGCTCGGCCAAGATCGTGGACACTGCCACCGGGTGGGTGATGTAAGGTTCACCCGACTTTCGCATCTGGCCAGCGTGAGCGCGCTCGGCGGTTTCAAAGGCACGAATAATGCGCGCCTTATCCAGCTTGCGGTTGCCGATAGCGCGCATGAGTGGCTCGAGCAGGGTGGGCGTATCGCTCTTGCGCCCGAGCCAGGAAAGCCGCGAGCGTACCCGCGGTTCCTCTTCGTTGACCTTTGCATCCATGTGGGGATTATACGTCACCGTGATCAGCAATGACGAAGCCCCACATGGGCGCAGGCCTAGTAGCTGATGACCGACTCCACCGGGTAGTCGTAGCGCTCGGCCAGGTACTCACGCCCGCCGAGGTCAGCCAGCTCGAGCAGCACGCACAGGCCAGCAGGCTTGCCGCCCGCCTTCTCGATGAGGTGGAAGGCCGCGCCCGCCGTGCCACCGGTGGCGAGCACGTCGTCGATAACGAGCACGCGCATGCCGTCCTTCACCGTGAAGGGCTGCAGTTCCATGCGAGCCGACCCATACTCCAGGTCGTAATTCACGCCGACGACGGGGCCCGGCAGACGCCCGGCCTTACGCACGGTCAGCATGCCGATCCCGAGCTCGTGAGCGAGCGGGGCGCCGAGGATGAAGCCACGCGATTCGAGGCCCGCCACCGCGTCGCACTTGCCGCGGTAACGATCGGCCAGGATCTTGATGAGGGAGGCGAACGCTTCGCCGTCGGCAATCAGGGGCGTGATGTCACGGAAGAGGACACCACGCGCCGGGAAGTCCTCCACCTCGCGCACGTGGGACTTGACAAGTGCTACGGAGTCTTGAGGGAAGATAGCCTCAGTGCTCATCGCTTATTCCTTTTCTTTCGCTTCGGCTGGGACCGCTGGCCCTTATGGCCGCCGGAAACACGCTCGGTTACCACGGTACCCGCACTTTCCTTCTCATTGTCAGTTCTCTCGACGCCAATCTCCTCGCGCCGCGCAGTGACGCGGGCGGTGTGTGCCTTGATCTTCGGATCACGCTCAGCCAGCCACACCGCCAGCGGAGCCGCCAGGAACACCGAGGACAGGGCCGAGAGCACCATGCCCACGAACATGACCAGCGCCAGGTCGCGCAGCGTCTCCGCGCCCAGCCACCACACACCGACGATCAGCACCGAGATGACAGGCAGCCAGCCGGTGACCGAGGTGTTGAGCGAACGGATGAGGGTCTGGTTGATCGCCAGATTCGCTTCCTCCGCGTACGTCATCTGCGTCTGGTGCTCGAGCTCGGCCGTGTTCTCACGCACCTTGTCGAACACCACCACGGTATCGTAGAGCGAGTAGCCCATGATCGTCAGCAAGCCGATGATCGTGGCGGGCGCGATTTCGAAGCCTAAGATCCAGTAGATCCCGAGCGTGACTACGAAGTCGTGCAAGAGCGCGCCGATCGCGCCGACCGCGATGGTCCAAGACTTGAAGTAGATGATGAGGACCACCGAGATCAGCACCATGAAGATCACCATGGCTCGGATCGCCTGGGCCAGGATGTCCTGGCCCCACGAAGGGCCGATGTACGTAGACGTCACGTCCGCTTCCGGCACGTCGTAGGCTTCGGCCAGGCCGGCGCGCACCTCCTGGGTTTTCGTGTCGTCCAGCGACTCAGTCTGGACACGGATGGCCTCCTGGCCAACATCGGACACGCGCGGCACCGACGTCGACACCTTGCCGACGACGTCGTACGCCGGCTGGTGATCGAGGGTGGCCGTGCCCGAGACCGTGAACTGGGAGCCCCCGCGGAACTCGATACCGAGGTTCGGCTCGCGGATCGCAAACGACGCCAGCGAGAGAAGGACGGCGACGATAGCGATGCTAAACCACAGCTTGCGCTGCCCCACGATGTTGTAGGAACGCTTGCCCGTGTACAGGCCGTTACCAAAGGAGTACATCGACATTACTGGTCTCCTTCCTTCCGGCGCGCCTCTCGCCTCTGGCGAGCACGCTGCTGGGCAAGCGATTCGCCGGTGAAACGGGCGTCGGGCATCTCGTAGTCGTGGATGACGGCGCCGTCGGCGGCCACCATCGCATCCTTGGGCTTGTTCTGCTTGCGCTCGGGCACCGTGCGCCCACGGTAGCGCGGAGTTGACTCAAGCTTCTTCGTGTCCATGCCCGAGCCGCGCTTGCCTTTCCCGAAGAACGCGGTGCGCGAAATCAGGGTCATGATCGGGTAGGTGAACATCATGACCACCACGAGGTCAAGCACCGTGGTCACGCCGAGTGTGAAGGCGAAGCCGCGCACCGAACCAACCGTGAGAAGGAAGAGCACCACCGAAGCGGTGAGGTTGACCAGGTCAGAGATGATGATCGTACGCTGGGCACGGTTCCAGCCGTGCTGAACCGCGCTGGCCACGGATCGGCCGTCACGGATCTCGTCACGGATGCGCTCGAAATAGACGATGAACGAATCCGCCGTCACGCCGATCGAAATGATGATACCGAGCACTCCCGCCATCGACAGGCGATAACCCATCGTCCACGACAGCAGGCTGATGATGAGGTAGGACAGGCCCGTGGAGGTGAGGATCGAGCCAATCGCCACCACGCCCAGGGCATGGTACTGCCAGATCATGTAGATGACGATGAGGACCAGGCCCACCAGGCCGGCGATGAGGCCCGAGCTCAGCTGCTCGGCGCCAAGGGTCGCGGAGATCTGTTCCTCGGACTGGACGTTGAACTGCAACGGCAGCGAGCCGAACTTCAGCTGGTTCGCCAGCGCCCCGGCCTCGTCCGCCGTGAAGCGGCCGGTAATCTGCGCCTGGCCGCCCGTGATCGGGTAGGACACGCGGGCCGAGGAAATGACGCGGCCATCGAGTACGGACGCGAACGAATTGCGCGGCTCCTTGAGCTCAGACAGGCGCGTGGTGACATCGCCAAAGATCTTCCCGCCCTCGGAATTGAAGGACATGTTGACTGCCCAGCCGCCCGTGGGCTGGCCCTGCTGGTTCGTGGCCGGCGACGACGACGCGCTGTCAAGCTGCGTGCCGTCCAGCTCCGAGGGGCCAAGGATGTACTTGGTGGTCGTATCCGGCTCGCAGGCAACGATCGCGGTGTCCGGGCTATCCGTCTTTTCCGCCGGGCGCGAATCGGGAACCGTGCAATCGAGCGTGTACGCGTCGTACATCACCTGCTCGGTGATCCAGTTCGTATCCGAGGCGTTTTCCGGCGTCTGCGCCGGCTCGGCCGACAGCTCCCCATCGCCGTCGACGTCAGCGAGCTTTCGGATCGCCTCATCGACCGCGGCCGCGTCCATCGTGGCCGGGTCAAGATCGCCCGCATTCTCCCCCAGCGCGGCGACGACCGACTGGGCATCCATCGGCGCGGGGTTCAGGATCGACAGCACCGGGCGCATGCGCAGCACGGCCGACGTGCGCACCAGGTCGAGCGTCTCCTTCGACGGCGTGCCCGGCAGAGCGACGATGATGTTCGAACCGCCCTGGGCCGTGATCTCGGCTTCAGCCACGCCCGTGGCGTCCACACGCTGGCGGATGACGTTGATTGCCTCGCGGATATCGGAGGCAGTCACCTCCGAGCCGTCGGTTGTGACCGGGGTAAGGATAATCTGGGTACCGCCCTCGAGGTCGAGTGCGAGATCCGGGGTGAATCTGGTCTTGTCGCCACTCAGGCTCCCTGCGATGAGGGAGCCCACGAGTGCGAGAACAAGGATAAAGAGGACGGTCAAGCGGCGCCACGGCTTCGGCGTCGGATCCTCCAGGTGGCTTGACGACACGTTAGTTCCTTTGAGCCTCGTCTTTACTTATCGGTGTTGGAATCGTCGGAAAGGTCCGGGTCGGCCTCCTGGGAGTCGAGGAATGCCTCGACGTCCTCCGTCTCATCCTCTTCACTGTTGCCGAGTGGGATGTCCATCTGGGCCACGATCGCCGTGCGCAGCCACACCGTCTCATCTCCCGAGGGGGATTCGAGGGTTACAGCGTCACCATCAATGTCAACGATACGGCCGAAAAAGCCGGCCTGCGTCATGACGTTATTGCCCACCACGAGGGCTTCTTCGCGCTTGGCGAGTTGAGCCTTCTGCGCCTTCTTCGCGCCACGGTTCATCAGCCAGAAAAAACCGAGCATGACGACCGTGAGGATCACCAACTCAACGGGAATACCGGGCATCTTTTCTCCAATCGACCAAAGCGTTTGTTGCTTTGTGACAACCGTACAAGTCTACCCGCATTCACCCAGACGGTCGATGTTCTCCCGCCGTGGAGCGAGTCACGAAAACAGCGTCTCCTCCGGCGCCGCAAGGCCCAGGTGCTGGAAAGCGAGCGAGGTGGCCTGCCGCCCGCGCGGGGTGCGGATCATGAAACCCTGGCGCACCAGGTAGGGTTCGGCCACGGTCTCCACGGTCTCTGGCTCCTCGCCCACCGACACGGCGAGCGTGGACAGGCCCACGGGCTGGCCGCGGAAGCGAATGCACAGTACGTCGAGCACGGCGCGGTCCAGCCGGTCGAGTCCTTTCTTGTCCACCTCGAACACCTCGAGGGCGGCGCGCGCCGCGTCGAGATCCAGCACCCCGCTGCCGCGCACCTGCGCCCAATCCTGCACCCGGCGCAGCAGCCGATTGGCGATGCGGGGCGTGCCGCGCGAGCGCGAGGCGATCTCATGGGCCGCGTCCACAGTGAGCTCGACGGCGAGCTTGCGCGCGTTGCGCTCCACGATGAGGGCGAGCTCGGGCACCGAGTAAAAATCGAGGTGCGCGGTGAACCCGAAGCGGTCACGTAGCGGGGCCGGCAACAGGCCCGATCGGGTGGTGGCTCCGACCACCGTGAACGGCGGCAGCGGCAACGGGATCGACGTGGCGCCCGGCCCCTTGCCAATCATCACGTCTACACGGAAATCCTCCATCGCCAGGTACAGCATCTCCTCGGCCGTGCGGGCAAGGCGGTGGATTTCGTCAATAAAGAGCACGTCCCCCTCGTTGAGGGAGGACAGGACGGCGGCGAGGTCACCTGCGTGCTGGATTGCCGGCCCGGAGGTCAACCGCAACGCGCCGTTGACCTCCGCGGCAATGATCATCGCCAGCGTGGTCTTGCCCAGGCCCGGCGGCCCGGCGAGCAACACGTGGTCGGCCGACTTGTTGCGCTGCACGGCCGCCTCGAGCACGAGCGAGAGCTGGTCACGCACGACCTCCTGGCCCACGAACTCCTCGAGGACCTTCGGGCGTAGTGCCGCCTCTTGGGCACGTTCGATATCGGTGGCGTCCGGATCCGTGTACTCGTTCACCGCTACCTCCGCTGCCCGAGGACCTGCAGGGACGCGCGCAGCAGCTGGGCGAGCGTGCCCGTGGGCGTGACCTTCAGCGCCTCGGCCAGTGCCGCCGCCGCGTCGCGCTCCTTCCAGCCCATGCCCACGAGCGCCGCGATCACGTCTTCCTCATGCGACGATGCCGACTCCGCCGGCTCCGCCCCGACGGCCGGGCCAAGCTTTCCAGCCAGCTCCAGCACCATCCGCTGGGCTGACTTCTTCCCCACCCCCGGAATGCGCACGAGGCTCGCCTCGTCCTTGCTTTCGATCGCGCGGAGAAGCTCATCGGGCGGCAACGTGGCCAGGATCGTCAGCGCCGACCGGGGGCCGATCCCCGTGACGGACCGCAGCACGTCGAACGTGACCCGCGCGTCGTCGTCGTGAAAACCGAAAAGGGACGACTCCCCCTCGCGCGAGGTGACCATCGCGATATGGACGAAGGCCTCCTCTCCCACGCGTAGCTGGGCGAGCGTGTCGGGGGTGGCAGAAAAAACGTAACCGACGCCGCTTGCCTCGATGACAGCCTCCGTGGCCGACGCGCGCAGGACCGGACCGCGCAAGGAAACAATCATGTACCCTCCGATTCGAACATATGTTTGATTATAGCCGTTCGTGATTGGCCGTGTCGACAGGGGCGCCGTGGCAGGTCAGCTACTTGGGCTCGACGGCGCCGTGCCTACGCGATAGTCGTTCGGCGTTGGCCCACATCCGCTGAGCCGGGGTGAGGTCGTTGCCCTCGACGCGCGGCAACATGCCGGCGCCGCCGTGCTGGGAGCGGTCCGGGTGGGTGGCTCCTCCACGCCAGGCATGACAAATCGCCACGGCGAGCGCATCCGCGGCGTCCTTCGGGCGCGGCGGGGCATCGAGGCGCAGGATCCGCTGGACCATGAGCTGGACCTGGGCCTTCTCGGCCCGGCCGTTGCCCGTCACGGCGGCCTTAACCTCCGACGGGGTGTGCATTCCGAGCGGCAACGATGCCTTCGCCGCCGCTAGCATCGCGATCCCTGCCACCTGGGCCGTGCCGGTCACGGAGCGCACGTTCTCCTGGGCGAAGACCCGCTCGATCGCCACCACCTCCGGCCGGTAGAGCCGGATTGCCTCCTCGATAGCATTCGAGATCATGAGCAGGCGCTGGTGGGGCGCTATTTCGGGCTTGGTGTGGGCGACGTCGACAGCGACGATTGTCACCTGCCTCCCCCGCGCATCGACCACGCCGATCCCGCAGCGCGTCATGCCGGGATCAACGCCCAGGACACGCACTCTTAGTCCTCTTCCTCCAGCTGCGCCGCGATCTCGGGCGAGATGTCGACGTTGGAGTAGACGTTCTGGATGTCGTCGAGGTCATCGATCGCGTCAATGAGCTTCATGACCTTGCGCGCCGTGTCCAGGTCCACGCCCACCTTCATCGAGGGCACGAACTGCACTTCGGCCGAGTTGTAGTCCACGCCCGCGCCCTGCAGGGCCTTGCGCACCTCAACCACGTCGTTCGGTTCGGACAGGATCTCGAAGGTTTCCCCGTAGTTGGTGATTTCCTCGGCGCCCGCGTCGAGAACGGCCATGAGCAGCTCGTCCTCGTCGTTGCCCTCGGCCGGCACCTCAACAACACCCTTGCGGGAGAACATGTAGGCAACCGAGCCCGGGTCGGCCAGCGTGCCGCCGTTGCGGGTCAGCGCCACGCGCACGTCGGACGCCGCACGGTTGCGGTTATCTGTGAGGCACTCAAGCAGGATCGCCACACCGCCGGGGCCGTAGCCTTCGTACATGATCGACTCGTAGTTGACGGCGTCCCCGCCCTCGCCCGAGCCGCGCTTGACGGCGCGGTTGATGTTATCGGCCGGCACGGAGTTCTTCTTGGCCTTTTGAATGGCGTCGTACAGGGTGGGGTTACCATCGGGGTCGCCGCCGCCCGAGCGCGCCGCGACTTCGATGTTCTTCACGAGGCGTGCGAACAGCTTGCCGCGTTTAGCATCGATCGCGGCCTTCTTGTGCTTCGTGGTTGCCCACTTGGAATGTCCTGACACGTATTCTTCCTTTCGACTCACGTACGCAGGTCATTGTACAACGCCCGCGCGTCTATTCTTCAACGGCGTGGATGAGCTCGCCGTCCCAGCCCGAGCGCCACCGTCGGGCCATCTGGACGAGCCCGACGGGGAAAACAAGCTCCCCGAACTCCTCCGCCGCGGCGAGCTCATCGAGGTCCCACCAGCGCATGTCGTCCAATAGTTCCAACTCCTGCTCGGTCAGGCGCGCGCCGGCCCGAGAGTCGATCCGCGCCTCCTCGGCTTCGTTCACGTGCAGGAGGAAAAAGAGCTCGTCCTGTTTGCGCGTGACGTAGTAGAAGCGGAAGGTCGAACGACGGTCGAGCACGGGCCCTTCCAGCCGCCCCGGCTCCACGCTCAGCCCGGTTTCCTCCGTGAGCTCGCGCGCCGCGCCCTCAGCCGGCGACTCACCTTCCATCAGCCCACCCCCGGGCGTGAACCACCAGCGGTAGTCGGGCCGGTCGATGTCGTGGCCGAGGATCATGAGGATCTGGCCGCGCGTGTTGAACACGACGCAGCGGCCCGCGCTGCGGTGCGGGAAGCCGTCGGCGTCGAGTGGCCACTCGCTCACGGTCTCACTCACGGTCGAGCCGGTCGTCAAGGTTGACCATCTGCGGCTCGGGCGCCCGGCCGTGCAGGTGGAGCAGGCGCACGAAGGCGTTACGCCGCACCCGGCGCGCCTGGGCAACGTGGTTGTTGTGGAAGCGGCGCGTCATCTGCACCGCGATCCGGGCGCGCTCCAGGCCCTCCAGCTCCGGCGGGGCGGAATCCAACTGGTCCACCGAGTGGCGCAGTGCACGGCTGAGCTCCGATTCGAGGCTGAGGCGGTCCGGCGCCTCGCCCGCGCGCCCGGTGAGCGCGCGCCCCTCGTCGCCGATGTCGATGGCGTCCAGGCCGTCGTCGACAATCGGGTAGGCGGCGGCCTCGATCGCCTCGGTGGCGAGGTCGGCCAGTACGATCGAGCTTGCCACGTCGAGTACGCCCGAGCGCGCCACGCGAAGGGCGGCCTGGGCCCGGTCGGCCAACGCGCGCTCGAGGGCCACGCGCGACTTCATGACGTTCTTGTGGACGCGGTCGAGCGAGCGGGCATAGAGGGTCGCCGCGATGACGGAGAGGATAAGGAGGCCAAGGATCACGAGGAGGACGGTCTTCCAGATCACGGCTCCACCTCGATCCTTGCCGTGCGGATCGCTGTCTCGTAGACGGACAGAATGTGGGAGGCCACGGTCCCCCAGTCGTAGCGCCAGGCGGCCTCGGAGGCGAGCGTGGCCACCCGCTCGCGCATCGGCCGATCGGCGAGTGCCTCGTTGACCACGCGTGCCAGGTCGCCCGGATCCTCGTTGCGGAAGTGCACGCCAAACTCCCCATCCGATAACACCGCGCGGAAGGCCGGGATGTCGGAGGCGACGACGAATGCGCCCGCGCTCATCGCCTCCACTAGGATGATGCCGAACGACTCCCCGCCCGTGTTGGGCGCAAGATAGGCATCCGCGCTGCCGAGCAAGAGCGCCTTGTCCTCATCGGAGACCGGGCCCAAGAATTCCACGGCCTGCGCGTCGGCGCCGAACATGCGCCGGGCCTCATCCTCATCGCCCTTGCCCGCCACGAGCATCCGCACGCCGGGATGCGCCGCGCGGATCTGGTCAAAGGCCTCGGCGACCACGGGCAGGCCCTTGCGCGGCTCGTCCAGCCGGCCAAGGAAGGCCAGCGTGGGCGCCTCGGGCGTGCCGGTGAAGCGCGGGTCAGGACCGTCGATCTGCAGGTCGGAGACGAACACGCCGTTGGGGATCACCCAGGCGTCCCCGCCCAGATGCTGGACGGCCGTGCGCCGGGCCTCCTCTGACACCGCGATGCGCGCCTGGATCTTATCCAGGATTGGCACGAGGAACGGGGAAGCGAGCGTCAGCATGCGCGAGTGGTCCATCGCCGTGTGGAAGGTGGAGACCACCGGACACTCGGCGCTCATGAGCGCCAGCATCGATACCGACGGGGTGAAGGGCTCGTGCACGTGGAGCACGTCGAAGTCGCCCTGCTTGAGCCACTTACGCACCTCGCGGTTCACCCGCGGCCCGAAGCTGAGGCGGGCCACCGAGCCGTTGTAGCGGACCGGGATCGCCGCGCCGACGGGGCACACGAACTCCTCCGCAGGCGTGTTTTCCGCCGGTGCAATGACCGACACCTCGTGTCCGCGCACGATGAGCTCCTTGGCAAGATCGCGGATGTGATATTGCACGCCCCCGTGCACGTCCCACGAATACCCGCAGGCAATTCCTATCTTCATGTGGTTTCCTTCGCCCTGGCCAGCCGCTCGGGGTCCAGGTCCTCGACGAATACCTTTTGAAGCATATGCCAATCCGTCACGTGCGTGGCAAGCAACGGCCCCACCTGGTCCAGCCACTCCTGGTTCATCCGCAAGATGTCGGCCTCGCGCTCCTCCGCGCTCGCCTCCGGGCCGACGCCGGCGCTGATCGGCTCGCCGAAGATGATCTTGATACCGTAGCGGCTCCCGGAGCGGCGCACCCGTTCGGCGTCGTGGCCGAAATCGTCGGTGACGATGGTGATCGGCCACATGGGCTCTCCCGTGCGCTGGGCAAGCAGGGCCGAGCCGACCGCCACGCGCACCGGCTTGCCCGTCAGATTCACCTGAACACCGGAGGCCGACAGGTCGCGGTCGCACAGGAGCGTGACGATCACCGACTCCTCGCGCATCGAGCGCTCGAGGCTCGCAATCGCCCCGCCGCCGGTCTGGTAGATGGTCAACCCGATCGAGCGGCGGAAATCGAGGAACTGGTCCGCGAGTTCGGGCGGATTGAGCTTCTCTGCAATCGAGTGCACCGGCGCGAGGTGCTTCGTGGCCCAGGCCCCTGCCAGGTCCCAGTTGCCGATGTGCAACAGCGCCGCCGACGCGGACCTCCCCGCCGCCAGGTGCTCCCGGAACGCCTCGACGTTCTCACAGCTCACGCGTGCGTCGATCTGGTCGGGGGTGAGCGAGCTCAGCCGGAACATCTCATAGTAGTAGTCCATGTACGAGCGCATGGCCTTCGCGCTGCGCCGCCGCGCCCGCCACGAGCCGGCCGCGGGCACAATCCGTTCAAGGTTCGCCCGCAGCTGGACGGCCCCGCGCATGTTCGACGCGCCCGTGACCGTACCAACGGCCCGGAAGATCGCCCGGCCCACCGGCTCAGGCAGCGTCTTCACCAGCCACGAGGCGGCCGCAAATACGCGCAGGATATTCACGCGTCACCAGCCTGTGCCATCTGCTTGTAGACGTAGACGATCCGCTGCCCCACCGTGAACAGGGCAAGCACCGCGAGCACCCACAGACCGATCGCCATCACCCAGTGCGTGGCTCCAAACCCGGTGGCGAGCACGAGGATGAGGGCGAACACCAGGCGGTCGGCCCGCTCGGCCAGCCCCACCGACGCCGAATATTCCACGCCCTCGGCGCGCGCCCGGGCATACGGAACGATTCCGCCGACGACGGCGGCCGCGATCGCTCCCGACACCACCCAGGCCTTCGTCGGCTCGTCGGCTTGGAGGTAGCCCCACATGGCGAGCGCGGCGAAGATCGCCCCGTCCGCGAAGCGGTCCATGGTCGAATCGAGGAAGGCCCCGAACTTCGTACTCTTGCTCGTCATGCGCGCCATCTGACCATCGAGGTTGTCGAAGATGACGAGAATGGTCACCACAAGCGCACCCACCAGCAGGTAGCCGAGCGGGAAGAGGACCAGCGCGGCGGCCGAGGAGGCCACCCCGCCCACAATCGTGACGGCGTTGGGGGTGACCCCCATCCGGACCAGGGCCTTGGCGATAGGGCCGAACATGACCTTGGCCAGCGGCCGGCCGCTGCGAGACAGCATGGCTACTCCCTACTGGTTCTCATGGTTGTCGATGGCCGCGCAGATGCGCTCGATCGCCTCGTCCACGGCAATGCCGTTGTCCTGCGAGCCGTCGCGCATGCGGAAGGAGACCGCGCCGGCCGCCGCGTCGTCGCCACCAGCGATAAGCGTGAAGGGGATCTTGTCCTTCGAGGCGTTGCGGATCTTCTTGCCGAAGCGGTCATCGGAGGTGTCGACCTCCACGCGCACGCCCCGCGCCCGCAGCTTGTCCGCCACCTCGAACAGGTAGTTGTCGAAGGCCTCGGCCACCGGCACGCAGCGCACCTGCACCGGCGCGAGCCACGCCGGGAAGGCCCCCGCGTAGTGCTCAGTCAGCACGCCGAAGAAGCGCTCGATCGAGCCGAAGAGCGCGCGGTGGATCATCACCGGGCGCTGGCGCGAGCCGTCGGGTGCGGTGTATTCGAGCTCGAAGCGCTCGGGCAGGTTGAAGTCGAGCTGGATGGTGGACATCTGCCAGGTGCGCCCGAGTGCGTCCTTGGCCTGAACCGAGATCTTCGGCCCGTAGAAGGCGGCGCCCTCCGGATCCGGCACCAGCTCCAGGCCGGAGGCGGTGGCCACCTCCTCGAGCACGCGCGTGGATTCCTCCCACACCTCGTCATCACCTACGTACTTCTTCGGATCCTTGGTAGACAGCTCGAGGTAGAAGTCGTCCAGGCCGTAGTCCTTGAGTAGCGACAGCACGAAGTCGAGCAGCGCGGTCAGCTCCTCCTTCATCTGCTCCCGGGTGCAGTAGATGTGGGCATCGTCCTGGGTGAAGCCGCGAGCGCGGGTCAGGCCGTGGATGACGCCGGAGGCCTCGTTACGGTAGACCGTGCCGAACTCGAACAGGCGCAGCGGCAGCTCGCGGTAGGAGCGCCCGCGGGAGCGGAAGATCAAGTTGTGCATCGGGCAGTTCATCGGCTTGAGGTAGTAGTCCTGGCCTTCCTTGACCACATTGCCCTCGGCGTCGACCACCTCGTCCATGTGCATGGGCGGGTACATGCCGTCGCGGTAGAAATCCAGGTGGCCCGAGATCTGGAAGAGGTTGCCCTTGGTGATGTGCGGGGTGTTAACGAAGGAGTAGCCGGCCTCCAGGTGGCGCTTGCGGGAGTATTCCTCCATCACCATGCGGATGATGCCGCCCTTGGGGTGGAAGACTGCCAGGCCGGAGCCGATCTCGTCAGGGAAAGAGAAGAGGTCGAGCTCGTTGCCGAGCTTGCGGTGGTCGCGTTTTTGCGCCTCCTCGATCCGTGTCTTGTAGGCGAGCAGCTCGTCCTTGCTCGGCCACGCGGTACCGTAGATGCGCTGGAGGGAGTCTTTGGCCTGGTCCCCGCGCCAGTAGGCGGCCGAGGAGCGGGTGAGGGAAAACCCGTTGCCGATGAGCTTCGTGTTCGGCAGGTGCGGGCCGCGGCACAGGTCGGTCCAGACGGTCTCCCCACGGCGGTTGACGTTGTCGTACATCGTCAGCTCTCCCCCGCCGACCTCCACCGAGGCCCCCTCGGCCGCCTGGTCGTTATCGGCGTCGGAGCCGCCCTTGAGGGAGATGAGCTCGAGCTTGTAGGGCTGGTCGGCGAGCTCGGCCGCGGCGGCGTCGTCGGAAATCGGGCGACGCACGAAACGCTGGCCCTCCTTCACGATCCGCGCCATGTCCTTCTCCAGCTCTTTGAGGAGCTCGGGGGTGACGGCGGGGATGTTGCCAAAGTCGTAGTAGAAGCCGTCGGTGATGAACGGGCCGATGCCGAGGTTGACGGACGGGAACTTGTTCTGGACCGCCTGGGCGAGCACGTGGGTGGCCGAGTGGCGCAGGATGTTCAGGCCGTCCTGCTCGTGGATCGTGACTCCTTCGACAGTGGCGCCGTCGGGCAACGTGGCCAGGTCCGTGGCCAGGTCCTTCAGCTCGCCGTCCACGCGAAGCGCGACGATCTCCTTGCTGTCCTTGAAGTGGTCAATGCCGCTCACGGACTCGCTGATCTGCAGCGAGTCGCCGTCAATTACTAGGTTGGGCACCCTGGCTCCTCTCATCCGGTACGCACAGACAAGGTACGCACGTCGCCATCATACCCCGCCACGTGAGCGGCCCTTTTCTCACCTTCATGTGAAGCCCTGCATACCGTTACTATCGTCCCATGAGCTTAAGCGTGTTTGACCTGTTCAAGATCGGGATCGGCCCGTCGTCCTCGCATACGTCGGGGCCGATGACGGCCGCCCACATGTTTGCCGGCCACCTGCCCGGCACGGTTCACCGCGTGCGGGTGCGGCTCTACGGCTCGCTGGGCGCCACCGGGATCGGGCATGGCACCGACAAGGCTGTCATCCTCGGCCTCATGGGCTTTGAACCGGCGCGCGTGCAGCCTGAGCGGGTCGGCGACGCCGTGGGGAAGGTCCGCACCGATCGTCGCCTTCCGCTCGCCACGGCGGACGGGCAGGTCACCATCGACTTTGACCCGGCCACCGACATCGAGCTCATCGGCCGTACCGAGCTTCCCGGGCACCCCAACGCTATGACGATGAGCGCATGGAGCGGCGAGGAGCTCGTGTTTGAGCGCACCTATTATTCCGTGGGCGGCGGCTTCGTGGTGTGCGAGGAGGACGCCGACATGGCCATCATCCCCACCGCCGACCTCCCCCACCCCTTCCGCACGGCCGACGAGCTGCTCCTCATCTGCGATCGCACCGGCATGTCGATCGCCGAAGTTGCGCGCACCAACGAACTCGCTTTGCACACCACGGCGGAGATTGCGAGCGGGCTGGCCGCCATCTGGGAGGTCATGCAGGGGTGCGTTGCCACCGGGCTCGGTCACGAAGGCGTGCTCCCCGGTGGCCTCCAGGTGTTGCGCCGCGCCCCGAAGCTCCACACCGCCCTCCTCGCCGAATCTGACGCCCTCGACCCGCTTCGGGCCATGGATTGGATCGGGCTCTACGCGCTGGCAGTCAACGAGGAGAACGCCGGGGGCGGCCGCGTGGTCACCGCGCCCACGAACGGCGCCGCCGGGATCATCCCGGCCGTCATGCACTACTGCCGTGACTTCATCGGGCTCGACGCCGATGCGGTGGAGACCTTCCTCCTCACCGCCGGCGCGATCGGCATGATCTTCAAGACCACCGCCTCCATCTCGGGCGCCGAAGTCGGCTGCCAGGGTGAGGTCGGATCGGCGTGCTCGATGGCCGCCGCGGGCCTCGCCGCCGTGCTCGGTGGCAGTCCCCGCCAGGTGGAAAACGCCGCCGAGATCGCGATGGAACACAACCTCGGTCTCACCTGCGACCCGGTGGGTGGCCTGGTGCAAATCCCCTGCATCGAGCGCAACGCCATCGCGGCAATCAAGGCCGTGGCCGCCGCCCGCACCGCCCTGCGCGGAGACGGCTCGCACCTCGTCTCCCTCGACTCCGTCATCGCCACCATGCGCGAGACGGGCAAGGACATGCAGGCCAAATATAAGGAGACGGCACTCGGCGGGCTCGCGGTGCACGTGGGCGTCAACGTCATCGAGTGCTGACGGGCGACTAGATACCCCGGGCCGCCGCCCAGCGCGAGAGTTCCTTGCGGTTGGAAAGCTGAAGCTTGCGCAGGCAGGCCGACACGTGGGTCTCCACAGTCTTGACCGAGATGAACAGCTCGGAGGCGGTCTCCTTGTAGGTGTAGCCGCGGGCGATGAGCCGCATGACGTCCTGCTCGCGCGCCGAGAGCCGGTCGAGCTCCTCGTCACGCTCGGCCACGGCGCTGCGCGACGTGCCGAAGGCGTCAAGGACGAAGCCCGCAAGCTTGGGTGAGAAGGCGGCGTCGCCGGCTACCACCCGTTCGAGCGCTTCGATGAGCTCGTCCCTGTTGATGGACTTGGTGACGTAGCCGCGCGCACCCGAGCGCACGACGGACACAACGTCTTCAGCCGCGTCCGACACCGATAGGGCAAGGAAGCGCGGGCCGCCTTCGCCGGCGAAGGCCCGGATGACTTCCGCGCCGCCTCCGCCCGCGCCGCCGGGCAGGTGGACGTCGAGCAGGACGACGTCACAGTCCACGGCCCGGATCACATCGATCGCCTCGTCCACGCTCGCCGCCTGGCCTACCACCTGAACGCCCTGCCCGTCGATCTGGGCGATGATGCCCGCGCGGACCAGGGCGTGATCGTCGACCACGATGACTTTCATTGTTCCTCCTCCACGCTCATGTGGACCTCGGTGCCGCCCGTCGGTAGCGGGGAGCGGATGTTCGCGCGCCCGCCCGCGCGTTCCATGCGCCCGTAGATCGAGTGGCGCACCCCGCGCCGGTCCTCACCAATGCTACCCACGTCGAAGCCCTCACCGCGGTCGCGCACCCACACATCCCCGCCGTCCCCCAGCTCGGCGTACATCGAGATGGGGCTACCTCCGTGCTTGCACGCGTTCGTCAGGGCCTCCCCGGCGGCGTCGATGAGGGCCTGCGTCCGCGCCGTCACCTCCATATCCCCCGTAATCACGACGTCGACCTGCGCGCCGTACGTCGCCTCCACCTCCCGCGCACGCCGGGTGAGGACAGTGGCTACCGACGTGTCATCACGCCGGTCTGAATAGAGGTAGTCGCGCAACTCAGCCTCCTGCTGGCGAGCGAGGACACGGACGGCGTCGGCGTCGTCGGCACGCGAGCGGATGAGGGCGAGGGTCTGGAGGACGGAGTCGTGCAGGTGGGCAGCGATGTCGGCGCGGGTTTCCTCCCGGACGAGCTGGGCGTCTTGCTCGCGGGCGTGCATGCGCGAGCGCATCTGGGAGGGGTAGAGGACGAAGGCGCCCACGGCGAGCGCGGCGAAGCCCGTAAGGAATGCGGTGGTGGCGTCGGCGCTGTCGACCACGTTCTCCACGACGACGACCGCGCCCATCGTTGCAACCAGCAGGCCGACTCCGAGCGCGAGGCTGGCCCAACGGCCCTGGACGGACCAGGCGATCGCGCCGCCGGCGAGGATGAGTGCGAGCGGAAGCACGGCGAGCGCGCCCGGGAAGTATCCGACGATCACGAGCAGGATGATGACGCCCATCGCGCCGAGTGCCACGGCGGTGGTGGGCCGGGAGTCCTCGCCGGACGCGAGCGGCTTGACGAGCCGGCGCGTGGAGACGTCGGCCCCCTCGCGCGACAGCGTGAGCGCGAGCACCGCGTAGACAACCACGGGCACCACGGTCCAGCACAGCAGAAGGAAGGCCAACCGCCACATGCGCACCGACCCGCCAAGGTGCTGGGCGAGTCCCTGGCACACGCCGGCCAGGATCTTGGGCTCCCGCCGCTCAAGGACCGGGCGCGCGGTGGCCCACGGCGCCAAGAGATCTGCATAGTCTTCCATGCCTCGATCGTCTCACCCCGCGGCCCCGAACCCAACCACGAACGGCCGAAATCAGGGGTTATCGGGGAAGGATCAGGGTTCTTTCAGGGGTGTTCAGGGCCGATTCGGGCCCGTCGATAGCGAAGAATGAAGACATGAAACTTTACGACTCCCTTCGCTCCCGGCCCCTGCGCCGCACGCCTGACGCACTCGCTGGCGGCGTCTGTGCCGGCCTCGCCCACCGCTGGGGCATCTCCGCCGTGCTGGTCCGCCTGGCCTTCGTTGCGCTCGCCATCGTCGGCGGAATCGGCTTCCTCCTCTATGGGCTCGGCTGGCTCCTCATTCCCTCCTACGCCACGGAGGAGATCGTGGCCGAAGGCGCTCTGCGCAATCCTGACTCCGCGTTTGCGGCCTCCATCATCCTCATCCTGGTGGGCGCGGTGGTCTTCGTGCCATTCGTCGCCGTCTGGGCCGACTTCGCGCTCAACCGGGCCCCCGGCCTGGCGTTGATGGGCGTACTGGTGATCCTCGTCTCTGTGCTCTTCGTGCTCTGGCGCAACGGGCGGCGAAGCACGCCGCGTGGCGTGTACGATGCCGCCCAGTTCGGGGCCGCGCCGTACGGGCCGGGCTCAGAATTCCCCGCGCCCGCTCACCCGGTGCGGCCGCTCAAGGAGCCCAAGCCCAAAAAGCCGGCACTTGGCGGACAGGCCATCTCGGTCGTCGTCGCCATCGCCTTTATCGGCAGCGCGATCGCGCTGCTCGCCGTGCCGGGCAAGGTCGCCGCGATCCTCATGGCGCTCAGCGTGGGCCTTGGTATCGTCGCCATCGGCGTCATGTACGCCGGAGTGCGCGGCCTGCGAGCCACCTGGCTCACCGCGCTCGCCTGGTTCCTGGCCCTGCCGGCGTCGGCCGCGCTCGCGATCGCCCTCATCATGCCCACATCCATGGTGACCGCGCCGAACCTCGAGCTCGTCTCCTTCGGCTCGAGCGAGCGGCCCTCACTGCTGTCCGTGTCCCGCTCCGGGGTCAACAGCGATCCCGGCCAGCTGCGCGACTACAACGTCGACGCCTTCATCCTCGCCGACGCCCCCTACCTCTTCAGAGAATCAGACCCAATCATTATCGAAGTCACCCGCAACGAAGACGTCTACGGCGTGGCCGACGTCGCCCTCAACGGTTGGGAACCCTGGCGGGTCGACGTCGCCGGCGAAACCTGGACCGAACCCGTCTACGACACGGGCGACAACCCGGACGAGAGATGGTGGAGCAACGTCCACCTCGGGGCCGGAGAGAGCGTGCGCATCTACTCCCCCGCCGCCATCACCAACCCCGATGCCGTCACTACGGCCACCATCAACTTCTCCTACGGATCCCTCTATCTCAGCTCACTCCCGAAAGGAAATTAAATGCGTATCAGCACCGCCATCTTCGGCTCACTTTCCCTCATCCTCGCCTCGACCGGCATCGCGCGCGCCGCGGGCGCGGTGGTTGACGTCCGGATCGTCGTCGTCATCATGCTCTTCACGGTCTCCGCGCTGCTTGCTATGAGCGCCTTCCGGCGAGTGGAGCCCGCCGAAGACTAGCACCCACACGCACCGCGGCGGGCGCACCCGCGCCCCGCCCTGCCCGCCGGGCGCACCTGCGCCCTGCCCTCCTCCGCGCAGATGCTATACAAAACCGCAAGATGCGGCACTAATTCACGGTAAATTAGTGCCGCATCTTGCGGTTTAGTGTCGCGTTTGCGAGCGGCCCCGCGACGACGGCCGGGCTTCCTCACGACGACGGCCGGGCCAGCCACAACGCCGTGGGAAAGCCAGGTGCTCCTCGCCGCCAACGTGCAGCGGGCATGAAAAAATCCCCAGCGTGCTGGGGACGTGGTGGGCGATACTGGATTCGAACCAGTGACCTCTTCCGTGTCGAGGAAGCGCGCTAACCAACTGCGCCAATCGCCCTGATTGAGAGGTGGGTACGGGATTCGAACCCGTGTATACGGCTTTGCAGGCCGCTGCCTCGCCTCTCGGCCAACCCACCAAGTGGTTAAGTAATCCTACATTACTTGGCCTTCGAGCGGATGACGGGATTCGAACCCGCGACCCCCACCTTGGCAAGGTGGTGCTCTACCAGCTGAGCTACATCCGCATATCAGCTTGATCGCGTCTCGCTGACTGCCTGATTAATATAGCCATAATCTTCGACCGGTGTCTAATCCGGATAACGTGACGTGCGCTACGCCGATTGCGTTTGCTTCTACCCTCGATTGTCAGCTACTGTCTTTGAGCAGAGATCACCTGATCCTAGGGCGATTAGCGCAGCGGTAGCGCACTTCCTTCACACGGAAGGGGTCACTGGTTCGATCCCAGTATCGCCCACCATCTATCCTCAGCGGCCATACGTGCCGCACCTTCCCTGTATAAAACCCCATGGCGTCAAGCCGTGCGCACCTGCACCATCGCGCGAACGACTTGCGCTTTTTCGCCTCTGGCCTCATCTTTACCCAAAGCAGTGCCAGACGTGAGAGTCTATAGTTATGGAAATTTGGCCTGGAAAACCCTATCCGCTCGGCGCCACTTTCGATGGCACCGGAACGAACTTCGCGATCTTCTCCTCCGTGGCAGACAAGATCGAGCTGTGCCTCATCGACGATTCGGGGGGCGAATCGCGCGTGGAGCTACGCGAGGTCGACGCCCACGTCTGGCACTGCTACCTGCCCGGCATCCGGCCCGGCCAGCGCTACGGGTTCCGGGTCCACGGCCCCTTCGAGCCGGAAAACGGCCACCGTTGCGATCCGTCGAAGATCCTCCTCGACCCGTACGCGAAGGCGATCGAGGGCCAAGTGGATAACCACCAGGCAAACTTCTCCTACGACTTCAATGATCCAGATAAGCGTGCCGAGGTGGACTCCCTCGGGCACACGATGCTGTCGGTGGTGGTCAACCCCTTCTTCGACTGGGGCCATGACCGCCCGCCTAAGCACGAGTACCACAACACGGTGATTTACGAGGCCCACCTCAAGGGCATGACGGCGATCCACCCGGATATCCCCGAAGAGCTGCGCGGCACGTACATGGGTATGGCTCACCCGGCGATGGTCCAGTACCTCAAGGAGCTGGGGGTGACCGCGGTTGAGCTCATGCCGGTCCACCAGTTCGTCAATGACACCTCGTTGCAGGACAAGGGCCTGTCCAACTACTGGGGATACAACACGATCGGCTTCTTCGCCCCACAAAACACCTACTCCTCCTCGGGCGAGGTGGGCTCGCAGGTGGAGGAGTTTAAGGCGATGGTCAAGGCCTACCATGACGCCGACATCGAGGTGATCCTCGACGTGGTCTACAACCACACGGCCGAGGGCAACCACATGGGCCCCACCCTGTCCTTCCGCGGCATTGACAACCGCGCCTACTACCGGTTGGTCGACGGCGACCTGGCCCACTACTTCGACACCACGGGCACGGGCAATTCACTCAACATGTCCTCCCCGCACTCGTTGCAGCTCATCATGGATTCGCTGCGCTACTGGGTGGTGGACATGCATGTGGACGGCTTCCGTTTCGACTTGGCCTCCACGCTTGCCCGTGAGTTGCACGCGGTGGACAAACTGTCGGCCTTCTTTGACATTATCCAGCAAGACCCGATCATCTCCCAGGTCAAGCTCATTGCCGAGCCGTGGGACGTGGGCGAGGGCGGGTACAACGTGGGCGAGTTCCCGCCGCTGTGGACCGAGTGGAATGGCGATTATCGTGACACGATGCGCGATTTTTGGCGCGGGGAGCCCTCCGTGCTGTCCGAGTTCGCCTCGCGCCTGACGGGTTCGTCGGACCTGTACGAACATTCGGGGCGCCGCCCGTTCGCCTCGATCAACTTCATCACGGCCCACGACGGCTTCACGCTTGCCGACCTCGTCTCCTATAACGAGAAGCACAATGAGGCAAACGGCGAGGGCGGGGCGGACGGCTCGTCAAACAATAAGTCGTGGAACATGGGAGCCGAGGGCCCCACGGACGACCCGGAGGTCCTCAAGCTGCGCACACGGCAGATGAAGAACTTCTTCACCACCCTGCTCACCTCCCAGGGCGTGCCGATGATCTCCCACGGCGATGAGCTGTGCCGCACGCAGGAGGGCAACAACAACACGTACTGCCAGGACAACGAGCTGGCGTGGGTGAACTGGGACCTGGACGAGGCCCAACTCGACATGCACGCCTTTGTACAACAGGTCATCAGGTTGCGCCACGACCACCCGGTGTTCAGGCGGCGTCGTTTCTTTATGGGCGACGCCGGCCGCGGCGGCGAGTCGGAGCGCGGGGACATCATGTGGTTCGCGAACAATGGCGAGCTCATGGAGGACGAGGACTGGGACACGTGGTTTGCGCGCTCGGTCATGGTGTACCTGAACGGCGAGCGTATCGCGGAGCCGAACGCGCGCGGCGAGCGCGTGATCGACGACGATTTCCTGCTGGCCTACAACGCCTCCGAAGAAGATCTGGACTTCACGATCCCCGGCACCGACACGGACACCACGTGGACGGTGATTTTGTCTACCGACGACGACGCCACGCTCGGCGCCGTCTTGGGTGGCGGGGATGTCTTCCCTGTGACAGCGAGGTCGATCACGATCCTCGTGCGCCACAATGCCACCGAGCGCGGGCTCATGGATAGCGACCTACGCACCTCCCTCAACGCCGCCAGCTCGGAGGCCGGCCCGGCGGTGGGAACCGTGTCCGATACCGCCGTGCGTGAGCACGTGTTGGCACCGCATAAGTGATGCGAGCCCCCGCCGGCTGTCAGCGGCGCTGCGGGGGGCTTGCCCAATATTTCGCCACCAAGGAGTTTTATGCCTGTTGAAGATGTCGTCGTCCGCCACCATTCTCATGTCCCGTCCAAGGGCCGCCACCAGCCGGTGACGAGCTACCGCATCCAGGTCAGCCCCGACTTCGATTTCGCCGCGGTTGAGGCCATCGTGCCCTACCTTGCCAGCCTCGGGATCACGGACGTGTTCTTCTCCCCCATCCTTCAGGCGGCGCCGGGTTCGATGCACGGCTACGACGTCGTCGACCACGAGCGCATCTCCGCCGACCTCGGCGGCATCGAGGCGTTCCGGAGCGTGTCGAGGGCGATTCACGACACCGGCATGCACCTCATCGTCGACATCGTGCCGAACCACATGGCGGTGCCCACGCCCCTGTATCGCAACCGGGCGCTGTGGTCGGCCCTGCGGGATGGGGAGGATTCGCCCTACCGCACGTGGTTTGACATTTCGCTGTCCGATTCGGGGGACGGGCTACTCATGCCGGTGCTGGGTGACAGGATCGGCAAGGTGCTCGCCACCGGCGAGATCACGATCGAGAAGATGGTGGTACCCGGCTTCGAGGAGGATGGGCCCACCCAGGTGGTGTGCTACTACGACCACGTGTTCCCCGTGCGCCGGGGCACGGAGGCATTGCCGCTCGCGGAGTTGCTCGACGCCCAGTACTACCGGCTGGCTCACTGGCGGGTGGCGAACGAAGAGATCAACTACCGGCGCTTCTTCGACGTGGACACACTCGCGGCGATCCGCGTGGAGGACGAGGGAGTTTTCCGCCAGTCCCACGCGCTGCTCATCGAGTTGTTCGAGGAGGGCTTGATCGATGCCTTCCGCATCGACCACCCCGACGGGCTGGCGGACCCCCGCGGCTATTTCCGCAACTTGCACGAGGCCTCGGGCGGTGCCTGGTCGGTGGCGGAGAAGATCTTGGAGGGCGAGGAGACCCTGCCCACCGATTGGCCGGCGGCCGGCACCACGGGCTACGACACGCTACAGCGCCTGCAAGGCCTTTTCACCGCCCCGGAGGGCCTTCCGGCCCTCACCCAGCTGTACGGCGAGATGTCGGGCTCCACAGACTCGGTGGCCACCGTGGAGGTCAAGGCCAAGCGGCAGATCGTGGCCACCTCGCTCTTTGCCGAAGTGGACCGGCTGGCCAGCCTGCTGGCGGCGATCTGCCATTCCGACGTCCGGCTGCGCGACCACACGTTCCGCTCTCTGCGCGACGTCGTGGTCGAGCTCGTGGTCCACATGGACCGCTACCGCGCCTACGTGGTGCCGGGCGAGCGCCCCGACCCGGAAGACGAGCGCGTGCTGCGCGCGGCCGCCGAGCGCGCCGCCCGCAACCTCGACGCGGATCGGCAGGAGAGCCTGGACGTCGTCATCGATATCCTGCTCGGCAACGAGATTGGATCGGCCGGGCGCACGCACGAATCACGGCGCAACGAGGTGATCGTGCGCTTCCAGCAGGTGTGCGGCGCCGTCATGGCCAAGGGAGTCGAGGACACCACGTTCTACCGGTACACCGCGCTGACCAGCGCGAACGAGGTGGGCGGGGGCCCGAGCCACTTCACCACCACCCCGGACCAGTTCCACGACTTCCAGACCCGCACGCACCTGACCTGGCCGGTAACGATGTCCACGCTCTCCACCCACGACACGAAGAGGTGCGAGGACGTGCGCGCACGGATCGCGCCTATCTCCCAGTATGCGCAGGAGTGGATCGCGACGCTCACCCAGGCGCGCGACCTCGTGGCCGACGAGCGCCCCGCCGACCTCGACGGGCAGATGGAAAACCTCCTGTGGCAGACGCTGATCGGCACGTGGGACGGCGGCCCGATCGAGCAACGTCGGCTCGAGGACTACCTGCTCAAGGCCGCCCGCGAGCAAAAGTCGTGGACCACGTGGACCGAGCAGAACGAGGCCGGTGAGCAGGGCATGCTCGATTACGCGAGCGCGATCCTGTCCGACGACGACGCCCTGGCCCTTCTCGCCGACTTCCACGAGCTGACCCGGGCCGCGACCCGCACGATGATCCTCAGCCAGAAAGCGATTCAAATGACGGCGATTGGCGTGCCGGACACCTACAACGGCGAGGAGGTCACCCAGACCTCGCTGGTGGATCCGGACAACCGCCGCCCAGTGGACTTCACAGGGCTTGCCAAGATGCTTGCCAAGCTCGACCGCGATGGCCTTCCCTCCTCCCCCAGCCTGGATCAGGAGAAGCTGTGGTTTACTTCGCGGCTTGCGCGCCTGCGCCGGGAGCTGCCCGAGCTCGCGTCGGCCGAGTGCGGCTACCAGGCACTGCCCGTGTCCACCGGCTACGCGCTCGCCTTCGCCCGCACCCGCGCCGATCAGGCGATCCTGGCCACGGTGGCGATGCGCCACGTGCCCGAGTTTGCCGGCGAGTACACCGTGGTCCTGCCCGAGGGATCCTGGCTCAACGTACTGACGGGCGCCGAGCTCGAGGGTGGCACCCGCGACCTCGCCGAGGTCCTCGGCCGATTCCCCGCCGCCGTTTTGGAGAAGATTGATGCCTAAGATTTCTGTGTGGGCGCCCAGCGCCGGGTCCGTTACCGCGATCATCGAGGGCCGCGAGCTCGCCTTGCAGCCCACGGCCGATGGCCACTTTGCCCTGTCCGACGAGCTGCCCACCGGCACGCGCTACCAGCTGCGAGTCGACGGCGGGATGGCCCTGCCGGATCCGCGCTCGATGTGCCAGCCCGAGGGGCCGCACGGTCCGAGCGAACTGGTGGACCTGGCGTCGTTCACCTGGACGGACACCGACTGGCACGGCGAGGAGCTCGCCGGCAAGGTCTTCTACGAGTTGCACGTGGGCACGTTCACCGAGGAGGGCACGTTCCTTGCAGCGATCGAGAAGCTGGACTACTTGCGCGAGCTGGGGGTCAACGTCGTCGAGCTCATGCCGATCGCGCCCATGCCGGGAACGCGCGGCTGGGGGTACGACGGTGTGTCGATCTACGCCATCCATCGCCCCTACGGCCGCCCTGAGGACCTGGCGGCGCTCGTGGACGCGATCCACGCCCGTGGGATGTCGGCGTGCCTGGACGTGGTCTACAACCACTTTGGGCCCGACGGGAACTACCTGGCCCAGTTCGGCCCGTACTTCACCAGCCGCCACCACACGCCGTGGGGCGAGGCGCTCAACCTCGATTCCGAGGGGGCGGAGCACGTGCGCCGCTACCTCATCGACAACGCCCTCCAGTGGCTGCGCGACTACCACTTCGATGCTCTCCGCCTCGACGCCGTCCCCCACCTGCGCGACGATTCGGACTACCACTTCCTCGCCCAGCTCTCGGACGAGGTGGCGCAGCTCGGGCGCGCGCTCGGCCGGCGCCTGACCCTCACGGCGGAGTCGGACCTCAACGACCCGGCGATGGTGGCTCCCACCTGCGAGGGCGGGTTCGGGATGGACATGCAGTGGGCTGACGACGTCCACCACGCCTTGCACGTGTGGCTGACCGGCGAGGCGAACGCCTACTACGCCGACTACACGCACCCGGCCGCGATGCGCCAAGCCTTCCGCCACGGCTTCGTCAGGGTGGGCCAGGAACTGCGGTTCGAGCCGGCCCCGCGCGGTAAGCCGATCCCCGAAGGCGTGAGCGGCCACCACTTCATCGTCTTCGACGAGAACCACGACCAAGTGGGCAACCGCCTCATCTCCGACCGACCCGCCCGCTCGCTCTCCCCCGGCGCGCTCGCCGTGTCGCGCGCGCTCATCCTGCTCTCCCACTACACCCCCATGCTGTTCATGGGCGAGGAGTGGGGCACGGACCGCCCGTTTAACTACTTCACGGACCACGGCCCCGAGCTCGGCCCGCTCATCAAGGCCGGGCGCGAAGCGGAATTTTCCTCGTGGGACATGACCTCCGTCTACGGAGATGAGGAGGTGGCAATGCCGGACCCGCAGTCCGAGCAGGCCTTCCTGGAGTCCAAGCTCGACTGGTCTGAGGCGGAGGACGCGGGTCACCGCCGCCTACTCGAGTTCACCCGCGCCCTCATCGCGCTGCGCCAGGATCCGGACATCGCCTCGGGCGACCGCTTGCGCACCGAGTTCGACCTGGACGGCGAGGCGGGCTGGATGCGGCGGGGCGGGACCACCGTGGTCTTCTCCATCGCGGACGGACCGCGGAGCCTAGCAGCCCCGGGCGGGGAGCTCGTGCTCGCGTGGGACGCCACGGCGATTGAGGAGGGGCAGGTGCGCTTCGAGGGGCCCGGAGTGGCGGTCTTTCGCTAAGATGGGCGGGCTCCAACGGCGCGCCGCGGCCACAGCGCGCCCGCGCGCCGCTACAGTCTTAATGTGACCAATCAACAGCCGCCTTCGGAGTTTGTGACTGCTCTCGAGTCCCTTAAGGGCCAGCAGTTTCGTCCCGAGATCCACGTTGCCCAGATTCCGGGCCCCACGCGGATCGCGCCGTGGGCGGTGGCCTTGCAGGCCGAGGTGAACGATTCGCCGAATCTCGATCCGGATTTCCTGCGCGGCTCGGCCAAGTTCGTGGTGTTGCACGACCCGGCGGGCCAGCCGGCTTGGAACGGCACGTTCCGGGTGGTCATGCACGCCCAGGCGCCGATGGACGCCACGATGGGTGACGATCCGCTGCTAGGCGAGGTGGCGTGGTCGTGGCTGGTCGACGCGCTCGATGGCGCCGGCGCCTCCTACCACAGTCTCAACGGCACGGTCACCCGCGTGTTCAACGAAACGTTTGGCGGGCTCTACATCAATTCCTCGCGCGTGGAACTGGAGCTTCGCGCCTCGTGGACCCCGCAGACCGTCTACCTCACGGAGCACCTGCACGCGTGGGCCGATTTCGCGGCCTCGATGGCGGGCCTCGGCCCGAGTGAGGCAGTGCGAAGCATCCGTAAGGTGGATAAGATTTGACCCTGCCCGAACCCGCCCGCCTGCTCGATAAGCCGCGTGAGGGTCTGCCGCCCGTCACGCACGATGACATCGACGACGCCGTCGCCCGCCTTGCCGCCGGAACTGGGCCTTTCGGCGTGGACACAGAGCGCGCCAACGAGATGCACTATTCCTCGCGCGCCTACCTCATCCAGATCCGCCGCGAAGGTGCGGGCACGGTGCTCATCGACCCGGTGGGCATCGAGGACCGCCTGGACGGGCTGAAGAAGATCATGAACGAGGCGTGGATCCTCCACGCCGCTCACCAGGACCTCGTGTGCATGGCCGAGCTCGGGTTGCGCCCCACGTCAGTGTTCGACACGGAGGTCGCGGCGCTCCTTCTCGGATACGAGAAGATCTCCCTGCAGGCCGTGTGTGAGCGGGCGCTCGGCTGGACGCTGGCGAAGGAGTATTCGCGCTCGGATTGGGCCCAGCGCCCCCTTCCCCTGCCGATGCTCACCTACGCCGCGCTCGACGTGGAGCTACTGGGCGAGCTACGGGAGGTCATGACAGCCGAGCTCAAGGAGCTGGGCCGCTTCGAGTGGTTTGCGCAGGAGTGCGAAGAGGTGCGCTTGCGCAAGCCCGCCCCGCCGCATCAGCAACCGTGGCGCCGCTCGTCGCGCCAGGCCGGGATCCGCGACCAGCGCGCCCTCGCCATGTTGCGCGAGCTGTGGAACGCCCGCGACGATCTGGCCAAGCGCCGCGACCTCGCGCCCCACAAGGTGCTGCCCAATGCCGTGCTGGCCGAGCTCGCCAAGCGCAAACCGCGCTCGCGCGCCGACGTCGCCACGTCTTCCCTTCTTCGCAAGGGCGCCCGCAAGCAGGATGCTGACACGTGGTGGCACGCCATCGACATCGCCTGGCACCTCGACGAGCGCATGCTGCCCGAACGCAGGTTCAGCGAGCAGCGCGACCCGTTTCCGCCCACGAACGAGTGGGTGCGCAAGCGCCCCGAGGCAGCGGAGAGGTGGGCACGCCTGCGCCCCACGGTCCTCGAGATCGCCGAAGAGCTGGGCATCCGCCAGGAAGTGGTGCTCAAGCCGCGCACGCAGAAACTCGTGGCATGGAACGGGTGGGACTCCCTCACCGAACTTGAAGCGCACCTGGCCGAGGACGGCGCGCGCCCCTGGCAGATCGAGCTCACGGCGCGCCGCATCGACGACGCCGTGCGAGGCTAGCGCAGGCTGGCGGCGGCCGCGATGACAGCGGCTGCGTCCATGCCCTCCCGGTGAAGGATCGTCGAGCGCGAGGCGTGAGTGAGGAATGCCTTGTGGACGCCGAGGTTGCGCACGGGCACGTCCGATCCGGCGCGGGCCAGCGCGGAGCGTAACTCGTCTCCCACTCCCCCGTCGATGAGCCCATCTTCGAGCACCACCGCTCCCGCCGAGCTTGCCACGAGTTCGACGAGGTCGGGGTTCGTGGGGAGCACCCAGCGCGGGTCGACCACGATGAGGGACTCGTCCATTTGCTCCGCGGCCTCGACCATGGTGTGGGCCAGGGGGCCGATCCCTACGAAGACCAGCGGTTTGCCATTGGCCTCGCGCTCGAACAGCACATCGAGGCTACCCTGCTTGCGAGTGATCGGCAGCTCGGGCGGCACCGACCCCTTCGGGTAGCGCACGATCGTGGGCGCCTCGGTGGCGGTGGCCTCGTGGAGGAGCTCGCGCATGCGCGGCTCGTCGCGTGGGGTGGCCACCGCCAGGTTCGGGATCATCGCCGCCATCGACAGGTCCCACATGCCGTTGTGGGAGGCGCCGTCGTCGCCGGTCACGCCCGCACGGTCGAGGCAGATGGTGACGGGCGCACCATGGAGGGCAACGTCCATGAGCAGCTGGTCGAAGCCGCGGTTCAAGAACGTGGCGTAGAGCGCCACGACGGGATGGAAGCCGGCCTTCGCCAGACCCGCCGCCATGGTCACGGCGTGCTGCTCGGCAATGCCGACGTCGATGACGCGGCGCGGGAACTCCTCCTTCATGAGCGACAGGCCCACGGGCTGGAGCATTGCGGCGGTGACGCCCACGATCGCGGCGTCCTTACGCGCGATCTGAAGGATTTCCTCGGCGAAGATCGAGGTCCAGCCGAAGCGGGAGGGTTCCATCGGCAGGCCGGTTTCGGGGTGGATCTTGCCCACGGCGTGGAAGCGGTCGGCCTTGTTCTCCTCCGCAGGCTTGTAACCGCGGCCCTTCTCGGTCATCGCGTGGACCACCACTGGCCCACCGAAGTCGCGCGCCATCCGTAGCGCCTCTTCCAGGCTGACGATGTCGTGGCCGTCGACAGGGCCGATGTACTTGAGCCCCAAGGAGTCGAAAATGCCGGCGTCGAAGAAGATCTCCTTCATGCCCTTCTTGATCCCGCGCAGCGTGTCGTACGTGAGCTTGCCCGGCAGGCCGCCGTCCTGGAGCGTGCGCTTGCCCCAGTCGAGGAAGTTTTCATAATCGCGGTTGACTCGCACGGCGTCCAGCTTGCGCACCGGGTCAAAGCGGCGGACGATCCCGCCCACGGTGGGCGCGTACGAACGCCCGTTGTCGTTGAGCACGATAACGACGGGGCGCTCCGGGTCCTCCGCGATATTATTGAGAGCCTCCCAGGCCATGCCGCCCGTCATCGCGCCATCACCGATGATCGCCACCACGTGGTGATCCTTGCCCGACATCTGCATGCCGCGCGAGATCCCGTCCGCCCACGACAGGGCGGTGGAGGCGTGGGAGTTTTCGACGACGTCGTGCTCGGACTCCGCTCTGCTCGGATAGCCCGAGAGCCCGCCCTCGTGGCGCAGGCGATCGAAGTCCTTGCGCCCGGTTAAGATCTTGTGCACGTAGGCCTGGTGGCCGGTATCCCACACGAGCACGTCGCGCGGGGAATCGAAGACCCGGTGGAGGGCGATCGTGAGCTCAACAACCCCGAGGTTGGGGCCGAGGTGCCCGCCGGTCTTCGCCACGTTGACCACGAGGAAGCGGCGGATCTCCGCCGCGAGCTTGTCCAGCTCCTTCTTCTTCAGCGAGGCGAGGTCCGCGGGGCATGTAATCGAATCAAGAATCACCGGGTCTCCTTTGAACTACCCATAGAGATTACCACTGCACCTGCCCATCGTCTCCTTCGCGCAAGAGCCACACACCTCTACGAATCTGTACGCCGGGGACGCGAGCGGGGCGGTGGCCAGGCCCGGCCACCGCCCCGCTCACATGCCCTTACGCCGAACGCGCGAGGTTGCGCAGCACGTACTGCAGGATGCCGCCGTTGCGGAAGTAGTCCGCCTCACCGGGGGTGTCGATGCGCACCACGGCGTCGAACTCGGTCACCGAGCCGTCCTTCTCGGTGCGGACCTTCACAGTCTTCGGGGTGCGACCCTCGTTGAGCTCCTCGATCCCCGCGATCGTGAAGACCTCGGTGCCCGCAAGCCCCAACGAATCGGCGTTCTCACCGGCCGGGAACTGAAGCGGGAGCACGCCCATGCCGATGAGGTTCGAGCGGTGGATGCGCTCGAAGGACTCGGCGATGACCGCCTTGACGCCGAGGAGCGCGGTGCCCTTCGCGGCCCAGTCGCGCGAGGAGCCCGAACCGTACTCCTTGCCCGCGAGCACCACGAGCGGCACGCCCGCCTCGCGGTAGGCCTGCGCGGCATCGAAGATCGTCTCCTGCTCGCCGGAAAGGAAGTTGCGGGTGTAGCCGCCCTCCACGCCGTCGAGTAGCTGGTTGCGCAGGCGGATGTTGGCAAACGTGCCGCGGATCATCACCTCGTGGTTGCCGCGGCGCGAGCCGTAGGAGTTGAAGTCACGCCGCTCCACGCCGCGCCCGGCCAGGTACAGGCCCGCCGGCGAATCCCACTTGATCGCGCCTGCCGGCGAGATGTGGTCGGTGGTCACCGAGTCGCCCAGCTTGGCCAGCACGCGGGCGCCCTCGATGCCCTCCACCGGGGTTAACTCCATCGTCATCCCCTCGAAGTACGGGGGTTTGCGCACGTAAGTCGACTCCCCGTCCCACGCGAACGTGGAGCCCTCCGGGGTGTCGAGCGAGCGCCAGCGCTCGTCTCCAGCGAACACGTCGGAGTAGGAGGAGGTAAACATCTCGCGGTTGACCGAGGCGTCGATCGTGGCCTGCACCTCGTCGGCGTCGGGCCAGATGTCGGCGAGGAACACGTCGTTGCCGTCCCTATCCTGGCCGAGCGGCTCGGTGCCGAAGTCGAAGTCCATCGTGCCGGCCAGCGCGTAGGCGATGACCAGCGGCGGAGAGGCCAAGTAGTTCATCTTCACGTCCGGGTTGATGCGGCCCTCGAAGTTGCGGTTGCCGGAGAGCACGGAAACCACCGCAAGGTCGGCGTCATTGACCACCTTCGAGACCTCCTCCGGCAGCGGGCCGGAGTTGCCGATACAGGTGGCACAGCCGTAGCCGACCAGGTTGAAGCCGAGCGCGTTGAGGTCGTCCCACAGGCCGGCGGCCTCATAGTAGTCGGTCACCACCTGTGAGCCGGGCGCCATCGAGGTCTTCACCCACGGCTTGGGACGCAACCCCAAGCGGTTCGCGTTGCGAGCGAGCATCGCGGCCGCCATCATGACCGACGGGTTGGAAGTGTTGGTGCACGACGTGATCGACGCGATCGCCACCGCGCCGTGGTCTAGCTCGGTTAGCGTGCCGTCGGCCAGCGTCACCGGGGTGACGCGGTGAGGACGGCCCGCGCCGGGCTCTTCGACGGGGGCTGGGTGCTCGTCGTCCGCACCCGGCGCCACCGGGTCGGAAGCCGGGAAGGTCGCCTCGAGCGCGGAGTCGATCTCCATCTCGATCTCCTCCTTAACGTACGTGGGCAGCACGTCGCGGAAGGCGGACTTGGCCTCCGACAGCACGATGCGGTCCTGCGGGCGCTTCGGGCCGGCGATCGAGGGAACCACGGTGGACAGGTCCAGCTCGAGGTATTCGGAGTACTCCACCTCCACCGACGGGTCATGCCACATACCCTGCTCCTTGGCGTAGGCCTCCACGAGGGCGATCTGCTCCTCGTCGCGGCCGGTGAGGCGCAGGTAGTCGAGCGTGACGTCGTCGATGGGGAAGATCGCGGCGGTCGAGCCGAATTCCGGGGACATGTTGCCGATCGTGGCGCGGTTGGCCAGCGGCACGGCGCCCACGCCCTCGCCGTAGAACTCCACGAACTTGCCCACCACGCCATGCTCGCGCAACATCTGGGTGATGGTGAGCACGACGTCGGTGGCGGTGGCGCCCGCGGGGATCTGGCCCGAGAGCTTGAAACCCACCACACGCGGGATGAGCATGGACACGGGCTGGCCGAGCATGGCCGCCTCGGCCTCGATGCCGCCCACGCCCCAGCCGAGCACGCCCAGGCCGTTGACCATCGTGGTGTGCGAATCGGTACCCACGCACGTGTCGGGGTAGGCCTGCAGCACGCCGTCGTTGACCTGGGCCATGGTGACGCGCGCGAGGTATTCAATGTTGACCTGGTGGACGATGCCGGTGCCCGGCGGGACCACCTTGAAGTTCTGGAAGGCGCTCTGGCCCCAGCGCAGGAACTGGTAGCGCTCCTGGTTGCGCTCGTATTCGATCTCCATGTTGCGCTGGAGGGCGTTGGCGGTGCCGAAGACGTCGATCTGCACCGAGTGGTCGATCACCATTTCGGCCGGGTTGAGCGGGTTGATCTGATCGGGGTTGCCGCCCAGCTCGGTCACGGCCTCGCGCATCGTGGCAAGGTCAACCACGCAGGGCACGCCGGTGAAGTCCTGCATGACCACGCGCGCGGGGGTGAACTGGATTTCGTGGCTGGGTTCGGCCGAGGCGTCCCAGTTGGCCAGCGACCTGATCTGATCGGCGGTCACGTTTGCGCCGTCTTCGGTGCGCAGGAGGTTCTCGGCGAGGACCTTAAGCGAGTAGGGAAGCTTCTCGGTGCCCGGCACGGCGTCGAGCCGGTAGATTTCGTATTCCTTCTCCCCCACGAGCAGCGTGGACTTGGCCTTAAAGGTATCAATGCTCATAGCTCTCCTTATGAACGTCCCGGATCACATTATCTCGATATCAAACTATCAGCCTCCGGGGAGCCTGTCTATCGATTTCGCTCTATCGCAGCGCGGTGACCACCTCGACGTGATGCGTGTGCGGGAAGATGTCGAAGGCCGCCATGGACTCCACCGTCTTTCCGCCTGCCACCAATTCTGCCACGTCCCGGGCCATCGCGGCCGGGTCACAGGAGACGAGCACGATTCGCGCCTCGGCCTTCGCCAGCGCCGACGCGGTCTTCTTGCCCAGGCCCGCGCGCGGCGGGTCTGCCACGACGGCGTCCGCGCTCACCTTGGCTGCGGTCCGCTCGTCGATCCTGGCCGCGCTCGCGCTCGCCCATGGCATGCCCGCGAGGTTTGCGGTCGCATCCGTCACGGCGCGCTGCGAACCCTCGATCGCCCGCACCCGGCCAGCATCGCCCACGGCCTTGGCAAGCGGCACGGTGAAGAGTCCCGCGCCGGAGAACAGCTCGAGCACCGACTCGCCCGGGCTCACGGCGGCCGCCCCCATGACGGCGCGTAGTAACGTGCTGGGCGCGCGGGTGTGAACCTGCCAAAAGCCGGCGGCCGACACGCGGTAGTCGTACACGTCGGCCTCCGTGGCGGCGCGCTCCCAGATGTGGCCAGCAGCCTCGCGGCCTGGGGCGGCATAGACGCGGTCTGCCACCACCACGTCCTCCCCCGACGCCGGGCCCACCACGTGCAGGCGCGTGCCCGGCGCGATCACTCGGTCCCACGCCGGGTCGAAGATGAGGCGCTCCAGCTCCGGTAGCGCCAGTGGCATGGAGGTGATGGCCGCGAGCTCGTTCGTGCCCTCGCGGTACATTCCCACCCCGCGCTTCAGCTTCACGACGTCGAAGCGCGTGCGACTCCCCCAGCCGTCCGTGTCGTCCACCGCGGCCACAGAAAAGCCGAGCCCGAGCGCCGTTTCGTACAGCTCCTGCCCGCCGATCCGACGCAGATTGCCAAGGACGACGCGCTCCTTGAGGGCGCGCTGGCCTTCCAGGGTGATGTGGCCGAAGTCGGCAGCGCCGGTAACTCCGGCCGCGCCGTCGGGCCAGGGGTGGGCCACCCGCTCGGGGCTGGCCTCGATGACCTCGCACACCACGGCCGTGAGGTAACGCGAGCGGCTGGCGGTGAGCTCGGCCTCCACGCGCTCGCCCGGGATCGCCCCGCGCACGAAGACCACCTGGCCCTCGTGCCGGGCGATCCCCACGCCGCCGTGGCCGATGTCCGTGATTTCGAGCAGCACTAGACCCCCTCGCCCAGGCGGTAGGGTGCCTCAGTGATCATCACCCGCGGCTCGAAGCGTAGGTCCGAGATTACGCGCGGGGTGGAGTGGCGCAGGAAAAAGCGCTCCCAGGCGCTCGAGTAGATCACGCGCGGGATGATGACGTTGACGATATCGTGCGGGCTTTGGGCCAATTGGGAGCGGATGTAGTCGACCACCGGGCCGCGCCACGCGCCCTTCGGTTCTCCGAGGATCGTGAGGTCCACCGGCACAAGTGAGGCCTCCCATGCCTCCCGGATCCGGCGAGTCTGACGCGGATCGATGTCCACGCAGACCGCGGTGAGGGAGGACAAGCGCATGGCGCGCGCCCAGGTGACGGCCGAGATCGTGGCGGCGTCGACCCGGTCAATGATGACCACACCGTGCACGCGCGTGGGCAGGTGGCGCCCCTCGCTCACGTCCCCCAGCTTCAGCTGCTCGCGCACCTTCGACTGCCCGCGCGAATAGGCCACGAGGAAGAGGACTGGCACCGACAGGGCGACGACGCCGGCCAGCGCCCACATCGGCTGGGCGTAGACCACCAGGCCCGCAACCCCGAGAGCCGCCAGCCCGTAGAACGCAAACACCCACGCTAGGCCGCGGGCCACCCGGCGTTCCTCGCCTACTGTGGAGTCGGTGAGGATCGTGCGCGAGCGCGAGACCATCGCGGCGCTAACGAAAGCAATGATGATGTAGACGATGAAGACGAAGACGGCTGCGATCGAACGCGCCGAATCGAGCGCGAGCGTCACGGTGGCGGCGAGCGCGGCGATCAGTGCCACGATGGCGCGCCGCGGGGCGACGGCGTCGGCGGCGGCGAGCTTGCGCGGCAGGAGACCGTCGAGCGCGAGTTCACGCAGGAGGCGCGGCAGCTGGGCGTAGGCCGTGATCGCCACCGCCAGGCCAAGCAGCGCGAACAGCACCACGTAGACGACCTGGCCGACGGGCCCGAAGAAGGAATAGGACATCGTGAGCGTGGGCAGGGCCTCGCGGTGGCCGGGCATATGCAGCGCCACGATGAAGTAGAACACGATCGCGATGATGAGGAAGGCGGCCAGCATGAAGGCGCCAAGCCTGCGCCTGCTCACCCGGCGCTCGGCGGAATCTTTGAGGATCCGCTCGGAAATGAGCGAGGAGATCGCGCCCACCATCGCGCCTGCCAGGACCGACTCCACGTAGTAATTCAGTTGGCCGACCACCCGGTCGGAGGTGAAGGAGTTTTCCTGGGCGAGGCGGATGTTTTCGAAGTCGATCGAGCCGGTGGCCTCGAGGATTAGGCCGTATCCGAGCAGGACCACCATGCCCAGCACCGCGCCCGCGGCGAAGAATACGCCCCAGCGCTCGATGCGGCGCATCCGCCCCGCCAGCGCCGGGACGGCGACAAGCAAGATGAGCACCGATTCGAGCGCCCAGTCCCACGAGATATCGAGCAGTGCCTCAGCAGAATTAACCGCGAGACCCACGCCAAGGATCAGGATCAGCGCGTAGGCCAATATCCGGGCGGCGGAAAGGAGTAGGCCCGCCCAGTGCCCCACGTACCATTCGGCCAGCTGGTGGGAGGCCTTCTGCGGAACGTGGCGGTGCAACAGGCCCGCGATAAACAGGGAGCCCACCAGCGTGAGAAACGCGCTGACCAGAGCGATGAAAATCGCCGTGACCTTCTCCGAGTACGACGCCGACCGCAGCACCACCTGCGGCACGAGGACCATGCCCAGCGCGATGATGGACACCGACGTCGACCTGGTGATCGAGCGGACGATGTCCTTACCGTGCTGGGAGACTTCGAGGTTCACATGGTTAGGTTACGCTGTAAACGCATTTGGGGTAACGTCTAAGTCGTGCATTTCGTCATTATGGGCTGCGGCCGGGTTGGCGCCAGCCTCGCCGTCAACATCGCAGATCGTGGGCACTCGGTGGCCATCATCGATCAAAACTCGCACGCCTTCCAGCGCCTTCCCGATTCCTTTCAGGGCCAGCAGGTCACCGGCGTCGGCTTCGACCGCGACGCGTTGCGCCAAGCCGGCATCGAAGAGGCGGCCGGCTTTGCCGCCGTGTCCTCCGGGGACAACTCGAACATCATC
Organism: Trueperella bernardiae; assembly: GCF_001469025.1. Classification (GTDB taxonomy): domain Bacteria; phylum Actinomycetota; class Actinomycetes; order Actinomycetales; family Actinomycetaceae; genus Trueperella; species Trueperella bernardiae. Next base: position 243,472 of record NZ_LNIZ01000001.1, on the reverse strand, counting down.
GCCGCCCGCGTGGTGCGCGAAACGTTCGGCGTGGACAACGTGGTGGCCCGCATCTACGATTCCTCGCGTGCCGGGGTCTACAACAAGCTCGGTATCGACGTGGTGGCCCCCGTTTCCTGGACGGCGGACCAGGTGATGCGCAACCTCATCCCGCTCGGGCCATACGTGGAGCACATCGACTCAGCCACCGGCACCGCGCTCTTCTTCGTTGACCTCGATCCCTCCTGGTATGGGCGCACGGTAGCCGACATTGAGGCCGAAACTGGGGCGCGCCTGGCCTATATCACCCGCAACCTCCAACTCGTCATGCCCACGGCCTCCACCGTGATCCAGGACGGGGATGAGTTGCGCTTCGTCGCGGCGCTCGCCGACGCCCAGGCGATCCAGCGCGTGACCAACCACCCCGCGAAGGTACGGTGACATGAAGATTCTGGTAGCCGGAGCCGGTTCAGTTGGCCGCTCGCTCGCCCGCGAAATGAGCGAAGCCGGGCACGAACTGACCCTCATCGACATCAAGCCCGAGGCGATGCGCGTGGCCTCCGTGCCAGAGGCGGACTGGGTCCTCGGCGACGCGTGCGAACTGTCCGTCCTCGAGGCCGCCGGGTTGAACGACACCGACGCCGTTGTCGCCGCCACCGGAGATGACAAGGCCAACCTCGTCCTCTCCCTCCTGGCAAAGACCGAGTTCGGCGTGCCGCGCGTCATCGCCCGCGTCTCTAACCCGTCCAACGCCTGGCTTTTCGACGAATCCTGGGGCGTCGACGTCGCAGTCTCCACCCCGCAGATCATGGCCGGGATCATCTCCGAGGCCGTCTCCACCGGCAAGCTCGTGCGCCGCATGGAGTTCCAGTCCGGCGCCACGATGTATCTGGCCACCGTCTCCGAGGGCTCGCTCTTCACCGCCCACGCGCTCGGTCAGATCGCCCTCCCGCCCGACATTCTGGTCACGGGCGTGGTGCGCGACGGCGTTCCACTTTTCCCCAGCACCGACATGTCGATCGACGCCGGCGATCAGCTCCTCGTCCTCGTGGGCGCCAATGCCTCCGAGGGTTTGGCCGACATCGAGGAGATCCTCTAGCGCTCCTCGGTCACGACGCCGGTCGCGTCGGTCTCGTCCATAACCGCGGGCACGTCGGGCAAGTCCTTGACCAGCAACCACGTGAACCAGCCGACCAACGCGAAGAACGGCACGCCCATAAAGAGACGGGCGATCCCGAGCGCCTCGGTGGCGTGGGCGAGGTAGAGCGGGCCCTGGACGGCAAGCCGGACGAGGAATAAGCCCAGCCACATCCACGTGATGAGCACGTAGCGGCGGCGGGTGACCCGCTGGGTGGGGTCGGTGCGCCAGCCTGTGGCGTCCCCACGGAAGAACCCGATGAGCAACCCGAGCGCCGGCCAACGCACGAGGATTGAGATGAGTAGGGCCGCGGCGTAGCCCGCGTTCGTCAGGAGCCCCCACACGAAGAAGTTCGACGCCTCCCCACTGCGCCACGTGACGAAGGCGGACAGGGCGATGGCGAACAGGCCGCCGAGCGCGGGGGTGACGGGGATACGCTGGATCGCCCGGATCAGGATAAAGGCCAGGGAGGAGGCCAGCGAGATGCCGACAGCCAGGTTGAGGTTGTGCATCACGGTGTAGAGAACGAGGAAAAGGACGGTGGGGATCGTGGCCTCCACCACCCCGCGCACGCCACCCACGGCCGCCACGACGTCGAAGTCGTCCTCAACCAGGGCGCGCATTCCGGTGGTGTTCGTGGACTCAGTCATCGTCGTTCGTCACTTCCAAGCTGGGGTTGAACATGGTGGGCACGCCGCGGTGGCGCGTGAGGGCGCCCGCTACGCGGATCTTCGTGCCGATATCTACGCATTCGAGGGTGGTCCTCGACATGAAATGCAAGGTGAGCGGGCCGTCGTCGGTGTCGAGCCGGACCAGTACCCGGTGCACCAACCCCGCACCGGGGTAGGTGATGGAGCGGACCGTGCCAACCAGCTCGCGCCGCCGCGTCATTCTTGCGCCGTCACCTGCTCCGGGATCTCGAGCGGGAGCAGCTCGCGCGGCGGGTGCGGGGCCTGACCGCGGTTGACCACCACGTCGCGGACGATCTCGATCATCTCGTTCGCCGCCGCCTCATCCGAACCGGCCTTGCCATACAGCGTGGCGCGCAACAGCCAGCGCGGCCCATCCACGCCGAGGAAGCGGTGCGGGGCCATCGCCTTGGAATTGGGAACGGGCATCTGCGCGTGCAGCTCGGGGCCGAGCGGGCCCTCCACCTCCTGCGAGAAACCGCCCTGGTTGGCGATCGAGGTGCGCATATCGCGCCGCACGTCGTCCCACAGCTTCGCCGAGCGCGGAGCGGCAAACACCTGTAGCTGCAGGGCCGAAGAGTTCTTCGAGTACACGATGCCGAGTACCTGCTCGCGCCGGCGGTCAAGGGTGAACTGGAGAGTCGTGTCGGGGATAACGGGGATCCACAGCGAGCCGGCGTCCAGGCGCTTGCCGATCGCCACATCGCCGGCGTCGAACGGACCGACCGTGGGCGCCTCTACCGCTGCCTCGACCTCCGCCTCATCAACGACGGCGTCCGCGCCTACTACCTGCTTCTTCTTCCCGAAGGGCCACACCATCGGTCCTCCTAGGAAGCGCACTCGGCGCAGACGGGCAGGCCGTCCTCCTCGTATGCCAGCTGGGAGCGGTGATGGACGAGGAAACAGTGGGAGCAGGTGAACTCATCATCCTGGGCGGGAACAACTGCAACGGAGAGCTCAACGTTCGACAGGTCCGCACCCGGAAGCTCGAAGCCCTCGGCGGCCTCCACCTCGTCTTCATCAACAGAGTTGGACTGGTGATTGTTGTTTCGCGCGTTGAGCTGGGTGAGGGAATCCTCCTTTAGTTCCTCATCCTGCTTTCGCGGCGCATCGTAATCTGTGGCCATGATCTCCCCTTGAATAGCTCGATGTTCACGCACTTTCTACCAAAGCTTGCCGCGTTTGACAACATTGGTTCTGAATTAGTGAATACGTGAGACAATTTGGCTCACATTGGCCAACACACCGCCGCCCGTGGCCCCATTGAATGCCGCCAGGTGGCACGCTTGTTGCAGGAATGTAGGAGGCAAACATGATCGAGCTCGAATTGTTGGGGCTTCAGGATGGGCAAAAGCTGAGCCTGAATGATTCAGATGGCAATCGATACGTACTTCCAATCACCGACGAACTGCGGGCGGCTCTGCGCACAGACGTGAGCGCCGCGGGCGAGGATGCACCCAAGCCGATCACGCCGCGCGAGATCCAGGCGTACTTCCGCGCCGGGCGCACGGTGGCCGAGGTCTCCGAGATCTCCTCGCTCCCGCCCTCGCAGCTGACCAACTTGGCCTACCCAATTTTTGCCGAGCGCGAGTACGTGGCCCAGAACGCCCGCTTGTACCGCCAGGGCCACGAGGACGGCGGCATGAGCCTGGAGGAGCTGGTGGCCTCACGCCTGCTGACCCGCGGGGTGGAGGCCGGGGAGGTCACGTGGGACGCCCGCCGCGAGCAAGGCGAACCGTGGATTCTCTCCGCCACGTACACCAGCGGCGGGGTGGTCAACGTCGCCCGCTGGTCGGTTAACACGAAGGCCCAGACTCTCCAGGCGCGCAACGACGAGGCGACCTGGCTCACCGAAAACCAGATCCCGGCCCCCGCGAGCCCCTGGCGTAAGCCAAACACGCCGGCGGCCGAGCCGGAGCAGAAGGCCTCGGTGATCGACGCCCAGCCGGCCTCTGCGGGCAGCCCCGTGGACATCGATTCGATGCTCGCCTCCCTCAACTCCAAGCGCGGCCAGGTCCAGCCGATGCCCGAGTTCGACGGCGCCCACCCGGCTGACTCCGAGCCGGAGGCGGCCCAGGACGCCACGGTTCTTTCCCTGCCCACGCCCGCGGCAAAGGAAGATGGGGACGCCTCGAAGGATGAGGCCCAGCAGGCCCTGCCCGGCGTCGCACCGGAGGCCCCCAAGGTTGAAAAGGTGGACAAGCCGAAGAAACGGCGCAACCGCCCGGCGATGCCCACGTGGGACGAGATCGTCTTCGGATACTCGAAGGACGACTAGGACCACACCATAGTTCTAGGCGTGGTCGATGACGAGCGGGACCATCATCTCCTGCTCGGTGAGCGAGCCGTGCACGCCGACGAGCCCAATTGCGCCTTCGCTCTGGTAGCGCGAGTCGACGATCGCCAGGTTGCCCTTCGCGAAGACGAGGACATTTCCCAAGACCTCGCGCGCGAAGCTCCCCATCGGCCCAAACAACCCGGCCTTTTCGGCCTCGCCCTGAGTGAAGATCCAGGCCCGCTCCCCCAGCACGTCCCGCCAGCGCGCAGCCACTGCCTGCGGTTCCGCCGTGTACAGGTGTAGCGCGCGCGATTCTCCGGCCACGACCTCCACCCCGCGGGTGAGCTCCTCCACGTCCGCGATGTCATAGCGCTCGTTGACGTCGATCATGCCGTGGTCGGCCGTGAGCACGAGCAGCGTGTCGCGCGGCAGGAGGCGTCGTAGCCGGCCGAGCTCGGCATCCAAGTGCTCGAGTTCGTAGATCCAGGCCTCCGATTCCCAGCCGTTGTGGTGGCCGGTGGAGTCGAGGTCGCCCCAGTACAGGTAGACGAGGTCGGCACCAGCCTTGAGTTCGGCGATCGCGGCGTCAACGCGCGCTTCGAGCTTTTCGGCGACGGCGGTGCGGCCGCCGCGGAGCGCGGCAAGCGTGAGCCCGGAGTCGACGAAGCGGCGTGGGTGGATCTTCACTGTGTCGAGGTCCGTGCTTTCGAAGACGGTGGGCACGGTCTGCCACTCCACCGGATCCACGTGCGGGGAGTTCCACGCGATGAGGTTGAAGACGTCCGTGCTACCCGGCACGCGCAGGGCATATCCGCCCATGGCCGTCCTGCCCGGCAGAGCGCCGGTGCCGAGCGCGCAGATGCCGGCCGCCGTCGTCGACGGCACCACCGTGGTGATGGCGCGCATGTCAAGAGAGCGCAGGGTCGGCGTGTGCCCGCGGCGCTGGTCGAGGTTGCGGTAGCCCAGGCCGTCCACCATAACCACGCACGCGCGGCGAGCGGAGGGGAACTCGAGCGCGGACTCGCCGCCCGCCCCGAGGGCGCGCAGCACGCCCGGCAGGACGCCGGCAATGTTCTCCTGGCCCGGCCGGATCATGAAAGCCGCCCGAGGATCCGCTCCACGTCGTCGATGAAGGCCACCCCCTGGGCGAAATGGGTGGAATCGACGTGGCGGTCGAGGAAGAGCTGGAGGTCCTCGTTCGTCGCCACACCCACGTATCCGTGGTCGTTCGTGCAGTTCGGGTCGTCGCATGCGCCAGGCTGGAGGTCCTGACTGTAGGCGGCACCCCAGCGCAGGCGCAGTAGGATGGAGTTGAGCTCGCCCACGCGCTCCCCGCGAAACTCACGCCGGCGCACCACGTGGTGCTCCTTGATCTCCGACAGGCACACCGACTGCGCCGTGGTGACGTACTCGCCGCGAGTGTCCATCTCGTAGTTCGTGTCCGAATAGACGAGTACGAGCCGTGTGACGGTAACGATGAAGGCGACGATCCTGTCATAGACCGAGTCCGCGTCGAAGACCGTCTCGGGCCGGACGTAGAAGGCGCGCACGACGTCGTCGCCAAGGGCCTGGCGGATGTCAGCAAGAACGGGCGACTCCTGCGCCACCAGGGTCAACAGCGCATCGTCGAGGTCGGATCGCATATCAATCATTGCCCCATTGTCCCAAAACCACGCCCGGCAAGCGACGTCGGGTCACGAACATCACGGCAACACGGGGTGCCGGCTCGCCGGTAGCAGCTCGCGTGGGCCAGATAATGGAACAATGGCCACCACTGAGCAAATCGTTGACATCGACGTGTCACAGGAGATGCGCACGTCCTTCCTCGAGTACTCCTATTCCGTCATCTACGCGCGCGCCCTGCCCGACGCCCGCGACGGCCTCAAACCCGTCCAGCGCCGCATCCTGTTCCAGATGGACCGCATGGGCCTGCGCCCCGACCGGGGGCACGTCAAGTCCTCGCGCGTGATCGGAGAGGTCATGGGCCGCCTCCACCCGCACGGCGACTCGGCCATCTACGACGCCATGGTCCGCCTCTCCCAGCCCTTCACCATGCGACTGCCCATGGTGGACGGGCACGGCAACTTCGGCTCGCTCGACGACGGGCCCGCGGCCGCCCGCTACACCGAGGTGCGCATGGCGCCCGCCGCCCTGGCGATGACGGCGGACCTGGATGAGGACGTCGTGGACATGGTGCCCAACTACGACAACACCTACATGCAGCCCGAGGTGCTGCCGGCCGCAATCCCGAACCTGCTGGTCAACGGCTCGTCGGGCATCGCGGTGGGCATGGCCACGAACATGGCCCCCCACAACCTCGGCGAGGTGATCGCCGGCGCGCGCTTCCTGCTGGATCACCCCGCGGCGACGCTCGACGAGCTCATGCGCTACATTCCCGGCCCCGACCTGCCGGAGGGCGGCAAGATCGTGGGGCTGAACGGGATCCGCCAGGCATACGAGACAGGCCGCGGCGTCTTCCGCACCCGCGCCACCGCCCACATCGAAAACATCACCGCCCGCAAGAAGGGCATCATTTTCACCGAGCTGCCCTACCTGGTGGGCCCGGAAAAGGTGATCGACAAGATCAAGGACGGGGTGCAGTCCAAGAAACTGCAGGGCATCACGGGGGTGCAGAACCTCACCGACCGTAAGCACGGCACGCGCCTCGTCATCGAGGTGAAGAACTCCTTCAACCCCGAGGCCGTGCTGGCCGACCTGTACAAGCACACCCCGCTCGAAGATTCCTTCGGCATCAACAATGTGGCGCTCGTGGACGGCCAGCCGCGCACGCTCGGCCTCAAGGCCCTGCTCGAGGTCTTCCTCGACCACCGCCTCACCGTCACCCGGCGCCGCACCGCTTTCCGACTCCAGAAGGCCAAGGACCGCCTGCACCTGGTGGAGGGCCTGCTCATCGCGATCCTCGACATCGACGAGGTCATCGCCGTCATCCGCTCCTCCGACGACTCGGCGATCGCCAGGGACCGCCTGATGAAGGTCTTCGACCTCACCGAGGTCCAGGCCGACTACATCCTCGAGCTACGCCTGCGCCGGCTGACCAAGTTCTCCCAGATCGAGCTGGAGCAGGAAAAGAGCGAGCTGGAAAGCCAGATCGAACAGCTGAGCGAGATCCTCGCCTCCGAGGCCAAGCTGCGCTCACTCGTCTCTGCTGAGCTGGCCCAGACCGCCCGCGAGTTCGCCACTGCGCGCCGCACGGTTCTACTCGAATCCGAGGCCGCCACGGCCGCCTCCGCGCTCAAGGTCGAGGACGATCCGTGCTGGGTGCTCCTGTCCGGCGACGGCCTCATCGCCCGCGTCGTCACCCCCACCGAGCCCTCGCGCTCCGGTCCGCGCCAGCGCCACGACGCCGTGGTTACCAAGGTCGCAACCACCAACCTGTCCGCGATCGGGGTCATCACCTCCGACGGCTCGGTCACGCGCCTGAACGTGGTCGACATCCCCGCGATCCCCGAAACCGAGCAGGCCCCGGGCCTGTCCGGCGGCGCGCCCGTGCGCGAGCTCCTGCTGGCGGGCAAGGATTCGCACGTGGTCGGCCTGGTCAACCTCGATGAGCCGCCCGTCCTCGCGCTCGCCACCGCCCAAGGTAAGATCAAACGCGTCAACCCTGACTACCCCGACCGCGGCGCGATCGACCTCATCAAGCTCGCCGACGGGGACGAGGTGATCGGCGCGGCCCCCGCCTCCGATAACGACGAGATTGTCCTCGTCACCTCCGGCGCCCAGCTCCTGCGCTTCCCAGCGGCCGGCGTGCGCCCGCAAGGCCGGGCAGGCCAGGGTATTGCCGGCATCCGCCTCGGCGAGGCGCGGGTGATCGCGCTCGGAGTAGTGCCCGCGGGCGACCTCGCGGCCCACTGTGTGGTCACCATCGCCGGCTCGTCCGGATCGCTTCCCGGCACCGTGCCCGGCTCAGCCAAGGTGACCCCGCTCGACCGCTACCCCGCCAAGGGCCGCGGCACCGGCGGCGTGCGCACACAGCGCTTCCTTCGCGGCGAGGACCAGCTGCAGATGGCGTGGGTGGGTGAGCTGCCCCCGCGCGCGAGCGACGCCCATGGCAAGCCGGTGGCGCTCCCCGACGTTGACGAGCGGCGCGACGGTTCCGGAACTCAGCTCAGCTCGGTGGTCATGGCGATCGGCTAAGGCCGGGCCGGCTAGACGCGCGTGGTCATGATATAAGTCTCGGCCACACGCGTGAAGTCGAAGTGCTCGAAGACCGTGACGAGGTCCGAGTCCGCGCCGTCGGCCGTGACGTCCAGCCCGATGTAGCTCAGACCCGCCGCGCGGAAGCGCTCCACGGCGGTGGCTAGGAGGTTAGAGGCCACGTGCTTGCCGCGCCATTCGGGCAGCACCACGATCTCCTCGATGTAGCCCTCGTCCGGCACCGTGTTGTCGACTCCGTGGCCGTCGAGGCCCGACGCGAAGCGGGAGGCCAGCACGTAGCCGGCGAGCCGGGGCCGATCCCCGAAGAGATCGATCGCCACCAGGCACAGGTCCTCGTCCATCTGCTCCAGGCGCTTGGCCCACGCATTGCCGCTCATCGCGGACATCTCGTTTTCGGCCATCACGCGGTTATGGGCCTTGCGCGAATCCTTCACCCAGTCCGTGCCCATCTTGACGATCTGAATGTAGGAGGAGACCTCAGTGACCGTGGCGGGTACGTCCAGGCTCCGCCGCATCTGCACGTAGCGCGAATTGGCGCGGAAGCCGAAACGGGTGGCCATCTCAAACAGGGCGCCCTGCGAGGCATCCACGTACATTTGGACCAGCGCGTCGTCCAGACCAAGCTCGGTGGCAAGATCGTGGGCCGTGCGGAGCTGGCGCTCGAGCAGGTTGTGGCCCACCCCGTGCGAGCGCCACGACGGCGCCACCCCACCAGAGATCGTGATCGGGTGCTCGCCGGCGTTCTTTGCCGGGGTCCGGGCCAGGCCAAAGGCCACGAGCTCCTCCCCCTCCCACACGCCCTGGGCGCGCCAGGCGTGGGAGTCGGCAAAATATCCCTCCACCTCGTGCCGGGTGGTTCGGTTCGCTGCGGAGTCGGCCTCCTCAATCGCCGCGATGATCGCGTACACGTGAGGGCCGTCCTCCGCGCTCAGCGCACTCCACGTCCAGTCAGCCATCAGATATCAATCGAGTAGAGGATCTGGGAGGAGCCTTCGAAAAAGCCATAAGACGTAAGGAAGTCGGTGGCTGGCGTCGCCTCGGAGATCACCGGCACGCGCATGTGCGCGATCCCCCGTTCCAACGCGGTGCCCATCTGGGCCACCACCAGGTCGGTGCCAATGCCCTGGTGGCGAAAACCGCGCTCCACCCCGTAGAACTTCACGCACATCGTGGACCCGTCGGCGGAGTTGAGCGAGTAGCCCACCAGGTTCGACCCGTCAGTGAGTAGCACCGACGTCGCCCGATCCTCCGGCGTCATCCAGTCCACCCACTCGGCCTGCGACATGGGCTGGCGCCGATCCATCACCATCGAGATCCGGTTGTGCAGGCGCAGCACCTCATCCGAATGCTTGTCGTCAAAGGCGATGAGCTCCATGCCGCGCTCCTCGAGGCGCGCCCTTGCCCCGCGCGCGTGCTCGGCGTGCTCGGCGCCCAAGTCCACGTCCATGTACGTCCAGCGCGTGTGCGGGGAGAACCCGCCAGCGGCGAGCAGGCGGCGTCGTTCCATGTTCGATAGCCGTGCCCTGGAACGGATAGAGGCCGGCAGGTCGTAGCCGGCGTCGAGCATGAGCTGACGCGCCCGCCCGTCCTGCCACTCGAGAAGCGCCCGGCCGATGCCACGGCCGCGCCAGTGCGGACGGATCACGCCGTAGATGTTGGCCTGGGCCTCGGTGAGCGGGTGGGGATTGTTGAAGACAAGCCCGATCGCCTGGAGCTGACCGCTGGCGTCGCGTCCCACGATCGCGTCCAGGTTCTTCCGCTCCTCCTCGCTGGCCTCTACCCATGGCGTGACCTGCTGGAGGATGCGGAGCTCGTCGCAGATTTCCGGGTCGGCCGATTCGGCCAGGAGCTCGGACAGTTCGTCGAGGTCCCCTGCAGCGAGCCGGGCCCAGGTCAACCCCAGGTGGGGGCTTGGCCCCGCCAGCTCGCTCGGCGCAGCCAAACGCTGTGCGAGTGAACGTCCCGTGATCTCTCCCGTCTGCATATGCCTCAGTCTACCAATGGTGCCGTGCAACGCCTACGCGTCGATCTGCTCGCGCGAAATATCGTCCGCGCCCTCGACGATGAAATCGCGCCGCGGCGCCACTTCCGATCCCATGAGCAGCTCGAAGGTGTCCTCGGCGAAACGCAACGCCTCCTCGTCGGCGAGCGACACTCGACGCAGCATCCGGTGGGATGGATCCATGGTGGTCTCCGCCAGCTGGTTGGCGTCCATCTCGCCCAGGCCCTTGTAGCGCTGGATCGGTTGCTTGTACGTGCGCCCACTCTTCTCCAGACGGGCGAGGATGCGGTGCAGCTCGGCGTCGGAGTAGCTGTAGATATACTCCCCCTTCTTTCCGCCGCGGCCTGCCACCTCCACCCGGTGCAGCGGCGGGACCGCCGCATACACGCGCCCGGCCTCCACAAGGGGGCGCATGTAGCGGAAGAACAGCGTGAGCAGCAGGGTGCGGATGTGGGCGCCGTCCACATCCGCGTCGGTCATGAAGATCACCTTGCCGTAGCGCGCCGCGTCCAGGTCAAAGGTGCGCCCCGAGCCGGCCCCTACCACCTGGATGATCGAAGAGACCTCCTGGTTGTTCAAGATGTCGGTGTGCGAGGCCTTTTGCACGTTGAGGATCTTGCCGCGGATCGGCAGCAGGGCCTGGAACTCGGAGTCGCGGGCGAGCTTGGCGGTGCCGAGCGCCGAATCTCCCTCCACGATGAACAGCTCGGTGCGCTCGATGTCGTCCGATCGGCAGTCGGCCAGCTTCGCCGGCAACGACGACGTCTCCAACGCGTTCTTCCGCCGCGAGATTTCCTTCTGGGTGCGGGCGGCCACGCGGGCGCGCATTTCCGCCACCACCTTCTCCAAAACGCGCTGGTTCTCGCCCTTCGCATCCCGCTTGGTGGAAGCGAACTCGCGCGTTAGCCCCTCCTCGACCACCTTCGCCACGATCGCGCGGATAGGTGCCGTGCCCAGCACCTCCTTGGTCTGCCCCTCAAACTGCGGCTCGGGGAAGCGCACGGCGACGACGGCCGTGAGGCCCGCCAGGATGTCGTCCTTTTCGATGCGCGGATCGCGCGCCGTGACCTTGAGCTGGCGCGACTTGGCCTCGATCTGGGCGCGGACCACCTTGACTAGCCCCTGCTCGAAGCCCACCAGGTGCGTGCCGCCCTTCGGGGTGGCGATGATGTTGACGAAGGTCTCCTCGCGCGTGTCGTAACCGTTGCCCCAGCGCAGCGCGATGTCGACGTCGCACACACGCTCCACCTCTCGCGCCCGCAGATGGCCCGACTTCTTGTCGAGCACCTGGACGGTCTCGTCGAACGTGCCCTGGCCGGTCAGGTGCATGGTGCGAGACACGGCCGGGTCGGTGGCCAGATGGTCGACGAAGTCCACCACGCCGCCGTCGTACTTGAAGACCTCCTCCACCGGCGCGTCGGCGCGCTCGGGCAGGCCGCGCTCGTCGCGCACGACGACTTCGAGGCCCGGCACGAGGAAGGCCTTCTCGCGCACGCGCTCGATCAAGTGCGCGTAGGAAAACTCGGTATCCTTCGGGAAGATCTCCGGGTCAGCCCAATACCGCACCCGCGTGCCCGTCACCTTCTTCGCCACCTTCCCGGTCACGCGCAGCTCGGAGCTGATGGTGAACGGGGTGAAGGGGGCGTCGGGGGCCGGGGCGCCGGCGTCGTCGAACACGCCGGGCTCGCCGCGCTGGAAGGACATCTCCCACACCTTGCCCTCGCGCTTGACGGCCACGTCGAGGCGCTGGGAGAGCGCGTTGACCACCGAGGCGCCCACACCGTGCAGGCCGCCGGCCGAACCGTAGTTGGCCGAGTCGAACTTGCCGCCCGCGTGCAGCTTGGTATACACCACCTCGACGCCGGAGGCGCCCGTGCCCGGCACCTCGTCCACCGGGATGCCGCGCCCGTTGTCCTCCACCTCAACCGAGCCGTCCGAGAACAGCGTCACGCGGATCGAGGACGCATAGCCCTCGGTCGCCTCGTCGATCGAATTGTCAATGATCTCCCATAGGCAGTGCATGAGCCCGCGCGAATCGGTGGAGCCGATGTACATGCCCGGGCGTTTGCGCACGGCTTCCAGGCCCTCGAGGACCGACAGGTGGCGGGCGTTATATTCCTGCTTTTCAGTACTTGACACGCTTGGCATGATAGCCGCTCGCCGCCACCCTGTGAGGGACGCACGCGGAGTAGAACGCGCCACGAAGCGCATTCGGGCAAAGAAAAAGGCCGGCTCGCGCCGGCCCCGGCGAACGAGTGTTATACCCGGTTCGTTTCGTCAATGACAGTAATGGCCACCTTCTCCAAGGCTGGCATGTGCCTGCGCCAGTGATGGGCACAGAACTGAAGCTGACCCGACGGCAACTCCACACGGACGTAGGCCTGTGCGTTGCAGGCATCGCAGCGGTCAGCGGCGGTTAGCACGGGAGTATCAAGTATTGCGTTCACACTACGATCAAAGCACGTCGCGCCCGCATTATTCCTCTTATCTCACCCACGTTCGCCTGCGGCCTAAAGGCGGTGTGGAACAATGGTGGCCATGACTTCCTTCGCCGTTGTCGACGTCGAGACCACCGGGCTCGACCGCCGCGCCGACCGCATCGTCGAAATCGCGGTCATCCTCCTTGACCGCAACCTAGTCGAGGAAGGGCGGTGGCAGAGTCTCGTCAACCCCGGCCGCGCCACCTCCGCGGTGGAGATCCACGGCCTGACCGACGCCGCGCTCGCAGGCGCTCCGCGCTTCGCGGAGATCTCCGGGCGGGTGCTCGAGCTGCTGGCCGGGCGGGTGCTCGTGGCCCACCACGCCGCCTTCGAACGCGCCTTCCTCAGCCGCGAGCTTGCGCGGGCCGGGTACGACCTTGGCCTCGACGAGGGGGCGTGCGTGTGCACGATGGACCAGTCACGCATATACCTGCCCCCGGGATCGCATTCGCTGCGCGGGGTGGCCAAACGGCTCGGACTGCCGCCCGCACCGCGCCACCGCGCCATGCACGACGCCGAAACCTGCGCCAGCCTCCTACGCTACTACGTGGAGTTCGAACAGCGCGGCCAGCGCTACACCGACACGGCCACGAACCGCGACGGCGCCCCCGTCTACCCCGCCCAATGGGAACGCGCCCGGTGCTGGGCGCCCATCAGCTAGGCGTCCTACTCCAGGCGCGTGATGCTTGGCGGCCCGGGCGGACCCGGCCGTTACTCCAGGTAGTCGCGCAACACCTGCGACCGCGACGGGTGGCGCAGCTTAGACATCGTCTTCGACTCGATCTGGCGGATACGCTCGCGCGTGACCCCGTAGACCTTGCCGATCTCGTCCAAAGTCTTCGGCTGGCCGTCGGTGAGGCCGAAGCGCATCGAGACCACGCCGGCCTCGCGCTCCGAGAGAGTGTCAAGTACCTGGTGGAGCTGCTCCTGCAGGAGCGTGAAGCCCACCGCGTCGGCCGGGACCACGGCCTCGGAGTCCTCGATGAGGTCGCCGAACTCCGAATCGCCGTCCTCACCCAGCGGCGTGTGCAACGAGATCGGCTCGCGGCCATACTTTTGCACCTCGATGACCTTCTCCTCGGTCATGTCGAGCTCGCGTGCCAGCTCCTCGGTAGTGGGTTCGCGCCCGAGGTCTTGCAACATCTGGCGCTGGACGCGCGCGAGCTTGTTGATGACCTCAACCATGTGCACCGGGATGCGGATCGTGCGGGCCTGATCGGCCATCGCGCGCGTGATCGCCTGGCGGATCCACCAGGTTGCGTACGTGGAGAACTTAAAGCCCTTGGCGTAGTCGAACTTCTCCACCGCGCGCACGAGGCCCAGGTTGCCTTCTTGGATGAGGTCCAGGAAGAGCATGCCGCGTCCGGTGTAGCGCTTGGCGAGCGAGACTACGAGTCGCAGGTTCGCCTCGAGCAGGTGATTCTTGGCGTTGCGCCCGTCGCGGGCGATGATCTCGAGCTCGCGGTGGTACTTGCGGTCCTCAATCTCCGTGGTGTCGAGGATGTGTTGGGCGAACAGGCCCGCCTCAATGCGCTGGGCGAGCTCGACCTCCTCGGCCGCGTTCAACAGGGGCACCTTACCGATCTGCTTGAGGTAATCCTTGACCGGATCGGCGGTAGCACCCGCCACGAGTACGCGTTGGGCCGGCTCGTCGGTATCGTCCGAATCCTTGACGACGAACGCGCCCTTGGACGTCTTGGCCGCCTCGGCGGTAATGACCACCGACTGGTCGGCCGACTCGTCTTCTCGCTCCTCGTCTTCGCCCTCCTCGTCCTCGCCGGAGTCCTCGTCCAGGTCGTCATCGAGCTCAAGCTCGTCGAGGTCCTCATCATCCAGGTCCTCATCGAGTTCCTCGTCCGTCTCCGGCTCATCCGGGGAGGCTGGGCTCTCCTCGGGCTCGTCCTCGTCCTCCACCTTCGGCTCGACCGCGGCCTTGGCCGGGGCGGCGGCGAGAATAGCCTCAACCAGCTCGGCCTTGCGCAGCTTCGAGGGGCTCTCCACGCCCAGCTCGGTGGCCTTCTCACGCAGCTCGCCCACCTTGAGTTTGGACAGCTCGGCGGGTGCGGGCTGGGTGGCCTGCTCGTCAGCGGCAGTCGCCTTGGCGGACGCTTCCTTCTTGGCGGCCTGCTTGGCAGCAGGTGCCTTCTTGGCGGGAGTCTCCGCCTTCGCGGGGCCGTCCGTGCCGGCAACCTTTCCGGGCGCCGCGGCGGTAATCGCCTCAACCAGCTCCGCCTTGACCGCACGCGAGTTCAACTGAAGCCCGAGCTCCTTTGCGAGCGCGCGTAGCTCGGCGACCTTCATCCCCGGCAACGCAGCGACATCGACTGACACCTCTCTGGTAGAAGAGGGGGTAACAGCTTGAGACTTTGATGCGGCCACATGCAACCTTTCGTAGTACAACTCGCCCATTATAGCGGTAATCGTGACGAATCATGATTCCGCGCTTAAGGTCAACGCACGCGTGGCCTAATTATTCCCCTCAGCGCCCTGCTCGCGGACCACGAGCACAGAGCACGGGCACTCGAGGAGGAGCTTTTGGATTTGCGAGCCGAGCCTGAGCTTTCCGCCGGCGGGCTTGTGTGCGAGCGAGACGACGACGAACGAGGACTCCTCGCGCGCCAGCTCCGAGATCTGCGTGGCCAGGTCGGTCTCATCGACCCGCACGTCGATCCTGAAGCCGATGTCGGCTCCATCGAGCCGGTCGGTCAGCTCATCGATCTCCGAATCGATCTCTTCCTGCTCGAATTCGCCGATTGGGCGGCGCAGGAGGGCGATGAGCGGTTGATCTTCGCGCCTGCACAGCCTGATGGCACTACTCAGCGCGTCGTCGCGTCCGCCGTGACTGACAGGAACAATAACCGCCATATCGCCCCTCCTTATGTCGGATTTATTCTCAAATGTACACGTTTATTCAACCCCGTTCCAAGACGGCTCACGCTCTCTCACGAGCTTAAGCGGGTAGTCCTTGGGCGAGGGCAGATTGACGTGGAGCGCGTGCATAACGAGCTTGGCCAGCGGGTACGTGTAGTCCGATCCGATCGCCAACACGGCGTTCATCAGCGCCCGATCTGTGTCTCCTTGCCACCAGGAGAGGTAGCCGGCCATGGCGGCGGGCGCCGGTTCGGCGTCGTCGGAACGCTCCGCTAGGTATTCGAAGAGGTCGATCATGATCCCGATGCGCTCGGGCGCGGGCTCTCGAACGGCGCTCAGCTTCTTCATGAGCTGCTGGGCCGAGATTCCTCCCATCTTCACCGTGCCCTTGTCCACACCGAAGAGTATGAGCTGGTCGCGTAGCAGGATGTCGTGCATCGCGGCGATGAGCTGACCGGCCGTCTCCTCGCTTCCGATCGCGCTTGCGGGGTCTGCCCCGGCGTCGAGCGCGTCGAGAACGCCCTGCCACAGCTTCACTCCGCGCCGCTTGCCTCCCTTCCAGGCTCGCGCGGCGGCTACGGCGTCACGACGCTCGGGCCACTCCAGGCGCATCCGCTTCTGCGGCGGCTCCCTGCCCGCGGGCGCGTTGCCGTCGAAGACGGCCTGGGCGACGGCGGGGGCAGCCTCGAGTTCGGCGAAGGGCATAACGAGATCCTCGGCGCACAGGTCCTCCCAGGTGCCGTGGCGGGCGTCGAGGCAGGCGGCCCACGAGTCGTAGTCGGTCATCCCCACCGTGACGCAGCCGTCGCCACCCGTGCGCATGTTGATCAGTTGCTGGCAGGCAAGGCCCACCGTGTCGAGGATGTCCACCGAATCGCGGTCATCGAGCATGGTGTGCAGGTCGGAGCCGTACCAGCCGATGTAGAGGTCCTTGACGCAGAACGTGTCGACGAATTCGAGTGCGACGTCGATGATGCCCGCGTGCACCCTGGGGGCATCGACGCGAGCGACGGGCCCGCCCACCCTTCCGTGGATTCCAGTCAGCGCCACAAGGACCACGGATTCCTTCGGTTTGAAGCCGAAGAGGTAGGGGAAGAGGGCGAGCATTTCATGGGGGTGATTGAGTCGTATTCTTTCCATGACGCAAGTATTGCGAACGCCCTGCGTAATCCTTGCCGTGTATACCCACAAATGTGGATAGGGTGTACGCGAAGCGCGGATGTGGTTAACTTTCGCCCTTGCCGATAGGCTCAGGGCATGGAGAGTTTTAGCTCGGCTGTCTCGCACAGCCTCATCCGCGCGCTTGACGAATCTGCGCCCTTTATCGACGACCCCGCCGCCACCTGCCACTGGCGGGAGTTCCTCGCCCCGGCCCGCACGCTCGCCGCGTCCGGTAAGCGTACACGCGCCCTCCTCATCGCGGCCGGCCACGAGGCCTTCGGCGGGGATGGCCGCCCCGTCTACGCCGGCACCGCGGCCGAGCTCTATCAGCTCTCCGCCCTCGTCCACGACGACATCATCGACGAATCTCACACCCGCCGCGGCGCACCCGCCTCACACCGCGCCTTCAGCGCCACGCACGCCGACCTGGGCATGATCGGCCAGGCCGAGGACTTCGGGGCCAAAGCCGCGATCTTGCTCGGCGACTTCCTGCTCTCCCTCGCGGCACTCGAGATTGACCGGGCAGAGGCCGCCGACGCCGCAGCGCTTTCCCGCGCCCGTACGCTCTTCCACGAGATGACGGCCGAGACCGCCTACGGCCAGTACCTTGACTTGCGCGCCGAAACCACCCCCCTGCGCGACGACCTCGGCACCGCACTGGACGAGGCCCTCCTCGTCCTACGCCACAAGTCCGCCCGCTACTCGGTGGAGCTGCCCCTCATGATCGGTGGCGCGCTCGCCGGGGCCTCCCCCGCCGATATCGACGCCCTCTCGGCTGTCGGCCGCCCACTCGGCATCGCCTTCCAATTGCGCGACGACGAGCTCGGCATCTTTGGCAGCCCCAACCAGACCGGCAAACCCGCCGGAGGCGACCTCCGCGAAGGTAAGCACACCGCCCTCCTCGCGCTCGTACGGGAGATGGCCAGCGACGCCGACCGCGCCCTGGTCGACGGGGCCCTCGGGCGCGACCTCACCGACGCCGACGTCGAGGCGGTGCGTGACATCGTGCGCTCCTCGGGCGCGTTCGCTGCGCACGAGCAGATGATCCGGGACTACGAGGAGCAGGCGCTAGCGGCGGCCGACGCCCTGCCCGAGGCACCCCTGCTGCGCGCAGCGATGAGCAGCCTCGAAGAGCGGCGCTCCTAGCACTTAGCCGAGCCCCAAGATGACGCGGCGCACGGCCCTGTGATGGCCGGCGCGTAGCGCGTCGATCGGCGCTACCCCCAGCTCCGACTCGTCGGTGTGGAGCCAGGCGAAGGCCTCCTCCTCGTCAAAACCGCGGTCGGCGAGCATGGTAAGCGTGCCGTGAAGCGAAGGCAGGGCGACGTCGGAGCCATCCTTGGTTGCGATTTGGTCAACGCTGATCATGAGCGCGCGATTGGGCCCGCGCCGCACGGCGAGCAGCCGACGGTCGTTTAGCATTGTGCGCACGTCCTGCTGGCGAATTCCCAGCCGATGGCCGACTTCTGGCACTGACAGATACTCAAGGTCGTCAAACACGCGCACAATATAGCCCACTTTTCAAGATTTGGGTGGAAACACGCCGCCGAGTCGACTAATGTCTCAGGTGAATCATTAATAACATTCTTACCACTTTGCACATATGTCACATGTGCAAAGCCCTAATGGAGGTTCCATGTCCTCATGGCTTCGGCGCTCCGGTGTCGCGCTCGCAGCAACCACGGCCGCCACGTTCATCACACCCGTCGCACAAGCGGCCACCGCTCCGGCCCCGCAAGCCCCGGTCTTTAAGACCCCGGTCTTCAAGGACCCCGAGATGACTTATCAGGTCAAGCCTGGCGACACGCTCTCCACAATCGCCAAGCGCGCCGGTACCACCATTACCGCGATCGCCCGGGCCAACTCCTTAAATTCGGTCAACCTCATCTTCCCCGGCCAGCAGCTGAAGATTCCCTCGGCCGCACAGGCGGCGGCCCCCGCGGCTCCTGCGGCGCCCGTCCAGTCCGCCCCGGCCACCACGGCCTACGTGGTCAAGGCCGGCGACACGCTAGGCCGGATCGCCTCCGCCCACGGCACCACCGTGGCCAAGCTCGCCGCCGATAACGGCATCGCGAACCCTAACCTCATCCACGTGGGTCAGCGCCTGACGATCGCACCGGCCACGACACCTGCCACCACAGCTCCCGCAGCTAAGCCGGCCACCCCCGCCGCTCCTGCCACCAAGCCCGTCGCCCCGGCCGCCACCACCTACGTGGTCCGCGCGGGCGACACCCTGTCGGGTATCGCGGCCAAGCACGGCACCACGGTCGCCGCACTCGTGGCCGCCAACGGTATCTCGAACCCGAACCGCATCGGCGTGGGCCAGACCCTCGTCATCAGCGGCGCGGCGCAGTCCGCTCCGCAGGCGAACGCCGGCCAGTCGTCGTCGGGAACGCAGACCTCCCGCCCGCAGCTGGTGCAGAACAACTTCCCCGGCTACACGTACGCCGATTCCACGGTCGAGGCCGCGAACGACAACAAGTACGCGCTCATCAGCAAGGCCCAGCCCTCGCGCGCCGAGGTCCAGTCGATGATCGTCAGTGTGGCTCGTGACATGGGGGTCGACCCGCGCCTGGCCCTCGCGCACGCCTTCGTCGAATCCGGCTTTGACGCCACGGCGGTCTCTCCTGCCAACGCGATCGGCGTCATGCAGGTCATCCCGTCCTCGGGCCAGTGGGCCTCCCAGATGGTCGGCCGCAACCTCGACCTGCTCAATCCGTATGACAACGTGGTGGCGGGCGTGTCGATCATCCGCTACCTGCAAAACAATGCATCGAGCTTCGATGAGGGCATCGCGGGCTACTACCAGGGCCTTGGCGGCGTGAAAAAGTACGGCATGCGCTCCGACACCGTCGCTTACGTGGCGAAGGTAAAGGCGGCCATGGCCCGCTTCTAAAGCGAAAGACACGGCCGGTCACTGCCTATGGTAGTGGCCGGCTTTCGCTAAGGTAGGAAGCGTGAAACTTGATCCACTTCTCGGCGAGGTCATTGACGATCGCTACGTAATCAGCGCGCGCATCGCGCGCGGCGGCATGGCGACCGTCTACCAGGCCTCGGACCGGCGCCTGGAGCGCAAGGTCGCGATCAAGGTCATCCACGCCCACTTGGCCGAGCAGCCTGACTTCGTGCGTCGTTTCATCTCGGAGGCGCGCGCGGCCGCAGGCCTGTCCAGCCAGCACGTGGTCGCCGTCCACGACCAGGGGGTGGCCACGCTGCCCACGGGCGATCGCCCCTACCTCGTCATGGAGCTCATGTCCGGGCCGGACCTGCGTTCGGAGCTCAACACCTACGGCTCGCTCCCCCTCGGCATCAGCCTTGAGCTGACGCGCCAGGTGCTCGAGGGCCTCGCGGTTGCTCACGACGCCGGCATCATCCATCGCGAC
Organism: Trueperella bernardiae; assembly: GCF_001469025.1. Taxonomy (GTDB): domain Bacteria; phylum Actinomycetota; class Actinomycetes; order Actinomycetales; family Actinomycetaceae; genus Trueperella; species Trueperella bernardiae. The sequence goes on along the minus strand of NZ_LNIZ01000001.1, from coordinate 223,315 downwards.
ATCAAACCCGAAAACGTCCTGCTCACCGAACCACTGGAGACCACCGCACTCGAGCCGCGCTTCCAGGCCAAGCTCACCGACTTCGGCCTGGCCCGCGCCGCCACCGACGCCACCTCCACGCACACGAATTCGATGCTGGGCACCGTGGGCTACGTGGCCCCGGAGTTCATCTCGGATGGCACCACGTCCAAGACGGCCGACATCTACTCGGTGGGCGTCATGCTCTATGAGCTCATCGCCGGCCAGTTGCCCTTCCGCGGCGAGACCGCGATGAACGTCGCGTTCAAACACGTCAATGAGACGATGCCGCGCCTGTCCGACCAGGCCGACTGGATGCCCGCCACCGTCGACTCCCTCATCGCGCTCTTTACCGCCAAGAGCCCCTCGAAGCGCCCGGTCAATGCCCGCGCCGCGCTCGACGCGCTCACCGACGTCATCGCCTCCCTCCCGCAAGAAACGCTCATCCGTCGCATCCCCGTCTTCCCAGCCGAGTCGGCGCGGGTACCCTCCGGTGGCACGTCGGTGTTGCCCGCCGACGCCGTAGCCCCGGTCGCGTCCAAGGCTCCGGCTCCCGGCGGCTCGCGTTCGGACGCGTCGCCCGAACGCGAGCCGGCCGACGACGCCCTGCCGGCGTCCATCCCGCCAGCCATGTCGCACACTGCGGTGCTCGAACGCCGCCACGACACGGAGGTCAGCCAAGACAGGCCGCGCCGTCGGCGCTGGCCCGTCCTGCTGTTGCTGCTCATCGCCCTCATCGGGGGCAGCGCCTACGGGCTGTGGTGGTACTACGCGGAGGGCCCCGGCCTGCGAGTCAACGTCCCCAACGTCATCAACCTCGCCCAGGCCGACGCCGAGGCCGCGCTCACGAACGCCGGCCTCACCTACGAGGTCACGGAGGACTATTCCGACGACATCGAGGCCGGATCCGTCATCAGCGTGGATCCCGACGTCGGCGAGCCGATCCACCCCTCCCAGCCCGTCACTATGGTCGTCTCGCTCGGGATCGAACACGTGGTCGTACCGGACGTCGCCGGCAAGACCCAAGATGAGGCAAGCACGATCCTGCAAGACGGCCGCCTCACCCTCGACGTCACGGAGGCCTACTCGGAGACCGTGCCCGCGGGCACGGTCATCTCGCAGTCGCCCGAGCCCGGCCAATCCGTGCCTCACTCAAGCCTGGTGCAGCTCACCGTGTCCAAGGGGCGCGAACCCATCTCGGTACCTGACCTCACCCGCGACAAGCTGGACTCGGCCAATGCTCGCCTCGAAGAACTGGGCCTGACCAGCACGGTGACCGAGGAATTCTCCGACACGGTGGAGGCCGGCGTCGTCATGACCCAGGAGCCCGTAGCGGGCGAATCGCGCTACCGGGGAGACTCCATCGCGCTCACGGTCTCCAAGGGCCCTGAACTGATCGAAGTGCCCAACGTGTTTGGCAAGCAGGAGGGAGAGGCCACGCAGATCCTCGAAGACGCCGGATTCGTGGTCGCCTACGACCGCTTCCTCGGAGGCTACTTCGGCACCGTGCGAGCTCAGTCGCCCGGCGCGGGCGAGAAGGTCAAGCCCGGCTCGGTCATCACGATCACGATCGTCTAGCGCCCAGGCGTCCGAGGCGCGCCCTGCGCTAGAAGTCCTCGCGCAGGATCTCAGAGACGAGGAAGGCCAGCTCGAGGGACTGCTGGTGGTTGAGGCGCGGGTCCACGAGCGTCTCGTAGCGCTCGCCCAGCTTGGCCTCCACGATCGCCTCGGAACCGCCGAGCACCTCGGTGACGTCGTCGCCCGTGAGCTCGATGTGCAGGCCACCAGGGATCGTGCCCAGCTCGCGATGGACACGGAAGAAGCCGCGCACCTCGTCCAACACGTCGTCGAGCCGGCGGGTCTTGAAGTCCCCCACCGAAATCGTGTTGCCGTGCATCGGGTCGCACATCCAGGTGACCGGCCGGCCGTCGTCGCGAACAGCGTCGATGATCTCGGGGAGCTTATCCACCACCTTCTCAGCCCCAAGCCGCGTGATGAAGGTCAGCCGGCCCTCCTTGCCCTCCGGGTTGAGCTTGTCGATGAGCGCGCGGATCTCGTCCGTGGTGGCGTTCGGGCCAAGCTTGACCCCGATCGGGTTTTGGACGTGCGAGAGCATCTCCACGTGCGCGCCGTCCGCATCGCGCGTGCGCTCGCCGATCCACAGGAAGTGCGCGCCCGTGTTATAGGGCAGGCCCGTGCGCGAATCGATGCGGGTCATCGCGTCCTCGTAGTCAAGCAGGAGCGCCTCGTGCGAAGAGTAAAAATCAACCGTCTTCAGCGAATCGGTGTAGGCTCCGGCGGCGCGCATGAACTGCATCGCCCTATCGATCTCGCGTGCCATCGCCGTGTAGCGGTGATAGGCGGGGTTCGCGGAAAAACCGCGGTTCCACTCGTGGACCTTCGCCAGGTCCGCAAAACCGCCGCCCGCGAAGGCGCGGATCAAGTTGAGGGTGGCCGCTGAGTGCTGGTAGGCCTCTACCAGCCGGTGCGGGTCGGGCGTACGCGCCTCGGGGGTGAAGGCATGCCCGTTGACGGCGTCGCCCATGTAGGAGGGCAGCTCCAGCCCGTCGCGGCCCTCCATCGGGTTCGAGCGCGGCTTGGCGTACTGACCGGCCATCCGGCCCAGCTTCACCACCGGCACCGACGCCGAGTAGGTCAGCACCACCGCCATCTGCAGGATCGTACGGATCTTCGCCCGGATCCTGTCAGCCGTGGCGTCCACGAAGGATTCGGCACAGTCCCCGCCCTGGAGCACGAACGTCTCACCGCGGGAGGCTCGCGCCATCTCCGCCGTGAGGGAATCGGCCTCGCCCGCGAAGATGAGCGGGGGCAAGGAGCGCAGATAGTCGACCGTGGTGCCAAGAAAATCCGCGTCCGGGTAGGCCGGCTGGTGCTTGGCCGAGCGCTCCTTCCATGCCGACAGGAGCTCGCGGGTCATCTCATCTGCATCTTCGAACATAGAACGATTCTAGGCATAAACCGCCCCGGCGCGAATCTGGTCCGGCACACGGAAGGCGGGGAGCGCTCGCTCCCCGCCTTCTATGAGTTGCTCAGCCGTTACTCGGCCGTGGGCTGGGGCTCCCAGTCCTGGCCGATGGCCTCCATGAGCTCCGTGAACCACGGCTGGGTCACGTCGAAGGCCTTGTGGCCCGCGATGCGCGTAAAGTCGATCGTGGTGAGCACGTCGCCGTTCTCCTCGTCGTGGCCGACCACGCCGGAGACGCCCTTGATCGCGGACTCGACCGCGAGGTCGCACATCTGGCCGATCAGCTCCAGGTCACGCTCGTTCGACTTCGCCGAGCGGGAGAAATAGCCCGACTTCTGGACCATGACCTTCTCCGCGCCGATGATCTTGGAGAACTTCTTCGCAAACCACTCGCCGGGGTTGATCGTGTCGAGCTTGACGTGGCCGAACGGATCACGCTCCACCTCGCCGCCGTCCTCGAGGATCTCCTCGACGATCTCCTTCACGCCAGCGCCCTCGGAGAGGAAGATGTTGACGTTGCCCTGCTCGTCCATGATCTTGCGCAGGCGGGAGCCCTCGACGTCGAGGTCGAAGGTGATCTCGGGCAGGTAGAGCGCGTGGATGTCCCAACGCTCCTTCGACAGGCCGGCCGAGGGCACCCAGTCCTGGGCCTCGAGCCACTCACGGTAGTAGCGGCTGGTCTCCGCGGCGAGGTAGCCGCAGCCGCGGCCCATGATCTCGTGGATGATGAGCATGCGCGGGTTGACTCGGTGCTCGCCCACGATGTTCTGGGCAAACAGCGCGCCCTGCTCGGCCGCCGAGTAGGCGCCCAGCGAGTGGCGGATCGGGACGATGTCGTTGTCGATCGTCTTGGGCAGGCCCACCACGGTCAGCTCGTAATCGTGCTCGTGGAGGTAGGCGGCAAGATCGGCGGCCGTGGTGTTCGTGTCATCGCCACCGATCGTGTGCAGCACGTCCACGCCATCCTTGCGCAGCTGCTCGGCCGCCACCTCGAGGGCGTTCTCGCCGGGCTTAATGAGGCCGCGATCCACCAGGTTCTGGGAGTTGGTGAGCTTGACCCGGGAGTTACCGATCGGCGAGCCACCGAACTTGGTGAGGATGTTGGCCTTGGCGCGCGCCTCGTCGTCGAACACCACGAAGTTGCCCGTGAGCAGGCCGTGGTAGCCGTGCTGGTACCCGATGATCTCGGCGTCGGGAAGCTCCTTGGTGTAGCGCTCGATGAGGTCACCCACGGCGGTGGAGAGGCAGGGGGCGTATCCTCCTGCGGTCAGCAGTGCGATGCGGCGAATAGTCATAGGTACCTTCCTTAACTGAGAAACATGTGCCCGCCACAATCTTAGCGTCAATCGTGAAGCCGGTGCGTGCGCTTGGGCCTAGCACGTGACGCGGTAGAGTGGGCGCATGCGTGAAGAAGATGGCCACGACTGGGATGGCGAGTGGATCAAGCTCCAGCAGGAGATAGAGCGCGGGCCGCGCGAGCAGTTTCGCACGTGGACCCCGGCGGAGGTCGACGACGAGGCCTTCGATCCGGCCGACCTGCCGCCGGCCGAGCCCATCGCGCCTGCCTCTCAGCCCGTGCTATCACGCCTGTTCTTCCTGGTGACCGGCGCCGTCGCAGTCCTCTTCATCCTGGGCGTGGCCGACGTGTTGTACTTCTCGCGCGACTGGTGGATGGTCTTTGGCATGATCGGCCTGGTCTCGGCTGCCGCCGGCGTGTATTTCAGCGCGCCCTGGGCCCACCGCCAGGGCGACGACGGCACCCGAGTTTAATTGTCGGAGCTGGGTTCTAGGCTTGGGGCATGACTGAATTACACCCCGGCCGCTCACTCGACCTCACCCCGCGCCATGCCCATCGCGAGGGCGCTCCCCCGCCCGCGCCCGTCCAGCTCGCGCTCGATGAGCTGGGCCCGTCGTTGTTTGACGTCACCTTCGTGGTAGTGGACCTGGAGACGACGGGCGGGCGGCCCGGCCTCAACTCCATCACCGAGTTCGGGGCGGTCAAGGTGCGCGGAGGGGACGTGATCGAGGAGTTCACTTCGCTCGTCAATCCCCGCGTGCCGATCCCGGCCAACATCACGATGCTGACGGGGATCACGAACTCGATGGTGGCCCTCGCCCCTGACTTGGCCGAGGTCATGGCCGGCTTCCTCCGGTTCGTCGGCACCGAGCCGGCCGTGTTCGTGGCCCACAACGCCCGCTTTGACATCTCCCACCTCAAGGGCGCCTGCAGTGAGCTGGGCTACTCGTTCCCCGCCCACCCGGTGATCGACACGGTCAGGCTTGCACGCAAGGTCTTTACCCGCGACGAGACTCCGAACTACAAGCTCGCCACGCTCGCGCGCGTGTGCGGGGCGGAGGTTCAGCCCACCCACCGAGCGCTTGACGACGCGCGGGCGACTGTCGATCTGCTCCACGCCATCCTCTCCCGCCTGGGCGGGATCGGGGTCACGCACCTGGCCGACCTCATGACTGCCACGGACCCGGTGCCGGCCAAGCGCCGCGCCCGGGCCCACCTGGCCGACGGGCTGCCGCGCGGGACGGGCGTGTACCGCTTCATCGGCCCGGGCAGCGAGGTGCTGTACGTGGGCACGTCGGTCAACGTCTACAAGCGGGTACGCCAGTACTTCACGGCGGCAGAACGCCGGGCACGGATGGCCGAGATGGTCGACCTAGCGGTGTCGGTGGAGGCTACTGCCACCGCCACCCAGCTCGAGGCCAGCGTCCTCGAGGTCCGCCTCATCAACGAACTGGACCCGCCCTACAACCGCAGGTCGCGCCGCTCCGCGCAACGTCCGTGGCTAGCGCTTACCTCCGAGCCCTTTCCGCGCCTCAAGGTCACACGCAAGGTGAGATTCGACCAGTTGGGCCAGGTGCTCGGCCCGTTTGGTAGCGCCAAGCAGGCGAGTCGGGCGGTCGAGCTGTTACAGGCGGCAACGGGCCTGCGCGAGTGTACGCCGCGCCTGCCCGCCACCCCCGACGGGCGCCCGGCCTGCCACCTGCATGAGCTCGGCAAGTGCGACGCGCCCTGCCTCACCGGCGCTCCCCAGGAGCAGGCGGTAGCCGCAGTGAGTAGCGCGCTCGCCGGCAACGTGGCGCCCGCGGCCGCGCACGCCCTGGCCAAGATCCGCTCCCTTGCCGCCGAGGCGCGCTACGAGCAGGCAGCCGGCGAACGGGACCGCCTCTACGCTCTGGTCGGCGGGGCGAAGAGCCTCGAGGAGCTACGCAGCCTCGTGGGCAATCCGCGCATCGTGGCCGCGCGCAGGGGCAGGCGCGGCTTCGACGTCGTCGTGATCGACTACGGCATGCTGCGGGCCAGCGCCGCCACCCGGCCGGGCGAAGACCCGGAGGCACTCGGTGCGTGGCTGGACGCGGCCACCGAGCAGCTGCCCGTACCGGAGCTCGCCGCCCACGTCACAGCAGACGAGGTACGCCTGTTGTCCACCTGGCTCATGCACGAGGACGTGCGGCTCATCAAGGTCGCCCGGCCCGAGTTGCTCACGCGCTCGCTCGCGGGCGGCTACGCTGTGGCCCTCCCCCTGCTGCCCCAGTCGCGCGCGGAGGAATAATCCCAGGCCACGGCCCGCTAAACTAGGCCTATCGATCGAACGAAAAGGAGCACCCATGATCACAGCCATTGTCATGATCGACGCCGAAGTCGATCAGATCCCCGAGGTTGCCGACGCCGTGGCAGGGGTGTCGTCGGTGCGCCAGGTCTACTCCGTGACGGGGGACGTGGACCTCATCGCGCTCGTCACTGTCCCCCAGCACGAGGACCTGGCCCAGGTCATCCCCGGCAACATCGCCAAGGTGCCGGGAGTCAAAAATGTCAAGACCTACCTGGCCTTCCAGGAGTTTTCCAAGGCTGACCTCGAGGCGGCCTTCGACATCGGGCTCGATTAAACACCGCGAAGTCGGGTGTGGGGGGGGTGACGGCCGCTGCCGTCACCCCCCACACGCGTATCCGAACTCTCTGGCCCGGTACTCCTTAGCCCCGCGCGCTCTCGGCACGGGCCAGCTCGGCCCAGCGCGTCAGCAGCTCGGAGGCCTTGCCCGAATCGAGGGCATCCTCGGCGATCGCCAGACCGGCGCGCATGCGCGTGACGAAGTCCCCGTCGCCAGGGCGCACGCCCTCGAGCCGCCCGTCGGCCACAATCGCGCCGGCGGCATTGAGGGCCACGGCGTCACGCACCGCTCCCCGCTCGCCGTCCAACACCCGACGCGCGGCGGCCGCGTTGTAGCGGGCGTCCTCACCCCGCAGATCATCCACCGTGGCGGACGCCAGGCCCAAATCGGCCGTGGCGTCCAGGTCATGATAGGTGACCTCGCCGTCGCGAATCTCCCACACCTCGTTCGGCGCGGCGGTGGAGAGCTCGTCGAGTCCGTTCGTGCCGCGGAAGACAAGAGCGCGCGTGCCGCGCCGGGCAAGCACTCCCGCCACCAGCGGCGCCTGCCGCGCGTTCGACACGCCGATCGCGCCTGCCTCGGGCCGGGCCGGGTTGGTCAGCGGGCCGAGCACGTTGAACGCGGTGGGGAGGGCGAGCTCACGGCGCGCGGTGGCCGCGTGCTTCATCGACGGGTGGAACTTGTTGGCGAAGAGGAAGGTGATGCCGATCTGATCAAAGATCCGCTCCACCGCCTCCACGGGCAGGTCAAGGTTAACCCCGAGTTCCTCCAGGCAGTCGGCCGCGCCTGACTTCGAGGAGGAGGCGCGATTGCCGTGCTTAACCACCTTGACCCCGGCCGCGGCGATGACCAAGGAGGCCGTGGTCGAAATGTTGACCGTGCGGAGCCGATCGCCGCCAGTGCCCACGATGTCGAGCGAATCCGAGGGCAGGCTGACCGGGGTGGCGTGGGACTGCATCGAGTCGGCAAGCCCGAGGATCTCGTCGATCGTCTCGCCCTTCGTGGCGAGCGCCGTGAGGAAGCCGGCCAGCGACACGGGAGAGGTCTCACCGCTCATCACCTTGTCCATCGCCCAGGCCGTCTCTTCGGCCGTCAGGTCCTGGCGGCTAATGACTTTGGCGGTGATCTCCGGCCAGGTCATCATGAGTTCAGGGTCTCCCCAAGGACATCGGCGACTGCGGCCGAGAGAGCGCGCGCATCGACCGGGTGGTTGAGGATCGCGTTCGGCGCGGACACGCGCGCCAGCCACTCGTCCTGCGGGCGGCCGATGAGCACGATGTAGGGCATGTCCTCCACCAGCTCGTCGCGTACCATTTTTCCAAAGCCAATTCCGCCAAGCTTGGCCGCCTCGCCATCAAGGATGAGCAGATCGAAGTGGTTTTCCTCCACCAAGAGGTAGGCGCCCTCCCAGGTGGCCGCTTCGGTCCAATTGATGGCGGGACCCTTGCCGACGCGGCGCCCCACGGCCCTCATCACATCGTTACGGGTATCGCGGTTATCCGAATACACCAGCACGTCGACCGAGGTCTTGCCAGCGTCCTGAGTCATTTTTACCTCCACTAACTCGGCTCTGAGCCAATACTACCGATTCGTGCCAGTTTCGTAGAACTCATCCACGATCGCCGATCGGGACGAGTTTCTCTGTGCGCGCATATACGGACTTAATACCCACATGGGCCTGTCCTTGCGAGATACTGGAGGGCGTAGACCTCCGCGGCCACGAGGGCCCGCGGGTTCAACGTTGGAGGAAACATGGTGTACACACTGCCCGAACTTGATTACGACTACGCCGCTCTCGAGCCGCACATCTCGGCCAAGATCATGGAGCTGCACCACAGCAAGCACCACCAGGCCTACGTCGACGGCGCCAACAAGGCCCTCGAGAACCTGGCCGCGGCGCGCGAGGCGGGCGATTTTTCCAAGATCAACCAGTTCCAGAAGGACCTGGCCTTCAACCTGGGTGGACACTCTAACCACTCCGTGTTCTGGAAGAACCTCTCCCCGAACGGTGGCGGCGAGCCCGAGGGCGAGCTGGCTGAGGCGATCAACGAGGCCTTCGGTTCGTTCGAGAACTTCAAGAAGCAGTTCACCGCGGTTGCTACCGGCATCCAGGGCTCCGGCTGGGCCGTCCTCGCCTACGACACGATCAGCAAGAGCCTGACCACCTTCCAGCTGTTCGACCAGCAGGCCAACGTCCCGGTGGGCACTTACCCGATCCTCATGCTCGACATGTGGGAGCACGCCTTCTACCTTGACTACCTCAACGTCAAGGCCGATTACGTCAAGGCCGTGTGGAACGTCTTCAACTGGCAGGACGTGGCTGCCCGCTACGCCGACGCGAAGAACGCTACCCTCATCGTCCGCTAAGACGCAATAAGAAAGTGGGGCCCGTGAGGGCCCCACTTTTGTGTCTCGACTAGTTGCCGGCGAGTCTCGATTAGTTGCCGGACGACGCGGCCGGCGCGGCTTCGATCTGCCCGAGGATGTCAATGACGACGGCGTAGGCCGGCGCCGCCGCATCCTCACCGCCCTCGGAGGCCGGGACCTCCACGAGCACACGGGAACCCACCGGGATCCCCGCAAGGGAATCGAAGAAGCTACCCGCGCCGAGTGTCTGCGATTGCGGCCCGTAAGTGCCGTAGGTGACTTCGGAGGCGGAGTTGTCCCAGAAGGACATCGCGTACTGGTCGTAGATCGTGGTGCCTTCGCCACCGACCGGCTCGCCGTTACCACGGGCGATCACGGTCACCACGGGTTCGCCGGTGGGGGCCTCAGCGCCCTCCTTGACCGTAACCGTGACCGGTTCGCCGAGCGCACCCTCGATCTCCACGGGGAGGTCAGCCAGGTCGGCCTGCATCGTGGCGTTCGCATCGCCCGCCTGGTCCACGCCGTATGCGTCGACCAGCTCTATGTAGAACGCGATCGTGTCCGTCTCACCAATGCCCGCCGCCTCGTTGCCACCGCTCGGACCGTAGCCGAGGTCGGAGGGGATGGACAGGATGAGCTTCGAGCCGGCGGTCTGCCCCGCGAGCCCCTGCGTCCAACCCTGGATCACCTTCGACAACGAGAACGCTGCCGGCGCCCCGCGGCTGAAGGAAGAATCAAAGGGCTCCTCCGAGCCCCACACCTGGCCCACGTAGTGGGCCACCACCGTGTCGGTGGCCGCGATCTCGCGGCCCTCGCCCTTCTCCAACACCTCGACCTTCAAGCCCGCGGGCGCATTCGAGTCGGGGAAGGACAGGATCGGGTTCTCCCCCGAATCGTCGAGCGTGGGCATCTGCGTGCCCGGCGTCTGGTTGGCTGACGTGGTGGTCTCCTCCGGCGCCTGCAGATCGGACTCCGAGCTGCAGGCGGCGGCGCCAAAGGCGAGCGCGAGAGCGGTCACACTAGCAAGTACGCGCATTCTTCTCCTCACATAGTTGTTCCCCACCACGTGGCAGGGAACTCTGGTCTCAGTGGAACGACTCTCCGCACGCGCAGGTGCCGTGTGCCTGAGGGTTGTCGATGGTGAAGCCCTGACGCTCGATCGTGTCAGCAAAGTCGATCGTGGCGCCGTCAAGGTAAGGAGCCGACTTGGCGTCCACGAGGACCTCGACCCCGTCGAACTCCGCCACCGCGTCATCGTCGAAGAGACGCTCGTCGAAGTAGAGCTGGTACATGAGGCCGGAGCAGCCGCCCGGCTGAACTGCGATGCGCAGGCGAAGGTCGTCACGGCCCTCCTGCTCGAGCAAGGACTTGACCTTGGCTGCGGCGACCTCGGTGAGGGTAACGCCGTGGGTTGCGACGGTTTCGCTCATGAATACCTCCATAAAATAGTGTTCTGGACACACACTACCGCCTCACGCTGGCAGTCTCTATGTTGGCCACGTCCCATTCAGCTGAGCGTGATCGATTGGGCAGGCCTAATCCCAGCCCCAGGTGGAGGCGATCGTGCGCATCGAGGTGGTGACGAGCTGGGGCAGGCGGGACAGGTCGGCGAGCGTGTCCGCGTCGTCGACGAAGCGTTCGGGGCGCATCTCGTAGGCGCCGTGCAGCCCGAGGCGGGGTAGCTCGCCCTTGCGCATGCCTGCGGCGTCACTGAGCACGACGACGGGCACGCCCTGTTCTTCGCCCGAACGGGCGGCCGCGTGGAGCCCCGAGGGCAGATCCACGCCGATGGTTCCCAGCACGTAGACGATGAGGTCGGTTTCCGGGATGTGCCCGGCCACGAGGTGGTCGCCCACCAACGACGTCGATGCCCCCAGTAGCTGCAGCATGAGGCCTAGTCCCCCTCCCGGGCCCGCGTACCCGGCCCGCGGGTCGATATCGGCGCCCACGAGTGAGCGCCGCGTGCTGGCACCCGCGGCCTGACCCAGCTCGTGGATCCACGCGCCCGCCTCGCGTTCGAAGTCCTGGGCGCGGTAGCCGTCGAAGCCACGGGTGGCCCACGCCCGGGCCATCCCGTTGACCCCGAGCAGCGGCAGGTCGGAGGGGTAGGTGACGGTCAGTGCCATATCCCGCAGGGCCGCGCGCGCCGCCTCGAGGGCCGCCCCCAGCCCGTCATCCCCGAGGGACTCCCCCGCCAGTTCCCCCAGGACCCCGCGGCCGAGGTCGGTGGGGCTCATGAGGTCGGGCAGGTGCACGTGAATGCGCCGGGCGCCGGCATCGCGCAGCGCGAGGAGGTCGGCGCCCAGGAAGGCCGTGGAGCCCTCTGGGCGCCCGTTCCAGGAAAAGGAATCGGCCAGGTCGATCATCGCCCCGCCGTCCCACACCCAGTGCACTCGCCGCTCCGCCCCGGCGCCCACCTCAACCGCCCGGGCGCTCAGGTGGCGCGATTGCACGACGTCGTCGAGCCCCGTGCCCGCGTGGGCTACGGCCGCGCCTTCGGACGTGAGAAGTGCGAGGACGTCGTCGTACGGGCGGACCTCACGCCACGCGGCGCTCGCCCGCTCACACACGGCACGCGGCCCCATCCCGGGGAGGGCGGAGCAGACGAGGGTGACGTGCATCTACTCGCCGAGCCGGGTGAGCAGCAGCGCCTCGGCGGCGATCGCATTACGCCAGTCGCCGATGTGGAGCGACTCGTTGGCCGAGTGGGCGCGCGTGTCCGGGTCCTCGATGCCGGTCACGAGGATCTGAGCCTGCGGGAATTCACGGGCTAGGTCGGCAATGAACGGGATCGAGCCGCCCACGCCGATGTCCACCGGGTCCGTGCCCCAGGCCTCGCCAAGCGCCCACTCCATGAGCTGGGAGGCCTCGCTCTGGCCGGAGGCTTGGAAGGCCGGGCCGCGCTCGTTGATTACGCAGTCCACGTGCGCGCCGAAGGGCGCGTGGGCCTTGAGGTGATCGATGAGTTTCTCGGCCGCCTCGCCCGAATCCTGGCCGGGGGCCACGCGCAGGGAGAGCACGAAGGTGGTGGACGGGGAGATCGTGTTGGAGGTGAGGCGGACGGGGGTGACGTCCATGGCGGTGACGGCGATCGCGGGCTTAGTCCACAATCTCGAGGTGATCGAACCCGAGCCGGCCAGGCGCACGCCCTCCAGTAGGCCCGCATCTGAGCGGAACTCCTCCTCGGGGTAGTCGACCGGCGTGTCGTCGGTGGCGAGCAGGCCCTCGACTGCAACGTCGCCCGCGTCGTTGTGGAGCGTGGCGATCAGGCGCGAGGCGAGGGTGACCGAGTCGAGGACCGGGCCGCCGTACATGCCCGAGTGCAGCGCGTGGTCGAGCGCGGTGACCGTGACCGACACCTGGGTGACGCCACGCAACGAGGTGGTGAGCGACGGCGTGCCCACCTTCCAATTGTTCGAGTCGGCCACCACGATGACGTCGGCGTCGAGCTCGGCCTTGTAGGCGTGCAGGAAGTCGACGAACGTGGGCGAGCCGACCTCCTCCTCGCCCTCGATGAAAAGGGTGATGCCCACGCCCGGGCGCGCTGCGGCGACAGCGGCGAGGTGGGCGACGACGCCGGCCTTGTCATCCGCGGTGCCGCGGCCGTATAGGCGCCCGTCGCGCTCGGTGGCCACGAACGGGTCAGTGTCCCACAGGGCCAGGTCGCCCACGGGCTGGACGTCGTGGTGAGCGTAGAGGACCACGGTGGGCTTGCCCGGTTCGCCCGCGCGCGTAGCGAGGACGGCGGGGCGGCCCGTTCCGGCCTCGCCCTCGACCTGGATGACCCGCGTGTCAAAGCCGAGGCCGCGGGCCTTGTTCGCGATCCACTGCGCGGATTCGGCAAGGGTGGACTGGTCGAAGGAATCGGCGGAGATTGACGGGATGGCGACCAGCTCAGACAGCGCGGCCAGGGAGTCGTTCATTGATTCATCTACTGAAGAAACTACGTCGTGGTACATACCCACCACTTTAGCGCACACCGTGGCGGGCATAACCGCCGCGGTTTCCAGAAATGTCGGGCCGTGCCGTTAGACTGAACACCAACAGCTCAAAGATAAGGATGGCCGTGTTCGGATCAAAGAAGACGTCGGATTTGGAAGACTCCTCGCTCTCCACTCCTGTGGAGCCACAGCGCAAGGGCTACACCGCTGCCAAGGGCGCGCCCACGCCTCGGCGTAAGGACGTCGAAGCGCGCAACCGCCGCCCCCTTGTTGCCGACACCAAGTCCCTGTCCAAGGCCGAAAAGCGCCAACGCAAGGCCGAAGAGCGCGCCCGCTCGAATGAACTGTACGAAAAGCAGCAGCAGGCCATGCGCACGGGCGACGAGCGCAACATGCCCGCCCAGCACCGCGGCCCCATCCGCTCCTTCGGGCGCGATTACATCGACGCCGCCGCACCCATCTCTGCATTCTTCATGCCAGCCGCGCTACTCCTGCTCCCCCTCATCCTCTTCCAGGGCCGCTTCCCGCAGATCGTAATCCCCGTAGTGTGGGGCATGTACGTGGTCTTCCTCATCATGCTACTGCACGCCATGTGGGTCAGCCGCCGGGCGAAGCAGGCGGCCATGCACAAGTTTGGCGAGGTCCCCTCGGGCTTCTACCTCCAGATGCTCGGCCGGTGCTTCTACCTGCGCCGCTGGCGCCTGCCCGCCCCGCAGGTGTCACGGGGCGAATACCCGGCGGGCGGCACGCGCGCAGAGATGAAGGAAGCCCGCGGCGCAAAGTCGAAGTAGGCCCTACTTTTCCATCTGGCGCGCGGCCATCGCCGCGGGCCTTGACCACATGAGCCACGCGAAGGCCGCAATCGCTCCGAGGGTCGGCAGGTAGAAGTAGGTGCGCCCCGCCTCGAACCACGGGTTGGAGTAGTGGAAGTCCACCACCAGTCCGGCGAGCGGGGCAAACACGTTAATCCCCCACGCCCCGAAGGCCAGGTAGCGCATGCGCCGGCCGTTGTGCTTGGCGCCGGCGAATCCGAGCACCCAGCACAGGGCGGCGAGGATGGAGGTGACCGCCAGCCCGTAGTGCCCGCCCACCATCGAGTTCGTGGCCGCCACCACGGCCCGCCACAGGAAGATCACGGCCCCAACCCCGAGGGCATAAATGAGGACGGAGGGCCACCCGTGGGCGCGGGTGCGGGTGTCTGTCAGTTCTTGGCTCACGGGCCTCTCCTCAACTCGGTTCGCCTCAGTTTACCCCGCCGCCATCCAAGCCGCGGAGGCCGGGAAAGAAATCTCTGGCTATCGCGACATATACTGGGGCAATGACCAATATTATCTGTCACGAATTCACCCAGGACCTTTCTCGCCACCTCGCGATCCTCGCGTCGAAGGATGGCGAGTCCTACACCCTCGACACGCTCGTTGAGGACGCGGAGTTCACTGGCGGCGTTGTTGCCGCGCTGACCACGCTTCAGCCCGGCGAGGGGGTTGCCCGGCTAGTGAACCCGGCCGATACGAGCAAGCTGGTGTTCGTCGTCGTGAACGGCGATTCTACCCGCGACAAGTTTGGCGAGCTCGCGCGCGCTGCCGCCGGGGTCGATGAGCTGTACGTCGCATCCCCCGTCGCCGAGGTGGCCGAGGCTGTTGAGGGCGCGCTGCTCGGCGCCTACGTCTTCGACGAGTACAAGGAGCCGAAGAAGGCACCGCTCGGCGCGCTCGTGCTGCCAGAGGCCGATGACGACGCCGTGGCGCGCGGCGAGATCCTGGCCGAGGCGGGCAACCGTATCCGCGACCTTGTCAACCTCGCCCCCAACGATCTCTACCCCGAGGTGCTCGCCCAGATCGCCGAGGACGAGGCGAGCGCGGCCGGCTGCACCGTCACCGTGTACCGGGAGAAGGCGCTGGAGGAGATCAACGCCGCCGGCATCATCCACGTGGGCCGTGGTTCGAAGCGCCACCCGCGCCTGGTGCGCATCGAGTGGGCCCCGGAGGGCGCGCCGGAGGGCACGATCGCGCTGGTGGGCAAGGGCATCACGTTCGACACGGGCGGCTACTCGCTCAAGCCGTCGAATGCCATGACCGAGATGAAGACCGACATGGGCGGCGCCGCCACCGTGCTCGAGGTGCTCGTGGCCGCCGCGCGGCTGGGCGTCAAGCGCCGCATCGTGGGCTGGATGTGCATCGCGGAGAACATGGTCTCCGGTATCGCCGGCCACCCCGACGACGTCATTACCTACCGCAACGGCACCTCGGTAGAGATCAACAACACCGACGCCGAGGGCCGCCTGGTCCTCGCCGACGGCCTGCTCATGGCCAGCGCCGAGGGCAGCGAGACCATCATTGATATCGCCACCCTGACGGGCGCCCAGATGGTGGCGCTCGGCGAGCGCACCACCGGCATCATGGGCACCGACTACGCCAAGACCCTCACCGACCTGGCGGGCGAGGTGGGCGAGGACGCCTGGCACATGCCGCTGCCCGCTCACCTGCGAGAGAGCCTCGACTCGGACGTTGCCGACATGAAGAACTCCGGCTCGCGCTACGGCGGCATGCTGGTGGCCGGCCTGTTCCTCAAGGAGTTCGTGGACGCGCCGAACTGGGCGCACGTGGACATCGCCGGCCCGTCGTTCAACCGCGGCAAGCCCTACGGGGTGATGCCGAAGGGTGCCACCGGCGCCATGCTGCGCACCCTGCTCGCCGCCGTGGAGAACTAGCGGCCCCGGTTCTTCGCCGACCACTCGCGCATCTCGCGCGGGTAACCGGTGCGGGCCACCTCATACAGCTCAATCCCCAGATCGCGGGCGACCTCAGCGGCGTCGGCGATGCTGGGGATTTTGCGTCGGGTCCATTCCCCGTCGCTCGCCACGAGCACGATCGAGCTCGGGTCACGCGAGGTGGCGGCCTCGAAGTAGGCGGCGACCCCCTGGCGGGTGGCCACGAACTCGGTCAGGTGTTCGACCGTTACCTTCTTGGCGCGGCGCTGGGAAAGCGGCCCCTTCTTTTTCGAAAACAACATTCCCCCAGCCTACCGCGCGCCCTGTTGGAGTCACGCGATTGTCCCCGCCGAGGAAGAAATGTCGGCCGCAAAGTGGAATAATTATAGGGAACGGGTCTGGACCCACCGGGCCATGGCGATCTCGAGGGAGAGGTAAGTGACTGAAAAGGAATACGATGTAGTGATTCTTGGCGCGGGTTCCGGAGGCTACGCATGCGCTCTGCGATCCGCCCAGCTCGGTATGAAGGTGGCGCTCATTGAGGGCGACAAGGTTGGTGGAACCTGCCTTCATCGCGGCTGTATCCCCACCAAGGCTCTCCTACACGCTGCCGAGGTTGCAGACGAAATGCGCGAAGGCCCCTCCATTGGCGTTAAGGGCACCTTCGAAGGCATCGACATGGGGGCGCTCAACACGTACAAGAATGGCGTGGTTGAGAAGATGTTCAAGGGCCTGACCGGCCTTGTGAACGCCGCGGGTATTGACACGATCGCCGGCTGGGGTCGCCTGGTTGCGAAGGACACGGTTGAGGTCAACGGTGAGCGCATCAAGGGCAAGAACATCGTGCTCGCCACGGGTTCATACTCGAAGACGATCGGCCAGACCATCACCGACCGCGTCATCACCTCCGACAAGGCGCTGACCATGGATGTTGTGCCGTCGTCGGTCATCGTGCTTGGCGGTGGCGTGATTGGCTGCGAGTTCGCCTCGGTGTGGAACTCCTACGGCGCCGACGTGACGATCATCGAGGGCCTCGATCATCTCGTGCCGAACGAGGACGAGGACGTGTCGAAGATGCTCGAGCGCTCCTTCCGCAAGCGCAAGATCGCTTTCAAGACCAAGACCATGTTCGACCGGGTTGAGGAGGACGAGAGCGGCGTTCACGTCTTCACCCAGGACGGCAAGCAGTACGACGCCGAATACCTGCTGATCGCCATCGGCCGCGGCCCCTCCACCGCCAACCTCGGCTACGAGGAGCAGGGCATCACCATCGATCGCGGCTTCGTCATCACGAACGAGCGCCTGCACACCGGGGTTGGCAACATCTACGCCGTTGGCGACATCGTCCCCGGCGTTCAGCTCGCCCACCGCGGCTTCCTCCAGGGCCTGTTCGTGGCCGACGAGATCGCGGGCAACAACCCCGCCGTCGTTAATGAGGACAACATCCCGAAGGTCACCTTCTCCAACCCTGAGATCGCCTCCGTGGGCCTGTCGCAGAAGAAGGCCGAGGAGAAGTTCGGCAAGGACAACGTGGAGACCTCCACCTTCAACCTCGCAGGTAACGGCAAGTCCCAGATGCTTGGCACCACCGGTTTCGTTAAGCTGGTCCGTGAAAAGGACGGCCCGATCGTGGGCTTCCATTCGATCGGCGCCCGCATGGGTGAGCAGGTGGGCGAAGGCATGCTGATGGTCGCGTGGGAATCCTACCCGGAAGACTTCGACGGCCTGATCCACGCTCACCCCACTCAGAACGAGTCGGTGGGCGAGGCCATCCTGGCCCTCGCCGGCAAGCCGCTTCACACCCACAACTGACCTAGGAGCAAGACATGTCTGAACCCATTAAGATGCCCGCACTGGGCGAATCCATCGATGAGGGAACGGTCACGACGTGGCTGAAGAACGTTGGCGACACGGTCGAGGCCGACGAGCCCATCGTCGAGGTCTCCACCGACAAGGTTGACACCGAGGTTCCGGCCCCGGCAGCCGGCGTCCTCGAGTCGATCGAGGTCGGAGAAGATGAGACGGTCTCGGTTGGCACCGTGCTCGGCTACATCGGCGACGGCTCCGGCGCCGCTGCTCCGGCCGAGACCCCGGCTAAGGAGCCCGCTGCAGAGCCCGAGGCTCCGGCCCCGGCTCCCGAGGAGCCTGCTGCCCCGGCGGCGTCGGACTCGGGCGT
The DNA here is from genome assembly GCF_001469025.1 of Trueperella bernardiae. Taxonomy (GTDB): domain Bacteria; phylum Actinomycetota; class Actinomycetes; order Actinomycetales; family Actinomycetaceae; genus Trueperella; species Trueperella bernardiae. The sequence goes on along the minus strand of NZ_LNIZ01000001.1, from coordinate 205,214 downwards.
TGAGGTGAAGATGCCCGCGCTCGGCGAATCCGTTGACGAGGGCACCGTCACCACCTGGCTTAAGCAGGTAGGCGACGAGGTGGAGGAAGACGAGCCGATCGTCGAGGTCTCCACCGACAAGGTCGACACCGAAGTCCCGGCCCCGGCGTCGGGCATCCTCACGCAGATCAAGGTCTCCGAAGATGAGACGGTCTCGGTTGGCACCGTGCTCGCCGTCATCGGTGGCGAGGCCCCGGCTGCCCCGGCGCCGGCTGCCCCGAAGGAAGAGCCGAAGGCCGAGCCCGCTCCGGCTCCGGCTCCCAAGGCTGAGCCCGCACCTGCGCCTGCTCCGGCCCAGCCTAAGCCCACTGAGCCCAAGCCCGCCCCTGCGGCTCCGGCACCGGCCGATGGCAAATCGGCCTACGTGACCCCAATCGTGCGCAAGCTCGCCAAGGACCTCGGCGTGGACCTGGCCACGGTCTCCGGCACGGGCGTGGGCGGTCGCATCCGCCGCCAGGATGTCGAGGCCGCCGCTGAGGCCGCCAAGGTCGCGCAGGCCGCTCCGGCACCCGCAGCTCCGGCCGCTCCGGCTGCCCCGGCTGCCCCGGCGGGCGGGATCAAGACTCAGATCGCGCAGAAGGCGAAAGAGGCCGCAACCCTGCGTGGCACCCGCCAGAAGATGACGGGCGTGCGCAAGGCGATCGCCAAGCACATGATCGACTCGCTGGCCACCTCGGCCCAGCTGACCACGGTCATGGAGGTCGATGTCACGCGGATCGTCAAGCTTCGCGCCCAGGCGAAGGCCACCTTCCAGGCGCGCGAGGGCGTGAACCTCACCTACCTGCCGTTCTTCGTGCAGGCGGCCACGGAGGCGCTCAAGGCCCACCCGATCATCAACTCCTCGGTGGAGGACAACGAGATCGTCTACCACGACGTGGAGCACGTGGGCATCGCTGTTGACACCGAGCGCGGCCTGTTCGTCCCCGTGATCAAGAAAGCTGGCGACCTCAACATCGCCGGCATCGCCAAGCAGATCGCAGACCTGGCCGCCCGCACGCGCGACGGCAAGATCAAGGCCGACGAGCTGGCGGGTTCCACCTTCACGATCACGAATACCGGCTCCGCTGGCGCCGCGTTCGACACGCCGATCATCAACCAGCCCAACGTGGCCATCATGGGCACAGGCGCGATCTTCAAGGCGCCGGGCGTGGTCAAGGATCAGGACGGCAACGAGGTCATCGCGATTCGCTCGAAGTGCTTCCTGTCCATCTCCTACGATCACCGCATCATCGACGGCGCTGCCGCCTCGCGCTTCCTGCGTGATGTGAAGTTCCGCCTCGAAGAGGGTGACTTCCCCGAGGTCCTCTAAGTCCTCAGCAAGGGGCCCGGCGCGAGCCGGGCCCCTTTTCTTCCCCTGAACCCACGAGCTTTTAGCCCGATTCCATCAGGCACGGCCGCACCCGGTAGATCTTGGCGTTCCGAATGGCCCACCGCCGGCAGATGCGCTGGCTTTCGTTGGCCGAGTCCGACCCTTCGATGTGTGCCCCGCTTTGGTAGGAGATCACTTCGAGGACGGGACCGTCCGAGGCGCGCATGTTCACCGAAATCACCTCGGTCACCACGGCCTCCACTCGCACGCCGTTGTCTTCCATCCAGGCCTTGAGCTGTTCGTCTTCGGCCCTGGCGGGCGAGCCGTCGACTGTCAGGGCCCACAGCACCTCCCAGTTCTCGCCGACGATCGCGGCGTTTCGCGCGTCGACCATCGCTTGGGCGTACGCCTTCCAGTCCGTCGGATCCGGAGATAGCCCCACCCCGAATCCGACCACGACCGCGAACGCGATCAGCCATATCCTCCACCGCGGCTCGTTCTTCATGCCTCAAGCAGACCACAACCGTCGCCACCCATGATGGCCTTTTCCACAGGCGGTGATGGGCCACCTCGGCACCGCGCTGTCTACAATGGCCGGGTGAGTACGAATTCTTTTGGTGGTTATCGCGATCTTCCCTCGCTGGTGGGCGGGCCCCACTTGGTGGTGTCGTTTTTTGGCCGCCTTCCCACCTCCATGATCATCATCGGCGTGTTGACCCTCATCGTGGCCGAGACCGGCTCGGTGGAGGTCGCCGCCTACTGCTCGGCGTCCCTTGCGATCGCGAACGGGTTGGGCAACATCATCATCGGCCGCCTCACGGACCATTTCGGGCAGCGCAACCCGCTCTTGGTGTTCGCCCCGCTTAACATCGTGGCCCTGTTGTTGCTCGTCTGGTTCGCGCCCCGCGAGCCGGCCACCGCGGCACTTATGGCGATGTCGGCCTTCATCGGGATCACCACCTCCCCCATCGGCCCACTCTCGCGCGTGCGCTGGTACCCGATCGCAAGCCCGGCCCAGCTGCCCGCCGCGATGTCGTGGGAGACGGTCAACGATGAGCTGATCTTCGTGCTCGGCCCCGCCGCCGTGGGCATCCTCGCGGCCGCTGTCTCCCCCAGCCTTCCGCTGCTCGTAGCCGCCGGCCTTGTGCTCACCTGCGTTTTCCCGTTCGCGCTCTCGCGTCACGCCCGCGGCCCGGCCGTGTTCGACGACGACGAACCGCGCCCCTCCTTCCTCGCGGTCATGAACCGGGTCCGCACACCGCTTGCCGCCATGTTCTTCATGGGCATGTTTTTCGGCGCAATGCAGACCACGGTGACGGCCTTTGCCGAGACGCGCGGCCTGTCGGGCCTGGGTGGCCTCATCTACGCGGCCCTTGGCCTTTCGGCGGCGGTCACAGCCCTCATGGCGGTGGCGCTGCCCGAGCGCCTGAGTTACAACCGCCGCATCCTCCTGGCCGGAAGCGGGCTTCTGCTCGGCGCCGCGGCCTGCATGATTGCCACCGGCGGCGTCGCCCTGTCCCTCCTACTGCTCGTGGCCGGAGTCTTCATAGGCCCGCTCGGCGTGTCCATCTTTACCCTGGCCGGCAAGTGGGCCCCGCGCGGCGGCGACGGCGTGGCCAATACCGCCATCGTCTCCGCCAACGTCCTCGGCGTGGCGAGTGCCTCGGCGATCGTGGGGCGCTTCGTGGATTCCAACGTCGCCGTGGGATTCCTCGCCGCAGCAGTGTGTGCCGGTTTGATTACGCTCGTCTCGGCCACCCTGGGGCGCAAGGACGAACGGGCGCTTGGCTGAGGCATCTTTGAGCACGGCCGTGCAATCTACTAAACTCTTGATGAAACCGAACAAGGAAGTGCGATGACCAAGAAGAACAAGCCCAAGAAGAAGCGCTGGTGGAGTTACGTCGCCGATGCGTACCGGGTGGCGAAGAAGACGTACCCGTGGACTGCCTGGGCGTTGCTCGCCGGCTTCGTGGTCGGCGTCGTTCTTGGCCTGCTGGGCGGACTTGCCACCAGGTTCTGGTGGGTGTGGGTCCCGCTCTCAATCTTCATGGGCGTGGTCCTCGCACTGTTGGTGCTGACGCAACTGGTGCGCCGTGCGTCGTACGCGCAGATTGACGGCATGCCCGGTGCCTCCGCCGCGGTGCTTGGCCAGATCAAGCGAGGCTGGGTGATCGAGCAGGAGCCGGTGCGTTTTAACGCCCGCACGCAGGACATGCTGTTCCGTGCGATTGGCCGCCCCGGCATCGTCCTCATCTCCGAGGGCCCGGCCGACCGGGTGGATCGCCTCATCCAGGATGAGAAGAAGGCAATCAAGCGCGTGGCCCCCTCGGTGCCCGTTGAGGTGATCAAGGTGGGCAATGGCGCTGGCCAGGTGCCGATTGCGAAGCTGGAGCGCCACCTGAAGAAGCTGCCGAAGAAGATCTCCCACCAGGAGGTCGCGGCGGTCACGGCCCGCATGAAGGCGATCCAGACCAACGCACTGCCGATCCCGAAGGGGATTGACCCGTTCAACGCCCGCCCGGACAGGCGAGCGATGCGCGGACGCTAAGCAAAGGGGCGCGGCCACGATGTGGCACCGCACCTTTTGTCTTGCCCTCACCCCGTACAATGGCGGTCGGATCCGTCTTTTCCGTTAGGAGTACCACGTGTTTTCAAGTGTTGATGAGGCCAAGGATTACCTTGCCAAGGAGGGGGTCGAGTTCGTCGACATCCGTTTCTGCGACCTTCCCGGAGTGATGCAGCACTTCGCCATCCCCATCGGCACCTTTGACGACGACGCCCTGCGCGATGGCCTCATGTTCGACGGCTCCTCCATCCGCGGCTTTACCGAGATCCACGAGTCGGATATGAAGCTCATCCCGGATCTTGGTACGGCCTACATTGATCCGTTCCGCGCGCGTAAGACGCTGGTGATGAACTTCTTCGTGGTCGACCCGTTCACGGGCGAGCCCTACTCGCGCGACCCGCGCACGATCGCCCGCCGTGCCGAGGACTACCTGCGCGCCTCCGGAATCGCCGACACGGTCTATTTTGGCGCCGAACCCGAGTTCTATGTTTTCGACGACGTCCGATTCGACGACTCGCCCAACAAGGCGGGCTACCACCTCGACGCCCGTGGCGCGTGGTGGAACACTGGCACAGAAGAGCGGCCAAACCTGGGCTACAAGACCCGGATCAAGGGCGGCTACTTCCCCGTCTCCCCCAACGATCAGGAGGCGGACCTGCGCGATGAGATGACGCGCCTGTGCCAGGAGGTGGGTTTGAGGATCGAGCGCGAGCACCACGAGTGCGGGACCGGCCAGCAGGAGATCAACTACAGGTTCGACACGCTGCTCGCCGCCGCGGATGACCTCATGAAGTTCAAGTACGTCATCAAGAACGCCGCCTTTGCCGCGGGCAAGACGGCGACCTTCATGCCCAAGCCTCTCTTCGGAGACGCGGGTTCGGGCATGCACTGCCACCAGTCGCTGTGGAAGGACGGCGTGCCGCTCTTCCATGACGAGCGCGGGTATGGTGGCCTGTCAGACCTGGCGCGCTGGTACATTGGCGGCCTGCTCGCCCACGCGCCGTCCCTGCTCGCCTTCACCAACCCCTCGATCAATTCCTTCCACCGGCTGGTACCGGGATTCGAGGCCCCGGTCAACCTCGTCTACTCGGCGCGCAATCGTTCGGCGTGTACGCGCATCCCGGTCACGGGCACGTCTGCGAAGGCCAAGCGCATCGAGTACCGCACCCCGGACGGCTCGTCGAACCCGTACCTGGCGTTCGCCGCCCAGCTCATGGCGGGCTTGGACGGTATCCGCAACCGGATCGAGCCCCCGGCGCCGATCGACAAGGACCTCTACGAGCTGCCGCCCGAGGAGCACGCGGAAATCGAACAGCTGCCCCAGTCGCTCCAGGACGCGTTGCGCGCCTTGGAAGAGGACCACGACTACCTTACCGAGGGCGGCGTGTTCGACGAGGACATCATCGACACCTGGATCCGCTACAAGCGGGAAAAGGAGATCGAGCCGCTGCGCCAGCGCCCGCACCCCTACGAGTTCGCGCTCTACTACGACTTCTAGGAGCTAGTGCCCTGGCTCCTAGAAGGTCATGTGCATCCAGGAGTTGAGGGTGTAGCCCTCGTCGAGGCTGCCGGTGAGGCGGGCGATGCCCGTGTTGGTCAGCGGCACGAAGGCGTTGCGGTCGCGCTGGGCGTTGCGCGCGCGGGCGCCCACCCAGTAGGCAATGACTCCCCCGTGGGCGAAGGCGACTGCGCGTTCGTGCCCGGCGGCTTCGATGACCCGGACGGCGTCGTCGACCCGCTCGAGGACGCTACGCCCGGTCACGGCCGTGTCCTCGCCCATGGGCAGGTCGAGTTCGCCGTTGATCCAGCGAAAGATCGTGCTCGTGTAGCCGTCGTAGTCGTCCTCGGTGTCGCCGCCCTCATACGATCCGGCACCGATCTCGCGCAGGCCGTCGTGGACCTGGATGTCGAGCCCCAAGCGGGTGGCGAGCGGGGTAGCGGTTTGTTGCGTGCGCGTGAGGTTCGAGGCCCAAATCGCGCCTGGTTCGAGGGCGGCGAGCGTGGCGACGACGTCGTTGGCCTGGGTCCAACCCGCCTCGGTGAGCGCAGCGCCGGGTATGACCGTGTCGATCGTGTGCTTGGCGTTCATGTAGGTCTGGCCGTGACGGACAAGAATGAGTTCCACAGTTACTCCTCGTAGACGATGCGTTCCACAACAGCTCGGGCCCGACGCGCGGCGCGCAGGTAGTCTTCCTCGATGGCGTGCAGCTCCCCCTCGCGCCCGAGCAGAGCGGCAGTGAGGGCCAGTTCGCGTGCCCCGTGCGGGAGCAGGTCCAGCTTGGCGCCACGCGTGCGCCCGGAGGCGAGCACGTTTGCGTCCCTCAGCGCCGAGGCAAACGACCAGGCCTCGATCAGCTTACCAGCGCCATCGGCGCTGATGAGGCCACTTTCGCTGGCCGCGTCAAGGGCGGAGAGCGTGCCGGTAGTGCGCAGCGCCGGGATGCGGCCCGCATGGCGCAGCTGGAGGATCTGGGCGGCCCACTCGACGTTGGCGAGCCCGCCCGGGCCGAGTTTCAAGTGCCGGGTCTTGTCCACGCCGCGCGGGATGCGCTCGGACTCCACGCGCGCCTTCATTCGCCGAATGTCACGCACCTCGGCGTCCGCCAACCCTGAGCTAGGGTAGCGCAGCGGGTTGATGAGTGAAATGAAGCGCGCCCCGACGCCGTCGCCGGCCACGAACCGCGCCCGCAGCAGGGCCTGGCGCTCCCAGGTCTGCACCCACTGATCGTAGTAGGCGCGGTAGGAGTCGAGCGAGCGGGCGAGCGGGCCATTCTTGCCCTCGGGGCGCAGATCGGCGTCGGCGGGGAAGCCCGGCTCGGGCGCGGGTGTGGAGAGCAGGGCGATGAGGTGGCGGGCCACTTCGTTCGCCGCCGCGCTCGCCTCCTGCTCGGCAAGCTCGGGGCCGTGGTCGAAGACGAACAGGAGGTCGGCGTCCGAGATGTAGCCCAGCTCCCCGCCTCCGAAGCGGCCCATGGCGATGACGGCGAACTGGAGCGAGTCGGGCGCGCTGGCCGCGATTCGCGCCCCACGCAGCGAGGCCTCCACCGCCACCTGGCCCGCGTCCGTGATCGCTTGGCGCGAGTCCGTGCCAAGGCGCAGCGTGTCAGCCATCGCGGTGCGCAAGAGTTCACGACGCCGGAGCGCCCGGCCCGCGATCGCGATCTCACGCGGGTCGGTGCGCCGGTTAAGCACGGAATCGAGTTGGGCGGTGAGCTCGGCCGGCCCGAGCGGGGCGAGCTCGTCGGCCTCCAGCCAGGCGATGGCCTCGGCCTGCGAGGGGAGCTCGTTGGCCACGTAGCGCGAGGTGGACAGTAGCCGTGCGAGGCGTTCGCCCACCACCTTCGAGTCGCGCAGGAGGCGCATGTACCAGGGGGTCGAGCCCAGCTTTTCTGACACGTCGCGGAAGGCGGCGAGCCCTCGGTCGGGTTCGGGGCCCTGCGTGAACCACTCGAGCATGACGGGCATGATGTGCCGGGCGATCGCGGCCGTGCGGTTGAAGCCGGAGGTGAGGGCGAGCGCGTTGGCGTAGGCCGAGCGCGGGTCACCGTAGCCGATCGCGGCCAGCCGCGCCTGGGCGGCCTCGGGCTCGAGGGCAGCGTTGTCGGCGGAAAGCTTGGCGGTGGCCGGCAGCATGGGCCGGTAGTAGATCTCCAGGTGCAGGGCCCGCACCTCTTTGCGCACGCGCGCCCACATCTCCCCCAGTTCCTCGGCGGTGTCGAGGCCGGGGATGCGGAGGGATCGGGCGATCCGGCGCAGGTCGGCGTCGGCGGTGGGTAGCACGTGCGAGCGGCGGATCCGGTGGAGCTGGACCCGGTGCTCGAGGGCACGCAGGAGCCGGTAGTCGGCGTCCATGGTGGCGGCGGCGGTGCGGCCGATGTAGCCAGCGTCCCGCAGGGCGGCGAGGGCCTCGAGGGTGGAGCGCTGGCGGACGGACGGGTCGGTGCGGCCGTGGACGAGTTGGAGGAGCTGGACGGTGAACTCGATATCGCGCAGGCCCCCGCGCCCCAGCTTGATCTGCCGCTCGGCGTCCTTCGCGGGAACCAGGCTCTCCACTCGGCGGCGCATCGCGCGCGTCTCCTCCACGAAGCCGTCCCGGCCCGCGGCGTTCCACACGAGTGGGGTGAGGGCTGCGACGTAGCGCTCCCCGAGCTCCCGGTCGCCGGCCACGGGCCGGGCCTTGAGCAGGGCCTGGAACTCCCAGTTTTCGGCCCACTTTTCGTAGTAGGCCACGTGAGAATCGAGGGTGCGCACGAGCGGGCCTGCCTTGCCCTCCGGGCGCAGTGCCGTGTCGATCTGCAAGATCGCGGGCGTGCGGCCCGGGGCGGCCACGGCGTGGGAGATGTATTCGGCGAGCTTGGTGGCGGCCGGGAGGTCGGCCTCGTCGTCGCCGGAACGGGAGCCTGCCACGTAAATCACGTCGACGTCGGAGATGTAGTTGACCTCGCGCCCGCCCGTCTTGCCCATGGCGATAATGGCCAGGGCGACGTCGTCCGCCTCGGGTCCGTAGACCGCGCGGCCCACGGCCAGTGCTGCCTCGAGCGCTCCACCCACGACGTCCGACAGCGCGCGGGCCACCGCCTCCACGTGATCGGGGGCCGGGCCGGCCGTGAGGTCGAGCGCCGCGATCTGGGTGAGTCGATACCAGTAGTGCAGGCGCAGCGCCTCGATCGCGCCGGCCTCCCCAAGCTCGGCCAGGTCGGCGCGCGGGGGTTCACCCGGCCCGGGAGAAAACGAGCGCACGGCCGCGAGCGCGGAGGCCCTCTCCCCTTCGAGCGTCGTGTAGAGCCCGGCTTCGGCGATCTTGGCGTCGGAGAGGATGTGGACGTTAGTGGGGTGGGAGATGAGGTGCTCGGTGAGGGTGGTGGACATGCCGAGGATGGCGAACAGGCGCGCGGGCGCCGCCTGGCAGGCGTCGGTCAGCGCGCGCCGAGCCTCGGGCCCGGCCTCTTGCGCGGCTTCGGTGAGGCGCAGATAGCCGAGGAGGGCCTGGTTGGGATCGGCGGTACCGGCGGCGTGGGCGAGCAACCAGTCGGCGTCCGTACCCGCGAGCGCGGGGCTTTCCAGCAGGCGCGCGGCGCGGTCGGGCGGGGAGAAGCCCGCCCTGCGAAGCTTAGCCGCCTCCCACATCAGTTCGACGTCATGAACGCACGCCGCTCAAACGGCGTGACCTGGTGGCGGTAGGCTTCCCACTCGTGGCGCTTGTTGCGCAGGAAGTAGGCGAACGCGTCTTCCCCGAGCGTGTCGGCCACGAGCTCGGACTCGCGCATCTCCTTCAGGGCATCCGATAACGACGCCGGCAGGGCGCGTAGCCCCATGGCGCGCCTTTCGAGGTCGGTCAGTTCGGAAACGTCCACATCGAGGTCCTCGGGCAGCTCGTAGTCGCCCTCGATGCCGGCCAGGCCCGCGTTGAGGATGACGGCGAAGGCGAGGTAGGGGTTCGCGGCCGAGTCGAGGGCGCGGTATTCGACGCGGGCCGATTCGGGGTCGCCCTGGTCGAGTGCCGGGATGCGCACGAGCGACGTGTGGGAGTTGCCCCAGGAGACGTAGTTTGGTGCCTCGTACCCGGCCCACAGCCGCTTGTAGGAGTTGACGTGCTGGTTGGTGATCGCGGTGATCTGTGGGGCGTGGCGGAGCAGGCCGGCCACGAATTTGCGCCCGGTGGGCGAAAGGTGGAAGGTGGCGAGCGGGTCGTAGAAAGCGTTCTTGTTGCCCTCGAAAAGGGAGAAGTGGGTGTGCATGGCCGAGCCGGCCGCGTCGATGAGCGGTTTGGGCATGAAGGAGGCCATCACGCCCTGGGAGATCGCCACCTGTTCCACTACCACGCGCAGGGTCATGATCTGGTCGGCCATGGTGAGGGCGTCACTGCGGCGCAGGTCGATCTCGTTTTGGCCCGGGCCGATCTCGTGGTGGGAGAACTCCACCGTGATCCCCATGTCCTCCAAGGTCTTGACGGCACGCGATCGGAAGGACTGCGCGATCGACCGCGTGACGTGGTCAAAGTAGGACCCGTTGTCGATGGGGACGGGGGCGGCGTGCTCGTCCGTCGTCGGGTGGAAAAGGTAGAATTCGCACTCGGGCTGGGCGTAGAACGAAAAGCCCATGTTCGCGGCGCGCTCGAGGGCACGCTCGAGCACCGCGCGTGGGTCGGAACGGGCCGGTTCGCCGTCGGGAGTGTAGATCGAGCAGAACATGCGCGCCGAGGGCGAATCGTCCTCGCCCCAGGACAGGAGCTGGAAGGTGGACGGGTCTGGGCGCATCACCATGTCGGACTCGTGCCCGCGTGTGAGGCCCTGGACCGCCGAGCCGTCGAAGGAGATGCCGCCCTCGAACGCGGCCTCGAGCTCGGCGGGCGCGATCGCCACGGATTTGAGCGTGCCTGTGATGTCGGTAAACCACAGGCGAATGAAGCGCACGTCGTGGTCGTCAACCTCGCGCAAGACGTATTCGGATTGGGGATTCACCAGTTTTCCTTCCACTCGCGCTCAGCCGCGTCATAGTCATCCTCCGGCTCGGGGGCGTCCGCCTCCGCGTTGCGCTGCTCGGAGAGGAGGAGCGCGCTCTCCGCCTCCAGCCGCGTGGCGTAGGGGCCCATGCGCTCGGCAGCCGGGAACGACGGCGCCTCCGATTCGGCTACCTCGCCCGTTGCTACGTTAAACCAAAAAGCCATGCGTGCTCCCTCCCCCGGCGGCGGGATTTGAGCCCGCCTCACATAGGACTAAGCTTAATATTATGCAAGCAGATCGCGCTCCCCTAGGAACCCTCACGCCCGGCACCCTGTCGCCCATGCGGCACGTGCCCGAGTACATTGAGCGGCCCGAATACATGTTCCACGACGGCCCCGAAGTGGTCACCGCCCCCGAGATCAAGTCTGCCGAGACCATCGAGAAGATCCGCGCCGCCGGCACGATCGCCGCCGACGCCCTCTACCTCGCCGGCGCCGCCATCAAGCCCGGGATCACCACTGACGAGCTGGACGCCATCGCCCACGACTACATGGTCTCCCAGGGCGCCTACCCCTCCTGCCTGGGCTACATGGGCTTCCCCAAGTCAATCTGCACCTCGATCAACGAGGTCATCTGCCACGGCATCCCCGATTCACGCCCGCTCGAGGAGGGCGACATCATCAACCTCGATGTCACCGCCTACAAGGACGGCGTGCACGGGGATACGAACGCCATGTTCTACGTGGGCGAGGTGGACGAAGAATCGCGCCTCCTGTGCGAGCGCACCTACACCTCGATGATGCGCGGCATCAAGGCCGTCAAGCCCGGGCGGGAGATCAACGTGATCGGCCGCGTGATTGAGTCCTACGCCAAGCGCTTCGACTACGGCGTGGTGGAGGACTTCACCGGGCACGGCGTGGGCGAGGCCTTCCACTCCGGCCTCATCGTCCCCCACTACGACGCCGCCCCGCGCCACAACGAGGTGATCGAGCCGGGCATGGTTTTCACCATCGAACCCATGCTCACCCTTGGCCAGATCGACTGGTTCCAGTGGGACGACGACTGGACCGTCCTCACCAAGGACCGCGGGCGCAGCGCCCAGTTCGAGCACACGATCGTGGTGACCGAGACCGGCGCCGAGATCCTCACCCTGCCCTCCATGGGGCAAACCACCCCGGCGATCCCCGCCTAAGTCCCCGGCGCCGACGACGACGGGCGCCCCTACCTTCGGAGGAAAGAGATGAAGAAGAAGTTTCGCAAGGTCGCCATCGGAGTCGACGTGGGCGGATCGGGCATCAAGGGCGCGCCGGTTGACCTCAAGACCGGCCAGTTCATGGATAAGCGCGTGCGCATCCCCACGCCCGAAAACGCCGAGCCGGCCGAGATCGCCGCGATCATCGGCGAGATCGTGGCAAAGTTCAACCTGCCGGGCGAGGTCCCGGTGGGCCTGTCCTTCCCCGCGCCGATCGTGCGCGGGCAGATCCCCTTCATCGCCAACCTGTCGAAGAAGTGGGCGGGCACCTTCCCGGCCCGCCTCATTGCGGAGAATATCCAGCGCCCGGTGGCCGTGATGAACGACGCCGACGCTGCCGGTTACGCCGAGGTCCACTTTGGCGCCGCCCGGGGCAATAAGGGCACGGTCATCATGCTCACCCTCGGCACCGGCATTGGCTCGGCGCTCGTGTCCCAGGGCACTCTGGTGCCCAACACCGAGTTCGGCCACCTTCTCCTGCCCAACGGCATGGAGGCCGAGCACTTCGCCTCCTCCGCGGTCTACGAGCGTGAGGGGCTGAGCTTCGAGGAGTGGGGCGCGCGGCTCAACACGGTGTTTGGCCACTACGAGATGCTCTTCTCCCCCGACCTTTTCATTGTGGGCGGCGGCATCTCCAAGAAGCACGCCGAGTTCCTCCACCACATCACCACGAACGCGCCGATCGTCCCCGCCGACCTGCTCAACACGGCCGGCATCGTCGGCGCGGCGCTCTTCGCCAAGCAGGAGCTCGGCGAAGACTAGGCTCGCGGCTGGAAGCCGAACGACGGCGTCGTGAAGGCTACGGCTAAGAGTGTGGCCCGCCGGAGCGGGCCACACGTGCAGCTGGCCTATACGCCGGGTTCTGTGCCAAAAGGCGGCGGCCATCTATCTAGGCCCATCGTTGCCGGTGGGCTCAAGCAACCAACCCGCGCGCGAGCGGGATCTCACAGCGCGCTGCTCGGTCTTGCTCCCGGTGGGGTTTACCCTGCCGTCCCAGTCACCTGAAACGCGGTGAGCTCTTACCTCACCCTTTCACCCTTACCGCCCGTGGGCGGCGGTTTGCTTTCTGTGGCACTAGCCTGCGGATCACTCCGAGTGGACGTTATCCACCACCGTTTCCCGTGGAGCCCGGACGTTCCTCGGGGGCATGCGCCCACGCGGCCGCCCGGCCAACTGCGCTTTGGATTATACCGCCGGGCGGGTTATACATGAAACATGCTCATTGCCCTGCCTCCGTCTGCCGGGAAGACGACGCCGGCCACCGGCCCCGCCCTCGACCTCGCCTCGCTCACCGCGCCGCAGCTCAACCCCGTGCGCGAGCGTGTGATCGACGCGTTGCAACGGGTGTCGGGGGCGCCGGATGCACTCAGCGTGCTCAAAGTGGGCGCCTCGCTCGAGCCGGAGATTCGGGCGCAGATCGACTTCTACAGACGCCCGTGCGCGCCGGCGTGGCAGGTGTACACCGGGGTGCTGTACGCGGCGGCAGGCTTCGATACGCTCACCGACGCCGAACGGGAGCGCAGCGCACGGATGGTGCGCATCTTTTCCGGCGCGTTCGGGGTGCTCAGCCCCGAGGATCTCATCCCCGCCTACCGGCTGTCGATGAACACGAAGCTGCCCGACTTCTCGGTGCAGGCGCTGTGGCGGCAGGCATTGCGCGAGCAGGCGGTGCTGCCGGAGGACGAGCTGGTGGTTGACGCGCGATCGGGCGAGTACATGGTGTGGTCGCCCGCGCCAGAGCGCCACGTGACGGTCGGGGCCGTGCGGCTGAGGAACGGAAAACGCTCGGTCGTCTCACACTGGGCCAAGCACTACCGCGGGTTGCTCGCCGGGTACCTTGTGCGCGAGGCCAACGCTCCCAGCACGCCTCTGGAGCTGGCCGAATTCGCCCAGGTGCTCGTGCAGGACGGGCACGTGAGCGGGGTCGAGCTCACCCCGGCCGGGCGCGGGCCAGCCAAGCTCACGCTCGTCACCGAGGAGTAGTGCGAGGCCGTCGGGACGCGGCTAGGCGTCAAGCAGGACGACGATGCACTGGTAGTCGTCGGAGATGTGGATCTGGTCGGGGTCGGAGTTCTTGATCTGGTTGACCTCGATCGGTGAAATCTGCACGCCGCCCGAGGTCTCGCCGTTGCGGTGCAGGGCGATGACGGTCAGCCCGCCGCTGCGCTGGGCACGCTCGTAGGCGTCCTTGAGCTCGGCGGCCAGCGGCTCATAAAGAGCGTCGCGCTCCCGGCGCACGTCCGCAGCGTCCCGCTCAAGCATCGCGATAGCGTCCTCCAGCGCGGCGCGCCCGGTGACGATCCGCTCGTTCAACACCGCCTGCTGGGCCTCGATGTCGGCGATCGCCGACTCCGCCGCCTCCACCCGCTCCAAGGCCACGAACTCCGCATCGCTGGCCTCGTCCAGGAAGGCCTGATTGGCATTGATCTCGCTTTCGAGGGTAAGCAGTTGGCGCGAGTCCATGCCCGTGCCCGCGTTCAGCCGGCCCTGCTTCTCGGCGACGATGCCGGCGAGCTCGCGCGTGCGGCGCTCGGCCTCCTCCAGCTGGGCCTGCGCGGTGTCGAGTTCGGCCCGCGCCTCCATGAGCTCCCGGCCCTTGGCCGCCACGAGGTTCATCTGCTCGCCGACCTCCGCGCGTAGCGGGTGGCGCTCCCCCTCGGCCTTGAGGCGGGCAAGCTGGGCGTCGAGCTGGGCGACGTCGAGCAATTGGAGCTGGTCGGAGCGGGGTGCGCGTGCCATCAGAGCCTCTCAATCCAAGGGTCGGTGATGAGGGTGGAAATGTAGGTGTCGACGCCGGCCGCGGCCACGGCGTCGCGCATCTTGGGCAGCACCGGCCACTCGCTGGCGAAATGCGTGGCGCCGATGAGGGCGCAGCCGCCGGCCCAGAGGTGGTCGGTGGCGGGGTGGTGGCGTAGGTCGGCGGTGATGTAGACGTCCGCGCCCGCTCGGTTCGCCGCCGAAAGGAAGGAATCGCCCGAGCCCGGAGAAACCGCCACGGTCTTGACGATCCGCTCGGGATCTCCCCCGATCGTGATGCCCGCCGGGGTCTCGGGTAGGAGCACCTGGAGGCGGAGAGCCAGTTCGCGCACGCTCATCGTCAGCTCGAGCTCGCCCACGCGGCCCAGGCCCAGCTCCGGGTGTTCGGCATTCGGCTCGATCGGGCGGGTATCGCACAGCCCGAGGAGCTCGGCCAGCGCCACGGCCGAGCCGTTGGCCGCCGAGTCGGCGTTCGTGTGAGCGGCGAAGAGGGCCACGCCGTTGCGGATGAGCTTGTGCACCCAGGCACCCTTCGCGGTGTCCGTCGCCACCGACGACGTCCCGCGCAGGTAGAGCGGGTGATGCGTGATGAGCATCTGGGCCCCGCGCTCAATCGCCTCGTCCACCACCGCACCGCACGGGTCCACCGCGAAGCCCACCTTCGTGACCTCGTCTGCCGGGTCTCCCACCACGAGCCCCACACGATCCCAGTCCTCTGCGAGGGCGGGCGGGAAGTGCTCGTTCATCACGGATACGATGTCCATCACAGTGCTCATGAGTTCAACACTACCGGAGCAAGGTTTAGGCTGGAGCCGTGAATGTCATACTCGTTGGACTCGGCGGCGCGATCGGCGCGGCCCTCAGGTTTTTCCTCTCCAACGGGGCCACCTACCCCGTGCTCGTCATCCTCGCCATCAACGTGGCCGGCGCCTTTGCGTTAGGCGTGGTCTCCTCGATGGTGAGCGGGCAGGCCCGGCTCTTCGTGGGCACCGGGATGCTCGGCGGCTTCACCACCTACAGCGCACTGGCCGTGGATACAGTCGAACTCTTGCAGGACAACGCTGCCTGGGGGCTGGCCTATGCCGTAGGCTCCGTGGTGCTCGGCGTCGGCGCCGCCTGGCTGGGGCTTAAGGCCGGTCGGGTTGGCGCTGAGCGTCGAACCACGAGCCACACGTCTGAGGCGGGGTGAACAATGATCTTCGCCGTCGCGCTCGGGGGTGGGATCGGTGCCGGCGCCCGCTACCTCATCGACAAGGCGCTCCCCCACCCGTGGGGAACCGTGACCGTCAACTTTGTCGGCTCCTTCCTCTTGGGCTTGCTCGCTTCCCTCTTCGTGCGGGAAGACGCGCTGGCTGGTTCCGCCACCTGGTACGCGATGCTCGGCGCCGGCTTTTGCGGCGGGCTGACCACGTTCTCCACCGCCTCCATCAACGCGCTCCAGGTCAGCGACGAACAGGGGCACGGCAGGTCGGCCGCCTTTGTGTTCGGGATGCTCGCGGGGGCGATTGCGCTTGCCGCGCTCGGGATGCTGGTTGGCGCGCGGTTACTCCCGGGCCCAGGCACATCGCACTAAAGGAGCTCTTCCCACTTGAGGGTGTCGGGTTGGCGCCCTCCCATGCGCCTATAACCCGGCCCGCCGGCCCAAGGCCCACCCGGCACCAGCTACCCCCGACACAGCTCGTGAACCAGAGCCCGACCAGGTCCCTATAGCAATCGGTAGCCGGTATATTCACAAGTTCTGCCCACTGAAGTGTCCCGAGTTTTGTTCCTAGCATTTGCCCTGGTTTTCATTTCCTCTGATGTGCTGGCGCTGTGCCAGTAGTCGTTCTCATCCTCGACCGGGGTGCGGTAGTCAAGGGCTTGGTGGATCCGGGTCTGGTTCCACCATGACACCCACTCGAACGTGGCGATTTCTACCTCGATAACGTCTTCGCACCTGCGGGTATGGATTAGCTCGTTCTTGTAGGAGCCGTTGATGTTTTCAGCCAGAGCATTGTCGTAGGACTCGCCGAGGCTTCCGGTGGAGCGGTAATAATGTGCTTGGTAAGTCGCTCGTTGAAGACAACGCTGACGTACTGCGACCCGTGATCCGAATGGTGAATGAGACCTGTTGTTTCCTTAGCACACACGATTGCCTGGTTAAGAGCTTGCATTTGGCGTGCTCGACCATGGAGACTGTCACCGTGGAATAAATCTGTGAGCGCAGCGAACTTTTATGCCGCGAAAGGGCAGCCGGAGTGGTTGCGTACCCGGCATCGGCTCGCGCAAGGTAATTCGTTGCAGAGCACTGCGATCCATGTAGAGACGATGTGAACCTCGCGAGATTCCTTGACCACTCCAGCCGACATCGCACCAAGTGAGGCAAAGATGAGCGAAACTAGAGGTATGACAATCCTTGGATTACGTGAGGCCAACGACGCTGACGTCGACTGCGTGATCAGCTTTGTGCCGGAAAAATGCTGCCTGCCGATCTCGCTTCCCATTAGAAGAAAAATGGAACTGCCATGCCAAAGTTAACTGAAGAAGATGTCAAGCAGAGATACATAACTCCCGCAATCGTCGAAGCTGCGGGTTGGCACAAAGATCAGATATTCATGGAAAAAATCATCACTCCGGGGCAGGTGATTGTGCAGGGCACCAAGACCAAGCGCGGCGAGGTCGGTAAAGTCGACTACGTGCTTCTGGGCTCGAAGTCGCGTAAGCCCCTCGCAGTTGTCGAAGCAAAAGACATGACACACACAGTAACTGCGGGTATACAGCAAGCGCTTGGGTACGCATCAAAACTCGACGCTCCATTCGCCTACTCCTCAAATGGCAAAGGCTTCATCGAGCACGACTTCTTCACCGGCGTTGAACGGGAACTTGGGATGGATGAGTTCCCCACTGAGGAAGAATTGTGGCAACGTTACCTTACTGGCAAGGGGCTAGACACCGCTGGTGCGGAGCTAGTTGCCGAACCCTACTACGTTGATCCGTTCAACCGTCAAGAAGCCCGCTATTACCAACAGGTAGCGGTGGACCGCACGTTGGAAGCAATCGCTCATGGCGACCGCCGTCTACTTCTGGTCATGGCCACCGGAACTGGTAAGACGTTCACCGCGTTTCAGATCATTTGGCGGCTTCTCAAAGCTGGCTCTGTGAAGCGGGTTCTCTACCTGGCCGACCGCAATGTGTTGATTGATCAGACCATCATCGGTGACTTCGAGCCGCTCTCAGGGCGCATCACCAAGGTCAAGGGCAAACAACTGGATTCCTCCTACGAGGTCTACATGAGTTTGTATCAGCAGCTCGCCGGTGAAGAGGGGGAAGAACCATTCCGGCAGTTCAAACCCGAGTTCTTTGACCTCGTCATCGTTGACGAGTGCCACCGTGGATCAGCGCGTGAGGAATCGTTGTGGAGACGCGTTCTCGATTACTTTTCGAGCGCCATCCACATTGGTATGACGGCGACGCCGAAGGAAACCAAGGAAGTGTCGAACATCGACTACTTCGGTGAACCCGTCTACACCTACAGCTTGAAACAGGGCATCGAGGATGGCTTCCTCGCCCCGTACAAGGTGATTCGTGTTGGTCTGGACGTCGACTTAGAAAACTGGCGACCGTTCGAAGGGCAGGTCGACGTCGACGGCAACGAAGTCGAAGATCGCGAGTACAACGTCAAGGACTACGACCGTAACCTCATCATTGACGAGCGCACCCAGATGGTTGCTAAGTACGTGACGTCCTGGTTGGCGAAGTACGGCACGGACTCGAAGACCATCGTGTTCTGCGTTGACATTGAGCACGCCGAGCGGATGCGTCAAGCCCTCGCGAATGAGAACCTTGAGCGGGTTATCGAGGACTACCGGTACGTTATGAAGATCACCGGCGATGATAAAGAGGGCAAGGCTCAGCTCGACAATTTCGCTGATGTCAACGAGCAGTATCCGACACTGGTCACCACGTCGAAACTGCTCACCACGGGTGTCAACGTCAAAACGATCAAGCTTATCGTCTTGGAGTCCAACATCGGGTCGATGACAGAGTTCAAGCAGATCGTCGGACGCGGCACCCGGCTCGATCCTGAACACGGCAAAGAGTTTTTCACAATCATGGACTTCCGTGGATCAACCCGGCTCTTCGCCGATCCTGACTTCGACGGCAACCCAGCAGGCGGTATCGACATGCCACCGCCCGAGCCTGGAGATGATGGCGAGATCCGTGAACCCGAATGGCCAGACGACGAAACAGTAGACGACCCCGGGTTTGAAGCTGGCACCGAGGACTTCGACCCAGATGATGTGATCGACCGTAATCCGCCGTGGATCACCGACCCGGAGCCTGAAAAGCAAGGGAAGGTGCGAGTTCGGGGTGTTGAAGTCAAACTGCTCAACGAACGTGTGCAGTACGTCGATCCTGTCACCGGAAAACTCGTGACCGAGTCGATCCGCGACTTCTCGAAGCGTTCATTGCTGAATACCTACTCCAGCCTCGACTCATTCCTCAACGCTTGGTCGCAGGCCGAGCGAAAAGACGAACTGATCGGCCAGCTCACCACTCGAGGCGTTTTCCTTGAAGCCATCCGAGAAGAAGCCGATGACAGATTCTTCGACGTCGACGACTTCGACCTTATTCTCCACATCGCGTTCGACAAGCCTCCACTGACAAAGCAAGAACGCATCGATCACGTCAAGAAGCGCGGCTACCTCCATAAATACTCAGATACCTGCCGCGAAGTATTGGAAGCGCTCTTGGATAAGTACGCAGATATCGGTATTTCTGAAATCGAAACAACCAGAATCCTCAGTGTTGACCCGTTCACTCAGTACGGATCACCGCAGAAGATTGCCCGTCTCTTTGGAGGGCGCGACGCCTACCTCCAGGCTATTCGTGACCTCGAAGATGCCCTCTACGAAGCTGCATAAGGAGCACAAGTAGCCGATGAGCTTGAACTCGTTTATATCCACCTCCCGCAAAATCATGCGCGGAGACGCCGGGGTCGACGGGGACGCCCAACGCATCGCCCAGCTTACCTGGCTATTGTTCCTCAAGGTCTACGACGCGAAAGAAGCTGAATGGGAGTTCCACAACCCCGCCTACGAGTCCATCATCCCTGAGGCGCTCCGCTGGCGCTCATGGGCACCCGACCTAAAAGACGGACGCTCCAAGACCGGTGAGGAACTGCTGACGTTCCTCAACACTGAACTCTTCCCAGCCCTCAAAGCACTGCCGATCACCGCATCGACGCCACTAAGCCAATCAGTCGTGCGCGCCGTATTCGAAGACTCAAACCAGTACATGAAGGATGGCATCTTAATCAGGCAGCTAGTCAACCTGATCGACGAGATCGACTTCGAGGATTACGCAGACCGGCACGCATTCGGCGAGATCTACGAAACACTCCTGAAAGAACTCCAAAGTGCGGGCAGTTCAGGTGAGTACTACACGCCACGCGCGGTCACCGACTTCATGATTGAGATGATCAACCCCAAACTCGGCGAGACCGTCGCGGACTTCGCTGCCGGAACAGCTGGGTTCCTCACCTCAACGCTCAAACACCTAGACGAACAGGTCGAAAGCGTTGAAGACCGCGAGGCGTACCGTTCCAGCGTTTACGGCATCGAAAAGAAGCCAATGCCGTACTTGCTCGGCGTGACCAACCTGTTGTTGCACGACGTTGACCAGCCCCAGTTCATTCACGGCAACTCGCTCGAACGGAACGTACGCGACTTCAAAGAAAGCGAGAAGTTCGACGTCGTCACCATGAACCCTCCCTATGGTGGAACGGAGCAAGAATCGGTCAAGGCGAACTTTCCGCAAGCCTTCCGCTCATCCGAGACCGCAGACCTCTTCATCGCGCTCATCACCTACCGGCTCAAACGAAACGGACGAGCCGGGGTAGTGCTACCTGACGGGTTTCTCTTCGGTAACGACGGAGCGAAACTTGCGCTGAAAGAGCGGCTCCTCAAGGAGTTCAACCTCCACACCATCATTCGCCTGCCAGGCTCAGTGTTCTCGCCCTACACCTCGATTGCCACCAACCTGCTGTTCTTCGACAACACCGGCGCAACCAAAGAGACCTGGTACTACCGAGTAGACCTCCCCGAAGGTTACAAAGCCTTCTCAAAAACCAGACCAATGCTGAGGGAACACCTGGATGACACCGCTGAGTGGTGGGCGGATCGCCAAGAGATCGAAGATGCTGACGGGAACCCCAAAGCCCAGCGGTTCACCGCCGATCAGCTCATCGAAGGCGGCTACAACCTCGACAGGTGTGGCTTCCCCCAAGCAACGACCATTGTTCTCAGTCCAGAAGAGACCATCGCTGAGTACAAGGCAAAGCGCGCTGAACTTGATGCGCAAATCGATGCAAAAATTGCCCAAATCGAAGCACTATTGGAGGTGACCGAATGATCGCCGACCGACTTCGTGCCTCCATCCTTCAGGCAGCGATCAGCGGCAGACTCACCGACCAGCGCCCAGAAGACGGCACCGCCAAAGAACTCCTCGAACAAATCGCTGCCGAACGAGACGCCTTGGTCAAAGGAGGGAAGCAGAAGAAGCAGAAACCATTTCCACCAGTTAGCGCAGATGAGCAAGCGTTTGTTTTGCCAGCGAACTGGGCATGGACCAGCTTTGGGGAAACCATTAGCCTCCTGTCGGGGAGAGACCTCACGCCTGAACAGTATTCAGATAGGCCCGATGGTATTCCCTACATTACTGGTGCGAGTAACTTCACAAATGGCTCTCTAATCGTCAATCGATGGACTGTGCAGCCACTGACGGTAGCGCGACAAGGCGATCTGCTCATCACCTGCAAGGGCACTATCGGTGATCTGGCTGTTCTGGAAGAGCCGGAAGCGCATATAGCTCGACAGGTCATGGCTATAACTTGCTTGCAGGTCCGTCGAGACTACGTCGCTGCGTTCCTCGAATATTCAGTTGCTACCTTGAAAGCGCAAGCGAAGAGCATGATTCCGGGAATTAGTCGTGACATGCTACTTTTCGCCCCGCTTCCTCTGCCACCGTTGGCAGAGCAGGATCGGATCATTTCCAAACTTGATGAGGTGCTGCCGATCATTGACCAACTTGCTGAACTCGAGAGAGAGAGAGAGAGCATCTAGACCGCGAGTTCGTACAAGCAATCGAACGTGCGATCCTGCAAGTCGCAATCAGCGGCAAACTCACCAAGCAGCTGCCCGAGGACGGTACTGCCACCGAACTCCTCGAAACCATCCAGACCCAGCGCCAACAACTCGAAAAGGAGGGCAAGATCAAGAAGCAGAAGCCACTGCCACCAGTAGACAAAGCCGACGAGCCCTTCGAACTACCAGACAGCTGGGAATGGGCACAGATCGGATCTGCTGTTGATCTCATCAACGGGCGTGCCTACAAGCAGCAAGAACTGCAAACCTCTGGTAAGTGGCCAGTACTGCGGGTCGGCAACCTATTCACAAACGAGAGCTGGTACTACTCTGACCTCGACCTTGAGGATGACAAGTACTGCAGCAACGGCGACCTGCTTTATGCATGGTCAGCTTCCTTTGGCCCTCACATATGGCATGGGGAGAAGTCGATTTTCCACTACCACATCTGGAAGGTACGTCATTATTTGATGAATCGCGACTACCTCAACTATGTTCTGCAGTGGGACGTGGATCGCATTCGCACAGCGACAACCGGTTCCACGATGGTTCACGTGTCAATGACGAACATGAGGCCACGCACAATCCCAGTGGCTCCAATCTCGGAGCAAGATCGAATCGTAAACAGGCTAGATGGTCTGCTTCCTCTGGTAGGTCAGATGGGGGAGCTGGTGTCATGATCATCCATTGCGAATCCTGCAAGAATGTCGAAATGTTGGACAATCTCGAGGAGTTGCTTTCTCTCCAGTTGTTTGACTAGCGAGCAACTCGATCAGTGGACTCCTCGACGAGCAGCGCTGGACTGGATGGATCATCAACCGCGAGAGATCGAATCGATTGCGCGGAGAGTGATTGAAGAAACCGATACCTGGGATTTCTTCGCGATCGAAGCCCGTGACCGATTCCCTTCGAAAAGACATACTTCCCTCGTTCAAGACCTAGCAGACTGACGAATTCTACATCTAATGACGACTCCTAGAAATCCCGCTTTTACTCCGCATATTCGAGCGAAGATCAGGTAAGTCGACCATATCCAGAATCATTGCAAATATTGGGCAAACGAAGCCTAGCGAAGTCCGCGTAAACTCCTGAAAACAGTCACCTAGAAATCGAAGCTTCTCAGTCACTCGAGAGGCAACACGAAGAGCGGCCGAACGGAAGATTAACGTCGAAACGATAACAAGGCACGGAACACTGAAGAAAACCAACAATGGTACTGCATATGTGCGTTATGGGGTCTGGGAAGCTCGATTGAGTCTTCACAATAGCACTATTATGACTGTGGTGATTTGGTGATGAATCGGCTGGATACTAGAACGCTTACAGCGTACTGCTGGGCAGATGGTAGTGGGTTTGGGTGGAAGGCCCCAGGAGAAGCTCTATTTCCACAGACTGGCTATTTCGATGAGTCCCCTCTCCTCACGGTAGATGTTGATATCGAAGGCAAGATCATTGATGTTGGCTTTGCGCTTGATGCAACGAATGGGAGACTTGAGACTGATATCCAGTGCAGCATTGATCGCCATTGTGAGGACGAATGGATGATCTGGACGATTACTTTTTCGCAAGGAAGCCTTCTGATGTGCAATGAGGAGGAGACTTGGCGTGCAGTCGGAGAGTTGGCGGACACGCTCAGCGTTACCCTAACCCCTCACAATGAGATGCTTACTCTATCCGTTAAGTCTGGAAAGCTTAGCGCATAGCATTACCTCGACCTGGAGTCCTACCAGCCATAGTCGACGGGCATGGGGTGGGCCCCGGAAGAGCAGTTCTTCCGGGGCCCACCGCTGACTGGTGTCAGCTTGTCAGCCAGCTAACTAGCCAGGAGTGCTCATGCCTAGCTGATGGCGACCATCGCCTGCCAGCCATGTCCGACCTGGCGGGCAGTGCCCCACCAGCCATTGGCCTGGTTCTTGTAGGCAAACATCTTCCCATCCTCGCGGATACCGACCAGGTCAAGCCTGCCGTCCCCATCCACGTCACCAGGAACCGTGGCCTGGACAAAGGAATCCCAGCCGTGACCGATCTTGCCCGCGCCATACACACCACCGTCGGCAGCCCCGGCGTAGGCATACATCGAACCATCAGCCGCAATCGCCACCAGATCGCTGTAGGAGCTACCCACGAACTGGCCCGGGGCCAAGATCGTGGTCATATTCGACCAGCCGTGACCAATCTTGGTCCCACCAAACAGGCCGTTCACTCCCACCTGGTAGCGGTACAGATCACCGGTTGCCACATGACGCGCCACCACATAATCCGCACGCGAGGAGCCCAGCTTGCCTGCGAAGACGACATTATCCATGCCATCCCAGCCATGGCCAGCCTGCATACCCTCCACCAGGAAACCGTCACCCTGCGAGTAGTAGTAGAACAGGGAACCGTCAGCGTACTTGACCAGCACATCCGCCCGACGATCACCGTTGACATCACCCATCGCGGCGATGTCAACGATCTGGTTCTGGCCGCACATCACAATGCCCTTGTGGTAGAAGCCGCCCTTGCCATCATTAGCGTAGAAACGCACCGCGCCGACCTCATCCACCGACCACAGATCAGCCAGCTTATCGCCAGTCGCATCACCCAACACGCCCGTCGCACGCGACGGCGTAACCGGACGATCCATCACCTGACACTGAGAAGGCACCAGCTCAGCAATCTCCTCCTGCGTCATCGGGCGCGTACGAGACTCAGTGGTCACAACCCGGTCACCGACGACCCACTCGAGCTTGTCAGCATCCCACACGAACTCCGTGGTGGTCACCGTCCGCTCCTGATTGAAGGTGCGATCCTCGATGTTAGGAGTCGTGTCCTTCCACTCGGAATACTCGACCTTCATCTCAGGCTGGGCCGGGCGCTCCAACTCAAACTCCCACGAGGTCTCAGCGTCCGCTGCGAGGACATAGCCATCCGCAGCCACGGCAGTTACCGTCACGGTCTGACCAGGCTTCACCTCAACAGTTCCGGTGACCTCCCGATCACCGACCTTGTAAACCACACCCTCAACGGTCGGGATCGTGATGACACCAGAGTCCTGATCAAAAGCCGGATCCTCCGGAGTGACCTGCGTCGGCAACGCCGGCATCGAGAACTCCCACGAAGCCGGAGCGCCCTCGGCCAGGACATAACCCTCCTTGGCCACAGCAGTCACCGTGATCGTCTGACCCGGCTCCACCTTCACCGAATCCTGGACAACGTCCTCACCAACCTTGTAATCCACGCCCGTAACGGACGGGATCGTCACAACACCGGTCGCCATATCGAGAACTGGCACCTCCGGAGTCACTTCCTTCGGCTCAGGTGCGGCCTTCTCCTGGACGAGCACCACTGCCGAGCGGGCGGGAACCGTCACCGTACCTGTCTCGGAATCCCACGTCGTACCCTGAAGGACCGGATCATCATCCTGGCCGTCGGTGAGAACGGGCGAGAGCGAGAGCGTCAGGCCCTTCATCTCGTCGATGCCCTGGCTCAACTCCACCGGAGAAGCGTTGATCGCCACGAGCAGGCCGTCCGAGTCCGGATCGACGTCGGCGCCGACCGTGTCGTCCACGCGCATGAGGATGAGGCCCGCCTGCTGATCCTTGCCCGCACCCGGGAAGGTCACCTTCTCCTTGACGAGTTCAGCAGAGCCGAGCGTCAAGAGCGGGTGAGCGTGCCGCAGGCGAAGCAGCTCGAGCGCCTGGGCATGCGCCTTGGCGAGGTCCTGCGGGGAGGCCACGTTCGCAGTATTCTCCAGGAACGGCTTCATGGCATTCCACTGCACGTCGTTGTCCCGAGCCGGAGGAAGACCCACACCGAAGTTGTGCTTCTGGCCGGTCCAGTCGATTGCGTTGAAGTAGTCTCCCGAGTTGTAGGAGTTGCGATCCATCGACTTTGAGCGCAGCAGGTCAGTGCCCGCGTGCCAGAAGGACGGGGACTGGCCGAATGTGACCGTCGCGAGCGAGACGGTATTCATCCGCACGCGCGTATCCATGGTCGAATCGGCCGGTAGCTTCCACATGTTCGTGTCAAAGAGCGTCTCGTTGTCATGCGCGTCGACGTAGTTGACGTTCTCCTCCGGCGAGATGGCGTAACCTGCCTTCTGCCCGTTGTAGTCCAACTGATCGCCGCGCTTCTCCTCGCCCGAGCTGGTGACGAACGTGAAGTCCTTGAGGTTGCCCGCCATGCCAAGACGGATGAGGTCCTGGTTATGCCTCAGGCTTGCCAGCTGATCGTCGCTCGCCGAATTGAGCGCGTTCGGGTCCGTGTATTGGCCGTTGCCAAAGCCCTGGCCTTGCGACTTGTTCGAATCGAACCCGCTTCCACCATGCACGGCGTCGCGCAGCCGGTCGTTGAACGAGCCGATCCCGGTCCCGTCCAGCTGCCCCTGCGTGGCCTGCTCGAAGCGCTTGTTGTTCTGAACGTCGTCGCCGAAGTTCCAGCCCTCGCCGTACATGTAGATGTTCTTGCCGTCAACCCCGTCCTTCTCCGGCGTCAGCTGCGCAAGCCCGGCCTGGATGGCCTCCATGTTCGCCCGCGAGTGATGTCCCATGAGGTCGAAGCGGAACGCGTCAATCTTGTAGTCGCGCGCGAGCGTGACCACCGAGTCAACCATGAGCTGTTCTGCCATCGCGTTCTCGGTGGCGAGGTTCTCACAGCAGGTGGAATTTGCCACCGTGCCGTCCGCGTTCAGGCGGTGGTAGTAACCCGGCACCACCTTGTCGAGCACCGACTTCTCGCCCTGGCCAGACTGGGCCGTGTGGTTGAACACCTGATCGAGGATCACCTGGTAACCCATCGAGTGAAGGGCGCCGACCATCTCACGGTAGGCCATCGTGCGGTTCGCACCCGACTGGTTCTCCTCCGCCGCGTACGAGCCCTCCGGGGTCATGTAGTGGTAGGGGTCGTAACCCCAGTTGAACCCGTCCTCATCGGCCACAGCCATGACCGCCGCCTGCTGTTCCGACGACGCCGCCCCGGCATCCGGCACTGACGCCACCTTCTGTTCGGCGCGCTTTTCGGGAATCGTGGCGATGTCGAAAGTGGGCAGGATGTGAACCATGTTCATGCCCGCCGCCGCCAGCTCGCGCAGCTGCTTGACACCGGCGGAGTCCTCGAGGGCGAACGCCTCGTAGGTTCCCCGGAGCTTCTCTGGGACGGTCGTGTCCCCGATCGAGAAGTCGCGCACGTGCAACTCGTAGATGCTTCGCGCCGAGTCATTCGTGATGACGGGCGCTTCGCTGGTTTGCCAAAGCGTTGGCATATAGTCCGGATCCGACAGGTCAACGAGCACCGAGTGTGTCGAGTCCACCGTCAGGCCCACCGAATACGGGTCGGTCACCACGTTGTGCTCAACCTGGTTGGTCGAGGGCACAAAGACCTCCACGTCGTAGCGGTAGGCGCGGTTCTTCCAGGCACTTTCGCCCGTGATCGTCCACGTGCCATCCGCCTGATGCTCCATCGGCAACGACGCCGGATCGCCCGTCGCGTCCTCAGAGTCGAAGAGCTGCAGCGCGACCGACTTTGCCGTGGGAGCCCACAGTTTGAGGGTAGGAACGCCGTCGTTGAAGTGCACACCGAGCCCGCCAGCCTCACGCGCCGCGGAGGCGTAGAGAGCGTCGAGTACGCCCGGAATCTGCAACCCTGTGAAGGCGACCGGCGTCCCACTGGCGTCCTTGGCGAGGATCGCAAGGTTGCCTCGCAGGGCCTCCTCAACCGCGGAGCGCTCCATGGCGACCGTCAGCGTCTCATACCCGCGCAGATGCCCGCGATTCTTCAGCTGCTCCGAGGACAGTCCCGAGCTCGAGTGCGTCATCTTCGCCAGCTTGGTCGCGCCATCTCCGGCCACCGCCCCATTCGCCACGGACAGCGCACCTGTGCCGCCCCACAGTTCGAACGTGAGGTCGGTGCGCCCGCCGGTGAGCGCGCCCGGCCAGGCGAAAGTGGACTCATCCACCCAGTAAGCCGTGCGCTCGCCCTGGCCCGCGACCGGGACGTCACCTTCCGAAATCTCCAAGACGTGGTCCGAGATGCGGTAAGTGAAGGTGATGAGCTTGTTCGCGCCGACGGTGAAGTGATAATTATCAGCGCTATTGGGGGTGCCGCCAGGACCGTAGTTCTCTGCCCATCCTCGCCCATGAGCGACCTTCACCTGGTAGTCCCCCTGCGCGATCTTGGACGTGGAGAAGGTATAGGTGCCATCCCCGTTCGGGAACATGAGCGTGGCCAAGCACGCCGGGTTCCAATCCGCGCCGAAATCGCCAGACGGCTGACAGCCGAGCGTGGCATTGAAGTTGCCCGGGAGCGTCACGATCGGATCCGTGGCGGTGTTGAAGAACTTGTGGCTGACGGGGTTGTAGAAGAAGGTGACGTCCGTCTCCTCATCAAGGGTGTAGGCGACGTTCTGCCCCTTAGGCACGCCTCCTGCTCCGTAGTCCACGTCCCACGATCCGCCGATCGCCACCTTGTACTGGTATGAGCCCTTGGGCAGCTTCCACGTGCCCATGTAGAGCCCCGAGGCCTCGTCGAGGGTGAGGCGCGCGTCCACGCACGCAGGGTCCCAGTTTCCGCCGCACCCCATGGCCTGCTGGTGCGTGCCAGGGAGGACGACGTCGTTCGCGCCGATTCCCGCCGGTGCGGGCGCGGCAGAACCCAGGTCGGTACCGACGACCAGAAGGCCGGAGCCGGCCACCTTGCTGCCGTCCGCGTCAACCGAGACCGCGCGCACCTCGACGAGCGTGCCCGCCGGAAGTCCGAGATCGGCAAAGACACGCGGCTGGTCACCCTCGGCCACACCGAGCGGCGCGTATTCTTCGGTCCCCACCGGCCGGTAGGAGAAGGAGGTCTCCGCCCAGCGGTGGTCGGCGATATCCGCGGTCACCGAGGTAAGCCCGTTTTCGGGAGCCCCGGTCGACACCGCGATCGTCTGGCTCTGTCCTGCGTCAGCCACCTGCGTGTTCGCCTTGAACACGACCGCCGACAGCGCCGGCACCGTGAGGCTCACGGTATCCGTGGCAGTGACCGAATCCTGCGTCCCGTACAGCGGCGAGTAGGTTGCACCCGGGGTGAGGGTGGCAAACGTGGCCTCCTTCGCAGAGTCGGAGTTGTTGATGGCCACGAGGTATTCGACTTTCTCCTGGCGATCCACGCGGGCGAAGGCGAAGACGCCCTGGCCGTCGTCGTAGTGGAGAGTGGTCTGCGAGCCGGTGCCCAGCGCCTTGTGCTCGCTACGCAGGTTAGCGAGCGCGGCGATGTGCGTGCTCATCTCCGTCTCGCCGAAGCGGTCCTGCGAACCCGCGGGCGTGCCGTCGAGCAGCTTGTAGTTCTGGTATTCGGCGGTCTGCGTGGCGAACAGGGATTCGCGAGCGCCCTTGTCCGCGCCGTCGCCCACCAGGCCCTGCTCGTCGCCGTAGTAGAGCACGGGCTGGCCGCGCGTGAGGTACATCAGCGTGTGGGCGAGCTTGGTGCGGCCCATCGGGTCGGAGCTACCACGTAGGAGCCAGCCGATGCGACCCTTGTCGTGGTTGCCCAGGAAGGTGGGCATCGCGGCCGCCGACGAGTGTGGGGTGGTGTAGTAGGAATCAGCCGCGAAAGCCGAGGCGAGCGCCTTGGCCGAGCCGCCACCCGCGTAGCCCTCCGCCCAGGACTGGAAGGCGAAGTCGAGCACCGCATTCATGCGGGTGTCGCGCAGGTAGGGGGCGAGCAGGTGGGTCTGGGCGTCGTAGACCTCGCCGAACATGAAGAAGTCGTCGTTCCCTTGCTTGGCCGCGTAGTCGCGGATGACGTCGGTGAACTCCTGCCAAAACTCGAAGTTGACGTGCTTGACCGTGTCGATGCGGAAGCCGTCCACACCGAAGTCCACCCATGCCTTGTAGATGTCGATCATGCCGTCACGCACGGTCTTGTGCTCGGTCATGAGGTCGTCAAGATCGCCGAAGTCCATGTAGGTGGTCGGTTCACCCGCCGGCCACGACGAATCATGCCCGCGGTTATGGTAGAGCGTCGGATCGTTGAGCCACTGTGGGTACTTCGCGCTCTCCATGCCATCCGGGATGAGGGGCTTGTACGGGAACGACGTGGCGGCGTCCATCACCGGGAACGTGTCCGACGTCGCGTAGTCGGCCGGGTCGAACGCCGCGCCGCTCGCGTCCTTGTACGGGGTGTCCTTCTTATAGATATAAGGAGGGTTCTGCCCCTCATGGCCTTCGTAATAGATGACGTCCGCCGTGTGGTTGGCGATGATGTCGAAGTAGACCTTCATCCCCTTCTCATGAGCCGCCGCGATGAGGTCCTTCAGCTCCTGATTCGTGCCGAAGTGGGGGTCGATCTGCGTGAAGTCCGTAACCCAGTAGCCGTGGTAGCCCGCCGACGCATCCGCGCCCGTGCCCTGCACGGGGCGGTTGACGAATGACGGGGTTAGCCAAATCGCGTTCTGGCCCAGACCCTTGATGTAGTCAAGCTTGTCGTGGATGCCCTTGATGTCGCCGCCATGGAAGAAGGCACGGTCGGCCGGGTCGAAACCGGTCTCCATCCGGTCTGTCTTCGTGCAGTCGACCGGTAAAGCGCCGTCGGCACCGGCGTGACCCGTGGCGATACACCGATCATTATCCGGATTGCCGTTGTTGAAGCGGTCGGTCAGCAGGAAGTACATGTTGCGGTCGGCCGCCGGGTCCCTGTAGGGCGCGGCAATCAGCGACGCGTCGGAATCGGCGTACTCCCCCGGCAGGCCCGGGTCGGAGACGAAGACCTTCTTATTGACGTCGTCGAACGAGAAGCGCAGCGTCCGCGCATCGTCCAGGACCAATGGATAGTTGCCGTCCTTATGGCCATCCATCCCGTAGGCGCCGTCCCACGAGTTGTTGATGGTCACCTTGAAGGCGTGCTCCCCCGCCGGGATCGTCAGATCGGCTGTCCAGATCCGATCCCCATCCGGATCCTTCAGTGAGGTGGCGCCACAGGCCTCATCCCAGTTCTTTGGGCAGCCGAGGGCATCTTGGAACGTGCCGGCAACGGTCACGTTCGACGTCGCTGCAACAGCGGGCGTGGCAAAGCCAACAAATACCGGCAGTCCCACCGCCATGGCCAAGAGTAGGCCGAGGGCGCGGATCAGCCGCGAATCCTGTGTGCGTTTCACGGGCAGACTTCCTTGTCTCTTCAACAGTGTGCGTGTTGGAAGACAAGTGTAGAGGGTGGCTCCGACAAAACTACCCGCCGCCTGCAAATTGCAAGCAAGAAACTGCAAGGATATGCACCGCAACGCTGTGACCAGCAAAAACGCCCTCCATGCACGTGCAAGAAGGGCGTTTTTTGTAAGCGTGGACCCTACCGGGCTCGAACCGATGACACACGCGGTGTAAACGCGTTGCTCTACCAACTGAGCTAAGGGTCCGCAGGTTAGTGTAACCGGCAAGCACCCAGTTGGGAAATCTCCCTAGAAGGTACGGCCGTGCGCCACCTGGAACGCGTTCCACCCAGAATCGAGGTGGCGCGTGGTCGTCACCGAAAGTCCGGCCGTGCCCGCGGCGTCATTCACATCCTCCATCGGCACGCTCAGATCGGCCCGCTGATCGGGCACGAGGAGCCAGATGGGCGCGTCGTCGTCGGCAATCCCGCCCGTGCAGTCAACGAAAAGGTCAGTCAGGTCGTCAACATCACCGTCGTCCGCACGCCACCACAGGATCACGCCATCCACGCTCCCGCGGTAGTCCTCATCCTCAAGCTGTTCGCCCGTAACCTGGACGATGCTGGCGCGAAGAGCCATGTCGACGTCGTCGTCGTAGCCGAATTCCTGGATCAGTTGCCCCAACCGGAATCCCAACTCCTTACCGGATAGACCGGACACTGTTACCGCCTTCCCTGAAACAATAGTCTAATTCTAAGGTGCCGACGGCGAAAGTACAGCTTTAAACCGTGGCCGCGTCTTACCACGTGGCGCGTGTGAGCAGTCACCCAGTTCTGTCTTCCGTTAACTAGTGGGGTCTTAAGGCCTAAACCGGTACCCTTGAGGTATCGCATGACGCAATCGATCGTACAGAGGAGTAATCGTGAGTCAACAGCCCCTGAGGCCTCTCATTAACGGCTTGCTCAGCCAGGTTCCGGACATCAACCCCGAAGAAACCCAAGAATGGATCGACTCGGTCGATGGACTGATCGATTCCCAGGGTGGGCCGCGCACCCGTTACCTGCTGACCGCGATGGAGAACCACGCCCGCCGCAAGGGCATCTCCCTCCCGCCAAACATTGTGACCCCGTACGTCAACACGATCGGTATCGACGACGAGCCGTACTACCCCGGTGACGAGTCGCTGGAAAAGGAGATCCGCCGCTGGACCCGCTGGAACGCGGCCGTCATGGTGACCCGGCAGCAGGATCCGGACATCGCTGTCGGCGGCCACATTTCCTCCTACGCCGCTCAGGCCACCCTGTACGAGGTGGGCTTCAACCACTTCTTCCGCGGCAAGAACGCCCCGGGCGGTGGCGACCAGGTGCTCTTCCAGGGCCACTCCTCCCCCGGTAACTACGCGCGCGCCTTCCTCGAGGGCCGCCTCACGGAGAAGGACCTCGATTCGTTCCGCCAGCAGGCTTCACGACGCTCGGGCGGCCGCGGCCTGCCGTCCTACCCGCACCCACGCCAGATGCCGGACTTTTGGGAGTTCCCCACCGTCTCACTCGGCCTTGGCCCGATCTCCGCGATCTACCAGGCCTGGTACAACCGCTACCTGCATGAGCGCGGGCTGAAGGACACGAGCCAGCAGCACGTGTGGGCGTTCATGGGCGACGGCGAGATGGACGAGGTCGAGTCCCGCGGCGTGCTCCACCTGGCCGCCGGCCAGAACCTTGACAACCTCACGTTCGTCATCAACTGCAACCTTCAGCGCCTCGACGGCCCGGTGCGCGGCAATGGCAAGATCATCCAGGAGCTCGAGGCCCAGTTCAAGGGCGCGGGCTGGAACGTCATCAAGGTGATCTGGGGCCGCGAGTGGGACGAGCTGCTGACCGCGGATAAGGACCGCGCGCTCGTCAACATCATGAACGAGACGCTCGACGGCGACTACCAGACATTCAAGGCCAACGACGGCGCCTACGTGCGCGAGCACTTCTTTGGCCGCGATCCGCGCACCAAGGCGATGGTGGCCGACTGGTCGGATGAGAAGATTTGGGCGCTCAAGCGCGGCGGCCACGACTACCGCAAGGTGTACGCGGCTTACAAGGCTGCCACCGAGCACAAGGGCCAGCCCACGGTCATCCTCGCCCACACGATCAAGGGCTACGCGCTCGGCTCGAACTTCGCCGGTCGTAACTCCACGCATCAGATGAAGAAGCTCAACTCTGATGACCTCAAGCTCCTGCGCGACACGCTCGAGCTGGATATTGCCGACGACCAGCTTGACGATCCGTTCGTGGCGCCGTACTTCAAGCCGTCGCCGAAGAACCCGGCTCTGGAGTACATGCACGAACAACGCCGCAAGCTCGGCGGCTACCTGCCCGAACGCCGCGTGGTGGAGCAGGGCGTGACCCTGCCGGCTGAGAAGCATTGGGGCATCCTCAAGGGTGGTTCGGGCAAGCAGAAGGTGGCCACCACGATGGCCTTCGTCCGCCTGCTCAAGGACCTGCTGCGAGACAAGGACTTCGGCTACCGCTTCGTGCCGATCATCCCCGACGAAGCCCGCACCTTCGGCCTGGACGCTATCTTCCCCTCGGCGAAGATCTTCAACGTCCTCGGCCAGAACTACACCGCGGTCGATTCGGACCTGCTGCTCAACTACAAGGAGTCCCAGCAGGGCCAGATCATGCACACGGGCATCACGGAGGCTGGCTCGAACGCGGCGTTCACCGCGGTGGGCACCTCGTACGCCACCCACGGTCTGCCGATGGTTCCGATCTACATCTTCTACTCGATGTTCGGTTTCCAGCGCACGGGCGACCAGTTCTGGCACGCCGCCGATCAGCTCACGCGCGGCTTCATCATGGGCGCCACCGCCGGCCGCACCACGCTGACGGGCGAGGGCCTGCAGCACATGGACGGCCACAGCCACGTGATCGCTTCGACGAACCCGGCTGTCATCCAGTACGACCCGGCCTACGCCTACGAGGTCAGCCACATCTTCCGTGATGGCCTAGTGCGCATGTATGGCGACGGCTCGGATGGGCGCGACCAGAACGTCATGTACTACATCACGATCTACAACGAGCCGATCCACCAGCCGGCCGAGCCGGAGAACGTGGACGTTGAGGGCATCGTCAAGGGCATGTACAAGCTTGACGAGGCCGAAGGCGAGGGCCCGAAGGTCCAGCTCTTCGCCTCCGGCGTGGGTGTGCCGTGGGCGCGTGAGGCCCGCCAGATGCTGCGCGACGACTGGGGCGTGGCCGCGTCCGTGTGGTCGATCACGTCGTGGTACGAGCTTCGCCGCGACGGCCTCGCGGTCGACGAGTACAACTACCTGCACCCCACCGAGGAACCTAAGAAGGCCTACGTCACCCGCAAGCTTGAGGGCGAGTACGGTCCGATCATCGCCACCTCGGATTGGGAGAAGCAGGTCCAGGATTCGATCCGCCCGTGGGTCCCGGAGGCCTACTACACACTCGGCGCGAACGGCTTCGGCATCGCCGATACCCGCGCCGCCGCGCGTCGTCACTTCCGCATCGACTCCGCGTCCATGGTGGTACGCGCCCTCCAGGCGTTGGCCGACCGTGGCGAGGTCGACCGTTCCACGGTCCAGGCGGCGATCGACAAGTACCAGCTCCTTGATCCGGAGGCCGGCGACGACGGTCAGCCGGTGGCGAACGAGCCGGCTGTCTAAGCCCTGATTTCCCCGGTGCCTCGCGGTTAATCGCCGCGGGGCACCATTTTTTTGTGTGGCACAGTTGGATTTATTAATCCAGCAAAGTTGTCGGACCGTGGTTGTAGTCTGACATGGACGGTACGAGCTAAGGAGAGCTGTGACTCTAATCCACATCAGCTGGGAGTTTCTCAAGCGAAAGAAGGCGGCGTTCTTCTTTATTTTTCTGCTGCAAGTAGTGCAGATCCTCCTCAGCCTCGTCCTGCCCGCCTTGAACGCGCAGATTATTGACGACGGCATTTTGGGCAACGATCAGGCCCTCATTTGGCGCGTGGGCGGGGTGATGCTCGCGATCGCTATCGTGCAGATCATCTCAATGGCCGGAGCGATCTACCTAGGCGCGCGCACCGCCATGGAGCTTGGTCGGGAGCTGCGCGGGCGGGCGTTCCGCCACGTGCAGTCGTATTCCGCCACCGACCAGCACAAGTTTGGCGCGCCCACGCTCATCACCCGCGTGTCGAACGACGTGACACAGGTGCAAAACGTCGTGCTCCTCACCTTCACTGTCATGATCATGTCCCCGCTCATGGGCTTTGGCGGCGTGTTCATGGCGATCC
Organism: Trueperella bernardiae; assembly: GCF_001469025.1. Lineage (GTDB taxonomy): Bacteria > Actinomycetota > Actinomycetes > Actinomycetales > Actinomycetaceae > Trueperella > Trueperella bernardiae. The sequence continues at coordinate 170,349 of NZ_LNIZ01000001.1, read as the reverse complement.
AACAAAATGCCCGGCTTTCCCTTCTGCTCGTGGTCATCGTGCCGCTACTTGGCCTGCTCATTTTCTTCGTTATGCGGGCGCTCGCGCCGCGCTACACGGTCCAGCAGGAACGCATCGACCGGATCAACACCTTGTTGCGTGAGCAGTTGACGGGCGTGCGCGTGATCCGCGCCTTCGTCCGTCAGGATACGATCCGTGCCAAGTTCGACGACGCCAACCACAAGCTTCGCAAGATCTGGCTGGAGATCGGTGTGCTGTGGGCGTTCCTCATGCCGGCGGCGTCAATCATCATCGGCATCTCGTCCGCGGCCGTGGTCTGGTTCGCCGCCCACCTCATTTCGCAGGGCGCCATGCAGGTCGGCGCGCTGACCGCCTATATCTCCTACCTTATGATGATCATGATGTCGGTGATGTTGTCGGGCATGATGGTCATGCTGTTCCCGCGCGGCGAGGTCTCGGCCAAGCGTCTCCAGCAGATCTTCGACGTCGTGCCCGCTATCCAGGCCCCGGCCGATCCCGTGGCGTTGCCCGAGGGCCCGCTCACGTTCGAACTTGACCACGCCGGTCTGCGCTACCCCGGCGCCGAGGAGCCGGTCCTCTCCGACATCTCGATGACCTTCGCCCCCGGCACACAGGTGGCGCTCATCGGCTCCACCGGTTCGGGCAAGTCCTCGATCATCAAGCTCCTCCCCCGGCTCATTGACGCCACTTCGGGCGAGGTCCGTGCCGGCGGCGTGTCTGTTACCGACGTCGACCCGCAGGAGTTGCGCGCCCGCATCGCGCTCGTCCCCCAGCATGCCTTCCTTTTCTCCGGCACAATCGCCACGAATGTGGCCGGTTCGCCCGACGAGCACGCGCCCTACGACGCCGACCGGGTGGTCCTTGCCCTGCGCGCGGCTCAGGCGTGGGACTTTGTGAGCGAGCTGGAGGGCGGGATTGAGTCCAGTGTCGAATCGGGCGGTAAAAACTTCTCCGGCGGCCAGCGCCAGCGCCTGACGATCGCTCGTGCGATCTACCGGTGCCTGCCGGACGCACAGGGCCGCCGGCAGGCTGACCTGCTGATCTTCGACGATTCCTTCTCAGCGCTCGACTACCAGACCGACGCGCGGCTGCGGCGCGGCTTGCGCGCCTTCATTGGTGACGTTGCGGTGTTCATCATTGCCCAGCGCGTGTCGACCATCCGCCAGGCCACCCACATCCACGTGCTCGACCACGGCCACATCGTCGGAGTGGGCACCCACCATGAGCTACTTGATTCCTGCGAAACGTACCAAGAGATCGTCGCGTCGCAGCTGACCGCGGAGGAGGCACGATGAGGGGCGGACCTCACGGGGCGAACCCGTATTCGACCGAGACTCGCGACACGAAGGGAGCGCTGAAGCGCCTGCTCCGCATGCTGCGGACCGAGCGGCTGCGCGTGTTCGGCATCGCCGTCCTCATGTTGTTCGCGGCGGGCGGCAGCGTGCTCGCGCCGAAGTTCTTGGGCGACGCCACGAACGTGGTCGTCGATGGCATCTCCGGAAGCGGCGTGGACTTTTCCAAGCTTGCGCGGGTGTTGCTTTTCGTCGTCGGGCTGTACGCGGTCTCAGGCATCACGAACTTCGCCGCGGGCTACATTATCCGCTACACGGTCCAGGACCTGGGCTACAAGCTCCGCCACGACGCACAGGCCAAGATCGACGCGCTATCCCTGTCATGGCTGGATAAGCAGCAGCGCGGCGACCTCCTCTCCCGCGTCACGAATGACATCGACAACATCACCCAAACCCTCATGCAGACCCTCAACCAGGTGATCCAGTCGGTCTACCTGCTGATCGGCATCGTGGCGATGATGATTTGGGTTTCGCCGCGGCTGACCGTGGCCGCCCTGTTCGTCATGCCGCTTGGCGTCGTCGCTCTGCTCGTCATCCTCAAGAAGGCCCGGCCAGAGTTCCGCGCCCAGTGGGCGAAGACGGGCGAGGTATCGGCCATCGTGGAGGAATCCTTCACGGGCTTCGACGTGGTGAGCGCCTACGGCCTCCAGGACGACTTCGAGCGCATCTTCGACAAGGCCAACCACGGCCTGTACGAGGCGGGCTACAAGGGCCAGTTTCTTTCCCAACTCTCCCAGCCGATCATGGGTTTCGTGTCCAACCTCGGCTTTGTCATCATCGCGGTGTGGGGCGGGTTCCAGGTGATCAACGGCCAGCTAACGATCGGCGGCCTGCAGGCGTTCATCCAGTACAGCCGCCAGCTCAGTCAGCCGGTCTCTACGCTCGCGTCCATGACGGCGATGCTGCAGTCGGGTGCCGCCTCGGGCGAGCGCATCTTCGACTTCCTCGACAGCGAGGAGATGGACCATGACGCCGCCGTCGATTTCCACGACCTCATTCCTGCTGACAAATTCCATGGCCACATCACGTTCGAGAGCGTGGAGTTCTCCTACGAGGAGGGCATCCCAGTGATCAACGGCCTGTCGCTGGACGTGCATCGCGGGGATCAGGTGGCGATCGTGGGTCCCACGGGCGCGGGCAAGACCACGCTGGTCAACCTGCTCATGCGCTTCTATGAAATCAACGGGGGCCGGATCGCGCTCGACGGCGTGTCCACCCGCGACTTTTCCAAGGATTCGCTGCGCTCCCAAATCGGCATGGTATTGCAGGACACGTGGCTGTTCGAGGGCACGATTGAGGAAAACATCGCGTTTGGCAAGGAGGGCGCCACCCACGACGAGGTCGTCGCGGCGGCGAAGGCCACGGGCGTGGACCGCCTGGTGCGCCAGCTACCTGAGGGCTATGACACGATCATCGACGACGAGGGCGGCAACATCTCCGCTGGCGAGAAGCAGCTCATCACGATCGCCCGCGCCTATCTTTCCGACCCGGCCGTGCTCATCCTTGACGAGGCCACATCGTCGGTGGACACCCGCACAGAGATGCTGGTCCAGCGCGCCATGGGCGAGCTGCGCGAGGGGCGCACGTCGTTCGTCATCGCCCACCGTCTATCCACAATTCGCGACGCCGACCTCATCATCGTCATGGTTGACGGCGACGTGGTGGAGCAGGGCACACACGAGGAACTGCTCGCGCACCACGGCGCCTACTACGATCTGTACCAGTCGCAGTTCAGCGGGCCGGAGGAGTAGGGCGGCCTAGAAGCCGTTCGCCCGGGTATCGAGGAGTAGTTCGCGTAGCTCGTGCGGGGTGGAGACCGTGGCCCAGGCGAGCTCGCGCTCCTCGGGCCACGAGTCGGCCCATTCGACCAGGATGGTCCGCACGCCGTGGACGCCCGCGCCCTCGATGTCGTAGATGCGGTCGCCCACCATGATGACGTCGTCGCGCCACGGGCCCGACGTGGGCGAGCTCGCTGGCACTTCGGCCGAGCCCGTGAGCTGCCCGGCACCGGCGGCGAGGACGCCCTTGGCGCGTAGCTCGTTGAGCGCGGATTGGACCACCTCGGCCTTGCCGAAGAGGTTCTTTTCGGTGGTATCCCCGCACACCGCGGTGAAGAGGTGGGCGATGCCGAGGTGCTCGCACACGCCACGGGCGCTGCGCTGGAACTTGGAGGTGGCAAGGCCGAGCGCAAAGCCGTCGTCGTGAAGGCGCTCGAGTAGTTCGCGCGTGCCGGCGAAGAGGTCGACGTCGTTGCCTACGGCCGAGTAGCGGCGCCGGTATTCGTCGATGTAGTCCTGAACCTGGTCGGCGGGCACGCCGAGGTCGCCGAAGCTGGCCTTGAGCGGCGGGCCGAGGTACTTGCGGAACGCCTCGAGCGGGAGGTCGACGCCAGCGAGCGCCTTCATTGTGGCGGCGAGGGTGGAGGTGACGACGGGCGCGGAGTCGGTCAGCGTTCCGTCGAGGTCGAAGAGAACGGCTTTGATCATGAGACGTCAAACATCGACAGGTCGCCGGCGCCTTCGCGCGCGATGACGGCTTCACCGCTGGACAGGTCCACCACTGTAGTGGGGCCGCGGCCGACCGGGCCGTCCACCACGACGTCGACCGCGTTGCCCAGGCGGTCATCGACCACCCAGCCCTCCTCGAGGGGCTCCTCCTCGCCCGGCACGATGAGGGTGGAGGACAGCAGCGGTTCACCGAGTTCGGACAGGATCGCCTGGACGATCCGGTGGTCTGGGATGCGCACGCCCACCGTGTGCTTCTTCGGGTTCAACGTCATGCGCGGCACGTCCTTCGTGCCCTTGAGGATGAAGGTATACGGGCCGGGCGTGAGCGACTTGACCAGCCGGAAGAAAACGTTGTCGATGATGACGAAGTGCCCCAGCTGGGCGAAGTTCGCGCACAGCAGCGTGAAGTGGTGCTTGGAGCCGACCTGGCGGATTGTACGGATGCGGTCGAGGCCCTCCTTGTTGGCCAGGGTGCAGGCGATCGCGTACCCCGAGTCGGTGGGCAGGGCGATCACCTCGCCGCGCCGGAGCCGGTCAACCACCTTCGCCACGAGCCGGGGCTGTGGGTCTTGCGGGTGAAGTTCAACGTACGTCGCCATTTTTCGCCTTCCTCGTTGCAATCGCGATTTCCAGATCGTCCACGAGTTCGCCGACCTGGCCCGATTCTTTGAGAATCCGGACGTAAGAGCGGGCCTCATCGATCTTGTTGGCTGCGAGCGCCGCGCTCACGAGTTCCTCGGCCACGCCCAGCACCTGCTCGGCGGGCTTCCAACGGCCGAGTCCGAGCTGGATCGCCGCCTCGTTCTGGCCGGTTTCGCGTAGGAGCTTGATGCCTTCAGCGAGCGCGATTCCGGTTTCTTCCCGGTCCGCCGCCGTCTCAAGGTAACGCTGGGCCGCCTCCGGGTCCTCGGGACCGGAGAGCCGGGCGAGCTGAATGAGCGGGTACCAGGCCCGCGAATCCGAGCCGATCTCCTCGCTTAGTGCCCAGAGCACCAACTCCGGGTCCGCCTCGCTCGAGTCGCCCGTGAGCGGATCGGCGGGTTCTTCGGAGACCGCGAAGCCCTTGATGAGGTCTGCGAGCTCGTCGAACGAAACCACATCGTTGGGATCCTCCGCCAGTTTGTCGCGCAATTCGAGCGCTTCGGCAATGATGCCCGGTTCCTCGTCCTCGTGGGACGCGTTGACGAACCTACGCATGAGATCTAGAAATGCCATACTCTTAGCCTAGCTGATTCTGTTACCGATCGGCTGTCGGCTTCATCCAAGGAGTGAACATGGTGTCCCGCGAAGACCTTGCGCTCGCACGCGCCCGCGTGGTGTTGGCCGACGTCGCCCCCGAAATCCCAACATCTGAGATCGCCCCGGGCGCGCGCCTTTCCGAGGACCTCGAACTCGACCAGGTCTCCATTTGGGCGCTTGCCGCCGGGCTCGAGAAGCTGGCGAAGGTCCAGATTAACGACGCCGACATCTGCGCCTCCACGACGCTCGACGACCTGCTGGCTCACGTGCTGACGGACTTGCCGGCCGATTACGCCGAGGAGGTCGGGCTTGCGGGCGGAGCCGAGCCGGACGAAACCGAGGCCGGCGGTGGTGCGGGCGCGGACGGCGTCGTCGAAAACGCGCAGGAGGACGCGGCCGACGACGCCGAGGACCTCGCCGCCGCCATGGAGGACCTGGCCAACCTTTTCAAGTAAAGCCGGAGCAGGCCCACGGCAGGGGCGGCGGGCCTAACCGACCCGGTGCAGCCAGCGCACGGGAGCGCCCGCGCCGGCGTAACGGAAGACTTCGAGCTCGTCGTCCCAGGCCTGACCGAGGGCGACGTCGAGGAGGCGGCGCAGCTCCTCGGCGTCGCCGTTCGAGTCCTCAATCGCCGCGCGGATGCGGTTCTCAGGGACGACGACGTTGCCGAGCAGGTCGGTCTGAGCGTAGAAGATGCCGAGTCCGGGCGTGCAGGACCACCGGCCGCCGTCGCTGACCGACGTCGGCTCCTCGGTCACCTCAAAGCGCAGGTGCTCCCAGCCGCCAAGGGCCGAAGCGAGCTGCGCGCCCGTGCCGGACTCCCCTGCCCACGACACCTCGCCGCGGTTCATGTTGGGCAGAGCCGGCTGCTTGGTCCACTCGAAATGCACAGGGTATCCAAGCACGCTTGTGACCGCCCATTCAACGTGAGGTTGAACAGCCGGTGTCACTGAATGAATAAATATGACGCCACGTGTGGCTTTGTTGTTCACCGTAACCTCCTGCTTGGGTGAAATTCCCCTTGACACGCAAGCGAGGTTCGTTAGTTCAAGGATGCCACACGACCGGGCGAAAGTCACTCCAGTGGAAGCTCGCGGGCGAAGATCTCCTCAATGGTTGGCGCGAGGAAGGTAAAGCCGTGGTCGGTGAGCTCCTGAGGGTAGACGCGCTGGGAAGCGAGCACCGCCTCGCGCGCCATCTCCCCCGCAAGCCGGAGCGCCGGCGTCGGGACTGAAAGGAAGCCCGGCCGGTGGAAGTGGCGGGCGAGAGCCTCGTGCCAGTGCGCGTTACGGACCGGCTCGGGCCCGACCATGTTGACTGGCCCGGACACGTCGCGGGTAAGGAGGAAAAGGAGCGCGCGGACGTAGTCGTCGCGGGCGATGGCCGACATCCACGCCGAGCCATCCCCCAGCCGCGCGCCCATGCCCGCCCGGTACAGATGTTGCAGGATCCCGAGCATGCCGCCGTCCGCGCCCATGACCAGGCCTGTGCGCAACTGTACCGTCCGCACGCCCAGGTTTTCCGCCGCCGACGACGCCGCCTCCCAGGCCTCGCACAGCTCCGCGAGGAAACCCGACCCGGCCGCCGAGCTCTCCGTGAGGACCTCATCCCCGCGGTCCGGGCCGTAGTATCCGATCGCCGAACCGGCGAGGAAGACCTGCGGCCGGTGGGAGCCCATGGCACTCACCAGGGTCTCGACCGAACCCAGCCGCGATTCCCACAGCGCCCGCTTGTACGAATCGGTCCACGGGCGCGAGAGCAGTCCCGCACCGTTGAGGCAGATGATGCCGTAGGCACCGGCGAGGGCGGCGTCATCGATCGTGCCGGCCGCCGGGTCCCACGTAAACTGCGTGACGCCGGCTGGAGCTTGACGGCCCGGCGTGCGCAACAGTTGGCGCACCTCATACCCGCTCGCGACGGCGGCATCCACCAGGCGCGAACCGATGAAACCGGACGCGCCCGCGAGCACAAGGGCTCTTCTCATTGCATTTCCCTGAGCTTGCGGAAGGCCTCACGGCGCAGGTGGCGCTCGAGCCGGTCGATGAAAAGGTGGCCGTCGAGGTGGTCGATCTCGTGCTGGATGAGGCGCGCCCAGATCTCGCGGCCCTCCACCACCACTTTCTTCCCATCCAGGTCCGTGCCTTCCGCTCGGGCGTACATGGCACGCTTGGCGTGGAACCACAGGTCGGGGACGGAAAGGCAGCCCTCGTCACCGTCCTGGATCTCCTCGGACAGCTTCACGATCGTCGGGTTAAGGATGTACCCCAGCTCGCCCTCGATGTTCCAGGAGAAGGCGCGGAAGGACACGCCGATCTGGTTCGCGGCCAGGCCAGCGCGGCCGTCCTCGTTCACATTCTCCAGCAGGTCCTCCACCAGCTGCTTGATGCCAGGGGTGACCTCCCGGATCGGTTCGCACGGGGTGCGCAGGACGGGGTCGCCAACTACACGGATGTCTCGGTACGTCATGGACGTATTGTCTCACTTTCGCCTGGCGCGCGAGGGGACGGCTGGGTGGCAGCCGCCGGCGGCGTCGAGGGCGAGCACGAGGGCGAGCCGGGCGGCGCTGACGATAGCGGTCACGATTGAGGGGGTTAGTTACTCCCGAGTTACTCCGCGGGGCAAAAGCTAACCCCGGTTTCTCACTTTTCGTTGAGATTCCGGGGTTTTGTATGGCTCCCGCGGTTGGACTCGAACCAACAACCCTTCGATTAACAGTCGAATGCTCTGCCATTGAGCTACGCGGGAAAGCAACGTGAATACTTTAACCACAACCACCTGCGAAAGTGAAATCCGAAAGGGCCGTTTTCGAGCATTGTGTGTTTCTGCACAAGCGCAGGCTAGGCGGGTGGGCCGGCGTCGTTGGCACGACGCCGGAGCGGCCGCGGCACGCCCAGGAATCGCGGGCGCTAGTCGATGCCGACGGCCTCGCGCAGCTCGGTGTCGAACACGTCGAGGGCGAGGCGGTCAGCCTCGGTGATGTCGGAGTCGACGATGATCTGAGTGAAAAGCGAGTCGTCCGGGTTGCGCCGCACCTGACCGCGTGCCACGGCGCCGCTCGGCAGCTCGGCGACCTGTGTGAAGACGATCGAGCGGTCGATGCGTTCGCGGATCATCATGATGGCGAGCCCGTCGGCCTCGCGCGGAATGAGGAAGGACAGGGGCGGCGTGCGGGGGTCGACGAAGGTGAGGGTGAGCGTGTTCGTGTCATCATCCCAAGTGCCGGTTTCGAAGTCCGACCACACGAAGGTGGCCCGCTCCCCCTCGGCCGGGATCACGCCGAGGTAGCCGTCCCAACCGCCGATCCACGTGCCCTCGACTTCCGGCTCGACGGGCGTGGCGGCTGCCGGCATGCCGTTCTCATCCGCTAGGTAGCGGGGTAGCTTAGAGCGGCCAAACATTCATGGCCTCCCACGCTGCCGCGCCGCCGCTGATGTTCTGCGCGGCGAAATACCCCATGACCGCGAGGACGATCCCGCCCACGATCGCGAGCGCAAAATAGCGCTTGCGGGCGCGCATGAGCGTGGCCATGTCCTCGTCACTGAGCCCGTATTTGTTCGTGGGCTCCTGGGTTTGGTCTTCGGATCGCTCGTCGTTCGACATCGGCTTCCTTCCGCTGGGGTTTGTGCCCAGCCTACTGGAGAGACGCCGCGGCTAGCGATTCGCCGTGAGCACCGCCTCTGCCTCCACGGCCGTGAGCGGCTCGGAGGTCACGGTGGTGAGCGCCTGGCCGGGAACCGGGTACCATCCCGGCGAGCCCGCCACGCGGATCAGCACCTCCCACCCCACGCGCACGCTCGGCGTATACGCGCCCGGCTGGGTGTAGGTGTAGGTGACGCCGCCGTCCGGGTACGTCCCGCCCGGGTCGGAGGTCACGAAGCTGGACTCATCGCCCGGCAGCCACTCATACGACGACGGCGTGAACGCCAGCTCCACCTGCGTGCCCAGCACGGTCACCGACGTCGTGTAGTGCGCCGCCGACGAGGCAAAGTAAACCGGCTTGTTGATGACCACCTGGCCCGACGCCGGCTGCAAGGACATAACGCCGCCATCGATAATCGTCTGCGCGTTGGCCTGAATGTAATAGCCCAGGTCAGCCACGGTCATCTGCGGGGCCGGCGCCGCCGCATCAGACTCCCCCGCCTCGCCCGGCTCCTTCGGCGTGCGATACAGGCAGTACTCCGCCAGCGGGCCCGACATCCGCCCCGACTCAAAGTACGACGCCCCCGTATTCGACCAGTATCCCTGGTCGCACATCTCGTCCACCGTTAGCGCCTGCAGCTTGCTCGTGTCAACGCCGGAGCCGTGCCCGACGCCGGTGGCCGGCACGCCCGACTGTCCGCCGTTAGACCCAACGGTTTCATCCCATCGCGTGTTCGAGGCATCGATATTGATCGCCCCACCACCAGCGTCAATACCCCAGTCAACTGTGGTGCCGTCGGGTGTAACGACGCCGGTTAGCAGGATCGATGCCAGTGCCAAGACGTTCACGTTCACGGCAATTGCTCCTCACCGAAGTAAGAAGAACCAATGATGTCGAAGGAACGAACGAGCAGTGAATCGCCTTCCGCCTTAAGGCCAATTACTAACGTATTCTGGCCCGGATCGACCTTTTTGGCTTCGTCATCCGTGTAGTAAGTGATTTCACCACGTTCAATCAGGAAGTCAATCCTGAAGTCGATATCCCCAGTGGAATAGAAACGTTCAGAGTTCAGGATCCCAAAGTGGACGTCAGACCATGCCCCAATTTCGTTATCTTTCTCGGCATTAGCCTGAACCTTGGCACAGTAGTCGCATTCTGGATGAGCATACTTCTGCCAGTTAGTCGTGTCCCCCGTAGCTACAACGTACTGATAAAGCTCGAAGTAATACTTCGCAAGAACGTATGCATTTTCTATGTCGACGCCGGTCAACTCCGGCTCCGCCGGTGCCTCCATCGCCGGGCGCGGCGGGATCGTGTAGGTGCTAGAGGGCTCGGCGGTGGCAGTGCCAGTGGAAGTGCCAGTGGAAGTTGTTTCGGCCGGCGCCGTCTCCTTGGTGGTACACCCGGCCAGCCCGCTGGCCAGCACGGCGGCAGTCATAGCCATCGCAAAAATTCGCTTCTTCATGAAGCCAACTTATCCCCGGGGCCGACGGCCGTGCTTTCGTTATCCACAGGCAGACGTGGGTACCGGGCATACCCGGCTCGACGCCGCGCTTCGCCTTGCATGCCACGACAACGTCCGCCCGGCACACTGGTGCCCCCACCAGGACTTGAACCCGGGACCAAAGAATTATGAGTTCCCTGCTCTAACCATCTGAGCTATGGGGGCTTGCCCCGTAAGTGTACCAGCGGCCACCGCCAAAACGACATTTCCGCCGGTCACCCCGGCACCGGCGACTCCGGCTATGCGGGCCCGAGCCTCCCCGCCTGCTCGGGAGCCGCCTGCCCGGGAACCGCATGACCCGGCGGCATCATCGAGCCGAAGGGGTTCGCCGCTCGATAGGCGCACACTTGGCACAGCTCGCCTTCCTCGGCCGGGTGGGCGGCCCCGCACCGGGCGCAGCGTGCGCTGGCTACTGCGGCGAGCCGGCGTTCGGGTTCGTCGAGCAGGTCGCCGAGCCGCATCGGGCCCTGCACCCACACGGCGTGCACCGGGCACAGGCTCACGCACTGCTGCTCACCCCGGCACAGTTCGGAGTGCTGCCACAGCTCGGATCCACCCGCGCGGTGACGCAGTTCGAGGGCGCCCGTGGGGCACGCCTGCACGCACACGCCACACGCCGTGCATCCGGTCACCCCCAGCCGCACGCCGCCCAGCTGTGCCTGAAGTCCTTCTCCCCTGCCGATCTGCCCGCGTTCGGTGAGCAGCTCGATCGCGGCGAGTGTGCGCGTGGTGTCGTCTGCCTTGAGGGGGATCGGTTGGGCGTCGCGCAGGCCGAGGCCCAGCAGCACGCGCCGCGGCATCGCGATCTTCCCAAGGTGCAAAGGTTCGGGTCCGGGCCAGATCGCCCGCTTAACCTCTGCCTCGCCCACGAGCCCCGGTGTCAGCGACTGCCACCTCGCCACTTGCGCGCCCACGCCCGCCGGGTCGACCGGGCAGGGCAGTACGCTGACCTTCGCAATCCCCAGCGCCAGCAACTGGGCCGGCACTCCAATTGAGGAATCCTTCAGGCACCCGTCCCACACCACCAGCTGGCGGCCCCGCCCCAGCTTGGGCGCCACCGTGTGCTCGCACACCACCACGACCTCCTTGGGCAGGTCGTGGGCGTGCAGCCAACGCAGCAACGCGCCGACGTTGTCAGCCATCGGCACCCGTCAGCTCCTCCACGCCGGCCAGAGCGGCGCGGGTCAGGGCGACGACGCCGCGGTACGTCGCGGTCGTCGCCTGTGCCTCGAGCTCCTCGAGGAGCTCGGGAACAAACCTGTCGAGGTGCTCGCCGCGGAACCGACGAATTTCCGCGTCCTTCTCGCCATCGGCCGAGCCGATCACGAGGTGGGCGAGGAAGGCCAGTTCCACGGCCACGTGGTCACGCGGATAGCTCTCGGTCTTCTGCGAGGCATACCCCGCCGCACCGTACTGCTCGGCAAGCTCCTGCACGAGCGGCAGCGGGTCCTCGCCCGTGAACTCCGACTCCGCCATCCGCAAAGAACCCGACGGCCCAATCAGCGAGTTGAACTCGGCGTTGAGCACGTAGACGCTCTCGCCGGCCTGCCCTATCTCAGCCAGCGCCACTAGCGATTGCGGGTCGCGAAGTGGCCACGTCTGCACCATCGCTGAGTCCGAAAACCGGCCCACCACGTCGTGATTCGGCGCCTCCACATAGAAGCGCGCTAACGAATACAAGGCTGTTGCGAGCTGCACCGAACGCATCTTGCGCTCTGGTAGCGAGTCCTGCCACGGCGTCGTCATCCTACCTCCTGATGTTACTGGCTCACTCTACAACGACGCCGTCCCCCGCGCCCACGCCGACCCGGACAATCGCCGAACGAGACGATAGGATCGGGGCATGGAGTTTTTCGGGATCTCTGGAGGGGAGTTCCTCATCATCCTCGTGGTGGCCGTGATCGTGCTCGGGCCCGAGGCGATCATCAGCGCCCTGCGCGGCCTGCGCAAAGCCATCGACGCGGCCAAGGGCTTCTCGGCGCGGGTGCGCGAGGAGACCTCGGCGGACCTAAAGTCGGCGGGGCTATCCGACCTTGACCTGTCCGCCTTCGACATGCGCGACCTCGACCCTCGCCAGATGATCCGCGAAGCCGTCCACGAAGAAATGCAAGCGTGGATGCAGCAAACCAACTCGCTCAATCAGAAAAAGAACTAAAGACCATTCGCTACACTGGTGTCCCTGGTCATCGGAAAGGAAGCTCTATGAAGCCGACCCACATCCTCATCCTCGTCATCGTCTTGCTCATCATTTTCGGAACCGCGAAACTGCCTGACATCGCGCGCTCGCTCGGCCAGTCGGCCAAGGTGATGAAGAAGGAACTGCGCGAGCTGCAAGACGACGAGCCGAAGCAGATCCCGCCGCAGGGCCAGCCCTACCAGCAGCCCTACCAGGGCCAGCAACCGTATCAGGGCCAGCAGTACCAGCAGCCCGGCCAGCCGCCCTACCCCCAGCCTAGTCAGGCACCGCAGCCCGGCCAGGCACCGCAGCAGGACGGTTACGCGCCCGGCGAGCAGATCCCCGGCCAGGCGCTACCCCAGCAGCCCTACCCGCAGAACCCGCCCTTCCCCACGGGCCTTGAGGGCCAGGCGGATAGCCAGCAAAATCAGTGAGCGCCCGTAGACGCAAGAATCCCGAAGGGATCATGCCGATCCGCGAACACCTGCGCGAGCTGCGCAAACGGCTCATGTGGGCACTGCTCGGCATCGGGATCGGTTCGATTGCCGGCTGGTACCTGTACGGGCCGGTCATGGACTATATCACGGCGCCGCTCGCCGAAATCACGAAGCAGCAGGCCCTGCTCAACTTCGACACGATCGGCGCGGCCTTTGACCTGAAGCTGAAGGTGTCGATCTGGATTGGCACGATCATCACGAGCCCGTGGTGGGTCTACCAGATCTTCGCCTTCATTTCCCCCGGCCTCAAGCGCCGCGAGAAGATCCACGTGCTCGCCTTCGGGTTCGCGGGCGTCATCCTGTTCGCCGCGGGCGTCGTCTCCGGCATGCGGATGGCGCCCCTTGCGGTGGATATCCTCACCAGCTTCAACCCCGAAAACTCCGCCAGTCTGCTCCGGGCCACCACGTACGTGACGTTCTACATGCGTCTGGTCATGGCCTTCGGCCTGTCCTTCCTGGCACCGGAGGTGCTGGTGGCGCTCAACTTTCTTGGAATCCTCGGGTGGAAGCCGATGCTACGGCACTGGCGCTGGGCCGTGGTGCTCTGCTTTGTCTTCGCCGCGATCGCCAACCCGCTACCCTCCCCCTGGCCGATGACAATCCAGGCGTTCGTGCTCATCGGGCTCTACCTCCTGGCCGTCCTCGTCTCCTTTATCCATGACAAGCACCGCGAGAAGAAAACGAAAGAAAGGATCAGTCATGACTGATGAAGCAACCAAGATGGCGATCATGGGCAAGTGGCTCGACGCCGTCGCCACCGAGGTCGACGCCGACCCCGCCCTCATCAACACCCACCGCGACGAGCTGCTCGACCTGGTGAGCACGATCGCGCACGGCCCCTCCCGCCCCGGCGCGCCGATGACCCTGTTCCTGCTCGGCATGCGTGCCGGCCAGGGCGCCGACGTCAGCGAGCTTGTGGCCAAGGTCGAGGCCCTCGCCAAGAACTACGAGGAGCGCTAACCGCCTAGGTGTCGGTTTCGTCGAAGGCCCGCCTCTGATTCTCCAGTTCGATCAGGCGCGCGAACAGCACGTCCTGATCGGGGGAATCGGGGGCGGTTCTGCGCATCTGGCCGCGCACCTCCGCGATCTGCCGCGTAATGCCCTGCCGGATGAGCGACATCATGATCCCTCGCACGTACGGCCACTGATCCCCCGCCTCGGGTAGCGGTTCCACGGACAGCTGGGTGACCGCCTGGGCGACGACGCCGTCCGCGTGCTCCATCACCTGGTCCACGTACCACGCGGCCGCCCGCTCCTCGGGTGCCGCATCGCCCTGCTCGCGTAGCTGGGCTAGGCGTTCGTCGTAGATAAAGACGCCGCCTGCCGCCCGGATCGCGTCGTGAACCGCCTGGTGGGTGGGGACGGTGAAAGTGCGCGCGGGGAGCTCCTGGGCGTTGGCTGCGCGGGCGAGCCCGGGCAGTTGCAGCATGACCTCGAGGGCCTGGCGCTCGATCCGCTCGAGCGGGTCGCGGATCCGGTGGCGCGGGGGGAGCGCGCTCGGCATCGGCGGGAGCACCTCCTCGTATTCGGGCACCGGCGCATGCGGCGCAGAACGCACACCCTGAGCTACGATCCGCTCGTCCATCCCCAGGTAGCCGGCGAGCTCCCGCACGTACTCCGCACGCAACACCCTGTCCCGGATCGAGGCGACCACGGGCGCGGTAGTGCGCAGTCCGGCCGTGCGGCCCTCGGCGGTATTGAGCGGCAGGCCGGCAAGTAGCGAGCGCAACACGAAGGCGAAGAGCGGCTCGCGCGCGTCGATCATGTACCGCAGGGCTTCGTCCCCGTAGGCAAGGCGGTAATCGCACGGGTCGAGCCCGTTCGGGGAGACGGCCACGAAGGTTTGCGCACCGAAGCTCTGGTCTTCGTGGAAGGCGCGTAGCGCCGCTTTCTGGCCCGCCTCGTCGCCGTCGAAGGTGAAGATGACCTCCCCACCGAACGCCCGGCCCGAGGACAGGATGACGCCCGCGGCCGGATTCGCCGAGTCCCCCAGCAACCGGCGCACGATCTTCACGTGCTCCTCGCCAAAGGCCGTGCCGCAGGTGGCCACAGCGTGCGGAACGCCGGCGAGGTGGGCGGCCATGACGTCCGTATACCCCTCGACCACCACGATCCGCCGGTCCTTCGCAACGTCCTTCTTCGCCAGGTCCAGCCCGTAGAGCACCTGGGACTTCTTGTAGATCATCGTTTCGGGGGTGTTGAGGTACTTGGGCCCCTCCTCGTCCCCCAGCTTGCGGGCGCCGAACCCGATTGGCTCGCCCGTGATCGAGTGGATCGGCCACATCACCCGGTTGCGGAAGCGGTCGTAGTGCCCGCGGCTTCCAGCCGTGACCAGTCCCGACGCCGCGATCTCCTTTTCCGTAAAGCCCTTGCGACGCAGCTCGGACAGCATCGCGTCCCACGAATTGGGCGAGTAGCCCACGCGGAAGTACGCGATCGCCTCCGCGTCAAAGCCGCGCCCCTCGAGCAGCTCGCGCGCCTGCGCGCCCTCGGGCGTGTGGAGCTGCTTGACATAGAAGTCCTCGGCCACGCGGTGGGCGTCGATGAGCCGGGCCCGCGTCACGTCGCGCGGACCGCGCTGAACCGGTGCGCCCTCCTCATATTGCAGGGCCACCCCAAACTTCTCCGCGAGGTGCTCGACAGCCTCCACAAACGAAATGTGTTCGATCTTCTCGATGAACGAGATCGCGTCCCCGCCCTCGCCGCACCCGAAGCAGTGCCAACGGCCCACGTGCGGGCGCACGTTAAACGAGGGCGTCTTTTCGTCATGGAACGGGCACAGCCCCTTCATCGAGCCCACCCCGGCGCTCTTGAGCGTCACATACTGGCCGACCACGTCCTCGATACGCGCGCGATAGCGCACCTCATCGATACTCTCCCGTTTGATCAGCCCAGCCACGCCCCCATCTTAGCGGCAAGCGACCGCCCCTGCGCGCCCGAGTGCCCCGGCTCGCGGGTTTCGCCCCCGCGAGCGCGCCCGGTGGATAACTAATTCCTCAGCATCCCGCAGAACCGGGCGTGCCACAGGCGGGCCGACTGGTCGGTGAGGGAGGCAATCTGGTCGACGACCACCCGCAGCTTCGCGTCCTCCCCCGCCGCCTCGCACCACTGGTCGAGGAACTGCCGCTCGAGGCGTTCCTGCGGATTTTCCGTGATCGCGTCCACGAGGTCCATGAGCAAGGTGCGCTGCTCGTAGTAGACCGGTTCGAACTCGCGCGGGGCCATGACGTAGTGGACGGCCAGGCCCTTGAGGAACGTGATCTCGGCCAGGGTCTCGCGCGGCACGGTGAGGCCCGCAGCGTGGCGGTAGATCGGCTCCCCGCCGCTCGCCTCCAGGCTCACGCTACACACAGCCGACACGAAGCGCCCGATCAAATCCGAGGTAAGATCCTTGAGGCGGGCCAGGTCGCGTAGCGTGCCCTCGTAGCTCGCGGGCCAGGATTTCATGGCAAACAAGCGTTGGGAGGCGGCCACCAGCTCGTCAGCCGAAATCGCCGTGCCGTACCACAGGGTGGTTGCGGCGACGACGTCGTCGACCTGCCGCGTCCGGTCCGCCTGCAACGCCGAAGGGTCGAGCTTACCGCGCACGATCGCATCCTCGATGTCGTGGACGGAGTAGGCGATGTCGTCGGACAGGTCCATCATCTGCGCCTCGGCACACCGGCCCTCCTCGCCCCCGCGCACCCACGCGAACACGGGCTCGTCGTCGGCGTAGTAGCCGAACTTGGGGCTCAGGCTCCCAGCGGGCCCGCCGAAGAGCGGCCAGGGGTACTTGATCGTGGCGTCGATCGTGGCGCGCGTGAGGTTAAGGCCGGCCGGGCGGTCGTCGTCGTGAAAACGCTTCGGCTCGAGCCGCGTAATGACGCGCAAGGTCTGGGCGTTGCCCTCGAAACCGCCGATGCCGGCGCAGATGTCGTTGAGCGTGTGCTCGCCGTTGTGGCCGAAGGGCGGGTGGCCGATGTCGTGGCACAGGCAGGCGGCCTCCACCAGGTCCTGGTCCGCGCCGAGGTTCTTCGCCAGGCTCCGCCCCACCTGGGCCACCTCGAGAGAATGGGTGAGGCGGGTGCGGATGAAGTCGTCCGACTCAGGGCCGAGCACCTGGGTCTTCGCACCCAGCCGCCGCAGCGCCGAGGAATGCAGCACCCGGGCCCGATCGCGCTCGAAGTCGGTGCGGGACGGATTCTTCGAGGGTTCGTGCGCCCAGCGCTGGGTATCGATAGAAGAATAACTCACGCCCTCACCTTACCCGCTGTGGCACAATGGAACACGTGATTGCATCCAACCAGGGTTCTCCAACGGCCTCGCCGCTGTACCGCGCGCCGCGCGTTCCCGGCCCCTGGGCGCGACATCACCTGTGGTACCAGGCCACCCCTCAGGAAGTCCACACCACCAACGTCGCCCTCGGGCTCATCTCCGAATGCGCGCGCTTCGGCATGAACGTCATGTCCCTGCCCGCCCTGATTGCCGACGCCGAACCGGACTACATCGAGAAGGTCACCCGCGCAGCCTCGCGGCGGGGTGTCCGCCTCTTGCCGCACGTCGGCGCCGACGTCGTCGCCCGCGCCCCCGCACTCGCCGCGGAACGCTATGCCATCCTTAACCAATGGTTCGACCACGGCGCCTACGGCGTAGAACTCGGCACGATCGACCTCACCGACCCCGAAGAGCTCACCGACTCCGGCGCGCACATCCACGCCGGCTGGGACACCCGCGAACTCCTCGCCTACGTCGAATCCCACCAGGACGCGATCGTGTCCGCCAACGTGCGCTCCACCTCCTTTGCCGAGGCCAGCACCCACGCCCTCGAAGACTTCTTCGACGTGGTGCGCTTCCAGATCGCCACCCCACACGCCTTCACCCCGGACACCTTCCCCGGCGAGGTCGCCAACATCCTGCAATTCTTCGAAATCGCCGGCGCGATCCCCTCCTGGAACTGCTCCTTCGACGCGCTCGAAAACCGCGCCGGAAACCTGAGCGAGGGCGCGATCCTCCTCGCCTCGTGCTTCTTCCCCGGCTTCCTCCACTTCGAGCAGAACATCCCGGGCCGCTCGCCGTCAGTGCGCCACGCGCTGCGCCTGCGCAACTCGCTCTCGCTCCATCACTCCTCGATCCTCATCTCCACCGACAAGGCGGCCGACGGCTTCATCTGGCTCGCCACCGACAAGGTGAGCATGCTACTCAACTTCGGCCCCTACCCCTACCTGGTGCCCAACGACGGCCGAGTGCTCGTCTCCTCCCTCATCGAACTCCCCGAGGAGGGCACCAACCTTGTGATCCCACCCGGGGAAGCCGCCTGGCTGCGGCGCTAGGGTTGCCCCCGAATTGAGCGCTGCCCCCGAATTGAGCGCGGGCCTCACAGCGGGCGTCAGCCGCCCGAGATCCCGAGCTCGGCCTCGTGCAGGCGCGCCTTCTGCTCGGCGGTAAGCTCGTGGGAGTCGAGCCAGAATTCGGGCAGGTGTGGCTGCTTTTCCCCGCCGGCCCGGCCGCGCGGCCCGCTGGCCGCCTCCGGGTAAGGCTGGTCAAGGTCGAGCTGGCCGAGGCGGGCGCGCAGGTCCTCCAGCGTCTCCACCAGCCCCAGGTCGCGCCGCAGCTGCCCGCCCACGGCGAAGCCGCGCATATACCAGCCCACGTGCTTGCGCATCTCGCGCATCGCCCGGCGATCATCCCCAAAGTGTTCCACCGCGAGCTCGGCGTGGCGCATGATGATCTCGCACACACGAGCCAGGTTCGGCCGCATACGCCGATCCGAGCCATGCATAGCGGCCACGAGGTCGTAGAACAGCCAGGGCCGGCCCTGGCATCCGCGCCCCACCACGGCTCCGACCGCTCCCGTTAGCTCCATCATCGCTGCCGCATCCTCGGCCTCAAACACGTCGCCGTTGCCGAAGACCGGCAGGGACGATTCGCGCACCAGATCGCCAATGACCTCCCAACGGGCCGTACCAGCATAGTGCTGGGCGGTGGTGCGGGCATGCAGGGTGAGGGCCGCGATCCCGGCATCCTCGCAGATCCGGGCCACGTCGCGGAAGGTCTCGTGGTCGTCGTCGATACCGATACGGAACTTGGCCGTGACCGGCACGCGCCCGCCCGAGGCCTCGTCGGCCGCGCGCACGGCCTCGCTCACGATCGCCTCGAACAGGTCGTGCTTCCACGGCAGCGCAGAGCCGCCGCCCTTGCGGGTCACCTTGGGCACAGGACAGCCGAAGTTGAGGTCGATGTGGTCGGCGTACCCGTTCCCGACCACCAGCCGCACCGACTCCCCCACCGCCGCTGGGCCCACGCCGTAAATCTGGATTGAGCGCACCGGGTCGCCCATATCGGGCTGGATCATCCGCATCGTCTCGGGCGTGCGCTCCACCAGCGCCCGCGACGTGATCATCTCGCACACGTACAGCCCCGCCGGCGCAAACGTTCCCTCCGCGTGATCAGGATTCACGACGCCGTCCGGCCCGGCCACGCCCGAATCGCCGGCGACGTCGGCCAGGGCCTGCTCGCCAAACTGCCGGCACAGCTGGCGGAAGGGCGGGTTGGTCACGCCCGCCATCGGGGCGAGCATGAGCGGGGTGCCGAGCCCGAGGGAGCCGATGCGCACGGCAGGGACGCCGCGCTGCGGCGTCGTGAGGCGAGCGGACGCGGACGGGAAGCTCATGCGTCCGCCTTCCGCGAGGGCGCAATGGGCGCAAGCAGGGTGGCGATCGCCGTGGTCATCGGGATGGCGAGCACCAGGCCGATCGAGGCAACGAGCGTACGGACGATCTCCTCAGCGATCTGGCCCACCGTGAACAGGTCGAGCACCCCGCGGTTGACCAGCGCCGCGCTCATGAGGAGCGGCAGCGAGGTGCCCACGTAGGCGAAGGCGAGGGTGTAGACAGTGGAGGCAATGTGGTCGCGGCCGATCACCATCGCCTGGCTGAACACCTTCGCACGGCTCGCCGCCGCGTTCGCCGCCTGCAACTCCCACACGGTGGAGACCTGCGTGATCGTCACGTCGTTAAGCGCGCCCAGGCCAGCCAGGATGATCCCGCACAGCAGGATGTCGCTCATGTTGAGGTAGGTCAGCTGCCCGGCCAGCGAAATCGCGTCGTCCGACAGCGTGCCCGTGAGGTTATTCGCCCGCACCGACACCGCCGCCAGAACACCCGTAATGAGCAGGCCGGCAAAGGTGCCAAGCACCGCCGTCGTGGTACGGATCGAGACCCCGTGGGCGAAGTAAATGGAGGCGAACATCATCGCCGATGCCCCCACCACGATGACGGCCAGCGGGGCAGTACCCACCATGAGAGCCGGCAACATGAAAGTGCCCACCACCGCGAGCGAGGCGGTCAGGCCTAACAGCGCCGCGAGCCCCTTCCAGCGGGCCACCGCCACCACGACGATGACGTAAAGCGCCACCAGCGCCGACAACGGCACGTCGCGCACGAAGTCCACAAAGATATAGGGAGAGCCAAACTCCACCGCGCCGGGATTGAACAGGGCCTTAATCTTATCGCCCACGTCCAGCCCGTTGCCCACCACCTCGAACGGCACGTGGACCGGCACCTCCACCCCGTCCACCACCATCGTGACCGGGTACTGGCCCACCTCGTCCATCGCGCCGATCGACGTGACCGTGCCGATCGCAGTCGACGAACCGGAATAGTTGAGCTCCACCGAACCCACCGGGGTCTCACCCCGCGGCCACAACCACACCAGGCCAACGAGGGTGGCCACCGCGAGCGGCACCACGATCGCCGCAAGGATCAGCCGTACCTTCCGGCGCTGCTGCGGGCCCATGGAAAGGTGGGCCGCGTGCGAGTGCACGTGGCCCACCCCGTCGTGAGAGCTACCCACTAACAGCCCGCCAGCTTCTCAGACAGGAAGGACTTGACCTCATCCATTGGGATGCGGACCTGCTCCATCGTGTCGCGGTCGCGGATCGTCACCGCCTTGTCATCCAGGGAGTCGAAGTCGATCGTCACGCAGTACGGCGTGCCGATCTCGTCCTGGCGGCGGTAGCGGCGGCCCACGGCCCCGGCGTCGTCGTACTCGACGTTCCAGTACTTGCGCAGGTCAGCCGCGAGGTCTTTCGCCACCGACGTCAGCTCCTCCTTACGCGAGAGCGGAAGCACGGCCACCTTGACGGGGGCCAGGCGCGGGTCGAGCTTGAGTACAACGCGCTTATCCACGCCGCCCTTCGTGTTGGGCGCCTCGTCCTCCGCGTAGGCCTCCACGAGGAAGGCCATAAGCGAGCGGGTCAAGCCCGCCGACGGCTCGATGACGTACGGCGTGTAGCGCTCGCCGGACTGCTGGTCGAAGTACTCCAGTTTCTTGCCCGAGGCCTCCGAGTGGGCCGAGAGGTCGAAGTCCGTACGGTTCGCAATCCCCTCGAGCTCGCCGAACTCGGAGTTCGGGAAGCCGAAGCGGTACTCGATGTCCACCGTCCGCTTGGAGTAATGCGAGAGCTTCTCCTGCGGGTGCTCGTAGAGGCGCAGGTTGTCCGGATCAATGCCGAGGTCGGTGTAGAAGGCCAGGCGCTCATCAATCCACGCCTGGTGCCATTCCTCGTCCTCGCCCGGCTTGACGAAGAACTCGATCTCCATCTGCTCGAACTCGCGGGTGCGGAAGATGAAGTTGCCCGGCGTGATCTCGTTGCGGAAGGACTTGCCCGTCTGGGCGATGCCGAACGGGGGCTTCACGCGCGCCGACGTCATGACGTTGGCGAAATTAACAAAAATGCCCTGGGCGGTCTCCGGGCGCAGGTAGTGCAACCCCGCCTCGTCGTCGACCGGCCCGAGGAAGGTCTTGAGCATGCCGGAAAACGCGCGCGGTTCAGTCCACTTGCCGCGGTTGCCACAGTTGGGGCAGGCCACGTCCGCCATCGTCACGTCCGCCTCGTCCACGCCGTTCTTGGCGGCGTACTGCTCGATGAGCTCGTCCTCACGCAGGCGCTTGTGGCACTCGAGGCACTCCACCAGCGGGTCCGAGAACGTGTCCACGTGCCCGGACGCGTGCCAGACCTGGCGCGGCAGAATGATGGAGGAATCCAGGCCGACGACGTCGGCGCGCCCCTGCACGTTCCGCTTCCACCACTGGCGCTTGATGTTTTCCTTGAGCTCGACGCCGAGCGGCCCGTAATCCCACGCGGAGCGCGTGCCGCCATAGATTTCACCCGAGGGGAAGACGAAGCCGCGCCGCTTGGCGAGGGAAATTGCTTGATCGAGACGCGAAGGTGCCTGCTTGGCCACTGTTTCGCTCCTTTCTTTGCCGCACCTGGATGGTGCGGAATACCACCCCGCAGCTGGCTGCTGCGGGTCACCGGAAACCCGGTGGCCAGACGAAGGTCCACTTTTATTCTATGGTGAACGCCCCCTTTCCACGGCCTCGCCCCATGTGGAAGGCATCACCGGAGATTGACTGTCATTCTCAAATACTCCGATAATAGTTCCCATGAAGATGTTAAAAACTGCTTCCGTGTTCTTCGCCAGCGCCCTCGCGCTGAGTGCCTGTTCCTCCGCGCCCGATGCCGGCAGCACCGATAGCGCCGACTCCTCGGCCCTCAAGGTCACCACCTCCTTCTACCCGCTGACCTACCTGGCCGAGCGCATCGGCGGCGAGCACGTAGCTGTCACCGACCTCACCCCGCCCGGGGCCGACGCCCACGGCGTCGAGCTGTCCCCCAAGGAGGTCTCCGAGCTGTCGGACGCCGACCTCGTGCTCTACATCGCCAAGCTCTCCCCCGCCATCGACGACGCGATCGATGCCTCCGACGTCTCGGCCGTCAACATCGGCGATTCGGTCAACCTCCTGCCCTTCGCCGAGCTCGGCACCGACCCGCACGAGGGCCACGATCACGACGCCGAGGCCGAAGATCACGATCACGACCATGACCACGACGCCGAGGCCGAAGATCACGATCACGACCATGACCAGGACCACGAGGACGGCGACGGCCACGACCACGGCACGCACGATCCGCACTTCTGGACCGATCCGGCCCGCATGATGCTCGCCGCGGACACGATCGCCCAGCAGCTCATCAACCTGGACGAGGCGAACAAGGCCACCTACGAGGCGAACGCCGAGGCCGTCAAGGCCGACCTGCAGGGCCTGTTGGACGAGCTCGAGGGGATCGACGCTACGCAGTGCCGCACGGATTCCTTCCTCGTGTCGCACAAGGCCTTCTCTTACCTCGCGCTTGAGGCCGGGCTCAACCAGATCGGCATCGCCGGTTTCGACCCGGAGATTGAGCCCTCGCCGGCCCGCATCCGCGAGATCCAGGAGCTCGTGACCGAGCACCAGATTGACACGGTCTTCGCCACCTCGGATGGCGAGACGAAGACCGCGAAGGCGATCGGCGACGACCTCAACCTCACGGCCGACGTCCTCGACCCGGCCGCCACCCAGCGTGACCCGAACATGGATTACCTCGACGTGATGAAGCACGACATCGAACTGCTGCGCACGTCCATGGGGTGCTAATGACGCCCGCAGTTACTGCGAGTGGCCTGCACGTCCAGCTCGGATCGGCCCACATCCTGTTAGGGATCGACTTCGAGCTGGCCCAGGGCCGCACCCTCGCCGTGCTTGGTGCGAATGGCTCCGGCAAGTCCACGCTTGTGCGTGTGCTTGTCGGGGCCATCCCCACGTCTGCGGGCACGATCACGCTGTTCGGCACGGACCTCACCGCGCGCCGCAAGGTGGACTGGGCCCGCATCGGATTTGCTCCCCAGCGCACGACGGCGACCTCCGGCGTTCCCGCTACCGCGCTCGAGACCGTCATGGGCGGCCTTGTGTACGGCAATCTCCTGCGCCCCCGGCGCGGCGGACGGGAAGCCGCGATGGCCGCGCTCGAAACAGTCGGGCTGGCCGATCGCGCGAACGAGTCTGTGCAGACCTTCTCCGGCGGCCAACAGCAGCGCATCCTCACCGCCCGCGCCCTCGTCCGCGACCCGGACCTGCTCATCCTCGACGAGCCCTTTGCCGGCGTCGACAGCTCTTCGCGCGAAACCATCCTCGCCACGCTCGCGGCTGAGAAGGCCAAGGGCAAGACGATCATCCTCGTCTTGCACGAGGTCCACGAATACCGCGAGCTGGTGGACGAGGCGCTCATCCTCGACGCCGGCCGTGTACTCGAGCACACCACCGACATCGCTGACCTCCACGGCTCTGGCCACCACGCCCTGCCCGGGCACGACCACGTCCACGAGCACGGCGACAACGCCCCGCACTACCGATCCCCCTGGCTTGGAGGCCCTCTGTGATTGTCGACATGCTCTCCTCCACCTTCATGCAGCGCGCCCTCATCGTCGCGGTCCTGGTGGGGCTCGCCGCCCCGGTGGTCGGCACCTACCTCGTCCAGCGACGCCTCACCCTACTCGGGGACGGGATCGGCCACGTGGCTCTCACCGGTGTGGCCCTCGGCTGGCTCGCGGCCAGCGCCGCCGGCGCCATCGACAAAGATGCCTGGGCCGTCCCCGGCGCGATCATCGCCTCGGTGGTCGGCGTCCTCCTCATCGAGTGGATGCGCACCCACGGCCACGCCTCGGGCGACGTCGCCCTCGCCATGCTTTTCTACGGCGGCATCGCCGGCGGCGTGCTCCTTATCGGCATCGCCGGGGGCACGACGTCAAACCTCAACGCCTACCTCTTCGGCTCCATCTCCACCGTCACCAGGACCGACACCTACCTCACGATCGGACTGACCATCGTCATCCTCGCCGTCGGGATCGGGTTGCGCCCCGCGCTCTTCGCGTTGTGCCACGACGAGGAGTTCGCTCGCGCGTCGGGCCTGCCCACCGGCCTGCTGTCGATCCTCATCTCCGTCACGGCGGCTCTCACCGTGGCCCTGGCCATGCGGATCGTGGGAGCGCTCCTCGTCTCGGCACTCATGGTGATCCCGGTGGCGATCGCCCAGACGCTCTCCCGCTCGTTCAAAACCACGATGCGGGCCGCTATGGCCATTGGGGTGGTCGTGGCAGTCGCCGGCCTCGTCATCACCTACGTCAAGCCCTGGTCCCCCGGCGCCACCATCGTCGTGCTCGCGGTGGGCCTGTACGCGATCGTCGTCGCGTTGCGCCCCCTCGTCATGCGGGCCCTCAAGCGCGATGTGCACCGCCACCCGCACCCCCACCACGCTCCCGACGTCAAGGTCAACGTTGACTGCGACACCGCGCCGCTACGCTAGGATAGAGGCGGAGGTTCCCCATGAGAATGACTAGGCAGCGCAACGCGATCGCCACCTTGCTGGAAGAGACGGAAGAATTCCTGCCCGCCCAGCGCATCCATGAGCTGTTGCTCGAACGCGGCGAGAAGGTGGGGCTGGCCACCGTCTACCGCAACCTTCAGGCACTCGCCGAGCAGGGAAGCGTGGACGTGTTACGCCAGGAAGGCACCGACGTCCAGCTCTTCCGCCACTGCAAGGACGACGGCCACCACCATCACCTCCTGTGCCGCAGCTGCGGGCGCACGGTTGAGCTTTTCATCCCCCAGCTCGAGGACCTAACCAAGGGTGTCGCTAAGGAACACGGCTTCACCGACATTTCGCATGACATCGAAATCTATGGCCTATGCGCTAATTGCGCGGAAGACGCTGCCAGCTAACACTTTCCTTTTTCCCTGAGTGTCGCGTAGTGTAGGCCTGGTGGGACTTATTGACGCGATCGCCGAATTCGTCCGGAGCGGGCCGGTGGCTTTCGTGTACCTCTTTTTCCTTTTCGGCGCGTTTTCCCGCTCGCAGGCGATCTACTGGCTCGGCCGCTACATGGGGTCCTTCATCACGAAGCGGGGCCGGCCGCACGGCGGCTGGCGCCTGCGGATGTACAACCGCGTCCACGCCGATTCCACCCAGAACGCGATCGCGGCACTTCGCCGGCGCGGGTGGCCGATGATCCCGTTCTCCTTCGTCACGGTAGGCCTCCAGACTCTCATCCAGCTCTCCGCCGGGGTCATCGCCATGCCCTGGCTGCGCTACTCCATTGCGAGCATCCCGGGCGCGATCGCCTGGGCCCTCATCTACACCACGATCGGCTGGGCCGTGTGGTCCGCCGCCTTCCGCGCGGCCACGGGCTCGCCCTGGGCCCTGCTCGCCCTCCTCGTCGCCGCCCTCGCCCTCGTGTGGCGGCGCACCCGCAACACGCCCACCGCGGCGTAGCCCTGGCCGGCTTCGGGCCGTGCCCGTGAGACAATAGAGTCATGGAAGAAATACCCGTACGCCTGCCGATTAAGCTCAGCCAGTTCCTCAAGCTCGCCAACCTTACCGAAACCGGCGGGCACGCCAGCGAACTCATCGCCGCCGGCGAGGTTGCAGTCAACGGACAGGTGGAGACCCGCCGCGCCCACAAGCTCGCCGCTGGCGACGTGGTCGAGGCCGGCGGCTACCGCGCCAAGGTGATCGAAGGCTAACTACACCACGCAGTCCCGCCCGAGTAGCACCTTGAGCTCCGTGTAGAGCGACGGCTCCGGGGAGACCCAGAAGTTGCTCGCAACCTCGGCCACCACGGTCTTGTTCGGCGCGGCACGCCACACGTGTAGACGCACCGGCGACTGGCCCGGATAGCGGGCAAGGATCTCCGCCAGCTGATCCATTTTCACCGCGCTACACGCCCGCTCGTCGATCTTGATGTCGATCGGGTGGTCCAGCTCGATTTCGCCCGCCGGCGGTAAGGTCATCGTCCTGGCAGACAGCTTGACCGGCCCCTCATCTTCGATCTGGGCCCGGGCCTCTACGATGACTACCGCGTCCGGGATCAGGATCGAAGACACCTGCTGATAGGTGGCCGGGAAGAAGTTGACGTCGATCGGGCCGGTGCGGTCCTCGATCGTGGCGATCGCCCACGCCTTGCCCGACTTCTTCGTGATCTTCGTTTGAACGGCGGATATGAGGCCCGCGATCGTCACCATCTGCCCGTCACGCACGTTGTCTGATTCGAGCAGGTCAACCACCGTGGTGTCCGCGGCGCGGTTGAGGAAGTTCTCCATGCCCGATAGCGGGTGGTCCGAGACATACAGGCCGAGCATCTCCCGCTCGAAGTTGAGCTTTTCGCGCTTGTCCCATTCGGGGATGTCAGGGATCGCCACGTCGAACCCGTCGCTACCGCCAACCCCCAGGTCTCCGAAGAGATCGAACTGGCCGGCCGCCTCGTTGCGCTTGACCGGGATGACCGCATCGATCGCCTCCTCCACGATCGCCACGAGCGCCCGGCGGCACTCCCCCAGCGAGTCAAAGCCACCCGCCTTGATCAGGCACTCGATCGAGCGCTTGTTGCAGGCCGACAGCGGGATCTTGTCCAGGAAGTCCTGGAACGAGGTGAAGGGCCCCTTCTCCTCGCGCGCCTTGATGATGCCGTCCACTACGTTCGCGCCCACGTTGCGTACGGCCCGCAGGCCCACGCGGATCTCATCGCCGACCGCCGTGTAGTCGGCCAGCGAACTGTTGACGTCCGGCACCTGCACCTTGATGCCCATGCGCCGGCATTCAGCGAGATACGTGGCCACCTTCGTCTTATCCGACATCTTCGAGGTGAGCAGGGCCGCCATGAATTCGGCCGGGAAATGGGACTTGAGGTAGGCCGTCTGGTAGGACACCAGCGCATAGGCCTCCGAATGCGACTTGTTGAAGGCGTAGGAGGAGAAGGGCAGCAGGATGTCCCACAGGGTGTCGATCGACTCCTGAGAGAACCCGTTGTCCCGCATACCTTGGGAGAAGCTGGCGAACTGCTGCTGGAGCACCTCGGCCTTCTTCTTGCCCATCGCCTTACGTAAAATATCTGCCTGGCCCAGCGTGAAGCCCGCCAGCTTCTGGGCGATACGCATCACCTGCTCCTGGAACACGATGAGGCCGTGGGTAACGCCCAGGATGTCTTCGAGGCCCTCCTCCAGCTCCGGGTGGATCGGCGTCTTTTCCTGCAGCCCGTTCTTGCGCAGGGCGTAGTTCGTGTGCGAGTTCGCGCCCATCGGGCCCGGGCGGTAGAGGGCGGAGACGGCCGAGATGTCGGCGAAGCTGTCCATCTTCATCTGGCGAAGCAGCGTGCGCATGCCGGCGCCATCGAGCTGGAAAATGCCGAGCGTGTCGCCGCGAGCCAGCAGCTCGTACGTCTTCGGATCATCCAGCGGGATCGCGTCAATATCCGGGGCATCCTTTCCGTTGACCCGGATGTTTGCCAGGGCCGCCTCGATCACCGTGAGGTTCGACAGGCCGAGGAAGTCCATCTTGATCAGGCCCAGTTCCTCGCACTCAGGGTATTCGAACTGGGTGAGGATCGCGCCGTCCTGCTGGCGCATCATGACCGGAATGACATCGGTCAGGGGCTTGGAGGACATGATGACGGCGCAGGCGTGCATGCCCGTCTGCCTAGTCATTCCCTCCAGGCCACAGGCCAGGTCATAGACCTTCTTGCAGTCCGGATCGTTGTCAATCAGTTCGCGGATCTCCCCCGCCTCCGCATACCGCGGGTGATCCTTGTTGAACAAGTCATTGACCGGGATGTCCTTGCCCATCACCGACGGCGGCATCGCCTTGGTGAGCCGATCGCCCATCTCGAACGGGTAGCCGAGCACGCGAGAGGCATCCTTGAGCGACTGCTTGGCCTTGATCGTGCCGAACGTGACCACCTGGGAGACCTTGTCCTTGCCGTACTTGTCCTCCACGTACTCGATCACCTCGTCCCGCCGGCTATCGTCGAAGTCGATATCGAGATCGGGCATGGAGATGCGCTCCGGGTTCAAGAACCTCTCAAAGAGCAGATCGTGCTTGATCGGATCGAGCTGGGTGATTTCGAGTGCGTAGGCCACCATCGATCCCGCACCCGATCCGCGCCCCGGGCCCACGCGGATCCCGTGCCGCCGCGCCCAGCGGATGTAATCCGAGACCACCAGGAAGTAGCCGGGGAAGTCCATCTGCAAGATGACGTCCATTTCGTAGTCCGCGCGCTTGCGCACGTCATCCGGGATGACATCCCCGTAGCGGCGGTGCAGCCCGTCATTGACCTCCCGCACGAACCACGACTTCTCATCTTCCCCGCTCGGCACCGGGAACTTGGGCATGTAGTTCACGCCGTCGGCCGTGGTGTCGAAGTGGACGTTGCAGCGCTCCACGATCTCCAGCGTGTTCTCGCACGCGCCCTCGAGGTGGCCGAAAGAATTCCACATGTCCTCCGAGCTACGGATGTAGTAGCCCGTACCCTCGAAGCGGAAGCGGTCCGGATCCATGAGCGTGGAGCCCGAGTTCAGGGCGAGCATCGCGTCCTGCACCGTGGACTGATCCTGGGTGACGTAGTGCGAATCGTTCGTGGCCAGTAGGGGCGCCCCGATCTGGCGCGCGATCGCCAGCAGATCGTCCTTAACCCGGCGTTCGATATCCAGGCCGTGGTCCATGAGCTCGAAGTAGAAGTTCTCCTTGCCGAAGATGTCCTGGAACTCGCCCGCAGCCTTCAGCGCCTCGTCAAACTGGCCCAGCCTCAGCCTGGTCTGGATCTCCCCCGACGGGCATCCCGCCGTGCCGATGAGCCCGTGATGGTATTTCTCCAGCAGCTCCCTATCGATGCGCGCAGCCTTGCCGAGCGTGCCCTCGATCGAGGCGAGGGACTGCATGCGGAACAGGTTGTGCATGCCCTCCGTGGTCTCCGCCAGCAGCGTCATGTGCGTGTAGGAGCCACGCGCCGACACGTCGTCCTTCCGCTGGGCTTCCGTGCCCCAAAATACGCGTGTCTTATCGTGGCGGGAGGTGCCCGGCGTCATGTAAGCCTCCAGCCCGATGATTGGCTTGATCCCCGCGCCGTTTGCCGCCTTGTACAGTTCGTAGGCGCCGTGCAGATTCCCGTGGTCGGTAATCGCCACGGCAGGCTGGCCAAGCGCCGCCACTTCCTTGACCAGGCGCCCGATCTTCGCCGCTCCATCGAGCAGCGAGTAATCGGTGTGGACGTGAAGGTGCGCGAAGTTCTTAGCCATGGGATTCAGTCTAGCGAGGGCCTCCGGCAAAGTTCTCGGAGCCCGATGTGATCCCACCTAACCGCACCGCCGCCCGCAATTCTACTGGGCCTCGGCGCGTCGCAGTGTGAGGACCATGTCCTGGTGCCAGATCCCCTCGTCCAGGTAGCGCTCCCGGTTCACGACGCCGTAGCCCAGGCTTGCGTAGAAACCCATCGCGCTCTCCTGGGCCGACAGCTCCACGCGAACGTCGTCACCCGCCACATCAAGCGCCAGCTCGTGCATCGCGTTCATCAGCGCACGGCCCACCCCGGTGCCGCGGGCCCAAGAATGGACCGCCACGCGGCCCACGTGCACGTGCCCGGCCTCGTCGATCAAGAGCCGGGCAGTGCCGGCGTCATGCCCGCCCACCTCAGCCAGGACGTGGCGGGTGGGCGGAGCGAAATCGAGCGCGTCGATCTCGTTGGCCGCCTCCACGTGCTGCTCGTCGACGAACACGGCCATCCGGATCGCGAAGCAGCGCTCGAGCTCCTCGCGGGTGGTCACCTGCCAGACCCTCACGGCAGGCCGTATCCCTCACGCACGGTCGTGAGCGCCCGGGCCAGATCCTCCGCGTACGGCGACTCGAACTCGATGTAATGCCCTGTGGTTGGATGCTCGAAGCCGAGCTTGACGGCGTGCAGCCACTGCCGTTCCAACCCGAGCCGCTCGGCCTGCACCGGATCCGCGCCGTACATGACATCGCCCAGGCACGGGTGCTTGATGGCGGACATGTGCACGCGGATCTGGTGCGTGCGCCCCGTCTCCAGGTGAACCTCCACGAGCGAGGCCCCGGGCATCGCCTCGATCACGTCGTAGTGCGTGATCGCATGCTTGCCGTCCGCGCGCACGCCCATCTTCCACTGATGGCGCATGTCGCGCCCGATCGGCGCCTCCACCGTGCCCGACATGGGATCGGGGTGGCCTTGGATGAGCGCGTGGTAAACCTTCGTGACCGTCCGCTCCCGGAACGCGTGCTTGAGCCCCGAATAGGCCCGCTCGGACTTGGCCACCACCATGGCCCCCGACGTGCCTACGTCCAGCCGGTGCACGATCCCCTGGCGCTCTTGTGGGCCCGACGTCGTCAGCCGCACCCCCGAGGCGAGCAGTGCGCCCAGCACGTTGGGCCCCTCGAAGTTCTGGGAGGCATGGGCGGCCACCCCCGCGGGCTTGTCCACTACGATGATGTCCTCGTCCTCGAAGATCACGCCCATGCCCGCCACCGGCGTCTCGCGCACGAGCGGCTCCTCAACCGGCAGTTCCACCTCGAGCACACTACCCGGGCCCACCTTGGTCGAGTTCTTAGGGCGGGCACCGTCGAGCAACACGTCCCCGCGCTCCACGAGCTCTGCGCACTTGGCCCGCGAGAGCCCGGTCATCGTGGCAAGGGTGGCATCGACGCGGCCGCCGGCCAGCCCGTCGGGAACGAGGTAGGTGTTCACTGGGTTTTCTCCGGGGTGCGTCCGAATTCGTAGGCGAGGAGGGCCACCACGCCCACCACCAGCGCGATGTCGGCCACGTTGCCCACGAAGTAGCCGTTGTAATCGATCATGTCCACCACGTGCCCGCTGGGGAATCCTGGCTCCCGGAAGAGCCGGTCGATCAAGTTGCCCACGGCGCCGCCCCAGACAAAGCCGAGGATGATCGCCGGCACCTGCGCCGAGCGCGCGATGACCACGGGCAGGCCCACGCTCACCACCGCGGCGATCGCCGTGATCACCCACG
Source organism: Trueperella bernardiae (assembly GCF_001469025.1). GTDB lineage: Bacteria > Actinomycetota > Actinomycetes > Actinomycetales > Actinomycetaceae > Trueperella > Trueperella bernardiae. The sequence continues at coordinate 138,747 of NZ_LNIZ01000001.1, read as the reverse complement.
TCATCGAGTTGCCAAGCGAGAACGCGGCTCCTGAATTGAACACGAGGCGCAGCGACAGGAAGGAGCCGAGGAGCTCAATGCGTTCCCCGCCGCCGAGTGCGCCGAGTGCCCACTGCTTGACCAGCTGGTCGATCGCAATGGTGAGAAGGCCAAGAATAAAGGGAAGGGATTTCTTCATCTCACAAACAAGAAGAGGAGGACACAGCCGCGCCCTCCTCCCCCGAAAAACGAGTTACTGGTTACCCTGCATCTCAACGTTCTGCAGCAGCGACTCGAGGTAGCTGCGCAGGCGCGTGCGGTAGTCACGCTCGAACTCACGTAGCTCGGAGATCTTGCGCTCGAGCAGGGAGCGCTCCTCCTCCAGCTTGGTGAGCGTGCGGTTGTGGATGTCCTCCGCTTCGGTGATGATGCGGGTGCGCTCGGCGTTCGCCTCGGAGATGATGCGCTCCTCCTCGGCCTTGCCGTTAGCCACGTGCTCGTCGTGAAGACGCTGGGCCAGAGCGAGCATCGAGGTGGCGTCCGTGACCTCGTTCACCGGCTGGTCAACCTGGGCGAACTGGGCAGTGGAGGTGGCGTCCGACGGCGCGGCCTGATCGGACTGCGGGGTGGCAAGGCCAAGCTGGTTCTCGAGCTCCGTGATGCGAGCCTTCGCTGTCTGCAGCTGGGCCTCGAGCTCAGCCTTCTCCTTCGTCAGGGCCGCGATCGTTTCGGCGACCTCGTCGAGGAAGAAATCGACCTGATCCTTATCGAAGCCATCCTCGGCGCGCTGGGGTTCATTGAAGCGCATATTGACGACATCGTGCTCGGTTAGCTGAGCCATGTTCTTCACCTCGTGATCAATAAAGAATTGTTGCGGAGGGCATACCCGCGGTATAAACCCTCGTCTCGGCTTAGACTACTAGACCTGCGCCCCTTATACATAACGATTAATCGACTACCCGCGCGCCTCAACCGTTTAACACGTCACAGTTTTCGGCTCTAGCACCCGAGCGAAAGCCCACGTCCCACTCTCGCTACCGCGCGGATCCTAGAGCAGGTAGGCGAAGCGCTGGATCACCTGGACAGCAATGAACAGCACGATGAAGCCCAGGTCGAGGCTGACCCCGCCGAGGTTGAGCGGGGGAATGAACTTCGCCAGGAGCTTCAGCGGAGGGTCAGTCAGCTTGTAGATAAGGTTGGCGAGGACCACCAACGCTCCCGAGGGATACCAATCCCGCGAGAGAATCTGGACGAAATCCAGCACAACACGCCCGATGAGGACGAGGACGTAGAGCTGGCACGCCCAGAACAGGACTAGCCCAAAGATCGTCATCAGGAGAAGGCGCGCGGGGCTTCAGTGCCGTAGGAGTCGATCTTGACCGACTTCGGGGTCAGAAGGAAGACGTCCTCGGAGATGGAGTTGAAGGAGCCCTCGAGGCCGAAGGTGAGGCCGTAGGCGAAGTCCACGATGCGCTTGCGCTCGTCATCGGCGGCCTCGGACAGGTTGAGCACCACCGGCAGACCGTTGCGGAACTCGAGCGCGAAATCGGCGGCGTCGCGGAAGCTAGAGACCCACACAGTGACGATGCGCGCTACTTCGGGAGCCTGGGAGACCGGGCGGATCGGGCTCACGCTTTCGTAGTCCTCATCCTCCGGGTAGTCTTCGTACTCGTCGTAATCGACGTCGTCGTACTCGTCCTCCGGCATGGCCTTCGCTGCAATCTTGTCAAACAAACCCATGGGTGCACCTCTCTCGCATTGGCTGACTCTAAACTATTAGAGAAAACCGGGATTTCCGTGAGCGTCACGGGCGTGTCGCAAGATCTGAAGCACACCGGCGAAGCGGCCCGTCTGGGTTCCGGCGTGCGTGGCGCGGCGGTGTGAAAAATGGTCGGCGGATTCGTACGTGCACACGTCCGAGCGGTAAATCTGGCGTACACCGCACGCGCGCAGCTGGGCCTCCAGGCCCGCGGGGATGTCGAGCGAGGGTGTTCCCGACGACGTCGTGGCGAGACTTTCCGGCCACCTCCCACCGACCTCCTCGGCCAGTTCCTCCGAGACCTCGTAGCAGCGCCCGCAGATCGACGGGCCGAGGATTGCGATGACCTCCCCCTCGAGGTCGGCAACTGCGGACGGGCCGACGCCGAGGTCGAGCCCCGCGCGCCCCACGTGCACCACGGCGCCGCGTTGTCCGCTTTCCTCGACGAGGATGAGCGGCACGCAGTCGGCCACCATGACGGCGCCCACCTGCCCCTTGCCAAGGGCGATCGCGTCGGCCTCACCCACCTCGAGCCAGCCGAAGCGCAACCGCGCGTCGAGGGCGTCGACGATGCGGGACCCGTGGACCTGGTCCATCCAGGTGATCTCCTGGCCGATGTAATGGCCCAGTGCCAGGCGGTTGGCGTGGACATGAACCGGGTTGTCCCCCACGTGTATTCCCAAGTTGAGCGAGGCGTACTCGCCCGTCGACGACCCGCCGTGAACCGTGGTGAAACCGGCCCTCACGCCAGGCGGCAGCGGGCCCTCGAACCAGTCAATCATGGAAGAAGACACCCTCTCATTTTGCCAAAAAAACCCCGGCGCGCATTCGCGCGCCGGGGAATAGGTTGGAGGAAGAAGCTATTCGTCGCCGAACAGGAAGGGCGGGATGTCGAGGTCCGGGCGCTGGCGCTTCGGCTCCTCAACCACGGGCACCTCAAGCGGGGTGCCGCTGACCGCCGGGCGGTGGGCCGTCTGCACCGGCTCCTCCTGCTGGTAGGCCTGGCCCGGGGTGCGCTCCTCGGTGGCGGGCGGCACGGTCGGGACAGCCGGGGCGGACGTGGCGGCCTGCTGAACGGGAGCCGCCGGGGCGGCCGGGGTGTCGAGTAGCACGTCGTCGGCCTCGTCGAAACCAGCGGCGATCACGGTCACGCGCACGTCATCGCCCAGCGACTCGTCCACGATGATGCCGATGATGATGTTCGCGTTCGGGTCCACGGCCTCCTTGACCATCTGCGCCGCCTCGGACTGCTCGCGCAGGCCCAGGTCGGTAGAGGAGGTGAAGGCGAGGAGCACGCCGTGAGCGCCGTCGATACGGGCCTCCAGCAGTGGGGAGGAGATTGCGTTCTCGGTGGCGCGCAGCGCGCGGTCCGGGCCATTGGCGGTGCCGATGCCCATGATCGCGGTGCCGGCGTCCTTCATGATGGTCTTCACGTCCGCAAAATCGACGTTGACCACGCCCGGCATGGTGATGAGGTCGGAGATGCCCTTCACGCCGTTCTGGAGCACCTCGTCCGCCAGGCGGTAGGCCTCGATGATCGACAGGTCCTCCTCGGTCACCTCAAGCAGGCGATCGTTGGGGATGACGATCAGGGTGTCGACGGCGTCGCGAAGCTCTCGGATGCCGTCGTTAGCGTTGCGGGAGCGCTGGAGGCCCTCAAAGGAGAACGGGCGGGTGACCACGCCCACGGTGAGCGCGCCCTGCTCGCGGGCGGCACGCGCGATGACGGGAGCGGCGCCGGTGCCGGTTCCGCCGCCCTCGCCGGCGGTGACGAAGACCATATCCGCGCCCTCAAGGGTGGAGACGACGACGTCGAGGTTCTCCTCGGCAGCGCGCTTTCCCACCGTGGGGTCAGCGCCGGCACCCAGGCCGTTCGACACGTCGCGGCCGATATCAATCTTGGTTTCGGCCTCGGACTTGGCCAGGGACTGGCTGTCGGTGTTGACGGCGATGAAATCGACGCCGGCAAGGCCGTCCTGGATCATGCGATCGACAGCGTTGACGCCGCCTCCGCCGACCCCGACAACCTTGATGCTTGCAGAGTTGTTCAGAGCGTACATGTATCTTCCTTCCGAACTTCAAGTTCTACTTGAAGTTTTCTGTCTCCAACCTCGCGAAAAAGGTAGAGATCTCGGAAGGCAAATTCAATGACCTCGCCGGTGTGTTGCGAGATTCATCGGCTCACAGGCGCGTCCGGCACGGACACGTCGAAGAAGCTCGCCTGCTGGGAGAGCAGAACGGCCAGCACCTGGGCCTTGAACTCCCCGCGCTCGAGGCTACCCCAGTAGACCTGGCGCCCCTCGGTAAGGTTGAGCGTAACCAGGTTGCCCTTGGCCACCGACACCTCGGTCACCTGCGCGAGCACGGCCTGATCGAGCGCGCTCAAGACCTCGAGCCCGTCCGAGATGGCCTCGGCCGGGTCCAGCCCGTCGCTCGCCCCGATGCGCGGCAGTCCGGCCGCAACCTCGGGCGGCACCGTGAGCTTCGTCCCGTCCGCCGTCACGGCGCTACACGAATCCTTCGGGCCCAGGCATGCCACCGGCACCGACTCGGTGATCTCGATGCTCAGCGCGTGGCGGTAGTCCTTGGTCACCGTGGCCGAGGCGACCTCCGGGATGTCCCGGATATCTCCGGCGAGGGCCTCGGCGTCGAGAAGTACGAGGTTCTGACCGTCGTGTGCAGCCACGAGCTGTTCGAGCTGCGTTCGGTTGACGATCGAGGTTTCTGCGTATCCCGAGATCTGGTCTGTTGAGTACTGGTAGCGCAGGAGCGGGGAGGCGAGCACGATCCAGGCGAGCAGGGCGAGAAGGCCGACGACGCCTGCGCCGAGCCCAGCCCGCCGCAGGCGCACCCGCCGCGCCTCACGCTTGCGCTCCACGCGCCGGGCATCCAGCTCCCCCTCGTCCGCGCGCCTCGACGCCAGACGGCCGCGAAGCTCACCCCCGGCTGCCCGGGCCGACTGCATGAGGCGGCTGAACGCCCCGGGGCGCGCGAGCGCGCCGGGGTCCTCCGCACGGCCTCGCTCCCGCCGCATCTCCACGGGCTCGAGGTCTTCAGCCTCGGGATCCTCAGAGGCGGCGGAGTCCCCCGCCTCCGCGCTGTCCCAGTCGCCGCTCGCCCAATCCTCGGCCTCCCACTCGTCGGCGTCCCACTCGTCGTCGAGCGGCACCATCGGTGCCGTGGGGATGTAGTCCTCAGCGCTCGGACGCGGCCGGCGCAGCTCACCCCCGCCGTCACGATCGGTGGGACCGGTGAGCTTGCGCGGCTTCTTCGGTTGCCGGGGAGCCCTCATAGCGCCTCGAGTACGACGTCGGCTAGCTCGGTCACGTCGCCGGCGCCCATCGTGATGATGATGTCTCCAGGCGCCGACAGCTCGGCAATCCGGCGCGCGGCCTCAACGCGATCAGGCACCAGCTCCGCACCCGGCAGCTGGTCGGTGATGACATTCGACTCCGCGCCATCCTCCGGCACCTCGCGCGCGGCGTACACCGAGGTGAGGACCACCGAGTCCGCCAGCGCGAGCGCCTCGGCAAACTGCGTGGCGAAGATCTGCGTGCGCGAGTACAGGTGGGGCTGGAAGAGCACCCGCACGCCCGCGGCGCTCTGCTGGCGAGCAGTCTCGAGCGTGGCGCGCACCTCCGTGGGGTGGTGGGCGTAGTCATCGATGACGCGCCGGCTCGCGACCTCGCCGCGCAGCTCGAAGCGCCGCCCGGTGCCGTGGAAGGTAGCAAGGGCCGCGGCCATCTGCGCCGGATCCTCGCCCAGCTCGATGCCCACCAGCAACGCGCCGGTGGCGTTCAAAACGTTGTGCTGGCCCGGAACGGACAGCGCCAGGTCGATCGGCTTGCCGCGGAAGCTCACGCGTGCCCCATCGCCCGTGTCCTCGATCCGGGCGTGGTTCTCCAGCCCGTCCCCGCGCCCGTATGTCCACACGCGGATCCCCTCGGAGCGCGCACGCTCCCCCAGCTCAAGCGCGTCCTCACTGTCCGCACAGCACACGATCAGGCCGCCAAACTCGATCCGGCGGGCAAACTCCACGAAGGCCTCGAAGAAGGCCTCCTTCGAACCGTAGTGGTCGAGGTGGTCAGGCTCCACGTTCGTCACCAGCGCCACGCGCGGGCGGTAATTGAGGAAGGAGCCGTCCGATTCGTCAGCCTCCGCAATGAACATCTTGCCCGTGCCCAGGTGCGCGCCGGAAGCACCGCCGGCCAGGCGTCCCCCGATCGCGCGGGAGGGATCGCGCCCCAGGGATGCGAGAGCGACCGCGAGCATACCCGACGTCGTCGTCTTCCCGTGTGCCCCGGCCACCGCCACGAAGTCTTTGTCCGCCGCCGCGATGGCGAGGGCCTGGCTGCGGTGGATGATCTCCTGGCCGCGTTCGGTGGCAACCATCAGCTCGGGGTTGTCGGCCTTGATCGCGGTGGAGACCACCACGGTGGCAGCCGGATCCACGTGCGCCGCGTCATGGCCCACAAAAACCGTGGCGCCCGCAGCCTTCAACCGCTGCAAGTTCGCCGAATCCTGCCGGTCAGAACCGGTGACGGCCTCGCCGCGCTCGAGCAACAGCTCACCCACAACGCTCATGCCCGCGCCGCCCGCTCCAATGAGGTGGTACATCATCGCTCCTCCGCCAGGCGCATCGCGATACTGGCCAGGCGGCTGGCCGCGTTTAGCGGCGAGACACCCTTGGAGCGCTCGGCCATCGTCTCCAGCTGATCGCCCTCGAAGAGGGGAAGGATCGCGGAGCGCACCTTCTCGGCCGTCAGCGCCTTGTTTTCGATGAGAATCGCTCCCCCGGCGCTCACCACGTCGCGCGCGTTGAGCGCCTGCTCGCCATTGCCCACCGACAGCGGCACGAAAACGGCCGGGATGCCGAGCGCAGACAGCTCCGCCACCATGCCCGCCCCCGAACGGGAGACCGCCAGGTCCGCCACCGCGTAGGCGCTCTCCATGTCAGACAGGTAGTCGAGAACAACGTAGCCCGGGTCGGGCGCGGCCGCGCGGACGGCGTCGTCCTTGTCCTTGCCCGTGATGTGGAGGACCTGGACACCGGCGGCCCGGATGTCGGCGGCGGCCTGGGCGAACACCTCGTTCATGTGGAGGGCACCGGACGAACCGCCCGTGACCAGCATGATCGGCGACGCCGGGTCGAGCCCGAAGCGCGCGGCGGCCTCCTCACGCAGGCTCTTCCTCCCACCCGGGCGCGCCGAGAGCTGCTCGATCGCACGCTTGAGGGGAAGGCCCACGCTCACCGTGATGCCCTTCGCAGCGCGCAGCGGAGTGGAGGGGAAAGTGAGGGCCACCGTGGCCGCGAAGCGCGCTCCAAGCTTGTTCGCCATGCCCGGGCGGGCGTTGCCCTCATGCACAATCACCGGGATCTTGCGCTTGCGTGCCGCGAGGTAGACCGGGGTGGACACGTAGCCACCGAAACCAATGACCACCTCGGCGTCGTGGCGCTCAAGGATCTCCCCCGCCGCCGCGATCGCACCACGGAAAATCATGGGAAAGCGCACCACATCCAGGGAGGGCTTGCGCGGCAACGGCACCCGCGGGATGGTCTCTAGCCGAACGTCGGCCGCAGGAACCAGGGTGGTCTCAAGTCCGGCGGCGGTGCCCACCGCCACTACCTGCGTGCCCGGGTATTCCTCCGTAATGGCGTTGGCCGTGGCCAACAGAGGGTTGACGTGGCCGGCCGTTCCCCCTCCCGCAAGTATGATTGCCATTATCGATTGCTCCTCACTACGGTCCGGATTCGTTGCACAAGCCTACCGCGAACCCGCCAGCTCTCCCGAACCCCCGGCACGGCCAGTGCGGCGGACATGACACACCCCACCATCGCCAGCGTGGCGAGCATGGACGATCCGCCCATGGAGATGAAGGGCAGCGGCACGCCGAACACGGGAGCGAGGCCGGTGACCACGTACATGTTGGCCAGCGCCTGCCCGCACAGCCACAGCGCCGCACCCGCGGTCATGAGCTGGGCGTACCTGTTGGGGTGCTTGCGGCAGATCTCCACCAGGCTCCAGCCAAGCGCGAGGAAGAGGACGATGACGGTCACCGTGCCGAGCAGGCCAAGCTCCTCGCCGATGACCGCGAAGATGAAGTCGGTGTGGGCCTCGGACAGGTCGCGCCACTTCTCCTTGCCCGCGCCGATCCCGGCGCCCGTCAGCCCGCCCGTGCCGAAGGCGAACTGGGCGAAGTCGGACTGCTTGGGCAGGTGGGTGTCGGGCAGGGTAAACAGGTCAGAGACGAACTCGCCGATGCGGCGCAGACGCGAGGGGTTGGCCGCCACCATGGCACCCACGCCCAAGCCGCCGAAGAACGCCACGATCCCCAAATGCTTGAGCCGCAGGCCCGCGAGGAAGAACAGGCCGCCGGCGATGAGAATATAGATGAGGCCCGTTCCCACGTCTCCGCCAGCGAGCACCAGGCCCACCGCCACGAGGAAGCCGAGGGCTGGGATCCACAGCGTGCGCAGATCCTCGACTTCCTTCAGCTGAAGGCGGGCGAGCATGTGGGCGAGCCACAAAACGAGCGCGAGCTTGATGAACTCCGAGGGCTGGACCGTGATCGGGCCGAGCGAAAGCCAGTTGTTATTACCGGCCACGCCCCCACCCTGGGCGAGCACGCCAATCTGGAGCAGGCAACCGATGGCAAGGAAGAGGTGCACGAAGCGCCTGGTCACCTGGTACGGGATGAGCGCCATGACGATGAGGCCCACGATCCCGATGAGGGTGGTGAGCGCCTGGCGGGTCGCCACAGAAAATAGCGTGAGGTCCGGGTTGGCGTCCACCGCCCGGATCGAGCTAGGGGCCGTGGCCGAATACACCATGACCACGCCAAAGATCGTGAGGAGGAACGTGGAAGCGACGACCACCACGAGCGCCCGCTGAATGTCATCGCGGCGGGTGAGCTCGCGCTCCGAGAGCGCCGGACTATCAATGCTCGTCATCGTCACCGCCCAGCCTCGCCGCCGCCGCAGCGAACTTCTCCCCGCGCTCGGCGTAGGAGGCGAACTGATCCTGGGAGGCGCAGGCCGGCGCCAAAATGACCGTGTCGCCCGGCTGGGCAAGGTCGGTGGCCGCCCCGACCGCGTCATCCATCGGCGCGTCAGCATCCTCGGCCACGTAGTGGACCGGTACCTCGAGGCCGGTAAGCGCCGAGCGCCACGGCTCCTGATCACGCCCGATCACGACGACGGCGCGCAGGTTCGCGGCCACCTTCGCCACGAGCGCCTCGAAGCGGGCACCCTTGGCCAGCCCGCCCACGATCCACACGGCGTTCTCGAGCGCGCGCAGGGAGGCCTCGGCGGCATGGGCGTTGGTGGCCTTCGAGTCATCGACGTAGCGCACGCCGCCCACGTGGGCCACGGTCTCGATGCGGTGGTGGCCGCCCGTGAACTCTCGTAGCCCCTGGCGCACCGCCTCCGGCTCCACCCCGACCGCGCGCGCGAGTGCCGCGGCGGCCAGTGCGTCCTTGGCGATGTGCACGGGCAACGCCGTGCCCTCGGGGGCGAGGTGAGCGATGTCGGCAACATCGAAAAGCACCTCGGCGTGCGTGTGGCGGCGGGGAATGAAGGCGCGGTCCACGGCGTGCTCGTCCACGAAACCCAGCTGGCCCACGGACGGCACTCCCATCGACAGCCCGATCGCACGGGCTCCCTCCACTACATCGGCGCCATCCACCATCGCCTGCACCGTCTCATCCCCCACCGGGTAGAGGCACGCCGCGTGCGTGTTGGTGTAAATCCGGGCCTTCGCATCCCGGTAGTCGGCGAAAGTGCCGTGCCACTCGAGGTGGTCGTCGGCGATGTTGAGGCACACGGCCGCGGCCGGCTCCATTGAGTAGGAGGCGGCCAGCTGGAAGGAGGACAGCTCGAAGGCGAAGACCTCCGGCGCGTCCTCACTCGTCTCGCTCACGGCCGTCACGGCCGGGGTGCCGACGTTTCCGACGGCGAGCGCCCGGCGCCCGCCCGCTCGGAGGATTGCCTCGGTCATGGTCACGGTGGTCGTCTTGCCGTTTGTGCCGGTGATGCAGAGCCAAGGCGCGAAGACGCCGTCGTGCGCGGCACGCAGGTGCCAGGCAAGCTCGATCTCGGACCACACGGGCACGCCGGCTGCGCGTAGCGCCTGCCACTCGGGGCCGACCTGCCGGAAGCCCGGGGCGATAATCACTAGGTCCGGGCCCCAGGAGAGCAGCGCCTCAAGCAGGGCGGCCGGATCCGCCTCCGAGCCACCGTCCAGGTGGGCGTAGGGTTCGCGGGCCGACGGATTCGCGTCCCACGCCGACAGCACGGCCTGCGTGTGCCGCGCGAGCGCGTCAAGGGAGGCCCGGCCGGAAATCCCCAGGCCGAGCACCGCCACGCGCATGGAGGAAAACTGCGCCGCGCCGGGAATCGAACGCGTCATTGCCGCGCCAACCATTCTGCGTAGAACAGGCCAATACCGGCGGCCGCCATGAGAGCCTGGATGAGCCAGAAGCGCACCACGATCGTCACTTCCTTCCAGCCCTTGAGCTCGAAGTGGTGGTGCAGCGGCGCCATCCGGAACACGCGCTTGCCCGTGGCCTTAAACACACCGATCTGGATGACGTCCGACATGACGATGATGACGAACAGGCCGCCCAGCATGACGCCGAGGATCTCGGTGCGGGTGAGGATGGTGAGCCCGGCGAACGCGCCGCCGAGCGCGAGCGAACCGGTGTCCCCCATGAAGATCGCGGCCGGGGAGGTGTTGTGCCACAGGAAGCCCAGGCACGCGCCCACAATCGCGGCGGCCACGATCGCCAGGTCGCGCGGGTCGCGCACGTCGTAGCAGCCCGGGGCGGGGTTCACCACTGACGAGCACGTCTGGTAGGACTGCCAGATCGTGACGAAGGCGTACCCGGCGAACGCGATCGCGGATGCGCCAGAGGCAAGGCCGTCCAGGCCGTCGGTGAGGTTGACCGCGTTCGACCAGGCCGTGATGAGGAAGTTGGCCCAGATGATAAAGAGGATCAGACCCACCACGATCCCGAAGTGGGCAAGATTAATGTTCGTGTCGCGCACGAAAGAGATCCGGGTGCTTCCGGGCGTGCGGTTGTAATCGTTGCGGAACTGCAACACTGCCGCGGCGAACGAAATGCCCACCACCGCCTGCCCGATGATCTTCGCGATCGGGGTCAGGCCGAGCGAGCGTTCGTTGCGGATCTTGGCAAAATCGTCGAAGAAGCCAATGAGGCCCATGCCCACCATGAGGCCGAGCAGCAAGACGCCCGAGGCGTTCGGGCCGCGCCCGGTGGCGATGTTCGCCATCGTGTAGCCAACGATTGTGGCGAAGATGATGACGATGCCGCCCATCGTGGGCGTACCACGCTTAACGAGGTGCGTGGTCGGTCCGTCCTCGCGGATGAACTGGCCATAGGAGCGTTTCCGCAAGAAACGCACAAGCACCGGCGTGCCGAGCAGCGCCACGAGCAGCGATGCCGCCACCGAGATGAGAATTGCGAGCATTTAGTCCTCTCTCACCAGCGCGTCAGCCACGCGCCACACGCCCGAACCGTTCGAACCTTTTAGCAAGACTACGTCACCTTTGGCCATGATCGTGGTAGCCACGTCGAGCGCTGTTTCAGATGAGGCGGTCTGTGTGGCGAGCCCGGCCGCGGCCGCGGCGTGCGTCAGGGGCCGTGTTTCTTCGCCGACGCCGATCACGACGTCGACCCCGCGGGCGGCGGCATAGTGCCCGATCGCCTCGTGCTCGGCATCCGCGTCCGCACCGAGCTCGAGCATGGCGCCAAGGATTGCGACCTTGCGCCGGCCCTCCCCAAGCCGCTCGAGGGCGTCGAGCCCGGCCCGCATGGAATCGGGGTTGGCATTGTACGAATCGTCGATGATGAGGATGCCGCCGCGCTCGGAGACAGACATGCGGTGCGGGCTAGCCGCGCCCGTCTCGCTCAGCACGCGCGCGACCTCCTCCACGCCAATCCCGTAGTAGTCGGCCACGGTTGCGGCGGCCAGTGCGTTGGACACGTGGTGCTCGCCCACGAGCGCCAACGTCACCGGCGCACGGCCGGTGGAGGTGACGAGCACGAAGGTGGCCCGACCGGCGTCGTTAACGCTCACGTCCTCGGCATGAACGCCGGGAAGGGCCGGGTCGCCGAAGAAGAGCAGGTCGCGATCGGTGAGCTTGGCCATGGCCCGCACTCGCTCGTCAAGGGCATTGAGGATGACGGTGCCGCCCTCGCGCACGCCTGTCACCATCTCCGACTTGGCCTTGGCCACGTTCTCGATCCCACCGAAGTGGCCCAGGTGCGCGCGGGCCACGATGAGGACCACGCCCACGTCGGGCGGCGCGATCGAGGTCAGGTAGTCGATGTTGCCCATGTGGTCGGCGCCCATCTCGAGGACGAGGGTGGCGGTATCAGCGCCGGCGCGCAGGACGGTGAGCGGCAGGCCGAGCTCGTTATTGAAGGAGCCGGGCGGGGCGATGATCGGCCCGCGGATCGCCAGCAACGCGGCGAGTAGGTCTTTCGTGGTGGTCTTGCCCACCGAGCCGGTCACAGCCACCACCTGCAGGCGCGGGTTCGCCTCGCGCGCCCGACGCAGGCTTTCGCGGGCCAGGCGGCCGAGGGCCGCGAGCACGTCGTCGACCACGATGAGGCGATTGGCCGGCGCCCCGGAGGCGAGGGCCACCTCGCGGCCGGCGGTCATGACGGCGCTGGCCCCGGCCTCAATGGCCTGGCCCGCCAGCGTGGAGCCGTCCACACGCTCGCCTGCGATCGCCACGAAAAGCTCCCCGCCGCGGATCTGACGCGTGTCGGAGACAACCGCCACCACCTCGCCGGTGGCCGGCGCCTCGATGCGGCCACCGGCGTCCGCCGCCGCCTGTTCGATCGAGATCGGAATCATTCGCCCTCCCTGAGCCTCAGCGCCGTGCGTGCCACCACGCGGTCATCGATGTCGATGGCGCGGCCCGCGACGTCCTGAACCGCCTCGTGCCCGCGCCCTGCAATAAGGATAGTGTCATCCTCCCCCGCGCCCATGATCGCCGAGGTGATGGCCCGCTCACGGTCGCCGATCTCGGCGTAGTCAAAGCCCGCCGGAATCCCCTCGATCATCTCAGCCCGGATTCGAGCCGGGTCCTCGGTGTGCGGGTCGTCGTCGGTGATAATCAGGTAGTCGGCGTGCTCGGCCACGGCAGCAGCCATCATCGGGCGCTTGCCCCGATCCCGATCACCCGCCGATCCCGTCACGACGACGAGGCGCCCGCCACGCGCGGCGCGCAGCGACGTCATCGCCTTGACCAGGGCGTCGGTGTTGTGCGCGAAGTCCACCACGGTGTAGGGACGCTCCCCCACCAGCTCCATGCGACCCGGGATCGCCGGGCTGATCCCGCGCTCGCCGAGGGCTGCCGCCAGTTCCTGCGGGGCCACCCCCGATTCCATCACCATGACGGCGGCCAGCGCGGCGTTGGCCACGTTAAAGTCGCCAGGCAAGCGGGTGAGCGTCTCCAAGCTTCCGAGCGGGCCGGTCAGGCTGATCGTCTGCACGCCCGTCTCGAACGCCGAGGTGCCCTGCCAGTCGGCGTCGTTACCCCGAACGGAGAGGGAGACAACCGCGCCCGGCCTGCGCCCCGATACCTCGCGAAAGAGCCGGCGCCCCCACTCGTCGTCGACCATGATGACGCCGCGCGTCGAGTGCTCCTCGTCGAAGAGCAGCGCCTTGGCCTGGAAGTACTCCTCGAAAGTCTTGTGGTAGTCGAGGTGGTCCTGGGTGAGGTTCGTAAAGCCCGCCACGTCGAAGCGGATGGGGTTCGTGCGGCCCTGGGCGAGGGCGTGGGAGGAGGTCTCCATGACGAGGTCGGTGCCCCCACGGGCCACGAGGTCGGCCAGCATGCGTTGGAGGTCCACCGGCTGGGGCGTGGTCAGCTGCGCCGGCATCGCCTCCCCCGCGATCCGCACCTCGACCGTGCCGATGAGGCCGGTGGTGCGGCCCAGGCGGGCGAGCGCGTCCTCGATCATGTAGGCCGTGGAGGTCTTGCCGTTCGTGCCGGTCACGGCGAAGGTGGTGAGCCGCTCGTCCGGGCGGCCGAAGCAGAAGGAGGCCACGAGCCCGGCCACGCGCGCCGGGTCGGCCACAACGAGCACGGGCACACCGACGTCGCCCGCAATCTCCGCGCCCTCGGCGTCGGTGAGCACCGCGGCGGCACCCGCATCGACAGCGGCGCGCGCAAAGCGGGCGGCGTGCACAGTGGCGCCACGGACTGCCACGAAGAGGTCACCCGGGCGGACCTGACGGTTGTCGGCGCACACCCCCGTGACCGATCCGACCGCGGGGGCGATGTGCAAAAGCTCGGCGAGGTCGGCGAGCTCAGTGAGCGATGGAGGCATCATTTTTCCCTACTGCTGCGACTGCTGGGATTCGATCAGTTCCGCCTCGGTCCACGGCAGGCGCACGAGCGGCACCTGGGACGGGGCCACCTTCATCTGGCGCATGGCGAACTCGGCGGTGCCGCTGAAGACGGCCGCGGCGGTGTCGCCACCGTAGCCCGCGCCCGCGGCGTTGTAGATGATGGAGGCGAAGATGATCTTCGGGTCCTCGGCCGGGATCGTCCCCACGAACGTTCCGGCTCGCTTGGTGAGCGCGCCCGAAGCATCCGGCACCTGTGCCGTGCCCGTCTTGCCCGCCACGTTGTAGCCCTCCACGCGCGCCCGCCAGCCGGTGGAGTGCGGGTCGGTGACCGCCTGCATCATCTCGAGCATCGTGTGGGCGGACTGCTCGGTGATGACCTGGCGCGATTCGCCGACCGCCGTGGGCGTGTAATCACCGTCCACGCTTTCCACACCATCCACCAGATGCAACGGGATGTAGACGCCCTTATTGGCAATGACGCTCATCATCTGGCCCAGCTGGAGCGTGGTGGCGCTCCACGCCTGGCCAAACATCGTGGTGTAGTGGGTGCGTCCGGCCCAGTTTTCATACGGGTAGACGACGCCGGAGCTCTCGCCCGGCAGCTCGATGCCGGTGCGCGCGCCGAGGCCGAAGTCCATCATGTACTGGTAGCGCACCGAGTCCTCGATCGTGTCGCCGATCTGGACCAGGCCCGTGTTGTAGGACTTCGCCAGCGTGCCGGCCACCGTGAGGCGCTCGGTGGGGTGCTCGTCGTTGTCCTTGATGACCTCACCGTTCGGCATCTCCAGCCGGCTCGCCACCGTGAACATGTCGAGCGGGGTGACCGTGCCCTCGTTGATCGCGGCAGAGTACGTCACCAGCTTGCCGGTGGATCCGGGCTCGACCACCGCCGAGACCGCCCGCGAGTTCCAGTCTTTCGGATCGGAGGCAGACAGGTTCGCCGGGTCCGGCGATCGCGAATCGGCCAGGGCCAGCACTCTCCCGGTGCCCACTTCGATGACGACGGCGGCGCCCCACTCAGCGCTCTGGCCTGTCACCACCTCGTTGAGGGCGTCCTCGGTGGCCTTTTGCAGGTCGGCGTCGATCGTGAGGTGGACCGAGCCGCCGTCGACGGCGGGGGTCTCGCGGCGCTCGGAGTTGGGGAAGACGGCGCCGCCGGCCGCCACCTCGTATTGGATCATGCCCTCGGTGCCGGAGAGCAGGTCGTCATACTGCTGCTCGATGCCGGCCCGCCCGATCGGGTTGCTCGATTCTTCGGTCTCACCCAGGTAGCCCAGGATCGTGCCGGCCGTGGTACCGCCCGGGTACTGGCGCTGCATGAAGCGCTCGGGGTAGATCCCGCGGATGCCGAGCGCGTTAATCTCCCGCCACTCGTCCGGGGAGATGTCAGAGGCGATGAGCTGCCACTTCGACTTCTTCTCCCCGCCCAGCAACAGGCCGCCCAGCTCGGCCGGGTCGGCGTCGAGCAGGGGCGCGAGGATCTTGGCCGCGGCCGCCGCGCCCGAGCCTGTGACGTTGCCGTCGTCGTCGCGCGTGACGAACTCGGCGATCTCGGTCTGGTCGGCGCGCACGTTGTAGCGCTCAACGGAGGTGGCGAGCACGGCGCCATTGGCGTCCACGATGTCGCCGCGCTTGGCTTCGAGGGGGTAGGTACGCCAGCGGAATTCGCGCGCGGTTTCCGACAGCGCGCCCGCCTGGATCACCTGGAGATAGAAGAGGCGAAGCCCCAGGATCGCGGCGAGGACCATGACCACCAGAGCGGTTGCCCGCATCCGGCGGTTGGTCGTCTTCCGCGCAGCGGTATCGGGCCCCTTCCCGGTTCCCAGACCTCGCCGGATGCCGGCGCGAATCGCCGAAGCAACCGATTGGTCTTGTGCCATCTCATCCCCTAGTCCTGGGCCGGAGCGGTGATCACCCCGGTTTCAAGGTCGACGTGCAGCGCGTTGGTGGCGGGAACCAGGCCGAGTCCCTCCGCGCGCGCACGTAGCTGTTGCGGAGTCGCAACGGCGATGACGTCCTTCTTCAAGGTCGCCTCGCGCGCCGCGGCTTCATTCAGTTCCACACTAATGTTTTTGATCTCGTATGCACCCTGCACCATCCGCGTGTTGAGGTGAAATGCGACGCTGAAAGAGCCGATGAGCAGCAGCGCACACATGAGCACCGCCCCCCAGAAGCCGCGCGCGGGCGCGGGAGTGGGCACCACAGACAGCCCCGGCATCTCGATAACGGGACGGGAGGTGGGCGCGTTCCATGCGCGCTGGCGATCGACAGCGATGCTCATAGGTGATCTCTCCGGTGGTCGGGGTTGGACAGGTGGGATGGGGTGGGTGCGATGCGCTCCACGGCGCGCAGGCGCACGGAGGCACTTCGGGGGTTGGCGGCGATCTCCGCCTCGGTGGCTTTGATCGCACCACGGGTGAGCGCCTTGAGATAGGGTCCATGGCCCTCAAGTTCGAGCGGAAGGCCGGCCGGGGTGGTGGACCTGGTACCCGCGGCGAAGGCGTCCTTGACGATGCGGTCCTCCAGTGACTGGTAGGACTCCACCGCGAGCCGCCCGCCCACCTTGAGCGACTCGATCGCGCGGGGCACGGCCAGTCGCAACGAATCGAGCTCGCCATTGACGGCGATCCGCAGGGCCTGGAAAGTGCGCTTGGCGGGGTTGCCGCCCGTGCGTCGTGCCGGGGCCGGGATCGACTCGCGCACAATCTCCACCAGCTCGCCCGTGCGGGTCAGCGGCTCCTTGTCACGACGACGAACCACCGCCTCCGCGATCCGGCCGGCGAACTTCTCCTCGCCGTACACGCGCAGGATCCGCGCGATCTCGGCCTTGGGTTCGGTTGCCAGGATGTCGGCGGCCGTGCGCGGGCTGGTGGTGTCCATCCGCATGTCGAGCGGGGCGTCAGCGGCGTAGGAAAACCCGCGCTCCTCCTCGTCCAGCTGGAGGGAGGACACGCCCAGGTCCATGAGGATCGCCTCGACCTTCCCGCCCTCGCCGAAGCGGGCGGCGACCTGGTCGACGTCGTCGTACGTGGTGTGCACGGCGGTGAAGCGCTCGCCGAAACGCGCTAGGCGCTCGGAGGCGAGCCGGATGGCCGCCGGGTCGCGGTCGATGCCGACCACGCGGATGTTCGGGAAATCGGTGAGGAACGCCTCGGAGTGCCCGCCCATGCCGAGCGTACAGTCGATGAGTACGCCGCTCTCCAGCGCGGGCGCCAGCAGATCAAGGCAGGTGCGGGCAAGGACCGGCACGTGCAGTGCGTTGTTCGAAGCGTCTGCCACGGCCGCTCCTTTCTTGTTGTGGCCCTCCACCGCTGGCCTGAAGCTGGGGAATTGCCGCAGGACACCGGTGGAGGACCGGCCGTTAGAAGAGCCCGGGGATGAGCTCGTCCTCCCGATCCGCAAACTCGGATTCGTTCGATTCGAGGTACGAATTCCACTTGGCCAGGTCCCACACCTCGACGCGCGTACCAGATCCGATCACGGCTACCTCACGGCCGAGGTCGGCGTATTGACGCAGCGAGGCCGGGATGGTGACCCGGCCCTGCTTGTCAGGAATCTGATCGTTGGCCCCGGAGAGGAAGACGCGGGTGTAGGTGCGTGCATCCTTCGAGGTCATGGGCGCCTGGCGCAGGTTGTCCAGAATGCTTTCGAACTCCGACATGGGAAAGATGTACAGGCAGTGCTCCTGCCCGCGCGTCATCACGAGGCCGCCCTGAAGCTGGTCACGAAACTTCGCAGGGAGGATCAGACGACCCTTGTCGTCCAAACGTGGTTCGTACGTGCCAAGGAACATCTACACCCCCTTTTTCCCGTTGCCACCACTTTACCCCACTTTGCTCCCCTGGCAAGCATTAGACGCGCCAATTTCACGATCTTTTCCGGAATTATCAATGAAAGATCGGGTGGAGGGATTTTCTCACAACGGGCCGGCGGACAGGCCCGCGGGCGGGCCCAATATCCGACAACTCACATATTTCGGGCGAGCGCGGGCAAAGAAAATGCGGCCGAAGCCGCATGTGGTGGAAAGTGGAGGGCTAGCCTTCCTGACGCTTACGCCACTGCTCGCGCTGCCTCTCCATGAAGTCCGACTGGCCAGCCTGCTTGCGCGGCGCCGCCGGCGCGCTGACCTTCGTCATCCCCGCCGACAGGTACCACAGGCCACCGAACACGACGACCACGCCCGCCACGCCCACGATCACCACTTCGCTCGCCACGCCACCGAGCACCACGAGCAGGCCCAGCACGGCCACGATGAGGCCAATCACCAGGTGCTTGGGCGAGAAGCTGGTCTGAACCGCGCCCCTTTCCTCGGACTTCAAGGATTGCGCGAGATGCGGATCGTCGTCGGTCAACTGCGCCTCGAGCTGCTCGAGCATCCTGCGTTCGTAGTCGGAAAGAGCCATGGTTTCTCCCTTGGTCGGTCCGCACATTCTATCAAATGCCCTGACCCGGACGCTCGGCGCTTTCGCCGCGCGGATAACCGCCGCCCTCTCCGGCCCGTTCCACCAACGACGCCGGCCCGAGCACCCCGGCCCCAAACCGGGAGCGGACCTGGTCCATCGCCGCCTCGGCCCGCCCGCGCCGGCCGTCGTCGCCGATCGAAAGCTGGATCCCCTCCTCGATCCCCGCGAGGTTCTCGGCCCGCACCCCGAGCAGACGGATCCCGCCATCAGGCACGCCAGCCGAGTCGAAGAGGCGGCGCGCGGCGTCGAAGATCTCAGCGGCGAGCGCGGTGGGAGCCCCGAGGGTGACCGTGCGGGAGATCGTGGAAAAGTCCGCCGCGGAGCGCAGCTTGATCCCGATCGTCCAAGATACGAAGCCGGCGGCGCGGAGCCTGCGGGCGACGTCGTGGGACAGCTCGAGCAGGGCCCGCTCTCCCTCGGCGCGCGCAGTGAGGGGTTCGAAGTAGGTCTGCTCGCGGCTGATCGACTTTTCCTTGCGGTGCGGGGTGACGGCGCGCGGATCGTGGCCCATCGCGAGCGTGTAGAGCTGGGAGCCGGCCGCCTCCCCGAGCAGGCCGCGCAGGCGGTGCTCGCCGAGGGCGGCGAGGTCGGCCACGGTGTAGATGCCCTTGCGGTCGAGCTTTTCGCGGGTCTTGTCTCCCACGCCCCACAGCGCGCCGACAGGCAGGCCGTGGAGGAAAGGCACGGTTTGGTCGTAGGGAATGAGGAGGAGGCCGTCGGGTTTGGCCTGGGCCGAGGCGATTTTGGCCACGTGCTTGGTGGCGGCAACCCCGATGGAGGCGGTGAGGTGCTCTTGGGCGTAGATGCGGCGACGGATCTCGGTGGCGATGGCCACCGGCGAGCCGAAGATCTTCCGGGCGCCGGCCACGTCGAGGAAGGCCTCGTCCACCGACAGCGGCTCGACCCGCGGGGTGAACTCGTGGAAGATCGCCATGATGCGGGCCGAGACTTCGCCGTACAGGCCCTTCGAGTGGGGCAGGATGATGAGGTTCGGGCACAGGCGTTTCGCGCGGGCCACCGGCATCGCCGAGTTCACCCCGTAGCGGCGGGCTTCGTATGAGGCGGCGGAGATGACGCCGCGATCCTGCCCGCCCACTGCCACCGGCTTACCCACCAGCTCCGGCTTGGTCAGCAGCTCCACGGAGACGAAGAAGGCATCCATGTCCACGTGCAAGATGGGGGTGCGTGAATCGTCACTCCCCCAGTCTCGCTTGGCGTTACGCGAACGCGGTGCCCGGGACATGATGCCCTCCTTTCCTTTCCTCTTGAGTTTAGACTGTGGCCATGGCCCGCAAATCGAATGCAGGAATCACGCGCGTCCAGACCGCCATGTCCACCGTGGATCTCGTGGAGCTCGACGGTCTGCTCACCTTGTACGTGGACGGCGTGGAGTCCTCCGCGATCGACCCGAAGGATCCCGCCCACCTCGAGTTCGAGTACATGCAGCACATCCGAATCGCGCTCGACGCGATGATCGAGGGCCCCGTACGCGCCCTACATCTGGGCGGGGCCGGGTGCGCGCTGGCACGGGCGATCGACGCCGAACGGCCCGGCTCGCACCAGCTGGCCATCGAGATCGACCCCGAGCTCGCCACGCTGGTGCGCGAGTGGATCGACCTGCCCTCCGCGCCGCGCCTGCGCATCCGCGCCGAGGACGCCCGCGTCACGCTCGAAACGAACCAGGGCTCGTGGAACCTCATCGTGCGCGACACCTTCGCCTCCGGCCGCATCCCCCGCTACCTCACCACCGTGGAGGCCCACGCTCACGCCGCACGCCTGCTCGCCGACGGCGGGCTGTACGCACTCAACATCGCCGGCGAGGCGGGCCTGGCCCCGGTCTACCGGGAGGTGCGCGCGTTGCGGGCCAGCTTCACTCACATCGCCGCGATCGCCGACCCCGCCATCGTCAAGGGCCACCGCTTCGGCAACGTCATCCTGCTCGCCTCCCAGGCGCCGCTCCCGCTCGAGACCATCTCGCGCGCCGTGCGTCGCCTGCCGCTACCCACGGTGGTCGTGGGCCAGGCGCGCCTGGAGGAGTCGGCCGTGGGGGCCACCCTTCTCCACGACGCCGATGTGGGATGGCCGCCGCAGGCCCAGGCAGCGCAGAGCTAACTATTCGCCTTTGGGTGCCTCAGGATCGTCGTCGTCGCGCGAACGCCGGCCGAGCCCCACGCGGAAGCCCTTGCCGATCCGGCGCAGGTCCGAGGTGAAGCCGCGCTCGGTCTTGGTCTTGTGCACGCGGTCGAGCGGCGAGGTCTCCTGCGAGGCGAGGAACTGCTCCACGGCCTGGCCGATCTCATCCGAGGACGGGATGACGGGCGCCGATTCCTCGTTCGTGACGAAGCCGATGTCGGAGGAGTCGTAGTCCTTCTCCAGTGAAGCGACGAGCTCGTCAAACTCGGAGCCCTCCGTGCGCATCTGTTCGATGGCCGCGCGCTGGGAATCCTCCAGCTGCTCCAGGTCACCGAGCGGGAAGGTGGGACCACCGCGGGCCGCCAGCATCTTGATCGCCGCGAGCGCGCCCGCGAAGAACGGGCTCTCCCCGCGCACCAGGTAGAACGGCACGCGCACCCGGATGTTGATCACGGGAACCGAGCGCTGGGCGGCGGCGTGCTCGAAGATGTCGGATAGTTCGGCAAAGTGCTCGGCGAAGCCCTCCACCACCGGGTGCTTTCCCGCCGATTCGGTGGTGCGAATAAGCATGTCCACCGGGCGAGTGTGCGGCACGGGCGCGGGCATCGCGGCGAAGGAGTAGACGGTCTGAACCCCGAAGTGCTCCACGATCTCCAGAACGTCCTCCGCCAGGGCGTTCCACCGGAAATCGGGCTCGGCGCCGCCGAGGTAGAGGAAAGATTCGCCGTGGACGTCGGTGACGAGCATGAGCTCGATGCCCGGCATGGTCATCCCCACAATGTGGCCATCGGAATAGCTGACGATGGGGCGCTGGGCGCGGTAGTCAAACAGCGGGTCCGGGTCGAAGGTGCCGATCCGTTCGGCGTCGAGGGTCTTGATGGTCGCGTCGATGGCGTGGGCCGTGTTGCCGGCATCTACCAGCGGGTCGACCAGGTTGAGCACGAGCGTGCTGACACGCAGGTCATCCGTGCCCGGCTCAAGTGTGTAGAAATGTGCCACGTTCAATCCTCCTCGTTCTACATTCTCACAACGTGTCCGCCGCCGTGAAATATTCCGCGCGTCGGCTTTGCTCACGGCCGAACGTGCATCCGCCGGCAAAAAGGAGGATAATTGAAGCCTTAAAAAGTTTGGGGGTCACCATTGCACACATCCGCCATCGAACGTGCCATTGCCGAGGAGCAGGAGTTTGTTGACGTCGCTTACGCGGCGCTCGACCGCCAGCGCGAGTACTACCGCGACCAGCTCACCCGGGTGCGGGCGGCCGGCGGGCGCGGCACCCCGGGCGCCGTCTCCGAGCGCGACTCCTTCGCCACGCACTACGAGGACAACCTGCTGCGCCTGCGCAACTTGGAGAACCGCCTCGTCATGGGGCGCCTCGACCACAACGACGGGGCGGTGACCCACATCGGGCGCATGACGTTGCGCGACGAGGACCAGCGCATCCTTCTCACCGACTGGCGGGCCCCGCAATCCGAGCCCTTCTACCAGGCCACCGCTGCCCAGCCGGGCACCGTGGTGCGCCGCCGCCACATCCAGACCCGAATGCGGGACGTGACCGGGGTGGAGGACGAGCTGCTCGATAAGGCCACCTCCTCCGACCTCAACCTCACGGGCGAGGGCGCGCTCATGGCCGCCATGGCCCAGGCGCGCGATGGGAAGATGGGCGACATCGTGGGCACCATCCAGGCCGAACAGGACCGGGTGATCCGCTCCGAGGACGCGGGCGTGCTCGTCGTCCAGGGCGGGCCGGGCACGGGCAAGACGGCCGTGGCCCTCCACCGGGCCGCCTACCTGCTCTACACCCACCGCGAGCGCCTGGCCCGCTCCGGTGTGCTCATCATCGGCCCCTCCCCGCTCTTCCTGCGCTACATCGACCAGGTGTTGCCCTCGCTCGGCGAGTCCGACGTCGTGTCCACCACCATCGACGAGCTGCTGCCCGGGATCAGCCCCACGGCGAGCGAGCCGGTGGAGGTGGCCGAGATCAAGGGCCGGGCGGTATGGACAGACATCGCCAAACGGGCGGTGCGACAGATCGTGCAAAAGCCGCTTCCCGCGCCCGTGTCCTTCAAGGTGGACGGCAAGACGCTCACGCTCACCCCGGACATGGTCGAGGACGCCCAGCGTCGCGCCCGCCGCTCGGGCAAGCCACACAACCAGGCGCGCGAGGTCTACGCCCGCCGCCTCGTCACGGCCCTCGCCGAACAGCTCGCCGCAGCGCTGGAGACCACCGTGGAGGACTCGGACTGGCTCATTTCCGACGTCGCCGAGTCGATCGATGCCCGGCGCGAGATCAACCTTCGCTGGCTGCCCTCCTCCTCGGTCACCCTACTCGAGCGCCTCTACCATTTCCCCGAGCTCCTCGAGCGGGTGGCCCCGCAGCTGAGCCCGGCCGAGCGCGCCGCCCTACGCCGCGAACGCGGCAGCGGCCTAACCCCGGCCGACATCCCCATCCTCGACGAATTGTCCGAGCACCTGGGCGCCTTCGCCTCCGACACCGAGCGCCACGCCAAGACCGCCAAGGAGGCCGAGGAGCGCCAGCTGGGCGAATACGTCAGCTCCACCATGTCCGCCATGGGCCTCGGCGGCGGTATCGTCAATTCCGACATAATGACGCGAAGGGTAGCCGACTCCGACTCCGGGGTCACGCTCGCCGAGCGCGCGATGAACGACCGCACGTGGACGTACGGACACGTGGTGATCGACGAGGCCCAAGAGCTGTCCCCCATGCAGTGGCGAATGATCGAGCGACGCAATCCCTCGCGCTCCATGACGATCGTGGGAGACCTGGACCAGCGCCCGGCCGGCGCTCCCGAGGGCGGCTGGGCCAGCGCACTCGGCCCGCTCGCCCAATACCACCGGGTTGAAAGGCTCACCATCTCCTACCGCACGCCCGCCACCGTCCTCACCAAGGCCGCCGAAGTCATGGGCGCTCACGGCCACCCCGTGGGCTTCATGCGCGCCGCGCGCGACTTGGAGGGCTCCCTCGCCTACCACAAGGGTGGGGATGACCAGCTGATCGAGCTGGTTGCCAAGGCATGCGCCGAGCTCGACGCCGACTTCGACGCTGGGCGCGGGTCGATCGGCGTCGTCGTCGCGAAAGCGGACCACGAGCGCGCCGGGGAGCTCCTCAAATCCTCCCCGCGTCTCAAAGACTGGACGTTGGACCGGCACGGTTTCGATATTTCGGCGAGAATACATGTGTTGACCGCGGGGATGTCGAAGGGGCTGGAGTACGACGTCGTCGTGCTGGTGGAACCTGAGGCCATCCTTGCGGACGGGCCGGGTGACCTGTACGTCGCAATGACTCGCCCCACCAGGCGACTCGACGTCCTGACGCGCGGCCCACGCCCAACTGGTTTCTAGCGAAAGAGTAGACGGTGGCACGGGTCCTGCTTCTTGAAAACCCACACGAGGTCGCAAACGAGGTCTTCGGACAGTACGGGATCGAGGTGGAACGCGTACCCGGCTCCCTGGACACCGACGAACTCATCGCCCGCCTCCAGGGCTTCGACATGGTTGGTATACGCTCCAAGACCAACATCACCCGCGACGTCATCGAAGCCTGCCCGCAGCTGACCGCGATCGGCGCCTACTGCATCGGCACCAACCAGATCGACCTCGAGGCCGCCTCCGACCACGGGGTGGCCGTCTTCAACGCCCCCTACTCCAACACGCGCTCCGTGGTGGAGATGGCGATCGGCGAGCTCATTGCACTCGTGCGCCGCATCCCGCAAAAGAACGCCGCCCTCCACAAGGGCGTGTGGCAAAAGACCGCCGAGGGCGCCCACGAGGTGCGCGGCAAGACGCTCGGCATCATCGGCTACGGCTCGATCGGTTCCCAACTGTCCGTGGTGGCCGAGGCCCTGGGCATGAAGGTCATCTTCCACGACATCGCCGAGCGCCTGGCGCTCGGCAACGCCACCCGGGTCTCACTCGACGAGCTGCTCGCCACCGCCGACGTCGTCTCCCTCCACATCGATGGCCGCCCCGCCAACACGGGCTACTTCGACGCGGAGATGTTTGCAAAGCTCAAGCACGGGGTCATCCTGCTCAACCTCGCCCGCGGGCACGTCATGGATCTTGACGCCCTGCGCGAGGCCCTCCTGTCCGGCCAAGTGGCCGGCGCCGCAGTGGACGTCTTCCCCAGCGAGCCCCTGAAGAACGGTGACCCGTTCTCCTCCGTGCTCATCGGCTTCGACAACGTCATCCTCACCCCGCACATCGGCGGCTCCACCCTCGAGGCCCAAGAGTCGATCGGCAGCTTCGTTAGCGCCAAGCTCCTCAACTACTGGCGCAAGGGCTCCACCGAACTGTCGGTCAACACGCCCAACATCGCCACGGCCCCCGCCGCCGAATCCCTCCACCGCGTGGCCTGGTACCACTGGAACACGCCAGGCGCCCTGGCCGACGTCAACCGCCTGTTCGCCGACGAGGGCGTCAACGTCACCTTCCAGTCCCTGGCCACCCAGGGCGAGTACGGCTACATGGTCACCGACACCGCGGCCGAGGTCCCGGAGGTTATCCTCGAGCGTCTGCAGGAGGCCAAGGCCCACATCCGCCTGCGCCTGCTGACCCGAGAATAGGCTTGCGCACCTCTCCGGGTGCCTCCACGCGGTACTCTTATCCCTAAGTGGGAAGGAGCCCCTATGGACCACATGACACTCGCGCACTCGTACTACGCCGATGGCGTGGCGACCACGATCGAGCCTGTCTCGACCACGATCGACCAGCTGCTTGTCGACGCCACGCGCGATTTCCCCGACCGAGTGGCCATCGACTTCCTCGCTCGCGAGTTTACCTACGCCGAGGTCTTTGACGAGGTGCGCCGGGCCGCCCAGGTGCTCACGATGTGCGGCGTGCGCAAGGGCGATGTCATCTCGGTGATCCTGCCCAACTGCCCCCAGCACTACGTGGCCTTCTACGCTGCCCAGTTCCTCGGGGTGACCGTGGCCGAGCACAACCCACTCGCCCCACCCTCTCAGATCGACGCCCAGATCGACCTGGTGGGATCGACCGTGGTGATCGGCTGGGAGCAGACACTGGAAAAACTGCTGGCAGGCGGCGATTTCAAGGACCGCACCTACCTGGCCGTCAACCTCACCAAGGCCCTGCCCGCCAAGTCCCAGTTCCTGCTCAAAATGCCACTCAAGGCCGCGAAGGCCCAACGCAACAAGCTACGCGGGCGGGTGCCGGACGGGGTGCACTCGTGGGACAACCAAGTCAAGCACAACGCCCCGCTCGACCTCAGCCGGGCGGAGGGCCCCGCGCTCGACGACGTCGCCGCCCTCCTCATGACGGGCGGCACCACGGGCACCCCGAAGGCCGTGGCGCTCAGCCACCGCTCCCTCCTGTCGAACACCAAGCAGATCGAACTGTGGCTGTCCGACCTGGTCTATGGCGAGGAGACCGTGGGCGCCGTGCTGCCCTTCTTCCACGCGTTCGGCCTGCAGCTATCCATGCTCACCTGCGTGGGCCTCGCCGCCACACAGGTGATGACTCCCTCCTTCGACGTCGACATCCTCTTCGCTGCCCACAAGCGCCACCCGCTCACCTTTTTCGGCGGCGTGCCGCCCATGTTTACGAAGATGCTCGACGCAATCGACGCCGGCAAGGTCGCAGACCTTTCGACCATCCGGTATTCGGTGTGCGGCGCGATGGCGCTCGACCCGGAGCTCGCCCGGCGTTGGGAGGAAAAGTCGGGGTTGATGATCGAGGGCTACGGCATGACCGAGGCCTCCCCCGTCATCGCCGGCTCGCCCCTCACCGAACGACGCCGCCCCTCCACCCTCGGCCTGCCCTTCCCATCCACCGAGGTGAGGATCGTCGACCCCGAAAACCGCTCGGTGGAGGTTGCCGACGGGGAAATCGGCGAGCTTGCCGTGCGCGGGCCGCAGGTCTTCCAGGGCTACTACAAAAACCCCGAGGAGACCGAGAATACCCTCAAGGACGGGTGGCTGTACACGGGAGACCTGGGGCGCTGGGATGACGGCTTCCTCGTCATGGCCGACCGGCGCAAGGAAATGATCATCAACTCTGGCTTCAACGTCTACCCCTCCGAGGTGGAGTCCGCCGTGCGCGACATGCCGGGTGTGGTGGACGTGGCCGTGGTGGGCATGCCCACAGACACGTTCTCCGAGTCCGTGGTGGCCGCTCTCGTGCTCGAGCCCGGGGCCACGGTGGACCTGGAGGCGGTGCGGGCGTGGACGGAGGACAAGCTCTCCCACTACGCCATGCCCAAGTCGATCGCCATCTTCGACGAGCTGCCCCGCTCCCAGCTGGGCAAGGTCATGCGCAAGAACGTGACCGAGCGGCTGGCGAACCTCGAGCTGGTCTCCGGCCAGTGGCGCGAGCGCGTCTCGGAGGCCACCGCGAAGCGCGCCGAGCGCCTCGACGAGTACGTGGCCTCCGTCAAGGAGCGGGCCGCGCGGATGACTGGTAGCGCGCCCGAAGAACCCGAGACGACCGGGGAGCCTGGGGCGAGCAACGCGCCTGAGAAGCACGAGGCAACCGAGGCGCCTAAGGCGGCCACGGACGGCGAGACCTCACCCGCTGACGAGTAGATAAGTAGGAGACCGTCTCACCCGTGCGAGCCTCCGCCCGCGGCGAGCGATCACGACGAGCAGGTACGGCTAGTTCTTCAGCGCGGCGATCGCCTGCTCGAAGTCCTCGAGCGATTCGAAGTTGGAATAGACGGAGGCAAAGCGCAGGTAGGCCACCTTGTCGAGATCGCGCAGGGGCTCGAGGATCGCTAGGCCCACGTCCTGTGAGTCGATTTGGGCAACGCCGGAGGCGCGGATCGCCTCCTCCACCTTTTGGGCGAGGACCGCGAGCTGGTCGGACGTCACGGGCCTGCCCTGGCAGGCCCTCCCAACGCCCTTGATCACCTTGTCCCGTGAGAAGGGCTCGGTGGCACCCGAGCGCTTGGTCACCATGAGGGTCGCTGCCTCCGTGGTGGAGAATCGGCGCCCGCACTGCGGGCATTCACGGCGCCGGCGGATGAGTTGGCCGTCGTCAGAGGTGCGCGTGTCGATCACGCGCGAATCTTCATAGTGACAAAAGGGACAGAACATGGTCATAAAGCTACCGCCCGCACTGAAGGATCGGCAAGACAGCGCCCCATGTCCGCGCTGATCCACCGCTGCCCGCGCGATGACCCCAACCATGAGCCGGCCCTCGATCAGTACGCCGGCAGGAGCAGCTGGGCGCCGGCTTCGATGTGCGTACCATCGAGCGCGTTGAGCGACATGATGTCACGCACCACCTGCTCAGTGGGCAGGCCGCTTCCCATGGCACTGGCGATCGACCACAGCGAGTCCCCCGCCATCACCGTGGTGACCGCGCCTGCCTGGGGGCCGACGCCGAGGGCGGCGTAGAGGAAGATGGCCAGGGCGAAGGCGAAAATTGCGACCGCCGCAACGGCGAGCCCCGCGAGCACATTGCGCTGGCGAGCGTTCATCCTGGAACGCTGCTGTGCCACCGATCGTGCAGGCGCCGCGCCCCGAACCGCGCGCGCCGCGCCCGCCCGCTGCGCCCGAGCAACCACGGGTACCGTGGCCACGCGCTCCACGGGCCGCGAAGCTACCACCCGCCGGGCCGGCGCAGTATCGGCAGAACCGGGCGTGGGAACAGCACGCAGGATTCGAGCTGAGCGATCGGGCCGCACGGCCACCTTGCGCTCGCCGGCGCGCACCGCGCGCAACGTGGGCCGCGACGCGGGCCGGACCTCAATGGTGGCATCGCTTCGAAGTGCAGTCATGTCTCCTCCTCGAACATACGTTCGTCGAACATCTGTTTGAATCTTACCGGAGGAGCTCCACGGTGTCTAGAACCTGTGTTCGACACACATTAGAACAGATGTTTGAACTCGCTTTGCTCACCCGATAACCTGTAGGAGAAAGTCAATCAGGCCGCTCCGACAACTTTTTCTGGAGCCGTGAGGGGGAGCCATGAGCATCTCGGATCGCCAACTCGCTATCCTGCGCGCTATCTGTTCGGCGATCGCCGAACGGGGCTTCCCTCCCACCGTGCGCGAAATCGGCCTAAGCGTTGGCCTCAAGTCCTCGTCCTCGGTCAAGTACCAGCTAGATCTGCTTGAGCGCGAAGGGTACCTCGCGCGCGATCCACGCCGCCCCCGCACGATTGAGGTCACAGAGCGCGGCCTCGAAATCGCCGGCTTCGAGGTGCAAATCCCCGCAATCCCCACCAGCTTCCATGTGGAGGGCACCGCCGTCTACCGGCTCAACGATACCGATATCGCCATCAACGCCCCCGTCAACGTCCCGGCGGTCGGCCGCATCGCGGCCGGCGGCCCGATCCTGGCCGAGCAGCACGTGGAGGACGTGTTCCCGCTCCCCCGCCAACTCACGGGAGACGGGGATCTGTTCATGCTCTTGGTCTCAGGCGATTCGATGATCGACGCCGCGATCTGTGACGGGGACTGGGTGGTGGTGCGCCGCCAGCCCGTGGCCGAGAACGGGGAGATCGTGGCCGCGATGATCGATGGGGAGGCCACGGTCAAGACCCTCTCGCGCAAGGACGGGCACGTGTGGCTCCTGCCCCGCAATTCGAATTACGCGCCCATCCCGGGCGACGAGGCCCAGATCCTAGGCAAGGTCGTTACCGTTCTTCGAGCCCTGTAGCCAGCCGCTCCAGCGCTGTGAGCACCACGGCCCGGTCGGTCGTGCGCCACATGTCCGGCAACGACGCCAATAGAAAGCCCGAGTAGCGCGCCTTACGCAGGCGCGAGTCCAGCACGGCCACCACGCCCCGGTCGTCGATCCGGCGCAGCAGCCGGCCGGCCCCTTGGGCAAGCAGGAGCGCCGCGTGCGTGGCGGAGACGGTCATGAACGGATTGCGCCCTGACTCGCCTGCGGCCTGGGTGCGCGCCTGAATGAGCGGGTCGTCCGGGCGCGGGAACGGGATGCGATCGATGACGACCAGCCGGCACGTGGGCCCGGGTACGTCCACGCCCTGCCACAGCGAGAGCGTGCCGAACAGGCTCGCGCTCGGGTCGGCCGCGAACTGTTCGAGCAGAGTCGGCAGCTGGTCATCCCCCTGGCATGCCACCGGAAGGTCGATCCGCTCGCGCACGTACTCGGCTGCCCGGGTCGCACCGGCACGCGAGGTGAACAGGCACAACGCCCCGCCCCGCGAGGCCTCGATGAGGTCCACGATCTCCTGCAGGTGCTCATCCCCGTATCCCTCCCGGCCGGGGGCGGACAGGTGCTCGGCCACGTAAAGGATGCCCTGGCGCCGCTCGTCGAATGGCGTGCCGACGTCGAGCCCGCTCCACTCCCCCTGGCTGGGGAAGGTGAAGCCCACCCGGCCGGCCATCGCGTCGAAGCTCCCACCCAGTTGTAGCGTGGCCGAGGTCAGCACCACCGGTGTGTCCTCGAACAGGCCCGAGGCGATCGCGCCCGACACGTCGAGCGGGGCCAGGTAGAGCGCGCGGTTGTCGTTGTACTCACTGACCCACGCCACGAGCCGCCCTTCACTCACCGCCCCCGAGATCAGGTCAGCACACAGGTTCACCAGTTCCGTCAGCCGAGAGCGCAGAACGTTCTTGGTGGCGTTCGCCTCCTCGTTCGAGCTCGAGAGCGAGGCGACTTCGCCGCCCGCGGTCTGCGCTTTGCCCATGATGCGCGCGATCGTATCGGAAAGCGCGTCGCCGATCCGGATGAGCCGACCCTCGTTGACGGCGCCGAGCGCGTCGGCCAGCTCGTCGGCGACGTCGCCCAACCCCTCGTCGTCGAGCCCAGCCTGGCGCAGCATTCGCGCGATGCTACGCAGCTCGTAGCCGGTGAGCGAGCGCGTGAGCTGGCCGGTTACGCGGTCGACCAGGTCGTGGGCCTCGTCCACGATGTAGGCGTCCGACTCGGGCAGCACGGGCGTGCCGGCGGCCTGGATGCCGAGGAGGGCGTGGTTTGTTACCACGATGTCGGCCTCCTCCGCCTGCGCGCGGGCCATGCGCGGGAAGCACTCGTGGCGCAGCGAGCAGTGCTCGCCGATACACTCGCGCTTTTGGATGGAGATCTGGTTCCATGCCCGGTCGGACACGCCGGGGACCAGGTCGTCGCGGTCGCCGGTATCGGTGGCGAGGGCCCACTCGCGGGCGCGCACCACCTCCTCGCCTGTGGCGGTCGCCCCCACCTCACCCTCGGCGCGCGAAAGCAGCGCGTCTTCCTCCGGAAACCCGCCATCGGCCTTGCGCAGGCAGGCGTAGTTGTTCCACCCCTTAAGCAACGCGACTTCCACGTGCGAGCCCATCGTCTCCCGGATCGCGTCGGCCACCGCCGGCGCGTCCTGCGTGATGATCTGGCGCTGGAGCGGCAAGGTGGCCGTGGAGATCGTGGCGCGCTTGCCTGTGGCTGCCGACCACACCATCGCCGGCACGAGGTATCCAAACGACTTGCCCGTGCCCGTGCCCGCCTCCACCATGAGGTGGGATTCCTCCGTCAGCGCCTCGTAGACGGCGTCGACCATCCGTTCCTGGCCCTCGCGCGGCTTGCCGCCGATTCCTGCCACGAGGTGGGCGAGCACCTCGCGCGGTGTCGCCTCGCTCACGCCTGCCCGCCCAGGGCCTCTACCGCCGCGGCCACGTCCGGGTTGACCCGCGCCACCATATGCGTGCCGGCCTCCTCGTGGGATTCGTGCAGGATCTCCCCGTCCTCGTGGATGCGGCTGACGAGGTCACCCCGGTCGTACGGGATGACGACGTCGACCGCCACCTGCGGGTGCGGCAGCAGCTCCTCGATGCGGGTGCGCAGCTCCTCGATGCCCTCCCCTGTTACCGCCGAGACGACCATCGCGTCCGGGAACCGGCTCCGCAAGGTTGCCACGGTCACCGGGTCAGCAATATCGACCTTGGACAGCACGATGAGCTCGGGCACGTCAAGCGCGCCGTCGACGTCGGCAAGCACCTCGTGGACGGCGTCGACCTGGGCCACCGGGTCGTCGTGAGCGGCGTCGACCACGTGAAGCAGCACGTCGGCGTCGGCGGCCTCCTCCAGCGTGGAGCGGAACGCCTCGACGAGCTGGGTGGGCAGGTTGCGCACAAAACCCACTGTGTCGGTCAGCGTGTACTCGCGCCCGTCGCGCGTGAGCGCCCGCCGCACCGTGGGGTCGAGCGTGGCGAACAGTGCGTTCTCCACGAGCACCCCGGCGCCCGTCAGCACGTTCATGAGCGAGGACTTGCCCGCGTTCGTATATCCCACGACCACGACCGACGGCGTGCGATTCTTGCGCCGGGCGGCACGCTTGGTCTGGCGCGCGTTGCCCATGTGGGCGATGTCCTTGCGCAGCTTGGCCATGCGCCGGTGGATGCGCCGGCGGTCGAGCTCGATCTTCGTCTCACCCGGGCCGCGAGAGCCGATGCCCTCGCCACTGGCAACGCGGCCGCCGGCCTGCCGGGACATCGATTCTCCCCAGCCGCGCAGGCGCGGTAGCAAGTATTCGAGCTGGGCGAGCTCCACCTGGGCCTTGCCCTCGCGCGACTTGGCGTGCTGGGCGAAGATGTCGAGGATGAGGGCCGTGCGGTCGACGACCTTGACCTTGACGATGTCCTCCAGGGCGCGGCGCTGGGACGGGCTCAGCTCGGAGTCCGCGATGACCGTGTCCGCGCCCGTGGCCGCCACAAGCTCGGCCAGCTCGCGGGCCTTACCCGAGCCGAAGTAGGTGGCCGGGTCGGGGTGCGGGCGGCGCTGGAGAGCGCCGTCGAGAACCTGGGAACCCGCCGTCGTGGCCAGCGCCGCGAGCTCGCGCAACGACTCCTCGCCGGCCTTCATGTCATCATCCACCACGCCGATGAGGACCACGCGCTCGAGGCGCAACTGGCGGTATTCAACCTCGGTAACGTCGGTCAGTTCGGTGGACAGCCCCTCCACGCGCCGCAACGAGGAGCGCTCCTCGCGATCCAGCGAATCGCCCGCCCAGTGGCCCCCGTAGGCCGGGTCTTCCTGAAGCGCCGTGCCCTCGCGGGATGTGAAGCTGCTGTTAATGAGTCTCTCCTCGTCTTTCCTCTATTGTCTATCAGCGGGGAAGAAAATGGGAAACGCGCCGCCGCCGCGGTATCGTTAGGCCGTGAGCGAGCACTACTTTTCTTCCCATCCCACCTCTGATTCGGCGGTGCGCCAGATCGACGTCCGCCTTCTGGGTGAAGACTACCGCGTGAGCACCACCGCCGGGATTTTTTCACCACAGGGCCTGGATAAGGGCACCGCGGTCCTCCTCCACAAGACGCCTTTGCCCGAACTACCCGCCGGCTCCACCATCGTCGACCTCGGCTGCGGCTGGGGCCCGCTCACCCTCGCCCTCGCCCGCCACTACCCGGCTTCCACCGTGATCGGCATCGACGTCAACGAGCGCGCCCGCGCGCTCACCGCCAAGAATGCCGACGACGCCGGCCTTGCCAACGTCCGCGTGGCCGAAGGGCCCGACAACGCCACCGCGCACATCGACCTGCTGTGGTCTAACCCGCCGATCCGGATCGGCAAGGAGGCCCTCCACGAGCTGCTCACCACCTGGCTCGTACGCCTCGCCCCCACCGGGGTGGCCTACCTCGTGGTCCAGCGCAACCTCGGCGCCGACTCCCTCG
This sequence comes from Trueperella bernardiae, assembly GCF_001469025.1. GTDB lineage: Bacteria > Actinomycetota > Actinomycetes > Actinomycetales > Actinomycetaceae > Trueperella > Trueperella bernardiae. Next base: position 105,433 of record NZ_LNIZ01000001.1, on the reverse strand, counting down.
CCTCCTGGCTCACCGAGCAGGGGTTTGCCACGTCGAAGCTGCGATCACAGAAGGGCTACCGGGTGCTCGAGGTGCGCCCGAGCGCGCCGTAGGCGGCTCGCGCCACCTCGCTCAGATCGCCTTCCACGTCGATCCACGTGATGCGCGGGTCGCGCCCGAACCACGTGCGCTGCTTCTTGGCCAGGCGCCGGGTAGCCTGAGCGACCGACTCGACCGCCTCGTCCACGCCCATCTCGCCGTCGATGACGGCGATGGCCTCCGCATACCCCGTAGCCTTGCGTGCCGTCTCCCCCTCGCGTAGCCCACACTCAAGCAGGGCGCGAGTCTCCTCGAGCAGCCCGCCAGCGAACATTTTCGCCGCCCGCTGCCCGATCTCCTCGTTCAGCACCTCGCGCTCGCGCCGGACCCCGAGCATGACGACGTCGTCGTAATGGCTGGTGTGGCGCGGAAAGACGGGGGTGTAAGACCGGCCCGTCAGGCGCACCACCTCAAGCGCGCGGATGACTCGCCGCGGGTTTTTCAGGTTGATGGTCTGCGCGCTCACCGGGTCGAGGTCGCGCAACTCCTCGATGAGCGGGCTCAGGCCGCTCTCGGCATGGACGCGCTCGAGCTCGGCGCGGATCTTTGGGTCGGTGCCCGGGAAGTCGAGCTCATCGAGCAGGCCGGAGACGTACAGGCCCGAGCCGCCCACCACCATCGGGATCTTGCCCCGGCCCAGGATCGCCTCGAGGTCGGCCCGCGCGTGGCGCTGGTAGCCGGCAACGGACGCCACGTCGGTCACGTCGAGCACGTCGAGCTGGTGGTGTGCGATACCGCGCCGCTCTTCTACGGGTAGCTTGGCGGTGCCGATGTCCATGCCGCGGTAGAGCTGCATGGCGTCAGCCGAGATGATCTCCACCTCGCCGGGCCCACCCAGCAACTCGGCTAGCTCGAGCGAGAGCGCGCTCTTGCCTGCCGCCGTGGACCCCACCACCGCGATGATCACGATCGCGGGCGGATGGTCGGCAGTCCAAGTCCGACAGGCGCGATGCCCGCGGCCTCATTGGCCAGCTCGGCGCGGCGCTTGACTCCGCGCTCCCAGGCATCCCCGGCGCGCGTGCGGCGAATCGAGAACGTGCCGCCCTCGAGGGCCGAGTCGGCCAGCAGGTGGTGGGGAGCACCATACGTGACGGTGGCCCGCACGCAGTCGCCCGGGCGCGGGCGCTCCGATTCCAGCAGGCCCTCCGGCAGGGCCACGTGGACCAGGCGGTTGTCCTCGGCGCGGCCCGTCACGCGCTCGGTCGCCCCATCCTTGCGACCCTCACCCTCGGAGATGAGGACCTCCACCGTGGTGCCTTCGAGCGCCTTCGCGTCCTCGGCGCTGATGCGCTCCTGGAGGGCGACCAGCCTGTTGAGCCGGTCCTTCGCCACCTCCTCCGGCACCTGGTCGGCCATGTCGGCCGCCGGGGTACCCGGGCGCGGCGAATAGATGAAGGTAAAGGCCGAGCTGAAGCGCGAGGCCTCCACCACGTCGAGCGTGGCCTGGAAGTCCTCCTCGGTCTCTCCGGGGAAGCCCACGATGATATCGGTGGTGATCGCGGCGTTCGGGATCTTCGCCCGCACGCGGTCCAGGATCCCAAGGAAGCGCTCGGAACGGTACGAACGGCGCATGGCCCGCAGGATCCGATCCGAGCCGGACTGCAGGGGCATGTGAAGGGAGGGCATGACGTTCGGGGTCTTAGCCATCGCGGCGATCACATCGTCAGTGAAGGCGGCCGGGTGCGGTGAGGTGAAGCGCACGCGCTCCAGGCCCTCGATCTCACCCGTGGCCCGCAGCAACTTGGCGAACGCGCCGCGGTCACCAAAACCAACGCCATATGAATTGACGTTCTGGCCGAGCAGGGTCACCTCGATGGCACCCTCAGCCACCACGGCCTCGACTTCGGACAGGACCTCCCCCGGCCGCCGGTCCCGTTCCTTGCCGCGCAGGTGCGGCACGATGCAAAACGTGCACGTGTTGTTACAGCCCACCGAGATGGAGACCCAGGCGGCGTAAACCGACTCGCGATGCGTGGGCAGGGTGGAGGGGAAAACCTTGAGCGACTCCTCAATCTCCACCGCCGCCTCATCATTGTGCCGGGCGCGCTCGAGCAACGCGGGCAGCACGTCAAGGTTGTGGGTGCCGAGGACGACGTCAACCCACGGCGCCTTCTCCACGATCCCGCCACGCAGCTGCTGGGCTAGGCACCCGCCCACGGCGATCTGCATGCCGGGGCGCTGACGCTTGACGGCCGCGAGCTGGCCGAGGTTGCCGAACAGCTTGGTGGCCGCGTTCTCGCGCACGGAGCACGTGTTGATCACCAGTACATCCGCGCCCTCGTCCCCCGCGTCGGTGGCGCGCGCCGCCTTGTCGGGCACCTCGGACACGGGCACATACCCGGCCGCGTCGAGGAGGCCGGCCAGGCGCTCGGAATCGTGGACGTTCATCTGGCACCCGAGGGTGCGCACCGCGTAAGTCTTCAGCTCAGTCATCCCCGCCAGTCTACTGGCAAACGTCCGCGGCCCCACCTCCCACATCTGCGAGATGGCGCACCTAACCGAGAGCCGCCTCCATCGCCTGCCGAATGTGTTCCGGGCTAAACCCGCGCCGGCCGAGCGCGCCATAGAGGCGCCGGCGCTTCTTCTCTTCCTCCAGGCCAGCCATCGATGCCGCCTTCTTGCGAGCAAACGCGATGGCCGCCTCCAGCTCATCCTCCACCGTTATCTGCTCCAGCGCCCGCTGGGCCAGCTCACCCTCCACGCCCTTGGCGCGCAGTTCCTGGGCAAGCACGCGCCGTGTGGTCACCTTCCCCTCGAACTTCGAACGCACGTACATGTACGCAAAGCGCTCGTCATCCACAAGTCCCGCGTCCACGAACGCCTGGAGCGTTGCCTGCGCGATCTCATCGGGCACGAGGTTGCGTTCCATCGCATCACGGAGCTGCCGGCGCGAGCGCTCCTGCGCCGCGAGCAGCCGGTAGCACAGGTTACGGGCGTAGACGTGCCAGTCCTCCTCGTTGCGGGCCGCCGCCCGCGCAGCCCGGCGCTCCACGAAGTCGCGCCGGCGCCGCGGGCGGGGGTCCTCAGAGTAGTCGACCACTACTCATCAACCTCAGCCATCTCCTCCTCGGTGGCCGCGCCTTCGCCCACCCCGAGCTGGGCCTTGACCTTAACCTCGATCTCCTCGGATATCTCCGGATTGTCCTTGAGAAACTGGCGCACCTTCTCCTTGCCCTGGCCCAGCTGGTCACCCTCATAGGTGTACCAGGAACCGGACTTGCGGATGACGCCGGCATCCACCGCCATGTCGATGATGCCGCCCTCCTTCGAGATGCCCTGGCCGTAGAGGATGTCGAACTCGGCCTGCTTGAAGGGCGGGGCCATCTTGTTCTTCACCACCTTCACGCGCGTGCGGTTGCCCACCGGCATCGAGCCTTCCTTCAAGGTCTCAATGCGGCGCACGTCCAGGCGCACCGAGGAGTAGAACTTGAGGGCGCGCCCGCCCGTGGTGGTTTCCGGGTTGCCGTAGAAGACGCCGATCTTCTCACGCAGTTGGTTGATGAAGATCGCGGTGGTGCCCGAGGCGGACAGAGCGCCCGTAAGCTTACGTAGCGCCTGGGACATGAGCCGGGCCTGGAGGCCGACGTGCGAATCGCCCATGTCGCCCTCAATCTCGGCCTTCGGCACGAGCGCCGCCACCGAGTCAACCACGATGATGTCCAGCGCACCTGAACGGATCAGCATGTCCGCGATCTCAAGCGCCTGTTCGCCCGTATCGGGCTGGGAGACGATGAGCGCGTCCGTATCCACGCCGAGCTTCTTGGCATATTCCGGATCTAACGCGTGTTCGGCGTCGATAAAGGCGGCAATACCGCCAGCCGCCTGCGCGGAGGCAACCGCGTGCAGGGCCACGGTGGTTTTACCCGAGGACTCCGGGCCGTAGATCTCAACGATTCGACCCCGCGGGAGGCCGCCGATGCCGAGTGCGACATCGAGTGCGAGCGAGCCGGTGGGGATCACCTTCACGCGCACCTCCGGCGCGTCCCCGAGGCGCATTGCCGATCCCTTACCAAATTGACGATCGATCTGCCCGAGCGCGGTTGCCAGTGCCTTTTCGCGATCGGCGGTTTCCTTCTTTGCCATGTTTTTCCTCACGTATTGGGGCCGTGTGGGCCGGTTGATAGAACAGGTCTTTTTTGGTGTGCGCCCTCCCCGAGCGCCATACCAGCAACGATATGCCCGACCTCCGACATTCTTTTTCTGCACCCCCTGAAATTGGGGTTAGGTGTGCGAAACGAGTTGCCGTGGATAACTTTAGCCGAACATTCGTTCGAGATGGCAAGCTCCCCCGCGTGTCGCGCACAACAAAAGGGGCGACCCCGCAGGATCGCCCCTCTCATTGCTATTTGCTTTTCCTATGCAGGTATTCGTAGGACTCCGGCAGGTCCATCGCCACGCGCAAGGCGTGCCACACCTCCTGCGGATCGGTGTCCGCGATCGCCTCCGCCGCCGGCCGCGACCCCAGTTCCGGGATCACGAGGTCATGTGCGAGGGCGAGGCCACGCCCATTCGGAAACGCCCGCTCAACAACCTCCCAAAATTCGGAGTGCCTCATCGAGTGGGCGCGAGCTCACCGGCGAGGAGGGCCTCGGCAGTATCCGGGATGCGAACCCCGGCCGCGCGCGCCGCCTGCATCTTGCGCACCATCGGCGGGGTGCGGCCCTCGGCCACGTCGATGCGGTCAGCAACGAGGCGCAGCACGTGGCTCATGGGGACATTCAACGCGCGGCAGATCGAGTGCAGCAGCTCCGAAGATGCTTCCTTCTGCCCACGCTCAACTTCCGACAGGTAACCGAGGGAGACTCGCGCGCCTGACGACACCTCGCGCAGGGTGCGCCCCTGACGCTGGCGGTAATCCCGCAGGACATCCCCCAGTTCGCGGCGGAACAGGACGGTCTCAGTGCGGGTGGCTTCATTCATCATGTCTACTCTCATTCTGCTAGTAGCCTTCACTCATGGCTAACTTCGCGTCTTGAGAAGATATTCCCATTCGAAGCTGAAAGTTCCCTGAGAGGCTCGTTGGAGTTTACCGCTACTTTGCACTTGCGCGTTCGATTATCCCCAGGGCTTCCAAAACGGCGGCGTTGCGCACCTCATCGCGGTTTCCCGCGAAGTGAAACAGCTCCGACGTCGTGCCCTGCGGCGTGCGAATGCCGATCCACACGGTCCCGGCCTCGTGCCCGTCCGCGCTTCCAGGCCCGGCGACGCCCGTGGTGGCCACGGCGAAGTCGGCGTCGAAAAGTTTGGCCACGCCCGCAGCCATCTGCTCGGCGACGACGCCGTCCACCGGTCCCGTCTCCTCCAGCCGCGCCCGGCTCACCCCGAGGATGACAGCTTTCGCTTCGCTCGCATAGGCGACGACGCCGCCCTGGAAGCACGCCGAGGCCCCCGGCACGGAGACGATGGCCGACGCCACGCGCCCGCCGGTCAAGGATTCGGCCACCGCGATGGTCCTCCCCCGCTCCGTCAGCGAGGCGATGAGGGCGGGGAGGTGGGTGACGGCGTCAGTCCTCGCCAATGTTGCGCGCCTCCCGGATGTATTCGACCGCCGAGGTCAGCGCGAAGAAGAGCGCGATCGCGATGAGCCCGTAGGACATCCACATGATCGCGGTGGCGAGTGCGGAGGGGAGGAACGAGTACCACGGGATGATGAGCATACCCGCGCCCACCGACTGTGCCATCATCTTGATCTTGCCGCCGCGGCCCGCGGACATCACCTTCTTCTTCACCACCACCATGCGCATGATGGTGATGCCGGCCTCACGCACGATGAACACGATCGTCACCCACCACCACAGGATCCCGTGCGCCGAAAGCATGACGAGGGCGGAGATGATCAGGAACTTGTCCGCGATCGAGTCGGCGAGCTTGCCGAAGTTCGTGATCAGGCCGCGGCTGCGGGCCAGGTGCCCGTCGAGCTTGTCGGTGAAGGCGGCGAGTGCGAAGATCGCCCAGGACAGCCAGCTGCGAGCAGGCGTGGGGTCAAGAAACGCCCAGATGAAGACGGGCACCAGCACGAGCCGGAGTACCGTCAATGCGTTTGCGATGTTGACCAAAGGTACCTGACGTTTCTCTTCCACTCCTCTACTGTAGATCATGTCCACGTTAAATAAAGCTCACCGGAGGCCGCGTTGAAAAAGCCCGTCACACTCGCCGCACTGACGATCGTGCTCGCCCTCGGCGCGTGTAGCGACTCAACAGGCTCCGCCTCCTCGCCCACGACGCCGTCTGGCCCGTCCACGTCCAACGCTCCGGCCATGCCCACCCCGACGCCGAGCCCGACGCCGACCGCGGACCCGGAGTACTTCACGGTCAGTTCGGGCGGGGACATCCTTTTGCACCTGTCGGTCAACGAGGCGGCCCGGATCGCCGGGGAGACCTACGACTACACCCCGTACTACGCCCCGATCAAGGATTACATCGCGAACTCGGACGTGGCGATCTGCGCGCTTGAGATCCCGATCGTCGGCCCGGATCAGATGCCCTCGAACTACCCCAACTTCGGCGCGCCTTACGACCTGGCGGCGTCACTTGCCGAGATCGGCTTCGACGGTTGTGCGTTCGCCACCAACCACACGATGGACCGCGGCTTTGGCGGGGTGGAGACCACGATCGAGGCGCTGTCCGGCGCGGGGATGGGCTGGGCCGGCGCGGCCCGAACCCAGGACGAGGCCGAGCAGATTCAGTTCTACACGGTCGAGGGCGTCAACCACACGGTGAAGATTGCCCACATCTCGGCCACCACGCTCACCAACGGCATCCCGATCCCGGCCGATCACCCCTATTCGTGGAACGTGGTGGGTGAGCTCGGCTCCCCCGTCGAGACGGTGGTGGAGGACGCTAAGCGGGCGCGCGAGCTCGGGGCTGACATCGTCATCGTCTCCATGCACTGGGGAACCGAGTACGTCTCCGAACCCATCGCCGAACAGGTCGATATCGCCCAGCTCCTGGCCGACTCCGGCGAGGTCGACCTCGTCTTCGGCAACCACTCTCACGTCCCCGAACCGCTCGCCAAACTCCCGGGCGGCCCCACCGGGGACGGCATGTGGGTGGTCTACTCGATGGGCAACCAGATCTCGGGCCAGACGGTGGAAAACCACGGCTACCGCGTCACCACGGGCCTCATCACCACCGCCACGATCGAGGCAAACGACGACGGGGCGGCCGTCGTCGACTTCGACTGGATGGCCGTCACCCAGGACCGGCGCGCCGGCGAAAAGCTACACCCGCTCCTGCCCCTCACGCTCGGCGAATATCCCGGGGACCTGCGCCTGTCGGCCCAGGAGATCGCTGGGCGGGCCGAAGTGACCTACCCCGTTATGGAAACCTCCGGGCCCGAGCGCACCGCTCCGCCCGAGGCCACGGGGGCCACGGTCACCAGCTCACGCGAGTAGCTAGTCGCGGCCGGTGAGCTGCCAGGCGTCCTCGTCCGGGTCATCCTCTTCCGGCTCGTAGGCGAGTGGGTCGGTGGCGTAGCGGTCGTTGTTGAGGACGACCGTGCGGTCGGCTGGCACGTCCTCGCTCGCCCCGTCCTCGTCCAGGTCCACGCCCGCACCCGCCTCCCCGTTGGCATACGGGCGGGATTCGGCGTCGGGTTCGCGGGCCACGTCGGCGTCGCCGAAGTCGGCGTCGGCGTAACGGTCCTCGCCCTCGGGATCGTGAAGGGAGACGTCCTCGCCGCGGATCATCGCGAGCACAGTGGGCAGCTGTTCGGGGGTGGCGAGCACCTCGCGTGCCTTCGAGCCCTCCGAGGGGCCGACCACCTCGCGGGCCTCGAGCAGGTCCATCATGCGGCCCGCCTTGGCAAAGCCGATGCGGAGCTTGCGCTGGAGCATGGAGGTCGAGCCGAACTGGGTGGTGACCACGAGCTCGGCGGCCTGGAGAAGGATGTCGAGGTCGTCACCGATCTCCTCGTCGATCACGCGCTTTTCAGCCTTGGGGATCACGTCCTCGCGGTAGACCGGCTGCATCTGGACCTTGACGTGCTTGACCACGGCCGCGATCTCGTCCTCCGTGACCCACGCGCCCTGCACGCGCATCGGTTTCGACGCGCCCGACGGCATGAAGAGCGCGTCACCCATGCCGATAAGCTTCTCGGCGCCCGAGGAGTCGAGGATCACGCGGGAGTCAGCGAGCGAGGACGTCATGAACGCCAGGCGCGAGGGGATGTTCGCCTTGATCAGGCCCGTCACCACGTCCACCGACGGGCGCTGGGTGGCCAGCACCAGGTGGATGCCCGCGGCGCGCGCGAGCTGGGTGATGCGCTGAATCGAGGCCTCCACGTCGCGCGGGGCCACCATCATCATGTCCGCCAGCTCGTCAACCACCACCAGCAGGTAGGGGTAGGGCTGTAGCTTGCGCTCGGAGCCCGGGGGCGCGGTGACTTTGCCGGAGCGGACGGCGTCGTTGAAGTCGTCGATGTGCTTAAAACCGTAGTGGGACAGGTCGTCGTAGCGCTGGTCCATCTCCCGCACCACCCACTCGAGGGCCTCGGCGGCCTTCTTGGGGTTGGTGATGATCGGGGTGATGAGGTGCGGGATACCGGCGTAGATCGTGAGCTCCACGCGCTTGGGGTCCACGAGGATCATGCGCACCTCCTCCGGGGTGGCGCGCATCATGATCGAGGTGATCATCGAGTTGATGAACGACGACTTACCGGCACCCGTGGCGCCCGCCACCAGCAGGTGCGGCATCTTGGCTAAGTTCGCGACCACGAACTGCCCGCCCACGTTCTTGCCCACGGCGACGACGAGCGGGTGGGTCTGCTTGCGGGCCACAGGGCTGCGCAGCACGTCGCCCACCATGACGGTCTCCCGGTCCGTATTCGGGATCTCGATGCCGATAGCGGACTTGCCGGGGATCGGCGACAGGATGCGAACGTCCGCCGACGCCACCGCATAGGCGATATTCTTCGACAGCGAGGTGATGCGATCGACCTTGACGCCCGGGCCGAGCTCCACCTCATACTGGGTGACCGTGGGGCCGCGCGAGAAGCCGACCACCTCGGCGTCCACGGAGAACTCGCTGAAGACACGGGTGAGGGCCTCGACCACCGTGTCGTTCGCGGCGGAGCGTTCCACACCCGGAGGGCCCTCGACCAGCAGGTCGGCGGCCGGCAGGGTGTAGGTGATGTTGGACGATAGCTCTAACTGCTCGACGCGCGGCGGCAGCGGCTCGGGCTTCGGGGCCTTCTTCACTATCTTCCGGGCCGGGCGCGACGGCGTGGGCTCGGGATCGGGGGCACTGCCCTCAGCGGCCACGACGGTCTCTGCCTCCGAGGCATCGTCGGCGGCGGATTCGATGGTGGCCACCTTCGTCGCCTCGACCTCGGCGGCCGGCTTCTTTCCTCGCCGCACGCGCGAACGCACCGGCTCGGTCAGGGCGACGGTGGGGGCGTCGTCGTCGGCACGGTCCAGTCGAGCCTCGCGGCGGCCCTTGACCCAGTCGATGATGTCGCGCACCGAGGTGTTGAGCGAGAACAGCATGGCGTACACGCCGAGCAACACGAGGAGCGGGACGGCACCCCAGACCGACACGAGCAGGGCGAGTAGCCCGCCGGAGACCAGGCCGACGATGCCGCCCGCGCTCTCCAGGCCTCCAAATCCATCCGAGATCGCCGGCTGGCCCATCGACACGTGAAGAATACCCGTGATCGAGATAGTGAGCAGGGCAAGGCCGATGACGAAGCGCCGGTTCGTGTTGCCCACCGATCGGCGGAAGAGCTTGACCGCGACGCCGATCAGCATGATGGGCACGAAGATGGACAACGCGCCGACCACGCCGGCTGTGGCGTGATGGATGATGTCGCCGAGCAGGCCAGACAGGGAGAACCACTCGCGAAGCGCCACGATGATCGCGAGCGCGAGCATGATGAAGGCAAGCCCCTCGTAGCTGCGCTGCGCCTCTTCCGCGGGCTTGGGTTGCCGTGAATTGACGGGCTTATTCGTCCGAGCCATGTCCCCTCTTTCGTGCATCAATCATCTTGAGCCTAACGGCCCTACCCGAGCGGTGCCCACAGGCGCGCGCAAACGTGGCGTAAATGTGACTTGTTGCCACCCCCGTGATCGGATTGACTAGACTCGAAGCCATGACTGTCTCTGTGAGCATCCCCCAGCCCGAGTTCCGCGCCCTCGTGGAGAGCTACCCCGGGGAGGTGGAGATTGTCGAGTGGAATATCAAGAGCCCCGCGCCGCAGCGCCACATCGACATGGTCCTCACCCCGTTCGTCACGTACAAGCCCGACTTCCGCTTCCTTGAGGGGATGGACGCCTCCCTCATTCAGACCACGTCGATCGGTTTTGACCAGGTGATTGGCCACGTGGGCGACATCCCGCTGGCGAACGCCGCCACGGTTCATGAGACCGCCACCGCGGAGCTCACGCTCGGCCTGCTGCTCGTCATGCAGCGCCAGCTCCAGCGGGCCGTGCGCTCCCAGGACGCCGGCCACTGGGACCTCTTCTTCGCTCCCGGCCTGGCCGACAAGAAGGTCCTCCTCATCGGCTACGGCGGGGTGGGCAAGGCGATCGCCTCGCGCCTGGAGCCGTTCGAGGTGGAGCTGGTCCGGGCGGCGTCGTCGCGCCGCGAGGACGAGCTCGGCACGATCTACGGCCCCGAGGACCTGCCGGGCCTGCTGCCCCAGATGGACATCGTCATCGTCATCGTCCCCGGCGCGGCCTCCACGAATAACATGGTGGACGAGGCGTTCCTCGCCTCGATGAAGGACGGCGCCCTGCTGGTCAACATGGCGCGCGGGGCGGTGGCCGACACCGACGCGCTAGTGCGCCACGCGGACCGGCTGCGGATCGCGTTCGACGTCGTCAACCCCGAGCCACTGCCGGAGGGGCACCCGCTCTACACGCACCCGAACGTGTTCTTCACCCCGCACGTGGGCGGGTACTCGGACGCGCTGTGGCCGCGCCTGGAGGCGCTTCTCCACCGGCAGATCGCCCACTTGGAGAAGGGCGAGCCTGTGGAGAACCGCGTGAACTAGGCTTCGATGACGGTGGGGATGATCATCGGCTTGCGGCGCAACTTGCGAGCCACCCACCGTCCCACCACGCGGCGCATCGCCTGCTGCATCTGGTAGGTGGTGGCCGACGCGTTCGCGATCGACTCGTCGAGCGCCGTGCGCACGTCGGGCAGGATCTCCTCGAACACCGAATCGTCCTCGGCCATGCCGCGCGCCTGGATGTGCGGGCCAGTGAGGACCTTGCGCTCCTGGGCGTCAATGACGGCGAAGATCGCGATGAAGCCTTCCTCGCCCAGCGTGCGGCGGTCAGTCAGCTCGGCCTCCCCGATCTCGCCCACCGAGGAGCCGTCCACGTACACGTACCCGCACGGCACTTCGCCCACGATCGAGCAGTGCCCGTCGATCATGTCGATCACCGAGCCGTCCTCGGCCAGGATCACGTTCTCCGCCGGCACGCCCGTCTTGACCGCGATGGCGCCGTTGGCCACGAGGTGGCGGACCTCACCGTGGACCGGCATGGCGTACTCGGGCTCGAGGATGTTGTAGCAGTACAGCAGCTCGCCCTCGGCAGCGTGCCCGGACACGTGCACTTTCGCATTGCCCTGGTGGACCACCTTCGCTCCCAGCTTGGTCAGGCCGTTGATGAGGCGGAACACCGAGTTCTCGTTGCCCGGGATGAGCGAGGAGGCGAAGATGACCGTGTCGCTCGGGCCCACCGTGATCGACTTGTGGTTTCCGGAGGCGATGCGCGAGAGCACGGCCATCGGCTCACCCTGGGATCCGGTGGACATGTAGACGATCTCGTCGTCGGGAAGCGAATCGGCGTGCTTGAGGTCGATCAGCGTGTCCTCGGGGACGGACAGGTAGCCCAGCTCCTCGGCGATCCCCATGTTGCGCACCATCGAGCGCCCCACGAAGCACACCTTGCGCTCGTACTTGTAGGCGGCGTCGAGCACCTGCTGAACGCGGTGGACGTGCGAGGAGAAGGAAGCCACCACGATCTTGCCGCGCGCCTGGGCGAACACGGACTCGATGACCGGGCCGATGTTCGCCTCCGACGGCACGAAGCCGGGGACCTCGGCGTTCGTGGAGTCGCACATGAACAGGTCCACGCCCTCCTCGCCCACGCGGGCGAAGGAACGCAGGTCGGTGATCCGCCCATCGAGCGGCAGCTGGTCCATCTTGAAGTCGCCCGTGTGAAGGACCGTTCCCGCGTTCGTGCGGATAAACACGGCCAGCGCGTCCGGGATCGAGTGGTTGACCGCGATGAACTCGCACTCGAAGTTGCCGAGGTTTTCGATGTCACCCTCCTCGACCACATGCGTGTAGGGCTTGATGCGGTGCTCAGCCAGCTTGGCCTCGACCAGTGCGATGGTCAGCTGCGAGCCGATAATCGGGATGTCCTCGCGCAGGCGCAGCAGGTAGGGCACGCCGCCGATGTGATCCTCGTGTCCGTGGGTGAGGATGATCGCGTCGATCTGGTGGAGGCGATCCTTGATGTAGTCGAAATCCGGCAGGATCAGGTCCACGCCCGGCTGGGACTCTTCGGGGAAGAGCACGCCACAGTCGACCACGATCATGCGCCCGTCAATCTCGAAGACGGTCATGTTGCGCCCGATCTCGCCAATCCCGCCCAGCGGGACGATGCGGAGGGTGCCGTTCTTAATGGATGGGGGAAGCTTCGTCTTAGTCACCCCACCATTGTCGCATGTTTGGGCGCGGCTTGCTTTCACAGGTGGCGACGCGCTGCGTCACGACGCCGTCCACCCGGCTTGCGGCCCGAGCGCCCGGTTTGCACGGGGCCGGGTGGGCCGCCCGACCTGCCGCTTCTGGTTGGCGGCCGGCTACTCGATGAAGCCCTCGGCGCGCAGGGCAGTGCGGAGATTGGCAAGCTCGGCATCGGAGGCACCCACGAGCGGCAGGCGCACGGTGGCCGAGTCCAGCACGCCGATCATCTTGAGGGCCTCCTTGGCCATGACGGCCCCCTGGCCCCCGCCCATGACCGCATCGATGATGGTGGACTGCTTGGAGAACTCGGCGCGCGCGGCCGGCAGGTCCCCGGCATCGACTTCGGTGACGAGCGCACGGAGCCCGGAGGCGATGAGGTGGCCGGCCACCGACACCACGCCGGAGGCTCCGTGGGCGAGCCAGGCGAAGTTGAGCGAGTCGTCGCCCGAGTAGTACTCGAGGCCCGTGCGGGTGATGCGCTCAAAACCCTGTGGCACGTTGCCGGTGGCGTCCTTGACCGCCTTGATCTGCGGGTGCTCCGCCAGACGGTCGAGCGTGGCATCCGAGATCGCCACGCCGGTGCGGCCGGGAATGTCGTAGACCATGACGGGCAGGTCGGTGGCCTCGGCCACCGCCACGATGTGCTGGTAGACCCCGTCCTGGGAGGGGCGGTTGTAGTAAGGGGAGACGACGAGCAGGCCGTCCGCGCCTGATTCCTGGGCGCCCTTCGCGATGCGCACGGCGTGTGCCGTGTCGTTCGAGCCCGCTCCCGCCACGATCATGGCCCGGCCCGCAACCGCAGCCTTGACCTCGCGCACCAGCTCGTTCTTCTCCGGCTGGTGGGTGGTGGGCGATTCGCCCGTGGTGCCGGACAGGACGAGGGCGTCGCACCCGTCGTCGACCAGCTTGCACGCCACCTTACACGCGCTGTCGATGTCAATCGAGCCGTCCGGTTGGAACGGCGTGACCATGGCGACGGAGACGGAACCGAAGGAACGCGAAGGAGTATTCATGGCACTACCCTATACGGCGCTCCCCCATTCCGGCTCAGCTTTCGTCATCTGGACGTTTCCCTGACACAATGGCGGGGTGAACGTTGTGAAATCCGTGCGCCCCGCCCGACCCTCCGACGCGCTCGCCATCGCCCAGGTCCAGCGCGAGGCCATGTTGGAGGCAATCTCAGCCGGCCTCGACCACCGTGCTGGCCCCATGGTCGGCGCACAGCTCGAGATCGGCTCGCTTGCCGCCGCGTGGCAGGCCACGATCGAGGACCTGCCCTCCGATCGTCACCACGTGCTCGTGGCCGTAGCCGGAGACGAGGTGGAGGGCTTCGCCGCTGTCGCCCCCTCCCCCGCCGTTATCCTCAAGGGCGACGACGAATCCGGGCTCGACGCCGAAAGCGGGCGGCCGCGGGTCGCCTACGAGATCACGAACTTCTCCGTGCCGTTGCGCATGGCAAGCGCCGGCCACGATGCCCGCCTGCTCGCCGCCATCACAGACATCTGCACGGATGCCACCGAGCTCCACACATGGGCGATCGCCGGCCATGACCAGTTCACCCACTTCCTAGACGCCTCCGGCTTCGCCCCGCGCCCCCTGCGCCGGCACGCAGAGGTGGACGGGGAGGAAATCCGCGAGCACCTGTGGTGGACCACCCTCGAACGAGACGCCGACTAGTGCGCTAGTCGAGCAGGGCCCGCAGCTCGGCGGCGGACAGCTTGCCGTCCGCCGCGCCGTCCTCGCTCAGCACCCCGAGCAGCCGGCGCTTTTGATCCTGGAGGGCCACCACCTTTTCCTCGATCGTGCCCTCCGCCACCAGACGGTAGACGTGGACTGGGCGGGTCTGGCCGATGCGGTGCGCGCGGTCCACGGCCTGTTCCTCGGCCGCTGGGTTCCACCACGGGTCGGTGAGGATCGCGTAGTCCGCCATCGTGAGGTTTAGCCCCGTGCCGCCCGCCTTGAGCGAGATAAGGAAGACCGGCGCCTCCCCCGCGGCGAAACGCTTGATGAGGCCCGGGCGCCCGCGCGTGGACCCGTCCAGGTACAGGTAGGGAATCCCCGCCTCATCCAGCCGCTCGGCCACCAGTTTGAGGAAGCGCGTGAACTGGGAAAACACCAGTGCCGAGTGATGCTCGGCCACCAGGCTCTCCAGCAGGGGAAGCAGCTCATCCAGCTTGGAGGCCGGCGCGGCCGAGTCCCCGTCCGCCAGGCGCGGGTCGATCGCCAGCTGGCGCAGGCGCGTCAGCGACGACAGGATCTCGATCCGGTCCTCCTCCGACAGCCCGAGCACCCGCTGGCGCTCCTTTTCCAACTGCACATCATACATTCGCCGGTGGGATCCCTTGAGCTCCACGCGCAACACCTGCTCCTGCTTGGGCGGCAGGTCCAGGCTCACGGACTGCTTCGTGCGCCGCAGAAGGAACGGGCCGATGCGCCGGCGCAGCGTCGCCATGAGCTCCTCGCCCCCGCCGTCCGGGCTGGAGGCGGCCTTCTCGATCGGCTTGCGGTAGGCATCATTGAACTTTTCCGCCGAGCCCAGCAGGCCCGGGGCGGTGAGGGAGAACATCGCCCACAGCTCCCCCAAGTTGTTCTCGATCGGCGTGCCCGTCACGGCGAAGACCGTGGCCGCCCCCAGGCTTGCCGCCGCCGCAAACCCCTTCGACTTGGCGTTCTTCACGTTCTGCGCCTCGTCCAGCACCAGGCCCGTGATCCCAAGCGCCCGGTAATCGTCCGCCTCCAGCCGCATGAGGGTGTAGGAAGTCACCACGACGTCCGCGCCGCTCACCTCATCGGCCAGGCGGGTGCCCCGAATACGTTCGGTCGAATCGATGCCCACCACCTTCAGCGTCGGTGCGAAGCGCTCGGCCTCACTCACCCAGTTGCCCACCACCGAGGTGGGAGCCACCACCAGCCACGGCGAGCCGGGGTTACGCTCGCGGTCACGCAAAATCATCGCCAGGACCTGGACTGTCTTGCCCAGGCCCATGTCGTCGGCCAGCACGCCGCCCAGCCCCGCGTCACGCAGCTGGCTCAGCCAGCCAAAGCCCACCTCCTGGTAGGGGCGCAGTGTGGCATTCAGCGTATCTGGCACGGTGGCCGGCTCCGGTTCGGGGGCATTGCGCACTGCCTCCAGCCAGCGGTTCGCGGAAGCATTCACGATCCCCAGGTCGAGCAGGTCTTGCCACCAGGACTGCCGGATCTTCGGCACTCGCAGCTCCGAGCGCCGAGCGTCGCCCAGCAGACGCGCCTCCTCGATGAGCGCGCGCAACCTTGCAAGATCCGGGCTGTCGAGGTTCACGTACGAGCCGCCCACATAGGTGAAGCGTTGCCCCACGGCCAGCGCGCCCAGCAGCTCGCGTAGCTCGACCGGCTGCCCATCCACGAGCACCCGCATCCGCAGGTCCAGCCAGTCACGCGATTCGTCCACGTCCAGGTCTACCTGAACATCCTCGGCACGGCGGAACGTGGGGGTATCCTGGACGACCTCCACGCCGATCGCGGCCAGTTCGCTGGCCAGCTCATCCAGGGCCAGGAGCTGCTCGCCCCGGAGTTTGATCCAGCCCAGCCGCTCGCCCATCATCGCCGGGCACACCCGCGCCACCACGTCGCTCGCCTCGCTCCGGATCGCCTGCTCGGCCTCCGCGTTCCGCCCGGGCCCGGGCGGACTCCACAGCGGATACGTGCTGATCACGTGCCCACGCTTGTCCTGGTAGGCCCACTCCCAGTTCGCGGTCACCACGGGCAACCGCTCGCCCGAGGAGGTGAGGGTGAGGCGCAAAACCGGCTCGGGCGGCAAGGGCAGCTCGTACCCGTCCGTCTTGATCATCCCAGTCACGCGCAACGCCGGGAGGAAATCCCGCTCGAAGTCATCCTGTTCGGAGGTGGGGACGCGGACGTCCTTGCGGCGCAGGTAACTCCATTCCTCGCTTGCCACCGGCTCGAGGAAGGCCATGTGGAGCTTGCCGTCATCCCAAAACACCAGTTGGCTCGGCTTGCCGATAAGTAGGAAGTCCTTCGGATCGCTTGGATGGTTGAGCGCCGCCGTGACGTCGATGAAATCGCCCGTGTCCGTCAGATTAATCGTGGGAACGGCCGGCTCCGGCTCGATAATAATCGGCAGCTTCGTCACCGTGTCGACGAGTTCAACACCAGCGTCGATGCAGCCCTTGAGGTAGTACCCAAGGAGCGGAGAGTGCAGCATCGTCATTGACAGCGGCTCGCGCATCCCGAACAGGCCGCCCGAGCCCAGCTCACACGCCATGAGGAAGTCGCGCACCGCCCGCACCTGGCGCGGATCAAATTCGCGCCCGATCCCCTCCCGGAGGTTGGACAGCGAAATGCCCGTCTTGATCCACGTGTCCCGCTTGCCCTTCCGCATCGAATGCATCTCGAGCCTGCCGGTGGTCTGCTGCTTCCATATGGGAAGGCTCGACATAGGAACACGCGGCGCCGTGAAGGTAAACCCGAGCGCGATGGGATCTTGCCCCGTGGCTTCGAGACCCAGCATGTTGGTCAGCGCCCTGCGCCAGCCCGAGTTCGCGTCAGTGCGAGGACGGCTCACCTGCGAGGCGGTCATGAGCGACGGCGGCACGAGCTTAAGCGCCGTGAGCGTGGCGCTCACGCAGTGCTTACAGTTGTACCCCACCGGGCAGGTACACCGGCCGGAGAAATGGACGAATTCCTCCCCCTCCAGCTCGTATTCGATCCATTCGGTGTAGATCTCCCCGTTCGAGCCGCTAGAGATCGCCTCGATGTCCTCATCACTTGCCGACGTGACGGACGATTGACCGCGCAGGGCATACATGAGGCCCCGCGCGAACGAGCCCGAGTCAACGAAACGTTCGAGCCCGCCGTAGTTCATAGATTCAACAGCGACTCAAGGCCGTACGTCAGCCCCGGGCGGCCCGCCACCTCGCGCACCGCGAGCAGCACGCCGGGCATGAAGGACTCTCGCCCGAACGAATCCTGGCGGATCGTCAGCTGCTCGCCCGGGTTACCCAGCAAGATCTCCTCATGGGCGTACAGGCCGCGCAGGCGGACGGCGTGAACATGCACCCCGTCGATCTGCCCGCCGCGGGTGCCGAGCGGATCGGATTGCGTGGCATCCGGACTTGCCAGCCCCGCCTCCTTGCGCACAGCCCCAATACGCTGCGCGCTGGTGGTGGCCGTGCCCGACGGCGCATCCACCTTGTCCGGGTGGTGCAGCTCGATCACCTCTACCGACTCGAACATTGCCGCCGCCTTCTCCGCAAACAACATAGCCAACACCGCCGACAGCGCGTAATTGGGCGCAATGATCGCGTTCTTCCCCACACGCACCGCGTGTTCGCGCACCGCCTCTAGGCGCTCCTCCGTCCACCCCGTGGTGCCCACCACCACGTGCGATCCCGCATCGAGGATCGCGTGCACGTTCGCGTCCGTAGCGCTCGGCACCGTAAATTCAACGACGACGTCCGCCCCCGCCAGCGATTCGGCCGTGATCGGATCGCCCGCGTCCAGGCGCGCCACGAGATCGTGGCCGGCCCCTTCGACCGCCTCGCACACTGACCTACCCATGCGCCCTGCGGCGCCAACAACTGCAACCTTCATCTTATCCTCCTCTCCCCCCAAGTCTAAGACCCGGGTCCGACAATCATGAGCGATCTCGGCGAGCGGGCGATATCGCGGGCCAGCTCCTGGATCTGCTCCGCAGTGACGGCGCGCGCCTGGGCAAGTACTTCGTCGAGCGAACGCAGACGCCCGAACAGTTCGGACGTGCCGAGCCGGGAGCGCCGAAACGAGTTGCTCTCCGCGGAAAAGACGAGGCGGGCCCGGCGTTGGCGGAAGGCGATATCGACCTCGCGCTCGCTCACACCGCTGTCCGCGATGTCATGCAGGCACTCGGTCATGATCTCTGCCACCGCCTGCGTGTGGGAGGGCGAGCACAGCGCCTCCATCGCAACCAGGCCACCCTCAAGGTAGCCGGCCTGCCAGGCATAGGTGGCATAGGCCAGCCCGCGCCGCTCGCGCACTTCCTGGAAGAGCCGCGAGGACTGGCCGCCGCCCAGGATCGTCTCGAGCGCGGTGAGGATCTCCTCCCGCTCGTCCAGGAGCGGCAGCCCGGGGTATCCGACCACCACGGAGGACTGGCGCCCTGGGCGCTCCGCGAAGCCCTCACCCCCGGCCGTATACCGAATGTCCGCTCCGCGGCGGCGCGGTTCCGGCGCCCGCTCGGCCAGGTCCCACCCCGCCTCGCGCAGCTCCTTGGTCAGCAGGGCAACAAGCCGATCGTGGTCCACCTCCCCCGCGGCGGTCACGATGAGCTCTCCGGCATGGTAGTTGTCCCGGTAGTGGCCCACCATGTGCTCATGGTCGAGCGCCTCCACCGTCTCGAACGTTCCACCGATCGGCCGCGCCAGCGGGTGGGTGCCCATGACGAGCTCCAGGATGGCATCGGACGCGACGTCGGACACGTCGTCGTCGGCAGCGGCGAGCTCCTCGAGGATGACGCCGCGCTCGAGCTCCATGTCGGATCGGTCGAGGCGCGAGTTGCAGAACATGTCCACGAGGAGATTCAGCAATTCAGGCAGGTCGCCGGCGAAGACGTGGCCGTAGTAGCAGGTATACAGGCGGGCCGTGGCGGCGTTCATCGTACCGCCCAGCGCGTCGCCCAGGGCCGAGATCTCCGCGGCCGACCTTGTGTGCGTGCCCTTGAAGAGCAAGTGCTCAAGGAAGTGTGTGGATCCTTCAGCGTCCCGGGCCTCGTCGCGCGACCCGGCTCCTACCAAGAAACCGAGCGCCACCGACTTCTGCCCCGGCACGTGCTGGGTAAGCACGCGGATGCCGCTGGGGAGGAGTGTGCGCTGGGTGGGGATGCCGTCGTCGTCGAATGCGAGAGTGCCCGGAAGATCCAGTGGTAGTTGTAGCGCCATAAGATAGCCCATCTTACTTTTTTCGTCTCAACCACACCACCTGTCGCAACGGGCTTGCCCACGCGTTGGTGAGCTCTCTGGTCACAGATTTACAATCCGTAACGAAAGCATCTACTGAGGATTACGCATGCACGCACATTTTATTCCCTGGCCCACGCTTCCCCAGACCCCGCAGGGTCGGCCGCGCGCCGGAGCCCTCGTCACCACGTTCGCCGACGCAAGCACATCCATCCAGTGGTTCGACCCGGACATCCTGTTCTATTTCCAAGTCTGGGACCGCCTCGATGGCGCTGGCGGCAGCCGCCTCGAACCCGACATCTGCTTAAACGACAACGGCGATATATCTGTCGCAACCCTGCATACGCCGTGGGTCGAAGATAACATCCTGGGCCGATATTCAGTTCGCGACGGTCGATGGATCGACGAGCCAGATGGCCCGTGGGCCGAGTTCACTCGCCGCGCCTGTTCTGCCTTGGCCGAAGGCTTGCGTGCACCCAAAGTGGACCTGCCAGAAGGTAGAGTGTCCATCGTCGCAGTGCACAACTACCTCACGATTCATGTCAACTCTGGCGGAACGATGTATCGTCTGCTCGAGCGCGAGGTTCCCCGCGATGACGAATACGAGCCAATCTATCGACTCTTCGGCGTGCTGAGCGACGATTATCCCGTTCTCAGCCACGCCACCGCGGTCCTCCGGGATGACCGGTGGACCTACTGGGCACCCGGCACCGACGCCTACACCAACCCCAATGGAACACCTTCCCCCGCCTGGCTCGGTCTCGTCTCAGCCGCGTTTTGGAAGTTGTCGCAGTCTTCGTAGACCCTGGAGAGATAAGGGCGAGGGGCCAGCCCCTGCGGACCGGCCCCTCACCCATCTACCGATTACTCGTCAGCGGACTCCTCCGAGTCGCTTTCTTCGCGGGTGCGAGTGCGACGGCGACGACGCTCGCCGCCACGCTTCTCGCCATCCTCGCGGCGGTTACGGCGACGCGGGCGATCCTCTTCTTCCTTCGCGCTCTGCTCGGCCTCAGCGGCCAGCTGCTCGTCGGTGAGGACCGCGTGGAGCGAGAGCTTGCCACGCTGATCGATCTCGGCCAGCTCGACCTCGACCTTGTCGCCAACGTTGAGCACGTCCTCCACGGCGTCGATGCGCTTGCCACCGACCAGTCGGCGGACCTGCGAGATGTGCAGGAGGCCGTCCTTGCCCGGGGCCAGCGAGATGAACGCACCGAAGGTGGTGGTCTTGACCACCGTGCCCACGAAACGCTCGCCCACTTCCGGCATCTGCGGATCGGCGATCGCGCTGATGGTCTGGCGGGCGGCCTCGGCCGACGGGCCGTCGTTCGCGCCGATGTAGACCGTGCCGTCGTCCTCGATCGAGATCTCCGCGCCCGTGTCCTCCTGGATCTGGTTGATCATCTTGCCCTTCGGGCCGATGACCTCGCCGATCTTGTCCACCGGGATCTTGATGGAAATGATGCGCGGGGCGGTCTCCGCCATCTCGTCCGGGGCCGGGGCGGCTTCCTCGATGAGGTCGAGGATCGCGAGGCGGGCCTCGTGAGCCTGGGTGAGCGCCTGGGCGAGGACCGCGGCCGGGATGCCGTCCAGCTTGGTGTCAAGCTGGAGGGCCGTCACCATGTCACGCGTGCCAGCCACCTTGAAGTCCATGTCGCCAAGCGCGTCCTCGGCGCCGAGGATGTCGGTAAGCGCAACGTAGCGCTGCTCGCCCTCAACCACGCCGGAGATCAGGCCCATGGCGATACCGGCAACCGGAGCCTTGAGCGGCACACCCGCGTTGAGGAGCGACAGGGTGGAGGCACAAACCGAGCCCATCGACGTCGAACCGTTGGAGCCGAGAGCCTCAGAAACCTGGCGGATCGCGTAGGGGAAGTCCTCGCGCGCGGGCAGGACCGGGACCAGGGCGCGCTCGGCGAGCATGCCGTGGCCGATCTCGCGGCGCTTGGGCGAGCCCACGCGGCCCGTCTCACCGGTCGAGTACGGCGGGAAATTGTAGTGGTGCATGTAGCGCTTGGCCGTGACCGGCGAGAGGTTGTCCAGCTGCTGCTCCATCTTGAGCATGTTGAGGGTGGTCACGCCCAGGATCTGGGTCTCGCCACGCTGGAACAGGGCCGAGCCGTGAACGCGCGGAAGCACCTCGGTCTCGGCCGTGATGGTGCGGATCTGTGCCGGGGCACGCCCGTCCATACGCACGCCTTCGGTGAGGACGCGGTAGCGCATCTCCTCCTTCCAGTGCTGGTTCACAGCCAGGGTGAGGGCCTGCTCGCGGTCCTCGAAGCGGTCGGACAGCTCGGAGACGATGGTCTCGGTCAGCTCGTTGAGGGCGTCGTCGCGCTCGTGCTTGTCCACGATGCCCCACAGGGCCTCGAAGCGGCCGTTGATCTGCTGGCCAACAGCCTCGAACTCCTCGTCCTCGTACGGCAGGAAGCGCGGCAGGTCAAGCTCTTCCTTCTCCACCTGCTCGGCGAGCTTGAGCTGCGCCTCGCACAGGGTGCGGATGAAGGGCTTGGCGGCCTCGAGGCCCTCGGCAACCGAGGTCTCGGTGGGCTTCGTGCCGCCCTTGGCCACGTTGTCCAGCGCCTCATCGCCAGCCTCGGCCTCGACCATCATAACGGCGATGTCGTCACCAACAATGCGGCCGGCCACCACCATGATGAACGTGGCATCCGGAAGCTCGGAGTAGCGCGGGAAGGCCACCCACTGGCCGTCGATGAGGGCCAAGCGCACGGCACCAATCGGGCCCGAGAACGGCAGGCCGGAAATCTGGGTGGACATCGAGGCGGCGTTCATGGCGACGACGTCGTAGGCGTCATCCGGGTGAACCGTGAGCACGGTGGCCACGATCTGAACCTCGTTACGCAGGCCCTTGGCGAACGCCGGGCGCAGCGGGCGGTCGATGAGGCGGCAGGCCAGGATCGCGTCGGTGGACGGGCGGCCCTCGCGGCGGAAGAACGAGCCGGGGATGCGGCCGGCCGCGTACTGGCGCTCTTCGACATCAACGGTCAGCGGGAAGAAATCGAACTGTTCCCTCGGCTGAGAGGAGACGGCGGTGGCGGACAGGATGGTCGTCTCGCCGTCGAGGTAAGCAAGTGCCGAGCCGGCAGCCTGGCGGGCAAGCAGGCCGGTCTCGAAACGAATGGTACGGGTGCCGAACGAGCCGTTGTCAATAACGGCTTCGGCGAACTTCACGTCTGGACCCTCCATGGATCTCCTTTTCATCTGCCCGCGGTCATCGATTGTCATTGACGCTTTCGTGAGCGGCAACCACAACCGAGGACCGACGGGGATAACTTCTTCTACGTTCGCCCACCAGGCGGTGAGACGAACAATCGGCCCGCTCCATGGGGAGCGAGCCGATCGGGCGTCTAGCGGCGCAGGCCGAGACGCTTAATCAGCGAACGGTAGCGCTCAATGTCTTCGTTCTGAAGATACGTCAGAAGACGCTTGCGCTTACCGATGAGGAGCATCAGGCCGCGGCGCGAATGGTGATCGTGCTTGTGGGTGCGGAAGTGCTCCGTGAGTTCAGAAATACGAGCCGAGAGCAGAGCGATCTGCACTTCGGGAGAGCCGGTATCGCCCTCATGAGTCGCGTATTCCTTAATGATGTCGTCCTTACGCTCCTTGGACAGAGCCATACGATTCTCCTTCTACTCGTTGCGCGGAGCCTGGGGCATGTTCTCCCAAGCGATGACGCTCCGCGGCCGATCGAACGGCTTAGCTAGTCTAGCACGGCGCGCAATCACGCCTCCGTGGCCGCATGGGTGATATGCGCCTCTGTCAGTTAGCGGGCCGTGACGTCCTTCGGGTCCACCCTGTGCGAGACCGGCACGCCGAGGATCTCCGCGCTCTTGCGCAGATCGTCATCCATCTGGGCCTGCAGCTGTTCCACCGAGTCCATCTTCATCATTGGGCGCACGTAATCTACGAAGTCGATCGCGATCTCCTCCCCGTACAAGTTCAGGTCGGCGCGCCCGAGCACATGGGCCTCCACCGTGCGCTCCTCGCCGTCGAACTGGGGGTTCGTGCCGATCGAGATCGCGGCGGGAAGGTGGACTGTCGCCGTCGATCCCTTCACCTGCCGCACCACCCAGCCAGCGTAGACGCCGTCACGCGGCACCTCCCCCACGCCCGAGCCGGGCAGGTTCGCCGTGGGGAATCCGAGCTCGCGCCCGCGCTTGAAGCCGTGCTGGACGATCCCGCGCAGCCGGTGTGGCCGGCCGAGGATCTTCGCGGCCTTACGCACGTTGCCCGCCTCGAGCAACTCGCGCACCCACGTGGAGGAATAGCGCCTGCCGGACGGCCCGCCCAGGTCGTCGATGAGCGTCACGTCGATCCGGCCCTCGCCGTACTCGACCAGGAACTGCCCGTCCCCGGCGTTGCCCTTGCCGTAGCGCACGTCCTCGCCGACGACGACGGCCACCGCCTTCAGCTTCCCGATCAGCTCCTCGTCCACGAAGGCCTTAGGGGTCGTCTCGGCGTAGTCGAGGTCGTACTTTTGCACGACGACGCCGTCCAGGCCTGCCGCCTCCAGCATATTGAGACGGTCCTCGAGGGTTGAGATGAGCGGGAGGTCGACGTCGGGACGGTGGACGTGGCTGGGGTGGGGGTCAAAAGTGAGCGCCACGGAGGCAACGCCGCGCTCGCTAGCCTGCTCCACGGTCTGGGCGAGAATCTCGTGGTGTCCGCGGTGGACGCCGTCGAAGATACCGATGGTCACAACCGAGGGGCCGAGGTCGTAATCCTCGGCCGAGTGAAACACCTTCACTGCCCGCGCAATCCGAGCTGCATCCGGCCCTCGGAACGATCGTCTGGGGCGTCCGCGGGGGTGTTAGCCGTGCGCACGCCGTGGTGCTTACCCTTGCCACCGCAACCGCAGCCGCCACGGCCCTGCCCGTGCCCGTGGCCGCCGCACCCGCAGCCGCCACGGCCGTGGCCGTGTCCTTCGTGGCCCTTGCCACCGCATCCACATTGTTCACTCATAGGTTCATCCTAACGGATGCCGCCGCCGGATCCCCCACCGAACGAACCGCCACCGCCGCCGGAGGAGGAGAAGCCGCCCCCGCCCGAGGACGAGGAGGTGGCGTCGTTGTACGCGGAGCTGAGCGAGGAGGAGATCGAGGAGGCCATGGACACCGAGTTCGGGGTGAAGCTGGACTGTGTCGCGTAGTCCGGGTCCACGATCTTGAACTGCTCCTGGACCTCCTGCGCGATTCCGAGGTAGCCGGCCCACACCATGTACTGGTCCCACAGCAGCACCTGGGAGGCGCCGCGTTCGGCGAGCAAGGAGAAGTCCGTCAGGTAGTTGCGCAGCATGACGACGCGGCGGGCGAGCTCCTTGCCGCGGTCGGTCGCGTCGTACTTGGTGGTGGGGAACACGCCCAGCACTCTCTTCTTCGTCTTGACCATGAGGCCCTGGTGGATCATCTCCAGGCGTGACTGATCGAGCGCTTCTTCCCGCCACCGCTTCATGGTAGAGACATTCCTGCGCGTGTAGCGCTCGATCTCGCTGGCCTGCAAGATCCCGTCCTCGCCGGCAGCTGCCATCATTATGGACCACAGCCATTGCTCGGTGGGCCCTTGGATCACGGGCTCGCGCTGGATAATGAAGGCCGGCTCGTCGCGCTTGAAGAAGCGGCCCCGCTCCATCGTCGTCTCACGCACGGCCCCCTGCCCCACCCAGGTGAGGAAGAGCGCGGTGGCGAGTCCGGGCAGCGGAGAGCCATAGAGGGCCACGAGGTCCTCCAGTCGGCCGTCGTAGGGGATGTCGCGCCAGTACTCGTCCTTTTCCACCCGGCCCGCGAAGCCGTGCTTCGTCGAGTTCTTCGACCTCCTGGCCACATCGAGCCCGATCGCAACGAACGCGATGGTGAGAAGCGCGGGGATGGGGATCGACAGCAACTTGCCCGTCGATGACGATTCTCCCGTGACCAAAAAGTCGCCCTCGGAATCGTCGCCGCGATCGGAAAAGTCCGAGCCCTCCTTCGCCTTCGCCTCGAGGGACTCGGCGGTGTGGTCGAGCTGCGAGGTGGTGGCGAAGGGCCCCTCGGGGAAGATCGCGAGCATGACCATGTGGTCCGAGGAGTCGATCGGCCCGGAGGAGCTGGCCGTTAGCGCGCTAGCTGTGATCGCCGTGCGGCCCTCGTAGCCGAACCCCCACACGCGCGAGTTTTCCTGCGTGTAGGTCATGCCGATCGCGTTCGTCAGTGAGATCGAGATCGACTCACTGTACGTCATGTTGTAGGGGATGAACTCCCAGTACACGGCCTGGGCGCCGTCGGTGAGGTTCTTGACCACGTTCGTCACCGCGTACGTCATGACGGCGGTGTGGGTGCCGTACGTGCCAAAGCCGAAGGCGAGCTCGTAGCCGTCGTCGAGGGTCACGACGCCCGACTGGCCGGCTTTCTCCTCCAGGCTGCGGTCCACGTCCCACTCGCCCACGTCGGTCAGCAACTTGCCATCGAGCACCACGGAGAAGTCCGAGACCTTCGAATCGGCGAGGTTGCCGAGCGAAATGTAGTGCTCGGTGCCGTCCTGCGCCGTGAACGTGCGGGTGTCGGTCACGCGCATCGACCCGTCCGATTGCAACTCGGCCACGATGTCGATGCTTGAAATCTCGGTCGCCTGTGCCGGGATCGGGGCGAAGAGCGCCGGGATCAGGACAAGTGCAAAGGCGAAGACGAGGCGTTTCATGACCAGCCCGGCATCTCGTTCTTCGTGGCCGTGTTTTCGAAGTAGGCCTCCTGCTTGAAGCCGAACAGCGCGCCGACGATCATCGAGGGGAACTGGCCGCGGTAGCGGTTGAGTTTGGTCACCGCGTCGTTGTAGAACATGCGCGAGTGGCGCACGTTGTCCTCAAAGCGCGTCACTTCGCCCATCGCGGACTGGTAGGTCTCCGACGCGCGCAGCTGCGGGTAGGCTTCCGCGAGCGCGTTGAAGCGGCCGAGCATCGAGCCGAATGCCTGGTCGTCCGCCGCCACGTCGGCCGGGGTGGAGGTGGGGCGCAGGGGCGCGCGCTCCTTCGTCACGGCCAGAAGGGTCTCGGCCTCGTGCTCCGAGTACTGTTTGGCGGCGGCGATCACCGAAGTCAGGGCATCCCAGCGGGATTCGATCTGGGTGGCGATCTGCCCCATTGCGTTGCGAACGTTCTCCCGCAACGCCACGAATCGGTTGTAGGTGACGATGACCCACCCCATGAAGGCCAGGAGCAGGAATCCGATGATAAGAATGATGAGCAATAATGTAGGCATGGCCCCCATTATGACATCATGGCGCACGCCACTGCACCAGGGGAGATCTGGCAGATACCCCTAAGCGAACTGACGTCAGGATTGCGCTTCCACGAACCAGCCGTACGTGAAGACCACGCCGAGCTCTTGCCCCACCTCTCGCGTCCGCATGGTTTCCGGCTCGGTCACCACGAGGGTGCCGAGCGGCGTCTCCACCTCGTACTCCATGTGCGTGCGCGCGAAGATGGCACGCATGACCCGGCCGGTCACCATCCCCTGTTCCGGTTCGGTGAGCGCAAGGGTCTCCGGCGGCACGACGACGTCGGCCCGGCCCGGTACGAGTTGCTGGACGGTGGGCAGCCCCAGCCAGACTCGCCCAAACTCCACGTGTGCCACGCCCTCGCTGGCCCGGCTGATCTTGGCGCTCAGGATGTTGGGGATGCCCATGACGCGCGCGCAGAATGCGGTGGCGGGCTGACGGTAGAGCTCGGCCGGCCTTGCGCACTGGACGATGCGCCCGCGATCCATGATCGCCATGGTATCTCCAAGCCGGCATGCCTCCTCCACGTCGTGGGTGACGTAGATGGCGGCGATCTTGTTGCGCCGCACCTGCTCGATAATCGTGGATTGGATCGAGGCGCGCAGGGAGGGATCGACGTGGACGAGCGGCTCGTCGAGGAGGAGGATTCGCGGTCGGCGAACGAGGGTGCGGGCGAGGGCCACGCGCTGGGTCTGCCCGCCCGACAGGTGCTCCACGCCCACGTGTGCCAGGCCCAGGATGTTGAGTTGGGCGAGCGTGAGGTTGACCAGGTCCTCGCGCTGGGAGGGGGCAAGGCCGGTGTCGTCGAGCCCGAAGGCGACGTTGTCCCACACGTCGCGGCCGGGAAAGAGCACGGAGTCTTGGAAGACCGTGCCCGTGGGGCGCCTGTGCATGGGCAGAGAGTCCAGGTCACGGCCGAAGCTGATGCGCCCCGAAGCCCGGATGGCCCCCGAGATGGCGTGGACCAGGGTGGACTTGCCGCACCCGGATGGCCCGACGATCGAAAGGACCTGCCCGGGTTCCACCCGCAACGACACGTCCTGCACGATCCCCGCGCTCACACGGTCGACGACGAGCGCCATCGCTTCCTCCTCACTTCGATCCACAGCACGCCGGCCACCGCCAGCAGGGAGATCACCAGCATGCTCATGATGATGCTCAGGCCGAACGCTTGCCCGTCTGCGGCGGCGGCGACCTGACTTTGGACGGCCAGAGGGGTCAGGGCAAGTCTGCCCCCGACGTCGATAAAGATGGCCGGCGCGCTGCGCGTGAGGACCAGGCCCGTCAGCAGCGCGACCGCGATCGTGAGGGTGGGCCACACGATCGGGAGAAGCTCGCCGGCCAGGCGCAAGCGGTAGGCCCCCGCGTCACGCATGGCAGCAACGAAGGGCCGAATGTCGAGGCGGACGATCACCATCGCCAGCACCGCCAGCGGCAGCACCAGCAGCAGGTAGGCCAACACCACCCCGAGGAAGCCCTGATAGAGCGAATCGACGCCCACGATCGGCGGCACCAGCTTCGCGCCGGCCAGCTCCATCCAGTCGCTGTGCAGGGCACTGACGAACACCCCGCCGGTGGTCTGCGCACTAAGGACGAGCACGAGCGAGGGATAGACGAGCAGGTGTGCGCGGCGCACGGGCACGGCCATGACGATAAGGCCGGCGAGGATGAGGGCGACGGTCACGACGACGAGGAGGATGGCCACGGTCGTCGTGACGGACAGGGAGGCAGAGCGCCTCGCGTTGGCCGCCACGATCCAGGCGAGCGCCACCAGGGGAACTGCGAGCGCGAACAGCAGGCCAGCCCAGGGCTGCGGGGCCGGCGGGCTGGGTGTGGCGGGGTCGACACTGCGGATCCGCGCCGTCAGCGCCCGGCTGAGCGGGAGCGAAACGAGCGCCGCGATCGCACACGAAATAGCGAGGGCCGCGGGCATGGCACCGGGCCGGTTGGTCGACATGCCGATGAGGATCTCGGAGGCGAAATACCGCCGCGTGCCACCAAAGACAAGGGTGAGCGTGGGGTCGGTGAGGGTGAGCAGGCCGGCCACGGCCGTGGCCATGAGAACGCCCCGGGCCGCTTGCGGCGCCACCAGCCTGGCGGCGATCGCGGAGCGCGGCAGACCGAGTGCCCTGGCCTCGATGAGATGGCGATCACCCACGGCCGACAGGGCCAGGAGCGACACAGCAAAGCCGATCGGCACCGAGGAGATCGCGCTGGCGAGGATCACCACGCCCGTACCGTCCACGTCCAGGCCGAAGGGAGGGTAGGTCAGGGCCAGCGCCCACGTGGCCGGCGGCAGAAGGAAGGGCGTGACGGCGAGCATGGCAGTGATCACGCGGAAGCGGCCGAAGCGGTAGCCGAGCGCCAGGGCCATGCCCGCCAGCGCGGAGACGAGCCCGGCGGCCAGCGCCACGACCAGGCTGCGCGGCAACGCCTCCAGGTAGGGCGAATCGCCCAGCCGGTCACGCTCCCACGTCGCGATGAGCTCGGAGCGGTGGGCGCCCGCCCGCTCGATGTCCTCCCCGAAGATCGGCACCGCCACGGCATCGAGCGTGGTGCTCAGGTTACCAGCGAGCGCCGCCGACGTCGGATACTGCGTGGAAGCCGCCGCGCTCACCATCTGCCCCTCATCGGAGATGGCGTAGCCGACAAAGACCTCGGCCAGCTCGGGGCGCGTGGTCCCGGCCAGCACCCCCACCGAGCCGATCTCGAAACCGACACCGTCGGCGAAGTAGACCGGGTGGACCGCCTTGCCAGCGTTCCGCTCCGCCAGACAGTAGGAGTCAAAGGTGAGAGCCAGGGGAAGCCGCCCGCCGGCCACGATCGGCGCGGGGAACGTGCCCGACGTGGTGTAGGTGCCCACATTCTTCTCCAGCGCCCGATAGTAGGCCCGTGCCCCGTCCTCCGAGCCAAGCCGCTCGACCTGGCTCCACAAGATCGTGGCCGCCGTTCCCGACGTCGACGGGTGCGGCATCGCGATCGCATCGGCGTAGGCCGGGTCGATGAGGGCGTCCCACGAAACTGGCGCCACGGCGTCGTTGGCCACGCACAGGCTGAGTACGCCGCCGTAAATCCCAAACCAGCGCCGGCCGGGATCCTTCCAGCGCCCCGGGATCGAGTTGGCCGGCTCGCTCGCAAGCGGGCGCAGCAGACCGTCGGCGGCGGCCTGGGTGTAGGCCTCGGCTGGGCCGCCCATCCACACGTCGAACTCGCCGCGCGCGTTGGGCGAGGAGATGTGGGCGAGGGCCTGCGACGTCGGCACGCGCACCACCAGCGCATTCACCCCCTGAGCCGCCTCGAAGGAGTGCGCCACCGCCTCGCACGCCTCGGCCTTGTTCGAGCACAGGATGGTCAGGTCCGGCTCCGTCTGACGTGTGAGGAGCGCCCCGATGATTCCCACCGCGATCAGCGGCGCCACCACGAGCCAGGCATGGCGGTGGAACCAACGGGAATGACGCATAGAAGAGAGCATAGTCGCGCTACTTCCTTCTATGCGCCATCCCGCACTCGCCGATTACTCGTTGCCCTGAGTCTCCAGGCGTATGAGTTCCTCGCGAGCCTCCATCATCTTCCTCTCATCCTTACCCACGATCATCATGAGGACGAAGGCGAGGATCACGATGGCGGTCAGCGTGGCGTACGTGACGTTCCAGCCGAAGCGGTCAATGAGGATGCCGACGCCGGTCGAGGCGAGCGTTGCGCCGAGCAGATAACCGAACATGCCGGTGAAGCCCGCCGCGGTGCCCGCCACCTCGCGCGGCGAGAGGTCAATGGCCTGCAGGCCGATGAGCATGACGGGGCCGTAAATGAGGCCACCGATAATGGCGATGAGCACGTAGAAGATCCAGATCGGGGCGGTGGCCGGCAGCTGCCAGTAGGCCACGAGCGCGATACCCACTCCGGCGATGAACAGCATGCCTGCGCCCGAACGCCAGCCCTTGAACACCTTGTCCGAGATCCAGCCGCACAGGATCGTGCCGACAATGCCCGCCAGCTCGTAGATCGCAAACCCGATGATGCCGGTCTTGATGTTCGCGCCATGGATGACGTCGGTGAGGTAGACCGGGATCCAGGACAGCACGCCGTAGCGCAGTGTGTAGACGAACACGTTGGCGATGGCGAGCAGCACCACCACGCGGTTGGTGAGGACGTGCTTGAACAGCATCGTCTTCCACGTCAGGTTCTTCTCCTTGCTCTCCACCTTCGCCGGGTCGTTACGGTACTCCTCGATCGGGGGCAGGCCCACCGCCTCCGGCCGATCGCGCAGCATGAAGAAGATGAGCACGGCGATGACGAGCGCCACGATGCCGGGGACGAGGAACGCAGGCGTCCAGTCCGAATCGGAGGTCTGGAACTGGTCCAGCGCCCACACGGCCAGCAGGCCCAGGCCACCGGCGCCGACGTTGTGAGCGGTGTTCCACAGCGACGTCATCCAGCCACGCTCGGAGGTGGAGAACCAATGCACGAGGATGCGGCCCGACGGCGGCCAGCCCATGCCCTGCGCCCAGCCGTTGATGAACATGACGGTGGCGAAGATCCCCACCGACCCCACGATCGAGGGCACGAAGGAGATGACGATGTTGATGATGGCCGACAGGGCCAGGCCGATCGGCATGAAGTAGCGGGCGTTAGCTCGATCTGAGAGCATCGCCATGAAGAACTTCGACAGGCCGTAGGAGAAGAGAACGGCGTTGGCCACAATGCCAATCCCGACCGTGTTCATCAGGTCATATTCCTTGAGCAGGCCCGAGACCAAGGAGACGTTGTTGCGGATGAGGTAGAAGGCTGCATACCCGATGAAGATGCCCATGAAGACCTGCCAGCGCATGCGCTTATAGGTCTTGTCAATCTTCTCTTCGGGGAGCCGGGGTGCGGCCGGCGGTGCTAAGAGCACACCGAGCCCGCGTGATGTCTGTGCCATGATTGTCCCTTTCGCATGAGCGCATCGTTGCGCCGATACGTCGATGCTAAAAGGGGGCCAGTAACAGCGCCGGAAGGCAAAGTTACACTTGGTAACCGGCCCGTTACTCTTGGGCCGAGGCTTGCTCCTGGACCGAGTAGCCCTCCCCGCGGTGCGAGCGGATCACGACGCCGACCCCGGACTTCTCCAGCGTCTTACGCGTGCGGTAGATCGCGGTTTTCAGCATCTCGCGCCCGCCGTGGTGGTCGGGGGCGCCCCACGCCTCGTTGAGGAGCTGACGGTGGGTGACCACGGCGCCGGCGTGGCGAATGAGGGTGGTGAGGAGGCGGACCTCGGTGGCGGAGATGTTGAGGCGACGCCCGCGCCACGTGGCCTCGAGCCGGTCCGCGTCCACCACCAGCTCGCCGATGGCCTCGCGCACCTCATCCGGGTAGCTGCGCCGCAAGAGGGCCTGGGCGCGCAGCGCCAACTCCTGGGGCGAAAACGGCTTGGTGATGTAGTCGTCCGCGCCGGCCTTCAGGCCTCTGATGCGGTCCTCCACGTCCGAGCGGGCGGTGAGCAAGATGATCGGCAGGTCACCGACCTGGGAGCGGATGCGCGCGGTCAGGTCGAGCCCCGAACCGTGCGGGAGCATGATGTCGAGGACCGCAAGGTGAAAGTGGGAAGTGGACAGCAGTTGCCACGCCTCGGCGGCGCTGGCCGCCGTTAGGCACGTAAATCCTTTGGATTCGAGGGCGAAGGTGACGATGGCGAGCATCTGCGGCTCGTCGTCCACCACAAGGACGCGCGGCATCATTCACCTCCCGGATTGCCCAGCGGCAGGAGCACCACGATCGTGGTGCCGACGTCGGGGCGGGTATCAACCATCATCTTTCCGCCGTGTGCCGCCACAATTTCCTGTGAGACGAGCATACCAATGCCCGAACCCGGCCGGCGGCTCGATCCGGTGGCGAACGGGGTGAAAAAGCGTTCCAGATCCGCGCTGTCCATCCCGTTACCGTGGTCGGTGACCTCGAGCAGGGCTCCCCCGTCCTCCGCCTGGTTCACCCGCACGCGCACCCCGTCCTCGCCCTCCGAGTGGCGGATGGCGTTGTTGACGAGGTTCCACACGAGCTGGCGGATGAGCTGCTCGTCGGCATACAGCGGCAGGATCCCACCACGCACGTCCACCAGGATCGGGATGTCAGTGGTGCGGCGCAGGGACTGGGCGGCATCCCCCACGACGTCGCGGATATCCACCAGGTCGAGCCGTAGCGCCGCCCCGTCCTTAAGCCGGCGCTGGACGAGCGAGTTCTCCGCGATTCCGATCGCCTGGGTGGCATTATCGAAGATCGTGGACACGAAGCTAGCCTGGGTCTCGTTCAGCGGGCCGGGGCTCTCCCCCATGAGGAGCTCGGCCGAGGCCTCGATGAGCGACAGCGGCGTGCGGATCTCGTGGGCGACCACCGCCGGCTGGCTCTCATACCGCTTGACTTCCACGCGCGCACGCTCCAATTCTGAGGTCAGGCGACTGTTGAGGACGGCGAGCCTGGCGATGATCCCCGCCGCGACCACCGCGATGATGATGGCCGCGATCATAGCGTGAGCTGCAGATCCGGCTTGAGCTTGCCCGAGCGGGGCGAGACCAGCGCCGCCGGCTCGTCGCCCACGAACGTGGCAGCAGGCCAGGGCTCGCCGCGCGTTCCCTCCGTGGAGGCCGTCCGCTTGTCGATGAACAGACCGTTGCGCAGGGCGCGGGCCTCGGCGTCGTCGATCGCCATGACGGGGAAGACCTGCCGGCACACTTGCGCCATCGAGGCCGCGGGCAACTGCTCCCCTATGCTTGCCAGGTCACGCAGCTGGGCGACCGTCCGCGCGTCGTCGACGTGCCAGGGCCCGATCTGCGTGCGGCGCAGGGAGGTTAAGTGCGCGCGGGTTCCGATCGCCTCGCCGACGTCGCGGGCAAGCGCCCGCACGTACGTTCCGCTCGATGCGGTGACGACGACGTCGAAGTCGGCAACCGCCACATCCCGCCCGCCGAGCTGGATCTGACTGCGCTCGACCAGGCCGGTGCGCTCGAAGCGCTCGATGCGGATGGGGCGGGCGGCGAGCTCGACGCTCTCCCCCTCACGCGCCAAATCATGGGCGCGCTTGCCATCCACCTTGATCGCGGAGACCGTGGAGGGCACCTGCATGATGTCGCCCGTGAGGGCGGCCAGCGCCGCGTCGATCGCCGCGTCCGAGGCCACCGGCGGTTCGGCCGGCGTCAGCTCGCCCTCGGCGT
This sequence comes from Trueperella bernardiae, assembly GCF_001469025.1. Lineage (GTDB taxonomy): Bacteria > Actinomycetota > Actinomycetes > Actinomycetales > Actinomycetaceae > Trueperella > Trueperella bernardiae. The sequence goes on along the minus strand of NZ_LNIZ01000001.1, from coordinate 71,279 downwards.
CGTCGGTACTTGATCCGACCCCGAGCCGGATGCGCGCCTCGTAGGTCTTGTCCGCGCCCACGAGGTACTGGATAAGCTTCGTCAGCCGGCCGGTGGCCACGATGAGCAGGCCGGTAGCCATCGGGTCAAGCGTGCCGGCGTGGCCCACCTGCCGGGTGGCGCCCAGGCGGCGCAGCGCGCCGACCACATCGTGCGAGGTCACGCCGCGATCCTTGTCGATCAGCAGCAGCCCCTCACACGGCGCCTCGCCGCGCGGCAACTCGCCCCAGGGCTTCGGGCGCGCCTGGCGGGCGATGGCCCGCTGGCGGTTCCGCTCCCGCCCCTTCGGCACTACTCCTCGCCCTCGGCGTCCTCGAACTGGCTGCGGTAGGGGTTCTCCCCGCCCGCGGGCACGGCGCCCTCGGCGCGCTTGCGGATGTCATCATCGCGCTGGCGGGCAGCCGCGAGCAGGTCCTCCATCGCGCGGGACGATTCGGGGAGGGAATCGAGCAGGAACTCGATCGACGGGGTCAAGCGCAGGCCGAGCTGCTTGCCCACCGCCGAACGGATCATCCCCTTCGCCGACTCGAGCGCGTGGCCCGACTGACGGCGCTCCTCCTCCGATCCCATCACCGTGTAAAACACGGAGGCATGCTGGAGGTCCCCCGTCACGCGCACGTCGGTCACCGTCACCATTCCCAGGCGCGGGTCCTTCAACTTGGTATCGATAAGCCGGGCAACGATCTGGTGAATCTGATCCGCTACCCGATCAACACGTGTATTGGCCATGGTTCTCCTTTGCGTCAGGCGCCCGCATGCGGGCGCGAATGCCGCGGGGCGCCTCCCCGGCGCCCCGCGTGCCACTTAGTCGCGCGGCTTTTCGCGCATCTCCCACGTCTCGATGATGTCGCCCTCGGCGATGTCGTTGAAGCCGAGCGTGATACCACACTCGTAGCCCTCACGAACCACCGTCACGTCATCCTTCTCGCGGCGCAGGGACTCGATCGTCAGCTCCGGAGCAACAACCACGCCATCGCGCACCAGGCGCGCCTTGTGGCCACGGTTGATCGTGCCGCTGCGCACGATCGAGCCCGCGATGTTGCCGAACTTGCCCGAGCGGAACACCTGGCGGATCTCCGCGGTGCCCACCTCGACCTCTTCGTAGATCGGCTTGAGCTTGCCCTTGAGCGCGGCCTCGACCTCGTCGATCGCGGAGTAGATGACGTTGTAGAACTTCATCTCCACGCCTTCCTGGTCGGCCAGCTCCTGCACCCGCTCGGCGGGGCGGACGTTGAAGCCGATGATGACCGCGTTATCCACGGTCGCCAGGTCCACGTCCGACTGGGTGACAGCACCCACGCCGCGGTGGATGACCTGCAACTCGACCTCGCCCTGGCCCACCTCGATCTCGAGGAGGCTGGCCTCGAGGGCCTCAACCGAACCGGAGGAGTCACCCTTGATGATGAGGTTGAGGGTCTCAACCTTGCCCTCCTCGATCGCGGCCGTGAGGTCCTCGAGCGAGATGCGCTTGCGGCGCTTGGCCAGCGTGGCGGCGCGCTTGGCCGCCTCGCGGCGCTCGGCGATCTGGCGGGCGGTGCGGTCGTCGTCGGCAACAATGAGCTGGTCGCCAGCACCCGGCACCGAGGTCAGGCCCAGCACCTGGACGGGGCGCGACGGTCCGGCCTCGTCCACGTTGTTGCCGTGCTCGTCAATCATCGCGCGCACGCGGCCGTAGGCCGTGCCCACCACGATCGAATCGCCAATGTGGAGCGTGCCGTCCTGAATGAGGGCGGTGATGACTGAGCCGCGGCCCTGGTCGAGCTTCGCCTCGATCGCCACACCGCGCGCGGCCTTGTCCGGGTCCGCCTTCGGCTCCACGAGGATGTCCGAGGTGGCGACCACGGTGGACAACAGCTCGCCGATGTTGATGCGCTGCTTGGCCGAGATGTCCACGAACGGCACGTCGCCGCCGTAATCTTCCGCCACCAGGCCGTACTCGGTCAGCTGTGCGCGGACCTTCGCCGGGTTCGCGCCGTCGACGTCGATCTTGTTGACGGCCACCACGATCGGCACGTCAGCCGCCTGCACGTGGTTGATCGCCTCCACGGTCTGCGGCATGACGCCGTCGTTCGCGGCCACCACGAGGATGGCGACGTCGGTGACGTCCGCACCGCGGGCACGCATCTGCGTGAACGCCTCGTGACCCGGGGTATCGATGAAGGTGATCGAGCGGCGTTCGCCCTCCACATCCACGTGCGTCTGGTAAGCGCCGATGTTCTGGGTGATGCCACCAGCCTCGCCCAGCGCCACGTCCTCATTGCGGATCGCGTCGAGCAGCTTGGTCTTACCGTGATCGACGTGACCCATGACCGTGACCACCGGCGGGCGAGGAAGCAGATCCTCCGGATCGGTCTCCTCGCGCTCGGCTTCCAGATCAATATCGAAGGCCTCGAGGATCTCGCGATCCTCATCCTCCGGGCTCATAATCTTGATGTCGTAGCCGAGCTCGGCACCCAGCAGCTGGAACGTATCCTCATCAAGCGACTGGTTGGCGGTGGCCATCTCGCCCATGCGGAACAGGACTGTCACCAGCGCCGCCGGATCGGCGTCGATACGCTCAGCGAAGTCAGCCAGAGAGGAGCCCGCGCGCACGCGCACAGTCTGCCCGTTGCCGCGCGGCACCGAAATGCCGGCGACCATCGGATTTTGCTGCTCCTCCCACTCCTGGCGCTTCATCCGCTTCGACTTGCGACGGCTACCGCCGTTGCGCTTACCAAACGCTCCGGCCGTGGAACCGCCACGCGCCTTACCGCCGGAGCGGACGAAGCCGCCCCCGCGCTGGTTGTTCGACGTGCCGAAGGTGTTACCACCGGTGGTGGCCGGCCTGCCGCGGCCGCGGCTACGGTTCGCGTCAGTCTTGATGTGCTCCGGCATCATGTTCGGTGACGGGCGCGGACCGCCCGCCGGCTTCGGAGTCTTCTTCGCCGAATCCGAACGCATGCCCTGCTTCGGCGCGAACGGCGAGTTACCCGGACGCGGGCGCCCCATCCCCTGCTTGGACGCAAACGGCGAGTTACCCGGACGCGGACCTCCACGGCGCGGCTGCGGGCGCGGCGGGGCCGCATCGCGCGCGGCCTGGGCCGAGCGAGCGGCCTCACCCGGGGTGGCGATCGTACGCTTGTTGGCCGAGGCCGGGGTGGCCTTCGGTTCGGCTGCCTTCGCCTCGGGCGCCTCCTGCGCCGCATCCTTGTTTTCGTCAGCGACGCGCGGGCCCGGGGCGGGCTTATCGGACGACTTGGAGGCCATCGCGGCCGGAGTCGGGGCCGACTTCGCGGCAGGCTGAGCCTCCTGCTTGTCGCTGGTAGCCGAAGCCGCGGGGGCGGCCTGGGCCTTGGCGGGCGCTTTCTTTGCGCCCTTACCCGAGGGCTTCTTCACATCCTCAGGATGCTTGTCAAAATATTCGCGTGCCTTACGCACGACAGGTGCCTCGATACTCGAGGACGCCGAGGTTACAAATTCGCCACTTTCCTTCAGCACTTCCAAGAGCCTCTTGGACGTCACGCCGATTTCCTTGGCGAGTTCATGTACGCGGACCTTTGCCACAGTTCTCCTTATTCTTTGGTCCGCGCGCTCCGGCGTCAGACCTCTTGCAGACAGCTCATCGCTGGGTACTCATCGGGTGCCCATCGGCTTTCTACCCGCTTTCATCTCTTGGGCTTGCGCCCATCGGTCATTTCTCGAGCCAAGAGGCGCATCGCCTCGTCACTGACCTCGCACCGAAAAGCACGATTCAGCGCACGTTTACGCAACGCCAACTCGACACATTCGGGCGTGGGATGGACCCACGCCCCGCGCCCTCCCGCCGCGCGATCAGGATCGGGGACAGCCGCCCCATCCTTCAGCGCGATACGAAGAAGTTCGTGGGAATGTACAACACCTCGGCAACCGACGCATGTGCGCATGGATACGGAACGAGAGTGTGATGACATACCTAAGCTAGTCTATCCCACCCGCGAAGTACTGGGCACGGCCGGCCCGGGTGAGTTAGCTCAACTCTTGAGCCGAACGCTTATCCTCGGACGCCTTGCGAATGTCGATCGACCACCCGGTCAGCTTCGCGGCCAGGCGCACGTTCTGCGCCTCCTTGCCGATCGCGAGCGAGGCCTGATCGTCAGGCACGATCGCCCGCGCCTGACGCGTGTCACGATTGAGCACATCTACCCGGATGGCGCTGGCCGGCGACAGGGCAGCGGCGATGAAAAGCGCGATGTCGTCGTCGTAATCGACGATGTCGATCTTCTCCCCCTGCAGCTCCTGGGTCACCGCTCGCACGCGCTGCCCGTTCGGGCCGATGCACGCGCCCTTGGCCGCGACAGTCGGGTCATTCGACCACACGGCCACCTTCGAGCGGTGGCCCGCCTCGCGCGCGAGCGCCACGATCTCCACCACCCCGGACTCGATCTCCGGGACCTCGGTGGCGAACAGCTCGCGGACGAAATCCGGGTGCGAGCGCGACAGGCGGATCGACGCCCCGCGCGGGCCGACGTTGATGTCAAGGATGAGGGCGCGGATGAGGTCCCCGTGCTTAAAACGCTCGGTGGGCACCTGCTCCTCAGCCCGCAGCAGGCCGCGGTTGTCGCCCAGCTCCACGAACAGGTCGCGTGATTCGCCCGGGCCGGCCGTGGTGTCCACCGTGCCGGCTACGATCTTGCCCTGCTTGCCCTTGAAATCGCCCAGGATGCGGGCCGATTCGGCGTCACGCAGGCGCTGGGCAATGATCGAGCGAGCGGTGGAAGTGGCAATCCGGCCGAAGTCGTTCGGCGTGTCGTCAAACTCGCCGATGACGTTGCCCTCCTCGTCCTCCTCCGGCGCCCACACCGTCACCACGCCCGTGGAGCGATTGAGCTCGATGCGCGCGCCGCGGATCGCGCCGGGCGCGCGGTTGTAGGCGTGAAGGAGGGCCTCCTCGATCGCGCCGAGCAGGATATCCAGGTCAACCCCGAGCTCGCTTTCAACGATCTTGAGCTCATTCATTGAGATGTCCATGGTTCCTCCTAAAACTCGATCTGTACGTGAGCCTTGGCGATCTGCTCCAGCGCGATCACGCGCTGTTCGCCATCCAGAGCAAGTGTTACGTTATCACCTTCGATGTCCTCAACCCGGCCGGTGAGCGCATCCCCACTCGTGAGCACCACGTTGGCCAGGCGCCCCTGGGCGCGCGAAAAGTGGCGGGCGTCGTTCAGCTTGCGCTCGGCTCCGGGCGTGGAGACCTCCAGCGTGTAGGCCCCCGAAATCGGATCGGCCTCATCAAGCGTGGCGGAAACGGCCCGCGTGGCATCAGCCAGCTGCTCCGAATCCACGTTCCCCGGGCCGGACGGCAGATCGATGGTCACGCGCAACACCGAGTGCTTGCCGGCGCGCGTGAGCTTCACGTCCTCCAGGAAGAGCCCCCGGCCCTCGATGGCGGGCCGGATGAGATCAACGATTTCAGTTACCTTTGACATGCGTGAAATTCTACCCGCGCCGTGTGGCAGGATAAAGTTATGGCACATCGGCAAGGTTCCACGCTGGCATTTATCGGCACACTGTTACTCGGGATCGCGCTGTTCGCGCTCGTCATGGTGGTCATGGGCGCGCACCTGGACCGCGACGTCTCCCCCGCCCCCGCCTCGGACGCCGAGGTCGAGCGCCAGATGCTCGCCGCGCGCGCAACCGCCATCAGCGACGACCCGGCGTTCGCCGACGTCGCCGCGCACTGGGCCGAGGCCCTCGGCGGTGTGTGGGTGCCGTGGCCCGACGGCGCCCCCGAGGGTTACACCAATCCTGTCGAACCCTACGTGGCCGGCAGCGACACCCACGCCGAGCTCCTCGAGCTTTCCCGCGCCGCCCTCGATTCTTCGCTCGGACCGATCGCCACCTCGGTGGGGATCTCCGCCCTCACGCTGGGCGCCACCGATGCCGACCAGTGCGGCGAGTACGAACTGTCCGACCTGGCCCGCTCCCTCAACTCCGGGGTGTCAGTAGCCAACATCGAAACGGCACGCCAGTGGCTCGAGTGGCACGCCGCCACCATCCCGGCCGGCCAGCGCGACGCCGAACTGGCCCGCATCGACGAGCTGACCGACCTGCTCGACGCCCAGCTCGCCTCAGGCGCACCCGACGACCGCCCGGTCATCGCACCCGAACCCGAAGGGCCCTACGTGGAGGACGCCTTCAACCTGCTCATCGACCAACTGGCCTTCTCCGCCACCCAGGCTGACCCGGCTGGCAAGCAGGCGATCGCCAGCTTCGTGTGCCACATGGCGAAGACCCCGGACGCGCCTCTCATCGAGGCGCTGCCCGGGATCGAATTCGCGAATGCGGAAGGCTAGCCGATCATCGCGGTGACCTCGGCCACCGCGTCCGCGAGCGCCACCTCGCGCCGCTCGCCGCTGCGCCGATCGCGCAGCTCGACCTTTCCGTCCTTCAGGCCGCGCCCGACGACCACGCCGTAGGGCACGCCGATAAGCTCGAAGTCCGCGAACTTCACGCCGGCCGAGACCTTCTGGCGGTCGTCGTAGATGACCTCCACGCCGGCCGCGTCCAGCTCGGCGGCAATGGCGGAGGCTGCCTCGAAGATCTCCGCGTCCTTGCCGGTGGCCAGCACGTGTACCACGGCAGGGGCGACGTGGGCAGGCCAGATGAGGCCGGCGTCGTCGTGGTTGAGCTCGGCGAGGGCGGCGACCGCGCGCGAGACGCCGATGCCGTAGGAGCCCATGGTCACCACCACGGACTTGCTGTTCTGGTCGAGCACCGTCAGATCGAGCGCCTCGGCGTACTTGCGGCCCAGCTGGAAGATATGGCCGATCTCCATGCCGCGCTCGATGCGCAGCGGTCCAGACCCGTCGGGGGCCTGGTCGCCGTCGCGTACCTCCACCGCCTCCACGAAGCCGTCCGCCTCGAAGTCGCGGCCGTAGACCACGTTGAAGGCGTGGCGCTGTTCGGCGTCTGCGCCCGTGATCCAGGACGATCCGCGGGCCACGTGCGGGTCAAGGAAGTAGCGCACGGAGCCGGAGATCTCCCCGTCTTCGCCCACCACGCGGTCGGGCGAGTTGGGTCCGATCCGGCTGGGGCCGATGTAGCCGGGCACGAGCTCGGGGTGGGAGGCCAGGTCATCGGCCGTGGCCATCTCGATCTCGGCAGGCGCCATGTTCGCTTCGATGCGCTTGAGGTCCGCCTCGCGGTCACCCGGCATACCGATGACCACGAGCTCGCGCTCCCCGGTGGGGTGGGTAGCCACCACGACCACGTTCTTTAGCGTGTCCGAGGCCTGCCAGGGCCGGTCCTCACGCGGCATGACGTCGTTCGCCAGGTCCACCAGCGCCTCGATGGTCTTGCAGTCCGGGGTGGCCACGACCTCCTGCTCGGGCACGCCCGCGAAGTCCAGCTCCGGTAGCGGCGCGGTGGTCACGGCCTCTGTGTTGGCGGCATACCCGCCGTCGGAGACCACGAACGTGTCCTCGCCCACCTCGATGGGCGAGAGGAACTCCTCCGAGCGCGAGCCGCCCATCGCGCCCGACGTGGCCGCGCAGATGACGTAGGGCAGGCCAAGCCGGGTGAACGTGCGCTCGTAAGCATCGCGCATGATCTGGTAGGAGACATCCAGGCCCGCGTCATCCACATCAAAGGAGTAGGCGTCCTTCATCACGAATTCACGCGTGCGCAGCAGGCCGGCGCGCGGGCGGGCCTCATCGCGGTACTTGGTCTGGAACTGGTACAGGTTCAGCGGCAGGTCCTTGTACGAGCTGCACTGGTCCTTCACCGCGAGGGTGAACATCTCCTCATGCGTGGGCGCCAGCAGGTAGTCGTTCTCGCGGCGGTCCTTGAGTCGGAACAGGTTCGCGCCGTACTCCTCCCAGCGGTTCGTGGCCTCGTACGGCTCGCGCGGGAGCAGGCCCGGGAAGAGCATCTCCTGAGCGCCCGCGGCGTCCAGCTCTTCACGGATAATCTGCTCAACCTTGCGCAGCACCCGCAGGCCGAGCGGCAGCCAGGTGTAGATGCCCGGCGCCACGCGGCGGATGTAGCCTGCGCGCACCAGTAGCTTGTGGGAATCGACCTCGGCGTCGGCCGGATTCTCGCGGAGGGTCTTAACAAAAAGATGAGACATTTTCAGCACAAAGCCAAGTGTATATGCCCCGGCCGACAATTCCGTATTCGGCCACCATGTGTACCGAGCGCACGACGCCGTCGCTCACCTCTCGCCCGAATGCCCGACTCTCCGCGCGCAGCTCCCGCACCGCCCGTCTCACAGCAAGATCGTCGAGTACTCCCCCACGGTCTTAAATCCCGCCTTCTCGTACACACGTACGGCGGGCAGGTTGTAGTCGTTGACGTAGAGGGAGACCGTGGGCGCGATCGTGGCCTGAACCAGCCGCGCCACCTGCACCATCGCGGCGGTGGCAATCCCCTGCCCGCGCAGGTCGGGCGCGGTCCACACGCCCTGGATCTGCGCCACTCCCCCGGCCAGCGCCCCGATGTCGGCCTTGAACTCCACGCGCTCGCGCCCATCCGTGCCCCGCCCGAGCCGCACGAAGGTGTGGCCCGCCCGCACGAGCCCGTGCACCCGGTGCGAATACCCCGAGCCGTAGGTGAGGGGATCGTAGCCGACCTCCTCGGTGAACATCGCCACCGACGCCGGCAACACGATCGCGCCCTCGCCGATGCGCGCCGGGCGCACCTCGGGATCGGGCGCCACGCTCTCACGCCCGGCGTATACCATCGACAGCTGGCTCTCGCGCACCTCACGCGCCACGCCCACCCCGGATTCGATCCGCTCCCACAGGGGCATCACCTGCTCGCGCGGACCCACCAGCGAGGAGAAGATGCGGCGGGTGGACAGGACATGGCCGGCGAGCAGGTCCAGGCCGTCGTCGTCGAAACCAAAGGGGACCAGGTTCGCGCCGTTCCAGGCGACGGCCGTGAGTACACCGGCGTCGTCGAAAAGACCAAGCGCGTGGCTGGGACGCGGCCATCCCTCCTCGATCGGGACGCGGGCCAGGATGGTGGCGACGGGGTCAGTGGCGAGGAGGTCGATGGCCGCCTGCCGGTCGGCCGGTCCCAGCCGGCGTAGCCGCCCGGGCCTGCGCAACCAGCGCACTAGACGATCACTTCGACATGCGAGTCCGGATCCTCGGCAAGCCCCAGCTCCTCGGCCACAATCCGGGCGCGCGCGATGAGGGTCTCCACGATATCCGCCTCCGGCACCGTGTCCACCACCTTGCCGCGCACGAAGATCTGGCCTTTGCCGTTGCCGGACGCGACACCGAGGTCCGCCTCGCGCGCCTCGCCCGGGCCGTTGACCACGCAGCCCATGACGGCCACGCGCAGCGGGAACGTGATGTCTTTCAGGCCTTCGGAGACGTTATTGGCCAGCTCATACACGTCCACCTGCGCGCGCCCACACGAGGGGCAGGAGACGATCTCGAGCTTGCGCGGGCGCAGGTTGAGCGAACGCAGAATCTCCTCGCCCACCTTCACCTCTTCCACCGGCGGGGCGGACAGGGACACGCGGATCGTGTCGCCAATCCCCTGGGAGAGCAGGGCGCCGAAAGCCACGGCCGACTTGATCGTGCCCTGGAACTGCGGGCCGGCCTCGGTCACGCCCAAGTGCAGCGGCCAGTCCCCCGCCTCCGAGAGCAGCTCGTAGGCGCGGACCATCGTCACCGGATCGTGATGCTTGACCGAGATCGCGAAGTCGTGGAAGCCGGCCTCCTCGAACAGGCGCGCCTCGTTGACTGCGGACTCCACGAGGGCCTCCGGGGTGGCCTTGCCGTACTTCTTCAGCAGGCGCGGGTCGAGCGATCCGGCGTTGATGCCGATGCGCATCGCGGTGCCGTTCGCGTTCGCGGCGGCCGCGATCTCCGGGATGCGGTCGTCAAACTTCTTGATGTTGCCCGGGTTCACGCGCACGCCCATGCCCGCATCGATCGCGGCGAACACGTAGCGCGGCTGGAAGTGGATGTCGGCCACCACGGGGATCGTGGCCTGCTGAGCAATGATCTTCAGAGCGTCGGCGTCCTTGTCGGTGGGGCAGGCCACGCGCACGATGTCGCATCCGGCGGCCGTCAGCTCCGCGATCTGCTGGAGGGTGGCGCCGATGTCGTGGGTCTTCGTGGTGGTCATCGACTGCACCGTCACGGGCGCGTCGCCTCCCACGAGCACGTCACCCACCTTGATCCGGCGGGTTTTCTTGCGCCGCCGCAGCACGGCGGGCGCCTCTTTGACGGACGGCATTCCAAGAGAAACTGGTGTATTCACGAACACGATTATGTCACTTCCCGCAAAGATTCCCTACCGAAGGCACGCTAGACGACCGGGTTCACGATATCGGCCACGATCAGCAGGATCGTCATCGCGATCAGCGCGAAGAACACGGCGTTGCTCAGCGGCAGGAGGCGGGCGGTATCGAACGGCCCGGGATCAGCCTTGCCGCGTGCCTTGGCGATCGTGCGCCGGGTGCCTTCGAGGATCGCGCCGAGGATGTGCCCGCCGTCCAGTGGCAGCAGCGGGATCATATTGAACACGAACAGCGACATGTTGAGCCCCGCCAGCAGCATCGTCAGGTCCGCCACCCGGTCCGCCGCCGTGTAGTTCACCGCGTTCGAGGAGGTGATGTTACCGGCGATGTCCGCCACGCCCACGATCCCCACAACCCCGGTCTGGTCGCGCTCCCCACCCGTCACCAGGTTCGTGGCCATGTGCCACAGCTGGGCGGGCAGGGTGAGGACCACCTTGGCAGTCCCTGCGGCGATGGTGGCGGTCACGTCCGCCGCGCGCGTGAACGGCTGGCGCTGGCGCTCGAAGGCCGGCGCGATGCCGGCATACGGCACCTCCCGCACCTCGGCCTCGCCCACTTCGTTCTGCTTGGTCTGCTCCACCGGCACGGGTGTGATAACGACGTCGGCCGGCTCGCCCCCACGCAACACCCGGACCGTCACCTGCCCGGTGCCGCCCTGGGCGATCGCGGCGGAGAGCTCGGGCCACGTGGCCACCTCGCGCCGGCCCCATTCGACGATGACGTCGCCAACCTCCAGCCCGGACAGCGCGGCCGGGCTTGGCTCCTTGCCCTCGCACTGGTCGGCCTCGGCCTGCCCGACGCACGGCATGATCGCCCCCACCGCGGTGGTCGGCTGGGAGATCCCGATGCCGGAGACGACCCCGGCGATGAGGAGGGCGGCGAGCACCAGGTTGGTCAACGGCCCGCCGAACATGACGGCGAGCTTCTTCGGCGCGGTGAGGCGCCAGAAGGCCTGGTGCTCCTCCCCCGGCCCGAGTTCGGCGGCCGAGGCCTGGCGCGCCTCCTCGGCCACCGTGATCTGGCCGTTCTTCTCCACGGGGGTGCCCGGCCTGGCCGGGGCCAGCATGCCCGCGATCCGCACGAAGCCACCGAGCGGGATCGCCTTGATGCCGTACTCGGTGCCGCCCCGGGTGGTCGACCACAGGGTGGGGCCAAAGCCGATGAAGTACTGCGAGACCTTGACCCCAAAGCGCTTGGCGGGCAGCAGGTGGCCCAGCTCGTGGATCGCCACCGAGGCCAGCAGGCCAAGAATGAGGAACGCGATGCCGAGGGCGGCCATCAGCCCAGCCGCTCTCGCGCGGCGCGGCGCGCCCAGGCGTCGGCCGCAAGCACGCCGGCAAGCGAGACCTCGCCGGTCCCATCGAAGGAATCAAGCACGGCCGCCACGGTGTCCACAATGTCGAGGTAACCGATCTGGGAGGCAAGGAAGGCATCCACGCACACCTCGTTCGCCGCGTTCAGCACCGCCGGGTGGAGGGCGGAGGCCGCCACGGCGGAACGGGCCAGGTCGATCGCTGGGAAGACATCGGCGTCGTAGGGCTCAAACGTCCAGGCGGCCGGCACATCCCACGCGCACGGGCGCGCCACGTCCTCCAGGCGCGCGGGCCAGGACAGGCCGAGCCCGATCGGCAGGCGCATGTCAGGCGGGGAGGCCTGGGCGATCGTGGAACCGTCGATGAACTCCACCATCGAGTGAATAATCGACTGCGGGTGGACTACCACCGTAATGTCCGCCGGTGCCACGTCGAACAGCAGGGCCGCCTCGATAAGCTCGAGGCCCTTGTTGATGAGGGTCGAGGAGTTGATCGTCACCACGGGGCCCATCGCCCACGTGGGATGGTTGAGCGCCTGCGCGGGCGTCACGTCCTCAAGCTCGGCGCGGGTGCGGCCGCGGAACGGGCCGCCCGAGGCGGTCAGCACCAGCCGGCGTACCTCGCTCTTGCCGGTCACCACCGGGCTGGTCAGCCCCTTTTCGTGGCGGCCCGAACGCAGGGCCTGCGCGAGCGCCGAATGCTCCGAATCGACCGGTACGATCTGGCCCGGCCACGACATCGCGTCCTTAATCAGCCCGCCGCCGATCACCAGCGACTCCTTGTTCGCCAGCGCCAGCGTGGCGCCCGATCGCAGCGCGGCGAGCGTGGGGCGCAGCCCGATCGAGCCGGTGATGCCGTTGAGCACCACGCCCGAATCCTCCGCCGTGCCGGACAGGAAGCCGGCCAGCTCCACCATCGCCTCCTCGCCGCACGCCACCTCCGGCGCGGGCGCGTCGCCCGCCACGGCCTTCCATGCCTCGGCGAATTCGCCGGCGCGGTCGGCGGCGATTGCCACCCGATCGACGTCGTGGTCAAACGCCTGGCGGGCGAGCAGCTCAATGTTGGCGCCGCCAGCGCCCAGCCCGCGCACGCGGAAACGGCCCGGGTGGGTGGCGATGACGTCGAGGGCCTGGGTTCCGATCGAGCCAGTGGATCCGAGCAGGACGACGTCGCGCATCACTCCACCGCCAGCAGGACGGAGACGGCGTGGTCCAAGAAGACGTCAACCACGGACTCGCGGTAGGCATCGGCACCGCGGGCCGAGCCGAAGGTGGCCCCGCGCACCTCGGCCGACGTCAGCTCCGCCTTGCCCGCAAAGTACTCTGACAGGCGCTCGAGCAGCGCATCGACGTCCGCCTTCTTATAACCACGCCCATCGGCGTCGGCGAAGCGCTCCCCGGCCGGACGGAGCAAGCGCGGGTAGAGGGCCTGGGCCTGCTTGTAGGTGGCGGCGAGCCACGCCTCCTCCCCCTCGGCCTCCATGACCTTGGCCCGGCGACGCTGAACGAACGCCGACTCGAGGCGATCGAGGGCGGCGTCGACCAGCGCGGGCGTGTAACCCTTGCGCACCCAGTCGAACGCGACGCCGCGCACGGCCACCTCGTCAATGTCAATCGACTCGTCCCCGGCGTAGGCCAGCTTGGCCTGCTCAAGGAACTCATCGACCTGGGTCGGGTTGTAGCCGTTGTTGAGGCCGCCGACCCGCTTGAATGTATCCGTCATTTTCTCCCCTGTTCCATCACAGCGAGTTGATCAGCCAAATCGACAGGCTCGGCACGGTGCTCAGCCAGGCGCGCCTCCACCGCTTCCTGGGCCTGCTTCGCGCGACGCGCCACGTTGTCCCGGTCCACGACCTCCGCGGCGAGCTGCCCGCACGCACCGTCGATATCCGAACCGCGCGTGTCCCTAATCGTTGTCGAAATCCCGGCATCGATCAAGGTCTGGACGAACGTGCGTGTCGCCCGATCCGTCGACGCCGTCCAGATGCTTCCCGGCGTGGGGTTGAGCGGAATGGGGTTGACGTGCGCCCAGCCGCGCCCGCGCGCATTGAGCTCAGCCGCCAGCAGCTCCGCCCGCCACTGATGATCGTTCATGTCCTTGATGAGGGCATACTCAATCGAAACGCGCCGGCCCGTGCGCACGAAATAGTGCCGCGCGGCGTCCAGCAGCTCACCCACCTTGTAGCGCGAGTTGATCGGAATGAGGTCATCGCGCAGGCCGTCGTCGGGAGCGTGGAGTGAGACCGCGAGCGTCACCTGTAGCCCCTCCTCGGCCAGCTTGAGGATCGCCGGCACCAGGCCCACCGTGGAGACCGTCACGTGGCGGGCCGCCATGCCGAAGCCCTCCGGGGACGGGTCGATCATCCGATGCAACGCCGCCCGCACGGCCGGGTAGTTCGCCATCGGCTCACCCATGCCCATGAACACCACGTTCGTCACCTTCACAGACTCGCCGAGCGCGCCCGACTCGGCGAGCGCCATGTTGAGGCGCAGCTGCTCCACGATCTCGGCCGTGGACAGGTTGCGGGTCAGGCCCGCCTGGCCCGTGGCGCAAAACGGACAAGCCATGCCGCAACCGGCCTGGGAGGACAGACACAGCGTAGCCCGATCCGGGTAGCCCATGAGGACCGACTCCACCACCGCGTCGTCAAACAGCTTCCACAAAACCTTGAGGGTGCGCCCACCATCGGCATACTGCTCGGAGACCTTCTTCACCAAGGGCGGCAGGAGCTGGGACACGATCTCCTCGCGCTGACCTTGGGGCAGGTCTGTCATCTGCGCCGGGGCAGCCGTACGGTGGTCGAAGTAGTGACGCGAAACCTGGTCGGCACGGAAGGCCGGCAGGCCCATGTCGGCCACGAGGGCGCGGCGCTGCTCGCGATCGAGGTCGGCCAGATGACGCGGAGGCTTGCCGCGCCGCTTTTGCTGGAAGGTGAGCGTGGGGCGCTCGCCGCTCTCCACGCGAGGCTTAACTTGCTTGGGCTGAACGTTCATCATCGTGCCTGCACTATAGCAACCCCAGGCCACCGGCAAACATGAGGTAGCACGCAGGGGCACAAAAAAGGATGGAGTCAATCCGGTCAAGCATGCCGCCGTGGCCGGGGAAGATCGAGCCCATGTCCTTGATCGCGAGGTCGCGCTTGAGCAGCGACTCGGAGAAGTCCCCGGCGGTGGACATGACGGGGGTGACGAGCGCGAACAGAACCACCCACGGCCAGGAAAGGCCCACCATGGACCCCACGAAGAACCAAGCCACGAGGAAGCAGGCGATCACCGAGCCGGCAAAGCCCTCCCAGGACTTCTTCGGCGAGATCGACGGCGAGATCGGGTGCTTGCCAAACAGGACGCCAGCCAGCCAGCCACCCGTGTCGTTCGCCACCGGCAACAGGATGAAGGCCGTAATCACCCAAGCCCCGTGCGGCATCGTCGCCATCGCCACCGCGAAGCTGCCCATGAGCCCGATCCAGCCCAGCGAGAAGCAGCCCGCGAGCGCGTCCGTCACGCCCGCGGCGCGCGCATACCCGTTGACCAGCAACGCTAGGACGCAGGTCACCATGTAGATGATGAGCGCGGCCTGAATCCCGTAGAACCAGGTGCCCACCGCCATCGCTGTCTGGCCCGCGATCAGAACGAGGAGCGGGATCTTGAAATTGCGCGCGAGCAGGGCGCCCGCCATCTCCCACTGCGCGATCCCGAGCGCCACCACTACCAGGCCCGCGAAGACCTCGATGCGGATGAAGATCGACGCCGCCACGAGGGCGAGCAGGATGAGCGCAGTGGGGATGGCCGCCTTGAGGTTGCGGCCGGCCCGAGAATGGGACTCCTCGGGTGGCTTGGGTGGACGCGGAGCAAGCCGCGAGAAAATCGCGGCTTGCGGCTGATCTGAGGGCATCAGATCTCCATGAGGTCTTTCTCTTTGCCCTCGAGCAGCGCGTCCACCTGGTCGGTGAAGCGCTTGGTCAGGGCCTCGAGCTCCTTCTCTGCGCGCTCGACCTCGTCCTCTCCGGCCTCGCCGTCCTTCTTGATCTTCTCCAGGACGTCCTTGGCCTTACGACGCGCGGAGCGCACCGAAATCTTCGACTCCTCGGCCTTCGTGCGGGCGAGCTTGACGTACTCCTTGCGGCGCTCCTCGGTGAGGGCCGGCAGGTTGATGCGCAGCACCTGCCCGTCGTCGGTGGGGTTGACGCCCAGGTCGGCGTCGCGAATCGCCTTCTCGATGTCCTTCATCGCAGTGCGATCGTAGGGGGTGATGATGACCGTGCGCGCCTCGGGCACGGTCACCGAGGCGATCTGCTGCATCTGCGTGGGCGAGCCATAGTAGTCGACGATGAGGGAGGTGAACAGTTCGGGGTTCGCGCGCCCGGAGCGGATCTTGGAAAACTCGTTACGCAGGGCGCCCAGAGCCTTCTCCATCATCTCTTCGCCTTCGAGCAGTGCATCTTCAATCATGGTGTCCTCAGTTCTTTGTTACGAGTGTTCCGATATTTTCGCCGCGCAGAGCACGGGTGACGTTTCCAGGTTCCACCATGCCAAAGACGCGCATTGTCATTCCATTATCTTGACACAGCGAGAATGCGGCCGCGTCAACCACACGCAGGCCCTTGCGAAGCGCGTCGTCGTAGGTGAGGTAATCGAGCTTGACGGCCTCCGGATCCGTGCGCGGGTCCGCGCTGTAAACGCCGTCCACTCCGTTCTTGCCCACGAGTAGTTCGTCGCAACGCAGTTCGAGGGCGCGCTGGGCCGAAACGGTGTCGGTAGAGAAGTAGGGCATGCCGGCGCCGGCCCCGAAGATCACCACGCGCCCCTTCTCCAGGTGGCGGATCGCTCGCAGCGGGATGTAGGCCTCCGCGACCTGCGCCATCGTGATCGCGGTCTGCACGCGGGAGGGAACGCCTGCGCTTTCAAGAAAGTCCTGGAGAGCCACGGCGTTGATGACCGTGCCGAGCATGCCCATGTAGTCGGCACGCGCGCGGTCCATCCCCGCCTCCTGCAGTTCAGCCCCGCGGAAGAAGTTTCCGCCACCGACAACGACGCCGACCTGCACCCCGTCGTTCACCGCCGCGGCGATCTCCCCCGCCACTCGCGTCAAGACCGAGGTGTCGAGTCCGACCTCCCCTCCTCCGAAGACCTCTCCGGAAAGTTTAAGCAGGACACGGCGTCGCGTTTGCGAGTCAGACATGGATGAACCTTTCGTCGGGTGATGACCAGTTTACCGCATTCGCCCGTAGTTCGAATCCCGCCCAAACAGCCGGTCCAGTTCGCGACGCTCGCGCTTGGTGGGCCGCCCGGCGCCGGGCTCGCGCGTGGCGATCGGCACGCAGACCTTGGGCCGGGGCAGGGTCAGGTCCGTGTAGGCTTCCCGGGCCACGGGCGCGCCCACGCGTTTGAGGAGCAGCTGCTTGACCTCGAGGATCCGGTCCCAGCCCTGCACGCGGTAGCGCACGACGTCACCCACCTTCACCTTCGTGGCCGCCTTGACCGGCTCGTCGTTGACCCGCACGTGGCCGGCCCGGCACGCGGCGGTGGCCGCCGAACGGGTCTTCGTTTGCCGCACGGCCCACAGCCACTGATCGATGCGCACGCTTTCCATGACAGACAGTGTAGTCGGTGTCGCGCACCACTCCTCGCCGGTGACCCACGCAACTGACCACCCGGGACCTTCCTCACTACGATCAAAACAGAGGTGCTTAGTGCGCCCTTTTTGTTTGTGAGGAATCGATGGCAGAAAACGTCAGCAGGCAACCGAACCAACCCAATTCAAACCCCCGTCACATCCGCGTTCCCGGATCAGATCGGGTCTACGACCGCAACAAACTCCTCTTCGTTCTCCTCGTCCCACTCATGATGACCCTGTTGCAGGTCTCCTCCGTCAACAACATCCTCACCTCGATCGGCCACGCCATGAGCGCCTCCGACTCCCAGCTCCAGTGGGTGCTGTCGGGCTACGCGCTCGCCGTCGGCATCATCCTGGTGCCCGCCGGCCGCCTCGGTGACATGTTCGGCCGCTCCTCGGCCTTCGTGGCAGGATTTTCGCTCTTCACCCTGTCCTCGCTGCTCGTGGGCCTGGCCACCGACGCCACGATGCTCAACTTCATGCGCGTCCTCCAGGGCGCCGGCGCGGGCATCCTCTCACCCCAGACCACGGGCCTCATCCAGCGTTACTTCGTGGGCCAAGCCCGCGCGAAGGCCTTCGCCATGTTCGGCCTGGTCGTGTCGATGTCTGTGGCCGCCGGCCCGCTCATGTCCGGCGCACTCGTGGGGATCCTGGGCGAAGCGGCCGGCTGGCGCTGGTCATTCATCATCAACTTCCCCATCGGCATCATCGGCCTCATCCTGGCCTTCCTTTGGCTCCCATTCGGCAAGGAGCGCCGCCACGTGGGCCCGCACCGCGCCGAGGCCCGCAGCGAGTACATCGAGATGCAAGAAGAGGAGGGCCGCTTCTACGAGCGCCCGAAGATCGACCTCGACTTCCTCGGCATGGTCCTCCTTGCGCTGGCCGTGGTCGGCATCATGCTGCCCTTCATGTCCACCGGCTGGGCGTTCGCCTGGGCGCTCCTTCCCGCCGGTGTCCTCCTGCTCGCGGCCTGGGTGGCCTGGGAGTCGTACTACAAGAAGATCGGGCGCGAGCCGATGGTTAACCTCGAGCTGTTTGGCATCTCCACGTTCTCCTGGGCCACGGCGATTACCGTCTTCCAGTTCCTTGGCATGACGTCGATCTTCGTAGTCCTGGCCCTCTTCCTCCAGCGCGGGCTTAACGTCTCAGCACTCGAGGTCGGCCTGGTCACGCTACCCAACGCGTTGGTCTCCGCCTATGCGGCAGTGTGGGCCGGCAAGCGGGTCCTCCTCAAGGGCCGGGCCGTGCAGGCCATCTCGCTCGCCCTCATGGTGATCGGTGTGCTCGGCATGATGGGCGTGATCTGGGCGATCGGGAAGGGCCTGCCCTTCTGGTGGCTCATGGTCCCCGTCAGCGTGCTCGGCTTCGGCCAGGGCGCGATCGGCTCGACCAACCAGACCCTGTCCATGCTCGACGTGCCCGCCGAGCACGGCGGCACCGCCGGCGGCATCGTTCAGACCGGTCAGCGCATCGCCACCGCAATCGGCATCGCAATGATCACCGCGGTCTTCTTCCAGGGCCAGCACGCTGGTAGCGGCGACACGGCGTGGTACAACGCGATCTACATCGCCTACGCGCTGGTGACCTTCATCCTGCTCATCGCCCTCACCCTGGCCGTCATCTTCTGGCGCAAGGGCACGGCGGAAATCAAGGCGTAGGGGCTCAGCCCTCGCGGTACTCGATCCCCATCCCGCCCTCGGGGTAAACCCAGCTCAGGGCCCCGGGGGTGGCGACTGCGAGGCACGCCCCGCACTCCAGGCACGCGGCGAACTCGGCCGAGATCGTACCGTCGGCCTCCTCGCGATACACGTGCGCCGGGCAGACCGCGATGATCCGCTTGGCCGTGCCCGTGGAACGCACAAGCTCCTGGTCGATGACGATGTGGCTCTCGCCCGTGTGGTAGACGTTCTTGGCGAGGCGCTCGTTCACGCCGCCCGGATTGAAAGACATCCCTGCCTCCTAAAGCGCTCGCAGCGCACGATAGCCGGTCTTGACCAGGTCACCCACGCGGATCCCCGAGCCCTTGAACGCGTCAAGGGCCACCTTCGCCAGGTGCCGGCGCGGACTGAGATCGTGGTGGTAGGCGCCGTAGAAGACGTCCGCCAGCAGCTCGCCCGCCGGCCCGAACATCAGCTGATCATTGCCGAGGAATTCGGGGGTGTGGCGGTAGGTGTGCATGTCCTTGCCCACGAAGCTCGCCTCGTATTCATCCACGTAGGACTGCAGGGCCAGGCGCGAGTAATCGCCCGCCTCGATGGCCGCGTGGACCGCCTTCGCGGCGGCCAGCGCCGATCCGGCCGCCAGGTCCATGCCGCGCACGGTCAGGCCCGTGTTGAGGGTGAAGCCGGCGGCGTCGCCGATGAGGACCAGGCCATCGTGAACGATCCCCTCCTGCATCGCCTGCCCGCCCTCGGCCACGAGGTGGCAACCGTACTCGAGCAGCTCCCCGCCCTCGAGGAAGGGCGCAAGGAACGGGTGGGCCAGCAGGTGGTCATGGATGTCGGTGGAGGCCAGACCCGAGTCGGTCAGCCGCTCGAGCATGAGGACCACGCCCATCGAGACCGAGTCCCTGTTGGTGTACATGAAGCCGCCGCCCGGCACGCCCATCGTGGCATCCCCCACGATCGCGTAGGAGGCGCCTTCGTTGCCTACGAGGTTGAAGCGCTCCCGAACGGCATCCTCGCCGATCTGGATAACGGACTTGATGCCGAGTCCCAGGTTCTTCGTGGGCTGCTTCGGACGCACGCCGGCGCCCTGGGCGAGGAAGGAGTTGACGCCGTCGGCGGCGATGACCACCTTCGCCGTCATCTCCTCGCCCGCGGCCTCGATGCCGCAAAAATGCGTGTCGCCGCGCATCAGCCTATCGACCTTGACGCCGCTAATAAGGCTGACGCCGGCCTCCTCGGCCTGCTGCGCAAGCCACGGGTCGAGGTGGGCGCGCAGCACGCTGACGGCATTGACGGGCTCGGCAAGGCGCTGGTCCCAGTAGTCAATATTGACCGCCGAGGTGGCGTTCAAGAAGCTCAGCGTGTTGCGCGTGATGACGCGCTCCACGGGGGCCTCCTGGGCGAAGCCGGGGAAGATCTCCTCCATCACGCGGCTGTAGAACACGCCGCCGGAAAGGTTCTTGGCCCCCGGCTCGGTGCCGCGCTCGACCAGCAGCACCTCGCGCCCCTCGCGGGCGAGCGCCGTGGCGGCCACGGTTCCGGCCACCCCCGCGCCCACAACGATGACGTCGAAATCCTCCATGTCGGCCCCTCCCCTACGCCTTGAGCGCCTCGATCATCTTCGGCAACACCTCGTACAAGTTGCCGACGATCCCGTAGTCGGCCAGCTCGAAAATCGCGGCCGTCTCGTCATTGTTGATGACCACGATCGTCTGCGCGCCGCCGATGCCGGCCGTGTGGTGGATCTGGCCGGAGATCCCCACCGGGATGTAAAGGTCCGGGGAGACCGAGTGGCCCGAGACCCCAAGATACGAATCGCGCTCGAACCAACCGTGGCCTTCAACGAGCGGGCGGGTGCACCCGACCTCGGCGCCCAGCGCGTCCGCGAGCTCACGTGCGAGCGCCAGGTCCTCCTCGGCCACGAATCCGCGCCCGACCCCCACGATGCGGGTGGCCGCGCCCAAGTTCACCTGCGCGCCCTCGTGGATGTCTTCACTGGCCACGCTCACCGTGTAGCCCTCGCCAGCCACGGTTTCTCCCGCAACCTCGCCCGGCACCGCCTCGCCCTCGCTGACGAGGACCACGGCCGGGCCGGCGAACTCCACGGTCTCCTCGACCATGCCGCCGAAGCGGCTGACCGTGGCGGAGGTGGTCGACAGCTCGCTCACGTTGCGCAGCAGTGGCGCGCCCTTCGCGGCGCACAGCGCACCCGCCAACGAGCGGCCTGCGGGGTTGTTCACCACGAGAATGAGGTCGCCCGCCTGCGCGTCCACCGCGGCCACGACCGCCGGGGCCAGCGCCTCGGCCGGGGCGTCGCCCGTCTCGATCCGGATCACGCGGTCCACCCCGCCCACCGGGGCATCGCCGACGACGACGCCGACCTTCTCCCCCTGGGCCAGCTCAACGAGCGTAGAAATCTCAGAAACGGTGGTCACAATCCAGGTAGTCATTTACAGCACCCCGTCCTCACGCAGGGCCGCCACAAGCTCGGCGGCCGTACCAAACATCTTGCCCTGGCGCACGCGCTTGTCCGGGCGCTTGCGGCCCACCACCTCGAGCGGGGCACCCGCGCTCTCCACGCCCGCGGCCGTCAGCACCTCCACGGGCTTCTTGCCGGCCGCGAGGATGTCCTTCATCGACGGCACGGCCGGGGTGGTTGCATCCGAGGTGGTGGCGACGACGGCCGGGCCGGTCAGGCGCAGCGTGCGGCTGCCGCCCTTGATCCGCTGGGTGAGAACGAAAGCATCGCCGTCGACCTCCACCTTCGCCACGTCGAGAATCGCCGGCCAGCCAAGGTACCCCGCGATGAGCGCGGGCGTGACTCCAGCCGCCTCATCCACCGAAGAATCGGCCGTGAGCACCAGCGAGACGTCACCCACCTTGCTCACCAACTGGGCCAGGGCGGCGCCGACCTGGGTGGCAGACCAGGCCGAGACGGCGTCGTCGGCAAGTATCAGCCCGCGGTCAAAGCCGCGCGACATAGCGTTCTTGCGCGCCATCGGGGAGGCAACCTGGGCAGAGCCCACCGAAATACCCACGAGCTGCGTGCCCGCGGCATCAGCGACCCGCCGGCCCATCTCCATCGCCACCGGATCCGACTCCGACACGGCGGCCTTCGCGCGCGTCCAGTCAACCGTGCCGTCGGCAAGCACCTTGGCATCTTGCGGATTAGGCGCGTACTTGTAGGCCACAACAATACTCAACGTCGTTCTCCCCTTCATCAAACCCTCATTATCGCGCGGGTCGCGCGCAGCCGCGCCCGGGGCACGGCTTTTCATCTGCGAGCAAATACTCGACTTAAGCCAGTGTGGGGTGCGATTACCTCGCACCCCACACCAGTGAACTAGCCCTTACTCCTGGCCAACGCGCACGCGCTTAAAGCCCGTGATCGTGGCGCCGGCGGCCTTGGCAACCTCGCCCACCGAGTGCTTCGGATCGCGAGCGTAGGGCTGGTCAAGCAGGCAGACCTGCTTGAAGTAGCCCTTAAGGCGGCCTTCGACGATCTTCGGAACAGCCTGCTCCGGCTTGCCCTCGGCGATCGTCAGCTCGGTGGCGATGCGGCGCTCGTTCTCGAGCTCCTCCTCCGGCACGTCGCCCTCAGCGAGGTAGGCCGGGGACATGGCGGCCACGTGGACGGCGACGTCGTGGGCGATCTCCTTGCCCGCGGCATCGGTGGCGACGATGACGGCCACCTGGGCCGGCAGGTCAACAGCCGTCTTGTGCATGTAGGCCTCGACGTGCTCGCCAGCGAGGTACTCAACCGCACCCACGCCCAGCTTCTCGCCGATGATGCCGATCATGTTGTCCACGGCGTCCTTGACAGTGCCCTCCGGGTGAGCGGCGGCCAGGACCTCATCGGTAGTCTTGGCACCAGCCTCGACGGCGGCGGCGAGGATGCCCTCGGCGAAAGCGATGAACTTCTCGTTCTTCGCCACGAAGTCCGTCTCAGCGTTGACCTCGACGATGAGGCCGAATTGGCCCTCGTCGTTCGTGCCGATGTGGGACAGGACCAGGCCGTTCGAGGCCGTGCGGCCCTCACGCTTGGCGGCGACCTTCAGGCCCTTGAGGCGAAGGATCTCCTCAGCCTTGGCGGTATCGCCCTCAGCCTCGGTCAGCGCCTTCTTGACATCCATCATGCCAGCGCCGGTCTTCTCACGAAGAGCCTTGATATCTGCAACGGTAATTGCCATGTTGATCTTCCTTAGGCGTTGTCGGTCTCAGCCGGGGCCTCAGCGGCCGGGGCCTCGGCGGGGGCTGCTTCAGCCTCGGCCGGAGCCTCAGCCTCGTCACCCTCGAGGAGCTCGCGCTCCCACTCGGGCATGGGGTCCTCATCCTTAGCGCCACCGCCACGGGCCACCAGGCCCTCAGCGACTGCGTCGGCGATCACGCGGGTCAGGATATCGATGGAGCGGATCGCGTCGTCGTTCCCCGGGATGCCGTAGTCGACGTCGTCGGGATCACAGTTCGTGTCGAGGATCGCACAGACGGACATGTTGAGCTTGTGGGCCTCAGCGACCGCCAGGTGCTCCTTGTTCGTGTCAACGATCCAGATGGCCGAGGGAACCTTGCCCATGTCGCGGATACCGCCGAGCGTGCGCTCCAGCTTCTCCTTCTCACGACGCATCATGAGCAGTTCCTTCTTCGTGCGACCAGAGCCGGCCACGTCGTCGAAGTCAACGAGCTCCAGCTCCTTGAGGCGCTGGATACGGGCGTTAACGGTGGAGAAGTTGGTCAGCATGCCGCCCAGCCAACGCTCGTTGACGTAGGGCATACCCACGCGCTCCGCCTGCTCGCGGATCGGGCGCTGGGCCTGACGCTTGGTGCCAACGAAGAGGATGTTGCCGCCGTGGGCCACGGTCTCCTTGACGAACTCGTAGGTGCGGTTGATGTCGTCAACCGTCTTACGAAGATCAATGATGTAGATGCCGTTACGATCGTTGAGGATGAAACGCTTCATCTTGGGGTTCCAGCGACGGGTCTGGTGCCCGAAGTGGACGCCGGCTTCAAGCAGCTGGCGCATGGAAACGACTGCCATGGTCGTCCTTTCTCACAGCGCGGGTGTGCCGCGCTTGGTTTTACGGTTCTTTGCCCACCACACCCTGTGGCAGGCCCTGGTGCCCCATTCCACGCTCCATCGGACCGATGCGCGGAAGGCCTTGCGGCGAGCGAGCACGCGTAGTCTGTCTTTCGACAGCCTTCCTAGTTTATCCAGGGCCCGCACAGTTCTCCAACACTAAAACTTGGCGCGCGCGGTGGCGTTGCCTACATCGCACCCGGGCCATGCCGGGCTGACATTTGGCGTCCCCGCGGGGCACAATGAATCGGATGGTCATTTCTTGCAGGGAGGTGCGGCATGGATCCTGAGGTTCTCTTCCGTATCGTGGACGTCGCGGGCGTCATCGCCTACGGGGTCATCGGCGCATCCCTTGCCCGCAAGCTCGAATACGACATCATCGGCTACCTCACCCTCGGCATCCTGACCGCGCTCGGCGGTGGCATGATCCGTGATTCCCTGCTTGGCGTGGGCTTCCCCGTGGCGCTGACCGACCCGTGGTACCTCGCCGGCGCGATCGGCGCCTCCGCCTTTGCCTACCTCGTGCCGCTGGATGGGCCGTGGGCGCGACGCGGTCTCACCCTCGCCGACGTCCTCGCTCTTGGCTGCTGGTCCGCCACCGGCGCCGCGAAGGGCATCTCCGCCGGGCTCGCCCCGATCCCCTCGATCTTCCTCGGGGTCATCACCGCCACCGCCGGCGGCGTGATGCGCGACGCGCTCGTGCGCCAGACCCCCGCTATCTTCGGCTCCAACCCCCTCTACGCCACCATCTCCATCGCCGCCGCCGGGATCATGGTGATCTTCCAGCAGCACGACATGTACGAGGTGGGGATGGGCCTAGCGATCCTCCTGTGCCTCATCTTCGGGCTCGCCGCCCGCCGCTTTAACTGGATCCTGCCCGTGCGGCAGATGAACCTGCTAGCCGATTCGCGGCGCATCCTGCGCCGCGAGCACGTGACCAACCTGCGCAAGTTTTCCCGACGCAAGGACTCCAAGTAGCGCCAACCACGCCGTGGCGCAAGCTTGCCGGTCGCTCCGACACAACTCGTGAATCTGGTGCCGCCCTGGCGGCGGTAGCGATCGTTAGCCGGTATTTTCACGAGTTTCGTCGGCCGCCCCAATCGGGACGAGTCCCTGAATTGGGAAGAGCGTGTTTCTCCACAGATTCCCTGCCGGGTGGCCCGACCACATCGGGCACATTATCGGCGTGGGGCTTTCGGCGATTTTGAGAGCCTGGTGGCATGAAGAAGTTTCTTGTTGCACTCGCTCTCGTCTCCCTCGGCGGCGTTGCCGCCCTCACCCTACCCTCAGGCCCTGCGCCTGCTGAGCTCTCGGAGAGTGTGGCGCCCTCGGCGAACTCGGCACTCTCGGCTGACTCGGTGGGTTTGGCCGGCACGGTAGACGCGGACAGCTTGGCTGGCTCGGTGGGCTTGGCCGGCTCGGCGCCCACGGTCGAGTATGCCTGGCCCTCGGGCGCCGAGGTGCCGGTGCTCCGGCCGTTTGCGCCCGGGCCAAACAACTGGGACGCTGGGCACCGGGGCGTGGACCTGGCGATCGCCGCCGGCCAACCCGTGTATGCGGCGGCGAGCGGCCGCGTCATCTACGCAGGCAAGCTCAATGACCGCGACCTAGTGTCGATCGGGCACGCCGACGGGATCCGCACCACCTATGAGCCCCTCTCCCCTGCAGTCACACGCGGGGACACGGTCACGCGCGGCCAGCTCATCGGGCACGTGACCGGCGAACACTGCGCGCCCTCCTCGTGCCTGCACTGGGGAGCCAAGCGCGCAACGAGCGACTACCTCGACCCGCTATCGCTTCTATGGGGTCCGATCATGCTCGTCGAGTAGCACGCCCACCTGCCGTGAGCGCATCAGGCGAACTTGAGGCGCGGCGGTAGATTGCGGGCGCTCCCGGGGCGGGTGCGCCCGCCGTGTACGCACCTCTTCTGTTAGGCGCGCGGGTGGGCCTGGCCGAAGGCGGCGCGCAGGCGCTCGGCGCTCACATGGGTATAGCGCTGGGTTGTGCCGAGCGAGGAGTGGCCGAGGATCTCTTGGACGTTGCGCAGGTCCGATCCGCCGTCGAGCAGGTGGGTGGCCGCCGAGTGCCGCAGGGCGTGAGGCCCGATGTGCGGCAGGTCCGCAAGGTCGGTGAGCCGGTCGAGGACCGTACGTACCATGCGCGGGTCGATCCTGCGTCCTGCCTTGCCCACGAACACCGCTGGCGTCGGCCCCTTGAGGAACTGGGGGCGTAGCGCCAGCCATTCCGACAGCGCCTCGCGGGCGGGCCTACCGAAGGGGACGATGCGCTCCTTATCTCCCTTACCCACCACCCGCAGCGTCATGTCGGGCTGGATGCTGGACACGTCGAGGCCCACGAGCTCGCTGACACGGATCCCGGAGGCGTAGAGCAGCTCGACCATCGCCCAGTCCCGCACCGTGAGCTCGCCGTCCTCCGCCGCGCGATCCGCGGCGATATCGAGCAGGCGCTTGGCCTGGGCATGACTCAGCACCTGGGGTAGCTTGTTCTCCGCCTTCGGGGAGGTGAGCCGCTGGCCCGCGTCGGAGTCGATGTGCCCGTTCTTGTACAGCCACCGGGTGAAGCTACGGATCGCCGCCGAGTGGCGGGCCATCGAGGCCCTCGAGTGGCCCTCCTGCTGGAGGGAGGCAAGCCAGGAGCGCAGGTCGGCAAGCTCCACGAAGCGCAACGCTCCCGCCACGTCGTCCGAACTGGTGCCGAGGAAGTCGAGGAAGGAGCGTGCCTCGGCGGCATAGGCGGCCACGGTGTGCTCGGACAGCCCGCGCCGCACACCCAGCTCGCGCACGTAGTCGTCCAGAATCGTCTCGATGCTCATGACTTCACCTTAGTGCGCCGGTAGCGCCCGTCGCGCTCTTCCACACGCCCGGCAAGTACCAGCCGGCCGAGCGCCGCCAGGGTCTCGGGCAGGGCCATGCCCGCTGTCGCCGCGATCGACGCCGCGCCCTTACCGCGGACGAGGGGCACGGCATCGAAGGCGCGCTGCTCGCGCATGTCGAAGCCGTCGTCCACCCCGCCGGAGAAGAAGTCGGCGGCCAGTGGCCCTTGGACCCCGATTGGCCCCATGAGCTCGCGCAGGTGGCTCACACTGCCGATCGCAGTGGCGCCGTTGCGAAGCAACTCGATGCAGCCCTGGCTCTGCACGGAATCGATTGGGCCGGGGACAGCGCCGACCGGCCGGCCGATCGCGAGCGCGTGGCGCGCGGTTGACAGAGCACCGGAGCGCACGGGCGCCTCGACCACTACGGTGGCCTGGCCCAGCGCCGCGATGATGCGGTTGCGGGCCAGGAAACGGAAGCGCTGCGGGGCGGCCCCCAGCGGGGATTCGGACACGATCGCGCCGCCCGCCTCCAGGGTCTTAGCGAAGAGCGATTCGTGGGAGCGGGGGTAGACCCGGTCCGCGCCGCCCGCGCTGACAATAAGGGTGGGACGGCCGGCGATGAGGGCACCCTGGTGGGCGGCGGCATCGATGCCGAAGGCCCCGCCGGAGACCACGGTGGCCTCCTCGGAGATCTCGAAGGCGAAGTCGCGGGCCGTGCGCAGGCCGGTGGAGGTGGCCGCGCGTGAGCCGACGATCGCCACTGCCCGCGCCTCCAGCGCCGTTGGATTACCCTTGACCCACAGTAGGAGCGGCGCGTCGGCGCCCAGGTCGTTCAGTTGGCTCGGCCACCGCGAGTCCTCCGGCCCGATCACGCTCACCCCGGTCATCTCCAGCGCCCGCATGTGGAACGGCTCTTGGTGGGCAAGCCGGTGGCGCCAGCGCTCGATCTGCGCGCGCATGCCCGGCTCAAACTCCCCGTCGCGGATAGCCTCGAGTGCCCCGGCCGGGCCGAGGTTCTCGATGAGGGTATGGGCGATGGGGTCAGCTCCCTCGGTCATGCGCGACCATTCGATGCGCGCCTGCAAATCGTTCACGAGTCCATCCTTCCGCTCAACATGAAGGCCGCCGCCACGTCGTCGTCGGTGGGCCTGCCGTGCCCGGCGAGGTCGGCAATCGACCAGGCGAGGCGCAAAATCCTGTCATACCCGCGCAGCGAGAGCAGGCCCGAGGCCAGGCCCTTGTCGATCCGGGCCAGTGTCACGCCCTGGAGCGGGGTGTTGCGCCGCAGCCAGGAGCCGGGCACGTCGGCGTTACGCTCGAGTTCGAGGCCGGCCAGGCGGAAGGCCTGCCGCTCCCGGGCCTCGGCCACGGCGCTCTTCAGCTGCGCGCTCGAGGCGCTTCCGCCCCGGCGCAGGTCTGCCTTCGACGGGCGACGCAGGGTAACGTGGATGTCGATACGGTCGCGCACCGGGCCGCCTAGCGAGGCCTCATACAGCCGGATGTCGCGCGAAGTGCACGTGCACGCCGAGCCCGGGTCGAGCCTGCGCCCGCACCTGCAGGGGTTGGCCGCCGCGATGAGCTGGAAGCGTGCCGGGAAGCGCACGCTCGCCTTCGCCCGCGCCACGTCAATCCACCCCTCCTCGAGCGGCTGGCGCAGGGACTGGATCGCTCGCGGGGCAAACTCGGGAAACTCGTCCATGAAGAGCACGCCGCGGTGCGCGGCTGTGATCGCACCCGGCCGCGGCATCCGCGATCCCCCGCCCACCAAAGCCACCGTGGTGGCCGTGTGGTGGGGCGCGGCGAAAGGCGGATGGACGGGCAGGGACGTGACCCGCTCGCCCGTGAGGGAGGCGATCGCCGCCACCTCCAGCGCGTCAGCCTGGCTGAGGTCCGGGAGGATGCCGGGCATGCGGCGGGCGAGCATCGACTTACCCACCCCGGGCGGGCCGACCATGAGCATGTGATGCCCGCCCGCGGCCGCCACCTGGAGGGCGAGGATCGCCTCCTCCTGCCCGCATACGTCAGCCACGTCCGCCATCGCCTCCGGCACGTCAAGCACCTCGGCACTGAGCTGGGTTGGGGGCGGGACGACGACGCCGGGCACCCCGCACATCTCGGCCACCTGGGCCAGGTGGTGCACGCCGATGACCTCCAGCCCGTCCACGAGCATCGCCTCGTCCTGGTTGGCCTGGGGCACGATCGCCACCTGCGCGTCCTTAGCCGCGAGCAGGGCGGGCAGGACCCCGCGCACCGGCCGCACCGAGCCGTCCAGGCCGAGTTCGCCCATGACAACCGCCTCGCGCCCGAAACCGAACCCGATCGAGCCGAGGATCGCCACCGCGATCGACAGGTCAAAGCCGGTACCCGATTTCATGACGTCGGCCGGCGATAGGTTGACCGTGAGGCGCCGATTGGGCCACGTGATCCCGATGGCGTGAAAGCCGGCCCGCAGGCGTTCGCGCGCCTCATTGACCGCCGCGTCGGGAAGCCCCACGATGTGGAAGCTCGGCAACCCGTTGAGCTGGACGGCCTCCACGAGGATTGGCACCGCCTGCACGCCCACCACCGACAGGGTGTTGGCCCGCCCCACCGTTCCTGCGATCGCGCTCATAACTCCACCCCCTTGAGGTGGGTCAGCTCATGCCTATCGCCGGCCAGATCCACCGTCACCACGTCCACGCCAATCTGCGTGCCGAACGAGCGGTGGTCAAGGAGCCACTGCAACAGCAGCCCTTTGATCCGATTGACCTTGAGCGCGGTCACCGCCTCTGCGGGCGTGCCCGCCCGGTGAGTACGCCGTGTCTTGACCTCAACCGCCACGATCGCGTTACGTTGCGGGTCGAAGCCCACGATGTCGATCTCGCCCCCGCGCGTACGCCAGTTGCGGGCGAGGATCGTCCAGCCCTGATGCGTCAGATATGTTGCCGCGAGGTTCTCGCCCCACGCGCCTAATTCATTGTTCGTCATAGGACGATTTCAGCAGGAATCGCCGGCGCCTGATTTCGCAAAAGCCCCAAATGTGGGTAAAGCTCCCGCAAGGGAAAATGTGGATAATGTTTTTTCGCGAAATAACGCTATTCGAAGTCGAGCCCGCGCGAGAGATCGGGCTTGTTCAGCTCCTCCACGTTGACGTCCTTAAAGGTTACGATCCGCGCGCCGCGGATGAACCTCGAGGGGCGGAAGATGTCCCACACCCACGCGTCCGTGAGCATCACCTCGAAAAAGACGTCACCGGCGGCCGAGGCGCGAACCTTGACATCGACGTCGTTGGCCAAATAGAAGCGCCGCTCGGTCTCCACCACAAACTGGAACAGGCTCGCCACGTCCCGGTACTCGCGGTAGAGCGCGAGTTCGGCGTCCGCTTCGTAGTTCTCCAGTTCGCTCATCGTCCCTGCTCCAATCCAGGTAGTTTCCAACTCGTTCGGTGGTGCTCGCTCGCGCCCAGCGCTCCCAGGCCCGCGATGTGGGCCGGCGAGGAGTATCCCTTGTTTCGCTCCCAATCGTAGCCCGGATACTGCGCGCCGAGCCGGGTCATGAGCTTATCGCGCTCCACCTTCGCGAGCACGCTCGCCGCGGCCACCACCGCGCAGCGCGCGTCGCCCTTGACCTCCATGTGCACAGGATAGGGCGGAAGTTGCGGCCCGATCGGCAACTCCGACGGCGACCACCAGTCGTGCGTGCCGTCCAAGATCACCGCCGAAATCGGCAGATCCAGCTGGGCGAGCGCCTCCCCGGCGGCATACCGCAGCGCGCCGATGATCCCCCACTGGTTGACGACGTCGGCGCCCGCGTGCCCCACCGCCGCGGCTTCCACCCACTCACGGACCTGGCCCACTGCGCGGGTCCGCGCTATCGGCGTCATGAGCTTCGAATCGCGCAGTCCCGCGGGGAAGTCATCGGGAGTACCCAGGGAGACGACCGCGATGCCCACCGTGGCCGGCCCGGCGAGCGCCCCGCGCCCCACCTCGTCAACCCCCGCCACGTAGCGACCGCCGCGCTCGCTCACCTCGCGCAACAGGGCGAGCTCGACCTCGCGATCAGGGACTATCAACGCCTGCGAACACCTCTCTGGCCGAGGGGATCTTACCCATCCGGTCGAGCGGATACATGGTCAGCCACGCTCGCCCCTCGATGTTCGAGATCGGCACGAAACCAAAGCCGGTGGCTTGCTGGTGGTAGCGCGAATCCTTCGAGCGGTCGCGGTTATCGCCCATGAGCCACACGTGCCCATCAGGAACCACCACGTCGAACTCCGTGTCCGACGGCGAGGATCCGGGCTTGATGTACGTCTCCGTAATCGGCTCGCCGTTGACCGTGATGAGGCCGTCATGACAGCACTCCACGTGATCGCCGGGCAGGCCAATGATGCGCTTGACCAGATGGTCGCCCACGTTCTGTGGGACCACGCCCACGAGTTCGCCCACACTGATGAGCACCTTCTGCACCCCAGAATAGTGCGGCTTCGCCGAGTCGGACAGCCAGTTGCCCGGGTCCACGAACACGACCACGTCACCCCGGTGGAGGTCTTCCTCCGAGTCCGCCAGCTTGTTGACCAGGATCCGATCCCCCGGAATAAGCGTGTTCTCCATCGACTCAGACGGGATGGCGAAGGCCTGCGCGAAGAAGGTCTTGATGATGACCGAGATGAGGAGAGCTACCGCGATGATCGTGGCAAATTCGAGCACGGTGGATCCCAGGCGCTTCTTGGCGCCCACTTCGCCCTTCTCGCTCCGACTCGGTTCAGCACGGTGCTCGGGCGGGTACGACGGCGGCATCGCGTCCGCCTGGTCAAGTTCCTCCATCGCGCTCCTCCTACTGACCACTACACTACGTCACCGGCCGGGCACGTTCGCCGCCGAGCCGGGGTGTCTCCACGTGACTTCGCCGACAGCGTTCGGGCTGTGGATAAAAAAGAAGCACCCTCGCGGGTGCTTCCAGCTTGCGACACCCCTAGGCGTCTGCACGCATCTCGCGGATCTTCGCGGCCTTGCCGTGACGATCGCGCAGGTAGTACAGCTTGGCGCGGCGAACGCGGCCACGGCTGACCACCTCGATTGAGTCAACGTTCGGGGAGTGCAGCGGGAAGCGACGCTCCACGCCAACACCGAAGGACACCTTGCGGACCGTGAAGGTCGCACCAATGCCGTTGCCGCCCTTGCGGTCGATGACAACGCCCTGGAAGACCTGGATACGGTGACGCTGGCCTTCCACAACCTTCACGTTGACCTTGACCGTGTCACCCGCGCGGAAGTCGGGGCGCTCGGTCAGCGATGCTTCGTTAATCTTGTCGATAATGATCATTATCTTCTCAACCACCCTGCGCGCAGGTCAGAGTGCTTTCCGGGCTTTCGCCCGTTCGTCGGAAAGAACTTGCAGCCGGATCGTGCCCCCTGCGGCAGGCCGCGAATCCCATACAAGCCCTACAATTGTGGCACACGCGCCCGGATCGCCAAAGTGACATCCTTGTTGATCTGCTCACCCACAACGAATTCGCGCGCGCCCACAACCCTGAAGCCGGCCCGCTTGTAGGCCCGGATGGCACGTTTGTTGGCGGTGTTCGTCCCTAGCCAGACGTACGGCTCGCCACCCTCGGCCCGCCGCGCCATCTTGGCCAGGGCCTCGCGCATGAGGATGTCGAACACGCCCGTGCCGCGCCACGGCGTATCGACGTAGAGCTTGGACAGGTACACGAGCTCGCCCTCACGCGGGGTGTCCTCCAGCACGACGTCGACCGGCGCCCCCGCCTCGATCGCCTCGGCCTGGTCCTGTGCGCTCGCCGGGAAGAAGGCCATCGCGTAGCCGGCGAGCTTGCCACCCACGCGGGCCACGAGCACGAGGTAGCGCGGGTCGGCGACGTAGTTCGCGAACCGCTCCGAGCTCAGGTTTTCGGCCACGAAGGCCGCGATGTCGGCGTCGGCCATGCCGGGCGGGCAGGCGTGCGGGAAGAGCCGGCCGGCAAGGGCAGCGACCTCTCCCGCCTCCGCCGGCCCAGCCTCGTTCACGACTACGCGCTGCAGGCCCTCCCCGACCACCCAGCCGAGCCGGGTCAAGGTCGCGCGATCCCTCTTGCCCAAGCCAGCCACGTCGAGCACGGCGATCATGTCCGGGCGCCGGGCGGCCGTGCGCTCGAGGGCGCGGTCGCGCCGCCAGCGAGCCACCTTCCCGTGGTCGCCGGAG
Organism: Trueperella bernardiae; assembly: GCF_001469025.1. Classification (GTDB taxonomy): domain Bacteria; phylum Actinomycetota; class Actinomycetes; order Actinomycetales; family Actinomycetaceae; genus Trueperella; species Trueperella bernardiae. The sequence goes on along the minus strand of NZ_LNIZ01000001.1, from coordinate 38,284 downwards.
GTGAGGACCTCGGGCACGTCCAGGCCGCGGAAGGAGGTGGGCCGGGTGTAGACCGGGTACTCGAGCAGGCCGGCCACCCCGTGCGATTCCTCGCGCAGCGACTCGGGGTTGCCCACCATCCCCGGCACGAGCCGCGAGACGGCCTCGACCAACGCAATCGCGGCCACCTCTCCCCCGTTGAGTACGTAGTCGCCGAGCGAATACTCGACCACCTCCATGCCCGCCGCACGGTAATGTTCGGCCACCCGGGCGTCGATCCCCTCGTACCGTCCGCACGCGATGACGATTTGGTCAGCCTCCGCCAGCTCCCAGCACGCCTGCTGCGTGAGCATCGCGCCCGAGGGCGTCGGGATCGCAAGTACGGCACGGCCGGGGCCCACGACGTCGTCGATCGCCTTGCCCCACACGTCCGGCTTCATCACCATGCCGGCGCCCCCGCCGAACGGCGAATCGTCCACGGTGCGGTGGACGTCGGCGGTCCAGGTGCGCAAGTCGTGCGCGGCGATATCGATAAGGCCGCGGCTGCGCGCCTTGCCGACAAGCGACAGGTCGAGCACGGAGAAGAACTCGGGGAAGACCGAGATGATGTCAAAGCGCACGCCTACCGCCCCTCGGTCTCCTCGGAGATCACGAGCTCGTCGGGCGAGAAGAGCCCGGGAGGGGCGTCGATGATCACGCAGTTATCCTCGAGGTCCACCTCGGTGACGATCTCCTTGACGAAGGGCACCCGGGTGATGATCCCGTCCGGCTCGCGCACCACCAGCAGGTCCTGAGCGGGCATCGGCTCGAGCCCGACCACGATGCCGAGCTCGTAGCCCTCCGGGTCGAGCACCTCCAGGCCCTTGAGCTCGTGCGGGAACCAGGCATCTTCTTCCGCCTCGTCCTCATCCGACTCGATGACCAGCTTCACCCCGCGCAGCGACTCGGCGCCCGTGCGGTCGGCGTACTCGGCGAAGCGCACGTACTGGGTGCCCTTGTATTCGCGCCGCGCGGTGATCGTCACCGGGCCCATGTCGGCCGGGTCGGTCTCCAGCGTGGTGCCCACGGCGAGCCGCCGCTCCGGATCGTCCGTGCGCACGTCCAACTTCACGTCACCCTTGAGGCCGTTCGCGGCACCAATGATCGCCACCGTCAACTGCATGACTCCCCCTTTTTCTCTTCCTTCAATCTTGCCTGGATAGCAAAGGACCCGCCACACCTGGCGGGTCCTTCACGGAAGTTATCACAGATCGGTTTCGATCACGTCAACGCGTACCGGGCCCTGCGTTGCAAGCGCGCCGATCACGGAGCGCAACGCCTTGGCCGTGCGGCCGTTGCGGCCGATCACACGCCCGAGGTCCTCGGGATTGACTCGGACTTCGAGGAGCTCACCGCGGCGGTTGTTGCGCGAGGTGACCTCGACGTCGTCCGGATTGTCCACGATTCCGCGAACGAGGTGTTCCAAGGCGTCAGCAAGCATTACGCTTCCTCAGCCTCTGCCGGAGCCACGTCAGCCTCGGCCTCAGCCTGTGCAGCCTCCGCCTCGGCCTCCTCGCGAGCCTTCGCCTTGTCGGCGCGGCGCTTCTCGGCCTCGGCCTGGACGGCCTTGGTGGCCTCCTCGCGCTGCGCGGCGATGTCCACAACCTCGGCGGTCTTCAGGGTGGAGCCACCCTCGAGACCCTTGGCTGCCTGCCAATCACCCGTGATCTTCAGCTGAGCCAGCACCGGCTCCGACGGCTGGGCGCCGACCGAGATCCAGTAACGAGCACGCTCCGAGTTGATGTCGATCACCGACGGCTCGGTGTTCGGGTTGTAGTAACCGATCTCCTCAATGACGCGGCCGTCACGCTTCTTGCGAGAATCGACGACGACGACGCGGTAGTGGGCCTCACGGATCTTGCCCATACGCTTCAAACGAATCTTGACTGCCACTTTAGCGGTCACTCCTAGTTCATGTTTGGTGGGTTCCAACCGGAAACGTGGGAAATCATGCGTCTGGTTTTTACCCGGACTGAGACGCCGCCAGGGTGAGAGGGACCCGGTGATGCCTGAGTACAACGAACCATGATGCCAGACTTTGCCCACTTTTTGCACTCCCTGCTCGCTTTCCGCTCGGTGGTAGTGGTCACGTGCCGGGTTTTCAGGAGCCCTAAACACGGCGTTTCATTGTAGCGAAGTGTGCGAAAGGTCCCTCAACTGTTAGTTCCCATCGCCGCTGGCAGGAACGACAATGGAGTCATGACCCAAGACACCCGCCACAGGGAGAACCTCGCGCCGTACGCGTGGCTCTCGATCGGCGTCGCTATCGTGACCATCGCGCTCAAAGCGGGAGCCTACCTCGCCACCGGCTCTGTCTCCCTCCTGTCGGACGCGATGGAGTCAGTGGTCAACCTCGTCGCGGCGGTCATCGCCCTCATTTCGCTCATGCTGGCCGCCAAGCCCGCCAGCTCGCGCTACACCTTCGGGCGCTCGAAGGCCGAGTACTTCTCCACCGCCATCGAGGGCGCCATGATCTTCGGCGCGGCCGCGCTCATCATCTTCGCCGCGATCATGCGCCTCGCTCACTCCAAGCCCGTGGAGAGCCTCGGGATTGGCCTGGTCATCTCCGCCATCGCCGCCCTCATCAACGGCGCCGCCGGCATGTACCTCATTCGCGTGGGCCGTAAGAAGCGCTCGATCACGCTCGAGGCCGATGGGCGCCACCTGCTCACCGACCTCATCACCTCCGCGGGCGTCATCGTCGGCCTTCTCCTCGTCCTGGCAACCGGCTGGTCCATCCTCGATCCCCTCATCGCGATCGCCGTCGCCATCAACATCGTGTGGACGGGCCTCTCGCTCCTGCGCACCTCGCTCTCCGGCCTCATGGACGTCACACTTCCCGACGACGAAAACGCGGCCATCGTCGAGGTCCTGCGAAGCTTCAGCCAGCCGGGCTCGATCAGCTTCCACGGTCTGCAGACCCGCCAGTCCGGCCGCGAGCGCTTCATCAACGTCGACCTCCAGGTGCCGGGGCTGTGGACGGTCAAGCAGGGCCACGACCTCGCGATGGAGGTCGAGCGCGCGATCCAGGCCCGGCTCGACAACACCGACATCGTCATCCACGTCGAACCGATCGAGGACGAGGCCTCGTATGAGGATATCCCCGAGGGCTTCATCCCGCTCGGCGACGAGTACTGGTCCTAGCCCGCCGACCTGACGGGCCGGCGCGGCCTAGATGACGCGCACCCCTGAGGCGAACACGGCCAGCGGCTCGCGTAGCGTCTCGATGTTGACTTCCGGGTCTTCCCGGTACACGACGACGTCGGCCGGCTCCCCTTCCGCCCACACGTCGAAGCCGATCTTGGCTCGCCCATCAAAGGTGGCGGCCGCCATGACGAGGTCGGCCGGCATCCCGTCCTCGACCGCGTCGATGAGTTCGTCAACCAGGTTGACCTCCGCCACGTTCTCCGCCGTGTCGGAGCCCATGAGGAAGTGCGTGTCTGTCTCGACCATGAGGGCCAGGTGCTCGCGGCGCCTCGCGTCCATCCCCAGCATGCGTTCCACGTAGGTGGGGAACTTCGCGCCTTTGGCCGCGAACTCGGGGAAGCGGCGGATCTGGTGAACCGTGGGGGTGATGAGGATCCCCCGCGCGGCGGCCTCCAGCAGGTGGTCACGGGTCATACCCGTGCCGTGCTCGATCCCGTCCACGCCCGCCTCCAGCAGGTCATCCACCGTCTCGGTGGCGAAGGTGTGGGCGGTGACCTTGCCCCCGGCGTCGTGAACGGCGGCCACAGCGTCGATCAGCGCCCTGCACGGCCACAGCGGCGTGGTGTCGCCGACCTCGCGGTCGATCCAGTCGCCTACGATCTTGATCCAACCATCCCCGCGCTCGAACTGGCGCACGGCCTCGGCGGGGAGGCCTGCGGGTTCGACGTCGACAGCGAGGTGGCGTTCGTAACGCTTGAAGCGCGCAATGTGCTGGCCCGAATGCATGACGCGGGCCAGCCCCGGCTCCCACGCGACCTTCGCATCGTGCTGGCCCCCGGCGTCGCGAACAGTGGTGATCCCGTGCCGGGCCAGCACCTGCAGGCGACGGCGCATCTCAGCCACCGGGAGCGGCTCGGGCGTGCGGCGCATGCCGGGGTGGGTGTGGACGTCGAGGAGGCCAGGGTAAGCGAAGCCCGCAATCTCCTCTCCCCCACCGGAGCGCGGGGGCGAAAAGGCGAGGCGGCCGCCGTCGATCCAGGCTTGGCTCGCGTCGGTCCCACGGAGGGTACCGCGAAGATGAACGGTCATGATTCCTCCCCGCCTACTTGAGGAAGCGCGCCAGCTCCTCCATGTCGACCTCGGGCTTGGCCTGCGGGCCGCCGAACGCGCTGCCCTTCTTCGCCTCGGCCTCACGCTGGGCGGCGAGTTCCTGCTGGCGGCGCTTGGCCGGGTTGCCCGAGCGGCCCTTCTTCGAACCGGAGGTGTTGCGCTTCTTCTTGTTCTGCCGCTTCGTGTAGCCACCGCCCATGCCCGGCATGTTCGGCATGCCCGGGATGTTCGGCATCCCGCCGCGCGACATGCTGGTCATGACCTTCTTCGCCTGCTCGAAGCGGTCCACGAGCTGGTTGACTTCCGTGACCGTGGTGCCCGAGCCGTTGGCGATGCGCAGGCGACGCGAGCCGTTGAGGATGCGGGTGTCGGCGCGCTCGGCCGGGGTCATCGACTTGATGATCGCCTCCTGGCGGTCGATCTCCCGCTCGTCGAACTCCTCGAGCGCCTCGCGGTACTGGCCCATGCCGGGCAACATGCCCATGAGCTTCTTCATCGAGCCCATCTTGCGGATCTGGTTGAGCTGCTCGAGGAAGTCGTCAAGCGTGAAGTCGCCGCCGGCCATCTTCGAGGCCAGGTCCTCGGCCTGCTGCTCGCTCCACGTGCGCTCGGCCTGTTCGATGAGGGTGAGCAGGTCACCCATGTCAAGGATGCGGGAGGCCATACGGTCCGGGTGGAAGCGTTCGAAGGCGTCCAGCTTCTCGCCCGTGGAGGCGAACAGGACCGGCTGGCCGGTCACCCCGCGCACGGACAGCGCGGCGCCGCCGCGGGCGTCGCCGTCGAGCTTGGAAAGGACCACACCGGTGAAGCCCACCCCGTCACGGAAGGCGAGGGAGGTATTGACCGCGTCCTGGCCGACCATCGCGTCCAGCACGAACAGGATCTCATCAGGGTTGACGGCATCACGGATGTCGCGCGCCTGGGCCATCATCTCTTCGTCCACACCGAGGCGGCCGGCCGTGTCGACCACCACCACGTCGAACGTATTTTCCTTCGCGTAACGAACCGAGTTGCGGGCCACCTCGACCGGGTCGCCGATGCCGTTGCCCGGCTCGGGGGCGAAGACGTGGACACCGGCCTGCTCGCCGACCACCTGGAGCTGGTTGACGGCGTTGGGGCGCTGCAGGTCCGAGGCCACGAGGAGCGGGCGGTGGCCGTTCTCGCGCAGCCAGCGGCCGAGCTTGCCGGCCAGGGTGGTCTTGCCCGCACCCTGGAGGCCGGCGAGCATGATGACCGTGGGCGGCTTGGGGGCCCAGTTCAGCTCGCGGGTTTGACCGCCGAGCACCTCGATGAGCTCCTCGTTGACGATCTTGACCACCTGCTGGGCGGGGTTGAGCGCCTGGCTCGCCACCGCACCCACCGCCTTCTCACGGACCGCGGCGGTGAACTGCCGCACGACGGGCAGGGCCACGTCCGCATCCAGCAGCGCGCGGCGAATGTCGCCGATGACCGCTTCGACGTCCTTCTCCGACAGGCGCCCTGCCTTGCGCAGGTTGCGAAGCGAACCGGTGATCCGATCAGAAAGCGAATTAAACATGCAGACCTCAAACGAAGTAATAGAACGAGCAAAAGTCTACCCCAAGCGCGCCGCCGGCCAGGTGGCGCGCTTGGGGCAGGAGATTAGGCGAGGAGGGAATCGACGAAATCCTCCGGGTTGAAGGGTGCCAGATCGTCGGCGCCCTCCCCCAGACCGACGAACTTCACCGGCACGCCAAGCTCGCGCTGGACCGAGACCACGATCCCACCCTTGGCTGTGCCGTCCAGCTTGGTGAGCACGATGCCGGTGATCCCGGCGACCTCCGCGAACACCTTCGCCTGTGTCATGCCGTTCTGGCCCGTTGTCGCGTCCAGCACCAACAGCACCTCGCGTAGCGGGGCGCCCTTTTCCATGACGCGTCGGATCTTGCCCAGCTCGTCCATGAGGCCCGCCTTGTTCTGCAGGCGGCCGGCGGTGTCGACGATCACGACGTCGGCCCCGGACTCGCGCCCGACCTTGACGGCCTCGAAGGCCACCGACGCCGGGTCTGCACCCTCACGGTCGGATCGCACGACGTCGACGCCAACGCGCTCACCCCACGTGGCAAGCTGGTCGGCGGCAGCCGCGCGGAACGTGTCAGCAGCGCCGAGCACCACGCTCTTGCCGTCGGCCACGAGGAGGCGGGCCAGCTTGCCGGTGGTGGTCGTCTTGCCCGTGCCGTTGACCCCGACCATGAGGATCGAAGCCGGGTGGCGGGCGTCGTCGGCGACGACGGACTCAAGGTTAAGGGAACGGTCCATGTCCGGGCCGACGAGCGCGAGCAACTCCTCGCGCAGGATCACGCGCACCTCCTCCACGTCGGTGGTACCGCGCACCTTGGTCTGCGTGCGCAGGGTGTCCATGAGCTCGGTGGTGGCGTCCAGGCCGAGGTCGGCCATGAGGAGCGTGTCCTCGAACTCCTCCCAGTCCGCCTCGGACAGGTCGCCGCGCGACAGGATCGACAGGAGCGCGCGCCCGAGCGCGCCCGAGGCGGCAAGGCGCCCGCGCAGGCGCTCCATGCGCGAGCCCACCGATTCAGGAACCTCGACGGCCGGGACCTCGACCTCGGGGACCGCGGGCTCCGCAGGGACCTCGGGCTCGGCCGGCCCAGGTTCGGCCGGAACCTGCGGCGCTACCGGCGCCTCGACGTCGGGCTCAGCCTCGGCCGGCGCCTGCTGCTCGAGCTCGGGGCGCTGCTCCCAGGGCAGCTCCTTCGACGAAGACCTGCGCTGGCGCACAACCAGCGCCGTGCCAAGGGCGAGAATAGCAAGAATGCCAAGGATAAGAATGATGATCTGTTGAGTATCCACGGCTCTAGTCTCGCCTACATCGGGCGATATTCCAAAGAGTGACTCGCTCGGCGGACCGCGCCACCAGGCCCATTGAAAAACCTTGGACGGTTCCGGCGCGATGTCCCCATATAAAGAAGATCTCGCCGAAACCGTCCAAAATACTTTACTCGCCGCGCGGCATGAGGTTGATCGCGGCGCCGGTGAAGATCCGAACCCCGGCCGGTAACACCTTTTCCTCCACGCAGAACTTACGGTTATGCGCGCCGGCGGGCGAAGCGGTGAGCATGCGGATGAAGGTGGCCTTGCCGCCGTTGGCCTGGACCCGATCCATCATGAAGGCGTAGTCCTCCGATCCGGAGGCCTCCATCCAGTTCGGCTGGTGCGCCTTCAGGCCCAGCTCCGCTGCGACGGCGTCGATGCGCTCCATGAGCTCGCGGTCGGAATCGAGCGAGATCGACTCCCCCATCCGCACGATCTCATACTCGAGCTCGTACATCGCGGCCGCCGCCTTGATCACCGCCCTGGCCCGCTTTTCCATGTACTCGTTGGTCTCGGTGGTATCGCCCCGCACCTCAATCTCCAGGTGCGCCTTGTCGGCGATGATGTTGCGCCCACCGTCGATGATCACCTTGCCCACGTTGACCCGGCTGGGCCCGTGCGAGTGGCGGGAGATCGCGTACAGGTTGAGGATCGCGGTAGCCACGGCCGGCACCACGTTGCGCCCCTCCTCGGGCGCGCCCGAGGCGTGAGCCGAGCGGCCGAAGAAGTTCACGTCCATCTTCGTGGTCGCGAGCGCGCCGCCCGCTCCGGAGCAGATGTCCCCGTCCTGGGACTTCTCATCCACGTGCTGGGCGAGCATGAAGTCGACGTCGTCAAGGTGGCCCTTGGCCACGATCGACTTCGCCCCTCGCACGCCCTCCTCCGCGGGCTGGAAGATGATCTTTAGCGTGCCGGACCACGAATCCTTCATCTCGGCCAGTAGCTTGGCGGTGCCCAGACCGATGGTGATGTGGGCGTCGTGGCCGCAGGCATGCATAGTGCCCTCATGCTCGGAGCGGAAGCCCTTGGCGGCCGGCTCGAAATCGTCGTCGTCGGCCTCGTGGATGGGCAGGGCGTCGATGTCGAAACGCATGCCGACCGTGGGCCCCTCCCCGTTGCGCATGATCGCCACCGCGCCCGTGAACTGGTCCTTGATCCTCTCCAGCCACGCGGGGTCGGCGCCCTCGTCGAGCGCGCGCTGGAAGGCCGCGGCGTCGGCGTCGGGACCGGGCAGGCCCATGCGCTCGTCGGCCTCGCACACGTCGGGGCCGTAGAGCACCTCGTAGCCCCAATCGGTGAGGCGCTCCAGGATGATCACGGTGGTGCGGTACTCCTGGAAGCCAAGCTCGGGGTAGCGGTGGAAGTCACGGCGCCACTCCACAAGCTCGTCGGTCATCTGGGCGGCGGCGTCGTTGATGCGACGCGCAATATCGTCGGTGATAGCGGTCATGATGTCCTTATTTCCGTTATGCCCGATGTTATCGGAGCCTCCTTCGGGCGTGATCACCGACGACGACGCACGGCGCCCGGGATCCGACGCGCACCGCGATACAGCGCCCTGCCGAGCCGAGCAGAGCCTCGCGCACCCTGCTTGGCCACCTGTGCCACCGTGCCAGCACCCGCCGAGCACGCCGCCCACACCTTCTGCGCGCGCGTGGACTGGGCCGGCGCCTTGTGGGAAGCGCGCTCCGAGTAGTCCTGCTTGACGTCCCCGGCAGCCTCGAGCGCCTTGATGACGGCAAGCTCGGTGGCGTCAAGGACTTTACGCGGGGCCGAGGAGCCGACCGCGCGGGAGAACTTTTCCTCAATGCCGTCCGGGGAGTAGTAGGGATCGCGCTGATCGCCGCCGAAGGTGGCAAACATATCCGACAGGTGTGTGTCCTTCATGTGAACCACGAACCTGTCCCCGTCCAACTCATTCGAGCGCCACGCCCTGACCGATTCCTCGACCCATTCGCGCCCTTCGGCGGTCTTGCGTCCGCGCGCTAAATAGTAGGCGCCGCCGCCGACGGTCCCCACAACAGCTGCACTCATCAGAATGGTCATCACCCTTTAGTTCTAGACCAGCCCCACCCAAATAGCACGCTTCGCCGTGGGCGTTTCCATCACAATTGGGTCACGGTCCCTGCTGGCAGCCGGGACCAGGGTCCGTACCTGCCCGCCGCCCGTGCGTCGTTAGCTTCCGGCGAGGTCCTTGACCCGCTGGGAGATGACGCTGGTAACGCCGTCTTCGCGCATGGCCACACCGTAAAGAGCGTCGGCGATCTCCATGGTGCGCTTTTGGTGGGTGATGATGAGCAGCTGCGAGTTGTCCTGCAGCTCCTCGAACAGCCCAAGGAGGCGGGAGAGATTCGTGTCGTCGAGCGCGGCCTCCACCTCGTCCATGACGTAGAACGGCGAGGGACGCGCCTTGAAGATCGCGATGAGGAACGCCACGGCCGTCAGCGAGCGCTCCCCACCCGACAGGAGCGAGAGCCGCTTGACCCGCTTGCCCGGCGGGCGGGCCTCGATGTCGACGCCGGTAGCAAGCACATCGTCGGGGTCGGTGAGCACCAGCTGTCCCTTCCCGCCCGGGAAGAGGCTGGCGAAGGTCGTCTCGAATTCGCGGGCCACGTCCGAAAGCGCGCTGGTCATCACCTCGTTCACGCGCTGGTCGATGTCGCGCACGATCCCCAGCAGGTCCGCCCGCGACTGGCGCAGGTCCTCAAGCTGCTCAGTGAGGTAGCGCTGGCGTTCCTCGAGCGCGGCGTGCTCTTCGAGGGCGAGGGGGTTGATCTTGCCCAGGCGTGCCAGGTCGCGTTCGGCCTTGATCAGGCGTTTTTCCTGTTCCTCGCGCACGAACGGCTGCTCCGGCTTCGGCTTCTCGCCCTCCGCCTGCGGCAAGGTGATCATGAGGTGGGGGCCGAACTCGGCCACGAGCGTGTCAGCTGACATGCCCAGGTCATCGATCGCCTTCGCCGCGAGCTGCTCGTACTTGAGGCGCTGTTCGGCGAGCGCGAGTTCGTGGCGGTGGCCCAGGTCGTCGAGTTCGCGCTGTTCCTGGCGCAGCCGCTCGAGGCTAGTGCGTGCCGCGGAGAGTTCGCCCTCGCGTGTGGCGCGCATGCCCTCGGCCTCCTCGCGCTCAGCGCTGAGGGCCGCAAGGTATTCTTGCGCGACGACGAGCGCGGCCGTGGCGTCCTTCGCCACCTGTTCCGCCACCCCGGCCGCCTCCTGGCGCCGGGCTGCCGCGCGCTCCTCCTGGGCGATGCGGGCCTCGACCGAGCGGGCCTGCGCCTGGAGCGCCTCCGACTTGCCGGCGATCGCGCGCAGGCGCTCCTCGCGGGTGCGGAGCCTCAGCCGGGCCTCCGTCTCGTCCGAACGCGCCGCCACGGTGAGCTTGTGTGCCGCGTCCCGCTCGGCTGACAGCTCGGCCGCGTGCTTGGCCAGGTCCTCCGGGGCGTCCTCGAGCTGGCCCTGCTGCTCACGCAGGTCGGCAAGTTCGTCGATGTGCCGTTCAAGATCGTGGTCAATCCGGCGCACACGTTCCTCGTTACGCTCGATCTCCTGGTGAGCAGCCGACAGCGATTGGCGCAGCACCCCGAGCTGGGCGCTGACAGCCGCCAGGTGCGAATCGCGGGCGCCGAGCTGGGCGGCGATCTGGTCAAAGTCCTCATCGGCGACCGCGGCGGCTGCGTGAGCGCGGGCCAGCTCCTCCTCGGCCCGCGCGAGGGCCTCGGTGGCGGCGGTGGTCTGGGCCCGGGCGTCGTCGTAAGCAGCCTGGCGCGCGAGGATCGCGGCCGCCTGCACCTGCCCGCCCCAGGCGTGGGTGCCGGACAGGACGTCGCCAGCCATGGTCGCCACCGCCGGCGCGCCGGCGTCGAGGAGCTGTTTGGCGGCGGCGAGGTCGACCGCGAGCACCGTGCCGGTCACTAGCGCGCGCAGAGCCACGGCCGAGCCGCCCTCTCCCTCCACGACGTCGGAGGCCAGCCGCGCCTGGTCGGCGGCAAGATTAGTCTGTGCGAGCGCCGCGCGGGCGGCGTCGTCGCGATCGGATCGCGCACCGGACTCGATGAGGAGCTCGAGGTGGCCGGCGTCGGCCTCGCGGGCGGCCCGCAGGGCGTCGACGGCGGCGTCGACGTCGCGCACGATCGCCCCCGTTGCAACGCCCGACAGCGCGGCCTCGGCGGCGGCCTCCCAGCCTCCGGCGATCTTCACCGCATCCCGCACCAGGCCCACCACGCCCGTGCGGTGCTCGTCCAAGAGCCAGGCGGTGGCGTCCTCGGGGGCGAGCGAGAGTTCAAGGGTGTCGGCCTTCGTGCGCCACTCCACCACCGAGGACTGCGCGGCGGCCACGGCCTGACGGGCCTCCTCGACCGCACCATGCGCACCCTGGCGCACGCGCGCCGCCTCTTCGTGGGCGATAGAGAGCGTGTCGTCGCCGTCGGTGTGAGCCACCGCCTGCTCCTCAAGCTCGATGACCTGCTGCTCGGCGGCATCCGCGCGCTTGCCGGCCTCCGCCATCGCGGCGGCCACGCGCTCCTTTTCAGCGGCAAGCGACTCGATGCGCGAACTCGCCGTGGCAATCTTGCCATTCAACCGGGCTGCCAGCTCGCGGCGATCGGCCACAGAGCGGTTGACGGTGGCAAGCTCCTGGTCCAGCTCACGCTCGCGCAATTCGGCGCCCTCCCGCCGAGAGATTACCTCACGCAGCGCGTCCTCGGCAGCGCGGACCTCCTTACCCAGGCTCTCCTCCTCGACCCGGGCCTCCTCCGCCCGCTGCCAGATACGCTCCGGGGCCTCCCCGCGATGCGCCGACGGGCCGGTCTGAAGCAGGGAACGCTCGCGCTCGGTGGCAAGGTTCGCCAGCCCGCGGAAGCGCTCCACGAGCGAGCCGAGCCGCTGCCAGTTCTCCGTCAGCGCCGCGATCTGCGGGCTGGCCGCATCCGCCGCCGCCTGGAGCTCGGACACCTCGTTCGCCGCCCTCGCCACGCGCGCGGCCAACTCGGCCGCGGATTCCTGGAGCTTCTTCTCATTCACCGACTGAGCCTGCAGGCGCGCCTGGGCCTGGGCGACGTCGTCGGCAAGAATGCGAGCCCGCGCGTCGAACGCCTCAGCCTGGATGACCTGGGCGCGCCGGGCCGTGGCCGCCTGGCGGGCGAGCGGGCCGAGCTGGCGGCGCAACTCCCCGGCAAGGTCCTCAATGCGCGTGAGATTGCCCTGCATCGACTCTAGCTTCCGCAGCGCCTTTTCCTTCCGGCGCCGATGCTTGAGCACGCCGGCGGCCTCCTCGATGAAACCGCGGCGGTCCTCAGGCGTGGCCGTCAGCACCTCGTCAAGCTTGCCCTGCCCGATGATGACGTGCATCTCCTTGCCCATGCCCGTGTCCGACAGCAGCTCCTGGATATCGAGCAAGCGGCAGGCCGTGCCGTTGATCGCATACTCCGAACCACCCGTGCGGAACAGGGTGCGCGAGATCGTGACCTCGGAAAACTCAATGGGCAACGCGCCGTCGGTGTTGTCGATCGTGAGCGTGACCTCGGCGCGGCCCAGCGCGGGGCGCTTCGCGGTTCCAGCGAAGATCACGTCGGCCATGTTCCCGCCGCGCAGATTCTTCGCACCCTGCTCGCCCATCACCCACGCGAGCGCATCCACCACATTCGACTTACCCGACCCATTCGGGCCCACCACACAGTTAATACCCGGCTCGAAGCTCATGGTGGTGGTCGTGGCGAAAGACTTAAAGCCACGCAAGGTCAAGGTTTTCAGGTGCACGCGCCCAGTTTATCGTGGACGAGCAAATTTTCAGCTATCCGCGCTCCACGTGATCCCGCCGTCGATGGATACGGCGCGCTCGCGGCTCCCATCCGTGCGCATGAACGTCACCTCGATCCGGCCCGCGGCTACCTCGACGTCCTCTACCGCGCCCGTCGATGGCAACTCCGCAACATAGACCCACTCCTGACCCATACGCTCGGCGAAGACGTTGCGGTTAGCGGGGCCGGCCTTGTCCACGACGACGACCGCGTGCTCGGGGTCGACATCGAAGGCCTCCACCTCCCCCACGTCCCACCTGGCCGCCACGGTCGGCAGGGACCAAGGCTCAGGCGACGGTGAGGCGGTGGCCTCCGGGGTGGCCTCGACCTCCGGCACGGTGACAAGCTCGGATTCGGGGATTGGCCGGCGGCGCATGGTGAAAGGCGAGAGGGACTCGTACTCGCCGACGTCGCTCTGCCAGCCCTCCCGGCAGTCCGCCGGGTCGAAACACCAGCTGTCGAGGTAAGCGAAGGTGAGCATCGAAGGTGCGATGCCCAGCCATGTGATCCCCGCGAGGGGCAGGGCGAACACCCAGGCTAACATCGCCAGCCCGATCCCCCACGTCCGCCACCTCCAGGCGGCCAGCGCGCCCAGGCAGGCGAGCAGCGGGGCCGCCCCGATGACCACGACGATCTTCAGCGGATCCGTGATCCACCAGCCGAGGCGGACGGAGTCCCATTCGCGGCCCGGCAGGGTGATGGCGAGCCACAGAGCGGTGGCGCAGGAAACCCACACCGCCAGCGCAATGAGCGTCACGCGGGTGAACACATGCCATCCGCGCGGCTCGGGTTCACCCTCAGCCGGGATATGGTCAGCCGTATCCACCGTCAACAACCCTCCAGGGGCCGCCATCATTACGCACAAGGATCTCCTTGTAATCCGTATACGTATCGTCGCCGTTCAGCCCCATCTCGGGAGCCTTGTCATTCGTGATGAAGTCGACTGTGAGCACGATGGCCTCATCTCCGTCGTACTGGCTCGCCCAATAATCGGAGTCGAGCTCGCCCGTGTACGTCACCGACCCGAAATCCTCCAGCACCTCTGACAACGCCGTCCAGTGATCAACGACGACGTCCGCCGCCTCGCGCACCTCGTCCTCCGAGTAAGTGGCCGAGGGCGCAAGGTTATACGTGACCTCACTCATCGGGTCGCTGGAGCACCCGCCCAGGAGGGCGAGTCCAGCGACCAAAGCGAACGCGCTACGAGACCTAGTCGAACCAGACGGAGATCTCATGGGCGGCCGACTCCGCACCGTCAGAGGAATGGATGAGGTTGCGGATCTCGCCGTCGCCCCAATCACGCCCGAGGTCGCCACGGATCGTGCCGGGCGCGGCCGCAGTCGGCTCGGTGGCACCGGACAGGGAGCGGACGCCCTCGATCACACGATCGCCCTCAATGACGGCCGCGACGATGGGGCCGGACTTCATGTAGGCGGTCATGCCCGCGTAGAAAGACTTTTCCGTGTGCTCGTGGTAGTGGCGGGCCAGCAGATCATCAGTGGCGGTGAGCATGCGCATCCGCACGATGCGGTAGCCCTTCGCTTCGATACGGCGCAGGATCTCGCCAGTGAGACCACGCTCCACGCCGTCAGGCTTGACAAGGATCAGTGTTTGTTCAGTCATGCTCCTATGATAGTCGCGCCCTCACCATTGCGTGCGAAAAACGGGGCTAGGACAGCAAAAGTGCGCGGCACAGGGCATCGTGCGCCCGGCGTAAACTCTCGGAATTCTTCATCGCATTGTCGATGTCCCACACCTGAGAGAACTCACCATATACCGACTCGAATTCCGGGCCAGGCCGATGGCCGTCTCTCACCAGGCGCTGTTTCATCGTCTTCGTTCCGAAACGAGCGACGGCCCTTAAAAGCTCCTTCTTGGGGCGCACACTTCGCTGCGCATTGCGCACCTCATTAGTCGGCACTCTAAAGAAAGAAGCGGCGCCCTCATGGTCGGCCAGCATCCACTCCTCGATCATGGGGTCGGCGATTCTGAGGAGAAAGCTGCTTGGGCAGGAACCACCGAGCAAAGCCTGCCGAAGATCAACCGGGCACTTTCCGTCCGAGTCACGTACGACCAACCAAACGCCCCCGTCTGGTACCGACGCCGCTTGACAGTACGCACTGATCTTCTTGTCAAGATTTGCAACGCCATTTTGAATGAAATCGCCACACACCTCCGCTCCCACATACTCCACAAGACGCGCAAGGAAGGCAAGGTCACTCCTCCCCTCACACACAAGGTAGACACGCGCGGCCATCACTGCATCGCTTGGACAAGACCGGTACCGATGCGAGGGTTGATGAGATTGGAGATGGCCTCGGACTTCAGCACTCCGGTATCGACGAAATCTGACTCCGGCGAACACTCCGATAGCAGACTAGCCTGCGTGTTCTCGTCTCCGCGCGTGAGTACCAAGATCTCCTCGCTGGCAACGCCCTCATCGTCGAGCAGGTCGGGCGAGTGAGAGGTCATGACCACCTGCATGTCCTTGCCACGCTGGACGGAGGCGATCATCGACGGGAGTTGCTGAATGATCTCACGGTTAAGCGAGATCTCGGGCTCCTCCAGCAGCAAGATCCCCTCGGATCGAGGCTGGGAAAGCACTGCCCAGAGTAGTGCGATGAGCCGCAACGTGCCGTCGGAAAACTCAGTTTCGAGCTGGTTCGCCGGATTCTTTCGCCAGTTCTTGAAGGCCGCGACCAGGTGTGGGTGCCCGGCCTTGTCGATCTCCAGCTTCAGCGATTCAAAGTTCGGCACCGCCGTCTGAAGCGCCGCTTGGATGCGCTTCAGGCGAGCCAGCCGAGTGCGCTCCTGCGTGGCGTTGATCTCCGCAATGAGCCCGTTCCCCACGGCGTCACTCGATGTCCGGGTGGGACTGGAGTGACGAATGCTCTGCGGGGAGGGATGCGAGTAGCGAATCCCTTCGAAGAACCTCGCCACGTCCCGGAACTTCGTGTTGCTCGCGATCTGCTCCAGGTGGGTCTGAGTGAGCAGGACCGGATCGGCGTTGTCGGCCGCGTTGGGGCGCGAAAGGATAGTCTCGCCCGCTCGCGTCACCACTTCCTTCGCAACGGTCGGCCGGCGCAGGCCCGAGGATTCCCGGCTGATCGCAAGATTGTAGGTCCATTCCTCGCCGCCGTCATCCATGACCACGAGGATTTCAACGTGCCCGTTATTGAAGTTGCGCGCGTTGAGATTGCGGATCGTACTCAAACCGCCACGGTTCTCAATCGCGGAGCTCAGGCCGCCCTGGGGGCTTGCGATGTCACGCAGGAAGCGGAAGACATCCAGGAGGTTTGACTTGCCGGTGGCGTTCGCACCGACGATAATGAGGCGCTGCCCCAGGCGGAAGTCAATCTCGTGGAAATTCCTCCAGTTCTTGACCTGCAGTTTCGTCAGGCG
The DNA here is from genome assembly GCF_001469025.1 of Trueperella bernardiae. Lineage (GTDB taxonomy): Bacteria > Actinomycetota > Actinomycetes > Actinomycetales > Actinomycetaceae > Trueperella > Trueperella bernardiae. Next base: position 21,968 of record NZ_LNIZ01000001.1, on the reverse strand, counting down.
CATTTTCCCTCCCAGGGCCGTCCGTTTCCTCCCATCGTATACGGACGGCCGGCGCATTCCTAGGAGCCATCCACCTTCGGCCGGCCCATGACCGCGCGCGCATTGGCGGCCAGCACGATCGATCCCATGACCACCACGTGCGGGGTGGTGAGCTCCTCGACGTCGGCGCTTTCGGCCACGTCGGCGGCGTACACGATCGCCGTGTCCAGGTTCGGTTCCACGGCCACGCGGTCCTCGCCGAAGACCTCGCGCGCAAGCTCGGCGGTCTCGTCGATCGGCATCGCCCGCTCCGAATCCAGCGCGGTCACCACCACCGAGGAGAAGTGCGGCTCAGCAACCGACAGGATGCCCTCCACGTCCTTGTCCGCCATCGCGGCGAACACGAGGACGCGCGTGCCGGGGAAGTTCTCCTCGAGCGCCCCCACTGTCGCCTCCACGCCAGCGGGGTTGTGTGCGGCGTCGACCAGCACGAGCGGCGACTTGCGCACCACCTCCATGCGCCCCGGCGAGTGCGTGGCCATGAGCGCGTGCTCCACCACGTCCCCGCTCCACGCTCCCCCGCCGAACAGGGCCTCGGCCGCCGCGATCGCCATGGCCGCGTTGCTGGCCTGGTAGTCGCCAAACATTGCGAGCGGCACGTCCTCATACACACCGGCCGGAGTGCGAACCGTGATGATCTGCCCGCCCACCGCGCTCTCCCGGTCAAGCACCTGCAGGTTCTGGCCGTACTGGACGTACTCGGCGCGATTGGCCCGGACGGCGTCGCGGACGAGGTCAAGTACCTCGGGGTCCTGGCGGGCGCTGATGAGGGTGGCGCCCGGCTTGAGGATGCCAAGCTTCTCAGTGGCGATGTCGGTCAGTTCGTAGCCGAGCCATTTTTCGTGGTCGCGGGCGACCGTCATGAGCACGGCCACCTCCGCGTCGATGACGTTCGTGGCGTCCCACTTGCCACCCATGCCCACCTCGACGACGGCGACGTCGACCGGCGCGTCCGCGAACGCGGCATATGCCATCACCGTGAACACCTCGAAGAACGACATCCGCGGGCCGCCCTCAGCGGCGGACTTCTCATCCACCCACGCCACGAACGGGGCCACGTCCTCCCACGCCTGAATGAAAGCGGCGGGCGAAATGGCCTGGCCGTCGATGCTGATGCGCTCACGCACCGAGTTCAGGTGCGGGGAGGTGAAGCGGCCCGTGCGAAGCCCGCGCTCGCGCAGGAGCGCCTCGATCATGCGGGCCGTGGACGTCTTGCCGTTCGTGCCGGTGATGTGGACCGCGCGGAAGGACCGCTGCGGGTTACCCATCATGTCCAGGCAGTCGGCCACGCGCTGGATCGAAGGCTGTACCTTGTGCTCCGGGGCGCGGGCCACGATCTGGGCGTAGATCTCCGCGACCTGGCGCTCCAGCTCTACCTGGTCGGCCAGCTGCTCGGTGGGGTCGGGTGCGGGGGCGGCCACGACGTCGTCGAGCACGGACGGGTCCGGGCCCACCACCAGCCGCGAGCGCAGGACAGCCTCGAGGTCGGCGTCGAGCTCGTCGCCCGCCTCCTGACCGGTCAGCGGGTCCGGGCCCTCGTCGAAACGCGATTCGCTCATAGCTTCTCCACGTTCACATCGATGGTGTCGGCGCCGCCGGACACGCTCGCCTCAAGGGCCAGGGTCTCGGCGGTGATCATGTCGAGGTTGGCCTCGACCGCGGCCACCCGCTCATCAGGAACGCGCAGGGTGAGGCGGATGCGGTCAGCCACGTGCAGGCCGTCGGCCTTGCGCTGGTCCTGGACCGCGCGCACGACGTCGCGCGCGTAGCCCTCCGCCTCCAGATCCGGATCAAGCACCGTGTCGAGCACGACGAACGCGCCCGAATCCAGCACCTCGGCCACCGAGCCCTCGGCCGCCTCCACGGCCGTGGTCGCCTCAAACTGGCCGGGCTCGAGCACAATGACCGGGTCGATGAGCATGCGGGCGCGGTCACCCTCCAGCTCCCACGCGCCCTCGCGCGCCGCCTTGAACAGGGCAGACGTGTGACGACGCACGGCGGGTTCCAGCTCGCGCGGCAGCACCGTCAGCTCCTTGCGCACCTCCAGCCCGGACTCCTCCGCCGTCTGGATCTTGACCTCCTTGACGTTGACCTCGGAGGCGATGAGCGAGGCGAACGGGGCCAGGTCCAGGCCGGTGACCACGGTCAGGGAGCGCAGCGGCTGGCGCACGCGCAGCGAGTGGGCCTTGCGTAGCGAGTGGGCGTGCGAGACGACGTCGCGCACCTCGTCCATGACCTTCACCAGATCCGCATCGACGACGTGCTCGGGCCACGTGGGCCAGTCGGTCATGTGGACCGAACGCCCGCCCGTCAGCCCGCGCCAAATCTCCTCCGCCACCAGCGGCAGGAGTGGGGCCGAGACCCGCATGAGAGTCTCAAGCGCGGTGTAGAGCGTATCGAAGGCGCCCTCGTCCTCGTTCCAGAAGCGGTCGCGGGACGTGCGCACGTACCAATTCGTCAGCAGGTCAATGAACCCGCGCACCTCCTGCGTTGCCGCCGGGATGTCCAGCCCGTCGAGGTCGGCCTTGACGGCGTCGGCCAGCAGCTTCGTACGCGAAAGGAGGTAGCGGTCCATGACGTCCAGGCTCGCGAGCGCCTCGGCGTCGTCGACGTCGATCGGCGACGCCACGTAGCCCTCGCCCTTGTTGCACGTGCCCGCGTAGAGAGCGAAGAAGTACCACGTGTTCCACAGCGGGAGGATGACGTGGCGCATCGCCTCACGGATGCTCTCCTCGTTGACCACCAGGTTGCCGCCGCGCAGCACCGGGGAGCTCATGAGCATCCAGCGCACGGCGTCCGAACCGTACTGGTCGTACATCTCCATCGGGTCCGGGTAGTTGCGTAGCGACTTGGAGGCCTTGCGCCCGTCGTTGCCCAGCACGATGCCGTGCGAGATGCAGGAGGTGAAGGCCGGGCGGTCGAACAGGGCCGTAGACAGCACATGCATGACGTAGAACCAGCCGCGGGTCTGGCCGATGTATTCGACGATGAAGTCGCCCGGGAAGTGGGACTCGAACCAGTCCTGATTTTCGAACGGGTAATGTTTCTGGGCATACGGCATCGAACCCGAATCGAACCAGACGTCGAGGATGTCCGGGATGCGGCGCATCGTGGACTTGCCCGTCGGGTCGTCCGGGTTGGGGCGGGTCAGCTCGTCAATGTAGGGCCGGTGCAGGTTCGGCTCCCCGTCCGGGCCCACCGGCAGGCGGTCAAAGTCGGCTTCGAGCTCGGCGAATGATCCGTAGACGTCGATGCGCGGGTAGGCCGGATCATCCGACTTCCACACCGGGATCGGGGTGCCCCAGTAGCGGTTGCGGGAGATCGACCAGTCGCGGGCGCCGGCCAGCCAGTTGCCGAAGATTCCGTCCTTGATGTGCTCCGGCTGCCACGTGATCTGCTGGTTGAGCTCCACCATGCGGTCGCGAAACTGGGTGACGGCAACGAACCAGGAGGTCACGGGCTTGTAGATGAGGGGCTTGCGGCAGCGCCAGCAGTGCGGGTAGGAGTGCACGTAGGACTGCTCGCGCACCAGCACCGAGCGGCGCTCGGCCGGGATGCGCTCCTGGGAGCCCGTGCCGTCGCGCAGGTCATTCATGATCGGGCGGTTGGCCTCGAACACATTGACCCCGGCGTAGTCCGTGATGTTGGGGAAGAACTTGCCCGCCGTGTCTACGGTCTCGATCACCTTGATGTCCGCCTCAGCGAGCACGAACATGTCGTCCTCACCGTAGGGGGCGATGTGAACCAGGCCCGTACCGTCCTCAGTGGAGACGTACTCAGCGGTGCGGATCTGCCAGGCGTTCGGGCCCGGCTTCTCATCCTCGCGCGTGTAGTAGTCGAAGATCGGGTAGTACTTCTTGCCCTGCAGGTCGGAGCCCTTGTACTCGGCCACCACCTGCGGATCCTCGCCCAGCTCCTTGGCATAGGCTCGAAGGCGCGCCTTTGCCAGCAGCACGTCCTGGCCAGCCAGCGGGCCATCCGCGGGACGCACGGTCACGTAGTCGATCTGCGGGCCCACCGCGATCGCCAGGTTGGACGGGAGGGTCCACGGCGTCGTCGTCCAAATGAGGGCCAGCTCGCCCGACTCGAGGCGCAAGCCCACCGTCACCGTCTGATCCTGGCGGTCCTGGTAGACGTCGTCGTCCATCTTCAGCTCATGGTTCGACAGCGGGGTCTGGTCATTCCAGCAGTACGGCAGCACGCGGTAACCCTCGTAGACCAAGCCCTTGTCCCACAGCGTCTTAAACGACCAGATCACCGACTCCATGAACGTGGGGTCGAGCGTCTTGTAACCGTTGTCGAAGTCCACCCAGCGCGCCTGGCGGGTGACGTACTCCTTCCACTCCTTGGTGTAGGTCAGCACCGAGGTGCGGCAGGCGTCATTGAACTTCTCGATGCCCATCGTCTCGATCTCGGACTTGTCCTCGATCCCGAGCACCTTCTCCGCCTCCAGTTCGGCGGGTAGCCCGTGGGTGTCCCAGCCGAACTCGCGGTCCACGCGCTTACCCTGCTGGGTCTGGTAGCGGGCGATGACGTCCTTGACGTAGCCCGTGAGGAGGTGGCCATAGTGCGGCAGGCCGTTGGCGAACGGCGGGCCATCATAGAAGACGAATTCGTCCCCCGTACGCTGATCGATCGAGGCCTGGAACGTGTCATCCTTCTCCCAGTAGGCGAGGATGTCTTCCTCAAGCTGCGGGAAATTCGGGGAGGCCACGGCGTCGCCGTCGCGATGCAGGGGGTACTTTCGGCTGGTCATTTCTCTCCTCACGTGGGCCGCGTCCGCCGACGCGCCCCAGTTCTTCTGGAAGTTATCGGCGAGGGCGACTTGCGCCGCGGTACCACCTCGCTTGCGTAGCCACGCTACGCCGCTTATTGGAGACGATGACGGGTCCACCCGTCCGGTTCTACTGAGCCACTCGGCCAGCTGCGCCAATTGGGCAGCTTAGCCAGCGGCCGTTCTTCCGGAAGCTCCCCGGTGATAGCCGGATCAAAGCCACGACCAATAATATCCGCGAGCCCCCGCAGGGCGCCATGTCACGCTTGAGGGGCGGACGTGATCTTGGCCGCGTTCGGGCGGTGCGGCCGACGACGGCGACAACTGCCCTACGAGCGCGCGACCACCGTATTCGAGGCCTGCGCGAGTGGGCGGATGATCATGGAATCGACGTTGACGTGCGCCGGGAGGCTGACCGACCAGCGAATCGCCTCAGCCACATCCTCCGCGGTCAACGGCTTGTCCACGCCCTCGTACACCTTGTCGGCGGCGGCCTGGTCGCCGTGGTAGCGATTGAGGGAGAACTCCTCGGTGTGGACCATGCCGGGCGCGATCTCGATGATCCGGACCGGCTTGCCCACCAGCTCCAGACGCAAGGTAGCCGGGATCATGCGCTCGGCGTGCTTGGCGGCGGTGTACCCCGCGCCGCCCGGGTAGGTGCCGTGCGCGGCGGTGGAGGTGATGTACAGCAGGGTGCCGCCGTTTTCCTTCATGTGGGGCAGCACCAGCTGGGTGACCTTGAGGCTCGCCAGCACGTTGAGCTCGTACATGCGCTGCCACTCGTCGAGATTGCCCTCGGCCACCGGATCGGTGCCGAGCGCTCCCCCAGCATTGTTGATAAGCACGTCCACCGGGCCGTGGGCGGCCAGGTAGCGCCCGATCACGTCCACGCCGTCGGCCAGCAGGTCCGCCACCAGGTACTCGCAGCCGGTCTCCTCGGCCAGGGTGCGCAGCCGGTCCTCGCGGCGCGCGGTAGCAATGACACGCACCCCGTCCTTGGCGAACGCGCGCACGGCCGCGGCTCCAATTCCCGACGAGGCTCCCGTCACCAGCGCTGTTGTCATGTGAGCTCCTTCCCTCACCTCCAGCCTACCGCGCATGGGCGCCTCGCCGGCTGGCAGTTGGAGTTGGCTCGGCCGGCCTCGACTCACCTACCCCGCAAGCTGCCCGATCTGGTCCGCGAGCTCGGCGAACGAGGTGTAGAAGCCGCCGAGCCGGTTGCCCAGCATGAAGAGGGCCAGCACCGGCAGCACGGTTGCGCCGGTGTAGAGCACGGCGTCGAGCACCCTGGCCCGGCGCCGCGGCCGCTCACTCCGGTTCAGCCGCCACAGGAGGTAGACGAGGCACGCGAGCCCCACCGCGATCACCACGGCCAGCAGTTTGAGACTGGTGAGCCCAAAGGGCGTTCCGGGTCCCCACACAGCATTCTCCTTACTTTGTTCCGTGCTGAACGCTTGCCAGCCAGGCCACGACGTCGGGAAACTCGGTCACCCACACGGCCCAGCCGTGCCCGCCGCGTGTGAGGGCGTGGTGGTAGATCTTGGACGGGTCGGGCGCGGCGTCGACCACGGCTTGGGCGTCCTCGGCGGTACCGGGATCCTCGGTGGAGGAGACGAACATGAGGTTGCCCTGCCGGGGCACGTCCTTGATGAGTTCGGACAAGCGCTGGCTGTCGACCACCCCGAGCGTGGTGGGGAAGGAATCCGGCAGCGGGCGATCGATCCCGTGCAGCCACACGGCGCTCCCATACACCTCCGGGTGAAGGATCCCCATCCTCGCGGCGCAATACGCACCCATCGACGGCCCGACCACGCTCCAGCCGTTCGCGTCGTCGGTGACATTGAAGTTGGCCCGGATCGCGGCGGGCAGGTCCCTTGCGTACCATGTCTCCGCCTTGTCCCCGCCGGCGACGTCCGCGCAGGTAGCGACCCTGCCCCCGAAATTCATATCCGAGGTGATGAGGAGAGTGGGCGCGATCTCGCCGGCGTCAATGGCCCGCTGCAGTTCTTCGGGGGCGCCGATCGCGGGCGCGATGGCCGAGGCATTGCCGGGCGTGCCGGGCAGGAGGAGCATGACGTTGTATTTTACGCCGGGCTCCGGGTAGCCGCGCGGCACCCAGGCGCGCATCTCAGCGGTGACCGCCGATTCGGGGCCCGTCATCTCCGCGGCGACCATCCCCGGGTCGGAGGAATCCTGCCAGGACAGCACGTAGCGCGGGTCGGTCGTGGGTTCGGTGGCGCTCGGCTCGGGCGCCACGGGCTCTACCTTGCCCTTGGCGGACTGGCCGCTGACGAACCCCGCTACCTCCGACACGTTGCGGAAGAAGCCGAACTGGTAGTTGATGGCGGCAGCGAACGTGACAAGGACGCACAGTTGCACGACGACGACCGTGGCCGCCCGCCCAACCGCGCGAAGCGCGCCGGTTCCGGGGCGGGAGATGAGGGCGAAACCAAGCCCACCAAGGATGATGGCGAGGGCGGCGATACCGAGCACAACCCAGCCGTTGAGAAGATTCATAACATACAGATTAATCCCGCCGATTCTCACCGGTGTCAACCCGTAGGTCGGTGCCCTGCCGGCGACGGCTATCCGTAGTAATCTGCGAGGGAGGAACGGGAGGTTTTTATGCTCGGATTTATTGGAACTGGCAACATGGGCGGGGCGATTTTGCGCGGGGTGCTCACCGCCGGCGTCGTCGAAGCAGAAAATGTGATTTTCACCCGCGCGAACGCGAAGGCGGGGCGCGCTCAGGCCGCCGAGACCGGGGCGTGTTTCGCTGCCACTGCGCGCGAGGTCTACGAGGGCGCCGACACGGTGATCCTCGCCGTCAAGCCCCACATGGTCCCCGGCGTCCTGGCCGAGCTGGGCGAGCCCGCGGGCAAGGTCATTGTGTCGGTGGCCGCGGGCCTGAGCCTGGACACGCTCGCCGCCCACGCCCCGGCCGGCTCCCCCATCGTCCGCGTGATGCCGAATGTTAACAGCCAGATCGGTGCCGGGATGAGCGCGCTGTGTGCGGGCGAGGGCGTGAGCGAGGCCCAGCTAGCCCAGGTCGAGAAGATCTTCGCCGCCGTGGGCCTCACCGCCCGCATCGCCGAGAAGGACTTCGCCGCGTTCTCCGCCATCGCCGGGTGCTCGCCGGCCTGGACGTACACCTACATCGACGCCCTCGCCCGCGGCGCTCTCGCGGCGGGCATGCGCCTGGATGAGGCGCGGCGGATCGCGGCCCAGGCGGTGCTCGGCTCGGCGCACCTCGTGCTCGACCAGCTCGGCACGCACACGCCCTCCGAGTTGCGCGACCAGGTCACCTCCCCGGGCGGCACCACGATCGCGGGCCTGATCGCCATGGAGGCCTCGGGCTTTACCCCGGCCGTCATTGACGCCGTCAACGCCGCCATCGCCCGCGACCGCGAGCTCGGCCAGGCCTAGCGCCCCGGACTTTTCCGGCTAGTCCTCCCACGTCAGCACGTCGGCCACCCCGCGCACGACGACGACCGGGCAGTCCGGCGCGATCATCACCCCTGCGGCCGCGGCCACGGCGTCGATGACTGCCTCCCCACCTTGTCGCTTCGCGTCGATGCCGGCGGCGGCGAGGGCGATATCGAGCACGCCCCTGCCCGGCTCGCAGCTCCTGCCCGAGCCGGAGATGATGACGCCCGGGCGCCCACCGAAGCGCGCGGCGAGCCCGCGACGGATCTGGCCCGCCTCGCGCTTGACGTCGACCGGCGCCTTGAGCCCGAGCTGATCGGGGATGCCGGCGCGGGTGCGGAAGCCGTCGGGATCCTCGCCCGCCCGGTGCCAGCGTCCCTGGGCTTTGGCCACGATCTTGCCGGCGATCACCACGATGTCGTCCCCGCGCAGGCCAACGGAGGCATCAGGCCACGTCAGCGCCGCCAGGTGGGGCGCGATGACGGCGGCGACGTCGTCGCCGCTGGTGAGAGTCGGGATACCGGGCACGGCCACGGCCTGCAGTGAAGTCATGCCCGAACTATAGCGTTCCCGCCGCCTAACCTCACACCGCCGAACGTGACCGGGCCTTGTCGATCGTGAAAGAATGTGGACATGACTGAAACACTGCGCACATCCGCCCACGTGCCGGCCAAGGCGAGCTTGGACGGCCTCGAAAGCCGTTGGGGCAAGGCCTGGGACGAGGAGGGCACGTACTCCTTTGACACGGAGACCACCCGGGAGGCGGTCTACTCGATCGACACCCCGCCGCCCACGGTATCGGGCTCGCTGCACGTGGGTCACGTCTTTTCTTACACGCACACGGACGTGCTCGCCCGCTACAAGCGCATGCGCGGCATGAACGTGTTCTACCCGATGGGCTGGGACGACAACGGCCTGCCCACCGAGCGCCGCGTACAGAACTATTACGGCGTGCGTTGCGATCCGTCGTTGCCGTACGAGGAGGGCTTCGTGCCCCCGCACGACGGCGGGGACGGCAAGTCGATCAAGTACGCGGACCAGAAGCCGATCTCGCGGCGCAACTTCATTGAGCTGTGCTGGAAGCTGACCGAGGATGACGAGAAGCAGTTCGAGGCGCTGTGGCGTTACCTGGGCCTGTCGGTGGATTGGAAGCAGAACTACCAGACGATCGGCATGAAGGCCCAGAAGGTGGCGCAGGCCGCCTTCATCCGCAACGTCCAGCGCGGGGAGGCCTACCAGGCGCAGGCACCGGGCCTGTGGGACGTCACGTTCCAAACCGCGGTGGCCCAGGCAGAGCTGGAGGCGCGCGAGTACCCTGGCGCCTACCATTCGTTGCAGTTCCATACGCCGGACGGGGACGTGACGATCGAGACCACCCGCCCCGAGCTGTTGCCCGCGTGCGTGGCCATCATCGCCCATCCCGACGACGAGCGCTACCAGCACTTGTTTGGCAAGACGGCGACCACCCCGGTTTTCGGTGTGGAGGTGCCGATCCTGCCCCACCCGATGGCGGAGATTGACAAGGGTTCGGGCATCGTCATGTGCTGTACGTTCGGCGACCTGACCGACGTGCAGTGGTGGCGCGAGCTGGGCCTGCCGATGCGCACGGTGCTCGGCAAGGACGGGCGGCTCGTGCGCGAGACCCCGGGGTGGATCACCACGGGCCAGGGCCGCGAGGTCTTCGCGGCGATGGCGGGCGCCACCACATTCACCGCCCGCAAAGTTTTGGTGGAGAAGCTTGCCGAGACGGGCGAGATGATCGGCGAGCCCAAGCCCACCACCCGCATGACGAACTTCTTCGAGAAGGGCGACAAACCGCTAGAGATTGTCCCCTCCCGCCAGTGGTATATCCGCAACGGCGGCCGGTCCTACGAGGATGCGAACGGCAAGGAGCTGCGCGAGAACCTGCTCGAGCGCGGCGAGCAGCTGCACTTCCACCCCGACTTCATGAAGGTGCGCTACAACAACTGGGTGGAGGGCCTCAACACCGACTGGCTAATTTCCCGCCAACGTTTCTTCGGCGTGCCGCTTCCCGTGTGGTACCGGGTAAGCGAGGCGGGCGACGTCGACTATGATTCGGTTCTGCTTCCCACCGAGGACATGCTCCCGGTCGACCCGTCGTCGGACACTCCCCCAGGATTCGACGAGTCCCAGCGCGGGGAGCCGGGCGGCTTCGTGGGCGAGGTGGACATCATGGACACGTGGGCCACCTCCTCGATGTCGCCGCAAGTGGCGGGCGGCTGGCTGACGGACGAGAAGCTGTTTAGCCAGGTCTACCCGATGGACCTGCGCCCGCAGGGCCAGGACATCATCCGCACGTGGCTGTTTTCCACGGTGGTGCGCGCCCACCTTGAGTTCGGCGGCCTGCCGTGGAAGCACGCGGCGATCTCGGGCTGGATCCTCGATCCGGACCGGAAGAAGATGTCGAAGTCGAAGGGCAATGTGGTCACCCCGATGGGCCTACTGGAGTCGCACGGCTCGGACGCGGTGCGCTACTGGGCGGCCTCCGCCCGCCTCGGCACCGACGCGGCGTTCGACGAGCAGCAGATGAAGATCGGCCGCCGCCTGGCAATGAAGGTCCTCAATGCCTCGAAGTTCGCGCTTGGCATGGGTGGCGAGGGCACCGTTGACCTCGACCTTTCCGCCGTCATCGAGCCGCTCGACCGCGCGATGCTGGCGATGGTTTCCGGCGTCGTCGAGCGGGCCACCGCCGCGCTCGAGTCCTACGACCACACGCGGGCCCTGGAGCTGACCGAGACCTGCTTCTGGACGTTCTGCGATGACTACCTGGAGCTCGTGAAGGATCGCGCCTACGATCGCGACGGCGCCTACGCGGATGCCGAGCAGGCCAACCGGGTGCGTTCGGCGCGTGTGGCGCTCAATTTGACGGTCGACACGTTCCTGCGCCTGCTGGCCCCGGTACTGCCCTACGCCACGGAAGAGGTGTGGTCCTGGTACCGCGAGGGTTCTGTCCATCGCGCCTCCTGGCCCACACCCGAGGCGCTCGCGGCCGAGGGCAATCCGGAGCTCGTAGGCCTGGCAGGTTCCGCGCTCGCCGCGCTGCGCAAGGTTAAGTCCGAGCAGAAGGTTTCCCAGCGCACGGCATTCGCCGCCGTCACGCTCCAGATCCCTGCGGGCACGGCCGAGTCGGTGGAACTGGTGCGCGCCGAGCTGGTCGCAGCCGCGCATGTGAAAGGCGATCTGACCATCATCGAGGCCGACGTGGCTGAACCGGAGGTGACCTCCTTCGAATTTGTCGCCTAACACGACCCTAGTGGCGGATATCATGGCTGGGTAAGCCTGATATCCGCCACTTTGTATTTCGGTTACGGTACCGTAGCTTTAGCGTCAAGACGAAGGAGATTCGGTGAGCGAATACATCGAAGAAGAGGGCGTGTCGTTCGTCCCCGGTAAGATGGAAGTCACGGACCAGATGACCGTGCCCGCGCTGATTCGGCGTCGTGCACTGGAGATGCCGAAGAAGACGGCCTTCTACCGCAAGTCCACGATGGGCAACCAGTGGATCGGGGTGGCCTGGTCGCAGTTCTACGACGAGATTCGGGCCCTTGCGCGCGGCTTCATCGCCCTCGGCCTGAAGCCCGGCGATCGCGTGGCAATCATGTCGCACACCTCCGACCAGTGGTCCCTGTTTGATTTGGCGATCCAGTTCGCGGGCGGCTACGCCGTGCCGATCTACGAAACCTCCGTGCTCGACCAGGCCGAGTGGATCATTAACGACGCCGGCTGCCGGTTCGCCGTCGTCGAGAACCAGGCGATGGAGACCATGATGAGCCCGCTGCTGGGCGGGGACATACTGGAGAAGATCTTTGTCATGGCCGACGACGCCCAGGGCCGCATCTCCGCACTGGGCTCTCTTCACGACGACGACGAGATCGACCGCCGCATCGACACACAGGCGGCCGATGATGTGTGGACGATCATTTACACGTCGGGCACCACGGGCCGGCCGAAGGGTGTGGTGCTCACCCACCGCAACCTTCTGCACGTGGTCATCAACGGCCCGGTGGACGAGGGCCTAATGGACATCGTGGCCCGCAAGGGTTCCCGCACCCTCCTCTTCCTTCCGATGGCGCACGTCTTCGCCCGCTTCATCAACGTGCTCGCGCTCTACGCGGGCACCGAGATCGGCTACAGCCCGGACACGCGCAACCTGGTGGCGGACATGCAGTCTTTCAAGCCCACCTACGTGCTCGCCGTGCCGCGCGTCTTTGAAAAGATTTACAACGCAGCAGACGCGAAGGCGGGCAAGGGCGTCAAGCTTAAGATGTTCCGCACCGCGGCGAAGGTAGCAATCGCCTACGCCCGTGCACTCGAGACCCCGGACAGCCCGTCGGCCCAGCTCAAGGCCCAGCAGCGTTTCTTCGACAAGCTCGTCTACTCCAAGCTGCGCGAGATCATGGGCGGTAAGGTCAAGTACGCGATCTCCGGCGGCGCCCCGCTCGGCAACCGGCTGGCGGCCTTCTTCACGGGCGCCGGCATCCAGGTGCTCGAGGGCTACGGGCTGTCCGAAACGGCCGCCCCCACCACGGTCAACCGCGTGAACAAGTCCCGCCTCGGTTCAGTGGGCCCGGCCTACCCGGGCTGCTACGTTAAGGCGGCAGAAGACGGGGAGATCCTCGTCAAGGGCGACCACATCTTCAAGAGCTACCACAACAACCCTGAGGCCACCGCCGCGGCCTTCACGGAGGACGGCTGGTTCCGCACGGGCGACATCGGGCGCGTGGACGAGGAAGAGTTCGTGTGGGTGACCGGGCGCAAGAAGGAGCTGATCGTCACCGCGGGGGGCAAAAACGTGGCCCCGGCTGAACTGGAAGACCGCCTGCGTTCCCACCCGCTCATCTCCCAGGTGGTGGTGGTCGGCGACCAAAAGCCGTTCATCGCCGCCCTCGTCACCCTCGACGCCGAGGCGCTGCCGCAGTGGCTGTCCAACCGTGGCCTTCCGGCGATGTCGGTGACCGAGGCGATCAACGACCCGCAGGTTGTCGCCGCGATCGACCGCGCGGTCAAGCGCACGAACGAACACGTCTCGCGCGCCGAATCGATCCGCAAGTTCAAGATCCTGCCCGGCGACTTCACGGTGGAAAACGGCTACCTAACCCCGTCGCTCAAGGTCAAGCGCACCGCGGTCATTCGCGATTTTGACGCGGCGATCGCGGAGATCTACACCAAGTAGAACCCCAGGGAACTGAAGCGGCGGCGGGCTGACAAGCCCGCCGCCGTCTATTTCGCAGCGTGGAAGTTTCTTAGGCATCCTTCTTTTCGGCCGCGATCCGCTCGTGGTGGCGGATGACCTCGGCCACGATGAACTTGAGGAATTTCTCGGCGAACACCGGATCGAGGTCCGCCTCCTCGGCCAGTCGCCGCAGGCGCTCCACTTGGCGCTTTTCCCGCTCCGTGTCCGAAGGCGGCAGGTTGTGCTCGGCCTTGAGCAGGCCCACCTGCTGCGTGCACCGGAACCGTTCGGCGAGGATATGGACGAGCGCGGCGTCAAGGTTGTCGATCGTCTTGCGGTAGACGCCCAGCTGTTCCGGGATATCCATGGCTACTCCTTCGTCTCCAGGCCCTACGCTGTCCTGTTCTTCCGGCTAGTGACCACCAGGGCCTCCCCCGTGCCGTCCACCACGTCGGAGTCGATGAGGACCTTCTCCACGTCGTCGCGCGAAGGGATATCAAACATGAGCTCGCGCAGGATGTTCTCCATGATGGAGCGAAGGCCGCGCGCACCCGTTCCGCGTTCGATCGCCTCGGCCGCGATCTTCGCCACGGCGTCGTCCGTAAACTCGAGCTTGACCCCGTCGAGCTCGAACATCTTCTGGTACTGCTTGACCAGCGCGTTGCGCGGGGTGGTGAGGATCTGGACGAGGTCGGCCACCGTCAGGTCGTTGACCGTGGCGAGCACCGGAAGCCGGCCTACAAGCTCGGGGATGAGGCCAAACTTGTGCAGGTCCTCCGGCGTGGTCTGGCGCAGCAGCGCCCCGGCCTCCTCCGCCTCATGCAGCGCTGAGCCAAAGCCGATGCCGCGCTTGCCCGTGCGCGAGGAGACGATGTCCTCCATACCGGCGAACGCGCCCGCCACGATGAACAGTACGTTCGACGTGTCGATCTCGATGAACTCCTGCTGGGGGTGCTTGCGCCCGCCCTGCGGCGGCACCGCCGCCACCGTGCCCTCAATGATCTTCAGCAACGCCTGCTGCACGCCCTCCCCGGACACGTCGCGGGTGATCGAGGGGTTTTCCGACTTGCGCGAAATCTTATCGATCTCGTCAATGTAAATGATGCCCTGCTCGGCACGCGCCACGTCGCCGTCGGCGGCCTGGATGAGCTTGAGCAGGATGTTCTCCACGTCCTCACCCACGTACCCCGCCTCGGTCAACGCCGTGGCGTCGGCAATCGCGAAGGGCACGTTGAGGATCTTCGCCAGAGTCTGCGCCAGATACGTCTTGCCCGTGCCCGTGGGGCCAATAAGAAGAATGTTGGACTTGCCGATCTCGACGTGGTCATCCTTCTTCGACTCCGGCACGGAGGACAGGGAGCGGATGCGCTTGTAATGGTTGTAGACGGCGACGGCAAGCGTGCGCTTGGCCGCATCCTGGCCGATCACGTACTCGTTGAGGAAGTCATAAATCTCGCGCGGGGTGGGCAGGTCCGCCTGTTGCTGGGCGCCCTCCTCCGAATTGCCGAACTCCTCGGCGATGATCTCATTGCACAGCTCAATGCACTCGTTGCAGATATAGACGCCCGAGCCCGTGATCAGCTTACGGACCTGGCGCTGGCTCTTTTGGCAAAACGAACACTTGAGCATGTCGGCCGCGTCTGCGGTACGAGTCATCGTTCAACCTCTTTCCTCTATCCCCTCAATTCCACACTAAAAAGGCCCACATCTCCAGTGTGGCGCGCCATGAATTGACGGGGGCGGCGCAGTGCACCACCCCCGTCCGTAACGATCGGCCCGCCTAGCCGTCCTGGCGCGTGACCTTGCGGGAGACCAGCACCTGATCAACGATGCCGTAATCCTTAGCCTGCTCGGCCGTGAGGATCTTGTCGCGTGAGATGTCCTTCTCGATCGTGGCCGCATCCTGGCCCGTGTGGCGGGCGAGGGTATCGATCAGCCACTGGTTCATGCGGTCCATCTCCTCGGCAATGATCGCGATGTCCGAGGCCTGGCCCTGGGCGCCTTGCATCGCCGGCTCGTGGATGAGCACGCGGGCGTTCGGCAGCGCGAGGCGGCGGCCCGGCGATCCGCCGGCCAGCAGGACGGCTGCGGCGGAGGCCGCCTGGCCCAGGCACACCGTCTGGATTTCGGGCTTGACGTACTGCATCGTGTCGTAGATCGCGGTCAGTGCCGTGAACGAGCCGCCCGGGGAATTGATGTACATCGTGATCGGCGACTCCGGATCCTGGGACTCCAGGACGAGGAGCTGGGCCATGACATCGTCAGCCGAGGCGTCATCCACCTGCACGCCGAGGAAGATGATGCGATCCTCGAACAGCTTCGCGTACGGGTCCTGGCGCTTGTATCCATAGGGCGTGCGCTCCTCAAAGCTGGGCAGGACATAGCGATTGGACGGCATCTGCGGTGCCGTGCCCCCAGCGAGCTGGGAAGAAAGGGAAAGTCCGTGCATCATGCGCTCCTTAGTTATCCGACTCGGTAGAGGCCCCGCGGTCCACGCCACCGCCGCCAACCACGGCCGACGAGCTTTCGATAATGTGGTCAACGAACCCGTACTCGAGTGCCTCCTGGGCGGTGAACCAGCGATCCCGGTCAGAATCCTCGAGGATCTGCTCCACCGACTTGCCGGTGTGCTTCGCGTTCAGCGCCGAGAGCTCTTCCTTCATCTGGAGAATGAGGTCAGCGTTGATGCGGATCTCGGTGGCCGTGCCCTGCACGCCGCCAAGCGGCTGGTGCATGAGGACGCGAGTGTGCGGGGTGATGTAGCGCTTGCCCTTCGCCCCCGCCGTCAGCAGGAACTGGCCCATCGACGCCGCCAGGCCCATGCCCACGGTCGCCACATCGGGCTTGATGTACTGCATCGTGTCAAAGATCGCCATGCCCGCCGTGACGGAGCCGCCCGGCGAGTTGATGTAGAGGTAGATGTCCTTATCCGGATCCTCGGCGGCCAGCAGCAGGAGCTGGGCGGAAATCATGTTCGCAAGCTCGTCCGTCACCTGATCACCCAGCCAGATGATCCTTTCCTTTAGGAGCCGATTAAAAATCGAATCTCCAAGCGCAAGGCCTTGGCCTGCCCCACCTGATTGTGGCATGACGCCCCTCCTTCGCCCCATGGGCGGATGTAGTACTGCGCGCCCGTGGCGGCGCGTTTTTCTCAATCGATCCTAACGACTCCCCCGCGCCCGGCCATTCCCGAAGCACCGACTTTTCGCTGTTGGCACATAGGAAGGGGCGGGAGCAGCCACCGCCGCTCCCGCCCCCACGTTTGGCTTAAGCCTCGAGCTTAGAGATGAGGGTCTTGCGAGCCTTGCCGTTCTTCTCGGCTTCGAGCACGCGGGCCTTTTCGGCATCATCCGCGCCCTCAACGTAGGCCAGGACCTCGTCCACCTTGTGCTCGGCCGGATCGAACGCGCCAGCGTTCTCAGCCGCCGGAGCTTCCGCCTTCTTGGCCTTCTTCTCAGCCTTGTCAGCCTTTTCGGCCTTCGCAGCCTTGGCCGGGGCCTTCTTGGCGGGCTTGGCAGTGAACTCGGGGACCACCTCGTTCTCCGGGCGATCGCCAAGGATCGCGTCCACGTCCACCGCGTTGCCGTTCGCGTCCTTGACCTGGGCGAGGCGCAGGGCAGCCATGATCGCCTTGTTACGGGCGAGCTCGCCAGCGAAGGCGTTGAGCTGGCCGGTGGAGACGGCGGCCTGGATGAACTGGTTCGGGTCCATGCCGTACATCTGGGCCTGGGTCACCAGGAACTCAACCAGCTCTTCCTGGCCCACATTGACCTTGAACGCCTGGGCGTACGTGTCGAGCAGGAGCTGGGAGCGCAGCGACTCCTCGATCTCACCGCGGACCTCTTCGCCGTGCGGGTCGCCTTCCTCCTTACCCTCGCTGCGCAGGTGGTTGGCGATCTCCTCCTCGATCGTGCCCTCGGGCAGTGGGAAGTCGGAGGCCTCGATAAGCTGGTCAACCAGAGCCTGGTAGGCGCCCGAAAGCTGGGAGTCGGCCTTGGTCTTCTGCGCGGTCTCACGCAACGAATCCTTGAGCTCGGCGATCGTGTCAAACTCGGAGGCAATCTGCGCGAAGTCGTCGTCGGCGTCGGGAAGCACGGACTCCTTGACCGAGTGAACCGTGATAGTCACCTCGGCCTCTTCGCCCTCGTGCTCGCCGCCAGCAAGCTTGGCGGTGAACTCGACCGTGGAGTCGGCGGTGGCGCCGGTGAGCGCGGCGTCCTGGCCCTCGAGCATGTTGCCGTCACCGATGCGGTAGGACACGCCAGCGACGTCGTCCACCTCCTCCTCGCCGATCTTGGCCACGAGGTCGATGTTGACGTAGTCGCCCTCAGCGGCCGGGCGGTCGACCGTGGTGAGGGTAGCGAAGCGCTCGCGCAGGGCCTCGAGCTCGGCCTCCACGTCCGCGTCCGTGACCTCAACCGCCGGGACCTCCACCGTGAAGTCGGCCGGGTTCGGCATCCAGATCTCCGGGCGGATGTCCACCTCAACCGTGAACTTCAGGGCCGACGTGTCATCCTTGCCCTTCATCTCCGGGACCTCGTTGATCTCCACCTCGGGGCGCGACATCGGGACGATTCCGGTCTCCTTGACGGCGACCTGGTAGTACTTGTCCAGGTTGTCGTTGATGGCCTGCTCGATGATGTAGCCGCGGCCAATCTTGGACTCGACCACGCGGCGCGGCGCCTTACCCGCACGGAAGCCGGGGATCGACACCTGCTTGGACAGCTCCTTGGCGGCCTTGTCGTAATCCGCGTCAAATTCCTCGGCAGGGACCTCCACGCTCAGCTTGGCGCGGGTCTCGCTGATGTTCTCTACGATCTGCTTCACAGTACTCCACTCGAGTTAGGGACGATACGTCCATTTATAGCTACACGTGTGCCCATGGCACACACCACCGTTCATCATAGTTCACCGGCGCGCTCTTCCCCTCATTCCTCGCCATGAAAGGAACCACAAACTGGCGCGTTTCCGCGCCCTTTGCGCGTTCGGCCTAAAACAGCGCCACCTTGGTGGCCGGCGGGAAGATCTGGTCGAGGGCCGCCAGGTCCGCGTCAGACAGCGTGAGGCTCACGGCCTTCGCGTTCGACTCGATCTGCTCGGGCTTGGTGGCCCCGGCGATGATGGAGGCCACCGGCTCCTGGTGAGCAAGCCACGCAATAGCGACGTCGGCCTGGGCCAGCCCCCGCTCGTCGCAAAAACCGCGGAAGCAGCGCAGCTGGTCCATGTCAGCCGCCTCGAGCTTGGGGTCGCCCGCCTTTAGCCGCCCACCCTCGGGCGCGCTGTCGGTGTACTTGCCCGTCAGCAGCCCGGCTGCCAGAGGGAAGTAGGGCACCACGCCCAGGCCGTAGTAGCGGGCCGCGGGCAGGATCTCCTGCTCGGCGCGCCGGTCTATGAGGTTGTAGTGGTTCTGGGTGGCCACGAGCTTGCCGCGGCTAGCGAGCTCCGCGGTGGCCGCCGTCTGCCAGCCGGCCATGTTGGACACGGCGTAGTAACGGATCTTACCCGCGTCCACCGCCCCCTCCAGCGCGTCCACGGTCTCTTCCAGGGGCGTGAGCGGGTCAGGCGAATGGTAGTAATACAGGTCGATGTAGTCGGTACCGAGCCGGCGCAGCGAATCCTCCAGCCGGGCGAGCATGTAGCGGCGCGAGCCGCGCGCACTGTGCGGCACATCTTCCTTCAGCCGCATGCCGAACTTCGTGGCGATCACGGCCTCATCGCGCCGCGTGCCAAGCGCCTTACCCAGCAGCTCCTCGGACAGACCCGTCCGCTTTCCATAGACATTGGCCGAATCAAAATACGTGATCCCGGCGTCCAGTGCCGCGTTCACGACGGCGGCCGCACCCTTCGCGTCCTCGCTCATCGTCCCCGCCCGGCCCAGGTTGTTCGCTCCGTAACCGAGCACCGAGACCGTCAGTCCGGATTCGCCCATCCGCCTGTATTCCATGATTCCTCCACGTTGATCAGCTTTCCCACCAGTCTACGGGCGGCCTCCGACAAGTTTCGACGTTCATGGCTGACAGCGAAGCCCGCACCGCGGACGCGACTGGGGCTTCGGCGTCGTGAGCCAACGCTGTGAGGTGCGACCTGCGCGATAGCAAGGCGCCACAATAGTGACTACACTGGAGGGCGCCTATTGCCGACCGCTGAAAGTGAGGTGAGGACCCGTGAACAGTGACAGTTCTCGTCACCGATGGAAGACCACGCCCTCCCTGCCAGGCGGCCGCCTGCCCATGCGCGCCTAAATTGCGCGCTTATGGCACCAGAGGGCGTGGTGGATTGAGCCAATGTTGGCCCACAGTTAGGAATCACCATGACCCGTCACGTTGATGTCACCACCGTCCTTGAGACCATCCAGCCCGAGCTCTCCACCGGCGAGTTCGCCAAAGTCATCGCACACATCTCCCCCGCCAGCCCCGCCCAGACCGCCGACATCCTCGAGCGCCTTCCCGAAGACCAGCAGCCCATCTTCTACCGGCTCCTGCCCAAGGATCGCGCGACCGCCGTCTTCGACATCCTGAGACCGCGCCAGCAGTCCGACCTCATCAAGGGATTGCAAAACAAGGAAGTCGTGGAGATCTTCGACGGCCTTGACCCCGACGACCGCGCCCTCCTCCTCGACGAGCTCCCCGCCAACCTCTCCACCCGCCTCCTCCAGGGCCTCTCCGGCGAGAAGCGCCGCCACACCACCAACCTGCTCGGCTACCCGAAGGATTCGATCGGCCGGCGCATGTCCCCGCACGTCGTCTCCACCCGCGAAACATACACCGCAGGCGAGACCCTCGCGCGGATCCAGAATCACCTCGAAGACGCCGAAACGGTCTACACGATCCCGGTGGTTGACGACGCGCGGCGCGTGGTCGGCGTCGTCGGCCTGCGTCAGCTGTTGGGCGCGAAGGCGGAGGACAAGATCGGCGACCTCATGTCCACCGTCCACCCCGCGAGCGCCTACGCCTCCGCGGAGGAAACCGCGCGCCTGTGCATCGAGCTTCGCCTGCTCGCCATGCCGATCGTTGACCGGGAGGGGCGCCTGCTCGGTATTCTCACAGTTGACGACGCCGGCCGCATCATCGAGCACGCCGAGACCGAAGACACGGCCCTCTCCGGCGGTGTGGAGCCCCTCGGGCGGCCCTATTTTTCCACGCCGGTGCGTTCACTCGTTCGTTCGCGCATCGTGTGGCTGCTCGTCCTGGCGATCGGCGCCACGCTCACGGTCCACGTGCTCTCCCTCTTCGAGGCAACGCTCGCGCAAGTCACGGCCCTGGCCCTGTTCGTGCCGCTATTGATCGGCACGGGCGGCAACACAGGCAACCAGGCGGCCACCACGGTGACGCGCGCGATCGCGCTCGGCGACGTCGGCAACTCGGACCTGGTGCGGGTGCTCGGCCGCGAATTCTCCGTAGGGCTCACGCTCGGCGCGCTACTCGGCACGCTCGGGGCCCTCATCACGGGCGCGATCTTCGGGGTATCGATCGGCATCACGATCGGGCTCACGCTCCTTGGCATCTGTACGATCGCGGCGAGCATCGGCGGCGTCATGCCCATGATCGCCAAAAAGCTGGGCGTGGATCCGGCCGTGTTCTCCAACCCGTTCATCTCCACGTTCGTGGACGCCAGCGGCCTGATCGTCTACTTCCTCATCGCGAAGGCGGTGCTGGGGCTCTAACACTCCGGGAACTCAAGCGTGAGACAATCGGCGGGTAGTATTCGGGTAGCTTGACGGAAGGAGATCACGATGAGGCGAGGACGCAGGCTGGGATTCATCATCGGCGCGGCACTGCTGATGGCGGGCTGTTCGACGCAAGGCGGCGCCTCGGCAGTCGGCACGTGGACGGACGCCGAGAACGAGGCCGTCTACCTCGAGTTGGCTGACGACGGCACCCTCTCCGGTAGCGACGGCTGCAACGACATGGGCGGCCACTGGAGCGCGGCGGCGGATAAGATCCAATTCACCGAGGTATTCGCCACGCTCAAGTACTGCGAGGGCGTGGACACGTGGCTCGCAGACGTGTCGAGTGCGACCGTGGACGGCGACGAGATGTCGGTCTACAACGACGCTGGGGAAGCCATCGGCACACTCCACAGATAGCGGTCGGCGGAACTCGTGAACCAGAGGTGTGCCAGGGGCGTATAGGAATCGGTAGCCGGTATATTCACGAGTTGTGTCGGGCTGGCCGCCAGACATGGGTGCGGGCCCCGGAGATTCCGGGGCCCGCACTGATAGGCCGGCGTGCCGGTGGGTGGCAGCCTAGGCTACCACCCACCGTGTCTAGCTAATGGCGATCATCGCCTGCCAGCCATGTCCGACCTGGCGGGCAGCGCCCCACCAGCCATTGGCCTGGTTCTTGTAGGCGAACATGGCACCATCCTCGCGGATACCGACCAGGTCAAGCCTGCCGTCCCCATCCACATCACCGGGGATGGTGGCCTGGACGAAGGAATCCCAGCCGTGACCGATCTTGCCCGCGCCATACACACCACCGTCGGCGGCACCGGCGTAGGCATACATCGAACCATCAGCCGCAATCGCCACCAGAT